>NZ_LYMK01000032.1 GCF_002157355.1 Variovorax sp. JS1663 | reverse complement strand
CCGCCACCACCGCCGCCGAGCGAGCCCGAGCCCGAGCCATCGGGCCCGCCCCCCGGATCGCCTTCCGATGCGCCCGTGGCCGCCGCCGTGATCGAGCCGCCGCTGGTGTCGCCGACACCCGTCACCCCGTCGAACGGCAGGAAACGGTGGGTGCCCGCCTTGCTGGTCCTGCTGGTGGCCGGCGCGGGTGCCGGCTACTACCTCTGGTCCCAGCGGGCCGACGCCGGCAAGGTCGCCATCGCGCCTGCGCCGGCCCCCTCCGCGGAGCGCGTGGCGAGCCTGGAATCGGTGCGCGCATTCCTGGCTAGCAGCCCCGATGCGGCGCAGGCACGGACCTGGGCTGCCGAGCTGGCCAAGACGGGCAAGCTGCTCGACGGGCAGTTCCTGCTCGGCAAGTACGCGGCCGAGAAAGGCGATGCGGAGGCGGCGCGCACGCTCGGCGCCTTCTACGACCCGGACAGCTGGACCAAGGAAACGAGCCCGCTGCCGAGCGCCAACCCGATCGAGGCGGCGCGCTGGTTCAAGCAGGCCGCGGAAGCCGGCGACGCCGAAGCGCAGTACCGCTACGCCATGCTGCTCAAGAAGGGCCGCACCGACGAGGCCGATGGTCCCGAGCAGTCGGTCGCCTGGTTGCGCAAGGCTGCCGACCAGGGCCACGAGGCGGCGAAGAAGGCACTGGACACTCCCTAGCGACAACCATCCCGTTGCGCGTCGAACGCCATGGAGCCCGCATGAAAGCCAGACACTTCCCTCTCACCCTGCGGCGCCGCCAGCTGGTGTTGCTCGCGGCCGGCGCCGCGGCGCTGCCTTCGCCGGCCTGGGCCCAGGCGCGCACGCCGCTCCTGATCGACGGCAAGAAGACGCTCTACCAGCGCGTGCTCACCCGGCCGGGCGCCGCGCTGCGCCCGGCGCCCGATGGCGCGCCCGGCAAGGCGCTGGAACCCTTCAGCGCCTTCTATGTCTATGAGCGCAAAGAGCAGGCAGGCAAGGGCTGGCTGCAGGTGGGCGCGGGCAGCGACGGCAAGATCGCGGGCTTCCTGCCGGAGACCGACGTGGTGCCGTGGCGCCATGCGATCACGCTGGCCTTCGCCACGCCGGGCAACCGCGAGCGCGTGCTGTTCTTCCGCGAGAAGGACAAGCTCTCGAGCTTCATCAACGCCGACAACGCCGCCGCCGAGACGCAGCGCCTGACGCAGCAGATCGCGGCCAGCAAGGGCTCGCTGGGCCCCGAGAGCCCGGTGATCGCCGCCGAGCCGGAGAAGTACGTCGATCTCAAGAGCCAGTTCTACCTGCTGCCGGTGCTCGACGCCACGACGACGCTGCTGAAGTCGGGCCACCGGGTGCGGCTGGTGAAAGTCGCCTCGATCACGCGCGATGCGGCCGAGCCGGCCAGGGCACCGGGCGACGCCTCCGGCATCACCAACTTCAACTCGGCGGTGGTGTTCGTGATCGACGCCACCTCCTCGATGCAGCCCTACATCGACCGGGCGTCCAAGGCGCTCGAGGAGGTGCTGAAGCAGGCCGACCAGGCCAAGGTGCTCAACCGCGTGCGCTTCGGCCTGGTGGGCTTCCAGGACGACCCGGCCAAGACGAAGGGCGTCGAATACCTCTCGAAGATCTTCGTCGACCCGGCGCAGAACCCGTCGCGCGAGCAGTTCATGGCCGCGATGGGCCAGCTGAAGGCGACCCAGAGTTCGACCCGCGCCTATGCCGAGGATGCCTACGCCGCGATCGACGAATCGCTGCGCAAGATCAACTGGCAGAACTACGGCGGGCGCTACATCGTCTACATCACCGACGCGAGCGCGCGCGAGGGCAACTCGCCGCTGGCATCGACGCGCCTGTCCACCGACCAGATGCGCACCCAGGCCCAGGAGCGGGGCGTCGCCATCTACGCGATGCACCTGAAGACGCCCGAGGGCACCAAGGACCACGCGATCGCCGAGGCGCAATTCAAGCGCCTCTCGGACTGGCCCGGCCGGGGTCCGCTGTACTTTCCGGTCGCCGCGGGCGATCCCGCCAGCTTCGAGAGCGACATCAAGCGCATGGCCAGCGCGTTGGTCGAGCAGGTCAAGTCGCCGGACAAGACCCTGGCACAGGCGCCCGGGCCGGCCAAGGCCGACGACGTGCAATCCAGCGTGGATGCGGTGGGCCGCGCAATGGTGCTGGCCTACCTCGGCCGCCAGCAGGGCGCGAAGGCGCCGCCGATGTTCGAGGCCTGGGCCTGCGACCGCGACGTGCGCGACCGCTCGCGGCCCAGCCTCAGCGTGCGGGTGCTGCTGACCAAGAACCAGTTGTCGGACCTGCAGTCCACGCTTCGCAACCTGCTGACCGCGATGGAGAAGACCCAGGTCGATCCGCGCAACTTCTTCGACCAGCTGCGCAGCGCCGCGGTGGCCATGGGTCGCGACCCGTCCAGGCTCGGCCAGGGCAAGGCGAAGAATCTCGAGCAGGCCGGACTGATGAGCGAGTTCCTGGACGGCCTGCCCTACCAGAGCCAGCTGATGAAGATGGACTTCGACGCATGGACCAACATGGGCGTCGGCGATTCGCAGGCCATCCTGGACGGCATCCGGTCCAAGGTGGTGCTCTACCAGCGCTTCCACGACGACGTGGACCGCTGGGTCAAGCTCAACCCCGCGGCCTCCGACGGCGACCGGGTCTATCCCGTTCCGATCGACGAGTTGCCCTGACAAGCCGTGATGGCCTCCTGCCTGCTGGAAGTTCGGGACCTGCGCTACGAGCGCAGCCGCACCGATGCCGGCGATGCCTTCGTGCTGGAGGTGGACGAACTCGAATTGCAGGCCGGCGAGGCGATCGGCATCGTCGGGCCGTCGGGCTGCGGCAAGAGCACGCTGGTGGACCTGCTCGCGCTGCTGCGGCGGCCGGCCAGCGTCGGCCGGTTCAGGCTGCTGGACGAGGACCTCGCGTCGCTGTGGAAGCGAAACGCACTCGATGCGTGCACCCTGCTGCGCGCCGTCCACATCGGCGTGGTGCTGCAGACCGGCGGCCTGCTGCCGAGCCTGAGCGCGCGCGAGAACATCCTGCTGCCGCAGCGCCTGCAGGGCCGCCTGGACCTCGACTGGCTCGACACGCTCCTGCGCATGCTCGATCTGAAGGGGCTGGATCGCCGCCTGCCGGCGCAGCTGTCGATCGGCCAGCGCCAGCGCGTGGCCGTCGCTCGCGCCCTGGCGCATCGGCCGGCGCTGGTCCTGGCCGACGAGCCGACCGCCTCGCTGGGCGTCGAGCATGCACCGGCCGCGCTCGACCTGCTGCTGCGGCTGGCCGCGGACAGCGGCGCCGCCGTGCTGGTGGTGAGCCATGACATTCCCCTGCTCGAGAGCCGACGGGTGCCGATGCGTCGCTGCGCGTGGCAGGGCGGCGCCGTCAGGCTGGAGGCTGCCACGTGACGCAGGCACGGCCGTCCGGGAAGCCCGTGCCGTACGACGGCATGCGCGTTGCGGCCGCGGACGCGCGCAGGCGCACCGCTGCCGGGACGCCGCGCCTGCGCCTCGCGCAGCTGCTGCGCCTCAGCTTCAGCGACCTCTGGCACGAGCGCTGGCTGACCTTCTGTGCCGCCTGCGTGCTGGCGGCCACGCTGGCGCCGCTGGGCACGCTGTGGGGCCTGGAGCGCGGCGTGATCGGTGCACTCATCGAGCGCCAGGACCGCGACCCGCTGATGCGCCAGCTGCTGCCCGAAGGCGCAGGCGGCAAGCGCTTCGACGCCGCCTGGTTCGAGCACGTGCGCACCTGGCCGGAGACCAGCTTCGTGATGCCCAACACGCGCGCGATCGCCAACCAGGTCGACCTGTTCAGCACTGCCGCCGACGCCCCGGCGCGCGTCGACCTGCTGCCCACGGCGGCGGGCGATCCGCTGCTGGGCGCGGCGCGGCCACCCGAGGGCTCGACCATCCTGCTCAGCGCCACGGCGGCGCGGCAACTCGGGGTCCGGGCCGGGCAAACGGTGCGCATGGCGCTGGAGCGCCAGCGCGAAGGACGCGCCGAGCAGACCGCGGTCGATCTGCAGCTGGCCGGCGTGCTGCCCGCCGAGCAGCTCGATTCGCGCGCCGCGCTGGCCTCCTTGAGCCTGCTCGAATCGGTGCAGTCCTGGCGCGACGGCTACGAGGTCGCCGACTTCGGCGGTGGCGGATCGGGCCCACCGCCGCGGACGGAGGCCTATCCGTTGTTCCGGCTCTACGCCACGTCGATCCGCGAAGTCGAGTCCCTGGCCGCGCGGCTCGAAGCCGAAGGCGTCTCGACCCACACCCAGGTCCGCGAGATCGCTGCCACGCTCGGGCTGCAGCGCAATCTTCGCGTCGTGCTGGCGCTGGTGGGCGGCATCGCCGTGGCAGGCGCACTGGTGGCGCTGTCGGCGCTGCAGTTCTCCACGGTGCGCCGCAAGCGCCGCGAGTACGCGCTGCTCAAGCTCACCGGCCACGGCCGCGGCTGGTTGATCGCGCTGCCCTGCGCAGGCGCCGTGGTCGTCGCGATCGCCGGCGGGCTCCTGGCCCTGTGCTTCCATGCCGTCACCGCGGCGGCGATCAATCTGCATTTCGCCGCGCATCTCGCGGTGAACGAGTCGGCCGTCAGGCTCCCGGCCGGTGACGCGGCAGTGGGCCTTCTGGCGGCCGTGGTGATTTCTGTCCTGCCGGCGCTGTGGGGCGGCTGGCGTGCATCGAAGGTGGAGGCGGCCGATGAACTGCGCGACAACTGAGAGCCTGAGAGTCTTTCGCCCATGCCCGCTCGTCACGCCAGAAGCACCCCACTCGTCGTTGCAAATGCTCACCATAGCGGGGGCTATGGCTGCGCTTTGCGCCTCGATTGGGGCGCTTCTGGCGCGCCGCTCGGGCACGGCCAAAAAACTCTCAGGCTCTGGCCTGCGGGCCGCCTGGCGGGCTGCGGCCGCAAGCCTGCTCGCGGGCTCGGCGATGGCGCAGACGCCGTGGCCGGCCGAGCTGGTGAATCCGGCCGCGGCGGCAGAAGACGTGCTGCTGCCCATGCCTTGCGGGGGAACGATGGCCTTCCGCCGCGTCAACATCCCGAGCGCAGATGCGCTCGACGACCGGCGCGTGCAGCTCGGCAGCCCCGAGCCTCGCTTCTCGTACGTCGAGAACTCCCGCAGCGACTACGTGGGCGGCGGCTTCGTCGACGCCAAGAGCAAGAACCAGCGCTACTACCTGATCGGCAAGTACGAGGTCACCCGTCTGCAGTTCGACGCGCTGTCCGGCAACTGCCCGGCGGCCAACCCCGAGGGCAGGCTGCCCAAGACGGGCATCACGTGGGCGGAGGCGAGCTACTTCGCGAGCCGCTACGCCGACTGGCTGGCCAAGAACGCGGCGGCGAAGCTGCCCCAGGAAGACGGGATGCCCGGCTTCGTGCGCCTACCCACCGAGGCCGAGTGGGAGTTCGCGGCGCGCGGCGGCGTCAGCGTGGCCGAGGCCGTGTTCGAGCAGCCCGCCTTTCCGATGCCCGACGGCGCGCAGCGCTACGCCTGGTACGCTGGCACCGACTCGTCGAACAACGAGCTCAACGGCATCGGGCTGCTCAAGCCCAACCCGCTCGGGCTGCACGACATGCTCGGCAACGCCGGCGAGTTCGTGCTCGACGCCTTCCGGCTCAACAAGCATTCGCGCATGCACGGCCAGGCCGGCGGCTACGTGGTCAAGGGCGGCGACTACCGCACCGCATTGGCCGACCTGCGCTCGGCCGCGCGCAGCGAGTACATCCCCATCGACAAGAACGGCGAGCGGCGCGACAAGGCGACCGGCCTGCGCCTGGTAGTGGTGCCCGGCGCGCTGCCGAGCACGGGCCGGCTCCAGTCCGTGCGCACCTTGTGGACCAACCTGACCTCCACCGGGGGTGGCACGTCACAGGCCCTGACGGATCCGGTGAAAGAGGTCGAGGCCCTGGCCAAGGCCACAACCGATCCGGCGTTGAAGGCGCGGATCGAAGGGGTGGGCACCGTCATCAAGGCCAACATCCAGGCACGCAACGAGCAGCGCGACCGGTCGGCCAAGAGCGAGCTCCGCGTGGCGGCGTACCTCGGCCGGAAGATCCTGGAGGACGGGCTGAAGATCCGGGCGCAGGAGATGTACGCCAAGCTCGCACCGGATGACAAAAAGGCCCGTGCAGCCGTCGATGCGAGCAAGGAAAATCTGGACGCCACGTTGAACTACATGATGGAAACGGTCAAGCAGATCGGGCTCGACTACCCGGCGGCCACCATGTCGGCGCAGGGCGAGATCCTGAAACGCGAGTTCGAGGCGCGATCGGTACCCGGCTACGCGCCGCTGATCGACCTGGTGGTCCGGCACGGCCTGGGCGCGCGCAACGGCAAGCCGCCGACCAAGCCGGAACTGCTCACCGAATTGACATCCCTGGAAGCAAAGGTAATCAAGCAATGAACACGATCGCAATGAAGCGCCAAGGCGCGCGGGCCGTGACGATGGCCGTCATGATGGCGCTGGCGGGGTGCCAAGGCACCGTGCCTCTGCTTCCGGCGTCCCTGGGAGGGTCGTCGACGCCGGCGACGAGCGCGGAGAAGCAACTTCAGGAGGATGAGGACAGGTTCAACAACACCGTCTTCGCGGGCGTGGCGACGGGCGCCATCGTCGGCGCCGGCGTCGGCGCTTTTGCCGCCTGGGCCACGGGCCAGAAGGGCAAGAACGTGGGCAAGGCGGCCGTCGGCGGCGCCGTCATCGGCGGCGCGGTAGTCGGCGTCGACGCCTACTTCACCGCCAAGAAGGAGCAGTCCGGCCGCCAGGGCATCCGCATGACCCAGGCCGCGACGGCGGACATCCAGCAGGACAACCGCAACCTGCAGGGCTACCTCGACAGCTCGAACCGCGTGCTGGCGGAAGGCAGGGCGCGCCTGGCGACGCTGAAGCAGGACGTCGCCACCAAGAAGTTGAGCGCCGACGAGGCGCGCCGCGCGCGCGAGCGCGAGGAGCGCAACATCGCCTCCATGAGCAGCGCGCTCGCGAAGGCGAAAGAGACGCGGGCGCAATATGCCGAGACATCGACGCGGCTGCGGCAGCAACCGCGGGAAAATACGGCCAGCCTCGACAGCGAGATCCGCAAGATGGATGAACAGATCCGGGGCCTGGAACAGAACATCACCGCCTACCGGCAGGCGCTCGAAGTCTCCAGGGCATGACAGGAGCACGCACATGAACGCTCTTCGATCCAGCAGGCTGCTTCCACTCGCCGCCGCCTGCACACTGGCCGTGCTGGCCGCACTAGGGACGGGCTGCGCCAACAACCCCTACCTGGAGTCCAAGCGCTACACCGCCACCGGCGGCCAGATGGAGCAGGAGCAGAACACGGCCAGTGCCCAGCTGGCTTCGGCACAGGCGACCAACACACGGCTCCAGAGCGATGCCGCCCGACGCAAGGCGGAGATCGACTCCAACGCCCAGCGCATTCGCACGCTCGAAGGCGAACTGCGCAGCCAGAACGCACAGCTCGACGAGGCCCTGCGTGCCAGGCGCATCAGCCAGTCGCGGCACGCGCAGCTCAAGCGCGAGATCGACGCGATCCGCTCGGAGGCACAGAACGTCCAGCTCGAGAACGAGGGCGCGCGGATGTCGGGCGCGTCCGACCCGAAGGCCGAGGCGGCCAAGCGGGAACGCCTGCAGCAGTTGGAAGGGCGCAAGAAGCAACTGCAGGAGGCGCTGAGCGCCCTGCGGGCGGGCTGAGCGCGATCACGGTACGGCTGCCGGCCTTCAGGGCTTGGGACAGTTCGCCGGCCCCATCGCGTCCTCGGCCGCGCGCCGCGTCATGGCGGCCACCTCGCTGGCATTGCGCGCCGTGAACACTTTCCCACCGGTCGCCTGGGCCAGGCAATTGCCGGCGCCAGTGCCCGTGATGTCCACGACGTTGATCTTGAGATAGGGCTTCGCGCGCGCCAGCGAGCGGGCGACGGCGCAGGGGTCCTGGTTGCAGCTCTCGCGGCCATCGGAGATCACCACCATCAGCGCCTCGCGCGACACGCCGTCGACCAACTTGCCGCCCTTGGCCACGCCGTCGGCCAGCGGCGTGCCCTGCCGCGGCTGGATCGATTCGAGCCCGCTCAGCAACTCCCCGCGCCGGGCGGGCGGGTAGAAGCCGGCGCTGCGCGCAGCCGGGCATTGATCAACAAGCACCAGCCCGATGTTGGCGTCGGACGGCGCACGCCGCACGGCCGCGATGGCCGCCTGCCGGGCGGAGGTCATGCGCGTGGGCTCGCGCTTGAGCCGCGACATGTCCACGCCGGGGCCGGCGCGGCCGCCCAGGAACTGCTGCATCATGCCGTGCACCGCCTCCAGCGAGGCCATGCGCTGGATCTCCTCGTCGGTGGCATCCACGCTGAAGGACATCGAGCCCGAGGCGTCGAAGACCAGCACCATCTCGGGCGCCAGCTCCTTGGGCCGTTGGCCGGGGCACATGTTCCTGGCCTGGCGGATCAACTCGGCCCGCTTGGGCGGCGCTTCGGGCTTGGCTGGCGTTTCAGGCTTGGCCGCCGGCGGCTCCTCGACCTGCGCCTTGGGAGACTCGGGCGCAGCCGGGGGTGGCTCCTCGGGCGGCCGCACGCACATGAACTGCGGCGTCTGCGCGCGCGTCTTGGCGATTTCTTCCTCCAGCGCCTTGTTGGCCGCTTCGGCCTCGCCCATCTTGCTGGCGTAGTCGCGGCTGCGTTCGGTCATCTCGCCGCATCGCTTCAGGCCGAACAGCACCACCGCCACCAGGAGCAGCAGCAGCAAGCCGCCCAACAGCCAGCGCCGGTAATCCCGGCCGGCGCCCACGGCGGCAGCGGGCGAACCTACGGTACTGGCCACGGCCGGCGGCGGTTCCGCAACTGCGGCAGCCACCGGCACCGTGGCGCTGGCCTCGGGGGCGCTGCTGTGCCCCCACATCGCAAGCACCGGCTTGCCGCCGACGCTGTAGAGCCAGTCGCCCTCGGGCACGCGAATCGCGCTTTCGAGCATCTGGCCGACAAGGGCCGACGCCTGCCCTTCCGAGCGCAGCTGCTCGCCGAGGCTGCGGATGTCGTTCAGCAGGCGCCGCGACCAGCGCTCGAGCTTGTCGCGCTCGTCGGCCGGGAGCGCCGAGGCGAGCACGGCATCGCCGGGGAGACGGGTCGACCAGACGACGGTGCCCCCATCGCCCGGCTTGGGCACGGCAAGAAGATCGGCGTGCGCCTGCCCCAGCCTGCTGCTCAGAATCGAGACGATCTGCTCGTGGGACGCCACGAGCTGGCGACCGTTGATTGCGAGCGGGTGTCCGGAGGCCTCGTCGGTCTGCGTCAGGTTTTGTGGCACGGATGGTTCCCTCGCGACGCCGGCGCTGGTTGTCGCTTGATCCTTTTCCCCAGGGCGGCAGGGCTAATGTACCGTGGACCTGCCGCCACTGGCTCGGTCGAATCCCCGCA
Organism: Variovorax sp. JS1663; assembly: GCF_002157355.1. Taxonomy (GTDB): domain Bacteria; phylum Pseudomonadota; class Gammaproteobacteria; order Burkholderiales; family Burkholderiaceae_C; genus Variovorax. The sequence continues at coordinate 74,753 of NZ_LYMK01000032.1, read as the reverse complement.
TCTGGCCCTATCGCGGCCTGCGCCGGCTCTCTACGCTGTGGCCCATCGAACAAGGACAGGAGTTTTCGCGTGACCGCAGCAGCAGCATCGCCCGCCCCCGTGACCATCGCCACCCTGGAGGCCTTCAGCGACGCCTGGAACCGCCACGACATCGACGCCCTCATGCGCTTCATGCACGAGGACTGCGTGTTCCAGACCGCCGCCGGCAACGAGGCCTGCGGCACCCGCCACAGCGGCACCGCCGCGGTGCGCAAGGCATTCGCCGCGGCCTGGGAAGCCGTGCCCGACGCGCAGTGGACCAACGGCCGCCATTTCGTCTCGGGCGACTTCGGCACCTCGCAGTGGACCTTCACCGGCACCGCCGCCGACGGCACCCGCATCGAGAGCGACGGCATCGACGTCTTCAGCTTCAAGGACGGCAAGATCGCCCTCAAGAACGTGTTCCGCAAGGCCCGCCCCAACCTGCCCGCGGCCAAGTAGCCGCCGGCCCCGGGAACCGCCATGACCACGAGCACCGCAGGCACCGCGCAGTTCACCGCCGCCGGCCAGTCCACGCCGGCGCGCAAGCCCTACGACCCGCGCTACGACCCGCTGCTGGCACCCGACCCCGGCGCCGGCCGGGCCTATGCGCCCACCTGGTGGGTCGCCAGCGCGGGCACGCCGCCGGAGGACGACGGCCCGGTCCTGCGCGACATCGACGTGGACGTGGCCATCATCGGCTCCGGCGCCACCGGCCTGTCCACCGCGCTCTACCTCGCGCAGGAACACGGCATCCAGGCCACCGTGCTGGAGGCCAACCAGGCCGCCTGGGGCTGCTCCAGCCGCAGCGGCGGCCAGGGCCAGAACGCGAGCGGACGCCTCAAACGCTCGCAGTGGATCGAGCGCTGGGGCCTGGACACCGCCCTGCGCCTCGACAAGGAGATCCGCACCGGCTTCGAGAACTTCCGCCAGCTCACCCGCGAGATCGACTGCGACGCCTACGACGGCGGCCACCTCTACCTGGCCCACCGCCCCGAGAAGCTGCCGGTGCTGGAGGCCGAGGCGCGTCTGATGCGCGAGCAGTTCGGCTACGACACGCGCATGCTCGGCGCCGAGGAAGTGCGGCGCGACTACTGCGACGAGCGCGAGACCGTGGGCGCGCTCTTCGAGTCGGAAGGCGTGGGCATCCACCCGCTGAAGTTCAGCTTCGGCCTGATGCGCAAGGCGCGTGCGCTGGGCGCGAAGATCCACACCTCGAGCCCCGTGCAGGGCTGGCAGACCATCGACGGCGTGCACCATCTGCGCACGCCCGGCGGCACCGTGCGTGCGCGCCGCGTGGCGGTGTGCACCGGCGGCTACACCGGCCAGGCGCTCAACCCGATGCTGAAGAACAGGATCATGCCGATCCTGTCGAACTCGGTCGTCACGCGCCCGCTGACCGAGGCCGAGCTCAACGCCACCAACTTCAAGTCGCTCACCTTCCTGACCGACACGCGCACGCTGCGCTTCTACTACCGCCTGCTCAAGGGCAACCGGCTGCAGCTGGGCAGCCGCAGCTCGGTCAGCGGCGCCGATGCCGAGGGCGCGGTGCACCTGAAGCTGCTCACCGACGCGATCGCGCGCAAGTTCCCGCCGCTGGCCGGCATCCAGATCGACTACTCCTGGTGGGGCTGGGTCGACGTGAGCCACGACATGATGCCGCGCATCACCCAGCCCGAGCCCGACAGGAAGGTCTGGTATGCGGTGGGCTACGGCGGCAACGGCGTCTCCTTCTCGACCTGGGCCGGCAAGCGCCTGGCCGAGCGCGTGGCAGGCAAGGACGGGGGGCGCGAGGTCTTCGAGCTGCCGATCTACCACTCGCCCCTGCCCTTCCCGAACGTGCTGGGGCTGGTGGAGTCGCCGATCTTCGCGCCCTTCCGGCGCATGGGGCAGCGGGTGCTCTACAAGTGGTATTGGTTGAAGGACGAGAAGTAGTTGTTCAGCCCTCGCCGCTGCGGCGGATCTCCGCCTGAAGCGCAGGGCTGCAGATGTCGTCGAGACTCCTGAACGCAGGCGCCAGCTTGTCGACGAGACGGCCCGGTGCGCGCCATCCCTCGAAGTGCGTCTTCCACTGGCGTATCTCGCCCCAGACGCGATGCAGGATGCGCACTGCGTCGGCACGCTGCGGCATGAAGGCCGAGGACGCCGACATCGCGTTGTCCAGAGTCGCCAGCTTTCCCTGCCGGCCGACGCCGAGATGCAGGAAGCGGTCGTGCGCGACACCAGGTCGCGGCACAACGTCGTACAACGGACTCAGCCGCCAGCCCGCCAGGCGAGGATCTCGGATGAACCCATGATTGCGCAAATGGTCATCGTCGTTGCTGACGAAGATGTTGAAGATCATCCGCGCGAAGAGTTCTTCGCGGTCAGGCCTGATGCGCCGAGACTCGATGAAGTCCCGAATGGCCAACGCCAGGTCGGCATAGCTTTTCTCGCGTGATTCGAACTCGTCGCATCCCACCAGCGTGAGTCCGCTGACGAAAGGCAGGCGCCGCTCGCTGCGGCCATTGCCGGGCAAGTTGTCCCATGGCTCGGGCTCGAGGTCCGCATTGGGCTCCCGATCCTGCCAATACCGATCGAATCTTCGGATCAGCAACACAGGCCGGCCTCCAAGGTCCAGCAGCTTCAGTGCGGGCACGCACATGCCACACAGGCTGGCCAGTTGCAGCGTCCAGCACTCGGCCGCCGCCACGTCGAAGGTATCGGACTGACTCGGAAACTTGGCGAGCCACAACACCCCTTCGGCATCTCGCACCGATGCCTTGGGGCGCGCCCCGCCCGCGCTCGGCCCTGCACCGAAGACATCGGCGAGGCGGGCGGGAATGGGCTCACCACGCTCGATGCGCTCGGATGCCTCGAGCAGGTAGCCGAGGGACCGCACGTCCCCCGCGCCGAAGCGAGCCGGGCTGTCGAGGCGATCACGCACGTCCAGCGCGCCGACCCGATCGCTGCCGGCACCGAGCAGATACTCTGCTTCCGAAAGGCTGTTGGCGGGCACGCGCCGCTGCGCTTCGATGACGCGCCGCCCCCAGGCATCGGGCGCCGCATCCCGTATCCCGCCGAACTGCGCGAGACCGTTGGCGGGGAACAGTTCCACACCTCGAACCTGCGCCGGGTCTGCAAGGGACAGGCTGACGGGGTCGAGTTCGAACCGCCTCGGCCTGTCGAGGTAGCGCAGCCCGTAGCTGAAGCTCGATGCCGCGACGACGCCTTGCTGCTCCGTCAGCCGAAGACGGCCGGCGGGCACGAAGTCCTCATCGACGTGGCTGAAAACATAGAGCTCGCGTTGAGCCATGTCAGAAGTCCAGCTTCCTGAGCTCGGCATCCGACAGAGGACGCACACGCTTCGTCTCTTCGCGCTCCGACAGCGCATCGAGCGACGGGTCTTTGTCCAGCATCAGGTCCAGCAAGGTCCTTCCAGGGGCGATGGCGTGCAGATATCGCAACAACTGGGCGAGCGTGCGGCCCGGATCGCCCTTCTCGATCAACACGGCGGTGGAACGAGAAATTCCAGCCCGCCCCGCCGCATCCTGCTGGCGCATCCGACGCGCCTTGCGCAGGCGTGCGAGCTTGGCACCGAGTGCGGCCGCATCCGCGAGCCGCTCTGGGGGCAGGAGGGGGGCCTCATCGTATTTCATGTCCGCATTATCAGTCACAAACAAATTAATGTTTGCAAATACGGTCATTTCATCCGGGCCGTGGACTCTACGTTCGCCAAAATCCCAGGCCAAACCCGTCCCGGCTCAATGCGACCGCTGCAGCCGCATCGACACCGAGAACCGGTCGGCCGGGTGCACGGTGATGCTGGCCTCGAACAGCTCACCCGCCTCGTCGAGGTAGCGCCGCACGATCTTGAGAGCGGCCGCACCGGCGGCCACGCCGAGCGCCTTCGCCATCGCCCCGTCCTCGATCGAGAAGGCCCGGATGTCCTGGTGGATCTGGGCGATCTGCCGCCCGTAGCGCGTTTCGATCAGCGCACTGATCAGCACGTCGGGCGTCTCGCGCACCAGCTCGCCGATCTCCTTGTACTCCGGGTCGACGTAGACATCCGTCCAGCCGATCGGTGAACCCTGCGCATCGCCCACCAGCCGCAGGCTGGAGATGCGCAGCCAGGGCGTGCCCTCCTGGCAGCCGAGCTCTTCCGCCAGCAGGCCGACCGCCACCGTCTCCTCGATCTTCTGCACGGCCCGCAGGTGCTCCGCGCCGAACTGCACCAGGTCGTCCACCGAGGCCAGCGAGGGCCGGAAGCCGCTGCGCGGCTTCGCCGCGATCACGCGCGTTCCCACGTTCTTCTTTCGCGACACCAGCCCCAGCTGCGTCAGCTCCGCCAGCGCCGCGCGGATCGTGTGCCGGCTGGTCGCGTAGTGCTTGCACAGCTCCAGCTCGGTGGGCAGCAGTTCGCCGACGGCGAAGTGCCCGGAGGTGATCGCATCGCTCAGGTGCCGGGCGATGTTCGTGAAGTTCGGCTTCTGCGCCGTGGGTTCGAGGGTCGCGTTCATGGTCCCAGGGTAAACCCCTGCTTGCTGTTATGTCCGAACATATTTACAGTCCATATGTCCGAACATATTGATGTTCACGGTATCCAGATCAAGAGGCTTCATGACTGCTCCTGCCCTTCCTTTCTCCAGCACCGTCGTCGATTCCATCCTCTTTCGCGATGCCTTCGGCACGCAGAAGATGCGCGACATTTTCTCGGATCGCGCGCTGATCCAGCGCTACATCGACGCCGAGGTCGCGCTCGCGAAGGCGCAGGCGCGGGTCGGCGTCATTCCGGCCGAGGCGGCGGAGGTCATCGCCCGCGAATCGAAGATCGAGCGCATCGACTTCGACCACATGCGCCACGAGACCGACATCGTCGGCTACCCCATCCTCCCGCTGGTGCACCAGCTGGTCGAGATGTGCGGCGAGGCCGGCCGCTACGTGCACTGGGGCGCGACCACGCAGGACATCATGGACACCGCCGTCGCCCTGCAGGTGCGCGACGCCCTCGACAGCGTGGCCGGCGACATCCGCGCGCTGCGCGGCATCCTGCGCGACCTGGCGAAGAAGCACCGCGACACGCCCATGGCCGGCCGCACCCACCTCCAGCAGGCGCTGCCCGTGACCTTCGGCTACAAGGTGGCGATCTGGCTCGCGATGTTCGACCGCCACCAGCAGCGCCTGGCCGAGCTGCGCCCGCGCGTCGCGCTGGTCGAGTTCGCCGGTGCCGCCGGCACGCTGGCCTCGATCGGCGAACCCGGCTTCGCGGTGCAGAAGGCCATGGCCGAGGAACTGGGCCTGGGCGTGCCCGCCACCACCTGGCACGTGGCGCGCGACGGCTTTGCCGAGGCGGTCAACCTGCTCGCGCTGGTCACCGGCTCGCTCGGCAAGATCGCGCTGGACATCATGATCATGGCGTCCACCGAGTTCGCCGAGGTGTACGAGCCCTTCGTCAAGGGCCGCGGCGCCTCGAGCACCATGCCGCAGAAGCGCAACCCGATCTCCAGCGAGCTGATGCTGGCCGCCTCCAAGGCCGTGCGCCAGCATGCCGGCCTGATGGTCGATGCGATGGTGCAGGACTTCGAGCGCGCGACCGGACCCTGGCATGCCGAGTGGATCGCCATTCCCGAGAGCTTCATCCTGAGTTCGGGCGCGCTGCACCAGGCCAGGTTCGCGCTCGGCGGATTGATCGTCGACGAGGCCCGCATGAAGCACAACCTGGGCATCACCAAGGGCCTGATCGTCGCCGAGGCGGTGATGATGGGCATGGCCCCGCACATCGGCCGCCAGCAGGCCCACGACGTGGTCTATGACGCCTGCCGCACCGTCAACGAGCAGGGCGGCACCCTGGCCGAAGCGCTCGCCGCGCTGCCGGCCGTCACCGAGCACTTCGACCGCGCCGCCATCGACCGGCTCACCGACCCGGCCAACTACCTCGGCCTCGCACCCGCGATGGTCGACCGCGCACTCGCCCTGTCGGCCAAGGTCGACGCCTAGCTGCATTCGCATCCCATCCCCCTTTACCCTTCCAAGGAGACCGTCATGACATCGTTGCTCTTCAAGAGCGGCGCAGCCGCGCTCGCCCTCGCCGCCGCCGCCAGTGCCTGGGCCCAGACCTACCCGGCCAAACCCATCACCTGGATCGTGCCCTTCGCCGCGGGCGGCCCGACCGACGCGCTGGCGCGCCACATCGCCGAGCGCGTGGCCCGCGAGGTCGGGCAGCCGATCGTCATCGACAACTCGCCCGGCGCCGGCGGCACGGTCGGCACGGCCAAGGCGGCGCGCGCCGCACCCGACGGCTACACCATGCTGGTCGGCCACATGGGCTACATGGGCGCGGCGCCGGCGCTGTACAAGAAGCTCAACTACGACCCGGTCAAGGACTTCGCCCCCGTCTTCCGCTTCCCCGACACGCCCCTGGTGCTGATGGTCCGCAAGGAGCATCCTGCCAAGGACATCAAGGCGCTGGTGGACTTCGGCAAGGCCAACCCCGACAAGCTGTTCATCAGCAACGCCGGGGTCGGATCCAGTTCGCACCTCATCGCCGCGCTCTTCGCCACCTCGGCCGGCATGAAGGTCTCGCTGGTGCCGTACAAGGGCGCCGGCCCGGCGCTGATCGACGTCATCGGCGGCCAGGTGGACGGCATGTTCGACCAGACCAACACCGCCATGCCCCAGATCACCGAAGGCAAGGTGCGCCCGCTGGCCGTGACCTCCAAGGTCCGCCTGCCGCAGTTCAAGGACGTGCCCACGCTGGCCGAGACGGTGCTGCCGAACTTCGAGGCCAGCACCTGGTACGGCATCTACGCGCCCAAGGGCACGCCGAAGGAGGTGCTCGACAAGGTCCAGGCCGCCTACCTGAAGGTCATGACCGACAAGGCCTTCACCGACAAGATGGCCAACCAGGCCATCCAGATGCTGCCGCCCGAGCAGTACACCGGCACCGCCCTCGGCAAGCACACCGAGGCGGAGGTGGCGCGCTGGAAGGCGGTCGCCGCCAAGACCAGCATCTCGCTGGACTGAGCGGGTTGGGGCAACGCGCGGACGGAAGCGGCGCGGCCCGGCGCGAAGCAGATGCGAGACGCGGACATGCCCAAACCTGGTCAGTTCGCCCGCAGCCTCTCCGCAATTCTTGCTTCACGAAACTGCCCTACCAGGTAGTCGATGAACAACCGTGTCTTTGCGGGAAGCAGCTTCTGGCCGGGGTAGTAGAGCGAAATCGGCCCATCGTCCCAGAACCAGTGCGGCAGGACCCGCCGCAAGGCGCCTGATTCCAGATGTGGAAGGGCATGCGGCGCTGCGACGAGGGCGACTCCCAGGCCCATCACCGCGGCGCGCGTCATTGCCTCCGGGTCATTGAAGACGAGCTTGGGCGAGGTTTCGACCTCGACCTCGCGGCCGGCTCTATTGCGCAAACGACGCGGGCGCAGGCGGCCCTGCTGGACCGAACGCATGGCGATGCCGTCCCAATCCAGCAGGTCGGTCGGGTCCTTGGGGTCCTTCCTTCCCTGAAAGTAAGCCGGTGCGGCAACCGCCACGATATGGATGCGGGCCAGCTCTCTTGCGACCACACCAGGCGCAAGTTCGATGCCGCCGGAAATCGCTGCGTCGAACCCGTCGGCAATCAGGTCGACCTTGCGGTTGTCCAGGTGCCAGTCATGCTGGATGGCCGGATACTGCTTCACGAATTCGGGCAGCAGGGGCAGCACGTAGTCGGCCCCGAAACCAGGCGCCATGCTGAGTTTCAGCGTCCCGCCGGGCTCACCCGAATCCTTGGAGATGGCTGCAATCGCTGCCTGAATGCTGTCGAGTCCGCCGGCGACCGATTGCAGGAACCGCTCTCCCGACTCGGTCAACGTCAGGCGCCGCGTGCTTCGCTGGAAGAGCCGAACGCCCAGGTTGGCCTCCAGCCGTGCGACGTTGCGGCTGACTGCGGCAGGCGTCAACGCCAGACGGCGGGCCGCCGCCGAGAAGCTCCGCGCCTCGGCGCTTCGCACGAAAGACTCCAGGTTTGCCAGCGTTTCCATGGGCGTGGTCCAGGTTTCCCGATAAAAAGTGGCGTTGAGCACCTTCAAGCAATGCTTGAAAAAGATTCTACGGATTACCGGCTACCGCTGAAGGTCTCCGGAGCGCAAAGTTCGCCCATCGCAACACCTCTTCTACCGAAAGGAACTGTCATGAGCACCATCTCCAAGAACCTTCCCCTGGCCGGCAAGGTTGCCCTCGTCACTGGCGGCTCTCGCAGCATGGGCGCCGCCATCGTGCGCCGCCTGGCCGCGGACGGCGCCGCCGTCGCCTTCACCTACATCGCTTCTGCAGAACCGGCAGAAGCGCTTGTGAAGGAAATCGAGTCGGCGGGCGGCACCGCGCTGGCCATCCATGCCGATGCGGGCGATGCCGCACAGGTGCAGTCGGCCGTGGCGAAGGCAGCGGCCACCTTCGGCGGCAAGCTGGACATCCTGGTCAACAACGCCGGCATCGCCATCGTCAAGCCGGCCGGCGAGTTCTCGCTGGAAGACTTCGACCGCATCGTCAACGTCAACGTCAAGGGCGTGTTCGTTGCGACGCAGGAAGCCCTCAAGCATATGGGCCACGGTGGCCGCATCGTGAACATCGGCAGCATCAACAGCGAGTACGTGCCCTACGGCGGTGGTGGCTTGTACGTGCTGACCAAGGCGGCGGTGGCTGGCTGGACGCAGGCGCTGGCCCGGGACCTCGGCCCGCGCGGCATCACCATCAACAACGTCATGCCCGGTCCGACGAACACCGACATGAACCCCGAGAACAGCGATTTCGCGGCCCAGGCCAAGACCTACATCGCCCTTCAGCGCTACGCCCAACCGGGCGAAATCGCCGATGCCGTGGCGTACCTGGCCAGCCCGGGCGCCAGCTTCATCACGGGTGCCAATGTGCCGGTTGATGGCGGCTATTCGGCCTGAGCCCCACGCAAACTTCGCAAGGAGCACAGCATGAAAATCGGCATCATCGGCACCGGCAACATCGGCAGCGCCATTGCCCGTGCCATGGTCCGCATCGGTCAGGATGTGACCCTTGCGAACCGTCGCGGTCCGGCTGCACTGGACGGTCTGCTCGAGGAACTGGGGGCCAAGGCAAGGGCCGGCACCGTGGAAGAGGCCGCCAAGGCCGACATCGTCTTCGTGGCGGTGAACTGGTCCAAGATCCCCGAGGCGCTGGCTGGCCTCGAGAACTGGAGCGGCCGCATCGTGGTGGACGCCAACAACCCCATCGAGGCGCCCGCGTTCCGGTCCTTCGACCTCGGCGGCCGCAGTTCGTCGGAGGTGTTCTCGGATTTCGTACCGGGCGCCAAGGTGGTGAAGGCTTTCAATCACCTGCAGCCTCATCTTCTGTCTGGCGACCCACGGGCCGAGGGTGGCCAGCGCGTGCTCTTCCTGGCCGGCGACGACGCACAGGCCAAGGCCAATGTCTCGCAGCTCATTTCGCGCCTGGGTTTCGCTGCCGTCGACCTGGGCTCCCTCGCTCAAGGCGGACGCCTGACGCAGTTCCCTGGTGGTCCCTTGCCAACGCTGAATCTCGTCAAGTTCGATTGACAACAAGCAGCCCGAGGAAGTCGAGCAGGCGCTTCGGCTTCAAAAACTCCTTCGATGGAAGCGGACCGACTGCCGTAGTCGGCCATCAGCGGTCCTCCACATGCCAGCTCCGAACGTCGGGTTACAGTGGCAGTCAAACGACAGCGGCATCCCATTCTTCGGGAACCCTTTGCCGCAGTTTTGCGCGGCTCGTAGCTCGACGGTGAGCGGCCATGGCCCGGCGATTGGGTTCTTTCGCAGCAAGATTCCTGTGATGGTGAACCCTATGCGGGCGTTCGGCGGAACATGGTTCGCCGCGTGTTTGTGAATGCAGGTCGGACCCTCGAGCTCCACGCGGTCGCTCGCACGGCCAGCCATGGCGGACTGCCAAGGGTGTCCGGGCTCACGAGGTCGTAGCAGGCGTAGTACCGTGGCGAACCGGCTGCATCGACATAACGGGCGGCGCGCACCGTTCCCGGTACTGCGGCCAGGCCGGGCAGGTGCTCCTGCGAGTACCAGGCGTTCAGTTCTTCCTCCTGCCGCGGCAGGACGTCGGTCTCCACGACGTAGTGAAAAGGCGCGGACTCCCCGAACGAGGCGCCGTCCAAGTGCTGCACGCAGGCCAGCTGACGCCATTCGACCCCGGCACGGGGCACCTCGGCGATCCGCGCGAGAGGTGCGAGATGGGAGGGCAGGTAGATGTAGGTCAGCGCCCCATCCATTGCCTGCCAGGACCGCAGCTCCGACGACACGCTTTGCAGTTCACGGCGCAGAACGTCAGCGACCACAGCTGCCGCATCCAGCTTGAGAAGCCACACGTCTTGCATGCTGCTGTCCCCGGCGCTCAATGCGAGACGTTCAGCGCCACCAGAAGGCGCGAAACCATGTTGTATGCAGCCGCCGTCGCGACAACCTCTACCAGGCCCTTGGCGTCGAAGTGCCGCTGCAGCCGCTCCATCAACGCGTCCGGAACGACGATCTCGCGGGTCATGGCATCGGTGAGTTCGAGCACCAGGCGCTCCAGCGGCGCAAACACGTCGGGCAGCGACGCGCTGCGCACCGCTTCGATCTTCTCGGTGCTCACACCTGCCTTCCGGGCATGCGGAACATGCGCATCGAACTCGAAGCCGGCGCCGTTGAGCACCGCTACGCGCAGGATGATCAGTTCGCGCAGGTCCGCCGGCACGCCGGTCTGGTTGCGCACCGCGGTCAGCATGCGCTCCCAGCCGGAAGCGATCGGGCCGCTGTTGAGCAGCACCTGGTAGAGCAGCGAGACTCGGCCACGCTCGGCCATGATGCGGCCCTCGACCCCGGCCAGCTCGGGGCGGGTGCCGGGCTCCACCAGCGGAACGCGAATGTGTGAGGTCGTCATCAGTCGGCCTTGATGTTCTTGGCCCGGATCAGCTTGGCCCATTTGTCGGCGTCGCGCCTCTGCAGCGCGGCCAGCTCCTGGGGAGTGGAGGGGGCAGGTTCGGTGCCGGCCTTGAGCAGCTTGTCTCGCACTGCAGGCGCGGCCAGGGTATTGCGCAGGGCCTTGTTGATTGCCTCGATCACCTCGGGCGGCGTCTTCGCAGGTGCGTACAGGGCGTACCAGTTGTTGGTGTCGACGCCCTTGATGCCTTGTTCTTCCAGTGTCTTGACTTCTGGCAGCGACGGGTGGCGCCTGCTCGAGGCGACGCCCAGCGCTTTAAGACGTCCGCCCTGCAGGTGCCCGAGCAGACCAGTGACGTCGCCGAAGAAGCCCTTGACCTGTCCGCTCATCATGTCGGTGATCGCCGGCGCGGCGCCCTTGTAGGGCACGTGCATCAGCTTGGCGCCGGTCCCGTCGGCCAACTGCTCGATTGCCAAGTGGGGGATGCTCCCGGTGCCCGAGGACGCCATGGGGGTGGGTTCGGCGCGCTTCTTGGTCGCGGCCACGAACTCGGCCGCGTCCTGGGCCGGGTCGCTCTTTTGCGCGACCAGCACTTCGACGTTGTTGACCACCACCGATACCGGCGCAAAGTCACGCTGCATGTCGTAGGTGAGCTTTTCGTAGAGCGAGGCATTGATTGCAGCCGCGCCGACGCTCGTGAACCAGAGCGTGCTGCCATCGGCGGGCGACTTCGCCACGTCCGCCGCGCCGATCGCGCCGTTGGCTCCTGGCTTGTTGTCGATGATGACGGTCCGGCCGAGCTCCTTGCCGAGCTGCTCGGAGATCGTGCGGGCCACCGCGTCCACCGGACCGCCCGAGGTAAATGAAACGACGATGCGCGTCGACTTCGGTTGTGCCGCGGCTGAGCTCGCGAAGACGACGCCCAGGCAGGCGCCGAGAAGGATGCGATTGAACATTGAGTCTGTACCTGAAGATGGGGCGGTCAGTCGCAGCGCGCCGTCATGCCGCCGTCGACGATGAGTTCGGTCCCGGTGACGAAGCGGGCTTCGTCGCTGGCCAGGAACAGCACGGCGCTCGCGGTGTCGCGACCGTCGCCCATGAATCCGAGCGGTATGCGCTTCTGCCGCTGCGCGAGCAACGTGTCGACGTCGCCGCCGGCGCGTTGCTTGGCCAGCCGGGTTTCCACCATTGGTGTGTGCAGTTGACCCGGCACGACGCTGTTCACACGCACCCCCTGGGCCGCATGCTGGACTGCCATCACGCGCGACATCTGGATGACGCCGGCCTTGGTGGCTGCATAGGCCACCTGCGCGCTGCCTGTCCAGCGCAGTCCGGAGGTCGAGGAAATGTTGACGATGGCGCCGGCGCCCTTGGCCAGCATCGTGGGCAGCACGTGCTTGCAGGTAAGGAACACGCTCTTGAGGTTGATGTCGATCTGCAGGTCCCAGACTTCCTCGGCCAGTTCCACCGCGCCACCGGCCGCCGAGCCGCCGACGTTGTTGACCAGGATGTCCACCGTGCCGTAGGTCTCGATGCAGGCCTTGGCCATGGCGGCCACGCTTTCGCTGCTGGTCACATCGCAGACCCAGGGAGTGATCGAGGCGCGTGCGTCACCCGCAAGATCGAGGGTTTCGTCAAGTCGGGCGCGGTCGCGATCGACCGCCAGTACCTTGGCTCCTTCTTCGGCCAGCCGGACCGCGATGGCACGACCGTTGCCCCAGCCGGCACCAACGCAACCGGCACCGGTCACGATGGCTACTTTGTTCTCGAATCGAAGGCTCATGATCTGTCTCCAAATTGATAAAGCCGTTGAGGATTGCGAACAAGCAGCGCTTCGCGCGCCGAGGTCGTCGGTGCGACTGCGCTGATGAGATCAACCAGTTGTTGTTCGTTGGGGGTCGGCCCAGCGTGGTTCGGGTGCGGCCAGTCGTTGCCCCACACCACACGGTCGCCGAACTCCGCGACCAGCTTGCTGGCGAATGGTTGTGCGTCTGCATAGGGCGGGCCCAGGCGCGTGATGCGGTCCATGCCACTGACCTTGACCCAGAAGCGGTGGTCGTCCATCAGCGCGAGCAGGGCACGGAAGTCAGGCTGGTCCAGACCCAGCGCCGCATCGATGCGGCCGATATGGTCGATCACCACCGGTGTCGGGGAGCGCCGCAGCGCCGGCGCCAGTTCGGTCAGCAGGGCGGGGTCGCCATGGATCTGCAGGTGCCAGCCGAGCGGCGCGAAGCGCGCGGCCAGGCCCAGCACGTACTCGATCGGCGTGTGCTGGCCAAGGTGTCCCATGAAGTTGAAGCGCACGCCGCGGAAACCGGCGGCGTCGAGCCGCGTCAACTCGGCATCCGGCACGTCGGTCGGGAGCAAGGCGATGCCCCGGTAGCTGTCGGGGCGCGAGGCCAACGCGTCTTCCGTCGCGCTGTTGTCGAAGCCATGGCAGGCCGACTGGACCACCACGCAGCGTTGCAGCCCGAGGCTGTCGTTCAAGGCGAACAATGCCTCCTTGGGCGCGTCCTCCTTCGGCACGAAGCTCGCGTTCGGCGCATAGGGGAAACGGGTGCCAGGTCCGAACACGTGGCAGTGGGCGTTGCAGGCGCCGGGGGGAAGGGTCGATGTCATGGCGTCAGTCTGGCGGCCGGACCGTCAAAGCGTAAGGACATGGCCGCTATACCGGTTATGCTTTCCGGCTATGGAGCTGCGGCAACTTCAGTATTTCGTGAGCGTGGTCGATGCGGGCAGCTTCAGCGCAGGCGCCGTCGCGCTCAACCTTGCACAGCCCAGCCTGAGCCGCCAGATTGCCCTGCTCGAATCAGAACTCGGCCAGCGTCTGTTGGTCCGCACAGGGCGCGGCGTGGCGGCGACCGAGGCCGGGCAGGCGCTGCTGACGCATGCGCGCACGATGCTCGACATCGCCCGGCGCGCGCGCGACGAGCTGCGCGACATGGACGAAAGCCCCGGCGGCAGGGTTGTCGTCGGCATGCCGCCGAGGGTGGCGCTGGGGATGAGCACGCCGCTGATCCAGCGCTTCCGCGAGAAGTTTCCTCGCGCCGTGATCACCGTCCTGGAGGGCCTGAGCGTGTCGTTGCGCGAGTCCCTGATCGTCGGAAAGCTGGACTTGGCCCTGCTGTTCGATCCCGCGGTGTCCCCGCAGCTGTCGTACGAGCCCTTGATCCGCGAAAAGCTGCTGCTGGTAGCGCCAGCCAGCAGCCGATTGCCCGCGCGTGTCAGCTTGTCCGCCTTGGCGAATTTTCCGATGGTGCTGCCAAGCGCGCCGAATGCGATTCGTCACCTGCTCGACAAAGAGCTGAGCCCACGCAATATTCAGCTCAACGTTCTCGCGGAAGTGGGCGCCGTTCGCACCGTCCTCGATCTGGTGGCCAAGGGCGTCGGGTGCACGATCCTGCCCGAGAGCGGCCTGAGCGCCAAAGGCGACGAGGCGCTGCAGCACGCCCCGATCGGACCCCCCAGCATCTGGAACGCGCTGGTGCTGGCGACGCCGCTCGCTCGCCCGGCAACCCGTCTCACGCGCGGGACGGCGCAGCTGCTGCGCGAGCTCGATTTCCGCCATCGCTGAGCGGCTGCGCCCGATCACCAGATAGCCCGACAACATAGCTGCTATAGCGGCCATGTCCTAGCCGCATGACTGGCCGCGGCACAAACTGCGGCATGCCCCTCCAAGACTCACTCCCGCAAGAACCGCTGGCCCCCCCGAGCAAATTGGCCAGTTATCGCCCGAACGATTCCGCGGACGCGGTTCAGATCGAGTTCATCGACCAGGGCAGCGGCCCGGTGATCTGCATCCTGCCCTCCCTCGCACGGTCCGGCCGCGACTACGACGAGGTGTCGGACCATCTCGTCGCGGGCGGCTTTCGCGTGCTTCGGCCCGAACCCCGCGGCGTCGGCCGCAGCCGCGGTCCGATGGACAAGCTGGACCTGCACGTTTTCGCGGCCGACGTCGCGGCCGTCCTCGACCAGGAGAAGACCGGCCCGGTCGTGGTGGTCGGCCACGCGTGGGGCAGTCAACCAGCACGCACGCTCGCGGCGGATCGCCCGGACCTGGTCCGCGGCGTGGTGATGGCAGCCGCATCGGCCGGCAAACTGCCGCCGGGCTCGACCGAGAAACCCTACAGCCGTCTGCGTGACGCGATCGATGGGGCGGGCGATCCCTCGTTGCCGGAAGCCCAGCGCCTGGACTGCTTGCGACGCGCCTTCTTCGCGCCGGGGCATGACCCCAGCCCGTGGCTCGGCGGCTGGTTTCCGGCAGCGCACGACGCGCAGAGCCATGCACGCGAGGCCACGCCCATCGATGACTACTTTTCTGCCGGCGACACGGTTCCGATTCTCGACCTGCAGGCCGAGTTCGATGCGGTGGTCATTCCCAACGTGATGAAGCCGATGCTCGGCGAGCGCGTCACGGTGCAGGTGATCCGCGATGCGGGGCACGCAATGGCGCCCGAGCAGCCGCGCGCCATGAGCGACGCCATCGCTGCCTTTGCACGCCGTGTCCACGCAGCGGGCTGACGGCCCCACATGCCGGCGCAAAGGCACCAGAGTTCCACCACGCGCTTCGTCACATCCCTGAACCCTAGAAAGAAACCACCATGCTGAACCGCGTCCTCTCGCCCGTGCTACGGGTTGCGCTGCTGGGCGGCGCCATTGCCTGCGCCGCCGTCTGCAGCGCCCAGACCTACCCGAACAAGCCCATCCGGATGGTCATTCCCTACACCCCCGGCGGTTCGATCGACACCGTCGGCCGCATGGTCGCCGATCAGCTGCAGCGTCAATTGGGCCAGCCGATCGTGATCGAGAACCAGCCCGGCGCTTCGGGCATGCTCGGTTCGCTCAACGTCAGGAAGGCCGCCGCCGACGGCTACACCCTGCTGTTCAATGCGTCCAGCCAGGTCTACATGCCGCTGGTGGTCGCCAAGAAGACGTACGACGCCGAGAAGGACTTCACGCCCGTCGGGCAGATCGGCTACGTGCCCCTGGTCGTGGCAGTCAACAACGACGTTCCGGCCAAGACCTTCACCGAGTTCACCAAGCTGGCGCAGGCCAACCCCAACAAGTACACCTGGGCGACGTCGGGCCTGGGCACCACCAGCCATCTGAGCGAGGAGATGATCAATCGGGAGCTCAAGCTCAAGATGGAAATCGTGGCCTATAAGGGGGCGGTTCCGCAGTTGACCGACGTCGTCGGCGGCCACGTCTCTGCCGCCATCTCTCCGATGCCCGGGGTTCACTCATTCGTCCAGGCCGGGCGCCTACGTGCGCTGGCCGTGACGAGCAAGACGCGAGTGTCCAAGATGCCCGATGTGCCGACGGTTGCGGAGAGCGGCATCCCAGGGTTCGAGTTGCTGTCCTGGTATGGCATCTGGGGCCCGGCCAACATGCCCGCAGCGGTAACCGAGCGCTTGAACGCGGAAATCGCCAGGGCGGTCGACGCGCCTTCGCTCAAGGCGAAGTTCGAAGAGCTCTCGTTCATTCCTGCCAAGTCGAGTCCGCAGCAGTTCAAGCAGATCATCCGTGACGACCTCGCGAAGATCGGCAAGGCGGTCAAGGACGCGAACATAAAAATCGACTTCTAAACTTCCGACGACTGTGGTCTCCTGTCCGGAGGCCGAACGATGGGAAGCGGATGTGCGTCCAGCGCTGCTGCGACCTTCAGGGAAAGGTCGAGCAATGCGCTGCTCAATTCGGCTTCCGCGTCCCGTGGGGTGGCGGCCGTGGACACGCTGACGTTGAGCACATAGATGGGGCCGTCCGGCACGACCAGCGGCGTTGCGAGCGCCACGACTTCCGGTTGCCAGGAGGCCGTGCAGTAGCCCCGCTGCTCCACGCAGTGCTTCGCTTCCTCGATCTCCCTTCTCAGCTCCCGCCATTCACTCGGCCGCCTGGTGCGGAACTTTGCCATCAGCGCGCGACGGTCCGAGTCCTGGGCGACTGCCAGGTACGCCCTGCCCAGCGAGGTGAGTTCCATCGGCACGCGTTGACCCGCGACCACGTTGCGCAGCGACACGCGCCGGTTGTAGCGAACGGACTCCAGGTAGACCATTTCGTCGCGGTCCGCCACTGCCAGACCGACGTTGATGCGCATCTTCTCGGCCAGCGCTCGCATGAGCGGCGCCGCTGCATTCAGCGCAGGCGACCCGGCGCGCATGGCGTGCGCAAAACTGAGAACGGGCGCAGCCAGCCGATAAGCACGCCGGCCCCGAACGTGCTCGAGCATCCCGCACTCCACCAAGGTCTGCGTCAGCCTGCTTACCGTCGCGCGCGACAGAGCGGTCCTTTCAGCAATCTCCCCATTCCCCAGAAGATCGGCGCCCGGCCGGAAGGCCCTCAGCACTTCGATGCCGCGCTCAAGCGAACGGTTCAGGGTCGGCGCTTCGTGATGGCGCCGCCGTGCGGGTGCCTCTGGAATGTTTGAGTCGGCGGACATCGGTCGAGCCTAGCTCAGATTTCCAAAGGATGGAATCAGGGGGATGCGAAAAAGTCGGGACGACCCTAAGCTCGGCTGGCCGATGAGAAGAGCCCCTTGCGCCGCCATCGACTTTCAATCGTCACGCATTTTTCCGACACGGAGACAAATTCATGCACAGCATGCTGATAGCGGCACACGCCAAGCTTCAAGCCCTTCTTTCCTGCGTGGTCGCTGCCGCGGCAGTCACCATCGCGTCGCCCGCCTACGCTGCGTTTCCGGACAAGCCCGTCAAAATCGTCGTGCCGTTCGCACCCGGCGGAGGCACCGATCTGGTGGCCCGCACCATGGGCATCACCATGGGGCAGGAGCTTGGGCAGCCCGTGATCATCGACAACAAGCCGGGCGCTGGAACCATCATCGGCACCGACATGGTCGCCAAGAGCCCGGCCGACGGCTACACGCTCGTAATGGCGACCGTCGCGCACGTCGTCAACCCGAGCCTGCAGTCGAAGCTGCCGTACAACCACGAGAAGGCCTTTGCGCCCGTGATGCTGGTAGGCGTCTCGCCGAACGTGCTCGTCGTGCGTGCCGACAGCCCGCTCAAGTCGGTGCGCGACGTCATCGCGGCCGCCAAGGCCAATCCCGGCAAGCTCTCGTTCGCCTCGCAGGGCGCAGGTACTTCCGCGCATCTGGCGGGAGAGCTTTTCAAGAACCTGACGAAGACCGACATCACGCACATCCCGTACCGCGGCGCAGGACCGGCTATCACCGATCTGCTGGGTGGCCAGGTGGATGTGATGTTCGCTACCGCGGCCGCGGTCGGCACGTTCGTGGAAAGTGGCAAGCTGCGCGCCCTGGCCGTCACCACCGCCGCGCGCTCCACCACCCCGTCGCTCGCCAAGGTCCCCACGGTCGCCGAGAGCGGCGTTCCCGGCTACGCCGCCGACAGTTGGTACGGCCTGTATGCACCGGCCGGCACGCCGCCGGACGTGATCGGCAAGCTGAATGCCGCGGCGAAGAAGGCGGTGCAGACCGATGCCTTCCGCAAACGCGTGGAGAGCGAGGGCCTTGTGATCAACGGCGGCTCCCCCGAAGAGTTCGACCGCTACGCCAAGGGCGAGGAAGCGCGCTGGCGCAAGGTCGTCAAGGAAAACAAGATCACCACCGACTGACCACCCAGGAGAGACAACATGACTGCAAAACTGATCGAACTCGAGGTTGCCGACGGCGTCGCAACGCTTTGGCTGAACCGTCCGGAGAAGCGCAACGCCATGAGCGATGACATGCGCACCGAATTCATCTCCGCGCTGGAGCACGTGAACCACGACAAGGCGATCCGCGCCCTCGTGCTGACCGGACGTGGCAAAGGCTTCTGTGCAGGCGGCGATGTCGCTGGCATGGAGCGGCGCATGCAAGCCCCTGCAGGCGAGGTCGGCTTCAACGGCTGGGCGCGGCAGCAGCGCGTGCATCACACCCAAACGCTTCTGCTCACCATGCCCAAGCCGACGATTGCCGCCGTCAATGGCGCCGCCTCGGGCCTGGGCGCGGACACGGCGCTCGCCTGCGACTTCATCATCGCGTCGGAAGCGGCCAGCTTCACCTGGTCCTACATCAATCGCGGTATCGTCCCGGACGGCGGCGGAATGTACTTCCTGCCACGCCGCGTCGGCCTCGCCCGCGCCAAGGAACTGATCTTCAGCGGCCGCAAGGTCGAGGTGGACGAGGCCCTCAAACTCGGCATCGCCGATCGCAAGACCGATGCCGGTGCCCTGGTGGCCGATGCCCAGCGTTGGGCTCGCGAGATGAGCAAGGGCTCCGCCACGGCGCTCGCCTTGGGCAAGACCATCCTCAACCAAAGTTTCGAGATGTCGGCGCACCAGGTGTTCGCCCAGGGGAGCCAGGCGCAAGGCATCTGCTACACCAGCACCGAGCATCGCGAATCGGTGATGGCCTTCCTTGCCAAGAGCGCCGAGAAGAACGGGAGCACGAGATGAGCGGACTCGAATCGATTGCACGACTACTCAAGCCTCGCAGCGTCGCCGTGATCGGCGCATCGGCCGACGCCGCCAAGACGGCCGGTCGTCCGGTCGCCTACCTGCGCAAGCACGGCTTCACCGGCGACATCTACCCGGTCAACCCGCGCGTGGAAACCATCGATGGCCTGCGTTGCTACCCCGATATTGCGTCCCTGCCCGGCGTGCCGGATGTGGGCATCGTCCTGCTCGGCGCCGAGCGAGCCCATGTGGCGGTGCGTGACCTGGCGGCGCGCGGCACCGCGGCCGCCATTGTGCTGGCCAGCGGCTACACCGAGACCGGCAACGAGGGCGCGCGTCGCCAGCAGCAGCTGATCGAAGCCGCCGGCCCGATGCGCATCCTCGGCCCGAATACGATCGGCCTGGTCAACCTGACCGACAACATCGTCCTCTCCGCCAGCGGCGCGCTGGAGATGGAGCACTTCCCGGTGGGCTCGATCGGGGTGGTGTCGCAAAGCGGCGGCATCCTCGGCGCGCTGCTGTCGCGCGCCGCACCGCGCGGCATCGGCCTGTCGAAGTTGATCTCGACCAGCAACGAAGTCGACCTCGACATCGCGGACTTCGTCGACCACTTGGCGGACGATCCCGACACCAAGGTCATCGCCCTGTATGTCGAAAGCGTCCGCAACCCCGAGAAGTTCCGTGCCGCTGCACTCAAGGCGGCGCGTGCGGGCAAGCCCGTGGTGGCCTTCAAGATCGGGCGTTCCGAGGCGGGTGCCCGGGCTGCCGTCTCGCACACGGGTGCGTTGGCCGGCGCTGATCGGATGTACGACGCGCTGTTCAAGGACGTCGGCATCATCCGGGCGCAGACATTCGGCGAGCTGCTGGACATTCCGGCGGCCCTTGCCACCGGGCGCGTATTGCGCGGCAACCGCGTGGCCATCCTCACCTCCACAGGTGGCGCAGGCACCTTGGTATCCGACAGCCTGGGCGTGTCCGGTTTCGAAACCCCGTCGCCCGACGCGGAAACGGCGGCGCGGCTGCGCGCGCTGCAGACCGGCGACCACGCCGCGCTCGACCGCAACCCAATCGACGTCACGCTCGCCGGGTTGCAACCGGACCTGCTGCGCGGCGCGATCAGGACGCTGCTCGACAGTCCCAGCTACGACGCGCTCTGCATCATCGTCGGCTCGTCCAGCCTGGCCATGCCGGAGCTGATGGCGAATGCGATCAAGGACTGTCTGCCGGCGAGCGACAAGCCGGTGATCGCCTATGTCAGCCCGCATGCGCCGGAGGTCGCTGCCATCCTGACGCAAGCCGGCGTGCCCGCGTTCCCGGCCGCCGAGAGCTGTACGGTGGCCCTCGACGGCATGCTTCGGCAAGCGCGGTGGAAGGCGCATCCCGAGGCAACGGCTGGCGAAGCGGTGCCTGTCGCGGACCTGCCGACGGGCTCGCTCGACGAAGCGCAAGCCAAGCAGCTGTTCGCTCGCTTCGGCGTGCCCTGCGCCGCCGAGACCATCGTCACGACGCCGCAGGAAGCGGAGCAGGCAGCGCGCGCCTTCGGTGGCCGTGTCGTGCTGAAGGTGCTCTCGGGCGAGATCACGCACAAGAGCGACGTGGGCGGCGTGGCCGTCAACCTCGCGGCCGAGCAGGTGGGTGCGCGTCTGACCGCGATGGCCGCCGAGGTAAAGGAGAAGACGGGCATCGTGCCGCAGCGCTTTCTGATGCAGGAAATGGTGTCCGGCGGCACCGAAGTGATCCTGGGCATGCATCGGGACCCGCTCGGCACAGCGATCCTCGTGGGCATGGGGGGCGTCACCGCCGAACTGTTCAAGGACACGACGATGCGATTGCTGCCCGCCGAGGGTGGTTTGGGGCGCGAACAGGCCGTGGAGATGTTGCGCGAACTCAAGACCTGGCCCTTGCTCGATGGCTTCCGCGGACGGCCCAAGGCCGATGTGGACGCACTGGCCACGGCAATCGTCGCGTTCTCCCGCATGACCGCGCAACTGGGTGAGCGCTTGATCGAAGCCGAGATCAACCCGGTTTTCGTCCTGCCCGAGGGACAGGGCGTGCGCGCGGTTGACGGGGTCGCGGTGCTCGCGGGCGAGGCGGCATGACGGCGATCGAAGCGCTGGCCAGCAGCGCCGAAGCGCTCAATGCTCAACCGCTGCGCGAGGACATCGCGCACCACGCGAAGCGCGCGGTCATCGACTGGCACGCCTCGCTCTTTCCCGGGCTGGCGACGCCACCGGTGCGACTGCTGGAGCAGGCGTTGTCCGAGGATCTCGATCGCGGCAAGGCGCGGCTGGCGCTGGGACGTCGCGCGACGACCCGAACCGCAGCCTTGATCAACGGCACGGCGGCGCATGCCGCCGAAGTCGACGACAGCTTCCGCGACGCGATGTACCACCCGGGTGCGGCCACCATCGCTGCGGCGCTCGCAGCCGGACAGTCCGCCGGGGTCGATGGCGCGACCTTCCTGCGTGCCGTCGTCGTCGGCTACGAGGTCTCGACCCGCATTGGTGTCGTGTTGGGGCGTTCGCACTACAAGTACTGGCACAGCACCGGCACCGTAGGCACGTTCGGTGCCGCCGCAGCGGCGGCATCCATCCATGGCTTGGAGGCTCAGGCCTTTGCCCACGCGCTCGCCACCGCGGGCACCTTCGCGGCAGGACTGCAGCAGGCGTTTCGCATGGACTCGATGTCCAAGCCTCTGCACGCAGGACGCGCTGCCGAGGCGGGCGTGCTTGCCGCCGACCTGGCAGCCAGCGGGCTGACGGGTTCGCTCGACATCCTCGACGGCGAAGCGGGGCTGGGGCAGGCCATGAGCGATGGCCCTGACTGGACCCGCGTCGCCTCGACCTTGGGCGAGGACTTTCACATCGCCAGGCTCACCTTCAAGAACCATATCGGTTGTGGCCACACCTTCGCGGCGATCGACGGGGCGCTCGCGTTGCAGGCAAGGTACCAGGTGAAAGCCGAGGACATCTTGCGCATCCGGATCGGTACGTATCGGCCCGCGCTGGACATCGCCTGCTACGAGCGGCCGGCAACCGCCAACGAGGCGCGCTTCAGCCTCAGATACGTGGTCGCGTCGGCCCTCGTGCATGGAAGCGTGCGCATGGCAGCCTACGAGCCGGCGCGCCTCGACGATCCAGCGACGCGCGCTCTGATGGAACGGATGGAGGTGGCCGTGGACCCGGAGCTCGACGCCGCCTTCCCAAATCAGCGTGCCGCGAGGATCGAATTCGAGATGAACGACGGCCGCCGACTCAGTCATCTGCAGCCGAACAGGAAGGGCGATCCCGAAGAACCATTGAGCGATGCGGACCTGTCTTCGAAGCTACTGGAGCTCTCGACGCCAGTCATCGGCATTGAACGCGCTCAGGAGTTGGTCCATAGACTCTGGAAGTTCGACTGCGCAACCGACCTGAACGCGTAGCCATGGAAATTCAGATAACTCTTGCTGAGTCGGCGAGGGCACGAAGCGAAGCGGTCGACCGCTTGATCGCCGGGACCAGACGTCCAGACTAGCACTTGGCCAGGACTGCGACGGGCCCTGCACTGCCCTTCGCGGCCTGCGTGCGGCCGAGGTCCAGCACCGGCGACAACGGTTGGCGTCCCAGCTTGGGGCACACGCATCCGCTTGGTGCACCCCCGGGCAAACCCGCACATTCTGGCCCTGCAAGTCGCCGCCCCGTGGCTCTTCGCCGCCGGGCGGCCTTTGCCTATCTTCGACCTCGGGCCACGACGGCCCACGTTCCCCCCGTCGAACATCACGAGGTCACGCATGTCCCCCTTCCCGTTCACCCGCCGCGCCGCGCTGCTGGGTTCCGCCCTGCTCGCCGCCGGCACGCTGGCCGCGCTGCCCGCCATCGCCGACGAAGCCCCCAAGCGCGGAGGCACGCTGGTGATCGGCAACACCCAGACCCCGCGCCACCTCAACGGCGCCGTGCAGTCGGGCATCGCGACCGCCCTGCCCTCGACCCAGCTCTTCGCGAGCCCGCTGCGCTTCGACGACAAGTGGAACCCGCAGCCCTACCTGGCCGAATCGTGGAAGCTCGCGGAGGACGGCAAGTCGCTCACCCTCAACCTGCGCAAGAACGCGGTGTTCCACGACGGCAAGCCCGTCACCTCGGCCGACGTCGCCTTCTCGATCATGGCGATCAAGGCCAACCACCCCTTCACCACCATGATGGGCCCCGTCGAGAAGGTGGACACGCCCGATCCGTACACCGCCATCATCCGCATGAGCACGCCGCACCCGGCGATCGTGCTGGCCATGTCGCCTGCCCTGTGCCCCATCCTGCCCAAGCACATCTACGGCGACGGCCAGGACCTGAAGAACCACCCGCGCAACAGCGCCGACGTGGTGGGCTCGGGCCCCTTCAAGCTGGTGGAGTTCAAGGCCGCGCAGCGCATCGTGCTGGAGCGCTTCGACAAGTTCTTCCTCCCCGGCAAGCCCTACCTCGACAAGGTCATCGTCAACATCACGCCCGACATGGCCAGCCTGATGCTGGGCCTGGAGCGCGGCGACGTGCAGATGCTGCCCTTCGCCAGCGTGCCCACCGACCTCAAGCGCCTGGCCAGCAACCCGCAGGTCACGCTCACGCCCAAGGGCTACGAAGGCATCGGCGCGCTGAACTGGCTGGCCTTCAACCTCACGAAGAAGCCGCTGTCGGACCTGCAGGTGCGCAAGGCCATCGCCACCGCCATCGACAAGAACTTCATCGCCAAGGCACTGATGGGCGGCTTCGCCACGCCGGCCGACGGCCCCATCGTCGCCAGCAGCCCCTTCGCCGTGACCGACCTGGTGCGCTACCCGGTGGACCTGAAGAAGGCCGCCGAGATGCTCGACGCCGCCGGCTACAAGGCCGGCGCCGGCGGCGAGCGCTTCAAGCTCACCATCGACTACCTGCCCGGCGCCGACGACCAGCAGAAGACCGTGGCCGAGTACATCCGCGGCCAGCTCAAGAAGATCGGCATCACCGTCGAGGTGCGCGCCTCGGCCGACTTCCCGGCCTGGGCCAAGCGCATGGCCTCGCACGACTTCGACATGTCGATGGACCTGGTCTTCAACTGGGGCGACCCGATCATCGGCGTGCACCGCACCTACCTGTCGACCAACATCAAGCCGGTGGTGTGGACCAACACCCAGAGCTACAGCAACCCGAAGGTGGACGAGCTGCTCAACACCGCCGGCGGCATCATCGACCCGACCAAGCGCAAGGCCTACTACGCCACCTTCGAAAAGATCGTCACCGACGAGCTGCCCATCGTCTTCATCAACCAGGTGCCCTACCACACGGCCGCGAGCAAGAAGCTCCTGAACGTGCCCGCCAGCATCTGGGGCCCGATGTCGCCCTTCGACGAGATCTCGTTCAAGTAAGCAGCAACCAGGAAAAAGGAGCACGGCATGCCGCGCTACATCGCATCCCGCCTGCTGCAGGGCCTGGCCCTGGTGCTGGCGGTGGTGGTGCTCAACTTCGTGCTGGTGCATGCCGCGCCCGGCGACCCGGTGGAAACCATCGCCGGCGCCAGCGGCGGCATGTCGCCCGAGCTCATGGCGCAGCTGCGCACCCAGTACGGGCTGGACAAGCCGCTGCCCGTGCAGCTGGGCGTCTACCTCGGCAAGGTGATCCAGGGCGACCTGGGCTACAGCTACTTCTTCAACCTGCCCGTCACCTCGATGATCCTCGAGCGCGTGCCGGCCACGCTGCTCCTGGTGCTCAGCGCGGTGATGCTGGCCTTCCTGGTGGGCACGGCGCTGGGCGTGCTCTCCTCGCGCAAGCCCAACGGCCTGCTCTCGCAGTTCATCACCGTGCTGTCGATGGTGGGCTTCGCGGCGCCGGTGTTCTGGGTCGGGATCATGCTGGTGATCCTGTTCGCGTCGATGATCCCCATCCTGCCCGTGGCCGGCATGCGCAGCATCGACTCCACCGGCGGCGGCATCGCCGACGTGCTCGACGTGGCCCACCACCTGGTGCTGCCCACCGTCACGCTGGGCCTGGTGTACCTGGCGCAGTACAGCCGGCTCTCGCGCTCCTCCATGCTCGACGTGCTGGGCTCGGACTTCATCCGCACCGCGCGCGCCAAGGGCCTGGCAGACCGCGTGGTGCTCTACAAGCACGCGCTGCGCAACGCCCTGCTGCCGGTGGTGACGGTGCTGGGCCTGCAGTTCGGCAACGTGCTGGCCGGCGCGATCCTGGTGGAGACGGTCTTCAACTGGCCCGGCCTCGGCCGGCTCGCCTTCGACTCCGTGCTGCGCCGCGACTACCCGACCATCCTCGGCGTGCTGCTGTTCTCCTCCATCGTGGTGGTGGTGATGAACCAGGTCACCGACCTGTGCTACCGCTTCATCGATCCGCGCATCAAGACATCATGAGCAAGACCGCCATCCTTCCCGCCGCCGCCATGCCCGCGGCCCGCCCGATGCCGCGGGTCGAGCACCCGGGCACCGAGGCCCTGCGCATGTTCATGCGCAACCCCTCCGCCATCGCCGGCATGGTGATGCTGCTGCTGATCCTGCTGGTCGCGATCGCCGGCCCCTGGGTCTACCCCGCCGACCCCTTCGAGATCCGCTCCGCCCCGCTCACCCCGCCCTTCAGCGAGGACGCCTGGCTCGGCAGCGACTACCTCGGCCGCGACGTGCTCACCACCTTGATCTACGGCGGCCGCGCCACGCTGCTGGTCGGCGCGGTGGCGGCATTGCTGTCGGTGGCCATCGGCATCACGCTCGGTGCCTTCGCCGGCTACTACGGCGGCAAGGTCGATGCCGCGCTGATGCGGCTGACCGAGTTCTTCCAGGTGCTGCCCGCCCTGCTCTTCGCGATGGTGGTGGTGACGCTGTTCTCGCCCTCGCTGGTCACCGTCACGCTGGCCATCGGCATCGTGAGCTGGACCTCCACCGCGCGCCTCACCCGCGCCGAGTTCATGAAGTACCGGGGCCTGGAGTTCGTACGCGCCGAGCGCGCCATCGGCGCCAGCGACGCCCGCATCATCTGGAAGGTGATCCTGCCCAACGCGCTGCCGCCGCTGGTGGTCTCGGCCACGCTGGCGGTGGGCGCGGCCATCCTGTTCGAGGCGGGCCTGTCCTTCCTGGGCCTGGGCGATCCCAACCAGATGAGCTGGGGCCTGATGATCGGGTCGAGCCGGCAGTACGTGCTGTCCTGCTGGTGGGCGGTGGCCTTTCCGGGCGCCGCCATCTTCCTCACCGTGCTCGCGGTCAGCCTGATCGGCGACGGCCTCAACGACGCACTGAATCCGAAGCTCCGGGAGCGTTGACCATGCCCAACAGCCAACACCCCCTGCTGAAGGTCGAGGACCTGCACGTCGAGTTCAAGACCCGCCGAGGCCAGGCCCTGGTGCTCAACGGCGTGGACTTCGCGCTCTCCCCCGGCGAGACCCTGTGCGTGGTCGGCGAATCCGGCTGCGGCAAGAGCATGACCGCGCTGGCGCTGCTGCGCCTGATCCCCTCCCCGCCTGGCCGCATCAGCGGCGGCCGCGTGCTGTTCCAGGACGAGGACCTGGTGCAGGCCAGCGAGGCGCGCATGCGCGAGGTGCGCGGCAACCGCATCTCGATGATCTTCCAGGAGCCGATGACCTCGCTCAACCCGGTGTTCACCGTGGGCGACCAGATCGCCGAATCGCTGCAGCTGCATGCCGGCCTGAACATCCACGCGGCGCGGCAGCGCGCCATCGAGATGCTCAAGCAGGTCGGCATCCCCGCGCCCGAGCGGCGGGTCGACGAATACCCGCACCAGCTCTCCGGCGGCATGCGCCAGCGCGTGATGATCGCGATGGCCCTGGCCTGCCGGCCCGACATCCTGATCGCCGACGAGCCGACCACCGCGCTCGACGTGACGGTCCAGGCCCAGATCTTCGACCTGCTGCGCGAATTGCAGCGCGAGAAGGGCACCGCCATCCTGCTCATCACCCACGACATGGGCGCGGTGGCCGAGATGGCCGACCGCGTGATGGTGATGTACGCCGGCCGCGTGATCGAGCAGGGCAGCACCGAGCAGGTGCTGGGCAACCCCGGCCACCCCTACACCCGCGGCCTGATCGACTGCCTGCCCGAGCTGGGCAGCAGCAGCCTGGGCGAGGACCGCGAGGAGCTGCCCGAGATCGCCGGCGTGGTGCCCTCCATCTGGGAGCTGGGCAGCGGCTGCGCCTTCCGCGAACGCTGCCCGCATGCGCTGGCGCGCTGCGCGACCGAGGTGCCGCCGATGTTCGACCTGCGTGCGCCAGCCATTCCGCTGCACCCCGGCGTGCACCACGGCGCGGCCTGCTGGCTGCATGCCGACGCCGAACACACCCTCCAGGAGGCCGCATGACCGCCAGAGAAACAGACACCCTGCTGACCGTCAACGACCTCAAGGTCCACTTCCCGCGCAAGGCCAGCTGGGGCCGCAAGCCCGAGGTGGTGAAGGCGGTGGACGGCGTCTCCTTCCAGGTCCGCCGCGGCACCACGCTGGCGGTGGTGGGCGAATCGGGCTCGGGCAAGACCACCACCGCGCTGTCGGTGATGCGCCTCGCGCCCATCACCGGCGGCCACGTGCAGCTGGGCGACACCGACCTCGGCACGCTCGAAGGCGAGGCCTTGCGCCGGGCCCGTTCGCGCATGCAGATCATCTTCCAGGACCCGTTCTCGTCCCTCAACCCGCGCGAACGCGCCGGCTCGGCCGTGCGCGCGCCGCTGGAGCTGATGAAGATCGGCACCCCTGCCCAGCGCGAGGCCCGCGTGGCCGAGCTCTTCGAGGCGGTCGGCCTGCGGCCCGAGCAGCAGCAGCTCTTTCCGCACCAGTTCTCCGGCGGCCAGCGCCAGCGCATCAACATCGCGCGGGCCCTGGCCACCAACCCCGAGCTGGTGGTCTGCGACGAGCCCGTTTCCGCGCTCGACATCGCCATCCGCGCCCAGATCCTCAACCTGCTCGCCCGCCTGCAGCGCGAACTGGGCCTGACCTACCTCTTCATCTCGCACGACATGGCGGTGGTCGAGCACCTGTGCGACGACATCGCCGTCATGTACCTGGGCCAGATCGTCGAGCGCGCGCCGCGCCGCAGCTTCTTCGCGCGGCCGCTGCACCCCTACAGCGTGGCCCTGATGTCCGCCGTGCCCACCGTGGCCGGCGGCCGCCGGCGCGCCGCCAACCGCATCAAGCTCACCGGCGACCCGCCCAGCCCCATCGACCCGCCGCCCGGCTGCCGCTTCGCCGGCCGCTGCCCGGTGGCCGAGCCGGCCTGCCGGGCAGAGCTGCCACCGCTGCGCGAGGTCGCGCCCGACCACTGGGTGCGCTGCCGCCGCGTCGACATCTTCGAGGGTCAGCCGCGCCCGCCCCTGCGCCTGCAGCCGGTTTGAAACCGGCGCACCATCCGTCCATCCTTTCCGTCGCTCCTTCCACCGACCCCATGACCGCCATCACCGTCTACGCCGCCCGCAAGATCATCACCATGAACCCCATGCAGCCCGAGGCCACCCACGTGGCGGTGCGCGAGGGGCGCGTGCTGGCGGTCGGCACGCTGGACGAGATCCGCGCCTGGGGCGAGTTCACGCTCGACGAGCGCTTTGCCGGCAAGGTGCTGATGCCCGGCCTGGTCGAGGGCCACTGCCACCTCAAGGAAGGCAGCATGTGGGACTGGACGTACCTCGGCTGGTTCGACCGCCGCGACCCCGAGGGCCAGGTGTGGAGCGGCCTGCGCTCCATGGACGCGGTGGTCGAGCGCCTGGCCGAGGTCGCCCGCAAGATGGACGAGCAAGGCAAGCCGCCGGGCGAACCCCTCATCGCCTGGGGCTTCGACCCCATCTACTTCGGCGGCGAGCGAATGACCGTCGCGCACGTGGACCGCGCCAGCGCCACCCGCCCCATCGTCATCGGCCATGCCAACGGCCACCTGATGAACGTCAACACCGCGATGCTCGCGCTGGCCGAGATCACGCGGGACAACGAGGTCGAAGGCGTGGTCAAGTTCGCAGCAGGCGACGCGAACGAGGGCGAACCCACCGGCGAGCTGCAGGAGCCCGCCGCCATGTTCCTGGTGCTGCGCAAGATCGGCAACGCCGGCCTGCTCGCGCCCATGACCGCCGACGGCGTGCGCTCCTTCGGCCGCCTGGCATGCATGCAGGGCGTGACCACCGCCACCGACCTGGTCAACAAGCTCACCCCCGAGGACTGCGGCGTCCTCGAGACCGTGACCGCCGAGGACGACTGCCGCGTGCGCATCCTCCCCGCCTTCCAGGCCTTCCACGGCACCCATGGCGCACCGCAGGGCGCGGAGCACGTGTTGAGCCTGATCCCGCGCAACACCGACCGCCTGCGCTACGGCCTGGTGAAGATGATGCTGGACGGCTCCATTCAGGGCTTTTCCGCGAGGCTGCGCTGGCCGGGCCACTTCAACGGCGCGCCCAACGGCATCTGGGTCACCGCGCCGTCGCAATACGAGGCCGACTTCGAGGCGTACCACCGCGCCGGCCTGACCATCCACACCCACACCAACGGCGACGAGGCCAGCGAGGCCGCCATCGACGCCATCGAGCGCGTGCTGGCGCGCGCCCCACGCCCCGGCCACCGCCACACGCTGCAGCACGGCCAGATGATCGACGCGCCCCTGTTCCGCCGCATGGCCGCGCTGGGCCTGAGCGCCAACCTGTTTGCCAACCACATCTGGTACTGGGGCGACCAGCACTACGAGATGACCATGGGGCCGGACCGCGCGAACCGGCTCGATGCCTGCGGCAGCGCGCTCGCGGCCGGCGTGCCGCTGGCCATCCATTCGGACGCGCCTGTCACGCCGCTCGGCCCCTTCTTCACCGCATGGTGCGCCGTCAACCGCGTGACGCCCAAGGGCCGCCTGCTTGGCGCGAACGAGCGCATCAGCGTGCCGCAGGCCCTGCGTGCCATCACGCTGGGCGCGGCGTGGACCCTGAAGCTGGACCACGAGATCGGCAGCATCGAATGCGGCAAGCGGGCAGACTTCTGCGTGCTGGAGGACGATCCGCTGGAGGTCGAGCCGATGAAGCTCAAGGATGTGCGCGTGTGGGGCACGGTCCTCTCGGGGCGCGTGTTCGAGGCCGGGCGCCACTGAGGCATTGCATGACGACGAGGCCTGCGGCCAGGATCCCGCTCACCGTCATCGGCGGCTTCCTGGGCGCCGGCAAGACCACCCTGCTCAACCGCTGGCTGCGCGAGGCGAAGGGCCGGCGCATGGCCGTGCTGGTCAACGACTTCGGCGCGCTGAACATCGATGCCGCGTTGATCGAGGGCGCGAGCGGCGACACCATCGCGCTGACCAACGGCTGCGTGTGCTGCCAGATCGGGGACGACCTCTCGCGCGCGCTGATCCAGGTGCTGGAGGCGCCAACGCCTTTCGACGCAGTGGTGATCGAGGCCAGTGGCGTCTCCGATCCGTGGCGCATCGCGCAACTGGGCATGGCGGCGCCGGAGCTGGCGCTGGAAGGCGTGATCGTGCTGGTGGACGCGGGGGCGGTGCTGGCGCAGGTGCGTGATCCGCTGTTGACCGATACGCTGGAGCGGCAGGTGCGGGCGGCGGATCTGGTGGTGGTCAACAAGACCGACCGTGTCGGGGCGGATGAACTGGCGCGGGTGCGCGATTGGGTTTCTGCGACAGCGGGGAAGACACCGCGGTTCGAGACCTCGCAGGCCCAACTGCCGATGGTGCTGCTCGATGGCCTGTCGCTGGCAGGCGCACGGGGCACCTGTGCCGAGCCGGGCTGCACGCACGAGGACCACGCAGACCATTCGCATGCGCATGCCCATGACCACGGCACGTTGTTCGATACCTGGTCCTGCCGGCCCGCACAGGTCTTCGATGCAGGCACGCTTCGCGCATGGCTGCGCGATGCGCCGGCCGGGTTGCTGCGCCTGAAAGGGCTGCTGCGCACCGGGGAGAACGAGTGGTCGGAGGTCCAGTTCGCGGGGCGGCATGGGATGCTGCGCAAAGCCAACGCGCCATTGGACCGAGCGGCCCTGGTGGCGATCGGCTTGCGAGGATGCTTACCGGTGACGGCGTTGGAAGCCGTATTTATGCGAGGCACAGAGGCCAACGTGCAGGCCTGAGTCAGCTCAAGAGACCCGACTGACCGCTTCCGCCGGGGATATTCCGATGGCCTTGCACACCCCGATGAACTCGACGACATCCAGTTGGCGTTCGCCGTTCTCGTACTTCGAGACAAACGACTGGGGCCGCTTCAGCCGCTCCGCAACCTGAGCCTGCGTCAGCCCAGCAGCGGCACGCGCCTCGGCCAGCAGGCTGGAAAGCTTCTTGTAAGTTGGATGGAGGCCGCGCGACACGCGGGCGAAAGTACATCCTGTTTTAGAATATCCCAATTCAGGATTATTTGGGCGCTCAGAACTGCATCGAGAGGACAGATGAACTACGCGGAGTCCCTCTCGCTGTTACGCAGGATCGCCCTTGGTCCCCTTCCGTGCATCCTGACTGACGATCACGATTTCGAGGGCGTCAGCCTCCTCGTGCATGCCGGGCTTCTGCAAGCAACCATGCAAGTCGTCGCGGGCCCAATGGGTGGGTTCCCGCAGGTAGGTCTCGTGGTTCGCGAGATCACGCACTTCGGCTGGGCGGCGCTTCGAAGCAAAGCTCCAATTCTGTCTAGAAGGTGCAGTGGAACGACGAAGGCATCTGCGGGCGGTTGACACGAACGTCCGGGTCAGACTGGTTGCGGAAGTTCACCAGCGACTGCTTGGGGGCACCTCATTGCTGGACAACTGTGCCCTGACGACCACGAGCAAGGACTACGGCAGCATCAAGACCCGATCCTTGCCGCCTTTGCCGTCGCGGACGCAGATCGCCGGTGACGGAAATCAACGTCCTTGACGCACAGGCCCGGCACCACGGATAGCGCCGCCGAACGATCTTGACGTCCGGGGCTGCGGCCGCACTATGTTCGTCGAGCCAACGCGCCGGACACAGGGGGTCAGCCTGCCGCGGCGTCTTCCTCAACCTGAGGGCTGCGCACCAGACTGATGGTCTTAAACGACTCTCCCAGGAAGCTGAACTTCTTTGAAAACAGGGATGCCACTCGAGTGTCTGCCGTCGCAAAGAAGATTTGCCGACCCGAGTTCACAGCCAGGTCGCGCAGGTAGTCAAGGAACGACAACGCATTGAGGTCGTCGACGTGCGCAATTGGGTCGTCGATAAGCAGGACTGGCGGCGCTGACGCGGCCGTGCAATTCCTGGCAAGGAAGATTGACAAAGCAAATGCCGAACGCTGCCCGGTGCTGACCTGGTCCAGCGTGCGGGCGTCATGTCCATCCGCGGTCTGCAGAAGAACGTCGGGGCTGCCGACGTACTCGTACTCTCGCGGCGAATGGATGCGCGAGAACACCTCGTTGATTTGGTCGCCGATGGCGTCAAGCGCCTCCCGTGTAGCGTTTTCCAGCGAAGCGTTCTCAATGAGGTCGTCCAGGATCTTGCCGGCCTCAAGCAGCGCCGTCTCCTCGTTGCGATACTTCCCAAGGCTGAGCTTCCAGTCTTGAATCTTTTTCGGCAAGTCCCGCTGCTCGGCCGAGCTTTCCGAATCGCTGCGTGACGCTTCATCAGCTTGCTTGAACGCGGAGGCCACGGCAGCGATGCGTGCCTGGACCTCGACGAGCGGGACATCGTCTCCAACGTCAAGGTAGGAACGAAGCCCAGAGGCATTGCTTGTCGCGGAGAGGAACTCATCTCGCAGCGCCACAAGCGATGCGAACGTGCCGATGATTGCTACACGTGTGACCCAGCCGTCCAGGTCGACAGCCTGAGCGAAGTCTAGGATGGAACGGGCAAGAGCCTCGATGTTGCGGCGGCACTCGACAAGTTCCTTTTGGTTCGCTTCCACCGATTCCGACTGACGATTGCGTTCCGCAGACGCGATGTCGGCAGTCAAATCGTCCGACTCAAGCTCGAACAGCCCGGAGATGCGACCCCACACCAGGTCGGCCTCGGTGCTTGAGAAGCCTTCATTGCGCAGGTCCTGCCCTTCCTTGGTGACGCGCTGGAGTTCCTGCTGCGCTTGGTTCGCCCGCTCGCGCAACGCAACCAGTTCTTCAACGACTTCCATGGGCGTGGTCCCCTTAAGCTGCAACTGCGCCGCATACTTCTGACAGAGCTCAACCGCGCTCGCCGCCCGCCGCGCTTCGTTCGCCTCGTCTCCTGCCAGGCGCAGCGACTCCGCAAGAGCCTTGACCTCCTCAGTGGTCTCCGGCCCTGAGGTGAGATCCTCGATGAGATGCATTAATGCGCCGCTAGCGTGCACCGTGCGGCAGACCGGGCACATATCCGGGTTCTCCGACGACTTGAGCGCTTCCATCGCTGCGCCCTTCAGCTTCGCGGCCGCCGCAGCGCGGGCCGACGCGGCCCTGCCATGAAGATCCAGGGCTTGCTGGGCGCGCGTGAACCTCACTTGGGCGGCAGTGGTCGCTTCGCCCGCGGCCTGCACGGCATCATGCAGTTGGAGAGGCGCGTACTGCTGCGGTACCTGCGGCAGGTCACCGACGACCAAGCCTCCAAGACGCGTGGCTAGTTGCTCCATAACCTCGCGGGCCGACTTGTATCGCCGGCGCACGTCATGAAAACCAACGGACTCATAGGCAATCCAGCGGCCCAGGTTTCTGACGATGACCTCAAGCTCCTCAATCTTCGAGACGAGTTGCTTTTCTTCCCCAACGTGCACCGCGAGCTGCGTCTCGACCGGCCTTGCGTTGCTGACCGCGGCTTCCAGTTGCACCGAGCGCTGCTCGACATCCTTGATGGTTCGAGCTGCGCCTCCCAGGGAGACCAGCGCTTGCACGTGCGCCAGCGCGGCGAGAAGCTCCTGACCTTCCCTCGACGTCGGCATGCTGGCTTCAGATGGCCGCTTCCAACCGAGACCTGCCAGCGCAGCTCGATAGGCGTCCGTCAGCGTTTTCGCCGTGGACGGCTTGCCCTGTAACTCCTTCAGCCGCCGCTCCAAGACCGTCAACTCCGCCTGCACCCCATCGGCGCGGCGCTGCGCTTTGTCCCAGGCCTTGTCCACGTCGGCGCGAATCTTCTGAAAGTAGTCGAACGTCGTCGCAGCTGACGAGCCGACCAACAACCGGCTCAGCTCAGTGGTGATGTCATCTGGTTTCAGCTTACCGGACAAGCGATACGCTGCATCGGTGTCAAGGAAGTTGTAGAGCGAAAAGCTGTCAACGATGTCGGCAACGTTGTGCTCCTTGCGGTTGTACCAAGCAAGATTTCGAGCCTTGATGCGCGGTCCGTCTCCAGTGGATGAAAGCTCGACGGTGCTGCCGCCCATGCTAGGCACCAGCGTTGCTTTGAGGCGAACCGGCCCGACGGCCGCGCTTCTGCGGTTGTCCCCGCAGTAGAAGTACTCGACGGCCTCGAGCAAAGACGTTTTCCCGCTCCCGTTCGCGCCCACGAGCAGCGTGACGTCGCCGAAGTCAAAGCTCTTGCCGTTGTGTATCGGCCGGAACGACGCAATATTCAAGCTCAGCAGCTTTGACGTCGCCAGCGGTGTGTCGGCGGCATTTAGCTCCTTGACCCGCTGCTTTGCCGTCGAAGTCCCGCCTGCTGCGCGCTGGGCAATCTTCTCCACTGCGGCGGTGCGAGGGGTAGGAGCGTCAAGCAACAGATCGAGCCCGCCCGCTGAGAGTCGCTGCCGCCAATCCGTCAGCACGTCATAGGTGCTTCCGTGTTCCGCAGCATCGAACAGCTTCGGCCCTCCAAGCAGGGATTCAAGGTCATCCTGCGAGATGACGCGCTTGCGCGCGTAGTCCCTGTCCGCCTCGATTGCAGCCTTCGCCGCAGCGAACTGAGGATTCGACTTTGAGTTGGGGCCAGCGACGAAGTAGAGGTACTTGTTCCAGCGCAGGTCACCAGGCGTGTCGAAGAAGTCGTCAGCGAGGACGCGTTCCTGGAACTCGCGCAGGTGCAGCGAGCGCTCCACCACGTCATCGGCGAAGTCCACGTAGGCAACGGCGTAGGTCTGCTCGCCGAGCTTCTTCTCGCCGCGCACGACGGAATCGTCAACATCGTGAAGCCCGACGAGAAGGCGATTCAGCGATTCGCGCGCAGCTTGCATCTCAGGCATGTCACTACTCCCCTGTGATGGACGCCATGCTGCTTCCATCGTAGGTAAATTGAATCTGCTGCTTGATGTCGAAGAACTTCGTGTCCCCAGCGACTGTGCGATAGCAGATGGCGACGCGGGTCTCGTTGCCCTTGTTCTCTCGTCGCAGAAGTTCGAACGCGTTTTCGCTAATCTGCTTGACCACATCCAGCGGCGGGTTCGTGCCGAGGTAGGCCACCAGGGCCGGACGAGCACCGACCTTGGTCACGTTGGTGTTGGGCGATTTGGGGGACCAGCTGATAGAGGCTCCGCCGCCGGCAAGGTCCTTGATTTGCGGCGGCAATGTCGCCGTCTGGAGGATGTGTCCCAGGACCGTAACGCGGTTGATGCGCTTCTGACGTTCCTCAGTGGCTGCGGCATCCCGGTCGAGCTGAAGCGTGGCGCGACCCACGACTTCGGTCTCTGGGATGCGGCACACGTCCAGGTTGTCCACGCGGTGCCACTGCTCCTTCATGGTGTGAGGACCGCATGAAAGGGAGATGGCTCGTTCGATATGCAGCCGGTCCTTGATGTCAGTCAGGCTTTGGAACGCTGCGGTGACTTCCGGGCTCGCGTTGATGATGGCGCTCCACCCCGTCTCTGGGCAGCTTGTGCTCTCCAGCCATGTGCCAGCGTCGGCGTTCCAGGTGAACCGCGTATCAAGTTGCGGGCCGATGAGCACGTCGTGGACCGCGGCGCCGCCTTGCAGAACCTTGGGTACCGTCAGCGCAAAAATGGCCTCGTCATAATGGAAATGCAGGACGTGCCGCTTTTTCTCATGCCGGGTGTAGTACAGGCCCTTGGCCTCGTTGCTGGCAACCTCGTCATCCTTTACCGAGCAGCGTCGTTCTGGCAAGTACCAGGCCGAGCCGCTCTCGTTCTTCCACTCATGCGGCGCATGGTCTGGCGCGTCGTGTTGGACGACGTTCTGAGCCCAGTTCAGGCAGATGATGTCGCAGTCGGTCGTGACCGGGCTGCGCCGGAAAACCTCACTCCGGTACCGGCGGTAGTCGGTTTGCCTGGGCTTTGGGTTCAGCTGGATGTGGATGAGGACGGTTCTGTCCGACAGCTTCTTGTTCGCATCAGCGTCCTCGCCGAGGTCCAGCGCGTCGGAGCAGATGATTGTCGAAAGCTTGATGTAGCCGTCCTTGCCCCGGAACCGGTAGATGGCTCGGCCGCAGCGCAATTGCTTGTTCTCAAAGCCGTGGTTGTCGCGTGAAGGCGCGGTCTTGAACTGGAACAAGACGACCCGCTTGAAGTTCTTGTCGGCGTCCCGGGTTATGAAGAAGTAGGCGACAGGGTCGAAGTAGTTGCCCTGAACTGCCGGAGCGGGGTCCTCTTCGTAGATGACGTCGCAATGTCCGGCGCAGTCCTCCTTGAAGCTTGCGAGCCGCGCGGGCGTCATGCTTTCGCACCCAAGCACCCAAAGGGCGCCCTCAGCGGGGAAGGGCCCGCCCTGCGCCGCCTTGGCCAAGGAACTCACTGGAAGGAAGTACTCTGGGATGACCACGAGTTGGTCGCCGCGTTGTGCAGCCAGCGTAAGGAAGGCGTCGGCCTGGGCGGCCGCGCCGGCCAAGTTTAGGGGGCCAATTCGCTGAGTATCCGCGTAGATAGGACCCGACGGCTGAAGAAGCAGCGCGCGGTAGCTCTGATGCGTTGCCTGGAGTAGCGCCAAGTCTGGAGTCTCCAGACCCCGCAAGGCAAGAACATCCTCGACGTCACTGATTAAAACAGGCGAACCCACATTCTTTCCTTAGGCGGTATCCGCCCTTTTCTTGCGAAGATGGTAGCAATTTGTTGCAGACCAGTGCAGTGCCAAGAGCGTCTGGGCCATTTCCGGCCTGGAGCCTGCGAATATCTGGCGAGGAGACAGCAATCCCAACACGTGAAGCCGCCGCTCCCGGTTCAGCTTCAAAGTTGAGCGACAGCTTCAGGTCGCTGAGTTGGGCGAGTCGACAGACCGCAAACGCTGCAATGCAGTCTCGCAAGCATGGGACGAATGTCGGTGCAATCGCACCATCGGGGGCTCACAGAGCGCCTCGCACTGCGTTCGCTCCCAGCAGTTAGCTTGTTCGCGCTCCATGCTGCGGCCCGGCGGGTGGGCGTGTCGATGGGTTCACTGCGAGGCCTTCCACAATGCCACGTACGCTTTCAAGCCGAACTCGATTGTCTCCCCCGTGGCCCAGAAGAAGAACGCGCCGACGGGAATGCGGTCCTTGTCGATGTCAAGCTTCAGTCGCGTGTAGTCCGAGAACTTCATGAACAGATACAGGGGACCTCCGACGGCGACGATCGCGCCAGCGACGACGCCGACCGCGAGCAGCAACTGGATCAGGGCGACCATCAGCACCATGACGCCCCTGGCGAAGAAAAAGTAGGTGCTCCACACGAAAGCGAGCCAGCTCCACAGCCAGTGCTCGAGGCTGCTGAAAAAGCTGCGGAAGTTCTCCAGGAAGGCTTGCCCCGAGTAGTCGGGCAGTAACCAATCGACGTACGGATTGGTGTTCGCCCACGCCGAAACGGCCTCGAACGGACGGCCCATGGTCACGATCCATGCCTCTGGAATCACCCACTTCTCGAGCGCCGCTGCAACCATCCCGGCAACAATGAAAGCAAAAACCGTCGCCAGGTAGGCGAAAAGTTGATCCTCCTTGAGGCTCAACATCATGACGGTCGAAATGAGGCCTCCAAACAAGAAGAAGAGGAGGAACAGGTAGGGACCCGCCTTGACCAGCAAGGCCACGCACACGTTCAGAACAACCAGAGTGACCAGGAACGCCTTGATCA
Organism: Variovorax sp. JS1663; assembly: GCF_002157355.1. Classification (GTDB taxonomy): domain Bacteria; phylum Pseudomonadota; class Gammaproteobacteria; order Burkholderiales; family Burkholderiaceae_C; genus Variovorax. The sequence continues at coordinate 36,547 of NZ_LYMK01000032.1, read as the reverse complement.
GCTTCGGCAGCCTCCCGACCAGCCATGACTCTGTCCTGGCGCGCCGCTCCTTGGACATGAGCTCGAATGCAGCCGCCGGAACCGCCGAAAACTTCAGCAGGGCGGCGATGAATTCGAGGAGCGCCTGTTGCGATGTCATCGATTGCTGCTCTTTACCTTCCGGTCGCCGGTTGATCTCCGATCTTGCTTCCCGCTGCATGCAGACCAGCCGAACTCCGGCCCGCGTTCTGCCCACTCACACGGTCACATTCGGCGTCTTGAACGTCCCCCGAGCCTTCGCCGCCTGTGCCTTCGGCTCATCCAGCTCCCAGTGCCACGGCTCCTTGTTCACGGTGCGTACGAAGCCAAACCCCGTCGCGCGCCGCTTCAGCCACTCGTAAGTCGGATTGCCATCCCCGCCAGCCACGGCAATGTCGAACGCAATGCCGTTCTGATGCTTGGAGAAGCCCGGCTTCGCGGCAGTATTGAAGCCTGGCAACCCGCGCACGAATCCATCGTGCAAAAACTTCTGCTCCGGATAAGAGCGGAATCCACTGTTGAGCGTGATGGGTACGCCCTCACCCGCTGCCGCCGCGACCAGCGCCATGTAGGCGTCGATGGTCTTCAAGGCCAGGCGCTCGATGTCGAGTCGGCTGTCCACGATCGAGACCAGGTCGAGCTGCCCCAGGAACTCGCCGTTCGACCAGGCGGCGTTCGGCCCGAATCGGCTTGCGCCTGGTTCAGGCCGCACGATGCCGATCGTCTCGTTCATGAACTTGCCATCCAGGTTGCGCGTCGAGGTCCAGCCGAGCGCCTGGATGCCATCCGCCGACGCAGCGCGGCCGAAGACGATGATGCTCTGGCTGCCCGCTTCCACGACGCGGATCTCGGTGATCCTGACTTGGCTGCCCTGGGGAATGGTGCGGACCTGGCCGCCCGCAGCCAGGGCGAAAGCCATCAGGTCGTCGTCACGGCGCAGCCGCGCATCGGGGTCGCTGACGACGAAGGTCTTGTCCTTGAAGCTTTCCGCAGCATCCATACAGCCTCCGTACGGGGTGACGTGAACGGGCGTCCATTGCAGGCACGCGGCGCAACACTACGCCCGGCGCGGCGCCGCGTCATCCCGTCGATTGGGGAGGCCCGCCACCCCCGTCCGCCGCCAGCTGGCGGGTGGCGAGCCTTGGCCGCGTTTAACCACGTTTAACCACGTCCAACCAAGCCCGCACCTCGCGGCGTCCTGCAGGCGGATATCGTCACTCACGCCCGGCAGTTTCCTCCCCGGCGGCGGTCTTTCTCTTCGATCCGTCACGCAAGCTGCCACACGGCCCGCAGGGCCTCGACGGCGGCGAGGATCGCCGGATCCCCGTCTCTGCTAATGGGATAGACGAATGAAAGGCGGCTGTGCTCGCGCAGCTCCGACACGAACACCAGCTCGCCCTTCATGACACCGGTACTCGCCAGGTCCTCGCGAATGAGACCGATACCGACCCCGGCCGCCACCAACGACTTGATCAGGAGTTCATGGTCGGCTTCGACGAGTTCGACGGGCTTGATCGCCTGCTCGCGCAAGATGTTGTCCACCATTTCATGGTTCGCGCTGGGCTTCGTCGTGCGGATCCAGGGCAGCAAGGCGATGTCGGACCACGAAGCGCCTTCGATGCGGCTCTTCCAGCTCGCAGGTGCCACCAGCCTGAAGGCCAGCTCGGTCATGACGAGCGCGGACGTGTTCTGCGGCGTCGTCTTGCCCAGCGTGATGGCGGCATCGATGTCGCCCGCCTGGAGCGCCGAATGAAACCATCCGATCCGGCCCACCTGCAGGTCGATGCGCAGGGCGGGGTGGCGAATGACCATCTCGCGCATGAACTGTCCCACGCGGATGAGATCGGGATCGAGCATGACGACGCCGATCTTCAGGCGACCCTCGATCTGGCCTCGCAGTGCCTTCGCCTTGTGGGTAAAGCTGGAGAAGGCATCCAGCGCCGCCTCCGCCACGCTGACGAGATCCTGCCCCGCCTGCGTGAGTTCGATGACCGAAGTGGTGCGCGCGAACAGTTTCAGCCCGAGCGTTTCCTCCAGGTTCTTCAATTGGCCGCTCACGGCGGGCTGCGTGATGTGAAGTGCCTCCGCGGCCCGCGTCACGCTGCCGAATCGGGCCACGGTCGCAAAGGTGCGGAGATGTCGGATGTCCATGTGCGAGTCGTTCGAAGTGGATGCAATGCAGGCCGCGGCTGCAATTTACGCGCCTGCGGCTCCAGGTCCCATGCGGGTTTGCGCGCAGCAAGCCGCGCTTATGAGCCGCATCGGGAAATGCGATTGGCTCGCGGCCGCGTCATTGCCTAGAGTCCCGGCATCGCTTGACCCACAGGAACTCCGATGCCACCGAACTTCGATCAAGAGCCGCTGCTGCTCACGCCGTTCAAGCTGCGCTCCGTCACGCTGCCCAACAGGATGGTCCTCTCGCCGATGCAGATGTACAAGGCCAAGGACGGCCTGCCGACGGACTGGCACGTTCAGCACCTCGCGAAGTTCGCGGTCGGCGGATTCGGGTGCGTGTTCACCGAAGCGCTCTGCGTCGATGCGGCAGGACGCAACACCTACGGGGACATGGGTGTCTGGTCCGACGACTTCGTTCCCGCGCTGCGCAAGATCGCGGAACTGCTGCGCAGCTGCGGCGCGGTGCCCGCGGCGCAGCTGCATCACTGCGGGCCCAAGTCGGCGAGGCAGCGCCCCTGGGAAGGCTACGGTCCGCTGGGCGCTGCGGACGCAGAGCGCGGCGACCCCGCCTGGCAGCCGCTGGCGCCGTCGGACAACGCCAAGGCCGTGGGCTGGCACCGCCCGAAGAAGATGACGGAGTCCGACATCGCGCAGGTGGTGGAGCAGTTCGCCGCCGGTGCCCGGCGCTGTGCACGCGCAGGCTTCGACATGCTCGAAGTGCATGCCGCGCACGGCTACCTCATCCACTCCTTTCTCTCGCCGCTCGGCAACGAACTCGGCGGCCGCTACGGTGGGTCGCTGGAGAACCGCATGCGCTTCGCGCTCGAAATCGCCGAAGCCGTGCGCGCGAACTGGCCCGAGGAGAAACCGCTCTCGTTCCGCCTGTCCTGCGTGGACGACAGCGGCAACGACAGCGAAGGCTGGCAGATGAAGGACACGCTGGTCCTCGCCCGCGAACTGAAGAAGAGAGGCGTGGACATCATCGACTGCTCCTCCGGCGGCATCGGGCTTCCGCCGACGGCCAGGATCGTCGCGCGTTCGCCGATGTTCCAGGTTCCGTATGCCGGGCAGATCCGCCGCGAATGCGAGGGCATCCCGACCATGGCCGTCGGCCTGATCCGCACCGCGCAGGAAGCGGAGAGCGTGCTGGCGCGCGGCATGGCGGACCTGGTCGCGATCGCGCGCGAGGCCCTGTTCGATCCCAACTGGGCGCTGAAGGCGGCGGTCGAACTCGGCGGCATCGACAAGTTCAGCGCCGTCTGGCCGCCCAGCTACGGCTGGTGGCTCTACCGCCGTGCGCGTTCCCTGGCCCTGGCCGAGCAGGCCTGAATCATCCCCACCCACAGGAGATCCAACGATGAGATTCCATTCCAAGCTCGTGTCCGCCTTCCTCCTGGCGGCATCCTTCACGACTTCGTTCGCCGCCGAAAAGCTCGTGGTGAGCGCCTTCGGCGGGATCTGGCAGCAGTCGATCGAGAAGAACTTCGGCGCCTGCTACAAGGACGCGACGAAGAACGACATCGCGATCCAGCTCGGTGACCCGGCCGCCTGGATGAACCGCATACGCGCCAATCCGTCCGAGCCGCCGATCGACATCATCACCCTGGCGCAGGCAGACACCATGCGCGCCATCCGCGCGGGCATGCTGGAGCCGCTGCGCAGGGACAAGCTTCCCAACCTGAAGCAGATCCCCGCGTCGCACTACGAGGTCTGGAAGGACCAGGCCGTGCAGGTGCATACCGCGGCGCTGGGCGTGCTGTACGACAAGTCCAAGGTCGGCGAGCTTCCGAAAGACTGGCGCACCCTTCTGGACAACATCGCCGCCGGCAAGTACGGCAAGCGCGTCTCGATGCCGGCGGGCACCTATGCGTGGGGACCCGATTTCATCTGGTTCGTGTCCCAGGCCTACGGCGGCAACGTCGACACCGGCTTCGCCAAGTTGAAGGCCATGATGCCCAGCGTCGTGAAGTTCTGGACGGAGCCGTCGGAGGCCATCAACCTCTTCGCCAACAAGCAGGTCGACATCCTCGTCTACTGGGACGGGCGCTCCCACGACTTCATCGAGAAGGGCAACGCCTGGGCCGGCTACTACAACCCGGGCCCGAAATCACTCGGCACCGCGGTGTCCTTCGCGAAGGTGAAGAACAGCTCCGAGGCGGGATGGGACTTCATCAACTGCGCCCTCGGTGCCAAGGCCCAGCTCGGCCATGCGCAGACGCTCGGCTACGGCATCACGAACAGCACGGTCGAGTATCCGGAGACCCTGAAGGGGCGCATCACGCCCACGGCCGACATGGTGTTCGTGCCCTACGACCGGGTCCTGGACCAGTTTCCAGCCTGGATCGACAGGTGGAATCGCGAGATGCGGTAAGCGCGCCGGCAACCACATCCAGAGGAATCAAAATGAGTGACTTGTCTGTGCAGCTCCGCTGCCGCGGCTACCAGGTCGGCATCGATGTCGGCGGGACATTCACCGACGTCGTGTGCGTCGCGCCGGACGGCCAGTTGAGATTGACCAAGATCCCCACCACGCGGGCCGACCCGAGCCGCGCCATCCGCGATGCGCTGGCGCGCATGTCGGAGGAATGGGGCGTGGCGCCGTCCAGCATCGGCCGCTTCGCGCACGGCACGACCGCAGGGACCAACGCGGTGCTGGAGCGCAAGGGCGCGCGGGTCGGGCTCGTGACCACGCGAGGCTTCCGCGACGTGATCGAGATCGGGCGTCAGTTGCGCCACCGGATGTACGACATGGTGCTCAAGCCCGAGACGCCCGGGTTCCTCGCCCCTGGCATGTGGCGGCGCGAGGTCGGCGAACGGGTCGCGGCAGACGGCACCGTGGTCGAGGCGCTGGACGAGGAAGAGGTCATCGCCGCCATCGATTCGCTGGTCGCCCAAGGCGCCCAGGCCATCGCGGTCTGCTTCCTGTTCTCCTTCGTCAACCCCGCCCACGAGCGCAGGGTGCGCGAGCTGGCCCTGGAGCGCCATCCCCACCTGATGGTGTCTCTGTCGAGCGAAGTCGATCCCGCGTTCCGCGAATACGAACGCACGACCATCACGGCCTTCGACGCCTACGTGAAGCCGGTCCTCGACAGGTACCTCGCCAACCTCGAAGGCCATCTCGCCGACGCGAAGGTGCCGGTCCCGCTGCTGGTGATGCAATCCCGGGGCGGCCTCTGCTCCGCCGAGGTCGCGCGGCTCCGGCCGGTCCGCCTGTTCCTGTCCGGTCCGGCCGCCGGCGTGATCGGCGCGCGGATGGTCGGCGAGGAAGCCGGCCGCCGCAACCTCATCACCGCCGACATCGGCGGGACGAGCTGCGACATCTCCCTCATCTGCGGCGCCAAGCCGCTCGTGAGGAGCGAAGGACTCATCGACGGCTTTCCCGTGCGCGTGCCGATGGTGGACGTCAACGCCATCGGCTCCGGCGGCGGGAGCATTGCCTGGCTGGATGCCGGCAACAGCCTGCGCGTCGGCCCCGAATCGGCGGGGTCCGATCCGGGCCCGGCCTGCTACGGCCGCGGCGGCGAGCGGCCGACCGTGACGGATGCCTCCGTGGTGCTGGGCTACATCGACCCGGACAACTTCGCGGCCGGCTCGATCGTGCTGGACGCCGCGCGTGCCCGCCGGGCGATCGAGGAGGCGATCGCGCGCCCCATGGGCATCTCCGTGGAGGAAGCCGCACTCGGCATCCACCGCGTGGTGAACGCGCAGATGGTGGAAGGCGTGCGCCTGGCATCCATCCGCCGCGGGTACGACCCGCGCGAGTTCTCGCTGATGCCGCTGGGCGGCGGCGGCGCAGTCCATGCGACCGCCATGGCCAGCGAACTGGGCATTCGCGAGGTCCTGGTTCCCCGCCATCCCGGCGTGCTGTGCGCCTACGGGCTGCTGGCGGCGCCGGTGCAGCACGAGCTCTCCGCCGCGTTCCCGCGCGAACTGGAGGCTGTGGATGCCGAGGCGCTGTCGGCCGCATTCGCCGAGCTGGACGGCCGCCTGGCGCAGCTCATGATGCAGGAAGGATTCGCGCCCGGGCAGGTTCGCGTCCAGCACAGCGCGGACCTGTGCTACGTCGGCCAGTCCTATCACCTCGAGGTCGCCATCGACGGCGGCGCTCCGGCAGGCCCCGTGGCGCAGCTCTACGAGGACTTCCTGGCCGAACACGAGCGCACCTACGGTCACAGCACGCGCGCCGCCGTGAAGATCGTGAACGTCCGCTCCGTCCACCAGGCCGCCACGTCCGCGCCGGAAGTCGTCAAGGACGCGCCTGAGCCCGCCGCCAGAAGCCATCGCCTCATCCGCGTCGCCGGCTTCGCCGCGCCGGTACGCGCCACCGTCGTCGCGCGCGCGTCGCTTGGCACCGGAGACGCCGTCGACGGCCCGGCCGTCATCGAGCAGCTGGACACGACGGTTCTCATCGAGCCGGGATGGACCGCCACGATCCACGCGTCGGGCCACATGGTCGTGACGCACCACACCGAGAGCAAGCCATGAACAGCAGAGCAGAATTCATCGTCCCCGACCAGCACACGGCCCGGCCCGACCCGATCACCGTCGAGGTCGTGCGCAACAAGCTCGACGGCATCGCCAACGAGATGGAGCTCACGCTGCTGCGCAGCAGCTTCTCGCCGATCGTGAAGGAAGGCCTGGACGCATCGGCCGGCATGTTCACGGCGGACGGCTCGGCCATCGCGACGGCATGCGCGATTCCGGCGCACCTCGGCAGCCTGGTGCCCGCGATCGCGCAGATCATCTCGACCTTCCCGGTGCACGAGATGCACGACGGCGATGCCTACATCCTGAACGACCCGTACCTGGGCGGCTCCCATCTGCCGGACATCGCGGTGGTCATGCCGGTCTTCGCGGAGGGCCGCGTCGTCGCGCTCACCGCCGCCGTGACGCACCACCAGGACGTGGGCGGCATGACCGCCGGCTCGGTGCCCACGAATTCGACCGAGATCTTCCAGGAGGGCATTCGCATACCGCCCCTCAAGCTCCTGGACCGCGGCGCCTACAACGAGACGCTGATCGCGCTGCTGCGGCGGAACGTGCGCGTCCCCGACATGTTCATGGGCGACCTCAATGCCGAGATCGCCGCATGCAAGGTCGGGGCCCGGCGCATCCAGGAAGCTGCAGGCGCCTACGGCGCGCAGCAGCTGTGCGCCATCTTCGACGACCTCCTCGATCGTTCCGAGCTGCTGACGCGCCAGGCGCTGCGCGCATTGCCGCAAGGCACCTTCGTCGCGGTCGACTACCTCGACAACGACGGAGTGGATCTCGACAAGCCGGTGCGCGTGCAGGTGGCCGTCACCATCCGTGGCGATTCGATCCACTTCGACTTCGAAGGCACCAGCCCCCAGACGCGCGGCCCGATCAACTGCGTGCCCTCGGTGATGCAGTCGACCGCCTTCTACGCCGTGCGCGCGCTCACCGATCCGGACATCCCCAACAACGGCGGCTGCCAGCGCGTGATCAGCCTGAGCCTGCCGGAGGGATCGCTGGTCAACCCGACCGAGCCCGCGCCGGTCAATGCGCGCTCCGCGACCATGAAGCGCGTGGCGGGCTGCATCATCGCCGCGCTCGCCCAGGCGCTGCCGGAACGCGTCCCCGCGCCCTCCGGCTCGGAACTCGTCGTGATGGCCTTCGGCGGCATCCACCAGGGCCGGCGCTTCGTCGTCGGCGACCTGGTCGCGGCGGGCTCCGGCGCGGCGCTGGGCCACGACGGGGTCGACGTCATCGAGACCGACATGACCAACTGCATGAACCTCCCCGCCGAAGCCATGGAGCTGGAGGCACCCATCCGCATCCGCCAGGTGGCCCTTCGCAAGGACTCGGGCGGGGCGGGCCAGTACCGTGGCGGGCTCGGCACCGTGCGTGAGTACGAGATCCTGGCCGACGGGGTGAGCCTGTCGCACCGCGGCGAGCGGCACTTCCACCCGGCGCAGGGGATCTTCGGGGGCGAGGCAGGCGCCGCGGCCCACTCCTGGATCGCGCGCCGGGACGGCAGTGTCGAGACCATTCGTTCGAAGGCCGTGACGACCCTGCATGCGGGAGACCGCCTGGTGGTCGAGACCGCCGGCGGCGGCGGATACGGCCCGTTGGCGAAGCGCGAGGCTGCCGCCGTGCGCGACGACATTGCCAACGGCAAGGTCTCCCCAAGGCAGGCGGCCGCGGCCTGAGCGATAGCGGAGGCTGGCCATGTGCATCGTCCCCGCATCTGCCGCGCTGGCGCCGAACGAGGCGCCGGCCGCATCGACCCAGCGCCCCCGCGCCGGCATGCGCCGCGCGGCGCCACTGCGGCGCTGGCTTCCGTGGGCGCTGACGGCGCCCGTGCTGCTGTTCCTCTGCATCTTCTTCGTCGGCCCGCTGACCTTCAACGTGACGGAGAGCCTGAAACCGGGCGACGGAGCGCTGAGCCTGCAGAACTACATGCGGGTCGCGACGGATCCGTACTTCATCGAAGTCGCGCGCAACACGGTGATGCTGGGCGTCGCCGTCACCGCGATCTGCCTGCTGATCGGCTACCCCTTCGCCTACGCGGTGGCGCGCGCATCCGGCGGACTCAAGGCGGCGCTGATCTTCACCCTGGTCGCGCCGCTCCTGGTGAACGTGGTGGTGCGTTCCTACGGATGGATGATCCTCATCGGGGGCAACGGCCTGATCGACAGCCTTTGCACCGCGCTCGGCCTGCCGAAGCTCGATCTCATGTACACGTGGCCGGGCATCGTCATCGCGCTGGTGCACGTGCTGCTGCCTTTCATGGTGATCTCCATCGCTTCCACGCTCGAGACACTGGACCCGCGCATCGAGGATGCCGCAGCCGTGCTCGGCGCGTCGCCCTTGCGCACCCTGCTCTACGTGAGCCTGCCCCTGAGCATCGAGGGCGTGATCACGGGCTCGATCATGACCTTCACGCTGACCATCGGCAGCTTCGTGACCGTCATGCTGCTGGGCGACAACTCGACGATGGTGCTGCCGCTGCTGATCTACCAGCGCCTGACCACGGTCGGCGATTGGGGCACCGCCGCCGCGCTCGGCATCGCCCTGCTGCTCACGGTGATGCTCCTTCTGGGGCTGCAGTCCATGCTGCGGCGCCGTTCTCTCCGGAGGTCCGCATGAACGCATTCTCATGGCCCATGCGCATCTATCTGTGCGTGATGACCACCTTCCTCCTGGCGCCGATCCTCATCATCGTGGCCGCGGCCTTCACGCCCGGCGAGTTCGTGGCCTTCCCGCCGCAGGGTCTGTCGCTGCGGTGGTTCCGCAAGGTCCTGGCCGACCCGACCTTCATGCAGGCGATCTGGAACAGCCTGCGGCTCGCCTGCGTCTCGACGCTCTTCGCGGCACTGCTGGCCGTCCCGGCGACGCTCGCCATCGTCCGGGCACGGCTGCCGGGGGGGCGGCTGATCCAGGCCTTCATGCTCTCTCCCCTGAGCCTGCCGGCGATCATCCTGGCCATCGGCCTGCTGTTCCTCAACGCGAAGCTGGGACTCTCGAGCTTCTGGGCGCTGGTGGCGGGGCATTCGGTCGTGATCATTCCCTACATCATGCGGACCGTGTTCGCCGTCTACACGAGCGCGAATCCCGAGATCGAGCAGGCATCGGCCGTGCACGGCGCCTCGCCGGCCCGCGTGTTCTTCCATGTCACGCTGCCGCTGCTCAAGCCCGGCCTCATGGCCGGCGGGATCTTCGCCTTCCTCATGTCGCTCGACGAGGTCGCCGTGTCGCTGTTGCTGAGCAACACCCGGACGACCACCCTGCCGGTCTCGATCCTGAGCTACCTCGTCTACAACCACGACCCGGCGGTCGCTGCCGTCTCCACGCTGCAGATCCTCATCGCGGTGGTTGCGCTCTTCATCCTCGAGCGGCGCTTCGGCGTCCGCAACCTCATGTTTACCTCCAGGTGATGCCATGGAATCCCTCCTGTCCAGCCAGCGCGCCGCCAGCGGCCAACTGACGATCCGCCACCTTCAAAAGGAATACCACGACCACCGCGCCGTCGCCGGCATCGACCTCGAGGTCGGTGCCGGAGAGTTCGTGGCGTTGCTCGGGCCTTCGGGCTGCGGCAAATCCACGCTGCTGCGCTGCATCGCCGGACTGACGGAACCGACCGGCGGCGACATCCTCGTCGACGGCAAGTCGATCCTCGCGAAGCCCGTCCACAAGCGCGACCTGGGCATGGTGTTCCAGAGCTACGCCCTCTTTCCCCACCTGTCCGTGCTGCAGAACGTCGCCTTCGGCCTGCGCATGCGGGGAGTCCCGGCCAAGGATGCGCAGGAGCGCGCCGGGGAAGCCCTCGGCATGGTGCGCATGGCGGCCCTCGGCCACCGCATGCCCTCGGAACTCTCCGGTGGCCAGCAGCAGCGCGTTGCGCTCGCCCGCGCGATCGTCACCCGGCCCACGGTGCTGCTCCTCGACGAGCCCTTCAGCGCGCTCGACGCCAAGCTGCGCGAGGCGATGCAGGTCGAGGTGCGACAGCTGCAGCGCCGCCTGAACATCACCACCATCTTCGTCACCCACGACCAGCACGAGGCGATGTCCACCGCCGACCGGATCGCCGTCATGAACGCGGGGCGCGTCGAGCAGTACGACACGCCGACATCCAGCTACAACGCGCCCCGAACGCTCTTCGTGGCGGACTTCGTCGGCAGGATGAACCGCATCGCGGCCCAGATCACCGCGTCCGGCCCTGACCGGCTCGAGCTCTCGTTCGGTCACGAGATGAGCGGCCTGGCGGCGGCACGCGAGGAGCTGGCGGTCGGCGCCGCCGTGCATGCGGTGCTGCGGCCGGAGAAGACCCTGCTGTCCCCGCTTGCGGCCGAATCCGAGCCGCGGGCGCACGGCCTCAGGGGCCGCGTGCGGGAGATCGTGTTCGGCGGAGAGCGTCTGTCGATCCACGTCGACACGGCCGTGGGAGAGATCCTCGCGTGCGAGCAGAACCGCGCGGGGGTCATGCATGCGCAGCTTCAGCCGGGTCAGGACGTCGCCGTGACCTGGCGTACCGAGGACCTGATGGTCTTCGGCAAGGAGTGACGGAGAAAATGCGCGCCGGCGACCCCATGCCCATTGCAGCCTCACCCTCCGTCTGGGAGCACACGGCGACCAGCCCGCGAATCCAAGGCGCCGCGCCGGCAGGCGACGTGCACGTCGAGACGGCCGTCGTGGGCGCGGGATTCACGGGTCTTTCCGCGGCCCACCACCTGTGGAAGGCGGGTCGGGAGTGCCTGGTCCTGGACGCCAACGCGCCCGGCTGGGGCGCCAGCGGCCGCAACGGCGGCATGGCCGTGCTGCGCTACAAGACCGGCTTTGCCGCGCTGGCCCGGAAGTACGGCGCCGAGACCACGCTCGGCCTGCATGGGCTGATCCAGGAGGCGGTGGACACCCTGGAGTCCATCGTGACGACGCACCGCATCCCCTGCAGCTTCAGGCGCTGCGGGCACCTCACCGCAGCCAGCAGCGAGGCCGCCCTGGCCGCGCTGCGCGAGGATGTGCAATGGCTGCGCGCGCATGCCGGCGACGACGTGCCGCGCATCCTCGAGTACGACGAGATGGCCCGCGTCAGCGGGACCGCGGTCTACCGCGGCGGCTATGTCGACCCGCGGGCGGCAGGCATCCACCCCCTGGACTACGCGCGCGGCCTGGCGTCCGCGCTCCAGAAGGCCGGGGTGCGCATCCACGGGCAGTCGCCGGTCGAGCGGATCGATCGGTCCGGCGACGGCTACAGGCTGGTGACGCGCGGCGCAGTGGTCAAGGCGAGGCGGGTCATCCTTGCGACCAACGCGTACACGGACCTCGAGAAACTCGGCTTCCGCCTGGCGCAGCGCATCGTCCCGGTGGCCTCTTCCGTGATTGCGACGGCACCGTTGACCGACGCACAGCGGTCTGCTGTTCTGCCGCAAGGCCATCTGCTGACCGATACGCGAAAGCTCACCAACTATTTCCGCGTCACGCCCGACGGCCGCTTGCTCTTCGGCGGGCGGGGGGACCTGCTGGGCCGCGACGTGCCGGCATCTTTTCGGGGGCTGGAAGACCTCCTGGCGGCGACCTATCCCATGCTGAAGGACGTGGCCATCGAGCACCGCTGGTCCGGCAAGGTGGCCGTCACCCTGGACGATTTCCCCCACCTGGGCGAGCTCGCGCCAGGCGTCTTCTTCGCCATCGGCTACGGCGGCCGCGGCGTGGCGCTCTCGCAGCTGCTCGGCAGGCTGGTGGCGGCCATGGCCTGCGGCAGCGCCGTCGCTGCGGGCCCGATGTCCGGCGCGAGCTTCAGGCCCATCCCCTTGCACGGCCTTCGTGTGCCGGGCATGCAGGCCGTGGCCACCTGGTACCGGTGGCGGGACCTCTTGTCCGCACGGCAGGACCGCGCCGGCAGCGTGGCGCCGCAGACCTGATGGCTGCGGCGATGCCGGCTCGAAAGGCCGCCGTTCTCGGCGGCGCGCCGCGATCTTTCAGGGCACGTTCGACGCGTGCACCGCGAAGGGCTTGAAGGGCAGCGCCAGCTTGCCGGCGTATTCGCCACGCAGGGTCATCGTGGGGCACACGCCGACCGACCAGCAGAAGTTTCTGTCGGGGTACACCAGGTCGCCGAAGCGGTAGTTGTCGATGCTCTGCCCGCTGTAGTTCGCCACACTGACGATGTTGCCCTTGGTCGAGTAGTTGTCGGACATGGTCACCATGATCGGGTCGACGCGCGAATCCTCCATGGTGCGCAGGATCGTGCCGCTGTTGCCGTCGGCGGCGAACTTCACCCAGCCCCACTTGCGGTTGGCCCGGTCGGTGAAGATCAGCATCGTGTTGATCGGATCGGCCTGGTCCGGATAGTCCTTGGCCGCCGCCAGGTGCGTGACGTTGTTGCCCAGGCCCGTCACCGCGCCGACTTCCACGATCTCCGCGGGCGTGCCCACCGCCGGCTTGGCGCCCTGCACGTACGCACCCAGCGAGAAGATGTGCAGCCTGCCGCCCTCCGTCGCCACCCATGCGCGGGCGTAGTGCGGGTTCGGCTCCCAGTACATGTCGTTCGGCGGCGCCATGCGGCGGCGGTCGTCCTTGCTCCAGTGGTTGTAGGTCGAGGTCGTCAGCACGCTGGTCGGCTTGTCGGCCAGCGTGACGGTCTTGATGACCGTCGGCGCCGCCTGCGGGCGGTCCGCCAGCAGGTAGGGCCACTGGTTGGCCGCGAGGCCGACCTTCTGCGTCTCCAGGTTGCTCGCGGCGCTGCCGAGGTACATGTCGTTCGTGTACTTGAAGAGCGGCCCGAGGTCCATGAAGGCCACCGTCTTCTCCGACTTGGACGCAATCACCGCGATGCCGCCCTTGGCGTACTTCTCGTAGTACTCGCCGCCCGGCAGCAGCCTGGCGCGGTTGTTGGCCATCGGCGAGGCTTCCTTCGCCATGCCCGACAGGGCGCCGCTGCCGGTGTACACGACGGCCGCATAGGGATGGATGCCGGTCGTCACCTTGATCGAGGTCGGCGCCTTCATGTTGGCCGGCAGGTCGACGTAGCCCAGCACCTTCATGAAGATGTAGTTGCCCTGGTTGAAGAAGCCGGGGTGGACCATGTCCATCCAGTCGTGCCACCAGTCGTACTTGGCGCCGTCGAGCGTGCAGCCCTGGCAGCTGCCGCCCAGCGAGACGACCGCGACCTGGCCCTTGCGATTGACCGTGTCCCAGACCGTCACGAAGGCGAACTCGCCGCCGCCCGTCACCGAAATCGCGGTCGGCACCTTGCCCAGGGCCAGCTTGACGCTGGCACGGTTCTGCGCGGTGTACGTGCCCACCGTGAAGATCGTGGCCGGCTTCGTCGGGCTGCCCTGCGTCGCGACCAGCGACAGGCGCGTCGAGGGGCTGTCCGCCGCGTTCTCGCCGCGGTCTTCGACGATCGGCAGGTCGGCCGGGTCGTTGGGCGAGAGCACGCCCGCGCGGTAGTAGTCGTCGACGGCGGTGGGCAGCAGACGCTTGTCCTGCCACAGCAGCTGCGGGCGCTGCATGAAGGTCACGCGATCGGTGGCCTGCGACTGGAACCATCCCAACGAGGTCGACAGCGAACTGCCGCTCGCCGGCGTGCCGATCGCCGCGCCGTGGATGCTCACGTAGAGGTTGTCCGCGGCGTTGTTTTCCGCGCCGAGCTGGTAGTACAGGTCGTTGCCCGGGCCGTGGTTGATCGCGCCCACGTCGCCGCGCTGAGGCAGCGTGTCGACACCGGTCTTCGTCGCCACCGGGCCGAAGCGGTAGGCCACGCCCTCGGCCTGGCCGAACTTGTAGGCGATGCTGTCGTAGGAACTCGCCACGATCGCGCCGCTGCTGTCGACCACGTCGCCGGTGATGGGTGACGGCGCGGGGGCGGGCGCAGGGGCGGCGGGCGCGGGCGCAGGGGCAGTGGCAGGTGCAGGTGCAGGTGCAGGTGCAGGCGCGGGCGCGGGCGCGGGCGCCGGGGCTGGTGCCGGCGCGGCACCGGCAGAAACGCAGGTCTTCGCCGTCATGAACGCCGGGTCGCCGCCGAAGAAGGCATTCGTGCAGGCGGCCGTTCCGGTCACCGAGCGCGTGATCCAGCGCGAGTCGGCGCCGTACTTCACCAGGGTCGGCGCTGGCACGGTGAAGGAGCCGCCTTCCCGCGCGAGCAAGATGCCGGCAGCAGGCGCGGCGGGCGGCGGGGGTGCCGAGGGCGTTTGCGTATAGCAAGCCTTGGCCACGTACTCGATCGGATCGCGCCCGAAGGTGCCGTTGCTGCACACCACAGTGCCGGACAGCTGCTTGGTCAGCCAGGCCGAATTCGCGCCGTACTGCACGGCCGTCAAGGACGAGAGCCTGAAGGTCTGGCCTTCCTCGGCCACCTTGACCCAGCTCGCATCGAGCTTGCCGAGTTCCGCCATCTTGCCGGCGGCGGCGGCAGCAGCGGAGTTGATCGTCGACGTCGTGCCGCTGGCTTCGTCAGCCACCATGACGGTCGTCGCCTGCATCGTTGTCGTATTTGCCGTGCCGGCCGGCGCGGCCGCCGGCGACGGCGCATCCGAGCCTTGAGGGAACGCGAAGCCGCCGCCGGACCCGCTGCCGCCGCCACCGCAACCGGCGAGCGCGCCCGTCGCCACGAACAGCAGGAGTGCGCATTTGTCGAGGGTTTTCACACCGAACTCCAGATAAATGGAAAAAAGAAATTCCTGCGCCTGCAAAAGGCGCAAAAGAAATTGCCGAACAAATCGTCGAAAAAGGAGCGCTCATCGCCGCGCTGGCGGGCAGGCGTCGCACAGGGGTCGTACGACCTGCCGATAGGCAGAGGTCGAACCGATTTGTCATCGGTTCATTGAGTACTTCGGTACTCGCTTTAGGGGGATTCGTCGCCGCTGCTCGCTGCGACAAGAGATTTCATGTTGCCTTCTACTGCGTCCATCCTTGCTTCAATGGACGCTATTGTCAGTGAGGCAATTTTTTGGCGAGGCGAAATGAATGATCCAAGTCATGCACAAAGTCACAGCCGAGCGACATCCGGGCGTCCATATCGATTGACGAGGCAAATAGGATTAATCGTTTGGCAGACACGGTTTCATTTCATAATTAATGCAACTTCATTAACGGTAGCCCTAAAGGCGTACGTAGGCCATGTCCTACACGCGCGCCGCGCGGGGTTGCGGCCGTTTGGAACCGCGACGCGAGGTCGGATTCGCGTTGAATACACCGGTTGGGGCGTAGGGTTCTCTTGACAGTTGGCCAGTGCAGCACTCGTATGACGCGAGCGCGAGGAGTGCGATTGCAAGGTGGCGACCACTCAGCAACGGGTCCACGAGGGTTCGGGGAAGGCTTGACCATGCGTTCCCTTCGTAGAGCGCCGGCACGCTGTTGTCGGCCTGCACCGCGATCGCGCTGGGTTAGTCTTGCGCCATGGCCTGCCTTGTGAAGCCGCCTCGATGACGGGTGTCCCGAGCGACATCCCGGCCCGCCTCGACCGCCTGCCCTGGTCGCGATGGCACTGGCGCGTGGTGATCGCGTTGGGCGTGGCCTGGGTGCTGGACGGGCTGGAGGTGACGCTGGTCGGCTCCATCGGCGGCGTGCTGGAGCGGCCCGACACCCTGGCGCTGACGGCCGCGCAGATCGGCTGGTCGGGTTCGCTCTACATCGGCGGCGCCGTGATCGGCGCCCTGCTCTTCGGGCGGATGACCGACCGGCTCGGCCGCAAGAAGCTGTTCCTGATCACGCTCGCGGTCTATGCGCTGGCCACGCTGGCCACCGCCTTTTCGCCCAGCTTCGCCTTCTTCGCGCTGTGCCGCTTCTTCACCGGGCTGGGCATCGGCGGTGAATACGCGGCCATCAACTCGGCGATCGACGAGCTGATCCCGGCGCGCGTGCGCGGGCGGGTGAACCTGGCGATCAACGGCAGCTTCTGGATCGGCGCGGCGCTGGGCGCGGGGCTGAGCCTGTGGCTGCTGGACCCGCAGGTGCTCGGGCCGGTGTGGGGCTGGCGAGCGGGCTTCGGGCTGGGCGCGGTGCTGGCGGTGGCGATCCTGCTGGTGCGGCGCCATGTGCCCGAGAGCCCACGCTGGCTGATCGCGCAGGGGCGCACCGAGGAGGCCGAGCGCATCGTCGCCGGCATCGAGGCGGAGGTCGCGGCGCAGCACGGGCCGTTGCCTGTGCCGCTGGGCCGCGTGCGCTACGGCCAGCGCGCGAGCCCCAGCTGGCGCGAGGTGGTGCAGGTGCTGGCGCGGCGCTACCCGCAGCGCAGCGCGGTGGCCCTGGCGCTGATGATCTCGCAGGCCTTCTTCTACAACGCGATCTTCTTCACCTACGCGCTGGTGCTGACGCGCTTCCACGCCGTGCCGGAGGGCCGGGTGGCGCTCTACATCTTTCCCTTTGCGCTCGGCAACGTGCTGGGGCCGCTGATCCTGGGGCCGCTGTTCGACCACGTGGGCCGCAGGCGGATGATCGCGCTGACCTACGTCGGCTCCGGCATCGGCCTGGCCCTGACCGGCTGGGCCTTCATGCAGGGCTGGCTCGATGCGCGCAGCCAGGCGCTGGCCTGGTCGGGGGTGTTCTTCCTGGCCTCGGCGGCGGCCAGCTCGGCCTACCTCACGGTGAGCGAGGTGTTCCCGCTGGAGATGCGCGCGATCGCGATCGCGATCTTCTATGCGGTGGGCACCGGGGCCGGAGGCTTCGCGGCACCGGTGCTGTTCGGCGCACTGATCGAGACCGGCAGCCGCGGCGCGGTGGCCGTCGGCTATGCGATCGGCGCCGGGCTGGTGATCGTGGCCGGGCTGATGGCGCTGCGCTTCGGGGTGGATGCGGAGCGCAAGCCGCTGGAGGAGGTGGCGCCGCCGCTGGGCACGGAGGACGGCACGGATCCGCTCACTCGATGAGCGCGCGCCGCACGTCCTCCTGCAGGCTGCGCAGGTGGGCGCGCATGGCCTCGCGCGCGCGCTCGGGGTCGCGCGCGCGCAGCGCCTCGACGATCGCGCCGTGCTCGTCGTGGTTCTCGCGCTGCCGGTGCAGCGGGCTGTGCAGGCGGAAGAGCCGCGCGTTGACGCGCAGTTCCTCCACCAGGCGCGGGAACACCACGTTGCCGCTGGCCGTGGAGATCAGCATGTGGAAGCGGTCGTCGAAGTGGAAATGCTCCGTCTCGCTGTGCTCGCCGCTGTCCAGTGCCCGGATTTCGTCCTCCAGGGTCTGGATCTCGGCGTCGGTGATCTTGCCCACCGCCAGCGCGATGGCCTCGCACTCGATCACCTCGCGCGCGCGCATGCAGTCGAAGTATTCCTTGGTGCCGAGCGCGCGCACGGCATAGGAGCGCGCGTCGCGCCGCACCAGCAGGCCCTCGCCGGCCAGGCGCACCAGCGCCTCGCGCATCGGTGTGCGGGAGATGCGCAGGTCCTCCGCCAGCCGGGCTTCCTGCAGCGGGCTGCCGGGCGAGATCTGGCGGTCGAGGATCAGGGTGCGCAGCCGCTCGTAGGCCTGCTCGGCCAGGCTGGCCGAGCGCACTTCCAGGGGCGCGATGGTGATGGTGGCGGGCTGCGCCGGACTGGGAAGGCTGGGCATGCGGAAAAGAGGATGTTCCACGGGGAGGCGCGAAAAGCTTATCAGGCCCGCCCCCTGGCGGACACCGAGCCTACAGCCATTTGTCCAGCGGGTTGCCCGCATTCGGCGCGCGCGGCCGCAGGCAGGGCAGGAACTGGCCGCTGCCCGGCTCGGCGCGGAACTCGCCGTCCTGCCACACGACGCGGCCGCGCGAGACGGTGATGCCGGGCCAGGCGCGCAGCTTCATGCCCTCGTAGGGCGTGTAGTCGGCGGCATGGTGGAGCATGCCGTTGGCGATGGTCTTCTCCTCGCCCTCGCCGAACTGGTCCCAGACCACGAAGTCGGCGTCGCTGCCCACCGCGATGGTGCCCTTGCGCGGATAGAGGCCATACAGGCGCGCCGGGTTGGTGGCGGTGAGTTCGACGAAGCGGTGAATGTCGAGGCGGCCGGCCAGCACGCCCTCGCTCATCAGCAGCGGCAGCCGCGTTTCCACGCCCGGGATGCCGTTGGGGATGCGGTCGAAGGAGGCGTTCTCGCCCGCCACCCGCTTGCCGTCCGCGCCCTGCATGTTGAAGGGCGCATGGTCGGACGAGACGATGGTGAACAGCCCGCTGGCCAGCGCGTTCCAGATGAAGGGCTGGTTGGCCTTGTCGCGCGGCGGCGGGCTGCAGATGCAGCGGGCGCCGTGCATCGGGTCCTCGTGGTCCAGGCCCAGGTCCTCGGCGCTGAGGAACAGGTACTGCGGGCAGGTCTCGGCATGGATCGGCAGCCCGCGCCCGCGCGCCCAGTGGATCTGCTCGACCGCCTCGCGGCCCGAGACGTGCACGATCAGGATCGGCGTGTCCACCAGCTCGGCCAGCGCGATGGCGCGGTGCGTGGCCTCGCGCTCCACCGCCATCGGCCGCGAGCTGGTGTGGTAGCGCGGCGCGGTGAGGCCGGCATCGAGCAGCTGCTCGGTGAGCCAGGCGATGCAGTCGGCGTTCTCGGCGTGGACCATGGTCATGGCGCCATGCCGGCGCGCGGTCGCGAGCACCTCGATGACCTGCCGGTCGTCCAGCTTGAGGTCGTCGTAGGTCATGTAGATCTTGAAGGAGGTGTAGCCCTTCTCGATCAGCGCCGGCAGCTCGCGCTGCGTCACGTCGCGGGTGGCGTCGGACACGATCAGGTGGAAGGCGTAGTCGATCACGGCCTTGCCTTCCGCGCGGCGGTGGTAGTCGTCCACCGCCGCCTGCACGCTGTGGCCCTTCTGCTGCGCGGCGAAGGGCAGCACGGTGGTGGTGCCGCCGCAGGCCGCCGAGCGGGTGCCGGTGTAGAAGTCGTCGGCGAAGCGCGAGCCGTCGCTGGTGGGCTGGTCGAAGTGGCAGTGGCCGTCCACGCCGCCGGGCGTGACCAGGCGGCCGCCGGCGTCGATCTCGTGCGCGGCGCTGCCCTCCAGGCCCTGGGCGATGGCGCAGATGCGGCCCTCGCGCACGCCGATGTCGGCGCGGTAGCGGTCGCCGACGGTGGCGATGTCGGCGTTGCGCAGGATCAGGTCGTAGCGGGTCATGGCGTTTCCTAGCGTTGCTCGAGCGCGGCCTCGGGCGGCACCGCCGCCGGCGTGCCCGCGTTGCCGTAGGCACGGCCGTAGTGGCGCTCGATGCGGCGCTGCACGAAGTCCCAGGCGGTGGTCATCAGCAGGTAGTAGAGGGCGGCGACCAGGAACAGCTCCAGCACCATGAACTTCTCCTGGATCAGCACCTGGGTGCGGCGCAGCAGCTCCTCCATCGAGATCACCGAGGTGATGGAGGTGGTCTTGAGCAGGCCGTTGATGCTGTTGCCCAGCGTCGGCACGATCAGCCGCATGGCCTGCGGCATGATGATGTAGCGCATGGTCTGCGCATTGCTGAAGCCGACCGCGCGCGCCGCGTTGGTCTGCCCCACCGGGATGGACTGGATGCCGCCGCGCACGATCTCGGCCAGGTAGGCCGCCTCGTTGAGGATCAGGCCCAGCAGGGCCGACTCGATGACCGACAGCTTCAGCCCCAGCTGCGGCAGGCCGGTGTAGATGATGATCAGCTGCACCAGGAGCGGCGTGCCGCGGAACACCCAGATGTAGAAGTGCGCCGGCGCATTGAGCCAGCGCCGGCTGGACAGGCGCGCCAGGGCCAGCGCACAGCCCACCACCAGGCCGCCCGCGATCGCGGCGAGCGTGAGCCACAGCGTGGTGACGGCGCCGCTCAGCAGGTACGGATTGAACAGGTAGTCGGTGAACCCCGACCAGCTCCAGCCTTGTCCCATGAGTGTTCCTTGGGTTGCTCGATGGCGTCAGCGCGCGACGCTCAGCCCGCCGGGCCCTTGACGGCCACGGCGCCGTCGACCGCCTTCACGCCGTACTGGTCGAACAGCTTCTGGAAGCTGCCGTCGGCCTTCATGTCGTTGAGCACCTTGGCCATGGCGCCGGCCAGCTCCTTGTTGCGGGTGGCGAGCGCGACCGGCGTCGGGAACAGGCCGTGCAGCACGCGGTCGAAGTCGCCGCGCTTCTGGTATTCGGCGCTGGTCGAGTCGATCGACAGCGCCACCTCGACCTGGCCCGCGCGCAGGGCCTGGAAGGCCATCGCGAAGTTCTCGAAGGTGCGGATGGTCATGCCCTTCATGCCCTTGTCGGTGAGCTGCTTGTCGAGCTCGCGCGCCTTGCGCTCCTCGAAGCCGCCGATCTCGACGCCGATGCTCTTGCCCGAGAGGTCGTCAGCCTTGGCGATCTTCAGCGGGTTGCCCTTGGCGGTGCTGATGCTGATGGCCTGGTCCTCGTAGATCAGCATCTGCATCAGCCTGGCGCGCTCCTCGGTGTAGAAGATGCCGGTGTTGATGACGTCCCAGCGGCCGGCCTGCAGGCCGGGGATCATGGCGGAGAACTCGATGCGCACGTACTCGGGCGTCAGGCACAGGCGCTTGGCGATCGCCTCGCCCAGCTCCACCCGCATGCCCTTGAGGGCGCCCGTCTGGTCGACGAACTGCAACGGCGGCAGGGTCGGGTTGACCGACATCACGAGGGTGCCCTTCTTGACGAGCGCCGAATCGGGCACCGGCGACTTGCAGGCCTGCGCCTGCGCGGCACCTGCGCCGCAAAGGAAGAGAGCCGAGGCCGACACGAGAGCGGGAAGCAGTTTCATGGTGATGTCCTTGGGGAAGTGGAGGAGGCGGCGAATGAAGCGGGGCACGCGCTCAGGCGCGGATCGAATCGAGAAGCTGAAGGCGGTCGAGCGCAAGGCGCAGATCGGCCGCGTCGGCCTCGGGCAGCGGCAGGCGCGGGGCGCGCGGCTTGCCGACCGGCAGGCCCATCATCGTGAGGCCGTCCTTGGAGGCAGCGACGTAGCGGTGGCCGCCGACCCAGCGCACGATGGGCAGCATCTTCCTGTAGAGCGCGAGCGCCGCGGGCATGTCGCGCTCGTCGGCCACCAGCTCGAACAGGCGCGCCGACATCTTCGGGATCAGGTTGGAGCACACCGCCACCCAGCCCTGCGCGCCGAGCCAGAAGGACTCGTAGCCCAGGATGCCGGCGAACACCGTCATGCGGTCGCCGCACAGCTCGATGATGTCGCGCACGCGCGTGACCTCCAGCGTCGACTCCTTGATGTACTTGCAGTTGTCGATGCGCGAGAGGCGCGCCACCAGCTCCGGCTTCAGGTCCACGTTGGCGGTGGCCGGGTTGTTGTAGACCATGATGGGAATGCCGATGGCCTCGCCCACCTTGCGGTAGTGCTCGAACAGCTCGTCGTCGGTGGGCGTGCTGTAGAAGGGCGGAATGATCATCACGCCGTCGGCGCCCATGCGCTCGGCCTCGCGGCTCAGGCGCACGCATTCGTCGGTCCACTCCGCGCCGGTGCCGATCAGCACGGGCACGCGTCTTGCGGCGGTGCTCACGCAGGTTTCGATCACCAGTTGCCGCTCCTCCTGGGTCAGCGACAGGAATTCCCCGGTGCTGCCCAGCGGGATGAGCCCGTGGATGCCCTCCTCGATCTGCCAGTCGACCAGCTTGCGCAGCGCAGGCACGTCGACCTGGCCGGCCGCCGTCATGGGGGTGATGAGCACCGTGTAGGTGCCTCG
This sequence comes from Variovorax sp. JS1663, assembly GCF_002157355.1. GTDB lineage: Bacteria > Pseudomonadota > Gammaproteobacteria > Burkholderiales > Burkholderiaceae_C > Variovorax. Next base: position 14,287 of record NZ_LYMK01000032.1, on the reverse strand, counting down.
GAACGCTGTCATGGGCTCGTCCTTGGATGAAAAATCGGGTGACGCGGTATTTGTATACGTGTAGTATACGTATACATTGAACCGCGTCAACGTGGTTTTTCGCGTGATTCCCGCATCCCAGACATGAGCGCCAGACTGACCCACCCTTCCATCGCCGCGACCGGGCGCCCCGTGCGCTTCTGGTACGACGGGCAGCCCGTCGAGGGGCTGGAGGGCGAGACCATCGCGGCGGCGCTGGCGGCCGGCGGCATCCGCGAAATGCGCCATACGCGCAGCGGCGAGCGCCGCGGCCTGTACTGCGGCATGGGCGCCTGCTTCGATTGCCTGGTGACGGTGGACGGCCGCGCCAGCCAGCGCGCCTGCCTGACGAAGGTGGCCGAGGGCCAGCAGGTGCGCTCCGCCATGCCCGCCGGCACGCCCTCGGACCCGCTGCATCCGCTGGCGCCGGCGGCGGCCTCGGCACCGGAACAGCGGGACGTGGACCTGCTGGTGATCGGTGCCGGGCCCGCCGGCCTGTCGGCGGCGCTGGCGGCACGCCGGGCCGGCGCCGGGGTGCTGGTGCTCGACGAGCGCCTGCAACCGGGCGGCCAGTTCTACAAGCCGCTTGCGCCCTCGCAGCGGGCCGAGGCGCCGCCCGACCGGCAATTCGCGGACGGCCTGGCGCTCGAGCGCGAGGCGCTGGCCGCCGGCGTGCAGATCGCCCAGGGCGCGCAGGTGTGGGCCGCGTTCTCGCCGCGCGAGGTCGGCGCGCTGATCGACGGGCGCGCCCACGTCATCGCGTGCCGGCAGCTGGTGATCGCCCCCGGCGCCTACGAGCGCCCCGTGCCCTTCCCCGGCTGGACCCTGCCGGGCGTGATGACGACGGGCGCCGGCCAGACCCTGGCGCGCGCCTACCGCGTGGCGCCGGGGCGGCGGGTGCTGATCGCCGGGAACGGGCCCTTGAATCTTCAGCTGGCGGCCGAGCTGCTGGCCGGCGGCGCCGACGTGGTCGCGGTGCTGGAGTCGGCCCCGCGCCCTTCCCTGCGGCAGTGGCGGCAGATGCTGACGGCGGCGCGCACCGCGCCCGACCTGCTGCACCAGGGCTGGCGCTACCTGCGAACCTTGCGTGCCCGCGGCGTGCGGGTGCTCTGGGGCCACGCGGTCGCGGCCGCCGAAGGCCAGGGCTCGCTGCAGGCGGTGGAAGCCGCGCGCCTCGACGCCCACGGCCGCGCCCTGCCCGACACCGCGCGCCGCTTCGAGGCCGACACCCTGTGCCTGGGCTACGGCTTCATCCCCTCCACCGAACTGGCCCGCATGCTGGGCTGCAGGCACCGGCTGGTCGACCGCCATCTCGGCTACCCCGCCACCGTGACGCGGGAGGACGGCGCGAGCAGCCTGGAGGGCGTCTACGTGGTCGGCGATGGCGCGGACATGGGCGGCTCGCGCGTGGCCCTCGCCCGGGGCCGCCTGGCCGGCTGCGCGGCGGCGCGCCAGCTGGGGCTGCATGCGCCCGAGCCCGCCGACGCGATCGACGCGCTGCACCGCGCCGAACGCTTCCAGCAGGCCCTGTGGTCGATCTACGCGGCGCCGCCGGTCACGCTGGCGTCCGTCCCCGACGACACGCTGCTTTGCCGCTGCGAGGAGATCCGCTTCGGCACGGTGCGCGAGCAGATCCGCGCCGGCCGCGACACGCTGGCCGCGATCAAGCGCAACACGCGGCTGGGCATGGGCCGCTGCCAGGGCCGCTACTGCGCGGTGACGGCGGCCCGGCTGGTGGGGGAGCTCACCGGCCGGCCACCGGAGGTGGAGCAGTACTTCGCGCCGCGCCCGCCCGCCAAGCCGGTGCCGGCCGGCGCGCTCGGCTTCGAGAAGCCCGAGTGGGGCGGCCACAAGCCCGCCATCACGCCGAACCTCGCGCGGCCGGTGGAGCATGCGCCCTTCACGCCCCAGCGCACCGACGTGCTGGTGATCGGCGCCGGGGTGCTGGGCTCCTGCCTGGCCTACTACCTGTCGCAGGCCGGCCAGGATGTGACGGTGGCCGACCGGGACGACACCAACCTGCAAGCCTCGGGCGCGAACGCGGGCAGCCTGCACGTGCAGCTGCTGTCCTTCGACTTCGGCGCCAAGGCCCAGGCCGGCGGCGGCCCCGCGGCCGCCACGCTGCCGCTCGGGCCGATGTCGGTGCGGCTCTGGCAGGAGATCGAGGCCGATTGCGGCGAGGACCTCGAGGTCAAGATCACCGGCGGCCTGATGGTCGCCGACAGCGAGGCCGGCATGCGCTTCCTGGAGGCCAAGGCCGCGCTCGAGCGCAGCCACGGCATCGACACGCAGGTGATCGACGGCGCCGGGCTGCGGCGGCTTTCGCCCGCCCTCTCCGAGCAACTGCTCGGCGCGGCCCATTGCCCGATGGAGGGCAAGATCAACCCGCTGCGCGCCACCTACGCGGTCGCCCGGCGCGCGCAGCAGCGGGGTGCGCGCCTCTTGCGCGGCTGCGACGTGCAGCACATCGAGCGCCGGCCGGGCGACGGCGCGGGTTTCGTGGTCCACACCTCGCGCGGCACCCTCCATGCGGGCCGCATCGTCAATGCCAGCGGCGCGTGGTCGAGCACCATCGGGCAGATGCTGGGCGTCAACATCCCGGTCAAGGGCGCGCCGCTGCAGATGATCGTCACCGAGCCCGCGCCGCCCCGGGTCGATCACCTCGTCGCGCATGCCGACCGGCACCTGAGCCTCAAGCAGGCGGCCAGCGGCGGCCTGATCATCGGCGGCGGCTGGACCGCGGCCTTCCATGCCGGCATGCGGCTCAACCGCGCCGAGCGCGCCAGCATCGAGGGCAACCTGTGGGTGGCGCGCCAGGTGCTGCCGGCCGTGAGCGGCCTGCACGTGGTGCGCTGCTGGGCCGGCATGAACGTCAACATCGACGGCGCGCCGATCATCGGCGAGGTGCCGGGCGTGCCGGGCTTCTTCAACGCAGTCACCTCCAACGGCTACACGCTGGCGCCGGTCACCGCGCGGCTCGTCACCGACCTGATCGTGCGCGGCCGCACCGACATCGACATCACTCCCTTCCGCATCGACCGCTTCCTCTGACATCCATGAACGAACCGACCCACGCGCGCGAGACGCTGCGCCACTTCATCGACACGCATTTCGACGAGCAGGTGCGCACCCTCGCCCGCCTCGTGCAATGCCCGTCCGACAACCCGCCGGGCGACTGCGCGCCGCATGCCGAGCTCACCGCCGGCCTGCTCGAGGCCATGGGCTTCGAGGTCGAGCGCCACCCGGTGCCGGCGGAATCCGCCGCCGCGCACGGCATGCGCAGCGTGACCAACCTGATCGTGCGCCATCGCTTCGGCGACGGCCCCGTGGTGGCGCTCAATGCGCATGGCGACGTGGTGCCGCCCGGCGACGGCTGGAGCGTCGACCCTTACGGCGGCGAGGTGCGCGAAGGCTGGCTCTACGGCCGCGGGGCGGCGGTGTCGAAGTCCGACTTCACGACCTATGCCTTCGCGCTGCGTGCGCTCAAGGCCCTGGCCGCCTCGGGCACCGCGCTGGCCGGCACGGTCGAGCTGCACCTCACCTACGACGAGGAAACAGGCGGCATGACCGGCCCGGGATGGATCCTTTCCCAGGGCCTGAGCCGCCCCGACTGCGTGCTGTCGGCCGCCTTCTCGCACCACGTGGTGGTGGCCCACAACGGCTGCCTTCACCTGGAGGTGACGCTGCGCGGCAAGTCGGCGCACGCGGCACGGCCCGACACCGGCCACGATGCGATCGAGGCCGCCGCGACCCTGCTGCCGGCGCTCTACCGCCACCGCGACGCCCTCGTCCAGCGCCCTTCGCGCACGCCCGGCATCACGCACCCGACCCTGGTGGTGGGCCTGATCAGCGGCGGCATCAACACCAACGTGGTGTCCGATGTGCTGAGCCTGCGCCTCGACCGCCGCATCGTCCCGGAAGAATCGCCGGAAGCGGTGGAGGCCGAACTGCGCGAGGTGATCGAAGCCGCCTGCCGCCCCCTGCCCGGCATCTCGGCCGACATCCGCCGGATCCTGCTGGCCCGGCCCTTCGCGCCCGCGCCGGGCGCGCAGGCGCTTGCCGATCTGCTGTGCGAGGAAGCCAGCGCGGTGATGGGCAAGCCGGTGACGCCGATCGGCGTGCCGCTCTACACCGACGCGCGCCTCTACAGCGAGGCCGGCATTCCCACCGTGATGTACGGCGCCGGCCCCGAGACGCTCCTGGAAGCCAACGGCCACCGCGCCGACGAGCGCGTGCCGCTGGACGAACTGCGCAAGGCGACGCAGGTCGTCGCCAACACCCTCCACCGACTCCTCACCCGCCAGGACAAGCCATGATCGAGATCAGTCACGTCGACAAGTGGTACGGCGCCTTCCAGGTGCTGAACGATTGCAGCACCACCGTTCGCAAGGGCGAGGTGGTGGTGGTCTGCGGGCCATCGGGCTCGGGCAAGTCCACCCTCATCAAGTGCGTCAACGCGCTGGAGCCCTTCCAGCAGGGCCGCATCACGGTCGACGGCGTGTCGGTGGGCGACCCGAAGATCAACCTCAACAAGCTGCGCTCGCGCGTGGGCATGGTGTTCCAGCATTTCGAGCTGTTCCCGCACCCTCTTCATGGACCGCGGCGCGATCGTGGAGGACTGCGCCAAGGAAGAGTTCTTCGGCAACCCGTCGGCGCGCTCGGAGCGCGCGCAGCAGTTCCGCTCGAAGATCCTCCAGCACTGAGCCGGACCGGCCGGACCGCGCCCGCTCAATGCGGCGCGGTCGGATGACCCGCCGCCACCCAGGCTTCCAGGCCGCCCGCCAGCGGCCGCGCGCGCATCAGCCCGCGCCGCATGAGCGCCTGGGCGGCCAGCGCGGCGGAGACTTCGTTGGGGCAGTTGCAGTAGAGGATGATCTCGCGCTGGCCCGCATCGAAGGGGAGCGCCTCGCCGCGCTGCTGCAGGGTCTTGAGCGGGATCGCCAGCGCGCCGGGGATGCGCCGCGGATCGACCTGCACGCCCGCCTCGCCGCGCACGTCGATGAGGACGGGCGGCATCTCCTGCCCCATCAGCGCGGCCAGTTCCTCGATGGTGGCGCGCGGCATGGTTGTCGCGCGCAGGAAGGAACGCCGGCGCCACCAGCGGCGCGCCAGCATCGCGGCCAGCACGGCCACCAGCGCCGCGGTCGCCACGCCGCCGGCATTGGCCAGCGCATCGAGCACCGCCTGGATCTGCTCGCGGAACACCCAGCCCAGGCACAGGAACACGCCGGCCCACAGCAGCGCAGCCACCGTCTCGAAGGCCAGGAAGCGCAGCGAGCTCATGCCCAGCGCGCCGGCCATCGGCGGCGCCACCACCGACACGCCCGGCACGAACTTGGCCGCCACCAGCGACAGGCCGCCCCAACGGGTGATCAGCGACTCGCTGCGCCGCACGCAGGAGTCGGGCGAGATCGAGATCTTGCACAGCAGCCGCATGAAGCGGTAGCCGTAGATCCGCCCGGCATAGAACCAGACGGCATCGCCCAGCACATTGGCCAGCAGCGTCGCGCCGACCATGGCGACGATCAGCACCGGCTCGGCGATCGCCGCGATGCCGCCGGCCACCACCAGCACGGGCGCGGCCGGCACCGGCAGGCCCACCCGGGCGGCGAAGGTAGCGATGAAGACCACGGCCAGGACATGGTCGACCATCAGCGCGATCAGCGCTTCCATGCAGCCTCCCGGCAAGGTGCTCGCGGAGGCAGGCGGGGCGGACGTGTGGACAAGGCGGCGACGGAGCGAAGTGCGACGGCCGCTAGCGTAACGCCTTCGCGCTGCGGCCTGACATGGACTCGTCAGAGATCGCGCATGGCTCAGATCGCGACCAGCTGCCGCACGCCCTGGGCTTCCATGTCCTTGCCCAGGCCGCGCGCGATCACCTCGCCGCGCTCCATCACCAGGTAGTCGTCGGCCAGCGCCTGGGCGAAGTCGTAGTACTGCTCGCACAGCACGATGGCCATGTCGCCGCGGTCGGCCAGCATGCGGATCACGCGGCCGATGTCCTTGATGATGCTGGGCTGGATGCCCTCGGTGGGCTCGTCGAGCACCAGCACCTTGGGCCCCGGCGCCAGCGCCCGAGCGATCGCGAGCTGCTGCTGCTGGCCGCCGGAAAGGTCGCCGCCGCGGCGGTTCTTCATCTGCTTGAGCACCGGGAACAGCTCGTACAGCTCGGCGGGAATGGGCGTGCCGGCGGAACGATAGGCCAGTCCCATGCGCAGGTTTTCCTCGACCGTGAGCCGCGCGAAGATCTCGCGGCCCTGGGGCACGAAGCCCAGGCCGGCGCGGGCGCGCTCGTAGGGCGTCCATTTCTGGATGGCCGCACCGTTGAACTCGATGCTGCCGCTCTTGATGGGGACCAGGCCCATCAGCGATTTCAGCAGCGTGGTCTTGCCGACGCCGTTGCGGCCCAGCAGCACCGTGACCTTGCCGAGGTGAGCCTCGAAGCTCACGTCGCGCAGGATGTGGGAGCCGCCGTAGTACTGGTGGATGTTCTTGACCTTGAGCATGTCGTGTCTCTGTCTTGCTCGCTAGCGTCCGAGGTACACCTCGATCACCCGCTCGTCCGCCTGCACTTCGTCCAGCGTGCCTTGCGCCAGCACGGACCCATCGCACAGCACGGTCACGATCTCGGAGATGGTCCGCACGAAGCTCATGTCGTGCTCCACCACCATCAGCGAATGCTTGCCCTTGAGGTGCAGGAACAGCTCGGCGGTCCGCGCCGTCTCCTCGTCGGTCATGCCGGCCACGGGCTCGTCCAGCAGCAGGAGCTTCGGGTCCTGCATCAGCAGCATCCCGATCTCCAGCCATTGCTTCTGCCCATGGCTCAGGTTGCCGGCCATGCGCGAAACGCTGTCGGCCAGGTGGATGGTGTGCAGCACCTCGGCCAGCCGGTCGGATTGCGCGGAGTCCAGGCTGAACAGCATCGAGGACTTCACGCCCTTGTCGGTCTTGAGCGCCAGCTCCAGGTTCTCGAACACGGTGAGCTGCTCGAACACGGTCGGCTTCTGGAACTTGCGCCCGATGCCCAGCTGCGCAATATCGGCTTCCTTGTGGCGCAGCAGGTCGATGGTGCTGCCGAAGAACACGGTGCCCTCGTCGGGCCGGGTCTTGCCGGTGATGATGTCCATCATCGTGGTCTTGCCGGCGCCGTTGGGGCCGATCACGCAGCGCAGCTCGCCGGGGGCGATGTCCAGCGAGAGCTTGTTGATGGCCTTGAAGCCGTCGAAGCTCACGCTCACGTCTTCCAGGTAGAGGATGCGGCCGTGGGTGAGGTCGACCTCGCCCGGCGTCGCATGCCGGCCGTAGCCGGCCTCGCGGCCGCCCGAGGCGGTGAGCTGGCCGAAGTCACTGTCGTGACTGTGCCTGGCGAGGCGCTCGGCGCCTGCGTCCATCAGGTCGGGCGTCATGCTCGGGCTCCTTCGGCCTGCACCGGCAGCGATGCCGGCTCTGCGCCCTGCTCCACAGCGACGGCGCGCTGCTTCGGCTCCTCGGCGGGCACCCGCTTCTCCCGTCCGGCCCACTTCTTCACCAGGCCCACGATGCCGTTCGGCAGGAACAGCGTGACAGCAATGAACAGCGCTCCCAGGAAGTACAGCCAGTACTCCGGATAGGCCACCGTGAGCCAGCTCTTGGCCCCGTTGACGATGAAGGCGCCGACGATCGGCCCGATCAACGTGGCACGGCCGCCGACCGCGGCCCAGATGGCGATCTCGATCGAGTTGGCCGCGCTCATCTCGCCCGGGTTGATGATGCCGACCTGCGGCACGTAGAGCGCACCGGCCACGCCGCACATCACGGCCGAGATGACCCAGATCGTGAGCTTGTACGGCAGCGGGTTGTAGCCCGAGAACATGACGCGCGACTCGGCATCGCGGATGGCCTGCAGCACGCGGCCGAACTTGCTGGCGATCAGCCATCTGGACAGCAGGAAGAAGCCCAGCAGCGTCAGCCCGGTGAGCGCGAACAGGGTCATGCGCATCTCCTGGGTGGCGATCGGCGTGCCCAGGATGCGCTTGAAGTCGGTGAAGCCGTTGTTGCCGCCGAAGCCGGTCTCATTGCGGAAGAAGAGCAGCATCGCCGCGAAGGTCATGGCCTGCGTGATGATCGAGAAGTACACGCCCTTGATGCGCGAGCGGAAGGCGAAGAAGCCGAAGACGAAGGCGACCAGGCCCGGCACCGCGACGATCAGGATCAGCGTGGCGATGAAGCTGTCGCTGAAGGTCCAGTGCCAGGGCAGCGTCTTCCAGTCGAGGAAGACCATGAAGTCAGGCAGGTCGCTCTTGTAGTTGCCGTCGCGGCCGATCTGGCGCATGAGGTACATGCCCATCATGTAGCCGCCCAGCGCGAAGAAAAGGCCGTGGCCCAGCGAGAGGATGCCGGTGTAGCCCCAGATCAGGTCCATCGCCAGCGCGCAGATGGCATAGCACATGATCTTGCCGACCAGCGCAACGGCGTAGTCGCTCATGTGCAGCGCGCTGCCGGCGGGCACCAGCAGGTTGAGCACCGGCGCCAGCGCGCAGACGGCGATCAGGGCGACGAAGAAGGCCGTCCAGCCCTTGCCGCTCAGGAGCGGCGCCTTGGAAGGAAGTACGACCCCGCTCATGCCTCGGCGCTCCGCCCTTTGACTGCGAAGATGCCCTGCGGCCGCTTCTGGATGAAGATGATGATGAAGACCAGCACCGCGATCTTGGCCAGCACGGCGCCGGCCCAGCCTTCGATGAACTTGTTGAGCACGCCCAGGCCCAGGGCCGCGTACACGGTGCCGGCGAGCTGGCCCACGCCGCCCATCACGACCACCATGAAGGAGTCGACGATGTAGCTCTGGCCCAGGTCGGGGCCGACGTTGCCGATCTGCGAGAGCGCGCAGCCCGCCAGGCCCGCGATGCCCGAGCCCAGCGCGAAGGCATAGGTGTCGATGCGCGCCGTGTTCACGCCCATGCAGGAGGCGATGGGACGGTTCTGCGTGACGCCGCGCACGAACAGGCCCAGTCGCGTACGGCCGATCAGCCAGCCCATGGCCAGGAGGACCAGGACCGCGAAGATGATGATGCAGATGCGGTTCCAGGGCAGCGTCACGTTGCTCAGCATGGTGAGCCCGCCGCTCATCCAGCCCGGGTTCTCGACGCCCACGTTCTGGGCGCCGAAGAGCGAGCGCACGAGCTGCTGCAGCATCAGGCTGATGCCCCAGGTGGCCAGCAGGGTCTCGAGCGGCCGGCCGTAGAGGAAGCGGATCACGCCGCGCTCCAGCACCGCGCCGACCAGCGCCGATGCCATGAACGCGACCGGGATAGCGGCCACGAGGTACCAGCCGAAGGCGGCCTCGGGCATGTAGCGCTGGAACACGCCCTGCATGACGTAGGTGGCGTAGGCGCCGATCATCATCAGCTCGCCGTGCGCCATGTTGATCACACCCATCAGCCCGTAGGTGATGGCCAGGCCCAGCGCGGCGAGCAGCAGCACGGAGCCGAGGCTGATGCCGCTAAACACGGCGCCGATGCGCTCGCCCCAGACCAGCGACGCGTCGATGGAAGCGATGGCGGTGACGATGGCGGACTTCACCTCGGGGTCCTGCTCCTCGCCCAGGCGCTCGTTGAGCAACAGCTTGGTGTCGGGACTCTTGCTTTCGCCGAGCGCTTTGATGGCCTCGATGCGGCGCGCCTTGTCGGGGCTCGACAGCATGCTCGCAGCGCGCACGAGTTCGAGCGTGGCCTTGATGCGGGCGTCAGACTCCGCCGCCAGCGCTTTCTCGACCAGCGGCAGCCGCGATTCGTCGGGCGAGCTCAGCAGGCCCTTGGCGCCTTCCGCACGCACCGCGGCGTCGGGGCTCGCGAGCTTGAGCGCAGCCTGCGCAGCGTCGAGTGCGCTGCGCATGAGGTTGTTGTTGATGACCTCTTCGGCGTCGTCGGGCAGCTTGAGCTCCGCACCGGTGACGGGGTCATAGCCCTTGTCGTTCTTCACGACGAAGACCTTGTCCGCCGTGTAGCGGACGGCATCGTCCGCCATGGCCTGGATGAAGGCCGCGGTCTTCGCATCGGCGTTCGTCACCGCCTGGTTCAGCGCGGCCACCCGGGCCTCGGTGTCACCCGAGGCGATGGCCTTCGCTTCGTCCGCGGTGAGGGCCGCGGCCTGGCCCGCGCACAGCACTGCCGCCGCAGCGAACACTCCCTGAACGATTCGCTGCAGCAGCATGCGCCCGTCCCTTACATCTTGGACTTGCCGTCCGGCTCGTCCTTCTTCTTGTCGTTGCCCTCGATGTAGGGGCTCCACGGCTTGGCCTTGACCGGCGCCGGGGTCTTCCACACCACCTTGAACTGGCCGTCGGCCTGCACCTCGCCGATGAACACGCTCTTGTGCAGGTGATGGTTCTTCTCGTCCATCTTCGAGACGATGCCCGAGGGCGCGGTGAAGGTCTGGCCGGCCATGGCAGCGATCACCTTGTCGGTGTCGGTGCTCTTGGCCTTCTCGACCGCCTGCTTCCACATGTGCACGCCGATGTAGGTGGCTTCCATGGGGTCGTTGGTCAGCGGCTTGTCCTTGTGGCCGGCGATGTTCTTGGCCTTGGCGTAGTCGCTCCACTGCTTGATGAAGGCGGTGTTGGTCGGGTTCTTGATCGACATGAAGTAGTTCCATGCGGCCAGGTGGCCGACCAGCGGCTTGGTGTCGACGCCGCGCAGCTCTTCCTCGCCCACCGAGAAGGCGACCACCGGCACGTCCTTGGCCTTCAGGCCGGCGTTGCCCAGTTCCTTGTAGAAGGGCACGTTGGAGTCGCCGTTGATGGTCGACACCACCGCCGTCTTGCCGCCCTGCGAGAACTTCTTCACGTCGGCGACGATGGTCTGGTAGTCGCTGTGGCCGAAGGGGGTGTACTTCTCGTCGATGTCGCTGTCCTTCACGCCCTTGCTCTTGAGGTAGGCGCGCAGGATCTTGTTGGTGGTGCGGGGGTACACGTAGTCGGTGCCCAGCAGCACCCAGCGCTTGGCGCCGCCGCCTTCCTTGCTCATCAGGTAGTCGACCGCCGGAATGGCCTGCTGGTTGGGCGCGGCGCCGGTGTAGAAGACGTTCTTGCTGAGCTCTTCACCCTCGTACTGCACGGGGTAGAAGAGAAGGCCGTTCATCTCCTCGACCACCGGCAGCACCGACTTGCGCGACACCGAGGTCCAGCAGCCGAAGATCACCGACACCTTGTCCTGGCCCAGCAGCTGCTTGGTCTTCTCGGCGAACAGCGGCCAGTTGGAGGCGGGGTCGACGATCACCGGATCGAGCTTCTTGCCCATCACGCCGCCCTTGGCGTTGATCTCGTCGATGGCCATCAGCACCGTGTCCTTGAGCACGGTCTCGGAGATGGCCATGGTGCCCGACAGCGAATGCAGCACGCCGACCTTGATGGTGTCGGCCGCGAAGGCCGAGACGGCAGGCAGGCTGGCGAGCGCGACGGCGGCCGTGAGCGCCTTGAGGGTGAAGCGGCGTTGTTGCATGGGACTCTTCTCCTGGGTGTGAAATGGTGGAGAAGAGTCTGCGGGCCAGGGCCCGCCGGGCAAATACGCCGGGTGGCGTACATGCCGCCCGGGGCGATTCATTCCAACTCGAGTACGCCCAGTGCATTGGCCTGCCGCGCGCCACCGCTGGCCAGGTCGAAGCGGCGGCCGTTGACCACCGCGCTGCTGTTCACCGTGTACCCGCCACCCGGCACCAGGCCGGTGACCAGCACGCGCGTCGCGGAAGCCGGCAGCACGAAGGAGCTGGACGTCACCGGCGCATAGAGGTCGCTCGCGAACAGCACGGCCGTCCCGCCCACCACCGCGCCGCTGAATGCACTGCCCTGGTCGCTCTGGACTCGCTGCGTCGGCTGGGGCGCCACGCCGCCATCGGTGCCCTGCAGCACGTGCAGGAAGTTGACGGCGCGCGGATGGCCGGCCGCCTCCACGCGCAGGCGCCAGGCGCCGGTCCAGTTCGTCTTGTCCGCCGACATGGGATCGAGGGTGGCCTTCCAGAACTGGTCGGGCGGCGTGAAGGCCGGCCCTTCGATGGCGGTGCTCGCGCCCGCCGGCTCGGGCAGCAGCGTGTTCACGTGCAACTGCTGTCCGCCCGGCGTGGTCGCGGCCACGGCGGATCCCACCCGCACCGGCGCCGCGCCGTTGCTCGGCAGGTTGAGCCAGAAGCGCTTGAAGCGGCCGTCGCGCGTGGTGCTGGCGCGGTCCATCACGACCACGGTGTCCGGCTTCAGCCACATCAGCGTGCGGCTGGCATGGCTCACTTCGCGTCCCGCGGCGCCGCTGCCGCCATGGTTGTAGAGGTTGGTCGCGTCGCCGGTGAAGAGCAGGTAGTCGTTCGTCACCCCGCGCACGAGCACGCCGGGATCGCCGTCGTGCGCGCCCCCGATGAACTGGCTGCCCTGGGCAAGGAAGGGCGCGTGGTAGCCGCCGACCGGGGCCAGCGGATTGTTCTGGATCGCCAGCGTGTTCTTGAAGTGCGACATCGCGGCGCCGGCCCCGTAGGCCGAGAGCTCCTTGGTGAGCCACTCTCCCTTGCGCCAGAAGTCGAACATGTTGCCGTCGCCGTGCTGGTGGTCGATGGTGTTGTAGCTGAGCTTGAGGTTCACGAGCCGCACGTCGGCGCCGTCGTTCCAGCTCGTGCGCGCCTGCAGGCGGCCGAGGCTGGGCGCGAAGTGGTCGGTGGGCAGCGCGCCGCGCGGGTCGGCGGGCGCAGGCTGGCCGGGGTCGAACATCAGGAAGTAGAAGATCGACTGGATGATGTTGTCGTCGTTGTTGGCATGCGCCGCCAGGCTGCCCGGGTTGTTCGGCGCCGCGGTGTACTGAAGCCACTTGGCGCTCTCCAGGGCGTCGGCCCGGCCCGCGTAGCGGCTGTAGAGCGACAGCGGGCCCATCACGCGCATCGGATCCATGAAGTACAGCTGCTCCGCATCGCCGAACCAGGCCGGCTGGTAGACCTGGCCGTAGGGGCTGGCCACCTTGCGCGTGCTCAGGCTGTGAAAGAACCCCGGCATCAGCCTCGACAGGAGGGGATGGTTGTCGAGCGAGACCTTGTCGCCGTGGAGCGTGGTGTCGTCCATCCCGGCGGTGTGGATGGCCAGCATCAGGCCGTAGTAGAAGCCGATCGATTCGCCGTACTCCATGCCCTCGGGACTGATGCCGCCGAAGCCGTCGTTGCGGTAGGCGTAGTCGGTCATGTAGAGGTGGGTGCCGATCGCCTCGTGCATGAAGTCGCCCAGCCGCCCGTCGGCGTCGTTCGCGAGCGCCGGGTCGGCCCGGTCGTCCGCGGGGTCGATCGCGTTGGCCATCATGAAGATGTTGCGCGCGTGCGCCATGAGGTAGTTGTTCATCGCGAAACGGACCGCTCTCCGTTTCGGATCGCCCAGGTCCAGCAGCAGCGGGTTGTTGCGGCGCGCGGCGCCCGCGGGCACCGACGAGGGATGGCTGTGGTAGTAGGTGACGGACGGGTAGCCGTCGCGGTTTTCCGCGCACCAGCGCAGGAACACGCGCCGGATGCGCCGCTTCTCGTCCGCGCCGAGCGCGGGATAGAGCCAGTCCACCGTGAGCGGGAAGGCCTCGCCGCTCCAGCGCCCGCGGTCGGAGGCGGCGAAGGAGTCGCTGCGGAACTTGCCGGGCCCCACGCCCTGGTCGGCCTGGTCGATGACGGCGAACAGCGCGGTCTTGGCCGCCGCGATCCAGCGCGGGTTGCGCACGGGGTCGGTGTCGACGAGGCTCATGAAGGCCATCAGCGCCGCGTAGCTCTCGGTGGCGTAGGGGGTGTAGGTGCTGCCGCCGTTGTCCTGCGCGGGGACCACGCCCGACTCGATGCGGTCGCGCGCGGTGATCGCGAGCCGGTACAGCGCATTGCCGTTCGCCGCGCCGAACAGGGGGTTGGCAGGGTTGGCCCAGGCTCGCAGCCGCGGCAGGTCCTGGTCGCGGATCCAGAGCCGCGGATGGCCTGCCACCGGCGTGCGCGCCACCGCCGCCTGCACGCGCAGCGTGGCCGCATCGCTGGTGGTGCTGCCGGCGGCGTTGCGGACGATCACGTCGAAGCGTGCGCCGTCGTCGGCCAGCGTGACGGCGAAGCCGTAGCTCGCGCCGTTGGCCGCCGCGATGGGCGTGCCGTTGCGCCGCCACTGGTAGCCGAGTCCGCTTCCGGTCGAACGCACGCTGAACTGCACGGTCGATCCCGCGCTCACGCTGCGGTCGAGCGGATGGGTGACGATCACCGGACGCGCCGTGCTCGCATCGGCCGCGGTGGGCGGCGGGAGGCTGGGTGG
>NZ_LYMK01000031.1 GCF_002157355.1 Variovorax sp. JS1663 | reverse complement strand
CCCCCGGCACCACCACCCCCGGGGCCACCACCGCCGGCACCACCACCACCGGGACCGCCGCCACCGGGACCGCCGCCACCGGCACCGCCGCCACCGGGACCGCCGCCACCGGGACCGCCGCCACCGGCACCGCCGCCACCGGGACCGCCGCCACCGGGACCGCCACCACCAGCACCACCAGCACCAGCACCAGCACCACCAGCACCACCAGCACCAGCACCGCCAGCACCGGCACCGCCACCGCCGCCGCCGGCACCACCACCACCGGCACCGCCACCACCGGCACCAGCACCGCCAGCACCACCGTCACCGGCGCCAGCTCCGCCGCTACCACCGCCTCCGCCTCCTGCCGCAAAGACCCAACGATCGTTCTTGCCGACGTTCGAGCCTCCCGGCGCTGCAGGACCCTGCGCATTTCGTAAAGCGGGTTGCGATGGTTGCGCGACTTGGCTTGCCGGTCGCAACACGCAAGGGGTTTCGCCGTAGGGGTTGTAACGGTCACATTGGCTCGAGGGCACCACAGGGCGCGGCGCGGCGGCTTGAGATTGCGGCGCTGCAACAGCTCGCGGCCGAGCTTCGAGGGCATCCGGCCGGGCCTGAGCAGGCCGCGGGGGAGGTGCCGATGCGACACCGAGCGGCTCGCTCCTGCGCTGGGGCTCGCTGCCCATCGACGGTTGCGCTGCGCTGGGCGGCTGGTTGGTTGGTGCCGTCGCGACTGGCCGTGGCGTTTGAGACGCCTTCGCCGGCGGTTGTGCCCTCGCTGTCACGACCGGGCGTGCGGGCGCACGCATGGATTCGGCAGGTGGTGCCGGGTCATCGGCCACCAAAGGGGCCGCGGCTGCCTCCGCCGTCGCAGGCTCGGCCTGCTCGACCCTTGCCTCGACGACGGCAGCCGGCGCCCGTGGTGGCGCCCCGGGCTGCGATGCACCAGCCTCCTCGCTGGGGCTCGGTTGCGGCTCACGAACGATCTCGACCGTTTGCGGCGCTGTCTCGGGCGCCTTGGCCACGGCGCTGCTTTCCGGCGCCGATTTCGATTGCCAGGTGCCCTCACTCGGCAGCGAGAGCGGTGGTTCCTGCGTGGTCGACCGGCCCAGGTACCACAGCACAAAGCCCGCATGCAGCACGGCGAGCACGAGCAGGAGCCATACGATGGAGGTATCGACTCCGGGCGGAACGGGTATCCCCAGGACACGCCGGCTCGCGACGCCTTCGCGCCGCTTGTGCGCGGAAAGCGTGGCGTCTGAGGCAAGCGCCTGCGCCGGCCCCTCGTCCATCTCGTCCCAATCTGGCCCGACTGCACGCAGGGTTCTGGGCGGCGAGAGCTTTTGTGCGCAACGCCTGCAGTACTTGGCAGTGTCCCGGTTGAGGGTCTGGCAGGCACCGCACACCCGCGTCAGTTGGTGCGGCGGAATGGCAGGGCCCGGCGGTTGCCAATCGCTCCAGTCGGGCTGGCCGGGCGTTCTCTCGGGATGGGTGGCGAGGCTTGCCATGGCGGGACCTCCGCGAGGCTATGACACGAACGGAACGAGCATCGTGGCGCCTGCCAGCGAGTTGATCACCACCCAGAACGCCGCCAGGTCCCAGGCGCGTGCCCAACCGTGCCTGGCCAGTCCCGTGCCCGGCTTGGTGACCGACGCGTCGTCCAGGTCGGCCACGTAGTAAGCGGGCAGCTTGTGGTTGCAGCCCTTGCAGAAGTGCGCGGAGCCGAGGTTGATCGTGCTGCAGACCTCGCAGACTTCCGCGGAGACGGCGCCCGTGCGCAGCATCGCGAGGTCGAGCAGGCTGCCGAAGGCGACCTGTTCCGAAGAGCTTCCTTGTCCTATGGTGGTTGCTGTCATGGCTGCTCCTTGACAGGTATGAAGAATTCCTGCGTCAGGCGGCGCGACGCATGAGCCGTTGTTCCGCGACCGCCAGTCTTGCGAACATCAGCAGGGCTTCATCCGTGGGCCCTGGACCCGAGCCTTCGAGATGCCGCCGGAACGCCTCAACGATGCGGGCCTGCACTGCCTTGCGCACTCGCATCGCTGCCATCCAGGCATTGCGCTTTTGCTGAGCTTGCGTGTCCGGGAGCGAGCGCGATGCTCCCCGCACATGACGCGTGCTGGCCATGGGGCGTCTGCGCCCTCGCGCCTTCGGACCCCTCGGGTGCTGTGTGACAGATCTGTGCATGAGTTCAAATTCTGGTTGGGAAAAATTCACATCAAATAATCCCTTTGTCCTATAGTCAGGCGCGCGCCCTTGTAAGACGTGGGCGCGTGTCACTGTCCAGCGCTCATCAGCGGCGAGGGTTCCATGAAGCAAAATTCCTTGCGCGTTCTGTTCGAGATCAGGTTGCGTTGGTCCAACGAAGTCCGGCAGGAGGCGTCCGGCCGCGACGTCGGCCTGTGGCGACCGGACACGCCCCAAAATCGCGACAAGCTCCGCGACGCTGTGGCGCGGGGAAACAGCCTTTATGGCGAGTCAACACACTGGATCGAAAAGCGCCAAGCTTGATGTGCGTGCGCAGGGACGTGCCGGCGCAGCGCAACGAAATGCCGAACGCACGGCCTGGGCGCTGCAAGCCTGCGCGCGCTGCTGCGTCCCGTGGTGCGCCTGGCGCTGACCTTCGGTCTGAAGCACGCGCAGTTTGAAGCCATGCTGCGCGAGCCGCTCATCGACGAGGCGCGCCGCCTGTGGCACGCCAAGGGCGCCGAGCCCAACATCAGCCAGCTGTCGGTGACCACGGGACTGAACCGCAACCGAGTTCTCGGCAGATCGTGACCGGTTGCTATGACTGCTTCGGTGTTGCGCCAGATTTGGAAGGCCTTTTTCCCTGGGTGATGACAGTCACGCCGTTGATGTGAGATGCGGTCGCGACGCCGGCTTCCGTGTTTTTCCTCGCGGCGTCCGCAATTGCTTCCCCCATCAGCCGGAAGGCCTCGGCTTTGCCAATTAGATCAATGATGGACTTTGTACTCATAGCGTTCTCGAGGATTCGCTCCAACTAGACCGCGTCAAGTAAAAGAAGGGAGGGCGCTGACCTTCGCTCGACGACCCGGTAGCCGTTCGCTATGACTTCCGATGAGCCGCGGTGGGGGAGACCCTCCCTGGAGTAACAACGGCTCGGCCTTTGACGACCGTCGCTGTCGCAACGCCCGCTTCTCTGTTTTCGCTTGGCAGCCGATCACAGCCTGTTGCATCAGGGCTAGCCCCTCGGCGCTGCCGACCAGGTTCATGATTGACCTCTTAGCCATCGTGCTCCCCATGAGAAGTGCCGAACAGTTTACGGCTTGTCCGCAGCGGCCTCCTGAAGGGCGCGCAGTTCCATGAGCGCAGACTCACGGATACCGATACGAATGCGGTCGAGCTCGACCGAGAAGGCGATCATGCCCTCAGCAGTCGTGCGGTTCAGCGCACGCGTCGAGGCTCGGCAAGCCAGCAGCCAAGAGAAAATGGGACCATGACCACGCGCTCCATTTCAAATGACGAGTTCGAGGCCAGAATTGCCGAGGTCATGCGCTGGGCAGTCAATGGGCCGGTCTTTATCCTTGACCAACAAGGTGAACCGACGCATGTCTTACTCGATTTTGGCGAGTACAAGCGTCTTGTCGATGGCGACCAGCGAACCGGAGTCGGCGAGAGTTCTTGAGCGCCACCGGGCTCGAATTTCTGCAAAAGATCGGCCGAGTTTTAAATGCACGGGCTTGGCGGGAGTTCAGCAGGATCTGTGAGGCTCCAGGGGTCTTTCCTGGCTGACTTGCCCCGGGTAGGGGGTGCAAGAACAAGTTCGTGAAGATTGTCGACGGGCCTCCGACGGTGACAATTCCCTTGAACGGGGACATTTTCCCTTCAGCGGACGTCGGCGGACTCGCCACGCCGGACTCCGTGGTGCTGGCCATGTTGACAATTTCACTTCAAAAGGCGTGACCTTTTTACTTCAGCGGATGGCTGGGCTCTGGTAGGCGATCTCGACATAGGCCATGGGCTCGACAGTTTCGCCCTCTGGCATGGCGTGTACGAGGAGAGCCTTTTTGCTCTCACGAAGATAGCTCAGAAGGCTCTTTGCTTGTACTCGAACTTCGTGCAAGGGCTCCACGTACTTACTCTCCAGACAAGGTGTTCTCGGACTGATTCACCTGCGACTACGCCAGGACGATGCCCAGGTCCAACAACTTTTCTTCCTTCACAAAGGGCATGCGAACGCCCGACCCGACTTCGACATACCGGCAGTACCGGGCTTGCATCTCGCACGATGATCAGGCCCTCATCCAACGCGTTCACCGCGATGGTGCCGGTGAGGCCGTCCTCGCCGAGCCGCCCGACCTTGTTGATCGTGCGTTTCACGCGGACACTCCTTCCTCCGCCACCGGAAAGAAATCGCGGATGTCGGCGAGCTCAGCGTGCGGTTGCGCGGCCAGATAGAAGGCCTTGAGCTGCGTCGCGTCCGCATAGGGCACGGGCACATTGATGCCAGGCACCAGCCGGCACAGCAGGTCATCGTCATCCAGGTTCAGATGCGTCCTGCAGGCCATCGGCCGATGCGCGTAGATCGAACAAGTGCCGTCCACCAAGAACGGACAGGCCTCGCCGAATGGCCTTGCAGCAAGCATGCGCGCCTCGGCTTCATGCAGTTCCTCGGGCGAGCTTGTTCGATCGAGCTCGATGGCATGCGCCGGCGGCTGCGGCGATCGGCCGATGGCCGCTCCGATCAGGGTGGCCTCCGTGCGCGAGATCATCACGGGAATATGGCAGCAATGCGAGCAGCCGCGGCGGCAGGCCGCGATCCCCTCCAGAGGCTGGGCCCAGGCGGTAGCGGCTCGCTGCAGCCACACCACGCGTTGAGCCACCGACCGCGCGCGCTGAGCGGCATGGATCAGCCTGGTGGCGGATTGGCCATTGCCCTGAAGTCGCTGCAGCTTGTCCTCGGCACGCGCGACCGCGATGGGCCAACGCTTGCGCAGGTCAGATGGCAGGTGATCGATCTCGCGCGGGTCCATAGCGGAGTCATTCACCCTTCCATTCGCGAACGGGCCGATCAGCGACCCCCATGGTGATCTCGATCCCGTCCTTCAAGGCGGCAACCACCATCTCGTCGGGTGCAGCGGACGGCTTGTCCGGCAGGCGCACGACGAGCTCATCGCCTCGGAGTTCGGCCTGAAGAAGACACAGGCCCACGACGGTGTAAGCGCCGCCGGTGCGCAGAGTTTTCGCTTGCTCTGCTAAGCGGTGCACCGGCTCACCGAGATGGGCATCGATTCTCGCGAGCATGTCCCTGTTCACCGGATGCGGTGGCCAGCGAGCAATGTAGTCTCGTACTTGCCTCAAGAAGGCAAGCGTCTCTGCATGTCGTTCGTCACTGGAGAACTGCATCATTTGCGAGCTTCGCGTCGATGTCCTTGGTGCTGATGTCCGCGGCTACCACTGCGCAGGCGCTCTGTCCAACCAGGCTGGCCGCATCTCGCCTGGCTTCTTGTCCAGCGGGCCGCGCTCGGCGTTGCGCCAGGCGAAGGCGTGGACGCGGGTGATGTGCTGCATGAGGGCTTCGCTGTCGCTGGGCGTGAGCCTCAGCCGGACCTCGGTGTTGCCCCCCTCGCCGAGCCGGGCAACGACCGACACGTCCCGGTAGCCGAAGGCCTCGCCATAGGTGAGCAACGTGGCGTCGAACGTACCACCCTCGTGCAGCGGCGCCGGCGTGCCCACGGGCTGCGCCGCGCGCTTGGCATCGGCGCGGACCTTCTCCGCGGCCTCAACGCCCCATCTCCTGGCCAGGCCCTCGAACAGCTTGCTACCCCCCTCGTCAATGATGTCCCCGATGCCCAATTCCTTGGACAAGGCCTCGAACTTCTTGTCGTCGTCGAAGTACTTGTGCACTTCCTGGCGCGAGACCTGCGCATCCATGCGCAGCACGGTCACGCAGTCCTCGAAGAGATCGCCGTCGATCGCGCGCAGGTCGGTGAAATCGAAGGGAAACCGCTGGCCGTTGTACAAGCCGAGCAGGAAGCGCGCGATGTAGCGGCATTGGCCCGAATCCCGGTTGGCCACGGCGAACAGGCGCTGCAGCGCCGCAGCGCCCCTGGTTTCGATGATGTCCCTGTCCACAGCCGCTCCTTGATTGCGTGATGCACGCATGTTAGCAATCAGGAGGGATTCGGCCCGGGGGACCACGAAGCGCTCGTCGGCCGCGGCGAGCAAAGCTGGGCTCGGCGCACGCCGGTGCAGGATCGAGCCTGCCAGGGATGGACCCTACTCCGCCGCGGAATCCGGAGATCCGCGAGCTTTTAGTCCGGAACCTCATCGCTCTTCGACAGCTCAGTGATGCGCTGCAGAACGAGGCCACGCCAACCTGGAAGGTTCGGGTCGACGTCGAATTTGGCCCGCACATCGATCTTGGCCTGAGCCTCGTACTTTCGAATCGCCTCGGGAGTCGGGCCGAGATGGCGTCGTGGAGCCGCCGGCTGGCGCACCGGAAGCGGTGCGCGGAACCGGTGCGGTGGGCCGCCCGAGGCTTCGCGAGCAATCCCCGACTGGCTTATCCGCTGCAGCTTCTCGCGAGCAGGGTCCTGCGCTGCTTCGTGCTCGGCCTCGAGCTGAGCTACCAACTGGGCGGTGTTTTCCTGAAGCATCCGGCGCTCCGCGTCCGTGAGCCGACGACCGTCTGAAGAGCTATAGGCCGGGTTGCCGCCAATCGCACCTCCGAACAGCCGCTTGAAGCACTCGGATCCAAGTACCTGCAGCGATCCGTTAATGGACACCACGTGGATCCGCTTGTAGACGGCGTGACCACAGCCGTTCGCCTGGCAGGCGATCCGCGCCTCGGGCGATACCTCGACGATTGCCAACAGCCGATTGCTCACGCGAACCCCCTCCGGTCAGAGCCGCGGCCCCCGCGGCGAATGAAAGCGGCATGCTACTGGGCTTCGCTCCTGCTCAGCGCTACGGAGGTCGATCTGGACGTCGTGCGTCTGGCGGCGTTGAACACGAACCACTGGCTGACGCGGTCCAGCACGAGCACGAAAACGGCCCCTTCGTCCTCATGCGCACCTCGTCACCCACCATTTGGCGTCGAGCCTCCTGGGGAAAAAGCATCCCCCAACTGATGGAGGCGGGAGGCCCGTGTCGGCATGGATAGTGCGATCCACCCGCTATGGACATGGACAGGATCTCCCAGATGCATTGGTTCAGCGCCCAGCACTTTGGCCTCGAACTGGATCCGACGCGCAGCAGGCCGATAGTCCACCTGGTCTTCGCCGGCGAGCTCAAGCACCACCTCATCCGCAAGGATGGCTCACTGAGGCGCCGGAAGACGGCTCTGCCGAAAAGCAGCCCCCACCAGCGCCTGGGGTTCCAGCTGCTCGTCGAGGAATCGGGAGGGGCAGCGTTCGCGGACCTCTACCTGGTCGGCCAGGGCGAAGGCAAGCCACGGCTAGACCTGGCTCCTTTCTTCCTGGCGTTCGCGTGGATGGCTCCAACCATGTCAGCAGAACCAGCTCCCCAGACCGGTCTGCCAGACATCCTGGTGGTCCCCAGGGACCTGCTCACGGAGCGGGAGGTGACCATGAGGAGCATGGCCCGGGAGCTGGGTTTTGCGATCCATTGCCCGGCAGATGGTTTCGTCGCCCACATCCATCACGCGACCTACGTGGGAATCGCGCTGGACAATGTGCTCCGGGACCCCCATAACCAGGGGATCGACTGGACGCAGGGGAGCAATCTCGGCTTGCTTTCCAGCCTTGTGGCGTACCACGTGACCAGGCATGCTGCGCAGTCCGATGCCTTGCGCGCTCGCCAGCGTCTTGATCGTCGCAGCCCGGCGGTTCGGCGGGAGGTCCCGAGCCATTGGCTTGAGCGGGTTGGCAAGCAATATAGGGAATGCAGGCTGAACCCGATGTCATGCGCCACGGATCCAGCTGCCACCAGCCAAGCCGCGGCGGACCGTGCGGACCTGCCGCCGTGCCAGGATCCGCTGCGCCGGCGAATCGCTTCGGCGTAGGAGCAAGTCCGAGATCTGTGCATCCGAAGCGATCCGCGCGCGCCGATCCGCGATCGATCTCTCCGAGATCGAGATCGGCACTATCGACGCCTGCGCGATCAGGCGCTACTTCGAAGACTCGTCTCTGCTGATCTTTGGGACAACGCGCAACTCCGGCGTCCTGCGCTCTGGGGGTGGCATCGGGCGCCGCCTCGTTTGTAGGGTGAGCGTGAAGTCCATGGACCTGTGCGGCAGTGGCTCCAGGTCGGGGAAATCGTTGGCGTCAATCACGGGCTTCCTGCAGGCCTCGGCCATGGTCTGGACGGCCGCCAGGATCTCGGCAGGATCCTCGCCGGCGACGGTGAAGATCGGAAAATGGCTGTGGAGCGAGCCGTCGTCGTTGTAGAAGACCTTGTGCAACTCCAACGGTGGATCCCCCTCAACATACATGCTGATCAAGATCAGACGGTACTCCCAAGTCCTCACGGGTTTCCTTTTGGTGATGGAGCCGCCATCATCGCGGATCGCGCAGACGCCGTCTAACGAGACGGCAGATCGTCTCGTAACGCCCGAAGAAGTTGGCGTTGATGCCGTGTGACATCGCGATCTTGGCCACCGACGCTCGGCCCTGCCGGCCCTCTCACCCCACCGCTTCACGCATTGCTGGAGGCTCTTGGCGGGCCTATGCCAAAACGATGCCCAGGTCCAGCAAGTTCTCCTCCTTCACAAACGGCATGCGCAAGCCCGATCCGACTTCGACATAGCGCATGTGGGGACTGGCATCTTGCGCAATGATCAGCCCTTCGTCCAGCGCGTTCACCGCGATGGAGATCATGCAGTTGTCCTCTCCGAACTCTGGGTTCCCAAGGCGGACCCCGTCCGTACATTGCCGAAGCAGGAGGTCGGGTGTAGAGCCGCACCATAGGGATGCCGCGTACATCTCGCGGCCTGGGAGAGCGGTGAGAACGATTCGCCAGTTGGCGCCAGGCGATTCGCCGGGCGGCTCAGCGATGGCCTGAAGGCGATTGCTCAGACCCACGCGCAGGTAGTCCTTGCCAACCGGATGCCCCTGGCGAGCAAGCTCCTGTACCACGGCGATGCCCCGCTCTGCATCTGCGCCGCCATAGGTCCCGTCGATGTCCATCCCAGCGAGATTCAGGCGGCAGTTGGTGATGACCTCCTCGAGCTGTGCATCGGACTCCATATCGAGTCGCGGAAGGCGCCGCTCGAAATGATCGATGGCCTGTGCGAACCACGATGCAGCGCGTGTTCCGTGGTCGCCCGTCCGCCCCTCGCCTGTTAGCCAGAGAAGAACGTTCCCCGCGTTGAACATTCCCTTGATCAGACCCATCCGGGCAGCCTGCTCGTAGATCTCCACGGCTCCGGGCCAATCCTTTTCACCAGTGATCAGGCCGTCCCGAACGATGGGGCAGAAGTTCACATGCGCCGCGGCTTGCGTTCGCGGCTCCCCGTCATAGGCCATCGCAATTTTGTAGTAACGCGCGGCCGCCTTGTAGTCGGCGCGCGTCCTCGCCGCTTCCATCAAATGGTTGGCCGCGTTGTACGCGAACTCATGGAAACCGCTGTCCACCGCCTTGAGTCGCAGACGGAGCAAAGCAGGCGTGACATGGTCCGCCAGGACGGCAGTTCTGTCGACGTATGCGATCGTCGCGCCGAGGAACCTGCGCTCGATCGACCGCGACGACCGATCCAGCGCCTCGGACGCCAGCTTGGCCGCCTGGTCGAACCTGCCTTCATCGATGGCGTCGAAAACCGCGCGCAGCTCGCGTAGAGCCGTCTCCGACAGCTTTGGCCTGGGCACGATGATCGGCGTCGCAGATTCGAGCGGACTGGGGAGAGGGCGCTTGGTCACTGAAAGATCCTCTCCGCTTCAGAAAATCGACCGGAGCCGCGTCGCCAACGGCACGACGGGCGCCTCGCAGACGTCCCGCGCCGGCGACGTTCTCGACGGTTGCGGCGCGTCTGACTGGAGGAGGGCGCGAGCCTCGGCTCGCGCCAGACGTTGCTCCAATACACGCTTCTCATCCGCGGCCCGCCGCAGAGCCTTTTCGGCCTTGACCAACTCCGACTGAAGGCCGTCCTGTTCGTCAGTGATGAGGTCCAATTCTTCGTCGCGAACTCGCACATCCTCCGTTCGTAGCCTGGCCAGCGAAACGACCTCGCTTGCCCAATTTCCCTGCGCATCCCGCAGCAGGTCGATGGCCTCTTCACGGTCCATTTCAGAAGCTGGTTCACCTCTGGCAGAAATGAGGTCCGCCGCCCGGGCCATGAGGGTCTCGGGATGGTCATTCCACTTCAGAAAGTCCACAGTGGCCTGGAGAATCTTCGTGAGCGATTTCAAATCGTAGATGGGGCTCCACTCCTCCTCGCCGGTGATCACGAAGCAAGCTCGGGCACCCTCACGATTTCCACACAAGGCAAAGCAGGTGTCAGGTGTGTTCGGCGACACGAGCCCGACGAGCCAGGCCCCAACAAGCAGATGAGGATCGTCGGCGAACGCACGGTCAATCGGCCGATAAGAAATGCCCTCGACGCTATCGAACTCTTCAATGATGGAGTGCGGGACAAGGCAAAGGCCTTCGCTGTCGTCCGAAAGCAGGTGCAAGTGGCTTGGCACGGGGTGCGCGAAGCGTAGCCCCATCTGCGTCGCGTCGTTGATCGATGCCACGAGGTCGTTGATGGGCCCGCGCACTTCGCCGAGCTGTTCCACAAGATGCTTTAATTCCTCCGTGGGCGCCGGCGCGCGAGTTGAGCCATTTAGAAAGAGGGCGATCGCCTGAGCGGAGGCCTCGCCATTCAAAAATGCCCATCCCGCTGCCTCTTGCCTGAGCTGCTTCTTCTGGTGCTCTGCGGCGCGCAGTCGTGCCTGCTTCTTCCGCTTCTCTCGCGCGCGCTCTTTGGCTGGATTTTTCTTGCTCATGACTTAGCTCATGCTGGCGGTGAGATGTGAGGGCAGCCACCCAACGACAACAACCTGGTCCTCATCGTCCCAGGTGAAATAGATTCGCATCGTAAAGCGCGGGTCGCGCGCGGTTCCCCGGCAGAGATGGTGGTTCAGGAAGCGTCTGCGCCCCTTCCATCGCACGAAGTATTCCTCGCCAGCCTCGCCTGCAATGCTGCGGTCCACCGATCGCTTGTAGTCGACGCCGACCTCGGCGCATCTCTGCGTGAAATGAGCGTGAGCAATCTCGCCGCTCTTCAGTCTGGGGTACTCGTTGGCCAGGAGTTCCAGCGCGTCAAAGACATGTTGCGGCGCGTGGTACTCCGACTTCTTTGCGGCCGCAATGGCGCGGGGGAGAACGACGATCTGATCGCAGTGCTCGGCCGTCCAGTCCTCCAGTCGTCCAAGCGCCATATTCGCTCCGGCTCGGCAGCCGGTTGAATCGGCCCGGTACCGGCGGTGCTCAACGCCTCGATTCGCGCGCGATCGGCGGCCCGCTCAGCACGATGCGCCTTCACCTGCCTCTTGGCCAAGTCCCGCCAATAGGACACATCCTGCTGGAGCTGCTCGCGCGACGCAGCATCGTCGGAGAAGAACGTCTCTGCGTCGCGCATGTACACCTGGCAAAGCTTGAGGAAGGTCGGCTCGGTGCGCGGCTCGTAGGGCCGCAGGTCGAAGCGGTCGGCCACGGCCGCCTGCCAGGGCGAGGGAGGGGCGTCGTCAACGCCAAGAATGCGGCGCCAGAAGGCCACTGGATGCTCGCAGCCAGGATGGGCGACCCCGGCCTCCCAGACTTCGCCGCGGCCTCGATCGATCACCTCGCAGGCAAAGAACGACTCCGCCATGCTGCGGGCCCACCTGACGCTCATGATGTCACCGGCGCTCTCCCCGGCGCCCTCTGCGGGCAGTTCAGGCAGCGCCGCATCCGCCGCCTGCAGCGCCAGCCACAAGCCCTCGATCGCCTTGTTTGGATCCGCCTGGATCAGCTGAATGCATTCGGACAATTGCACTATCCCTCATGAAAATAGAACGGTACTCCCCCGTGCCTAACGTCGTCTACTGCGGGAACGCGAGTTTCATGCACTCTGGAAACTCGGGCGATACCTCGACGATTGCCAACCGCCGATTGCTCATTTGAGCCCCCTCCGGTCAGCGCCGCGGCGCCCCGCGGCGAAAGAAAACGACATGCTACTGGGCGGCTGGGCGCCTTCCCTCCTGCGCTACATCCGTGAGAGCGGAACGTGCCAGAAAACGTACGAGGACGACCTGGCCGTCTCCTTGACCAGGTGCGTCTGGCGGTCGTTGAACACGAACCACTGGCCGGGCGCGGTTCGATGGGACTGCCGGCCCTGTTTGAAGGTCAGGCCATCGTTGGCCAGCACGAGCACGAAGACGGACCCTTCGTCGTCCTCATGCGCATCCGTTCCGTGGGTGCTGTACACACGCGAGCGCTGGCCTGGCGTCCGAACGAAGCCGAGCTCGAGCAGCGCGCCGGCGGGAAACAGCGGCTCGCACAGCCGCATCCAGGCGGCGTCCGGCAGCCAGACCACACTCTCGGCGCAGAACTCCTCGGCCTCGGCTTGCGCATAGGCGAGGGCACCTGCCTCCCGCGCGGCGCCGGCCACCTCATCCGGCAACACGATTTGCCCCTGGATGGCGCCCCATGCGAACTCCGTCGCGCGAGCGCGCCTCGCCGCGGCGCCGGCCATTGCGTCAATCGTCCTCATCGTCCAGAAGGCGGCCGGCCTCGTTCTTGAGCACGTTTCCAGCTCGGTAGTAGCCCATGAAGGTCTCCGCCTTCTTGTGGCCGGTCAGGAGCATCGCCTTGATGGCGGGGATATCCTGGCTGCCGGCCTCGGTGACGAAGCCCGAGCGCAGCGAGTGCGCAGAAAACTGCCCCGGCAGCCCCGCGAGCGCGCAGCGCCGCTGGACGATCTTGCGCACAGCCTCGGGATCGAGCGCGTCCGCGGTCACCTTGCCGCCCTTGCGCAGGCGCCGGAAGATCGGACCTTCGGAGATGCCGCTGAGCGCGAGCCACTCCCGCAGGGCCTGCGCCGCCTTGCCGGAGACCGGCTTGTGGTTGGACTCGTCGTCCTTGGCCTCCTGGTTCGCCTTGGACCGCCCGAGCACGTAGACGAAGCCGCGCGCGCCGTGGTTGTGCAGGTTCTCCATGGTGGCGGTGGTGACCTCGGAGCGGCGGCGCCCGCCGCTGGCCCAGGCGAACAGGAGCAGGGCGCGGTCGCGCTTGCCGCGGGGCGACTCGTCGCAGGTCGCCAGCACCGCCTCGAGAGGTTCCCTCGTGAGTGCGGACTGCTTGTGCGCGCGCACCCCCCGATCGGCATAGCCGCGGCGCACGTTCTTGAGCAGATCGCGCACGCCCGGATGGTTGCAAGGGTTGTCCATGTCGGGCACCACCTGGTGCGCCTTGGACAGTACGGCGATGCGATGCACGAGCGTGTTCAGCGCCAGGGGGCCGAGTTTGCCCTTGTAGCGTTGGGCCACCAGCTGCTGATCGATGACGGGGGGCAGGTCGTGGACGAGCTCCTGCTGCGGCGCCGCCGGGCCGCCCGCTGCGCGGTGGACGCGCTTCCTGGTCGTCTTCACCGGCCCGGCCTCCACCCCGTCCTCCGCCCGGCGCTGCGCATGGTCGACGATGAACTGGACGACCACCGGAATCGGGACCGGCAGGTGCAAGGCCTGGCCGTAACGCGCGCCATACCAAGCGGCCCAGTAGCGCATGGCGCCGGCGTAGGAGGCCTGCGTGTTGGCCGACTGGCCCTGACGCGTCACCTCGCGCACAGCTTTCTCGGTCAGGCGGGACAGCGCGCCCGGGTCCAGCAGCGCATGGCCGGCGCTGAGCGGGACGGGCGCGGGGGGTGGCGGCGGCGCTATTTTCATTTGTTCTCTTACGTTATGTGTATGGTATACTATTTCATACCAATTGATAAGGCCGGGTAACCCTCCTTTATCCAGCCTAATATAGCCCGAAAGCCAGCCCCATGCCAAATGAAAGTTCGACCGTCGTTGCGACTCGGCCCGCCGCTCGGCGCGGCCCCCGCGGCGTGCAGCTCGAGGACGTCCTGGCCGCCGCCGATGCCCTGGTGGCCCAAGGTGTGAAGCCCACCATCGAGCGGGTGCGCCAGCACCTGGGCGGTGGCTCACCCAACACCGTGAGCCCCATGCTCGACGTCTGGTTCGAGCGCTTGCCGGCACGCCTGATGGGTCGCCCACGCGAACCGGACGAGGCGGAAAAAGTCCCGTTGGTCCTCATGCAGCTGTGGGAGGCCGCCCGTCGCGAAGCTGACCAGGTGCAGATCCAGAAGTCCGAGGCGGTGCGGCGCCAGCTCGAGCTCGAGCGCGCCGCCATCGCCCAGAAGGAAGCCGATCTACTGCAGCGCGAGCGCGCCTTCGAACAGGCCCGTGTCGCCCTCGATGAAGCCCTCGCCTCATCGCGCCAGGCCGTGGCCGCCATGGAAGCGCAGATGCACGCCCGGCACCAGGAAGCGGCTCGCCTCCTTGGCGACTCGGAGGCCGAGGTACGCCGGCTTCGCAAGGCCCTCGAAGTAACGCTGAAGAGCAAGGAGGATCTGCGCGAGAAGGCGGCAACGGACCTGGAAGCCAAGCAGCGCTCCGCAGCTGACGCCGAAGAGCGGCACCTGGCCCAGGAGCGACGCCTGCTCTCGGAAATCGATCGCGAGCGAATGGCCACGCGCCAGGCGAACGCGGAGCTCGCCAAGGAACAAAAGGCGCGCGCCGCCGAATCGGAAGCATCCCGCACCGCCATGGCCACGGCGCAGCAACGCCTGCACGAGGAGCAATCGGCCCGCCGAACCGACGCGGCGTCCTGGGCGCGCCAGCTGCTGGAGGCCGAGGTCCAATTGGCGGCCCGGCGCGAGCGGGAAGCCGCCGCCGAGCAGCGCGTTGCCGATCTCGCCTCCCAGCTGCAGCGCCAGGCGGAACAGTCCGATCGCGAGATCACGCAGCTGCGAGAGAGCCATGCCGCCGCGGCGGCCGCGCTTCGTCAGTTGGAGACCAAGGGAATCGGCGAGGAAAAGCCGCAGGGAGCGCGCGCCAGAAGGTCGCTCAAATGAGCCCATACGGATCAACAGCGCAGGGCTCGTGTAGTCCCATGGCAGCTTGGAACGGAGGCCACCAACCCCGCCCGGATCGACTGATTTGATCAAGTTGCCCAACTTGATCAATCCGCCTACCATCGCGCCATGAAAGCCCTTCGCGAAATCACCGCCTCGGACGCCAAGACCAGGCTCGGCGAGCTGCTGGCATCGCTGCCTGGTGAGGGTGCGGTAACCATCACGCGCAACGGCCGTGCCGTGGGCGTTCTCACGGCCGCCGGGCCCAGCGCCGGCGCCGAGTCGCAGAACCGGCTTCAACTCGAGCTGATCTTGGGCCTGTATGCGAAAGGGACCGTGACCTGGGCGGAGCTCGCGCGCTCGACAGGCCTGGCCTATGGCGAGGTCCTGGTCGAGCTGGGCAAGCGCGGCTTGCCCTTGCCGCGCGTCTCCCCGAAGCGCCGACCCGAGCAGGACGCTCTTTTCGAGCAGGCGTTGAGCGGCGGCAAATGAAGTCCCTCGCTCTCATCGTCACGGATTCCGGCCCCCTGATCACACTGGCTGCCGGCGCCGCGCTCAACGCCCTACTCCTCCCCGGCCTGCCGGTGATCATTCCCGACATGGTCCGGTTCGAAGTCATTCGCGATCTGGACAAGCCGGGCGCGCGGGAGGTGGCCGAATGGATCCGGGCCAACGAGCCTCATCGTGTGCGAGTCGCGAGCACTGAAGTGTTCGAGGAGTTCGAGGTGCTGCGTGGCGTGAACCCTTTGACCAAGACGAAGGATCGCGGGGAGCAGGCCGCTGCCGAGGTTCTCGCGCGCGAGCTCGAGAACGCCGACTTTGGCGCCATCCTCGTCTTCGAGGACAGCATGGTGCGCAAGCAAAACTTCCTCGTTCGCCTGCCCGATGACGTTGCGGTGACCTCGACTTCAGAGTTCCTCTTCGGCCTTCAGCGCCATGGAAAGCTCGCCGATGCGCAAGCGATCCTCGATCGCGCGGTTGATCTGCGAGGCAACGAGATTCTGCAGAGGCATCTGCGCTTCTCCGGAGACGAGGCAGTGGCCGACGAAGATTGGCCGGAGCGCATCGCCCCGAATGGGTGAGGCCGATCCCTCGCAATGAACCCAGCCTGCTTGCCACCTCGCGAGGTGGTCTCTGATGAAGGAACATGCGCCCGTGGGTGATCACGTCCTGGAAACTCTCCTGCTTTCGAAGGCCGTCGAACTCGAACGGGCTCTGGGAGTCATGCTGGAAGCCGATGCGCGTCAACAGGGCCTGAAGTCGCAGCACCCAGCGATCTATGACACCTCCTTCCACGCGGCCGGCATCACGCAGCACATCCAGTGCATCTCCACCCAGATTGAGAGTCTGCTCACTCAGGCGGTCGAGCAGACCGCCGGCAAGCTTCCGGTGAGCGAGAGCTGGCACCAGGACCTCATTCATCTTGCGAGCACGGCAACGGATGATCGGGAGCCACTCCTTGACGCCGCCGGCGCGAAGTGCTTGAAGGAAGCGCTTGAGTTTCGGCACATTGCGTGGTCCAACTACG
This sequence comes from Variovorax sp. JS1663, assembly GCF_002157355.1. GTDB lineage: Bacteria > Pseudomonadota > Gammaproteobacteria > Burkholderiales > Burkholderiaceae_C > Variovorax. The sequence goes on along the minus strand of NZ_LYMK01000031.1, from coordinate 67,890 downwards.
CCGGAGATCTGAATCCTCCGCGCGTCTTCGAGCACATCGCCATCACGGTCGCCCCCGTCAAAGCCGCAGTAACCGGCGTAAGGCAACTCTTCGATTCTTCGGCCGCGCCATAGGTAGGCCCCTTTGCGCCGTCCTGGGACAATCAGAGGTCCGATAGCATCGCGTCTTCGGAGGGACTCATGAGATTCGGGATCTTCAAGGCGCTGGCAATGGCTTGCTGGCTGCTGGGCGCTTGCTGCATGGGTGTTCAAGCGGCAACATTCGCGCCGGATTGCAGCGACCCTACTCGGATGTACGGTTGCGTCATCCGTATGGAGGGGGAAATCAGTGCCGGTGATGCCGAACGCCTTGGCGCAGTCTTGGCCAAACGCCCGGTCACGGGCTACTACAACATCCTTTTCCTGGATTCACCGGGAGGCAGTGTCCAAGCAGCACTGGAGCTTGCAGGCGTTGTGCGACGCGCTTTGCTCCAAACCAGCACCATGCGCCTGACCAACTCGAAGGTGGAGAGTTCGAAGGTTGAGAATTTAACCTGCGTCAGCTCATGCTTCCTGGTCTGGGCCGCAGGCGTCGAACGCTCGACCATGAACGTCGAAGCTGGCGGCCGCCACTTTGGCATTGGCCTGCATCGTCCGTACTTCAGCGCCGCCACCTACAGCAACGAGTCTCCGGATCGGATCGCAGCGATGCAGCGCCAGGCTATGCAGTCGGTGTCCGAGTATCTTCGTGGCGAGCAGGTCCCTCAGGCCTTAATCGACAAGATGATCGATCACGCATCGTCGCAAGTATTCTGGCCGACGATGGACGAAGGATTTGCCCTGTCGGGCAGGCGACCGTGGTTCGACGAGATGATGATCGCCCGCTGCAACTACGACCCGACCTATGTGGCTCAAACCACACAATGGGTGAACGCGCTGATCATTGACCTAGCTCAAGCGAAGGGCAAGCGGACTCTGGAGCAAGCTGGGGGGGCACGCTACGAGCAGTACATCCAACGCACACGTAAGTACAACGCCTGTGAGGGCGGTGCGAAGAGTCAGGCGCAGGCCGCTTTTCAGAAGCTCGAGATCCAGCCACTTCCTCCCGCCGGCACCACCGCAGCGGCGCCTGTCTCGCCACAAGTCCAACCAGAACTACCGGCGCCCCCGGTCCCTGAGTTCAAGGACGTGGACTCTCGGCTTGCATATCTGCGATGGCTTGGCACACAGTCAGAGCGACTGAATGTAACGATCCCTGATTGGCCCGCGCCCACGCGGATTGAGTTCCTCCAAACAGTCTGGTATGAGGCCCGACGGGCCGGCCTGGACACTTCCCTTGTCTTGGCCGTCATCGAGTTGCAGTCGTCGTTTCGCAAGTACTTTGTGATGGAGGGTTCCGGAAGCCGCGGCTACATGGGCGTCAATCCCTCGTGGACTGGCAAGCTTGGTGATAGCAATTCAGCACTGCTCTTCCACATGCAGACGAACATGCGCTACGGCTGCGTAATCCTGCGCCACTACCTCGACAAGCATCGGGGCAACACCGCCGCAGCGCTTGTCGCCTACTACTCGGACAGTCATGCGATCCCGACGAGCGTTGCTCGTGCCCGGCAGTTCCCCGCGCAGGTGTTCGCGGCGCAGAAGAAGTGGATCTATGTCAACGACGTAGCATCGACCAGCAATTCCAAGGAATGAACCCCGACACGGAGGTCTGCCAACGACGAGCCCGATGGCGCGATGCGGCAATACGCAATGCCGCACCCGAAGCGTGAGCGTCCAGCCGCCCCATCTTGAGTTTCGGTAGGGCTCATAGATGTCCCGAATCCACTTATCAGCGCCAGCATCGATACGTTTGCTTGAGTAGGAGGTGCTTCTTATGAACGATTTGCAGGCCTTGCAGGTCTGGCTCACCAGCCCAAAAGGTGTTGCTTATGCCACTTGGGCTCAGGCCGTGGGGTCTGTCATCGCCATCGTTGGCGCCTTTCTAGTCGCCAAGTGGCAGTTCCAAAGAGAACTGAAGAAGGAGCACGATCGCAGCGCTGAGGAAGACCGGGAGCAGATCGCGCAGCTATACGCCTTCATCCGGCAAACATTTGTCGACGTCCGCGCACTATGGGATGACCCCAAAAAGCCAGGCTTCCTCGAAGGCCATTGGAAGGACAGCAGTGTCCGTTTTGAACTTGCCAGGGCCGAGGCGGCACTCTCAAGGCTCCAAACGATCCCGGTGACTCAGCTGCCAAAGATGGAGAATGGCGTGCGCAGCTGCAATGAATTAATCGCCTCGCTCATTGCTGCAAAGCTGGTTCTGATTGAGCATTTGGATGAGCCAGTAACTCTAGAGCTTCAGCAGCGTATCAGCGAGAAGATGCGTCCGGCAGCACTGAATGCAACTAGAGCTCTTATGGGCGCGTTTATTGATAGCAAGAATGCCACCAAGAGCCGCGGCAAGCGCCAACGCCCCCAGGGGCCGCACGATCCGGCTGGCGCCACGGCCCAAGCGTTTGATGAGAATCGCCAAGCGTTCGAGGCCGAGATGAAGGCCAGGGGAATGAGCGTTAAACAGATGCTGTCCCGTAACTCCTGGATACTGCACTACGATGATCCCGTCACTTGGGAACTGTGGGACCTCTGGATGGCGAGCCGATCGGCCGCGGAAAGGAAGGGCAAGGTCGCGAGCGAAGTTGGCGCACCAAGTTCGGGGTGATCTCATGCTGTGGCGCTTGGCTTTCGCACCCGTGTCGCGAACCGCAGAATTCCGGTCCCTTGTTGGCGGCCACGTCTGACGGAATCAAGACCCGCGAGAGCCATCGTGTCCAGCTACCACTTGCGTTTCGTTGGCGCCGATCAGCTGCCCCTTTGGAAGCCCTTGTACGTCACTGCGTTGCCTCTGGGTGCGCCTTGATCCAAGCGACCATTTCTGCCTCTCGGAGGGGAGATGAGTCGAGGGATCTGGCCATTGGCATCGCGCGCATGATCATCTGAAGGGGATAGACCTGCTCGACGGTGAAATCCGTTTCGTCAGGATTATTGGCGTGCTTGGCCTCGTTCCGCCCACGGTTCAGAACTCGCAGCAGGACAGTTTTTCGCTCCTTGTCTGTTAGTGCCTGGTCAGTGTCGTCCCAATGGAACTCCGCAATTTGTTCAACCGCGACCGGCTTTCCCGCCCTCTTGCACAGACTTCCAAGTATTTCCTCTGCCGCTCCCGCCAGCGTGAGCGATGACAGGTAGTCACCCTCGAGGAACAACTTGATCGCGGCATCTAGTTGCCAGACGGCAACCTCTAACTTCGTTATCTTCATGCTGGATCTCCGGTTATCTGCGCAGCGCCTGCGATCGACGAGGCGACATCGATGATCACCTCGTGAGGCGGGCGCAGCCCTGGACGCTGCTGTTGGATGCGTCTTCGGACCTCCGCCGCAGAAGGAATCACACCCGCCTTCTCGAGACCATCGAGGAAGGACGCTGTCGAGAGCAGATGCACATTGCTCGGGACCGCGTAGGAGTTCCCGATGAACCAATCGTAAGCGCTCAATAAACCCCGTCCTTGCGGCGGCCGCCATGGACCATGAAGCTACGTTCCCATGTACAGCAACATGGGAACGTGATGTCAGAGTGGTTGTCGGAGTTGGGCAAGCGCCTGGTTGTCGGGCGCAAACGCGATGGGCGGTGTGTCTATGACGCGCAGGCAAAGCGGGATCTGATTCTCGCGTGCCGCGAGCCGGGGATGTCGATTGCGAGGATCGCTCGCGAGTGCGGGATCAACGCGAATCAGTTGAGCGCCTGGATTCGTCGTCATGAGCGCGCGTCGACGCCCGCTGTCGTGCCGATCACCAACGCAGAGTTGCCGGAACAGGCCTTTGTTTCGGTGACCATCGAGGCGACGAAGCCGGAGGCCACGACGATCGTGGATCTGCAAGCGCGGTTGCCCAACGGCGTGGTGGTTGATCTTCGTGGATGTGATATGCGCCAGGCCAGCGACTTGATTCAAATGCTTGGGAGCCTGCGGTGTTCCGCTTCGACGAAGAGCTGAAGGTCTACCTGCATCGGGAAGCCATCGACTTCCGTGTCGGCCTCAACGGCCTGGCGATCCTGGTCGAACAGGCCTTGGGCCTGGATCCGTTCGCCAAGGCCGTGTATGTCTTCCGCAATCGTCGACGCGATCGCGTGAAGATCCTGGCCTGGGACCGCAACGGCTTCTGGCTGTTGATGAAGAGACTCGAACAGGATCGCTTCATCTGGCCCGACGCAGCGTCGGTGCCGAAGCTGACGGTTGAAGAGCTGCATTGGCTGCTCGATGGCATCGACCTCGCCGTCGTTCGCAAGCATCCTGAGCGCTTGTATGCGCGCGTGGCCTGAGCGAGGGCAGCGGCGCGAAGAATTCGCATGAAGATGCGATGATCCCGGAACGCCTGCGTGCCATGTGGATCGAAGCAGGCGATGGTTCAGATGCCCACCGCCGAAGAATTCGCAGCCCTGCAGCAAGCGCTGGCCGAGGCCACTCGGCGCAGCGAATCTCTGGTCAGCGAACTGCGCGTGGTGACCACCGAGCGGGACCTGGCGCTGGAACGGCTGCGAGCCTTGCAGGGCCAGTTGTTCGCCGCCAAGAGCGAGGCCCGCGGTAGCGAGCAGAAGGACCTGTTCCTCAACGAGGCTGAGGCACTCGCCCCAACCGCGCAGACGCTGCCGGCCGAAAGCGACGACGAGGAATCCACGGACGTCGCCGGTCACCAGCGCAAGAAGCGCGGTCGCAAGCCCTTGGATCCAGCGCTGCCGCGCGACATCGTGCGCCACGAGCTGCCCGAGTCCGAGCGCATCTGCGGTCACGATGGCCACGCCCTGGTAGAGATCGGTGCCGAGGTCAGCGAGCAGATGCACGTCATCCCCGAGCAGGTTCGTGTACTCCAACATCACCGCATCAAGTACGCCTGCCCCTGCTGCGACCTGAGCCTGAAGGTCGCGCCAACGCCGGCGCGCATCATCCCGCGAGGGCTTCTTACTGAAGAGGCGCAGGCCTGGGTCATCACGGGCAAGTATCAGTTCGGCATGCCGCTGTATCGCACGGCGGTGCTGTTGCGCCGCTTCGGCGGCAACATCGTGAGCAATACGCTGGCCGCCGGGGTCGTGCGGATCGGATTGGCCGTGCAGCCCGTGATCAACCTGCTGCGCGATCGCCTGCTGGACTCGGACCTGATCTATGGCGACGAGACCACTGTGCAGGTGCTCAAGGAGCCTGGGCGCAAGGCGCAGACGAAGAGCTACATGTGGGCGCAGATGAACGCCAGCGGACCGCCGGTGCGCTTGTTCGCCTATGCGCCCGGGCGGGGCGCCGCACATGCCGAGAAGCTCTATGCCGGAATCCGGCGCGGGGCCACGTTCGTGAGCGATGGCTACCAGGTCTATGATGGCATCGCTGCGGACCATGGTCTGACGCATCTTGGATGCTGGGTTCATGCGCGCAGGCCCTTCGTCAAGGCTGAGGAGGCGCTCCCGAAGGCAGCCCGGTCGCCGGACCAGCTGGCCACACGGTTCGTCAAACTCATCGGCAAGCTCTACCGCGCCGAGGCGCGAGCCGAGAAGTGGTCGCCGCAGCGCCGCGGGCGGCTGCGCAAGCGCTACAGCGCCTCGGTGGTGGCCAACATCGAGCAACTGCTGCTCATGAATCTGCACGCCGTCGCGCCAACGAGTTTGCTGGGCGAGGCCCTGCACTACCTGCACGGGCAGTGGCCCAAGCTCATACGCTTCTTGGAGAGCGACACCTGGCCGCTGGACTCCAACCCGGTGGAGAACGCGATCCGTCCGTTCGTCGTTGGAAGGAAGGGATGGTTGTTCGCCGACACCGTGGGCGGGGCCAACGCGAGCGCCAACCTGTACTCGCTCATCGAGACGGCAAAGGCAAATGGGATCGAGCCATACCGCTATCTCGTGGCTCTGTTCAAAAGGCTGCCACTGGCGCAAACAGCGGACGACTACGAAGCCCTGCTGCCCTGGAACATCGCGCTTCCAGCCGCCTAGACAGTCCCAGCACGCCGGTCATGCCGAGCGCAAGGGCGCAGTTGAATGACGGCTTACGCCGCTTCGAGCGCCAGTTCACGCCTTGCAACCTGCAGTCGCTGCACGAGGTCGGAGGTGCGCGCAAAGAGCACACGCCAACCCTTCTCAAGCAGGGCCAGGCCGATGGCCGAGGACAAGTGCGACTTCCCGCCGCCCGGAGGCCCCATGAGAAGCAGATTGGCGCCGTTGCGCAACCATTCATCTCCGGCACACAGCGCCGAGACCTGCGCCTTGGAGATCATCGGCACCGAGTTGAAGTCGAAGTTGTCCAGCGTCTTGCCGGGAAGCAGTCTTGCCTCGCCCAGGTGTCGCTCTATGCGCCGACGATCGCGCTCGGCCAGTTCATTCTCGGCCAAGGCCATGAGAAGCCGGGCTGCGGGCCAGCCCTCCTTGTCGGAGCGTTCGGCGAAGCCCGTCCACATTTGTTTGGTCGCCGGCAAGCGCAACTCGGTCAGCAGCAACGTGAGCCGCGTGGTATCGAGGGTTTCGCTCATGCTTCGACTCCCACGGCCGATTCGACCAGGACCTCGTAGGCGCTCAGGGAGGCGAGTTGCACGCACACCTCTGGAAGGCGCGCAGGGTCCGGAGCGAAGCGCGCAAGCAGCGCGTTGTTGTCAGGCAGTCGTTTGTTGGCGAGATCATCAGCCAGGATAGTGGCCAACTGGCCTTCACAGGCCCGGTCGTGTGCCAGGCTGAGAAGCTCGACCATCGCCTTGCACGCGGCGCGCTCGGGCAGCTGTTCGCGCAGGAACTCGAAGGTGAGCCGATAGGCTTCGCGCGGGAAGAGCTGATCGCGGTAGACCAGCCTCAGCAGCGCCATGGGCTTGCGCCGCAGCGCATGAATGACGTGGTGATAGTCCACCACGTGACCGTGCTTGCCATTGGCGCCGCCGCGACCGCGCTCGAGCGTCATGAGTTGGGTTGCGCCCAGGAGAAGGTCCAACCGGTCGTCGTACAGACGAACGCGCAGCCGGTGACCGATCAGGCGGGACGGCACGGTATAGAAGACCTTGCGCAGCGTGAAGCCGCCCGACGAGGTCACGTAGACGTAGGTCTCCTCATAGTCACAGCTTCGCGCCGGCGGTAATGGTTGCAGCAGCGCTCGCTCGGCGTCAATGCGTTTGGCGTTGCGCGCGTTCTTGCGACTGACGATCTCGTCGACGAAGCAGCGATAAGCCTGAAGGTCAGCAAACTCGGTGCCTCCGCGCAGCAGCAGCGCGTCGCCGATTGCGCTCTTCAGATGACCGTGTGCACTCTCGATAGTCCCGTTCTCGTGCGCGACGCCGCGATTGTTGCGACTCGGATGCATCAAGTAGTGGGCGCACAGGGCGTCGTAGCGCGTGGTCAGATCGTCGCGCGCCACGCGGTCCAGGTTGCGGAATGCCGCCGACAGGCTGTCGCTGCGGTGCTCGCGTGGCGCGCCACCGAGGATCCACAGTGCGCTTTGCAGCCCCTCGGCCAGCGCCACGAAGCTCTCGCCACCGAGAATCACATGCGCATGCTCAAAGCCTGAACAGGCAAGGCGGAAGTGATACAGGCAATGCTCCAGTGGCACGCCGGCCACCGTGACGACCAGATCGCCCATTTCGGTGAAGTCCGACAGCCCCATGTGGCCCGCCTCGTGAACCTGGCGGAAGACCACCTCGCGCTCCTGGCCGTGAAGCGCGCGCCATGCTCGAATGCGTCGCTCAAGCGTGCGACGAACACCACGTGACAGATCTTCGTGACGGCGGCTCAACTCGTCGAATATCGCGACAGGTCGAATGCCCGGTGCCGCCTGCAGCAGCGGCACGACTTCGGAATCGAAGATGTCAGCCAGCGGGTCCGGGCGGCGGCGCCCGCGCGGCTGCTCCTTCTTCTGCGACGGCAGGCGTTGATCCTGCTCAATGCGGTACGCCGTGGCAATACTGAACCCCGCCTGCGCTGCTGCCACCGGCAACGACTTGGATAGCCTGAGCTTCATGAACAACCTCATTTGGTGATCGTGGATGTGACGTCCAGGCACAGAGAAGGCCTCGCAAGATCGAGAAACCTCTTCCATACCTGATTCCACCGCGATCACCGACGAGGCGCCCCATGGGCAAACCTGTCGCCGGCGTGGGCCGGAGGTCGTCGGGCTACGCCCGCCAACCTCCAGCCCACGCCATCCTTCTCACCTTGATTGACGCGCTCTTCTCATCCTGATTGACGCGCCGCAGTCAAGAGCACGGCGCCGAGCGTGGACGTTGTCGATGCGAAGACGCCGGCATTCGTGGCGCTCGAAGTCGCAGCGGCGTGCCAGGAAGAGACGTCATCCATGGATGTGCAGGCACGCCTTCCCAACGGAGTTGTGGTCGACTTGCGTGGTTGCGACATGCAGCAGGCGTTGGCGAGGATCGAGGCGCTCGGGAGACTGCGGTGTTTCGCTTCGACGAAGGGTTGAAGGTCTACCTGCATCGCGAGGCCATCGACATCCGGGTCGGTCTCTACGGTCTGGCGATCTTGGTCGAGCAGGCCCTCGGGTTGGATCCGTTTGCCGAGGCGCTGTACGTCTTTAGGAATCGGCGACGTGATCGCGTAAAAATTCTGGGCTGGCAGCGAAACGGCTTTTGGATGTTGATGAAGCGTCTCGAGCAGGACAGGTTCATCTGGCCCGGTGTCGCCACCGTGCCCACGTTGACGGTGGAGCAACTGCACTGGTTGCTCGATGGAATTGATCTCGCGGTGGTCCAGAAGCACCCCCATCGCTTCTCCGAGCGAGTGGCCTGAACGCTCACCGGCAGCTTGCAAAAATAGTTGCCGAATCTTCCTCGACAATGCGATGTTCGAGGAACGCTTGTACGTCATGTCGATCGAAGCAGGCAATGGTTCAGATGCCCACCGCCGAAGAATTCGCAGCCCTGCAGCAAGCCCTGGCCGATGCCACTCGGCACAGCGAATCTCTCGTCGGCGAACTGCGCGTGGTGACCACCGAGCGGGACCTGGCGCTGGAGCGCTTGGGAGCGTTGCAGGGTCAGTTGTTCGCCGCCAAGAGCGAGGCCCGCGGCACCGACCAGAAGGACCTGTTCCTCAACGAGGCCGAGGCGCTCGCGCCGACCGCGCAAACACTGCCGGCCGAAATCGATGATGAGGACTCGACGCCGGTCGCTGGCCGCCAGCGCAAGAAGCGCGGCCGCAAGCCGCTGGATCCTGCATTGCCGCGCGACATCGTGCGTCACGAGCTGCCAGAGTCCGAGCGTGTCTGCGCTCACGATGGCCACGCGTTGGTCGAGATCGGCGCCGAGGTCAGCGAGCAGATGCACCGATGGCCGATGTGGTCTATGTCATCTTGCAGCGCATCGACGCGTCTGAGTTGCTCCTGCACGGTGACCACCAGATCGGGTAACCGGTCTTCCTGCTGCGCCTTGGCCAGCTCACCCTGGATTGCGTTGAGCAGATGGGTTATGTCCCACCGGAAGTGCGATTCCGAACGCGGACATGGCACGCCGCCACGACGTGCGCCTTGAACTCGGCGCTGTGCTTGCGTCGCCGGCGACACTCGCCGCTAAGCGCAACTGAAGTGTCCATTTCTCCACCAAGAAGTTAAGTGGAGTAGTGGAGCCTTGCGTGCTCAACGAAATCAAGATGGGACGGCTGGCCGCTTACTCGTGAGCGTCCAGTCCGACCATCTTGAGAACTTGCTTGGAGGATAGGAGCCTCGAGTCCACTTCAACTCTGATCTGACCCCCGAAACTTGGACAAACTGACGTCTCCCCCTTATCCGGTCAGTTCTAAACTGGAGTTGGGCGGTTTTCGGCTTGTTGATCTGACCTCTTTTTGACGAACTCACTGGGGGTCAGGTGGCCAAGTGATCCGTGTGGGCGCTGATGGTTGTAGTCATGCTGCCATGCCTTCAACTTCTCACGCGCATCCTGCATCGTAATGAACTCGTTGACGTTCAGGAACTCGTCGCGCAGGCGACCGTTGAACGACTCGATCAACCCGTTGTCCGTGGGCTTTCCGGGGCGCGTGTAGTCGAGCTTCACGCCACGTCGCCAGGCCCATTCATCGAGCGCCTTGGAGGTGAACTCCGTGCCGTTGTCCACCGTGATCGCCTTGGGCCACCCACGCTCGATGGCAGCCTGGTCGAGGGCCTTCCCAACGCATCGCCCCGTGAGCCGGAAGTTGGCCTCTAGAGACACACTCTCGCGACTCCACTGATCGATCACCGTGAGCACTCGGAATGCCCGGCCATCGAGCATCTGGTCGTGTACGAAGTCCATGCTCCAGTGCTCGTTCGGCCCGGTGGCCGGCGCCGGTCGGCCGCGCTGCAGGCTGATGCGCTTGCGACGTTTGACCTTCATGCGCAGCTGCAGGCCTTCCAGCCGGTACAGCCGATAGACCCGCTTCTTGCCTACTGACCAGCCCTCGCGCTTGAGCATGACCAGGACGCGCAGATACCCGAATCGCGGTCGGTCCATGGCGATCTCCCGAATGCGCAACCGCAACGCACTTTGATCGCGCGCCTCGCTCTTCTGATACCAGACCGAGGGCCTCAGCAGCGCCAATCGACACGACCTGCGCACATTCACTTTGAAGCGCTCCTGCATCCAGGCTGCCAGCTCACGCCGCTTGGCAGCCTTCAGAGCTTTTTTCGGACAACCTCCTGCAGGATCTGCTTGTCCAGCGTCAGGTCGGCCACGATGCGCTTCAGCCTGGCGTTCTCGTCCTCGAGCATCTTCAAGCGCTTGAGCTCGGTTACGCCCAAGTCACCGAACTTCTTCTTCCAGGTGTAGTACGTCGCTTCGGACACGCCGATCTGGCGGCACACATCGACCACCGGCGTGCCCGACTCGGCCAGCCGCAACGCGTAGGCGATCTGCTCTTCGCTGAATCTCGACCTCTTCATCGCTTCTCCTTCCTGCCCTCACGGGCCGGCCGAAAAAGCCACCTTACCTCTAGTTTTGAAAAGTCCGGAATTCCGGGGAGACGTCAGATCGGTTCTGGGTGGATTCGATCGAGACGAGAATACGACCACTGACCCCATCCAGAAGGTTGATCACGTTCAAATTGGAGGAGAGCAATGCCACGCATGTTCAAACGATTCTTGCTGGCCGTTGTCTGCGGCGCCGCGGTTGTCGGGGCCACCGGTTGCGGGTCGACGCTGGCGCTCGACCGCGCGGTATTGGCCTACGACACGACGACGACCGATAGCGTCTCGAAGCAGCTGTTGCTCAACATCGCGCGCGCTCGGCGCAATCAGCCAATGCACTTCACGTCCATTTCCAGCATTGCTGCGACTTACAAGTTCGCGGTGAACGCCGGCGTGGCAGCGGCGGCAACCGGCGACCGCGGCGCACTGTTGGTGCCGCTCATCGGCAGCAGTGCCGAAGAGAACCCGACCATCAGCATTTCGCCGATGCAAGGGGAAGAGTTCACGCAGCGGCTCCTGACACCGTTTCAGGAGCAGAAGTTGACGCTGCTGCTGCGCCAGGGCTATGACGTGGACTCATTGTTGCGTCTGCTGGGCGGCGAACTGCGCTTGCAGGCGGACGGGCCGGGTAAGGTTGCAATTCACCACAATCGGCCGTCAGACCAAGCAGGTTACGTCGTATTTCGCCGGGTAATGTCGCACCTTTCTTCGATCCAGGACCGCCACTCACTGCATGTAGAGCCGTTGCATTTCCAGCGCTCCTGGACCGTGCCGGCCGACGCTGTCACGCCTGAAACGTTCGCTTCGATCTACAAAGATTTCTCGCTGAACTATCTTGCGGACAAACGTGCGTACCTCGTATCCAAGCGGGTCAACGGCCGGGTCATGATCACCAACTACGATCCGGCGGCCCTGCCGAACGAGGAGCGACTGCAACTGCATGCGGAAGCAGAAGAGGCGCCGCCCAACGACATTTTGGTGGATATCCGCGAGGGCTACACGGGGGGCGAGTTCCCCATGCACGGCCGGCTCCGCCTGCGCAGCTTCCATGAGATCTTGACTTTCATTGGGCGCGGTATGGAAGAGGAGCCGGAGTTCGATGTGCCACCTGATGCACGCACGCCGTCCGTGATGGAGAACCCGGTGAGCACGTTGGAAATCAGCGAGACGCGCCGTTCGCCATCGAGCGCGGATCTGTCGGTGGAATGGCTAGGCTACTACTATGCCGTCCGGAATCAAGACGGGTATCAGTGGAACCAAAAGGCCTTCAGCTTGCTTTACCAGCTTTTTCAGATGAGCGTTTCAACGGTTGCTCCGGTAGGACCGGCGATAACGATCTCGAAGTAGGTCGGCCACGCTTGCCCCTCTGGGCTCGACCGGATCCTGGTCTTTTCGTGGCTAGTGTAGTGCGCCACGTAAATATGTACCTATTTCTTGCTCAGCGCCAGGGCGGCCTTGGCTCGCGTGACCTTGGCCAGGATGTCGGTCGCGCTCTTGGTCCAGATGAAGGGTTTGGGGTTCGCGTTGTGGTGTTCGACATAGAGATCGATCGCCAATTCCAGCTCAGGCACGCTGGTGAAGCTGTCGCGCCGGATGCGGTTCTGCGAGATGTCGCGGAAGAAGCGCTCGACCATGTTCAGCCACGACGCGCTTGTGGGCGTGAAGTGGACGACGAAGCGCGGGTGCTTGGTCAGCCAGGCTTGAACCTCCGGGTGCGTGTGGGTGCCGTAGTTGTCCACGATCAGGTGCAACTGCAGGTGCTTAGGCGTCTTTCGCTGGATCAGCCGCAGGAAGTGCAGCCACTCCGCGTGCCGGTGTTGCGACTGGCACATGGAGATCACGGTGCCGTCCAGGGTGTTCAAGGCAGCGAACAGCGTGGTCGTGCCATGGCGCTTGTAGTCGTGCGTGACGGTGCCGGCGCGGCCTTTCTTCATCGGCAAGCCCGGCTGGGTACGGTTGAGCGCCTGAATCTGGCTTTTTTCGTCGCAGCTGAGCACCAGGGCGCGCTCGGGAGGATTGAGGTACAGCCCCACGACATCCAGCAGCTTGTCCTCGAAGCGCGGGTCGCGCGAGAGCTTGAACGTCTTCTGCCGATGCGGCTTGAGGCCGTTGCGCTGCCAGACGCGGCGAATCGTCGTGGGTCCCACACCGAGCTGCGCGGCCAGCGTGCGCGTGCTCCAGTGCGTCGCGGCGATGGGCTTTTCGTGAAGCGTCTTGTCCACGATGGTCGACTCAAACTCGGCGGTGGTCACGCTGGGGGTACGCCCGGGGCGCGGCGCATCGTGCATCAGGGCCTCCACCCCGCCTTCCAGGAAGCGCTGGCGCCACAAGGCCACCTGGCGCCGATCGAGATCGACCTCGACGGCGATGTCCTTGTTCTGCCAACCCTCAGCGGCCAACAGCACGATCCTGGCCCGTTGCTGCACACGAGCCTCGACGCGGCCTCGCCGCGCCAATGCCGTCAACTCTCGTTCGACAACCGCATTCAGTTCGATCTTCGGGGCAATGCGCATGGCTGCGACCTCCATCGACGTCGGAGTGTGCCGCATAGATTAAGTTCCTCTATTTCGAGCGCACTGCACTAGTGCGTCCCTTGCACGTGCCGGCGGCCGCGCGGGCTTGGCTGCGGGGCTGGTGGCTCTTCCGAAAGACTCTCGATGATGCCGCAAGCCTGCACTTCTGTTGCCTGACCGCACCGCTGGCGCAATAGCTTCAGTTGCTGCTCGAGCGCGAGAAGCTCGCCTATGCGTTTTGCAACATGGCCGATGTGATCGTCCAGGAGTTCGTTGACTCCGGCGCAGTTCTGCAGCGAGGATTCCTTGAAGCGCAGGAGTTGCCGGATCTCGTCGAGCGCCATATCGAGCGAGCGACAGTGACGCACGAAAATCAGCCGCTCGACATGGCTCTGGTCGTAGATGCGGAAGTTCCCTTCGGTGCGACCGCCTTCGTGCAACAGGCCTTCTCGCTCATAGAAGCGGATGGTCTCAGCCGGAGTGGAGGACGCTTTGGCCAATTCGCCGATTTTCATGGTCATTCCCTTCGCCCTTGACTTTATACCCACTACAAGGTTTCAAATTGGGGGATGAAAGAAGACCACATTGCTCATCAGGCCCGAGAAGCCGGTGTCGAATCGGGCTCCAGCTGCGGGGGTGGGTCCTGCGCGGCACCGGCACCGGCAGCGGCGTCTGATACCGGCACTTGTTGCTCAGAGAATGCCAAGGTCGCGTCCACCGTGGGCGTCAGCTGCTGCGCTCCAGGGGATGTCCAGTTCAAGGCGCCTCTTCCCGCAGGTGCCCGCGTGTTCCGAATCCCCACCATGGACTGTGCCGTCGAGGAGAGCGACATCCGGCGCGCGCTCGACAAGGTGGCCGGCATCACGAGCGTTAACTTCCAGCTTGGGGCCCGCACGCTTGCGATCCATGCGCCTGAAGCAGTCCTGCCCTTGGCGGTGGCTGCGATCAAGAAGGCCGGCTACGAGCCGACGCCCGTCACGGCGGAGGCGGGTGCCGGGGGGGACCACGCGGGCCACGACCATGCAGGGCACGACCATGCGGAGCACGGGCATGGAACGGGCGCCTGGCGGCTGGGCGCCGCCTTGGCTCTCGCGATCGTCGCCGAGGGCGCCCATTTCCTGACGGGCGACGCGCCTGCTATGAAGTACATCGGCTTGGTGGTGGCGGCGGTCGCCATCTGGCTTTCCGGCGTCGAGACCTACACCAAGGGGTTCATGGCGCTTCGCCGCGGCAAGCTCAACATCAACGCCCTCATGAGTGTGGCGGTGACCGGTGCGTTCATCATCGGACAGTGGCCGGAAGCAGCCATGGTCATGGCGCTTTACGCGATCGCCGAGCTGATCGAAGCACGCGCTGCCGACCGCGCGCGCAATGCCATCAAGGGCCTGATCGCCCTGGCGCCGGAAGAAGCCGAAGTATTGCAGCCGGACAGGAGTTGGAGGGCCATCCCCTCGAAGCAGGTCGAATTGGATGCGATCGTGCGAATCAAGCCAGGTGACCGCGTCCCGTTGGACGGTGTGGTCATCGAGGGGCGCAGCGCCGTGAATCAGGCGCCGGTCACCGGTGAAAGCCTTCCGGTGGATCGCACTGTGGGCGACATGCTCTTCGCGGGCACGATCAACGAGACCGGCGAGTTGCAGTTTCGTGTCACCGCGGCGGCGGCCAACACCACGCTGGCGCGCATCATCCACGCCGTCGAGGAGGCGCAGGGCACGCGCGCGCCCACGCAGCGCTTCGTCGATCGCTTCGCTGCCATCTACACACCCTCGGTGTTCGTGTTCGCGATCGCTGTCGCGCTGTTGACCCCTTGGCTGATGGGTCTCACGTGGCTTGAGGCGGTTTACAAGGCCCTGGTGCTCCTCGTGGTTGCCTGCCCGTGTGCCCTGGTGATCTCGACGCCCGTCACCGTCGTCAGCGCGTTGGCCGCAGCCGCCAGGCGTGGCATCCTGATCAAGGGAGGTACCTATCTGGAAGATGCGCGCAACCTGAAAGCCATCGCGCTCGACAAAACAGGCACGATCACCGAGGGCAAGCCAAAGCTGGTCGAATGGGTGACGTTGGACGGTAGCGCCGACAAGGACGGGGTCGGGCGGATCGGCATGAGCCTGGCGGCGCGATCGGACCATCCCGTGTCGAAGGCAATTGCGCAAGGCCTGAACCTGCAGACCCAGGACGTGCAGGAGTTCTCGGCCCTGGCGGGCCGCGGGACGCAGGGCAGGGTGGATGGCCAAACCTATGTGCTTGGGAATCACCGGCTCATTGAGGATCGCAAACAGTGCTCGTCAGACATCGAGTCGAAGCTCGCCGAACACGAAGCACAGGGACGCACCGTCACGCTGCTCGCCAATGATGCGGGTGTGCTCGCCATCTTTGCCGTAGCCGACACCATCAAGGAGTCGTCAAGGCAGGCCGTTTCGGAGCTGAAGGCGCTGGGCGTAACGCCCATCATGCTCACGGGCGACAACACGGCCACTGCAAAGACGGTCGCCGGGCAGGCCGGCATCGATGAGGCGCATGGCAATTTGTTGCCGGAAGACAAGCTCAACGAGATCAAGACGCTTCGTAAGCGCTTCGGCGCGACGGGGATGACCGGCGACGGCATTAACGATGCGCCAGCGCTCGCGCAGGCCGAGATCGGCTTTGCGATGGGCGGGGCGGGCACGGACACCGCGATGGAAGCGGCCGACGTGGTCATCATGAACGACGACGTACGGCGAATCCCCGAGACGATCCGGTTGTCTCGCATCACCCACACGGTACTCATTCAGAACATCTCGCTCGCGCTCGGCATCAAGGCTGTGTTCATCGTTCTCGCGCTGTTTGGCACGGCAACGATGTGGATGGCGGTTTTTGCGGACATGGGTGCCACCCTGTTGGTGGTTGGGAATGGGCTCCGACTTCTGAAGGCGAAGACAGCGCCTGAATCGGTGCGCTGAACCGGAGCGACGCGGGCCAGATAACCGAAATGTAATCAGTCAGCCGCCCCACGGATTTAGCATTACAGCATGCACATACTGGTTGTCGAGGACGAGCAAAAGCTCGGGGAATACCTCCGCAAGGGGCTGGCGGAAAGTGGGTTCAGCGTCGAACTTTCCCGTGACGGGATCGAGGGCAAGAACATGGCTTTGACCGGGAACTACGACGCCTTGGTTCTCGATGTCATGCTTCCCGGCATCGACGGCTTTAAGGTTCTTGAGGCGGTGCGCAAGTCGTCGGCCATGCCAGTGTTGATGTTGACCGCTCGCGATGATGTTGAAGACCGCGTGAAAGGCCTGGAAAGTGGCGCGGACGACTACCTGGCCAAGCCCTTCGCCTTTACCGAACTGCTCGCCCGCGTTCGCGCTCTGCTTCGACGCGGGCCGCTCCAGGAAGCCGCGCGCCACACGTTGGACGATCTGCAGTTGGATCTGACAACCCGCAAGGCCAACCGCGGCGGCAAACGATTGGACCTGACCGCCAAGGAGTTCGCCCTGCTGTCCCTGCTGCTGCGCCGCCAGGGGCAGGTGCTCTCCCGTGCCGTGCTTGCCGACCAGGTCTGGGGCATGAACTTCGACAGCGAGACCAATGTCGTGGAAGTGGCAATTCGTCGGTTGCGCAGCAAGATCGACGATCCCTTCGATGTGAAACTGCTGCACACGGTGCGTGGCATGGGCTACGTGCTGGAGCGTCGGGACGGCGATCTCGCGTGACTTCCAGGTCGATCCAGGCATCCCTGACACGGTGGTTCGCAGTCCAATCGTTGGTGGGCCTGAGCGTGGCGTGCGCCAGCGTCTACGGCGTGACGCGCTGGAGTTTCGAACTCAAGCACGCAGAGGAGTTCGACCGGCATATCGAGCTCGTCCGTCATGTCGTGCGCGAGACCCGCGAACCACTCGACTTGGGGGCGCTGCAACACAAGCTCAATGACTATTTCCTGACGCACCCCGAAGCTGCGGTCGAGCTTTGGGCAGGATCCCGGCGGATCTACTCGTCGCAGCGACTGGTCGATCCCAGGAACTGGACCAGCCGGGTCGTGACGCTCGATGGCATTGCGCTCGGAGATCAGCCCGTCGAAGCCAAGTTGGCACTGAATGTCGGAGGGGACCAAGTTCTGCTGAAACGGCTGGCCTGGACGCTGGTGGGCGCTGCAGGCCTCGGCACGGTCCTCGTGTCGTTCACAGGTGCGCTGCTCGTGCGTCGGGGGCTGAGGCCATTGAATCGGCTGGCGGCCCAGACGGCCGCCGCAGGGCCGCATCATCCGGGCCTGCGCATCGAAGCATCTGGTTATGCGAGCGAGCTCCAACCCTGGATCGTACAGTTCAACGCCTTGCTTCAGCGCGCGGAAGACGCCTATGCGCAACTCGAAGCCTTCAATGCCGATGTCGCCCACGAACTGCGCACACCGCTGTCGAACATGATCGCGCAGGTCGAGGTCGAGCTCGGCCAGGCACGTTCCCAGGCCGTGCTCCAGGAGGTGCTCAGCTCGCATCTCGAGGAAGCCCGCCGACTGTCCAGTGTTGTGACGGACATGCTGTTCCTGTCGAAAGCAGATCGCGGAGCCAAGGCGCGCCGAAACGAAGCAGGGAGTCTCGCGCGGGAAGTCGAAGCAGTCGCCGAATTCCACGAGGCCGCGCTGGAGGAAGCACAGCTCACGCTGAAGGTGAAGGGCGATGCCGAGGTGCACATGGACGCGGGCCTGATCCGACGCGCCCTGTCCAATCTTGTGAGCAACGCCGTCCGCTACGCTAGGCCCAAGACGCTGGTTCTTGTAGAGATCCAGCGCGCGGCCGGGCTCGTGGAGATCAGCGTCGTCAACTTCGGCCCGTCCATTTCCGAGGAAGCGATGCCCCGCCTCTTCGAGCGCTTCTACCGGGCGGACCAATCCCGCGCCGGTTCTTCGAGCCATCATGGTCTGGGCCTCTCGATCGTCGCGGCCATCGCCAGGATGCACGGAGGAAGCACCTTCGCCAGCAGCGCCCGAGGTGTGACCCGCATCGGATTCACCGTTGCTCACGACTCGACCAATACCTGATCTCAGCGGTCTTGGTTTCCCTCGCACCCTGGTATGGACCGCGCGATTGAGAAGATATCCAGATCAGGCCGGTAGGCAGATGTGTCGATCGCGTGATAGCCGAGGACGGTGTGAAACAGGTTGTCGTGCGAGAAGGCCTTCCCGGAGACGGCCGCCAGGCATTGCGGCCGCAGCGGGAGTGATCTGCTTGCCCCTGCGGACAGCCACGCCATCATCGGAATGGCGGTCTGTTCGGGCGGCGCCAGTAGGCGCGGCAGACCATGCAAGTAGATGTTGTTCTCTCCGAGACTTTCACCATGGTCGGAGACGTAGAGCACGGCAATGTCCAACTCCGCCGCGCGGGCGCGGGCGGCATCCAGCACCATTGCTACAACACGGCTCGTGTAGTCGATTGAGTTGTCGTAGGTGTTTACCAACTGCTCACGTGTGCAGGTCTGCACGCGGTTGGTGTCGCAGGTCGGCTGAAAGCGTCCCGGGGCCGGGTAGCGACGAAAATAGGATGGCCCGTGGCTTCCCATCTTGTGCAGGACGATGGTGCTGTCGTCGCGGACGTTGGCCAGCAATTGGTCTAGCGCCGGCACCAAGATCTCGTCCTGGCAAGATCCGTCCATGCACAACTTTGGATCGCCGCTCGTCGGCATCTGTTCAGTGCGCACTCGTGCGCAAACGCCCTTGCAGCCGGAGTTGTTGTCGAGCCAGGTCACCGTCACACCCGCTCTGACCAGGACGTCGAGCAGGTTCTCCCGAGCATGTCCAGCATCGAGTGAAAACCTCGACATGCCCAGGTCCGAGAACATGCAGGGCAGGGAGGTGGCGGTGTCGGTGCCGCACGAAGACACGTTGGAGAAGTAGACGATCTCCTTCCCCTTGAGCGCCAAGTTGGTCTCCCGTTGGTAACCGCCAAGCGAGAAGTTGCTGGCCCTGGCCGTCTCGTCTACCACCAGGACCAGCACGCGGGGACGGGGGGCATCGATGCGTGTCCTGCGAGCGTCCGATCCGACAGCTGCCAATGACCGAGGCTTGGTGTCGGTGCCCTTCAAGAAACCATAGACCGCGTTAAAGTAGTTGGTCGGTACGAGCTGAAAGCGCAGTTCGCGGTGGTTGCGAAACGTCGTCGCCAGGTCGCCATAGAAGAGAAAGATCACGCTGGCGCCTAGCGTGGCAGCACACAGTGCAACGCCCCCGGTCTGCAGCAAGGCGTTTGGCGCACTGCTGCGCCGAATGCCAACCCACCAGAGCAGGGCTGCGGGCAGCAGACCGCGCAAAGCCACATCGATGAACGCCGGCCATGACAGGAGCTCCCGTGCTTCGCGCACATCCGTCTCGACGATGTTGCGAATCAGCCCCTTGTCGAACAGCACGCCCCACCGGTCGAGGTAGTGCGCCACGCCTGCGGAAACGATGAGCAGAAGCGCGAAGACGGCGACACCCGCACGAGGCGTCGCAATCAGGCGGCAAGCCGTGGTTAGTACCGCAATCAAGACTAACGCAACGCTTAGCGCCAACGCGATCTTGGACAACAAGGCCCCGTCTTGCGCTCCAATGAACGTCCTCCAGAAGGAGACGTTGTCAATCAAAACGAGCCAAGCCGCGACGCCGGCGCTTGCCAAGATGGGGGGCATCCCCCCGCGTTTGCCAGTAGAAAGGCCCGGTTCGGCCTGTGCTTCGCTCAAGACTTTACTCTTAATGTGTGTTCACGCCAAAACTGTGAGCTGACGGACCCAGCTCGGACCTCCTGAGGGCAGCCGAGCCGATGCTTCGCAGGCAGTAGACCCGGGCAGGGCCCGGGCTGGTCCGAGTGGCTTCGATCAGCGCGCAATCGCGCTTGCGCTTCTGGGCGGCACCAGGTACTGCGCGTTCGCTGTCGCATCACCTTGACGCATGGCTTCGAAGGCCTGCGCCGCACGCGTGTAGCTCGGGCCGCGGCTGTCGGACGGCGCATTGCCGTACGCGATCTGCGACATGCCCGAGCGCACCCAAGCCACGGCTTCCGACCGGACGGCCGCACGCGTGTTCTGGGACACCTGGGGCACCGCTTTCGGGTTGCCGTCCGGATAGCCCACCGTGGGCGCCGCCGCCATCCAAGTGCGGGTTTCGGCGGCCACTGCCGCGCTCGGGACCTCGGACGTTCTGGCAGCAGGCCGCGGATCTCCCTCGGCATAGTTTCCGGCCAGCGCCGGAGCCGCGGCAGCGGCCAGAAGAAGCGAAGTCAGGGAAAGTCGGAAGGCAGTCACTCGCATTTTTCAGCATCCTTTGGTGAGATGGTTGGTCTGTTTCGCCGCAGTCATCTGCGCCGTGAGTCAACTTTAAGAAGCCAGCCCACCAAAAGAAGAACGCAAAGATTACATCGCTGTCATCTGCCTTCAATCCATTGAAGACCAGCGCCTCGACGGGTGCCTTGGTCTTTCGGCGCACTGACTTACTTCATGGTGAAGCGCACCGATTGCGTCGCCTGCCCCTTCAGCGTCACCTGCGCCGCGACCTTCGTGCCGGGACCCGTCGTGAACGGCCCCTTGGCTTCCAGCGCGTCCTTTGCAGGCGCCAGCATGGCCTCCTCCTTCTTGGTGCCGCTGAGCACCGTCACCTTGCCCGTGGCGCCGGCCACGTCGACCGGCTTGCCGTGGTTGCTGACGTGGATCGCCAGGCGATCCTTGGTCACGACGAGTTCGTAGCTGACATCCTTGACGACCGTCACGATGCCCCCGTGCAGGGGCTTGGTTTCGTCTGCGTGATCGCCTGCCGCAAGGGCAACACAGGGAAACGCAAGGGCAGCAACGAGAGGAAGAACATAGGCTTTCATGGATTTTCCGAGTGAATGGGGTGCCCTCGAAATGAGGCCGTGCGAGGGCATCACGGTTTTGGCGTCACCGATTTGGGACTGCAGCCGCCACCACAGGTTGTGGCGGCTGGACGAACACCTCTTCCTCCTCGTCGCGCCTGTGCATCAGGCGGTAGAGGACAGGTAGCACCAGCAGCGTCAGAGCGGTCGAGGACAGAATGCCGCCGATGACCACCGTCGCGAGCGGGCGTTGGACTTTGCCGAGCGCGGCGGCGCCCAGCGCGGCCACCAGCATCAGCGTGTCAATCTCGAAGCGGCGGGCACGCAGGTTCTCAAAAGCCTCCTTGACGGTAAAAGAGCCGCCGAAGAAGTAGGCCGTGACATAGCACGCTGTGGGAAGCCAGCCCGGCCCCGCGCTAGCACGCTCGATCAACCACCCGGCCAACAGCAGGGCACCCGCCAATACCGCAAAGATCAGCTCCGACCTCTCCCCAAGAGGCCCTCCGTGGGCGTGGTCATGGCCGGAATGGTCGCCATTGCTTTCACCGTGATCGTGATCGTGATCGTGATCGTGATCGTGATCGTGATCGTGATCGTGATCGTGGCCAGCATCATCCTTGTCAGCCTTGGATTTCGCAGGGCCATGCGCATGGTCGTGGCCGGCGTGGCCGTGGTCCGGGTCGCTCGCTGCGGTGCGAAGGGCTGGAGCAGGGCCGTCGGCTTCAGAGGCGCGTAGCGGTAGCGGACGAGCTTGCGCACCGCGCTCTGAATAGGCGCCGTCTGCTTGCTTGCGTTCCCGCGCTCTAAACTGGGAAGCCGGCGCCGACCACCGCGCACCGCCGACCCCGAGGGCGGCTGCTCTGGCCAGCAGGATGTCCTCCGACACGACCGATCGGTCATACTCGATGCGCACCGCGCCAGAGACGGCGACATCGGCTTCCAGGACGCCGGCGATGCTGCGCAGGCTGTCGGCGGCCCCCCGCGCACCGCGTGCATGTAGGGGTGCAGCGGTGCGCAGCACCAGATGAGCGAAACGGGACGTGAGGTCGGCGCCGACCGAGTGCACCAGTTCGCGCACTCGCGTGAGCGAAAGGGCGGCGGGGTCGTAGTGAATGCACAGCTGTGGCGACCCGCTGTCAAGTACCACGACATGCGCCTCCGTGAGCCCGGGCCGGCCCGACAGCGCATCGAGCAGCCGGGTGACGCAGCGGTCATTCGCATCATCGACATCCGGCAGCACCAGCGGGAGGTCCAGACGGAGTTTGACGGGCTCGCTCATGATGGTTCACTTTCTGAAAATCTGCCTTGCAGGCACCGCGCTTTGCGCCGGCCCAGGAATTCCCATGCCGGGCAGCAGGATTGCGGTCACTCGCAGTGTGCCCTCGAAGCGGTCAGCCCGGAAGCGGACCTTGTCGCCCGCTTTGGCCCGAAGGATCACTCTGGCATCCACGTAGTGAAAGATCGTCGTCCTTGCGGGCAGGTGCAGATGCGCGATTGGCTCGTGGCGTAGCGTCACCTCGCCACGCTCGGCATCGATCTTGACGATTTCCCCGGCGATGAAGTCGGTGGCCGAGGGCTGCTGGGCATAACTGCGGCCTGCGAACCCTGGAGCCATGTACGCGCACAGGAAAATTAGCTGGTGCCGGCGGGAGATTTTCAAAAGGCCTCCTGCTTCACGACGGCGCCCACTTTCGGCGCCCGTTGCGTGGCGGCTGCGCCTCTCATTTCTTCGGTGCGGCAGCCGCCGCCCCCGAGTCGGCAGGAGCGGCTGCGCCGATGCTCGGCGCGCCCGTCACGAAGATCACCGCCGCCAGTGCCAGGTGGACCCAGGCGAGCATGGTCAGCGAATCGGCGCGCGGGATTGTCCCTAAAGCCGAAGGCCACCACCAGTTGAACCGTGAACAGCGCTGCGAGTGCGATCGCCGAAACCAAGCTGAAACGCAGCCGGAAGAGCAATGCCACACCGAACAAGGACTGCGCTGCGGTCAGGAAGATTGCTCGTGCTGGCGCGTTTAGTGGCGTCGATGTCAGCAGCGTGCGCCCACGCTCATCCCCAGCGGCACCATGCACGCGTGACCGCCTCCATGATGCCCACCGCCATACCCACCAAAAATTCTGTCCAAAAGTCCCATGAATCTGCTCCATGAGTTCAACTCATATTACGCCCGCTTCGATTCTATTGCCCATGGTCTAAAGCTCTCAAGCGCCTTGCAACGCTGTCGGTTGGAGAAGCGAGATGGCTGAACGTTCCCCAAAGTACTGACTCCAACCTGACCACAGATTGACCAGGAGATGCAATGAGATTGGTTTCATTGGCGTTCGCGCTCCTTGTGACATTGGCAATCACCGGGTGTGCCGTCGCCCAGCCCGGCTTGACTGCATCGCCGCCCCTGCGAATCGACGAGGTGGTGGCGATGAGTGCGCGCGGAGAGAGTGATGCAGCGATCATTGCCCAGATCCAGCAGCGGGGCACTGCATTCGTGCTGGCGCCCGAGGACCTCGTGCAGCAGCGCGCCGCGGGTGTCAGCGACGGCGTCCTGCGCTATGTACAGGGCCGCAGCGACGGCGGTGACCAAGCCCTCAGGGCTCGCATCCTGTCCGGCCGCTACCCTGTCCCCGCGTACTACGGCACCTCCTACCTAGGCTATTCGTACCTTGGATACCACGGAGGCCAGCACTACTACGGTGTGGCGAACCGCGGCCATTCGGGCGGGCATGCTCCGATGCACCATGGAGGCCATCATGGCGGTGGGCATCATTGATACCCGCGTGGCCAAGCTCCACCCATGGGCTGTGGCCCTGCGGCGGGCTGCGGCAGCAATCCTTGGCCTGACGGCAGCATTCATGGCCGCGGCGGACCCACAAACGCTGTACAAGTCGGTGCTGCCCAATGGCGAGGTCGTCTACGCCGATTTGCCGCAGCCAGGTGCCAAGCGCACGGAAAAACTCTCCGTCGAGTCGCATCCGTCCGACGCGCGGGCAACCCAAGCGGCGCAGCGCGATCTGGCCGCCGTGCGAGAGCAGCTTCTGCGGGACGCCGATGCACGCTCAGCCCGTGGGCAGCAATTGGACAGGGATATTGCCCGCGTTTCGGGCCAGCTACGGGACGCGCAGACACGACAGGAGCAAGGCCGGGCAGTTCAAGAAGGCGACCGCCAAGGGCGCCGACTGGTCGGTCCATACTGGCAACGCCAGCAGATGCTCGAAAACGAAGTGCAGCGCGCCCGGAAGGCGCTGAGCGCGCTCATGAGGGAGCGCGCAGCATTGCAGTAAAACGGAACCTGCCGTCGGCGCGCCGATTCTCCTGCCCGCAACGCAAGCTCACCCTTCAGAGCCTCTCCCATATCATCCGCACGCGGGCACTCGGCGCATTGCCAGGGCTTCGACCCTGCCGCAGTTGTTCGTCACAGTGAGCGTCCTGATGGGAGCGAGGCGCTCGAAGTGTGGGTCGTCAGACGAACGACGGAACAGACGCAATAACCTCTTTGCCGGCCACCCGGCCCGGCCCGGCCGCTGGCGCCTACTGCTGCGCATCTTGGGACGCCGATTTCTCTTTGTCGTCTGGCTTGAGCTTGCCAAGTGCGAAAAGTACCAGAAAGTTGGCGAGGGCAAGCACGAACCCGATGTCGTAGTATCCGAATCCCACGGCAGCGCCCACAACGCCTGTATTCAGGATGCTCGCCGCAGTGGCAGTGCCATGTGTCGTCGTGCCGGCCTTCAGGATTGCACCGCCGCCAATAAAGCCAATGCCAGTGATCACGCCCTCCAGGATGCGAGCCTGCCCAACCGAGCGTTCGCCAAGGACTTCAATGGCGAGCACGACAAAGCCACAGCTTGCTATGGCGACGATCGGAAACGTGCGCAGACCGGCACTGTTCGAGCCGTGTTCACGGTTCCAGGCGATGGGCAACGTGAAAAGGAAGGCCAAGGCCATACGTACGAGGTGGTTTGTCACGTCGCCCCACACGCCCCAAAGGGAACTTGTCATGCTGATATCTCGCCCAAGTTGGTGATTCGGCGCTATGTTCGAGCAGGTGGCGAAATCGAAGAATACTCACGCGGTCGGGAATGCGCTCGGTGCTGCCCAGCCCGACGAAATCGCGGTACAGCGAAACCTCAAACAGTGCTTCTTCCATCGCCAGGTCGCTCAAGCCGAACCATCGCTGCAAGAAGTGAATGCGCAGCATCGTTTCAACAGCAAAGGCGGTCGGCCAGTGGAATTCTTCGGTGCGTGCGAGGCAATCAACGCCACCAATTCGGTCCACGGCACTACCAATTCCATCTCGTCGAGGAACACCACCTTGCGCGTGCGCCGTGTGCAGATTCAGGCCGAGGTCTTGTTGCTTCATACCGATAATGTCTTGCTTACGCGTGACGTCACTGTACTCGTCTGGGCAGAGTTTTGAACACCATCTCTAGAGCTTTCTGTCACCTTCGATTGCATGCAAGCTGTCGTCGTCGATCTGGATCGTCGTGTGGGACAAGCCAAAATTGGATTTCATCAGCTCGCGGGCGGCGACGAGTGTCGACCGGGCTTCAGACATTTCGGCCACGACCAAGTGACAACTCATGGCGTCGATGCCGGATGTGATGGTCCAGACGTGCAGATCCTGCACAGCCATCACACCGCGAACCGTGCGCAGCTTTTGCTCTAACAGCGCAACATTCACTTCGGGCGGTGTTCCTTCCATGAGGATGTTGATTGCCTGCTTTAAGAGAATCCACGTCCGCGGAACGATGAAAAGCCCGATCCCTGCACCGATGATCGGATCGGCTAACGTCGAACCGGTCAGCATGACGACACCGGCAGCAACGATCACCCCCAAAGAGCCCAGCATGTCGCCTAGCACCTCGAAATAAGCGCCTTTGACATTAAGGCTTTCCGATGAACCCGCAGAGAGCAACCGCATGCTGATCAAGTTGACTGCGAGGCCCACTATAGCCACTGCAAACATGGGTCCGCCCAGAATTTCCGGCGGACTTAGGAACCGTTGGTAAGCTTCGTAGAAGATGTAGATCGTGAGCAACAACAGAACGACTGCATTGGTCAGCGCGGAAAGCACTTCCATGCGCACATAGCCGTAGGTTTTCTGTGGCGTTGCTGGACGTTCGGAAAAACGAATGGCGATCAGCGCCAGCGCCAAGCCGCCGGCGTCCGTCAGCATATGCGCAGCATCCGCCAGCAGCGCAAGGCTTCCTGTCCACAGGCCGCCTATGACCTCGATCGCCATGAATGTGGCCGTAAGCGCGAGCGCCCACGCAAGCTTCAGCTTGTGCCGGCCTGCCGCAGTACCTGACGTAACTGCTGCTGCGTTGACCTGATCGCTCATGATTGATGCTGGGTGTAAAGCGTCATCGTGAAATTCGCCGGATTCGAAAGAGACTTCATTGTGTACGCAGCGGCACGATGGCGCGGGGGCTGAATGCAGCAGTTCATGGGTCGCCTTCAATCCTTGACCGGCAGCAGCGAGAAGCCGATCTCGGTCGCGCCCGAGCGCGACGAAGCTTGCGTTTCGCCGCCGTGCATGCGTGCGATGGCGGCAACGATGGCCAAGCCCAAGCCGTGATTTTCAGTCGATCCCGTCCGTGCGCGTTCTACGCGAAAGAACCTTTCGAAGAGGTGCGGGAGGGCCTCGGCAGGAATCGTCTCGCCCCGGTTGGCCACTTTCACCCAGACGCCGCCCGCTTCCTCTTGGATGTTGACGGCGATGGCGGAATTCGGCGCGGCAAAATGAATCGCATTGTCGAGCAAGTTGGAAATGGCCCGCCGCACGAGTGGCACATCGATTCGAGCCATGGCGTCGCCGGAGATGCGCACCTTCAACTGGGCAGCTTCCAATGCAGCCTCATGAAACTCGGCAACAGAGCGGACCTCGTCGGCGAGGCGGACGAGGTCCAAGCGGCGGGCCACGGCACCTCGGTCCGCCTTGGACAGAAAAAGCATGTCCGTGACAATGGCAGACAAGCGCTGCGCTTCCTCGAGGTTCGAAATCAGTGCTTCCTTCAACTCCACCGCCGTCCGCGGGCGAGCCAGTTCGACCTCGGCGGTGCCGATCAGGTTGGCCAGCGGCGTGCGCAACTCATGCGCCACATCGGCATTGAACGATTCCAGTTGCTGGTACGCCTGTTCGACACGTTCGAGCAACGCATTGAACTGGGATACCCACGGCACGATCTCGACGGCATAGCCCGCGGGATCGATGCGGCGGCCAGGATGTTCGGGTCCGGTTGCTGCCGTCTGCTGGGCGAGCTTCTTCAGGGGCCGCAACCCCCGTCCAACCAACAGCGAGCCGGTCAGCGAAACCAGCAGAGTCCCGACCACCGCCGCGCCCAGCAAGGTCCAAGCGAGGCGCCCGAGCAGTTTAAAGTCCCCCTGCGCGTCCACGCCCAGCTGAAGTTGAATGGGGTCACCACTCTCCCGAGGATTCTCCAGTGAAACTGGCTTCCAGATCCAGCGCGCACTGGACCGCGATGGCTCGGAGGCATAGATGGTGTTGCCCGTTTGGCGCAGCACGACGCTGATGTCCGCATGGGAGATAAAGAAATCGTCCAGTTTGTGACGCAATCCTTCCCAATCCTGCGCGACGCCCACCTCGGCGAGCAAGTGCTTGATGACCTCGGTATGCTGCTCGAACTCCTCAGCCTGCTTGATCCTGAAACTCCAAGCCGTTACTGCATAGATCAGGGCGCAGACGATACTCAGCCCGACAAAAATCTGCACGGTCATCCACCGCGACAAGGACGCCTGAATTGATGGCGCCTTCATGATGCGATCGTCCGGCGGCTCCCCAGCACATAGCCCATGCCACGCACCGTATGCAAGAGCTTCTCGTCGAAACCGTCGTCGATCTTGCTGCGCAGGCGCCGGACGGCCACATCCACAACATTGGTTTCGCTGTCGAAGTTTATGTCCCACACCTGCTCGGTCAATACTGTGCGTGGAAGCACTTGGCCTTGGCGCCGAATCAGCAATGCCAGCAAGGCGAGTTCCTTTGCGGTGAGTTCCAGGCGCTGGCCGTTGCGCGTCGCCTCGCGCGCTACGAGATCGAGGGCCAGACCTCTCAGCGCATAGTGCGTAACATCCTGGAGTTGTCCGCGACGCAATAGTGCTCTTCGTAAAACCGCAAGACCGGCAAAACCATCGATGCCCGGCAGCATCACGTCCAGCACCGGGGCGTCGTAGTCGCCACTGATCGCCAATTCCCTGCCTTCGATGCCCGTGCGCGCCATGTCGACCGTGAAGCCGCTTTCCGAAAGCCCGTTGCGGAAATAGTCGCCCAATTTGAGCTCGTCTTCGATCACAAGCATGCGCATCAGAGGATCGTATCGCGCGCAGCATCAACGGCGCATTACAACCTTGTAATCGGCTTGTATGTCGTTTGGTGGATTCGCGTCATAGAGTGGGATGCGCGCCGGCCGGGTCTAACTGGCCGGTAGGGTCTGGATCGCCGTGATCCGGGCCCACATCCTAGGAGCACCATCATGCAAAAGCGCAGCTTCATCGCACTGACGATCGTTATCGGCTCCGCCGTCTCCGCACCGCTGGCAGCGTCTGCCGCCAGTGAGTACCATCCCGCACCGACGGAAGCAGGCGTGACCTACCATCCCGATCACATGAGCAGCAACAGGACGCGGGCGCAAGTCGTGGCCGAAACCAACGCTGCACGCAAGCACCCGTTCTGGAGATTTGCGAGCGTAGGCGCTCCTTGGCCGGCAGCCAAGACCGGTCCGGGCAGGTCCCGCGATGAGGTCTACAGGGAAACAGTTGAGGCCATGCGCGCAGGCACCATTCCATCCGGCGAGAAGTGACTGCAACCCCGATTGCGCAAGGCGTCGCAGCGAGTTCTTTGCGCAATCGGGGGATTTCCGCCACTTGGGAATCGCGATCGCCGCGGCGAGCTGGATCGTTGCGATCGACAACTGGTCGTTCTAGACCTTCCTCGCGGCCCAGGAGACTACCTCACTCTTCATGGGGGTGGTCGCACTGTCACTGGGCCTCGTGCTTGTCGGCGCATTTGGAACGTGTTGCGGGCGCTCTGCATCGTGGATCTTGCGATACGCGGAGTCCTGCCGGCCGGCCTGCTGTGGTACATCGGGGTTCGTCGAAGTCCGGGGAACCAAACCATGTTTCAGACGCGGGCTTCGCCGTGGGCGCCGTGCTGCTGACCGGCGTGGTCGGCTTCCCGTTCTATGGCACCTTCGCCCCCACCTTTCGCAACCATCGTCAGTTGAGGTTTCAGCTGGTGCCAAGTACTCTGTCAACGCGGTGTACGGTTTCCTAAGATAGCCTGGGGCAACGCAATTTCAAGCGCCATTGGCAAGTGCACGCCTGGATGCTGTGGGTCGGCATGGCACAGCGCAACTTCCGCGAGGTGATGGGCCAGGTGTTTCGGCTGGTTTTGGTGCACCTCTGGGCCACCTTACCGGGCGCCTCCCCTGGGAAACCCGGGGCCTGCGCGCGCAAGCGCATTCCGGCCCATGCCCGTGCCGCCGGACCTTCAAATTTTCTTGGATCTAAACGGAAATGACCGAGGATCGGCAAGCCGGTGGAAATTCGTATCCGCTACCTTGTGACGAAGGCATCTACTTGCCATACGCAGCTCGCACCTCTTGATCGACCAGCGCCTTGAGCTGGCTCGAGCCGAAGTCGACAAGCGGCTTTCCATTGACGAAGAAACCGGGTGTCTTAGTCAGGCGGAGCGTCTCGACATCGGCGACGTCCTGCAGCAGGATCTTGGCGATGCGTGGATCGTCCAGATCCGCTTTTGCCTTCGCGATGTCGAGGCCTGTGCCCTTGATGTTTTCCCAGATCAACGCCGGCCGAGGGGCTTCGTGGGAAGCCCAGATCGGTTGAGCGGCGAACATCGCCTCAATCACCGGCCAATACAAGTTCTGCATCCGGGCGGCCTCGAGGATCTTGACGGCTTCATCAGAACCATGGTGCAAGGGCGCATATCGAACCGCCAGATTCACCTGCCCAAAACTTGCGTTAATCATGCCTTTCACGAAGGGGTAGAACGCACGGCAAGTCTCGCAGGCCGGATCGAGGAACTCGACGATGGTTACCTTGGCGTTCGGATTGCCGTAGATGGGCGAATGAGGCCGGACCAATGCATCGCGATTGATCTGAGCGAGGTTGACAGCCCGCTCGTCTTTCTTGCCGGCATAGAAGAAGGCGCCGAGGACAAACAAAGCCACGGCCAGCATTCCCGCAGCAACCACCAACAGACTTCTTTTCATTTCTGTACCTCCTTCCGGGCAACAACCAACAGCGCCACGATGAATGTGAACGCCATGAGCGACAGCAGTGGAATCGACAAGAAGCCGGCCAAGGCCAGTTGCGCATCTGTGCAAGAGGCACCCTGGCCGCAGGGAACCAGCCCTTTCGGCACCACGCCCCAGTACAGCAGGCAATGGTGGAGCGCGACGGTCCATCCGCCCATTGCCAGTGGCATTGCGTAGCGAACGCTGCGCAGATCCACCGGCAACAGACCCATTGCCAATATGACGACCAACGGGAACATGGCGATTCGCTGATACCAGCACAGCACGCAGGGTGTACGCCCCATGACTTCGCCCAGAAACAACGCTCCCAGCGTCGACACCAACGCGATCAGCCAAGCTGAGAACAGCGCCATCCACCGCGCACGGCTCACGGGCGCAACCGTGACTTGCGGCGTCCGGACGAGCTCCGGACGCGCGGAGGGCGGAGTTTCTTCGTTCATCGATGCGATTGCGAGGAGGACGGCTGCACGGCCGATTGAACCACGGCGATGTCGCTGGTCGCCCGAAAGGTACGGTCGACGACCCGGACAAGCTGCCGTCAACGGTGAGACAGGCTGCATCCGCCCCGGCATTGTGGAGCCGAAGAACACGACCGTCACCTTGCCCTTGAAGTCCGACAGAGTGCGCAAACGGCCATCAGCATCTGGAAGTTCCAGCTTGCTGGCGTATTCGGCGCCGGAGCTCGACGGAGTTGAACGGCTGCGGCGCCGGCGAGCACGCAGATGCCATCGCCACGAGCAAGAGCAGCGTCCAACGGCAAAGCTTGAGGTAGGCGGACAACCCGTGCTCGCATCAAGGCTTGAGCGTGCCGCAGATGATGCGGACCGCCTCGGGTGTCAGGAGGGCCATCATGGCGAACAGCGCCACCCAGACGACTAAGGAAATGCCAATAGCGAGCGCACAGGCTGATTCGCCAGGCGACGCGGACCTGATCGGTATCCGACCAGCCTGTTCGCATGGTCAGCACCACGGCGACGATGCCACCTGCAACGTGAAGGCTGTGCATCGCCGTCAGCAAGTAGAAGTAGGCAGGATTGCCGGCCAGCAGGACGCGGGCAGCCTGCATTTCTGACCTCGCCCACAATTGGACGCCGAGGAAAGCAAACGTGCTTGCGCCCCCCAGGAGCCACAATCCGAGCGCCTTGGATTGGGGAGCCAGGCGCGCCGCGCCTCCGGCTCGCTGTAGCGCGATGCTGCCGATCGCAAGTAGTCCCGTACTGAGCCAAAGCAGCCACGGCAGCGCGAGCGGGTAGCCCTCGACCCCGTCCGGGCGAAAAACGTACGCCAGGCTCACGTGCGAAGAGCATCGTCGCGACGCCCATGAAAAACCACAATCCTGTCGTGGCGACAGCGCCCGGACGGGGCAAGCTGGTCGATGGGATCATGCCGGGATCGTCACCGCGTCCGGTCGGTGCAGCGATGGTGGTCGACACGTTCATGCCTGATCCCCTTACAAACTTCGGGTTCGAATCAACCCGGGCCCCTCACTTCAGCGTGAACCGCACCGTGGTCGCTGGCTTGGAGGGCCTTGTGACGACGGCCTTGGTGCGGGCGCTGATCTGGAAAGTGCCCGTCGCTTCCAGCCTGTCGAAAACGGGGTGAAGGGCCACCACTTGCTTCGACTTGCCTGTGCCCAGCGCAATCTTCGCATCGAGTTCTAAAAGGTCAATCCGTGTCCCATGCCCGCGAATGTAGAGACGGAGGCTGTCCGGGCTGGCGACAAGTTCGTAATCCGCGTCCTCGGTTTCAATCACCACACCACCTTCGATAGGTCCTTTCGGATGGTCGTCAGCCACGCACGATGCGAACGTCCCGGCGCTGAGCAGAAGCAAGACTGAGGCGAAAGCGGCTTGCAGAATCATTTAGCGGCTCGTTCCGAAGGCCGACGAGAATCTTTAAAACCGCTTGCCGTCAGCGCACGACTACTGCTTTGAACGAACACGCGGTGGAAAGTGCCATCGGTTTCAATCTTCGCGACGGCGCCTCGTGCAGCTTCACACTTGTCCGCGGGCGGCGGATTGCGCGGATCGCGGGAGGCTTAGTTCATATCCGATGCTTGGGCGCTTGGCCTGCCTCAACGTCCTCCCAGAGGATCTACCCTTCCCAGCAGGGTTTCGATCTACCTGTTCAGTTCGGTGAAATCGATCTCGCCGAGGTGGCGCTTGACGACCCGGCCGCGCTTGACGCGTGTCCTTCGCGGCGCTGGTCGGGCCGGCATAGGTTGCGAGGCGGTGCTCGTTGGCGCGCCGACTGCGGCCCTTTTCGAGCCCGATTGCCAACGCCCCGAGCGGATCCGCCATGGCGGCCAGCCGAGCCGACAGAAGCGGATGATACCGCCACCGCCAGGGGGTGCTCACCGTGCCTGTGCGCCTGGTCCCCTGGTCCAGCCGGCGCCCTTCCTGTTTCCGACGAACTTTCGAAATCCTGCGCGGAGAAAGAATGTGCTTTGGTGTCGCGGGTTTTTAGGTGCAGCCCCTTCGCCCATCTCTATTCCCGGGGTTCTCAGCGCAGAACGGCGCCGCCGCCGCGCCCCCCGACCCCCACCCCAGAGCACGCGCCGCGCGCGGTATATCATGAGTATGCGTCCTGCCGCCCCATATGCCCCCACCGGTGCAGATCCCCGCACGAACAAGCCCCCCGCGGGACCTTCCCGCACGCCACCATGTCCTGACCGAATCCGGCTCGATGGGGAATCGAACCAGGCCGAGCGATCTCCACGCAGCCGGAGGGAGGGGAGCGGTGCGAGGCGGGCGGTTCCGGCAGAGCGCCACACTTGGCGGACACCTTGCGCGGCGAACGCGCCCGTTTCGCCCATGCGTCCCTACGGAGATGGCACCGGTCGTGACCGTTCCAGACCAAAGCCACACTTGGCGGACACCTTGCGCAGCGGGCCTTTTCCGGTTGGGGCGGGTGCTGATGGTGCAGCCCGCTTTAGCCAGGCGATTGGATCCATGTCCCGATCGAGAAGGTTCGGATGGGGCTCGACACAGATGGGGCGCTGTTCCGATGGAACACCTCCGATCGAGCATTTCCCTACCGAACAAGGTTCTCCCAGGGCCCGGTCGAGACGGTTGTTCTCGCGTTGCAGCTTCGGCACCAGGCCGAGCCGAGCGCGCGTAGATCGTGACGGGCGAGGTGCCGGCTCGGGACACGTTCGAGCACCTGGTGCACGTGTAGACGTGGCGCAGCCTGGGCGGCCGCTCGCGCTGAAACCGCCGCCGCTCCAGCTCGGCGACCAAGTCGGCATCGCTCAGGCCGGACAGATCGACAGGGGGCATGCTGCGCGAGGGATGTGCTCGAAGGGGATCGACCCCAGCAGGATCGAGCCGGCGGGGATCAGGTGCCTTGGGGAACTTGTGCCGGCGCGGCGCGGAACCGAGGCCTTGCGGGAGCCGGGTTCCGGTGGGAGAGAGGGTCGACGGGGGTTGCCGGGACGAGGAGCGCGTGCACTGAGCGTACTTCTCATGATATACCGCAGAAAACCTGACTCCGGTGAGATTTTTCAGACCCCTGCTGCTGCTACTTGCGTGATTGCCGGGAGCGGGACCTTCCGGGGGCGGCCACGAGGCGCAGGAACCTTCGGCGGCGGGGGCTCGACCTTCTCGGCCCTGGCCAGACGATCGGCAGCCTCCCGGGCCGCGCGCAGCTGCCCGTACGCGACGATCGAGCGCCAGCGCTGCAGCAGGAAGTCGACGTAGTCATCGGCCTTCCAGTCCGTGCCGGCCGGCGTGCGGGCGTGGGCGTAGAGGCCAAGAGCCCACGCGTCCGATAGCTCCACGACGGCGGTGCGCCCGTTCGTGAGCACGCCCACGTCGATCGCAAAGGGATGGGCGTTGCCCCGGGCTTCAAGGTAGGTCACCGTGCTGTCGATCGCGCTTTGCACGACCTCGGTGGTGGGCTCGGGCGCGTCGTCGTCGCCGTCAGCGTCGTAGCGTGCCTTGGCCAGGATGTGGCCCGTTGCGTCCACGTAGTAGCGCCACTCGCAGGCGAACTCGACCACCTCGGACAGCCAAACGCGGGTGGCGGTCTTGAGCGACGCGATCGCCTTGAGCTGCTCGAGCTGGTATTCGGTGTGCTTGGCGCCCGGGCGCGGATCGTAGACGAAGCCGGAAAAGCTCTTGGTTGCCACGGGCTTCACGAAGACCGGCCCTTCAGCCGCCTTCAGCTCATAGAGCACGCCCTCGCGGATTTCGCGGCGCAGGAAGTCTCCGACCGGGCCGTAGCCCATGCCCTCCGGCTCCGGGACACCCCGAATCCCCATCACTGCGCGCACGAACTCCACGGTGCCCACCGGCAGGATCTCGCCCAGGTACGCGGCCAGGCTCGCGCGGGCATCGAGGCTGGACTGGAGTTCCTTCAGGGACACCCGGCGAACGGGCATCCCCCGCATGGTGGCCACCAGCAGTGCGGTGCGCACTTCGGCGGACGTTTCCGCCTGCAGCACCAGCATCGCGGGGGTGCTTGCAGCGGCCGGGGCTGCTGCCTGGCGCGCGCCTGGAACGAAGCGTTGGACGGTATTCACTATATTGCCTTGCGCAATCATTGGTTCGTAGGAGAAGATTGACACGGATAATAGAACGCGTTGCCGCGTATCGCCTCAAACTTTCGATCCTCCGCATGAACTTTGCCGCTCCGACGCCACACACCCGTGAATCTGCCCTCCATGGGTCGTCAGCCCTCGCGCCCACGATTGCGGGCTCATATGAGGCCTTTCAGGTACTTTGCGCCGAGTTCCTTCGCGCCGCCGACACCGCCGACGCAGACGCGCTGGCTGCCGACGTGAAGTGCGTGGGCCTGGCGTTCCTGGGCATCCAGTGGGATGACGGCAACCCGTTCCACAAGATCCACCGCGCAGCTGGCGCGCCCGCCCTGATGCGCCTGGTCACGAAGAAGACCATCGAGCGGGAGACGGCGCTGGCCATGGCGGAGGCGGAGGAGGCGCAGGGCGAGAGGTGCGCGCCGTGATCGCCGAGATGAGCGGCGAGCGAGGCCTCTTCCTTTCCCTGGAGGGCGTCGACGGCGCGGGCAAGAGCGGCCACATCGAGGCTCTGCGGAAGTTCCTCGAGGACTCGGGGCGCAGCGTGGTGGTCACCCGCGAGCCGGGCGGCACGCCGCTGGCCGAGCAGCTGCGCACCATGATCCTGAGCGATTCCATGGATCCGCTGACCGAGGCGCTGCTGTGCTTCGCGGCGCGGCGCGACCACATCCAGACCCAGATCGCGCCAGCGCTGGCCGCCGGGAAGGTGGTGATCTGCGACCGGTTCACCGACAGCACGTTCGCCTACCAGGGCGGCGGCCGGGGCTTTGACCTGGCGACCCTGAGCACGCTCGAAGCCATGGTCCAAAGCCGTGACATGCTCGCCGCTGCCGGTCGGGCGCCCGGTCCGGACGCCGGCGGTGCGCTTCTGCAGCCGGATTTGACGCTGCTCTTCTACCTCGATCCCGCGATCGCGGCCCAACGTCTTGCCGGTGCGCGCGCGCCGGACAAGTTCGAGAGCCAGCCGGTCGACTTCTTTCATGCCGTCAACAACGGATACTTGGAGCGAGTACACGGCGATTCGAAACGATTCGTCCTGATCAACGCCTCTCTCTCAAGGGAACAGGTCTGGGCGGACGTTCGGGCGAACCTGTTGGCGCGCGGGCTGCTGGACGCCGCCGCCCCTCCCGAGCAGGCACCGATCGCTTCCAGCCCGGCAGAGGCCGCTGCCGGCCCCCGAACGGCGAGCGCCGAGGGACTGGCGTCACGGGGCAGCTCGCAGTCGGCGCAATCCATCCAGGCCCGTCTTGCCGAGCTTCAGGCAGACAACGTGCGTTCGGCGAACGTGCTCGGCCCGCAAGGATTACAGGTGCAGGCCGCAGAGGCACGCGCCAAGGCGCGCCTGTGCCAGGAGATCCTCGGCTGGGTCGAGGCCGGCGTGCCGCTCACGCTCGCGGACAGCACGAAGGGCACTTCATTCACCGAGGCCGAGAAACAAGCAGAGCCGCGCATCTACGCGCACCCGCAGGACTATGAGCGCCGCGAGGACGGCAAGGTTGTCCGCAAGGACCGCTGGGAATGGGGCATGCGCAATATCGTCACGATCCTGCTGGGCCCGAGGCACAAGTTCGAGATCCACGACATCGTGGAGAGCGTCCGCGCCCTCGCTGAGCGCGCGAAGGTCGCTGCGCAGGAACCGGCGTCGGACGAATCCGGGCTCGACCAGGACCCCGACGCTGCCGCAAGCGCCTGCCCAACGAGAGCAATGGTCAGCGCCTACGCCCTCGACCTGTCGCCACGGGACCACGTCAGGATCGAGCGCGCGGTTCAGCTCGTGGGGGCTGCGAAGTGGGCCGTGCGCCTCCACGGCGATTGCCTGAACCGAACTGGCGAGTGGGAGTGGGAGCCGATGCCCAGCGGGCGCGACGACGCCTTCCTGGCGCGCTGCCGCTTCGATACCGATCAGGAGGCCATCGACGCAGCCGTGCGCGCAGTGGCTGCCATGGTCGAGGCAGACCTCGACGCCCCGCGCCTCGCAACAGCACCGGAGACATCTCGATGAATTCGATCCCACACGCGGCCTTTCCCGCTCAAGCCGCGCCCGCCGGACGCACCCATGAGTTGAAGACGGACCCCGAGGTCTTCCAGGCCACCTGGGACGGCCTCAAGACGTTCGAGATCCGCTTCAATGACCGTGACTTCAAGGTCGGCGACTCGCTCTACCTGCTGGAGACCGAGCACACCGGCGAGGAGATGCGCGCCGGCGCGCCGCTGGTCTACACGGGCCGCACGCAGATGAGGGTCGTCAGCCACGTGCTGGCCGGCTACGGCCTGGCGCCGGGCTGGTGCTGCCTGTCGTACGAAACCCGACTGGCCTCCGCCCCTGCGGTGGACACCACGCGGGAGGCGCTAGACCTCCTGGTCGATGTCTACGACGCCATGGGGGCACCGAGAGGCCCCGCCCGTATCCGGGCCGAGGCTGCGCTGCGAGCCGCCCCCGCCGCAACAGATCCGTCGACAGGGACCTTCAACGGCCTGCCGTTCGATGACTTTGAGGGGCCGGCGCGCGCCCTGCACGCCGCGCTCTGCCGAGCGAACATGATCCAGAGCAAGAGCGGATGGAGCTTCAACGGGTGGACCGCCGACGGTCGCGCCGTGCGCCACCGAATCAGGATCGAGGGCTACGAGCGCACCGGCCCAGGTGTCGAGAAGGAACGTGCCGCCCTGATTGGAGAACAGACATGACCACCACCACCCGCGAGGCCGCCCTCGAAAAGCAGCTCGCCGATCTGCGCCTCGCCCTCCAGCTGGCGCGCGAGGCCTCCAAGGATCTGCGCCGCGCCGGCCGCACCGAGGCGCTCGCCATCCTGCTGCAGCACGGCGCCGAGAACATTGGCGACGTCATCGGATCGCACCCCATCGGCGACACGGGCGACTACGGAGAGCACTGGGACGAGCCGAAGCTGCGCGAGCTGCTGGACGTCACCGCGGACGACCCGACGCTCTCGCTGATCGATCGGTTGGAGGGCATTTACTGGGACCACGTCGCCGAGATCGACGCCCTGAGCGATCGCGCGCCTGCTCCTGGCGTTCGGTGCCGACACAAGACGACCGGCGGAATCTACGAGCGCATCGGGGAAGCGCGGCTTCAAAGCTCGACCCCCGTCACCGACATGGCCACCCTGGTGCTCTACCGCGGCCAGGACGGCGCGCTCTGGGTGCGTCCTCCCGCCGAATTCAACGAACGCTTCGAACCGCTCGCCAAGGACGAGCAAAAATCATGACGATTGCCACCGCCACACCACCCACGCTCACGCCCACCAACACACCCGCCGCGGCGCCTGCGCCCGAGCGGGCCCAGCTCATCGACGCCGCCGCCAAGCTCATCTTCGACCTGCTCGGGATGAAGCCTCCGCCGGCCGAGCTCGTGACGGCTGACACCTTCGGCCCGATGCACGCTTTCGTCGATGCGATCCAGGCGATCGTGAGCAGATCCAGAGGGCCGCTTCCCGCCGCTGCGCCTGCGCCCCCGGCGATCTACGTCGCCGCCAACGGCGATCTCGTGAGCCGGGTGAGCGCCGAACAGGTCGAAGCCGTGCTGGGACCGCACGTGGACAAAATCCGCAGCGCCATGGCCCGGCAGGCAACCGCGGGCCGCCACTACGCCGGCGAAGGTCCGCTCAGCGCCCTCTACGAGATCAGGTACTTCGCGGCCACCCTGGCCGAGGCGCAGACCCTTGCCGCCAACGCCATGGACACGGCTCGCAATCGCGAGTTGGCCGCCCGCCAGCCGGTAAAGGTCTCGCAAGGTGTCGTCCTGCCCGACGAACCTCTCTGGGACCGCAAGGGCAACGTCATCCACGCAGCGGTCGACCGGCTCGGGGCCGCCCAGCGCGCAGCCACAGCGCTGAAGAGCGCCGCCCCACCCGGGATGGCCTCGCCGGGCACATGGGTCTGTGACGGCTATCGCGTCGCAAAGGTCCGTGACGTTCACGCGCCTACCGGCCACGAGCCAGGGGGATGCTATGACCTGGTGCTTTATGCCCGGGACGGCGACAGGATCGGCCGCGAATCGCCCGTCATGGGCGGTCCGCGCGGCTACGAGCCCTTCTGTTCCGCCGAGAACTGGCGCGAGATCGAGGAGCCGCGCTTCCCGCTGCCGCGCTACGGTGATCTCAGCGAGAGCGTGAGCTTCAAGGCCTTGGCAGGCAGTTGCTCGGAAAACTCCGATTCTGCGCGGGACGCCCTCCACGAGGCCCCTCGCCCATGAGCGATTCCGTCGTGGACGAGCAGCTCCTGGAAGAGCTGACCCGACGCTACGAGCCCCCCGTGGTCCCGGCCTGCCGCACGTGCGGCGCACCCTTGGAAGTCGTGGCTTGCGGCGGCGGCAGCCCCACCCGGTACGCCTGCTCGACGCAGACGAACACCTTGCTCCCGGTCGACTGGCAGCACTACGAGGCGAGCCGGGGGGAGGACAGGCGCCAGGGCGGGGACCAGGCGGTGATGCAGCTGATCGCGGCGTACCGCGCGCTGCAGACGCCCGCGTCACCGATCATGCCGCGCCTGTCTACAGGCCGCAATTTGCGGTCGTGCTAACGTGATATTCATCGAAGATCGGGCGCAGTGACAGAGGTTCGTAGTGCTGGCGATAGCGTCCCGTTTGCAGCAGGTACGCGTGTGCCAAGCATGCTGACTCATACCATGTCGCCCAATCCTTTCTGCTCGCGGGCGCTGCTTCAAATAAAACGCGCCAGGTCTGCAGGCCCACGTGGCGATGCGGCTTTGACCATCCACTCGGCAGCGGCTCGCACTTGCGTACTCGCCAAACGGCTCCAAAGTCCCTCTCGGCTTTCACTGGGGGCCTGGGCTCAGGGGCCGAGGCACACAAGTTAAAGGCGACCATGGCCTGCATCAATTCAGATCCAAAGCTCTCCGGCGCCGGGGGAGGCGGATCGCTGCGCCAGCGAACTGGCGTCGTTGAGACATCAAAGCCGGCCTTGACAAACGCTTCCACTATGCAAGCTGTCTGCTCGAGATCAACCTGGTCGACCTGAAGGCCAGGATTGATGATCCAGGTTCGGATTCCAGGGGTATCCGGCCCCACATAAGGCGTTTTAAGCATCACTTTGACGGTCTGGCAGTCGCCCTTTCCCATCGCGTTCTGCAGAATCGATTTGTGCTGCTGAATGACGTCGGGCTCAGCGAACGATGCCGTGGTTGCTGCGCATGCGGTTACCACAATTGCACAGCTGATCAGACGCGTATTCATGGCGAACGTGTACCTGGTGAGGGTATCCACAGCCCGGGCAATCCGGGGATGCAGCGGCTGTGTGCCCAGGGTTCTTGGACGCCGCTGTTGTACATCTGTTCCTTGCGAGTGGCTATACGCCTCTCTATGTAGTTGCAGAGTTGCCGCGGGCGTGAAGGGAGGTGCCGGGCCGGCTCCCAACAAATGCGGGAACCAAGGACCACCAGCTCGACGCGCAGCCCTTCGATTGCCCCGGGATTGGCCGCGAAAGCGGCGGGGCTTCAGTCAAAGGTCCGAGGTGGGGCCCCCGGCCGAAGGCCGCAAGGGGCGGACGGGGCCACCGTCCGGGCAACCTGTCCACGGGCAAAGCCGGTGGGCAGGGCGTCAGGCCAAAGGCAAGCGCGCGGGGAGCGGTGGACAGACCTGGCAGCCCGAAGGACCTGTCCACACGTGTGTGGGCAGCAGGTTGTCCACGGCGGGCGGGTTTCCAACCACGCGATCGTCCCGGGAAAAGGAACTACGTCACACCGTGCGCGAATACCACGTAGTCCATCTGGAGAGTTCACAGGGCTGCCAGGCGGCGGCAAAGTTGCCGCCTTGTCGACTCAGGAGCGGACCATGGAATCAGCGATCTTCACCCTCGGCGCACTGGCCGTCCTGGTGTCGGCCGGCTGGATCATCGAACTGCTCGTGCATCGCGAGCCGCCATCGCGCCTGGAGCGACTGATGGCCAGGCAGATTCAACGATCGACGTCGGCGATCCGCGGCGGCCAGGAAACCTAGAGCGAGGCCGCCCCGGCCCACGGTCACTCATCGACCTCCCGCGGAATAGGGCGCCGGCATCGGCCCGATCGCCGGCGCCGCCGTGCTGCTGCGCACCGGCTCGGCGTGCAGGGGCGGCACGAATGGATTCGGCATCCCCTGCATGTTTGCCCCGGTGAAGACGGTCGGTGCTGGAGCCCTGGTCGCGGCCACCGCAGGAACTGCTGCCGGGGCCTCAGAAGCGGGGGGCTTGATCGGCGCCGTTAGGATCGCCACCACCTGTGGCTCATCTCGCAGCGGCCCGACCAGCATAATCCCCGCGCCGGCGGCAGCCGCGGCGTCGTTGCTCACCGTCCAAACGCCGGTATTGGCCACTCGGGTGAGGCTGATGCGCTCGCCGTTCTCCCAGGTGCAGTTGAAGACCACCGGCGGCGGCGCGGCATCCGCCGGGGCGAACGGGTCCGCGTCGGGCTCGCGCCGCTCGTCGCAACCGCGCAAGGGTTGGCGGTGGGCGAACTCGTTGATCTCTGCGACCTTGCCGCCGCTGAGCGTCGCCGACCGAGCGGAGTACAGCCGGCCGACGAAGGCCGTTGCGAAGCGCGCGTAGGCCGCCTGGGCTTCCTCACTCGTGGGAGGGCTCACCTCGCCGCTCGTCGCATGCATTGCGCACATGGCGCCAGCGAGCGCGACGGAGGCCATGCTGGCAACTCGGATCAGGAACATACGCATTCCCTCGGAGTATCCGCTTCCTCCCGGAGAGCCTCCAGGCACTCATCTGGCACCTCGGCCGGCTGGGTCCAGTGCGCCAGGGCGGGAAAAACTGGCAACGGCGCACTGCCGGCGCGAACTGCGCAGAAGCCGGCGTGCGCAAGCCCGTTGATGCCCGGATAGCTGCGCAGCGACAGCGCCAGGCGAATGCCGGCACCCTCGTTTCCGTACTCGCTGTCCAGAATGATCTCGTCCTCGGGGATCCCGAGGTGCTTTCCAGCGGCCCACGCCCATGCGGTTGCCTCCGGGTCCGAGCACTGGAGCGCAGCGCGCACCAAGGGCCCGTCAGGGTCCAGCAGTTCCATACGCTCGAGGTCCGCGAACATGGCGCGATGACCGACCGCCACGTCGTCGCTCAGCAGGTGCCTCCACGCGACCGGAACTGTGGCCACGTGGCCACCTTCATGCAGAAGGTTCGACACCAGGCAGGCGGGGTCATAGAGCAGGCCGCCGTCCCTGACCCGAACACCTTCCAGGAAGCCTCTCGTACCTGGGGCCTCTTCGCAGGGAATACCGATCGCGCGCAGGAAGCTGGCCGCGCGGGATAGGGAGTCCGTCGTTGCGTTCAGGGCCACGGGCAACCTTGCGGGTAGAGATTTCGTCATTGTCGAGTCTTTTCGTGTTCTGCCTTGCGCTTTTTTTAACCGCGTCTGTACTATGTTGTGAACCGTAACATAGCATTCGGCGACCGCTGTGGTCAATGCTGCCGCCCACCAACGAAAGGTTTAGATGTCGAGTACCCCAGCCGCCTATGACGGCAATCAGATCAAGGTACTGCGAGGGCTGGAGGCAGTGCGCAAGCGCCCCGGCATGTACATCGGCGACACGCAGAGGAAGGGCTTCCACCACATGGTGTGGGAAATCCTCGACAACTCGATCGACGAACACATGGGCGGCCACTGCGACCGCATCGAGATGCGCGTGCACGCAGACGGCTCCGTCTCCGTGAAGGACAACGGTCGTGGCATCCCCGTCGACCTGCACCCCGAGGAGAAGGTCGCTGCAGCGACCGTGGTGGTCACCGTCCTGCACGCCGGCGGCAAGTTCGGCGGGGAAGACGGCGAGAGCGCATACAAGACCAGCGGCGGCCTGCACGGCGTCGGTGCGTCGGTCGTGAACGCCCTGTCCACGCGCTTCGAGATGACCATCGAGCGCGACGGCGGCCAATTCTTCCAGGCCTTCGAGAACGGCGGCACCCCCGTCGAGAAGCTCAAGCGAATCGGCGCCTCGAGCAACCACGGCACCACGATCCGCTTCTGGCCTGACCTCACCATCTTCAAGGCGGAGGAGGGCGGGCCCGAGCTGACGTTCGACCACGCGCTGATCGCCCACTCCTTGTCGACTCGCGCTCATCTGAACCCGGGCCTGCAGATCGTCTACCTCGACGAGCGCACGGGCGTGTCGTCCGAGTGGAAGGCTGCATCGTTCGTCGAAATCCTCGACGTCGTGACCGACAACCGCAACGCTCCGGTCCTCCAGTCCCTCTCCGCGCACCAGAAGGTCGCCACGAAGGAAGGCGAAGTGGAGGTGATGGTCGCATTCCGCGTGCATGCCGAGCGTCCGAGCACCATCGTCTCGTTCGCCAATGGCGTGACCACGCCGAATGGCGGTAGTCACGACGCGGGCTTTCGCTCAGCCCTACTTCGAGCGTATAACAAGTACGCCGACGACAACAAGCTCACAAAAGAGCCGTTCGTCGCAGACGACGTACGCGAAGGTCTTGCTGCGGCGATTTCCGTTCGCCTCAGTGAGCCGCGTTTCTCGGGTCAGACGAAGGATAAGCTGGCCAATACCGAGTGCAATGGGGCCGTGTCCACGGTGACCTACCAACTCCTCATGAAATTCTTCGAGGAGAACCCCAAGGAAGCCAAGGCCGCCATCATGCGCGCCGACCGTGCGGCACGCGCCCGCGCCGCGGCCGATAAGGCCCGCGACCAGGTCGAGCGCAAGAGCCCGCTCGCCATCGGGACGCTCCCGGGCAAGCTGGCGGACTGCCAGGAAACCGACCCGGCGCTGTGCGAGCTCTACATGGTCGAGGGCGATTCCGCCGGCGGCTCCGCCAAGCAGGGCCGCGATCGCAGGACCCAGGCGATCCTGCCCCTCAAGGGCAAGCCCCTGAACGTTCTGCGCCTGGATGACGTGGCCAAGGGCCTGAAATCCGAAGAGATCGACAACATCGTGCAGGCCTTCGGCTGCGGTGCGGCCAGCGCCTTCGACATCACGAAGCTGCGCTATCACAAGCTGATCCTGATGACCGACGCGGACGTGGACGGCGCGCACATCGTCACGTTGCTGCTCACGCTCATCCACAAGTACATGCCGGAGCTGA
Organism: Variovorax sp. JS1663; assembly: GCF_002157355.1. Lineage (GTDB taxonomy): Bacteria > Pseudomonadota > Gammaproteobacteria > Burkholderiales > Burkholderiaceae_C > Variovorax. The sequence continues at coordinate 23,798 of NZ_LYMK01000031.1, read as the reverse complement.
TCGCGCAGGGCCACGTCTACCTCGCGCAGCCGCCTCTGTACCGCGTGCGCAAGGGCAAGGGCGATCCGCACTGGATTCGCGACGACGCTGCTCTCGAGGCCTTCTTCGCCTCGCATGGCGGCCGCGACGGCTACGAGGTCCAGCGCTTCAAAGGGCTTGGCGAGATGAACGCCGAGCAACTTTGGTCCACCACTATGGATCCGGAAACCCGCACGCTGCTGCAGGTGCAGTACGCGCCGACGTCCGAGACCACGGACCTGGACCCCGAGCCCCTGCCGGTTGGCGCCGCGGAAGACGCCGTGTTCGAGCTGCTCATGGGCAACGAAGTGCCCCCGCGCCGTGCCTTCATCGAAGAGCGTGCCACCTACGCACAGATCGACGTGTGAGCCTGGGAGAGGCGGTGAGGCCTCTCCCTACCCCAACCATTTCCGCAAAGCGTTCTCCCATGTCTCAAGTTCAACCCCTGCTCATCCAACCCTTGATGGAGTAGAGCTTCATCGACTACGCCATGAGCGTCATCACGGACCGTGCGTTGCCCGATGTTCGCGACGGCCTGAAGCCAGTCCATCGCCGAATCCTGTTCGCCATGCACGACGCCGGCAACACCCACAACAAGGCCTACCGCAAGGCGGCCCGCACTGTCGGCGACGTGATCGGTAAGTACCACCCGCATGGCGATGTCTCGGTCTACTTCGCGGCCGTCCGCATGGCTCAGCCGTTCTCGATGTCGCAGATGCTGATCGACGGGCAGGGCAACTTCGGCTCGGTGGACGGGGACTATCCGGCGGCGATGCGGTACACCGAAATGCGCCTGACCCGCCTCACCGGCGAATTCTTCCACGACCTGCACAAGGAGACGATCGAGTGGGCGCCGAACTATGACGGCACCGAGACAGAGCCGACAGTTCTGACGACGCCCTATCCGAACCTGCTGGTGAACGGGGTCGAAGGGATCGCGGTGGGCATGGCCTCCCGCATCCCGCCGCACAGCCTGCGCGCCGTCTGCGCCACAACGCTGATGCTTTTGGATCGCCCGGAGGCAGCCACTGCCGAGGTGGTCGCTGTCCTGCAAGCCCCGGACTTTCCGACCGCGGCGATCGTGCACGGCCTGGACGGCTTCACCCAGGCGGTCGAGACCGGCTCGGGCCGCATCAAGATCCGCTCGCGTTGGCACGAAGAGGACCGCGGCCGCGGCACCAAGGCCATCGTCATCGACGAGTTGCCCTACCAGGTGAACAAGGCCGTGCTGGTCGGAAAGATCGCCGACCTGGTGCGCGAGAAGAAGGTCGAGGGAATCGTCGACATGCGCGACGAGTCGAACAAGGACGGGATTCGCATCTGGATCGCCCTGCGCAAGGACGAATCGACCGAAGCCGTGTTCGCGGACTTGGCCTCGAAGACCGACCTTGAGGTCGGGATGTCCTACAACTGCGTGGTCCTCGACGGCGGCCGGCCGAAGCTGCTCGGCCTGAAGGACCTCATCCTGCGCTGGATCGCCTTCCGCGAGGAAGTCGTGCTCGCGCGCCACGTCTACGAGCGCAAGCAGGCACTGGCCCGGCTCCACATCCTGGAAGGCTACATGACCGCACTGGGCATGCTCGACCAGGTCATCGCCCTGATCCGCGCTGCCGAGGGACCGGCTGCAGCCAAGACCGGCCTCATGGCGCTACTGTCCGTCGACGAGCTGCAGGCCCAGGCCATTCTGGACCTACGCCTGCAGAAGCTCACCGGCATGGAACTGGAAGGCATCCGCACCGAGCATGCCGAGGTCCTGGCCAAGATCGCCGGCCTCACCGAGATCATCGAGAGCCCGGAGCGCATCCGCAACGTGATCCGCGAGGAGCTGTCCGACATCTCGAACCGCTACGGCGCGGACCGCCGCACCGAGATCGGCGTGGGCATCTCGGACATCACTCGCGAGGACCTGATCCCCCGCGAGGACGTGCTGATCACCATGACGCAAGGCGGCTACGTGAAGCGTCTGCCAGCGAACGCGCTGCGCAGCCAGAACCGCGGCACGCGCGGCAAGACGGCCATGGCCGTGGGAGACAACGACAGCGTCAGCTTCATGCGTCAGAGCCACAGCCACGACTCGCTGATGGTGTTTGCCAAGAGCGGCCAGGTCTACGGCATCAAGGCCTATCGGATTCCCGAGGGCACGCTGACCACGAAGGGACGCCACATCCGCAACGTAATCGAGGGTCTGGACGAAGAGATCAACGCCGTCCTGGCGCTGCCGGAGAAGGACCCTGAGACCACCGTGCTGACCGTGACGCGAAACGGCCAGGTCAAGCGCACGTCCATCGAGGAGTACGACGGCGCAACCCGCAAGGGAGGAATTAAAGGTGTCGGCCTCGACGACGGGGACCTGCTGGTGGGCGCCTTTGCCGTGAAGGATCGTGACGACGTGATGCTGATCTCGGACTCGGGCAAGGCAATCCGTTTCACGGCATCCGACGCCCGCGTCATGGGCCGCACTGCGGGGGGCGTCCGCGGCATCAAGCTCGACGACGGTGAATCCATCGTCGGCGCGGCCATCGTTCCCGCGGGCGGCTCCAAGAGCCTGCATCTGCTGTGCGTGGGCGAGCATGGCGTCGGCAAGCGGACCCCGGTGGACGAGTTCCCGATCCAAGGGCGTGCCGGCAGCGGCGTGATTGCTTTCAAGGCGACCAACAAGACCGGGAAGCTCGTCACCGCCATGGCGGTCACCGAAGAGCAGGATCTGATCATGCTTTCGTCGAACGGAGTCAGCAATCGCGTGGCGGTGGAGGAAATCCGCGAAACCGGCCGCGCTGCCTCGGGAGTGATCCTGATGAACCTGGACGCGGGCCATCGTCTGGTCAGTGCGACGACGGCGGTGCGCGACGCGAACGCTGACGCGGAAGCCGAAGGTGCCGAGCAATCGGCGGAGGCAGCATGAGCGTTATCAGGACTCAGTACGAAGACTACCTGCGCCACGTCAATACGCATGGCGTGCAGAAGAGCGACCGCACCGGTACCGGCACCAGGAGCGTGTTCGCCTACCAGATGCGGTTCGACCTGACAAAGGGCTTTCCGCTTGTCACCACCAAGAAGGTGCACATGCGCTCCATCATCCAGGAGTTGCTCTGGTTCCTCAGCGGTTCCAGCAGCAACAACTGGCTCAAGGAACGCGGCGTCACGATCTGGGACGAGTGGGCGCGCGAGGACGGGGAACTTGGGCCTGTGTACGGCGTGCAGTGGCGCAGCTGGCCAACACCGGAGGGCGGTCACGTCGACCAGATCAAGGAAGTGATTGATACCCTCAGGACCAATCCGGACTCGCGCCGCATCATCGTGAGCGCCTGGAATGTGGCCGATTTGTCGAAGATGGCGCTCATGCCATGCCACGCGCTATTCCAGTTCTACGTGGCGCCGGCGCAAGAGCCCGGGGGGCGGGGCAAGCTCAGCTGCCAGCTCTATCAGAGATCGGCCGACAGCTTCCTTGGAGTCCCGTTCAACATTGCGAGCTATGCGCTGCTCACGCACATGGTGGCGCAGCAGTGCGAACTCGACGTGCAGGACTTCATATGGACCGGCGGGGACTGCCACATCTACAGCAACCACGCCGAGCAAGTGGCGCTGCAGCTCGTACGCGAGCCGCGCCCGGCGCCCACGCTCGTGATCAAGCGCCGGCCCGCCTCTATCTTCGACTATCAGCTCGACGACTTCGAGGTCGTCGGGTACGACCCTCATCCGGCAATCAAAGGCCCTGTCGCAGTCTGACGCACGAAGCCGCCTTCCTCTATTACTCGAGAATGACCGCCCCCACATACACCGGCATCGGCTCACGCTCGACGCCTCCCGACCAGCTGCAGCGCATGCGGGATCTTGCGGCCATGCTCGCCCGCGAAGGCTACGAGTTGCGCTCGGGCGGCGCGGATGGCGCCGACGTGGCCTGCGAGGAAGGGTGCGACCGCGCCGGCAGCGCGAAGTCGATCTGGCTGCCGTGGCCGGGATTCCAGAACCGCCGGCCAGACGCGGCCCGGCGCACCTTCCTGCCGGATCCTCGCGCCTTCGACATGGCCGCGCAGCTTCATCCTCGCTGGCCTATGCTCACCCGAGGACCGCGCGCCCTTCATGCGCGCAATGTCCCCCAGATTCTGGGCCACACGCTCGACAATCCGTCGGAGTTCACCTTGTGCTGGACCGCCGACGGCGCGCAAAGCGCCGCTGACGTGAACTCAAAGACCGGCGGCACCGGGACGGCGATCCGCCTCGCCTCGCAGCGCGGGGTGCCCGTTTTCAACCTGGCGCGCGTGGGCGCGGAGGAGGCGCTGCTCGCCTTCCTGGCGCAGCGCCGAGCCGAGCGCCTGGCAGCCCCAGGCCAGGCCGACACGGCGGCGCACGAAGCCGAGGAGGAAGAGACGGGGCAGGACGAGCCCGATCGCCCCCGGAACATCCTGAGGTTCCCGACCCGATGACAACCGAAGCTGCCGTCTACCTCACCGATGACCGGGATCTGCCCGAGAACGATCTGCGCACACTCGTGATCTTCCAAGGCGGCAACGGCGATTGGTACGTCCAGGTTGCCCCGCACCATGGCCGCACCACCGAAGGCGTGAGGCTGTGCACCTCGGGCGGCGCATCGAGTCACGCCCCGGGTCTGACCGTCGCGATCGCGAGCGCCTACCGCGCGATCATGGCTTCGCAGCGCGGGGAGCCTGCGCCGCCGTCTCGCATGGATATGGAAGAGGAGGTCGCGGCCTGGCGCGCGTCGTTCCCGGCGCACCAGTTCGAGTTCGGGACCATCACCCGGAAAACGGGCGAGGACACCTGACGCCCGCCTCTCGCAGAGGGCGGTGGGGCCGGGCTACCTGATTCCAGGCCCTGCCGCGGGCGGCGGCTCGAGGTCAGCGATGTCCTCGCACACGAGGTTGATGTTTGTCTGCAGTCGCCTAACATTCCCGACGAAGTAGCTGGCAGCTGACTCAGCACGCTCGCGAAACTCGTCCGCGGTGAAGTACTCATGCCTGGCGAGTTCAAGGATGTCACCTCGATCATTGCCTTCGAACCGGCCCAGCTTCGAGACGGCAAGGTCCAGCGGCGACAACACCTTCAGCTTGACGAGACGCCGCTCGTTGCCTATGCCAACCCACTCTCGCGCGTCATCCTCGTAGTCCTCATGCATTGGGCCGAGCGTGGGCGAGTAGGTCGCGTCGAAGTAGAGCTGCATTGGCTTACCCGAGGCGTCTGCAAAATCAACGATCAGGTCATTGGGATCCAGCGTCACCCTGCGAGAAAAGCTCGCGTCCACGTCCGCAGTGAAGCGACTTCCGCAGTAGAAGTTCACAGCCAGGCCACCCGCCAGGTACATGATGATCGGCTCTCCCGCATAGCCGTTTTCCCGAAGCGTGGCATCGATCCTATCGAGCATGGTCGATAGTGCCGCAGCAAGCTCAGCGGTGGCGTGATTCATGGGCGATCCTGGTCTTCAGCATGTGATCGAACCGGCTGCAATTGAACTCGACCGCCTTGGCCAGTCTGGAGAAGTGCCCAACCGAGCCGGGTGAGAGGCGGTCTGCGACGCGAAAGAGGGCATCGTCATGGCCGTACCACCGGCCGCCAGCAAGGAAAAGAGCGGCGGCCGAGACCTCCTCAGAGCTCACAGGCCCGGCCGCCGCGAGTTCGAGCCAGTCCTCTTCACGGAACTGCCTCTTCTGGGCGGCGCTGAACGCGAGGAGCTGCTCCTCATGGTCTCGGGTCATGCCACAAATCATAGAGGCGTTGAACTGCAAACTGAAAATCGCACGCGAAAAGACGATAGATCGAGAGAATCCCTATCATGCGACCCTATCAACTCATGACAGCAGCCCGGTGCGGCGCCTGGCTGGCCCTTTGCGCCGGCGAAGCGCAGGAGACGCTGCAGCTGGGCGGGCACGGCCCCAGGGAGACCCTCGTCCCGTTCCAGGACGAGTTTTTTTCCGACCCGATGAAGACAGGCGCCCTCGGCCTCCTGCTGCAGTGGGCGTGCGAGGACAATGAGAGCTACGCGGCTGCCTTCGGCCCCATCGCATACAGCGAACGAGCCTTGAGCCCCTTCCACCATGAGGGCATCGATTTCGCTGTGAGCGTGGTTCGCAATGGGATCATGGACGACTGGGAGATCTTTGCCCACTGGGGGCAGGCCGGCTACGTGATCGTGCCCGAGTGGCAGCGGCAGGATGCCGACCGCCGCTTCAACTTCGCCTGGGCGCCGGACTGGCTATACCGCCGGTGCGGCGGCGCACGCGATGCTGCCGCGCTGCCGGACGAGGTCCGTGATGCGCTGCACGTCCAAGCGATCGAGCTCGCGGTGGCGGACGGTCACGAAGAACTTGCCGAAACCCCTCGAGAGTAGCCGCACTATGACCACCCGAACCATGCCCAGGCCGGGCGTAACGCCGCACATCGCGCCAATGACGATCAGCGCGCTGATCAAAGACCTCAAGCAATTCGACCCGGACAAGTCTCAGCGGGAGTATCCCTGGGCGAACCGCTTCGTGATGGCCTGCCGCTCGCGCCATGGCAGCGCGAGTTCAAGTGGTCCGATGACCAGGCCCGCCGCTTCATCCACAGCGCCTGGACCGGTGTGCACCTCGGGACCTACGTCGTCACCGAGTTCAAGCTGCGGCCGGAGGTCGGCGGCTTTCGCGGCATCGAGTTCCTGCCCCTGTCCAACTGCGTGATCGACGGCCAGCAGCGGCTCAAGGCGCTGGAGATGTACCTCACCGATCAGCTCGCCGTTGCCGACAGCGAAGGCAGGCTCACGCTGTGGTCGGAGGTCGATGCGCGCGATCGTCGGCGATTCCAGAACACGATCTTCTCGCGCGGCATCATTCGCGAGCGCGACGAGACGAAGTTGCGTGCGACCTACGATCTCATGAATTTCGGCGGAAGTCCCCATCTCGAGCCCGAGCGAGCCATGCCTCAACCGCGCCTGGTGCGAGTAGGCAATGAGTTCTTCGTGGATCGGTCCGACACGGCTAGCCTCACGGCCGCCCAGGAGCAAGCGCGGCACGAGGCGGTCTTCAGGTATTCGCAAAGCCGCTCACCGGCGGCCGAGCTCGTCCGGGCGCGCCTCGACGGCGCCGACGCGGGCATTGACGATGACGTGGCCGGGGAAGAAGCCTCGGACGCCCCGCGCCCGCGCTGATGGCGCACCACCGGACCACAATACACACGTGACCCTCCGCCTGTTCCACGGCACCACCGAGCAGTTCGATTCCTTCGACACGAGCTGCATGCTCGGCGCCCACTTCGGCACGGCCGCCGCGGCCGCGGCCCGGCTGCACGACATCGCCGGCGGGGAGGGCGAAGTGCGCGAGTACGAGATCACCTTCCAGAACGCCCTGGAGATCGTCGATCTGGGTACCTGGGGGTTTCCGTCGGTCCTGCGAGAACTTCGCTCCAAGGGCGTCCTGAGTGCAGCGCAGGTGGATGCTGCGTACGAGGCGAACAATCGCAGCGACATGGCGGGCTGGGCATTCATCAAGGACGCGCTCCAAGCGGCCGGCTACGACGCGCTGCGCTACTCGAATCTGGTCGAGGACCCCGGGAGCGAGAGCTTCATCGTGCTGGAGGCTGAGCAGATCGGGCCGTGCGATGACGATGAGCCCCGGCCGGCTACGTGCCGGCCCTGAAAGGCGCAAACGGGCTATTCCACACCAGCATCGGCCGGCGCTACCTCCTGCTCTTGCCGAGATGTACGCCCTTGGGGATGGACGGACCGAAGTAGGTGCCGGACTTGCCTCGGCCGCCACTCACATGGATCGTCGGCTTAGGGGCCTCCCTCTCGCCAAGCAACTCGACGCCTTTAGATTCCGCCTGCATGCGCACGTAGCCGCGCAGGAGGTTCTCACGATAGGTGATCCATCCGTTCTTTTGAATGTTGTGCACCTTCGAGACTGCAAGGATTTCGTCACATGAAGGCGAGCGCAGCTTCCGAACGACAGCGGTGAAGTCCTCATAAGACAGATGCTCCGCTCGATGCGCCAATTGGCGCATCACATAGCCATAACTCGTGTAGATGTCCTTCAGATGCCGGTCAAGATAGTCCGAATCCGCGGCCGCCCACAAAACCTCCTCATATTCCTCGCCGCGGTGCCTCGTCGCCTTCTCATAGGGACGTCGCAGCTCGCCGTTAATGCTCTCGATGGCATCTCGTATGGCCGCGTGATATTGAGGCCATTCGACCGAGGAAACTACTTCATCTTCTTCCCAAAGCCTCCACAGAAGCTTCTCGGTGATCAAATGAACGTAGTAGGGGTAGCCGTCACTCACAGCAGCAAGCCGAACACAGATTGCGTCATCAATGTGAACGCCGAATTCGTCGGCGGCCTTGCGTGCTATCTCCCATCGCGCAGTCCAATCAAGCTTCTCCAGATTGACAGTTTCGAATTGACGGATTGCCGACGGATGTGCCCCAAGAAGCTCGCTCAAGGTTTCGCCCACTCCCGTAAAGAAAAAAGTGACCGGGACCTTTTTGTCTCCGAGTTGCTTTACAAGATCTGCGAACAGATTTCTCTCCTTCGGGTCCAGCATGCGATCGAACTCATCCAGGACTACAACAGGCTGCGCGGAATGAACGGCGGTAACCTCCCGCAGGACCTCCACCGCGTCCATCAATGAGTGAATCTCGCCGTGCAGGTCGTGGAACGAGAACTCTCTGCTTGCATTTGCCTTGAAGAACCGCCACTCCACGCCGGCGCCAGCGGTGGTCTTAGTTTTCCTGTTGGCGCCGACCGGAAAGTGAGCCAGTTTTTCGGGTAGTACCGAAGTAAAAGTGAGCCAGGTGTTCAACCTACCCTGCTGCATTTTTAAGCAGCGGGGTTTGAGGAGTGATCACCATGGACATGATTGGCAAGATCCGACGGCTGCACGCGAGAGACAAGCTGTCGGAGCGCGAGATAGCGCGCAAGACGGGGCTGTCGCGCAACACGGTGTCGAAGTGGCTGCGCGCGCCGGTTGCCGAGGCGCCGAAGTACCGGCGCGAGCCGCGCCCGAACAAGCTCAGCGCGTTCGAGGGGACGCTGAAGCAGGCGCTGACGGCCGACGCCAGGCGGCCCAAACACGAAAGGCGCACGGCGCGTGCGCTGCATGCCGAGATCAAGGCCGCGGGCTACACCGGCGGGTACTCGGCCGTCACCGATTTCGTTCGAGCGTGGCGTCAGGGCGAGGGCCAGGCGGTCAACATCACGGCCTATGTCCCGCTGAACTTCGAACTCGGCGAGGCCTTCCAATTCGATTGGAGCGAAGAAGGCCTGGTCGTCGGCGGCATCTACTACCGGGTCCAGGTGGCCCATTTGAAGCTGTGCGCGAGCCGCGCGTTCTGGCTGGTGGCTTACCCGAGCCAGGGGCACGAGATGCTGTTCGACGCGCACACCAGATCGTTCGCAGCACTGGGCGGCGTCGCGCGCCGTGGCATCTACGACAACATGCGCACAGCCGTCGACAAGGTTCACAAGGGCAAGGGCCGCACCGTCAACGCGCGCTTCTCGGTGATGTGCGCGCACTACCTGTACGACCCCGACTTCTGCAACGTGGCCTCGGGCTGGGAGAAGGGGCGCGTGGAGAAGAACGTGCAGGACAGTCGTCGGCGCATCTGGATCGAGGCGGCCAGGCGGCGCTTCGGTTCCTTCGCCGAGCTCAATGCGTGGTTGGGCGAGCGCTGCCGGGCGTTGTGGAGCGAGGTGCGGCATCCCGAGCACAGCCAGTTCAGCGTGGCCGAGATGCTCGAGCACGAGCGGCCTCACCTGATGCCCATGCCCGAGCCCTTCGATGGCTACGTGGAGAAGCCGGCGCGAGTGTCGAGTACCTGCCTGGTCTCGGTGGCGCGCAACCGTTACTCGGTGCCGTGCGAGTTGGCCGGACAGATGGTCAGCACACGGCTGTATCCGGGCAGCGTTGTGGTCGTCGCCGATGACGCGGTGGTCGCGCGCCACGAGCGCCTGAGCGACTCGGGCGGCACCCGCTACGACTGGCAGCACTACATCCCGCTGGTGCAACGCAAACCCGGTGCGCTGAGGAACGGCGCGCCCTTCGCGGACATGCCCGAGGCGCTGCAGCAGTTGCGCCGCGGCCTGCTGCGCCAGGCCGGCGGCGACCGCGTGATGGCACAGGTGTTGGCCATCGTGCCGACGGCCGGCCTGGATGCCGTGATCGTGGCGGTGGAGTTGGCGATGGAGAGCTGTCCGCCGTCCGGACGTGTCAGCGTAGAGCACGTCATCAACGTGCTTGGTCGACTCAACGCGCCGGCAGTTCCCCTCGGCGCCGAGACGGCGCTGCAGGTCGCCACGCCGCCGCTGGCCAACACGGCGCGCTACGACAGCCTGCGCAGCCAGGAGGTGGACCATGCGTGATGTGATGGTCGAGCTCAAGGCATTGCGCCTGCACGGCATGGCCGGTGCGTGGTGCGATCTGCAGGAGCAGGGCCCGGCCTCGGGTCTGGATAGCTCACGCTGGCTGGTCGAACACCTGCTGCAGGCCGAGACCACGGACCGCGCGATGCGCTCGGTGCAGTACCAGATGACGTCGGCGCGCTTCCCTGTGCACCGGGACCTCGCTGGCTTCGACTTCGATGCCTCGGTGGTGGATCGCAAGCTGATCGAACAACTGGCGACACTGGAGTTCACCGACGCCGCACACAACGCCGTGCTGGTCGGCGGGCCGGGTACGGGCAAGACCCATCTGGCCACGGCTCTGGGTGTCTCCGGCATCACGCGTCATGGCAAGCGCGTGCGCTTCTACTCGACCGTCGATCTGGTCAATGCACTGGAGCAGGAGAAGGCCCAGGGCAAGGCGGGGCGGATTGCCAGTGCTCTGCTGCGCATGGACCTGGTCATCTTGGACGAACTGGGCTACCTGCCGTTCAGCCAGGCCGGAGGAGCGCTGCTGTTCCATCTGCTCTCGAAGCTGTACGAGCACACCAGCGTGGTGATCACCACCAACCTGGACTTCGCCGAGTGGTCCACGGTGTTCGGCGACGCGAAGATGACCACGGCCTTGCTCGACCGGCTCACGCATCACTGCCACATCGTGGAGACCGGCAACGAGAGCCATCGCTTCCTGCACAGCAGCGCCACGGCGAAGAAGCGGATCAAGGCGAGGGAGCGGGCTCGCAAGGGCAGCGGCAAGACCGACCCGACGGACATCACCGATTGAGGGCCGCCGCGCGTGGCAAGGCGCTGCGGGCTACGCCCTTCGCGCCTTGCCACGCGCATCCATCACACCACGAGGAGGTCAACGACCAGGGCAGAACATACACTTATCCACAGCCGACCATCTCAGCGTCGGCTTCCACCCCTGGCTCACGATTCAAGCGGTACGGTGGCTCAGTTCTACTTCGGCGCGCACATAGTTTTCCGAACTCTGCTGATCTCCGCGGCCTTATAGGCAATGTTTGCCACCACGCTCCGGAGGGTTGAATCGGGAGCGCAGGAGACGTCTATATATTCGGAATCCGGACTCTGGTGGATATTGCCAGCGGCAGCGGCAAGGGAAGACTTCCCAACGCCTCGATCGCCATAAATGAAGACGTGCCGACCGGGTGCATACAGGGCTTTCTCTATGCGGCTCAGTTCTTTTAATCGCCCTCTCAGAAACTCTACGGACTGGATCGGCCGAGAAGGGGAAACCATTTCGTTAAGTCGGTGCCCGAAGTCTGCTCGCTCAAGGTGTTTTGGAAGCATCAAACCGTCCAATAAATGGGTTGCCTGAATCCAGTTCGTTAAGCCGCCAGCCGATGTTCGTAGTACGGCTTGGCCCGGTCTTCCAGGATCGCGTACTGCGTGGCGAGGTCCTTCCGGTCCGGCCGCAGCCACGCGTCGACGTTCTCCGGCTTGATCGGGACGATGCAGCGGTCGTGGCCAGCAGCTGCAACCTCGGGCGGCGGCTCGTCGGTGATCGCAGCGAAGGAGAGCAGGTCCGGCTCGTCCGAGCCCGCCGGTGGCGTCCAGTGCGACCACAGGCATGCGACGAGCATGTCCTGCTGCGGCTGCGGCCGGAACTCCAGCACTGCGTTTGTTCCACCCCGGTCCACGTTCTCGTAGAAGGCGTTCACGACCATGATGCCGTGCGAGAACCCGAACAAGCCCTTCCAGAAGCCTTCTAGGTTGTCATGCCTAGCGTTGTACGTGCCAGGGTACTTCGTGTCGTAGAAGACCGGCTTGCCCGCCGGCCGGCACTGGTACCGCATCGGCTTGACCACGCGCTTGCCGTCCTCCCAGACGATCACTGGCGCGTAGACGCCCGGGAAGATGCGGGCATCCCGCTCCTTCAGCTCCACGCGGCCCAGGTCCGCGAGCTTGCCCTTGCCCTGCTCGATCTTGTTTGTAGCGATGCGGACATCGTCGGTCGCCTTCTTGGTGACCTTCGTCTGCAGGGTGCGCTCGGCGTCGGCCAGGCGCTTGCGCTGCTTAAAGAGTTCCTGCTCGAGCTTGGTCGCCTGCTGGGTGCTGAACTCGTCGATAAGCGCCTTGATCTCGCGCTCGGCGTCGGAATGCGGCGCGAGGAACGCCGCATCCATCACCTTGGGGATCTTGATCCTGGGATTGGTGCGCCGCTCGAAGTAGAGCTTCGCGAACTCTTCGAGCTTGAGGTCGCCGCCGAATTGCCGGATGAACCGCGTGAAGTCGGCCTTGATCAGGGCGGAGTAGCACATAAGCGGAAACGGAGTAGTTGTGTCGACAGGAGCCAGAAACTTGAGCAGAAGTACAGCCAGGACTATCTCACGATCGCTGACGTGTTGACCGCGGCAGACATCGTCGGCTATGCCCTACCCCTGCGGGCGCACCTGGGCAGCTTCAGAAAATCCAAGTCGCGGCAGGCGGAGCCAAGTGGGAGCTTTGAGGCCTGCCCCGACGACCCTGGCTTGCGCTCAGCAGAACCTTTGGATACATTCTGGTCCGGCCATACCACGTTGGCCAGCCCGCTCACAAGGCGAAGTCGAATCGGCACCGTGTACTGACGAGGCGCTTCCTGTGTTTGCCGCCTTGACTCGATGTGTGAGCGCATCGCCGATTGGCGGCCAAACTTTGGAGGCCCCAGTGCCCAAGAATTTCTCTGACGTAGAGATCGAATACCTTCGCCGCCAGGCCAAGGATCTAAAACGCTCCGCAGCTATCCCCCTCTACGAGGCCCAAGACCGCGTTGCCAAGAACAATGGTTGGGCCAACTGGTCGCTGCTGCACAAGCATGGCGTCCACGCGCCAGAAGCATCCGGTCGCAGGCCGTTCCTCTTCACACGTAGCGACGAAGAGATGCGCAAGGCCCTGCGCAAGGTTCCCGAGCCCGGGTGGCTGGTGAAGAAGCGCCGCTACGAACTCGCGCGCGAGATGGTCGAGGTTATCGACGAAAAGTTCATCTCCGCGGCAAACGCTATCGATTTCGCGATCTCGTACATGGAGACCTTGCTGCGCGCTCCCCGGTTTCTCGTCAGCAGCTCATCCCCCGTCTACTGGGAAATGCGCCACTGGCTTCCGTATTCCGCGTTGGAGGTTGGCGATGAGCAGCGGATCCTCGTGAACCGTCACTACAAGCTGGTGGGCCAAACAAGCGACGAGTGGGCCGTCTACGAGGACCACCCACACCTGCATCTGACCGTCACCGAGCAGCAAACCACGGCATGGAAGCCGTACGGCTCCCGACCCGGGTTTTTCTACAACGATGGCTGCCCGCCCTGGGGCTCCCGTCGCTTCGCAGAGGACTACCTGCTCAACCTGCGCGAGGCCAAGAAGGTCCTCGCTCACTGACTGCGCAGCCAAAATCGGGGCTGCCTGCTGGTCCGGCGGCGGGGTGCGCCTGGCAGGCCCGGCGCGCCGCCCGGCGGCAGCGGGTGCCAGGCGCAAGCCGGCGCGCCCGCTGAAACTGCGATCGCGAAGCCGCTGCGCGCACAAACCCTTAGATGGCGGAGCTGAGCACGGAACGCCGCGGGGCCGGAGCGCTGCGCCGGCGGGACCCTTCACCGTCGAAACTTCCGCAGGCGGAGCTTCTTCGGACGAAACTTCTGCGGTCGAACTTTTGCGGTCGCAGCTGTTTTTTTTCGGGGCTGCTGACTATATGGGTGTCCACCCACATGAAAAGGACCCTCCATGACATCCGTCCCCCCGTTCAACCCCGGCCCCATGTTCCGGCGCGCGTACGCGACCGATCCAGCGGCGCAGTGCGCCTGGCGGCTTGTCAACGAAGACGGATTCTTCCAGGAGATGGCAGAGGCTGCCAGGAACGGGCGGCCGGCCCTGGAGCCTTGCCAAGCCCGCCTGGCGAGGGCCCTGCCGGAGCTTCAGGCCGATGACGAGACGACGAGGCACCTCAAACGCATGATCGGGCGCATGGCCCGCCAGGTCATGGAGCGCGAGGGATTCGTCTTCGAGCCTGGCAGCGTCCCGATCTCCGACCCAATTCTTTTCCTGACTGCGGCGCGCTACCACCCCCGGACATGAGGCCGACGAGGCCCGCTTCGCGCGCTCGGGCTGGCGCTGGCGCAAACTCGCGCGGGGCTGTTCGCTGGCGCTGTTTCGGGATCGGGGCTTGGGCGGGCAACGCGCGCGCCCTCGGGTCACTGCTCGCGCTGGAGGTCAAGACGATAGCGTGAGTCTAGAACCGGAACCGCGAATTGCCGCCTCGCGTCATCCCTCACACGGGTGTTGCCGGGCGCGAAAGCACCCACCTACCCTGCATGGCCTGATCCGCGCGAGGAACGCTAGCGTGACCCTTCGCCGGGTTCATCTAGCTCAATGAGCGAGCCGCCTGGCCACGGCGCTCCATCCCGGCCAGATGCTCGCATCGAATGGAACGGCGCTCTCCACAGCTTCCTCTGCCCACGCAGTCAACGCGGCGCGCTCGGCATTGGTCATCAACGGAGCGATACGCACGATCCGCTCGATGTGGAGCATGTAGGGGTGCTGAGCGATGGCCTCTTCGATTTTCGTCATGGTGTTCGAGCGATGGCCCCACCGTTCCAAGCAACGCGAGGCGGCGGTCCAAGATGCCGGTGCTGTCAGCCGCGGGGGCGTGCCGCGTTGTCTTCTTCCTCGCTTTCCTCGCGCGAAACGTCTCTCGTCTTTTGCCCGTCGGTATTTGCATCCGTCGCGTTGCTAAGGCTCTGAGCCACAAACGTTGCAAAGGGCCTGATGTCGCCATCGCGGCTCGCGGAGTTCAGGGCGTCCATGTACCTATCGCGATCTTCAAGTCGCAGGACCGTCCAAGGAAACCCGCCGGAGGCGAGCATCGAGTTCATGATGAAGCGACCGATTCGGCCATTCCCGTCCATATACGGATGGATGAACACAAACATGAAGTGACCCAACACCGCGCGCACCGAAGCGAGCGGTTCGTCGCGAAGCAGCTCGAAGAACACCGGCATCATGTCTCGCACGGCTTCGCGTGAGGGTGGAACGTGCGCCGCGTTGCGGATGTAGACCTGATGGCCACGATACCCTGCCAAGTCGGCTGCCGCCAGAACACCCGCTGTCACGCTGGGCGAGAACATCGCGCGGAACCAGCCGCCGTGGTCGCGCTTCAAGACATCGCCAGGATTGGCCCCTTTGAAGATCTGCAGGATGGACTGGTTGACCTCGTTGTGTGCAAGCCAATATCCGCGAGCTGCCATCGCGTCGCGTGACCGACGATCTTCGTCGTGACGCTCATCGTTCCATTCCCCGCTTGCCACGCGCCGAATGAGTTCGGGCGTGACCCGGTATCCTTCGATGGAGAGGGAGTGATATGCATCTGTCACGTAGACGTCCTCGACAGCCTTCATGAAGGCTGGAACGTCCTTTGGCAGGCCCGGCTCTTCTGGGAATGAGCTGGCAACGTCACCGCGCATCGCGCTCCACATCAGGCGCAACCTGGAGACATGTGGTGACTCGATGCGCCCGCCAAGAACTATCGGCGGAGGCGCGGAAAAGGGGTTGACTACCGTGACCTGATTGCCCAGGGCTCTCATGAATCCAACGATGTCGTTCGCGATCGCATCCCGGCCAACCGCAAGAAAGGCCCCCGCAACCCGCGCGGCGATCGTGCCGTGATTGCCGTCGGCAAGTAGGCGGCTGAGTTCCGATGCATCGGTGATGGAAAGCAAAGCGATCTGGGCATCCTGTGGCGATGCCCTGAAGAAGTTCTCCGGTACCTTTAGAAGCGCCTGTTCCAGCGTCATGGTGCGGACCCCGCCGGCGATGTCACGTCTGTCAGCCGAGGGAAAGTCCCTTGCCTGGTAGTCCATCAGGGAGAACCCGTCTGGCAGAGCGACCACTCCGTTCTTGCCCTGCGGCGCGTGCACCACCACCTGTTTGGGGAGCACCGTCGTTCCGGCGTGCAACCGCAAGGAGTAGTCGGCAGACACGCACCACTCGGTTCCAAAGCGTGCATCGCAGTACGCCGCAATGAAGTCCTTCATCGCGGCGATCCAAGGGGTCGTGTCTCCGGCCTTGGCAGCAGGGCTGGCGGACATGTACCAGCCCTGAATCACGGGTTGAAGATAGCCGGCCTGAAGCAGAGCCTCACGCCCCAGGCGCGAGAACTGGCTCGTGTGGAAAACATGGGTGCCACCCTCTTGCAGGGTATGGAGCGTCTGCAGGGCTACAGCCAAGCGCCGCTGCGCCGGAGTCGGCACCTGCCGCGCGGGAGCGGTCGAGTTCGTGGCCAATCTTATCTGCCTAGTCGTTGCTAGGGTTCATTGTAGTTCCAATGCTAGGTATTTCGGTACGTTCGGCGCTAGATTATTCTGCGAGCGCCCGCTAGGGAATCGTGTCCTAGCGCGGTGCCAGCGCGACGCGCGCGCAGCGCCGACTGGGGGAAGGTGAAGCGCAAGGCGCGCGGTGCCGGCGCAGCGGTTCAAGCGTCGGTAGGCGCCTGCTTGGCTGCTTTCTTTCGAGCTTCCTCTGCCTCGATAGCTTCCTGCACCGCCATGACCTTTTGGTGTTGCTCTGCGCGGCGCTCCTCATATCGCTCCTTCTCTTGGCGCGCAGCGTCAAGCGCCTCGACGCAATCGTCTTGAAGGTCCGCGAACCTGGTCGGATGGACGAGCTTGATGCCGAGCGACTCTCGCACGTCCCTAGAGATGCAGACGACGCGCTCGGCAAACTCGGCGGACCAGAGACGCCGATGCGGGAAATAGGCGCCGTCGTAAGGAAAGGGGTCGTTGTCTACCATCCCCGCCACCTGATGCTTCAGGTGGGCCAGTTCGCCGTGCAGATCGAGGATTCGCGCCATGAGGTCGGATTCGAGCGCCTTCCAGTTCACGTCCAAACTGAACGGATCGAACTTCGGCGCTTTGGTGGTCGGTTCGTAAATCCGGTCACCGTGGCGCTCGCCGGCTGGGTGGCCGTCATCGCCGATCCCACGGTCCCAGGCGATCCTTACACACTCGCGGGCGAGCCTCTCCGGCTTGACGCTCGCGCTCCTCCTTCGCGCGCTCCTTCCAGAGGGTGATCCACGCGCCAATGCCCACGCCTGCCAGGCCGGACGCCGCGCTGATGATCGAGGGGAGGATTGTGGGGAGGATCGAGGTTTCTGCCACGCGCCGAACTATAAGACCCATCGCTCAGCTTCGCCCTCCCTGCCCACCACGACCTGGCGGTGTTTCTCGAGAGGCCCGCGCATCGGAGCTGCACTTCCGCTCTTTCACCTTTCTCGTCGGACGTCCAACCCAAGCATTCGGGCCTGATGCTCGCCTCACAAATTGGGAAAACGGCCCCCTGACGGCCCTGGACCTTGTCCGATCATCAGGCTATGAAGAAAACCTCTATCGATCAAAATTCCCTGGCAGAGCTCCCGCAGCAGATTCGCGACGCGGCGCGCGCGATGGCCGTCTACGAAGCCGAGTCTTTCGATCGCATCGTCGGGCATCCCCGGCATCAATGGGCGGTGGCTCCCGCATGGATGGATCCGAACGAAGTCGCATGGCGCGCGCACTGGTTCGCGACTGAGCTGGAGGCGATCGCAGACTGGGCTGTCGGCTTCGCCGATCAGTTCGGGATCAAGCGTGCGGCATCTGGCGTATAGCCGCCGCGGGGCTTTCCGACCCACGCAGCAGCCGGGAAGATCGGCGTGCGGCTCTCATCCACCGCATCGCTGCCGATGGACGTTGGCGGCACGAGGGCGGACAGCCTCTGGAGCTGCTCAGCCTGCCTGTCGATGGGCCCTCGACAGGCCTCGATCACATTAGGCTCGATGCCGCATTCGGATGCGATAGCGGGAATGCCCGCAACGACGCAAGCAAAGTCGCAAAGGGCCGCGGCGATGATCCCACGCTCATCGTCGCCGACTTCCAGGGTCTCGACGATTTGTGTCCAGTCATCCTGACTCTTCCCCTCTTCGCTCCGCCAGTGGCAGGTCCGAGTGACAACCTCGCTATCGAGGTACATGGGAGCGAAGTCGAATACAGGCGTTAGCTGGATGGTGCCGTCGAGCAGCCGCTGCACCGCGGTGTTCCGCGCATGGTTGTCGGCGTTGCGCATTGCCAGGTTCAGCACGTCGCGCTTCATGAATTCGATGGTTTCCTGCAGCGGATCGGCAACTGCGGCGCGCAGCCCCGCGAGCAGCGTCTGCTGGCTCACCGGGATGCCGAAGCCGCGCAGGCCGCAGATGCTGGCCAGGCTCTCCTGATGGAGCCGATGGACCTGGCCGTCGATCACCTGGCGATCGAAGCGCCGAACGAACAGCGCGTCGCCGTGCAGCTCCGGCGCGGACAGGGTCCTCAGACCGCAGGCGGCTGCCAGGCGCAAGTAGGCTGCCTCGTTGCGCAGGACGGCGCGGTCGGGCTCGGCGCTACCGCGCGGCAGCTTGACCAGCCAGTGCTCGCGCGCACGCTCGTCGGGCAACGCGAGGTCCGGAAACCAGCGCCCGTCTTGATCGGTGCTGAGCAGGAACTTGGGCGCGACGCCCTGAACGCCTGTGGTGCCGGCCGCGAGCATCTCCCGGCTCGCCAGGTGTTCGAGGACGGATTCGACCCTGCCGCGGACCTCCGCCCGGTCGAAGCCACGGGGTGCGCCGCTGCTGCGTGCCTGGCCCTCGAAGAACTCCATGGCACTTTGGAGGCGCAGGCATCCGATGGGAGCGATGGCGCCGGCCATGGCGAGCGGCAGAACCAGGCCCTCGCCGTCGGCAAGGCGCAGCTGCTCGAGCAGATGCTGGCGCCCCTTGCCTTGGGGCACCAGGTCGTACAGGAAGGCAGGCGGCCGGCGGTCGGCCTCCGGCCCCATCGGCCCGTCAATGAAGCGGTCCGGCTCGACATCGATCGGCATGCCCAACGCCACCGGCCAGGGTGAGGCCTCGCCGTGGACGTACTCGGGCAGGTACTCGATGCGGCAGCGGGCGGGGCCAAGCGGCTGCACAGTAGCGGCGGGCACCCCAGTGGCCATCGCGGTGGATCTGAAGCGTTGTGGACGGGCTCACACGCTACGTGGTCGCATCGATCGGGACGCGGGAGCCATGCGAAGTGCGCACAACGGCACGATGGAGCTGGTCGGTCCCGGGCTTCACCAGCGGCGTCGCCTTGGAGCGCCTGAGCTTCCGAATGCCCGCCTCGAAAAGGCAGACGCATCCGTGGTTTGCGTGCTGCGCGGAGGCGTAGAGGATCCCGTCCAGACCGCGATCGCGACAGTCGAGAGCGAACTCCCGTGTGATCACGTACCGGGCGGACTGCAAGACCGGGTGCTGCTCCTCCAGCCCGCGGACTCCTGCCACCCTGAGCCTCCCCGTCGCCTGGAATGTGACGAGTGAACGTTCCCTGAGGCGCTCGAGAGGGTAGCTGTGGATCTCGCGGCGAAACACCGCCTCGTACAAAGCCGTGTCTTCGCTGTCAGCGACGTACGAAACGGGCTCGTCGGGGAGGTCGAAGCGCCCGGTGAGCAGGCCCGTGGGGGGAAGGATGTGCCCGTTCACGCGCACGCTTCCACGGATCGCCTTGGTTCTCTGGACTCGATGCCACGACTGGGTCTCAGGCAGTTCTATTACCGGAGGGTTGAGTTCAATGAAATTCATGTGCCGAGGTCAATGTGCCTCAGCCGTTGCTAGTGCCAGGATGCGCTCGCCAGGAACGCCTTGCTCGATCGCGGAGCGAGGCGTGAGTCCATCGAGCGAAGGTGACGGCGTCTCCAGGAAGTCGAGAAGCTGCCAGCCATCGGTCGTGCCAAGGCATTCTGCGATGGGCTGGATGAGCGGGAAGATCACCGGCTCGAACTGCCACTGCGGCAGCTTGTAGCCGCGACGAAGATGCTCCACGCCGATGACGCGGCCGCGCTTGATCCATGCATTGATGGTCACGCGGTTGGTGCCGGTCAGCTCGGAGGCGTCGTCGGTAGAGATCATGTCGGCCGCCGCGATGCGATCGCGCCGATATTGCGCGCCCGACCGCAGCAGTGCGGCGGTCTGGGAAGCTGGCGCATACGGACTCTGATCGTCATGTAGTTCTCGCGGGCTCTCGGAAGCAACGGATGAGATAAGGGTGAAGGTGTTCATGTGAAATCCCAGCTCGGCGCTCAGGGCGCGTTGCGCAGATTGACCTTCTCGGCCGAAAAAAAACCACCGAAACCACACTTCGGCTTGCGAGTATGGGCGCGACTAAAAGTGCATCGGGTTCTTGCGATTGCGCGCTGCTCGCGCTTGAACGCCCGCTCCAGTCCGGCCGCCAAAGCGGTGGAAAACCACGCGCAGGAGTCATCGATCCAATCATAGGGATCGATATACCGTGGCCAAAGGTCGCGAATGACAGCTTCGACTTCCTGCGGCGTGGTGGGCAGCAGCGAGAAGTTTGGCTCCAGATGCAGTCGGCGAATCACCGCGTAGGCATCGAGGGTGCTCCTGCCATACCCGGAGTTGAATTCGTCTGTCCAAGTGAGCATCTTCGTTCTCCATGGTGCGCCGACAGCAGGCCGCCGCAAACACAACCGGAGGATATCTCTGCTCGTTAGCGTCGTAAAGTCCGTTGCGTTCGTAGCGCTAGGCGAGGCGCATTTTCGCCACAAAACAGGCCCAAATGCCGAAAACCGGACTGTTCAAAAGGCGACCCCTCATCCGGGTCAGGAGCCGAGGCATTCGGCCGGTGCGATACTGGTTTTTTATCCAGTGTATGCACGAACCGCCCCCATTTGCCGAGCTGCACTGCCGCTCGAACTTCACCTTCCTCGTCGGGGCATCGCAGCCCGAGGAACTGGTGGAGCGCGCCGCTGCCAAACTTTACTCTGCCCTTGCCCTCACCGATGAATGCTCGGTCTCGGGCGTCGTGCGCGCGCACCTGGCGGCCCGGGAGGCCAGCCTGCACTTCATCTGCGGCAGCGAGATCCTGCTGACCACCCAGAGAGGGCACCCGCACGCCAGGATCGTGTTCCTGGCGCAGAACAAGCTCGGCTGGGGCAACCTCTGCGAATGCATCACCCTTGCGCGCCGACGGGCCGCCAAGGGCCGCTATAGCGCCCTGGTGACGGACGTGGAGGGCAAGAACATTCAGGCGCCGCACCTGGCCGGGATGCCCGGCTGCCTGGCGCTCCTGCTGCCCGAGCAGGACGCCACCACCGAGTCGCTCTTCGCCCAGGCCATGTGGCTGAAGACCTGGTTCCCGGGCCGCGCCTGGCTTGTGGCGCCGCGCCCGCTCCTGATGGACGACGATCTGCGCCTCTGGATCGTCGAGCAGGTCGCCGAAAGAACCGGCCTTCGGATCCTGGCTAGCTCCAGCCCGGTCATGCACACGAGCAAGCGCAAGAAGGTCCAGGACGTGCTCACGGCGGTGCGAGTCGGCAAGACCGTGGCCACCGCCGGATATGCCCTGCGGGCCAACGCCGAGGCGTACCTGCGCGGCCGCGCGGCGCTGATGCACCAGGTGCCGGCCGAGTGGATGGAGGAGACCGTGCGCGTGGCAAGCTTGTGCACGTTCTCGCTGGAGGAGCTGAAGTACGAATACCCGCGCGAGGTCGTGCCCGAGGGTGCGACGCCGGCGTCGCACCTGCGCAAGCTCACGTATGAGGGCGCACAGCGCCGGTACCCGAACGGCCTGCCCGACAAGGTGCGCAAGCAGATCGAGCACGAGCTCAAGATCATTGCCCAGCTCGAATACGAGAGCTACTTCCTGACAGTTGCTGACATCGTGCACTGGGCGCGCGACCGCGACATCCTCTGCCAGGGGCGCGGCTCGGCGGCCAACAGCGCAGTCTGCTACTGCCTCGAGGTCACGAACGTGGATCCTGATCGCATGAGCGTGCTCTTCGAGCGGTTCATCTCCGTGGAGCGCAGAGAGCCGCCTGACATCGACGTCGACTTCGAGCACCAGCGGCGCGAGGAAGCGATGCAGTACATCTACGAGAAGTACGGCCGCGATCGCGCAGCGCTCACGGCCGTGGCCACGACGTACCGCACGAAGTCGGCCCTGCGCGACGTGGGCAAGGCCATGGGGATCGATCCGGGCAAGATCGACCGCTTGGCCAATACCGCCTACGGCACCGACGAGAAGTGGATCAGCGAGGCGTGCCTGGTCGAGATCGGGATCAATCCCGCCGACCCGACGGTCGTGCACTGGCTGACGCTCGCCGACACGATCCGCGGCTTCCCCCGGCATCTGAGCCAGCACCCGGGCGGCTTCGTGATCGGCCGCGACAAGATCAGCCGGCTGGTCCCGGTCGAGAACGCCGCGATGGACAACCGTTCCATCATCCAGTGGGACAAGGACGACCTCGACTCGACCGGGCTCATCAAGGTCGACGTCCTGGCGCTGGGCATGCTCACGGCAATCCACCGCGCGCTCGACCTCGCCGGCGCGAAGGCGGGCGGCCCGCCCATGCGCATGCAGGACGTGCCCGCCGAGGACCCGGCCACCTACGAGATGATCTGCAAGGCCGACACCGTGGGCGTGTTCCAGATCGAGAGCCGCGCGCAGATGAGCATGCTCCCGCGCATGCGGCCCCGGTGCTTCTACGACTTGGTGATCCAGGTCGCGATCGTGAGGCCAGGCCCGATCCAGGGAGGCATGGTGCATCCGTACCTGCGTCGGCGCGCCGGCGAGGAGAAGTTCGACTTCCCGAACGATGCGGTTCGACAAGTGACGGAGCGGACGCTCGGGATCTGCCTCTACCAAGAACAGGCCATGAAGCTGGCCGTGGTGTGTGCTGACTACACGGCAGGGGAGGCGGACCAACTGCGGCGCGCCATGGGCGCATGGCGCAAGCGCGGCGGGATCGAAGTGCACGAACGCAGGCTCACGGAGCGCATGCAGAAGAACGGCTACCAGGCTGACTTCATCAGCCAGGTTCTTGTGTCCATCAAGGGGTTTTCGGCCTACGGTTTTCCCGAGGGACACGCAGCCAGCTTCGCCCACTTGGTGTACGTGAGCAGCTGGCTGAAGCGCCACCATCCGGACGCCATGCTCGCGGCGCTCCTGAACTCGCAACCGATGGGCTTCTACGCGCCCGCCCAGCTCGTCCGCGATGGGCGAGAGCACGGCGTCGTGGTGCGACCAGTCGACGTGACGATCAGCGAATGGGACTCGACCCTCGAAGAGCCCGCGCATGGCCCGGCGTCGGCCCGCTGGGACAACAGCCACGAGCAGCCGCTGCGCGCGGTGCGCCTGGGGCTGGGCCGGATCAACGGCATGCGCGAGGAAGCGACGAAGCGCATCGTCGCGGCGCGCGCCGAGAAACCTTTCGCGAGCGTCGAGGACCTGGCCATGCGCGCGCAGCTCGACGCCCACGACCTCAAGTGCCTGTCGGGCGCTGACGCATTGCTCAGCCTGGCCCCCGATCGACACTTCAAACTCCCCCACCTGTGGACAGTCAAATTCCTCCAGGCAGGACAAGGGTTGCATTATTGATCGG
>NZ_LYMK01000030.1 GCF_002157355.1 Variovorax sp. JS1663 | reverse complement strand
CCTTCTTTACCGCGCTGTGGTGGGCCCGCCCCTGTCGCGCCGCCGGTCGAAGCCCCGGGACCTGCGCCGGCCGAAGCCCCTGCCCCCGAGCGCAGCGGCTGGCTCGGCAAGCTCAAGGCCGGCCTGCGCAAGACCGGCAACGGCATCACGGCCGCCTTCGTCAATGCCCAGATCGACGAAGACCTCTACGAGGAGCTCGAAGCCGCGCTGCTGATGGCCGATACCGGCGTCAAGGCCACCGAGTACCTGCTGGAGGACCTGCGCAAGCGCGTGCGCAGCAACATGGCCACGGAGGCTTCACAAGTGAAGCTGCTGCTGGCCGATGCGATCGCCGACCTGCTGCGTCCGCTGGAAAAATCGCTGGTGATCGGCGAGCACACACCCACGGTGATCATGGTGGCGGGGGTCAATGGGGCGGGCAAGACCACCTCGATCGGCAAGCTGACCCGGCACCTGTCCAACGAGGGTGCCGCGGTGCTGCTGGCGGCCGCCGACACCTTCCGGGCGGCAGCGCGCGAGCAGTTGCTGGTCTGGGCCGACCGCAACACGGTCGAGATCGTGAGCCAGGAAGGCGGCGACCCGGCGGCCGTGAGCTTCGACGCCGTCAACGCCGGCAAGGCACGCGGCAAGGACGTGGTGCTGGTCGACACCGCCGGCCGGCTGCCGACCCAGCTGCACCTGATGGACGAGCTCAGGAAGATCAAGCGCGTCGTCACCCGGGCGGACGCCACGGCGCCCCACGAGGTGCTGCTGGTCATCGACGGCAACACCGGCCAGAACGCCCTCGCCCAGGTCAAGGCCTTCGACGAGGCGCTGGGCCTGACCGGCCTCGTCATCACCAAGCTGGACGGGACCGCCAAGGGCGGCGTGCTGTGCGCGATCGCCCGCGAGCGGCCGATCCCGGTCTATTTCATCGGCGTCGGGGAGAAGCTGGAGGACCTGGAAACCTTCAAGGCACGCGAGTTCGCCCAGGCCTTGATGGGTTAGGGCCGGTCTGGCATCCTTCCCGAAGGCCGCAGAGCCCCTTCAGGAGACAGCCATGCACAGCGCCGCCACGCCCCTGGCGGGCACCGACCGCAAGGTCGACCGCCTGCTCGCCCACTACGGCGAAAGCCACCGGAATCCGACCAACGAGGCGATCCACATGGTCGCCATCCCGGCGATCATGCTGAGCATTCTCGGCCTGCTGTTCGTCCTGCATCCCTGGGTGGCCTACGCCTTCGTGGCCGCCAGCCTGGTCTATTACGTGATGCTGCGTTCCGTCCCTTTCGTGCTGGCCATGGCGGGCTGCACTGCGCTGGCGCTGGCCGCAGTCCATGCCATGGGCGATCTTGTGTTCCCGATCTGCGCCGCCATCTTCGTCCTGGCGTGGATCTTCCAGTTCGTCGGCCACAAGATCGAGGGCAAGAAACCTTCCTTCTTCGAGGATATCCAGTACCTGTGGGTGGGACCGCTGTTCGTCCTGTCCAGGCTGTTCCTCAGGCTCGGGGTGCGCTGGTAGGCCGAAACGCACCGCGCGGCCCCTTCAGCGGTCGTCCTGCCCGCGCGCACCGGCGCCGGGGATAGGTTGTGCCTATTGTTTCCATTGGCAATTCGGGGGAACCCTTTGCTTAGCACTCCCTCAAACCGAGTGCTAATATGCCCCTGAACGAAGGAGTTTCCCCAATGACAGTCCTGTCCGGAGCCCCCGCCAACCAGCTCGCCGTGGCCAATCCCTGGTCGATGGTGCCTTCGCTGGGTAACCTGGACGCCTACATTTCCGCAGCCAACCGCCTTCCCCTGCTGACGCAGGAGGAGGAGCAAGGCTTTGCACGCCGGCTGCGCGACCATAACGACCTCGAAGCCGCCGGTGCGCTGATCCTCTCGCACCTGCGCCTCGTGATCTCCATTTCCCGCCAGTACCTGGGCTACGGGCTGCCGCACGGCGATCTGATCCAGGAAGGCAACGTCGGCCTGATGAAGGCGGTCAAGCGTTTCGATCCCGACCAGGGCGTGCGCCTGGTCAGCTACGCCATGCACTGGATCAAGGCCGAGATCCACGAGTACATCCTGAAGAACTGGCGCATGGTCAAGGTCGCGACGACCAAGGCCCAGCGCAAGCTGTTCTTCAACCTGCGCTCGATGAAGCAGGGCTTCAAGGCTGATTCCGCCGACGGCGACACGCACCGCGACACCCTGAGCGCGGACGAGGTCTCCCAGGTGGCGAGCCGCCTGAACGTGAAGCCTGAGGAAGTGTTGGAGATGGAAACCCGCATGTCGGGCGGCGACGTGCTGCTCGACCCCAGCCCCTCGGACGACGGCGACGAAGGCTTCGGCCCGATCGCCTACCTGGCGGACGCCTCGCAGGAGCCCACCGCCCAGCTGGAATCGCGGCAGCGCGACCGCCTGTCGACGGACGGCATCTCCACCGCCCTGGCCGCGCTGGATGACCGCAGCCGGCGCATCGTGGAAGAGCGCTGGCTGAAGGTCAACGACGACGGCTCGGGCGGAATGACGCTGCACGAACTGGCCGAGGTCTACAAGGTGAGCGCTGAACGCATCCGCCAGATCGAAGTGGCGGCGATGAAGAAGATGAAGAAGGCGCTGGCGGAATTCGCCTGAGCCGATCACTCTCTACCCCAGAGCCCGGCCCTGCCGGACTTTTTCTTGGGGGCGCGGGATCAGCGCTTCGCCAGCGTGCGCAGCGCCCGCCGGACGACGTATGCGGTCTCCGGCGCGCCTTTATGCTCGTCCAGCCAGCGGGCGCAGATGTCTTCCACCCATTCGGGCTGCGTCCGGCTGGCATCGTTCAGCCAGTTGGCCACCGAGTTCTGCACATAACGGCTGGGGTCCGCCCGCAGCGCCTCCAGCAGCGGCAGGCCCAGCCAGGGCTCGGCCTTGAGCCGCTCGATCTGGGCGCACCAGACGCCGCGCGGCCGCGTCAGCTCGCTGGCGAAGCGGCGGATGTTCGGGTCCGTGTCGAGCACCCAGGACTGCAGCAGGGACAGCGCCTCGTCGAGCGAAGCGATGGTCGCATCGCGCACCGCCATCCAGGCCATCTCCCGCACGCCGAAATGCGGATCGGCGGCGAAGCGGCGCACCGCCTGCAACCGCGCCGGAAGTGGCAGCCCCGACAGCGTGACCCACTGCGTCGCCCAGCAGCGCGCCACGTCGCTGGGGTGCGTGGCCAGCCGATGGGCCACCGCATCGCGCTCGGCATGCGCCGCGGTCAGGTCGTAGAGCGCCCGAGCGATGTGCCCGTGGCGCTGCATGGGCTTGAAGGCCGACAGCATGGCCAGCGTGTCGACCAGCCGCTCGCTCTCCGGATCGAGGCCCAGATGCCCGGCCACGCTCCGCGCAAGGCGGGGGAGTTCCAGCGCCATGAACTCGTTGAGGTTGACCGTCTCCAGCAGGCCCTCGTTGAGCGCCTCCAGCACTTCGGGCGGGATCAGCGCGATGCGGAAGGCGCCCTTGCGCTGCCTCAGGTGCTCGACACCCTCCGTCGCCATGGCCGGCACCTCAGGAGGACTTGAGCAGCGCCTTCACGTCCGACACCATGGCCGGCACGCCCGCGCCATAGCGCGCATAGAGCCGCAACCGGCCCTCGGTGTCGTAGACGAAGCTGGCGGCCGAGTGGTCCATCGAATAGCTGGTCGGCGTCTTGCCTTCGACCTTCTTGTAGTAGACCTTGTAGTCCTTGGCGACCGCGGCGAGCTGCTCCTGCGTGGGGATCAGCGCGACGAAGGCCGGGTCGAAGGCGCCCATGTAGGCCTTCATCACCTCGGGCGTGTCGCGCTCCGGATCGACCGTGACGAAGACCACCTGCAGCTTGTCGGCGTCGCTGCCGAGCTGCTGCTTGACCTGCGCCATCTCGCTCATCGTGGTCGGGCAGACGTCGGGGCACTGGGCATAGCCGAAGAACATCACGACCACCTTGCCCTTGAAGTCGGCCAGCGTGCGCTGCTTTCCTTCGGCATCGGTGAGCGAGAAGCCCTTGGCATAGTCGGCACCCGTGATGTCGACGGCATTGAAACTGGGCTTGTTCTCCGAGCAGGCCGCCAGGCTTAGCGCGGCTGCGGCGGCGAGCCCGGTCCAGCCCATCAGCCGCAGCGCCTGCCGCTTGTTCATCGATTCGTTCATCGCAGGTAATGGTCGATCAGCAGCGCCGCGAAGAGCACGCTGAGGTGGATGAGGGAAAAGCGGAAGGTCTTGCGCGCCAGCTGGTCCGAATAGCGACGCCACAAGGCGAAGGCATAGCCGGTGAAGCCGATGCTCACGGCCACCGCGACCGCGAGATACAGCCAGCCGCTCATGCCGTAGATGAAGGGCATGAGGCAGGCCGCGAACAGGATGAAGGTGTAGAGCAGCACCTGCAGCCGCGTGAACTCGTTGCCGTGCGTGACCGGCAGCATCGGCAGGCCGGCCTTGCGGTAGTCCTCCACGCGGTAGAGCGCGAGCGCCCAGAAATGCGGCGGCGTCCACAGGAAGATGATGAGGAAGAGGATCAGCGCCTCCGGTCCGACCTCCCCTGTCAGCGCGGCCCAGCCCAGCACCGGTGGCATGGCGCCAGAGGCGCCGCCGATCACGATGTTCTGCGGCGTCAGCGGCTTGAGGATGACGGTGTAGATCACCGCATAGCCGACGAAGGTCGCGAAGGTCAGCCACATGGTGAGCGGGTTCACCGCGAACCACAGCACGGCCGAGCCCGCGGCGCACAACAGCGCCGAGAACAGCAGGGCCTGGCGGTCACTGAGCTCGCCGCGCGCGGTGGGCCGCCAGGCGGTGCGCTTCATCTTGGCGTCGATGCCCTTCTCCACCAGGCAGTTGAACGCAGCCGCGGCGCCCGCCACCAGCCAGATGCCGATGCAGGCCACCACGATGCGCTGCGCTTCGGCCAGGCTGGGCAGGCCGGGAATCGCGAGCACCATGCCGATGAGCGCGCAGAAGACGATCAGCTGCACCACGCGCGGCTTGGTGAGCGCGTAGAACTGCCGCATCACGCTGGCGGTGCTATGGCTGTGGACCGAGGCCTTGGTCGTCATGCCGCCTCCATCCCGGCGCCGCGCGTCGGCGTGCCCACGGGAACGCGCGTGCCGGCGCGCCGGCTCTCGCACAGCGCCCAGGTGAGCACCACTGCCAGCGCCGCGGCGCCGCCGGTGTGCAGCACGGCCGCGATCAGCGGCCAGCCCAGCAGGACATTGCCCAGCCCGGTCGCGAGTTGCAGCAGCGCCAGGCCGGCCAGCCAACGGGCTTGCGGGCGCAGGGGCACGATACGGCGCAATTGCCAGGCCAGCAGGCCGATCGCCAGGAACACAGCGTAGGCCATGAGGCGGTGCACATAGTGGATTGCCGTCAGGGCCGCAAAGTCAATCGGCGTGCCGTCGCCGCCTTCACCCAGCGAACGCCAGACGTGGAAGCCATCGGCGAAGTTCATCGGCGGCCACCAGCTGCCCTGGCAGGTCGGGAACTCGGCGCAAGCCAGAACCGCATAATTGGTGCTGACCCAGCCGCCGAGCGCGATCTGCAGGAGCAGCAGCGCGCTCACCACGAACAGCAGCGCGCGCAGGCCCGGCGACACCGCCACAGGTTGCCGGGCGGCCGCGGCCTGCCGGTAGCGCACCGCCTGGATACACAGCAGCGCCAGCAGGACGATAGCGCCCAGCAGGTGCAAGGTGACGATCGCCGGATAGAGCTTCCAGGTCACGGTCAGCGCGCCGAAGGCACCCTGCAGGCAGACCCACACGAGCGTGGCGGCCGGCCACCACGCGCTCAGCGGCCGTTCGCCGCCATGCGCCTCATGCCGCCGCCGGCGGCGGGCCACCCAGGTGGACACGGCCAGCACGAGGATCAGAAAGCCGACGCCGGTGGCCAGGTAGCGGTGCACCATCTCCACCCAGGCCTTGCTGTGCGTGACCGGGCCGGTGGGCTGGACGGCCTGCGCCATCGCGATCTCATGACGCGCGCCCAGGGGGCTGGCATTGCCGTAGCAGCCGGGCCAGTCTGGACAGCCCAGGCCGGAGTCGGTCAGACGGGTGAAGGCGCCGAACAGGGTGAGGTCGAAGGTCAGGAACAGCGTGAGCACCGTCAGCACATGCAGGCGGCGGGCCGCGCCATGGCCCGCGCTGCGCCGCCAGACCCAGAGGAGCGGCCCGAGCGCCAGCAGCACGCCCACCACCAGCAACCAGGCGATGGGTGTGAGGTCGTAGAGCGAGGTCGAGTCCATGGGGCTATGGTTTGCCGTATTAGCGGCCCGGCTCATCCCAGGAAGAGGAGGCGCGCAGGAGGCGATCCAGGTCGCGCTTGGCACGGCCTGCGCCCGCGTTGTCCATGCGGGCCGGGAAACGCATCATCCAGTTGCCCATGGGATCGACCACGTAGAAATGCTCTGCGAGCGCGTGGCCGGGTTCGGGCGCCAGCCATTGGGCCAGCTGCGCCGCCGGCACGCGCAGCACGGTCGCGCCGCGCAGGCCCGTGTCCAGACGCGCGGGCACCGCTGCTGCGTCGCTCACCAGCCAGACGCGGTCGATGCGGTCCTTCTCGCGGCCCAGGCTTTCGCGCAACTGGCGCTGCAGGTAGAGCTGCTGCTCGCACAGCGTGTCGCAGGCCCCATCTGCAACCGCGACCAGCAGCCACTGGCCCTTGAGCGAGGAGAGCCGCACCGGCGTGCCCTCGCGCGTGGTCGCCACGAGGTCGGGCAGGGTGCGCTGCGGATCGATCAGCTCGCCGTACACGCGCCGCCCCTCGGGGCGGACCACGTAGTAGGTGAAGTAGGAGGCAATGACCGGCGATGCGCAGCACAGCATGACCAGGATCATCTTCCAGCGGCCCATCACGGTGCGCCGGCCCTCCGCGCCGTCCAGCGCCTGGCGCGGCGAGGGCATGGAGTGCACCGTCAGGCCGAGCGGCTCGTCAGCCGCGGCGGAGACGGCGCGCGCGGCGGTAGGGGGCGATGAATTGAAACCAGACATAGAGGATGACGACGAGGGCCGCGAGCCCGAACCACTGGAATGCATAGCCGTAGTGCTTCTCGATGCCCAACGCGGGAACCGGCCAGTCGCGCTGGAGGCCTTCGGACGCCGGGCCGGTCTGCAGCAGCGAGACGTCGGTCCGCAGCGGCAGGCCGGTCTCGGCCCGGAATGCTTCCAGGTCGAGATTCTGCCGGATGGGCGAAGACCCCGCGGACGCGGCGGACGGCGGTGTTTCCTTGCCCAGCTCGAGCAGGTGCGCGGGCGGCGGTGCTATCCGGGCCGTCACATCGACCAGGCCGCTCGGCGTCTCCACCGGCGCGAGCTGCGCACGATCCGTGAAATTGCGCTGCACCCAACCCCGCTGTATCAGCACGGTCCGGTTGCTGTCCTCGATGGCGAAGGGCGTGAGCACGTAGAAACCCGGGACGCCATGCATCTGGCGGTTGTCCAGGTAGATGGTGTGCGGCGCCAGCCAGAGCCCGCGCAGATGGACCGGCCGGTGCATGGCCTCCGTGGCCGGATCGAGCGCGAGGAATTCGCCTTCGCTGAGCAGCGGCATGTTCTTGCGCGCCTCGATCTGGGCCTGCAGGGCCTCCTTCTGCGCAGCGCGGGACAGTTGCCAGCGCCCGAGCGAGACGGTGGCGGCCAGCATGACCACCGCCGCCATGGTGACGAGCCAGAAGCGGCCGCCACGCGAGCGCGGCGCGGCCATGACCAAGCCATCGTTCACGTCAGGTGCCTGCTGCTGCGGCCGATAATCGGCGTCATGAAATACCTTGTCGCCCTGGCCTTCATCGGCATCCTGGCGAGCCTCGTTGTCGCGCTGTTCTTCATGCTGAGGGATGGGCGCGAAGGCCGCGCCAAGAGCGGCGGGATGGTGCGCGCCCTCACCGTTCGGATCGGCTTGTCCGTGGTTTTGTTCCTGTGCCTGCTGCTGGCCTGGAAACTCGGCTACATCCAGCCGGGGGGACTCCCGCTCGGCAAGTAGGTCGTGCTCGTTCCACAACCTCCATGAAAAAAGCGCCTGGCGGCGCTTTTTTGTCGTGCCGTTGGGACCGCTCAAAGCCAATAGACCAGGAAGTACAGGCCGAGCCAGACCACGTCGACGAAGTGCCAGTACCAGGCGGCGCCCTCGAAGCCGAAGTGCCGCTCCGGCGTGAAGTGGCCGCTGCGCAGGCGCAGCGTGATGAACAGCAGCATCAGCATGCCAATGAACACATGCAGGCCGTGGAAGCCGGTCAGCATGAAGAAGGTGGAACCGTAGGCGCCGGAGCTGAGCTTGAGGTTCAGCTCGGTGTAGAGGTGGTAGTACTCGTAGCCCTGCACGCCCAGGAAGGTGGCACCCAGCAGCACGGTGAGCCACATGAAGCGGATCGCCTGGGCGCGGTGGTCAGCACGCAGCGCATGGTGCGCGATGGTCAGCGTGACACCCGAGCTCAGCAGCAGCGCGGTGTTGATGGTCGGCAGCCAGAAGGGGCCGACGGTCTGGAAGGGCTCGACGATGTCGGCCGGCGATCCGGTGACGCCGGCGCTCACCGTTGGCCACACGGCCTTGAAGTCGGGCCACAGCAGCGCGTTGTCCAGACTGCCGAGGGTCGGCAGCGCATGGGTGCGGGCCCACCACAGCGCGGTAAAGAAGGCGCCGAAGAACATCACCTCGGAGAAGATGAACCAGCTCATGCTCCAGCGGAAGGAGAGGTCCACCTTGTGGCCGTACTGGCCGCTCTCGCTCTCGCTGATCGCGCGGCGGAACCAGACGAAGAGCGTGCCCAGCCACCACACCATGCCCAGCAGCAGCGACCAGGCGCCCCACTGATGGCCGTTGATCCACTGCGCGGCGCCGAAGATCACGAAGAGCAGGCCGATCGCGGCCATGACCGGGTAGGCCGATGGCCCGGGCACGAAGTAGTAGGGCGTAGTGCCGTGGGTGGTTGAACTCATATCAGGTCCTGGTTCTCTTCTCTAGCTTCAATCTGTGGGGGCAGGCGTCTCTGGTCAGCTTGTCAGGGCGCGACGACGAACTTCACCAGCAGGATCAGGCCGACCACGAAGAGGATGGCGGCGACGATCCCGACGGCAACGATGTGCAGCGGCGAGAGCCGGGCGATGTCTTCCTGGTAGGCGCTGTTCTTGCGCACGCCGAAGAAGCCCCAGGCCACCGCCTTCACGGTGCGCCAGAGGGATCCCTTTCGCGGCAGCGTCTCGGTCATGGTCACGAACGCGGCTCCGCAGCCGGCGCCGGCGCAGCGCTGTTGGCGGCCACGGGCGCCGGCGGCGTTTTGCCGCCGACCTCGAAGAAGGTGTACGACAGCGTGATGGTCTTGACGTCCTTGGAGATCTTCGGATCGATCACGAAGGCGACCGGCCACTGCTTCTTCTCGCCCGCATCGAGCGTGTACTGATTGAAGCAGAAGCACTCCAGCTTGTTGAAATACGGCGCGGCCTGCTGCGGCGCGTAGCTGGGGATGGCCTGCGCGGCCATGCGGCGGTTCTGCACGTTCTGGAACTCGTACATCACGGTGTTGAGCTGGCCCGGATGGACCTCCATCGAACGCTGCGCGGGCTTGAAGTCCCAGAGGCCGCGCACGTTGGCATCGAACTCGACGGTGATGGTGCGGCTGGTGTCGACCTGGGTGTTGTCGGGCACGCGGACGTTCTTGCCACCGCTGGCACCACCCGGCACCTCGAGCTCCGACAAGGCGAGGATGTTGATGCCGGTCATCTCGCAGATGGCGCGGTACAGCGGCACCAGCGCATAGCCGAAGGCGAACATGCCGCAGGCCACCACGGCCAGCTTGCCGACCATGCGAACGTTCTCACGGCGAATGCGTTGACCGATGCCCATCGTTGCCTCGTTCCGCGTCAGTGGCCGATCCAGACCATGCGGACGACGAAGCCGATGAAGAAGATCACGGCGATGGAGGCCAGCGTCAGCCCCATGCGGCGGTTGTTCCTCTTCTGTTCAGGCGTCATCGCGCTCTGTCCTCTCATCCGGCGCTCAGCCGATCACCTTGGTGGCGGTCGGGTCGAGCTTGGGCGGGGTCTCGAAGGTGTGGAAAGGCGCGGGCGACGGCACTTCCCATTCCAGGCCCTCGGCGGCTTCCCAGGGCTTTTGCGAAGCCTTCTCGCCCTTGCCCATCATGTTCGGCAGGACGATGAAGAAGAAGAAGTACACCTGCGCCAGGCCGAAGGCGAAGGCGCCGACCGAGGCCACCGCGTTGAAGTCGGCGAACTGCATCGGGTAGTCGGCATAGCGGCGCGGCATGCCCGCCAGGCCCAGGAAGTGCATCGGGAAGAAGGTGACGTTGAAGGAGATCAGCGACCACCAGAAGTGGATCTTGCCGCGCGTCTCGTCATACATCACGCCGGTCCACTTGGGCGCCCAGTAGTAGTAGCCCGCGAACATCGCGTACAGCGAGCCCGCCACCAGCACGTAGTGGAAGTGGGCCACCACGTAGTAGGTGTCCTGCAGCTGGATGTCGATCGGCGCGACCGCCAGGATCAGGCCGGTGAAGCCACCCATGGTGAACACGAAGATGAAGCCCACGGCGAACAGCATCGGGGTCTCGAAGGTCATCGAACCCTGCCACATGGTGGCGATCCAGTTGAAGATCTTCACTGCCGTCGGCACCGCGATCAGCATGGTGGCGTACATGAAGAAGAGCTGGCCCGTCACCGGCATCCCGGTGGTGAACATGTGATGCGCCCACACGATGAAGGACAGGATCGCGATCGAGCTGGTCGCATACACCATCGAGGCGTAGCCGAACAGACGCTTGCGCGAGAAGGCCGGCACGATCTGGCTGACGATGCCGAAGGCCGGCAAGATCATGATGTAGACCTCGGGGTGGCCGAAGAACCAGAAGATGTGCTGATACATCACCGGGTCGCCGCCGCCGGCGGGGCTGAAGAAGCTGGTGCCGAAGTGGCGGTCGGTCAGCGTCATGGTGATGGCACCGGCGAGCACGGGCATCACGGCGATCAGCAGGTAGGCGGTGATGAGCCAGGTCCAGCAGAACATCGGCATCTTCATCAGCGTCATGCCGGGGGCGCGCATGTTGAGGATGGTCACGATGATGTTGATCGAGCCCATGATCGAGGAGGCGCCCATGATGTGCATCGCGAAGATGCCGGCGTCCATCGAGGGGCCCATCTGCAGCGTGAGCGGCGCGTAGAGCGTCCAGCCGGCCGCGGGTGCGCCGCCGGGCATGAAGAAGGAGCCCACCAGCATGATGGCCGCCGGGATCAGCAGCCAGAAGCTGAAGTTGTTCATGCGCGCGAAGGCCATGTCGGAGGCCCCCACCTGCAGCGGGATCATCCAGTTCGCGAAACCCACGAAGGCCGGCATGATCGCGCCGAACACCATGATCAGCCCGTGCATGGTGGTGAACTGATTGAACAGCTCGGGGTTCACCACCTGCAGGCCGGGCTGGAACAGCTCGGCACGGATCAGCAGCGCCAACACGCCGCCCACCATCAGCATCGTGAAGGAGAACAGCAGGTACAGCGTGCCGATGTCCTTGTGGTTGGTGGCGAACACCCAGCGGCGCCAGCCGGTCGGCGCGTGGTGGTGATGGTCGTCGTGGGCATCGTGGCCGTGGGCGTGGCCGTGGGGATCGATGACTGCGCTCATTCTGATATTCCTTGCAAACTCTTCGTCGTGCGGTTCGGCGGCCGGCTTACTTGCCGCGCTGCGCCAGCACCTCGGCCGGCTGCACCAGCTGGCCCGTCTTGTTCGACCAGCTGTTCTTGGTGTAGCTCGCCACGGCGGCGATGTCGGTGTCGCTGAGCTGCTTCCAGGCCGGCATGGCACCGTTGTTCTGGCCGTTCAGGATCACGTGAAGCTGCTTGTTGTGATCGGCGTCGAGCACCACGGGCGAGCCGTCCAGCGGCTTGATCGGGCCGGCGCCCTTGCCGTTGGCCTGGTGGCAGGCGGCACAGTTGGCCGCGTACACCTTCTCGCCGCGGGCCATGATGTCCGGCAGGGTCCAGACCTTGTTCGGGTCGTCCTGCTTGGCCGCGGCTTCCTTGCGCTTGGCATCGACCCAGGCCGTGTAGTCGGCCTTGGAGACCACCTTCACCATGATCGGCATGTAGGCGTGCTCCTTGCCGCAGAGCTCCTGGCATTGGCCGTAGTAGACGCCCACCTTCTCGGCACGGAACCAGGTGTCGCGCACGAAGCCGGGGATGGCGTCCTGCTTGATGCCCAGCTGCGGCACGGCGAAGGCGTGGATCACGTCGTTGGCGGTGGTGATGATGCGCACCTTGGTGTCGACCGGCACCACCATCGGGTTGTCGACCTTCAGCAGGTAGTCGTCGGGCACCTCGCCCTTGGCGCCAGCGTCGGACAGGGCGCGGTGCGTGCTGTCGAGCGTGGAGATGAAGGCCAGGCCCTCGCCCTCGCCCTTGATGTAGTCGTAGCCCCACTTCCACTGGTAGCCGGTGGTCTTGATCGTGAGGTCGGCGTTGGTGGTGTCCTTCTGCGCGACCAGCACCTTGGTGGCGGGCAGCGCCATCAGGATCACGATGATGAAGGGAACGATGGTCCAGATCACCTCGACCACCACCGATTCATGGAAGTTGGCCGCCTTGTGGCCCACCGACTTGCGGTGCTTCCAGATCGAATAGAACATGACCGCGAAGACGGCGACGAAGATGACCGTGCACAGCACCATCATGGCGTTGTGCAGGAAATGCTGTTCCTCGGCGATCTTCGTGACGCCCACCGGAAGATTGAGCTGGCGCACCGCCGGGCCGCCGGCCAGGTCGTTGACTGCGTGCGCCGCGCCGCTCCAGGCCGCGCCGGCTGCCAGCAGCAGATTCGCCGGCCAGAACTTGTTGCGCCAATTGCTCTTCATCGTGTTCACTTCTCGATTTTTCCAGTTAACCCCACCGGTCCCCACGGTGCCGACCGCGCGAGCCGCCCTCAGGCGCCGCGCAATGCCATGCGGATCTCGCGCGCCAGCGCCGCGCGCAACTCCGGGCGCACATAGCGCCCCACCCTGACCGAACGACCCTGTCCCGAGACTTCGATCAGCGAGCGGTCGCTGATCTGCGGCTCGACCCGCACCTGGTGCGGCAAGAATTCAGTGCGCTCGTAGTGCCCGCCGTTCTCCAGCTCGACCACGAGGCGGCCACCCTGCAGCGCGATGCGCTCGCCATCGGCAGCGTGCCGGGCGTAGAGCAGGAAAGCAAATCCGACGGCACCCAGCTCGAGCCAGGCGAAGGGCAGCACCAGCGGTGCGCCGTGCAGCCAGAAGGCAGTGCCGATGCCCAGCGAGATCACGCATAGCGAAGCGTAGAGCCAGCCGAGCTGGCTCGGCGTGATCGAACAGTTGCGCTTCAGGAACCAGTGGATGTTCTGGCCTGAGACAGTGGCAAAGCGAAACACGGAATTCGACACGGGCGAGGGCGAGTTCTGCAAATCGGTGTGCGTCGATCGCCTTCAAACCATGTCCGACAGGCCTCGATCACGGGACAATCCCCGGGGTTCACGCAACGGCGGATTGTAGCGGCTGATCCGAACGATTCATTTGACGGCCTTCGCGCTGCATGCCTCGCCCGGCCGGCGAAGCCAGGCCCCTTCGGGAAACACCGCGGAACCGGCTTGGCCGGGCCGCTGGTGCTGCCCCCGGAAGGGGGTTGGCGGACCACACGAAGTGGGGAAGCCTGGGGGAGAGCTCATTCACCGGCCGCGCTGGAGCATCGAGCGCATCTCGCGTAGGGACACGGCGCTCTCGGCCGCCAGGGCCACCCGCGGCGCGGGCTTGAAGGCATGACCGTAGATGATCTCGAAGGTCAGCGCGATCCGCCCCGCACCCTCGGCCGACAGGGCCACCTCGGGCAGCGCGCGGCGCAGCGCCCGGTGCCAGGTCCGCCCGCGCAGCGCCGGGAAGCGCGCCCGGTGCAGGTTGCGCCCCAGGGTGCGCAGCTCGGCCAGCGCTGCCTCCGCGCTCGGCCAGGTCAGCACGATGCGCTCCATGTCCATCACGGGCTCGGCGAAGCCAGCATGGACCAGCATGTCGCCCCAGTCATGCATGTCGGTGAACTCGTGGCTGGCCGGGGGCCAGCCCAGGCGCTCGTGCAGCATGCGCAGCTCCCGCACCGTGTCCGGGCCGAAACAGGAGAACATCAGGAAGCCGTCGGTCGCCACCAGCCGGTGCCATCGGGCGATCAGGGCCTCCGGGTCGGCGGCCATGTGCAGCGCCATGTTGGCCCACAGCAGATCCACCCCGTCCTCGGGCGGCGCATCGAAGCTCGGCCGGGCGCCCTGCCAGCGCCGCGCGCTCCACCAGGGCGCAGCCAGCGCCTCGCGGGTGACCGCCGCCAGGGCCGGCTCCGGCTCGGCCACGAAGGCGGCGGCGTCGCGGTAGCGCTTCGCCACCAGCGCATGCGCCTCCAGGCCGCCGCGCAGCGGCGACCAGCTCGCCCAATGGCGCGGCGTGGCCTTGATCCACTGAAGCCGGTCCTCCATGCGGCGGCCGATCTCCTCGTGCAACCAGGGCGATCCGCCAGTCGGTACGAGACGGCTCCAGCGGGCGGCGGCCGCGGCATCGATGGTCGGCGGTCGCTGGGGGGGATCGGTGGCCATGGGGGGCTCAGTATATTGAGCCATGTCCAACCCCTGGCGCAGACGTCTTTCCTTCTTCTCTTCCCTGCTCGAACGCGTGCCGAGCCAGTGCGCCGTGTGCCGCGCATGGCCCACCCGGGCGGTGTGCGACGCCTGCGTGACGCGCTTCGCGCCCCCGGCCTCGCGTTGCAGCGGCTGCGCCCTGCCGGTGCCGGCCGGCATCGCCCGGTGCGGCGAATGCGTCGCCCATCCACCGCCCCTGGATGCCTGCCTCGCGGCCTGCGCCTATGCCTGGCCCTGGCCCGATTGCATCGCTCAATTCAAGTTCCACGGCCGCGCCGGCTGGGCCGCGCCGCTGGCGACCCTGCTGCGCAGCGCGCCCTGGGTCGAGCCCGCGGTGGAGCAGGCCGGGCTGCTGCTGCCGATGCCGCTGGCGCCGCGCCGGCTGCGCGAACGCGGCTTCAACCAGGCCCACGAGTTGGCGCGCCGGCTGGCGCCGCGCAAGACCGACCCGCGGCTTCTGCTGCGCATCCGCGAAACGCCGGCCCAGAGCGGGCTCTCGCGCGCCGAGCGGCTGCGCAACCTGCAAGGCGCCTTCGCGCTGGAGCCGCTGCGTGCCGACGCGGTGCGGGGCCAGCGCGTCGTGCTGGTGGACGACGTGATGACCAGCGGCGCCTCGCTGTTCTCGGCGGCGCAGGTGCTGCGCGCCGCCGGGGCGGCCCACATCACGGCCGTGGTGCTGGCGCGCACGGACCTGCCGGTCGCGGCCTGAAGAGAATCACCCCATGTTCCATATCGTCCTGGTCGAACCCGAGATCCCGCCCAACACCGGCAACGTGATCCGTCTGGCCGCCAACACCGGTTGCACCCTGCACCTGGTGGAGCCGCTGGGCTTCTCGATGGACGACCGTCTGCTGCGCCGCGCCGGCCTGGACTACCACGAATACGCCGAGATACGGCGCCACGCGGACTGGGCCGCGCTGCTGGCGGCCGAGCAGCCGGCGCCGGACCGCCTGTTCGCGCTCACGACCAAGGGAACGCGCGCGGTCCACGACGTGGCTTTCCGCCCCGGCGACTGGCTGGTCTTCGGCTCGGAGACGCGAGGTCTCGATCCCGCGCTGCGCGATGGATTTCCGCCGGCCCAGCGCCTGCGTCTGCCCATGCGCGAGGGCCAGCGCAGCCTGAACCTGTCGAACGCCGTGGCTGTGACCGTCTTCGAGGCCTGGCGCCAGAACGGCTTCGCCTGATCCCGCCTTCAGCGGTAGCGGCGCACCACCGATTCGGCGACGCAGGCGGGCTTGGCCGCGCCCTCCAGCTCGATCGTGGTTTCCCAGACCATCTGGACGCCCTCCCCTTCGATGGGATCGCACTTCAGCAGCTTCATGCGGCCGCGCAGCCGGCTGCCGACCGGCACCGGCGTCATGAAGCGCACCTTGTTGAGCCCGTAGTTCACCCCCATGCGCGACTCCACCACGTCGAAGGCCGTGTCGTAGAAGCGCGGCAGCAGCGACAGGGTCAGGAAGCCATGGGCGATCGGCGCGCCGAAGGGCCCGGCCTTGGCGCGCTCCACGTCCACGTGGATCCACTGATGGTCGCCGGTGGCCTCGGCGAACTGGTTGACCTGTTCCTGCGTGACGGTGATCCAGTCGCTCACCGCGACTTCCTGGCCGACGCAGGCGGCGAGGTCCTGAAGGGTCTGAAATGTCTTCTTCATGCGCGTCACTCTATCTGGCCGAAGCCGTCGTCACTGTAGCTGGCGTGACAAGGAGGATTTCCGTTCGGGGAGCGCCGCGGAACCGGCTTTGCCGGGCCGCTGGTGTTGCCCCCGGTGCGGGGGTTGGCGGACCACACGAAGTGGGGGAGCCTGGAGGAGAGCCTCATTTCAGGGAAAACCTCGATCAGGCCTCGAGCCAGTTGCGGATGGGCTCCCATTGCTCCAAATCGCGCTGCACCCGTCCCGGTGCGATGTCGAACAGCGTCAATCCGCGCGCCGCCAACTGCACGTAGTTCTGCGTGTCGCGCAATTCGCCCAGCACCGGCACGCCCAGCCCGGCGACGAACTCGCGCAGGCGCTCGGCCGCCAGCGTGCGGCCGTCGACGCGCATGCCCACCACGCCGACCTGCGTCTTGCCGACATGGCGGTTCGCCAGCAGCTTGTCGAGGAAATCGCGGGTGGCGTAGATGTCGAAAATGCTGGGCTGCAGCGGCACCAGCACCTTGTCGGCGATCGGCAGCACCTCCTTGAGGCGCGAGCCGTGCAGGCCCGCCGGCGTGTCGATCACCGCATGGGTGGTGCCGCGCGGCGGTCGCACCACGCTGCCGTCTTCGGAGGCCTCCCAGGTCCTGATCTCCCGCGCGGCCGGCGTGC
Organism: Variovorax sp. JS1663; assembly: GCF_002157355.1. Taxonomy (GTDB): domain Bacteria; phylum Pseudomonadota; class Gammaproteobacteria; order Burkholderiales; family Burkholderiaceae_C; genus Variovorax. The sequence goes on along the minus strand of NZ_LYMK01000030.1, from coordinate 69,637 downwards.
GCAGCCCCAGCCACAGGCGGGAGGACTGCTGGCGGTCGATGTCGCCCAGCATCACCGCATGGCCGCGGCTCGCGAAGTAGCCCGCGATGTTGGTTGCGAGCGTGGATTTGCCGACCCCACCCTTGGGATTGGCGACCAGGACCACCGGCATGAGAGGCTCCTTCCAGGCTGAAGAGACAGGCGCCATGGTAGCCGCGCCGCCAGTTGCGCTATGTTCGCGCACCATGAGCACAACAACAGACCCGGGCGGCTCCGCGGGCGGCATCTACGTGCTGGCCGCCCATCCCCACTGGCGCGACTCGCGCGTGAACTGGCAGCTGCTGCAGGCCGCGCGCAGCGTGCCGGGCTGCGACGTCAACGACCTCTACGGCACCTACCCCGACTTCGCGATCGACGTGCAGGCCGAGCAGGCGCGCCTTGCCCGCGCCGGCCTGCTGGTGCTGCTGCACCCGATCCAGTGGTACTCGATGCCGGCGCTGCAGAAGCTCTGGCTGGACGAGGTGCTGAGCTACGGCTGGGCCTACGGCGGCGGCGGTACCGCGCTGCAGGGCAAGGACTGCTGGCTGGTCGCCACCACCGGCGGTTCCGAGCGCAGCTACCACCCGCAGAACTACAACCGCTATTTCTTCGACGCCTTCCTGCCGCCTTACGAGCAGACTGCCGCGCTGTGCGGCATGCGCTTCCTGCCGCCGCTGGTCTTCCACGGCTCGCGCAGCGCCAGCCAGGAGGTGCTGACGGCGCATGTCGAGGTGTTCCGCCAGCGCCTGGCCAGCTACCCCGACTGGCCGGAGCTGGAGGATCTGCCCGAGTGCGTCAGCTGCGAAGTGCCCGCCAGCGACCGCCCGCAGGAACACGAGGAGGCTTGAGCGCATGGAACACGCACCGGGCTGGCTGACCAACTCCCTGATCTACCTGGGCGCCGCCGTGCTGGTGGTGCCGCTGTCCAAGGCGTTAGGCTTGGGCGCCATCATCGGCTACCTGGCCGCCGGCATCGTCATCGGGCCCTGGGGCCTGGGCCTTGTGAGCAACGTGGAGGACATCCTGCATTTCGCCGAATTCGGCGTGGTGCTGATGCTGTTCCTGGTCGGCCTGGAGCTGGAGCCCAAGCGGCTGTGGAACCTGCGTCGGCCGATCTTCGGGTGGGGCACCGCACAGGTCGTGGCCTGCGCCGCCGTGCTCTTCCTGGCCGGCTGGGCCGGCGGTGCCGACTGGCGCGTGGCGCTGGTGGCGGCGCTCGGCCTGGCGCTCTCCTCCACCGCGATCGCACTGCAGGTGCTGAACGAGCGCAACGTGCTGCCCACGCCCAGCGGCCAGGCCGGCTTCTCGATCCTGCTGTTCCAGGACGTGGCGGCGATCCCCATCCTGGCGCTGCTGCCGCTGCTGGCCGCTGGCCCCGACGCGGGGCAGGTGCTCGACGGCGGCAACCGTGGGCTCGAAGCGCTGAAGATCGTGGCGGTGATCGCCGGCATTGTGCTGGGCGGCCGCCTGGTGCTGCGCCCGCTGCTGCGCTGGATCGCCCGCAGTGACACGCCCGAGATCTTCACCGCCGCCTCGCTGCTGCTGGTGGTGGCGATCGCCGCGCTGATGCAGTTCGTCGGCCTGTCGATGGCGCTGGGCGCCTTTCTCGCCGGCGTGCTGCTGGCCGAGAGCGAATACCGGCGCGAGCTGGAAACCGACATCGAGCCCTTCAAGGGCCTGCTGCTGGGCCTGTTCTTCATCGCGGTGGGCATGAGCATCGACTTCGGCGTGCTGCTGGCCAATCCCGGGTTGATGGCGCTGGTGGTCGCCGGCTTCATGCTGCTGAAGGCGGCCGTGATCTATTCGCTGGCGAAGCTGATGGGCCTGCCCTACCAGCAGCGGCCGGTGTTCACGCTGCTGCTGGCCCAGGGCGGCGAGTTCGCCTTCGTGGTGTTCCAGGCCGCCGGCCCGCAGGTGCTGCCGCCGGGCGTGGCCTCCTTCCTGATCGGGGCGGTGGCGCTGTCGATGCTGCTGTCGCCGCTGGTGCTGGTGGCCCTGGACAAGTGGGTGCTGCCGCGCTACAGCGCCGGCACGCCGGTGGCGATGGAGGAGATTTCCGAGCAGCAGGACGCCAAGGTGCTGATCTGCGGCTTCGGCCGCTACGGCCAGATCCTCGGGCGCATGCTCAGCGCGCAGGGCCTGAAACTGACCGTGCTCGACCACGATCCCGACACCATCGAGAACCTGCGCGAATTCGGCTTCCGCGTCTTCTACGGCGACGCCACGCGGCTGGACCTGCTGCGCACCGCCGGCGCCGCCACGGCGAAGGTGCTGGTGGTGGCGGTGGACGACGTCGAGCAGTCGCTCGCCATCGTGGACATCGCGCGCGAGCATTTCCCGAACGCGCGCATCGTCGCGCGGGCGCGCAACGTCGGCCATCTCTACCAGCTGCTGGACCGCGGGGTGGAGATCGTCGAGCGCGAGCTCTTCGAATCCTCGCTGCGCAGCGCCCGCTCGGTGCTGGAGGGCCTGGGCTGGCCGGCCCACGAGGCGCGCGAGGCGGCGATGCGCTTCCGCCGCCGCAACATCGAGCTCATGCACGAGCTCTACCCGCACTACAAGGACCGCGCCAAGCTGATCGCCGTCTCCAAGGAGGGCCGGCAGCAGTTCCAGGAGCAGATCGCGCGCGAGCGCGAGGAGCGCAAGCTGCGGGCCGGGCGCGAATGGAACCCGGCGGGCGAGCCGGAAGAACCCGCGCCCTGAGCCACGCCGCGGCTACATCGGCTTCGGCGCGCCGTTGATGCCCCACGGCACGCCGTAGCGGTCGGTGACCATGCCGAACTGCTCGGCCCAGAAGGTCTCGGCCATCGGCATCTGCACCTGGCCGCCGCCTCCGGCCAGTGCGGCGAACACGCGCTGCGCCTCGGCCGTCGCGCCGAAGCTCAGCGCCAGCATCACGCCCTGGATGCCGGCATAAGGCACGCCGGGCGGCGTGTCGCCGGCCATCAGGCTGAAGCCCTCGTGCACCAGGTAGGCATGCATGATCCGGTCGGCATGGCTGGCGGGCGGCGGTTCGCCGCCGGGAACCTGCCCGTAGGTGATGAGCGCCTCGATGCTGGCGCCCAGCACCTGGGCATAGAACTTCATCGCTTCCGCGCAATTGCCGTCGAAGGAGAGATACGCGTCGAGCTGGGTCATGGCGTCCCTTTCGGAGAGGAGTGGAAGGCCAGGCGGCCGGCCTGGGAGCGGTTCACGGACCACGGCGGCGGGCCGACGGCCGGATCGGACTGGGCATGGCGCCACGCGTAGGCCCGCCAGGGCCGCCAGCGCGCTGCGGCATCGAGCGCGCTGTCCGGCAGGGGGCAGGCGTCCGGATCGCCGAGCGCACGCAGCGCGATCCACCGGGCCAGGTGCGGTCGCCACCGGGTCGGCTCGCACAGGCGGCGCACGAAGTCCTCCCGGTCCTGGCCCGGGGCGACATGCAGGCGGCCGTCGCGCACCGCCACGGCCAGCGCGCGGATGCGCCGGGCGGCCTGGGCCTCGACGCCCTGGATCTCGGGCAGCGCGGTCGCCAGCCGGGCTGGACTCGGGAACACGAAGGCCAGGTCCGCCGGCGCGGCCGCGAAATCGGCATCGAGATCGAACAGGCGCCATCCGGCCATTGTCGGCAACGGCGGCGCGCGATGCGCCGCTTTCGGACATCGAAGTCCGGGCGGCGTTCAGCCCACCAGCTTCAGCAGCCGCACGGCGTTGTCTTTCAGGATGCCCGGCATCACCTCGGGCTTGAAGCCGGCCTCCTCGAAGTCCTTCATCCAGCGGTCCGGCGTGATCAGCGGGTAGTCGCTGCCGAACAGGATGCGGTCCTTCAGCAGCGTGTTGGCGTACTGCACCAGTTGCTTCGGGAAGTACTTGGGGCTCCAGCCCGAGAGGTCGATCCAGACGTTCGGCTTGTGCGTGGCGACGCTCAGCGCCTCGTCCTGCCAGGGGAAGCTGGGGTGCGCCATGATGATCTGCATGTCCGGGAAGTCGATCGCCACGTCGTCCAGGTGCATCGGGTTGCTGTACTCCAGCCGCAGGCCGCCGCCGCAGCGCATGCCCGAGCCGATGCCGCTGTGCCCGGTGTGGAAGACGGCCGGCAGGCCGTATTCGGCGATCACCTCGTAGATCGGCCAGGCCATGCGGTCATAGGGATGGAAGCCCTGCACCGTCGGGTGGAACTTGAAGCCCTTGACGCCATGCTCCTCGATCAGCCGCCGGGCCTCGCGCGCGCCCATCTTTCCCTTGTGCGGATCGATGCTGGCGAAGGCGATCATGATGTCGCTGTTGTTGCGCGCCGCCTCGGCGATTTCTTCGTTCGGGATGCGGCGGCGCCCGAGGTTCGACTCCGCGTCGACCATGAACATCACCAGGCCGATCTTCCGCTCCCGGTAGTAGTCGATGCTCTCCTGGATGGTCGGGCGCCGGCTCGAGCGGAAGTACTTGTCGGCCGCGCGGTCGTACTCCTCGCCGTAGTTGTCGAAGGGATTCCAGCAGCTCACCTCGGCGTGAGTGTGGGTGTCGATCGCGATCAGGTTGCGGTGGTCCATGGAATTGTCTCCAGGCAATGTTGAACTAAGGGTAAGTCCTGGGGTCGAGGCTGTCGACTCCGCTTGAATTGGTTATTTTTCATAACCATAATCGATTCATACCCGGGAGCGCAACCATGACCACCACGACCGACCTGCAACTCGAGCTTCGCGACGAGATCGCCATCATCCGCCTGACCCGTGCCGCCAAGCGCAACGCGCTGTCGGATGCCCTCATCCTCGCCCTGCGCGACACCTTCCAGAACCTGCCGTCCAGCGTGCGCGCGGCGGTGCTCGACGGCGAAGGCCCGCACTTCTGCGCCGGCCTGGACCTGTCGGAGCTGAAGGAGCGCGACGCCGGCCAGGGCCTGCACCATTCACGCCTGTGGCATGCCGCGCTGGACGTGGTGCAGGGCGGCCCGGTGCCCGTGATCGCGGCGCTGCACGGCGCGGTGGTCGGCGGCGGGCTGGAGCTGGCGAGCGCCTGCCACATCCGCGTGGCCGACAGCACCACCTTCTACGCACTGCCCGAGGGATCGCGCGGCATCTTCGTCGGCGGCGGCGGCTCGGTGCGCATCCCCAAGCTCATCGGCACGGCCCGCATGATGGACATGATGATGACCGGCCGCGTCTACGACGCCCAGGACGGCGAGCGCGCCGGCTTCGCCCAGTACCTGGTGGACGAGGGCCGCTCCTTCGAGAAGGCTTTCGAACTGGCGAAAAAGGTCGCCGGCAACGCACCGCTCACCAACTACGCGTTGATGCACGCCCTGCCCCGCATCAGCGAGCAGCCGGCCGACCACGGCTTCTTCACCGAGGCCCTGATCTCCGGCATCGTCCAGAGCGCGCCCGAAGCCAAGGAACGCGTGCGCGCCTTCCTGGAAGGCCGCGCCAACAAGGTGAGCAAGGAATGACGACGGTCCGCTACCGGCCGCTGGCCTTCGGCGTGACGCGCGCCGTGCTGCGAGAGGGCGCGCCCGGCGTGCGCTACCTGCGCGCCGAAGTCGAGCTCGCCCCCTACGCCGGCTGCATGTCCGACCGCCTGCGCCACTGGGCCGAGACCGCGCCGGAACGCACCTTCATCGCCCGCCGCGAGAAGCTGCCGGACGGCCGCACCGGCGACTGGATTCGCGTGAGCTACGCCGAAGCGCACCAGAAGGCGCGCAGCATCGCCCAGGCCCTGCTCGGCCGCCGCCTGAGCCCCGAGCGCCCAGTCGCGATCCTGAGCGAAAACGGCATCGAGCACGCCCTGCTCGCCCTGGGCTGCCTCTATGCCGGCGTGCCCTACTGCCCGGTCTCGCCCCCCTATTCGCTGGTCAGCCAGGATTTCGACAAGCTGCGCCACGTGCTGTCCACGCTGACGCCGGGCCTTGTGTTCGCCGCGGATGCGGCACGCTTCGCCCGCGCCATCACCAGTGCCGTGCCGGCCGACATCGAGCTGGTGCTGGCCGAAGGCGCGGTCGAAGGCCGCCCCGCCACCTCCTTCGCCGAGATGGCCGCGACCGAGGCCACGTCCGCCGTCGATGCCGCGCTGGCCGCCACCGGCCCCGACACCATCACCAAGTTCCTCTTCACCTCGGGCTCGACCAAGATGCCCAAGGCAGTGATCAACACCCACCGCATGTGGTGCGCCAACCAGCAACAGTTGCGCCAGTCGATCCCGGCCCTGGGCGAGGAGCCGCCGGTGCTGGTCGACTGGCTGCCCTGGAACCACACCTTCGGCGGCAACCACAACGTGGGCATCGTGCTGGACAACGGCGGCACGCTCTACATCGACGACGGCAAGCCCACGTCCGCCGGCATGGCCGAGACGCTGCGCAACCTGCGCGAGATCGCCCCCACCATCTACTTCAACGTGCCCACCGGCTTCGAGGCCATCGCCCACGCGATGGAAAGCGATGCGGTGCTGCGCCGCAACCTGCTGTCGCGGGTGAAGATGTTCTTCTACGCGGGCGCCGCCCTCGCGCAGCCCATCTGGGACAGCCTGCACCGCACCCAGGAGGCGGAGGTCGGCGAGCGCATCGTCATGGGCACCGGCCTGGGCATGACCGAATCCGGCCCCTTCGCGCTCTACATCACCGGCCCCGAGGTGAAGTCCGGCGACCTGGGCCTGCCGGCGCCCGGCATCGAGCTCAAGCTGGTCGACGTCGACGGCAAGACCGAGGTCCGCTACCGCGGCCCCAACATCACGCCGGGCTACTGGCGCGCGCCCGAGGCCACGGCCGAGGCCTTCGACGAGGAAGGCTTCTTCAGCACCGGCGACGCGGTGAAGTGGATCGACGACCACGACATCCACCGCGGCCTGCGCTTCGACGGACGCATCGCGGAGGACTTCAAGCTGGCCACCGGCACCTTCGTGAGCGTGGGTCCGCTGCGCGCGAAGATCATCGCGGCCGGCGCACCCTACGTGCAGGACGCGGTGCTGACCGGCATCAACCTCAAGGAGGTCGGCGCACTGGTCGTTCCGACGCAGAAGGTGCGCGAGCTCGCCGGCCTCGGCCCCGACGCGCCGATGCGCGAGGTGGTTGGCAGCGCGCCGGTGCAGGCCCGTTTCCAGCGCGTGTTGAACGACTTGGCCCGCGCCGCCACCGGCAGCGCCAACCGCATCGCCCGGCTGCACATCGAGCACGAGCCGCCCTCGATCGACCGGGGCGAGGTCACGGACAAGGGTTCGATCAACCAACGCGCCATGCTCAAGCACCGCGCCGAAACGGTGGAGGCGCTGCACGCCGACACCCTGCCCTTCACGTTGAAGCCCCAAGGAGACAAGCCATGAAGATCGAAGGACAAGCCGCCCTGGTCACCGGCGGCGCATCGGGCCTGGGCGAGGCCACCGCGCGCGAGCTCGCACGCCTCGGCGCCAAGGTGGCGGTGCTGGACCTCAACGCGGCGCTGGCCGAGAAGGTCGCGGCCGAGATCGGCGGCGTCGCGTGCACCTGCGACATCACCCACACCGACAGCGTCAATGCCGCCCTGGACAAGGCCGCCGCCGCCCACGGCCCGGCCCGCATCCTCATGAACGTGGCCGGCATCGGCAGCGCCAAGCGCATCGTCGGCAAGGACGGCAACCCCGCCCCGCTGGAAGACTTCATGCGCGTGGTCAACGTCAACCTCATCGGTGCCTACAACATCAGCCGCCTGTACGCCGCGCAATGCGCGAAGCTGGCCCCGCTGGAAGGCGGCGAACGCGGCGTGATGCTCTTCACCGCCTCGGTCGCGGCCTTCGACGGCCAGGTGGGCCAGCAGGCCTACAGCGCCTCCAAGGGCGGACTGGTGGGCATGACGCTGCCGATGGCGCGCGACCTCGCGCAGCACGGCATCCGCGTCTGCACCATCGCGCCGGGCCTGTTCGCCACGCCGCTCCTGAAGGAGCTGCCCGAGGCCATCCAGCAATCGCTGGCCGCCTCCATCCCCTTCCCGCCGCGGCTGGGCCATCCCTCGGAATTCGCCGAACTGGCCTGCCACATCGTGACCAACGGCCACCTCAACGGCGAGGTGATCCGCCTCGACGGCGCCCTGCGCATGGCGCCGCGCTGAGCCCCGCGCGCATTCCAGAAGGAGACACCACCATGCAACACCGCCGCCATTTCCTGCAGACCCTGGGCAGCGCCGCCGCCCTGGGCGCGCTCTCGCCGCTCACGGCCCTGGCCCAGGCGCTGGACCAGGTCAAGATCATGTACGGCTTCCCGGCCGGCAGTGCCGGCGACAGCGTGGCCCGCCGCGTGGCCGAGAAGCTGGGCGGCACGCCCTACAGCAAGAACCCCGGCTTCGTGGAGAACAAGCCCGGCGCGGGCGGCCGCATCGCGGTGGAGACGCTGAAGAACTCGCCGGCCGACGGCTCGGTGCTCACGCTGGCGCCGGTGTCGGCGCTCTCGGTCTACCCCTACATCTATCCCAAGCTCAGCTACAAGCCGGAGGACGTCACGCAGGTCTCCATCGGCGCCATCATGTTCCACGGCCTGGCCGTGGGGCCGTCAGTGCCGGCCGAGGTCAAGACGCTGAAGGACTTCCTGGCCTGGGCCAAGGCCAACCCGGCGCAGGCCAGCTACGGCTCGCCCGGCGCCGGCTCGATGCCGCACCTGCTGGGCGCGCTGCTGGGCCTGCGCGCCGGCGTGGAACTCAAGCACGTGCCCTACCGCGGCACCGTGCCCAGCATCACCGACCTGGTGGGCGGCCAGATCGCCGCCGCGATGAACCCCAGCGGCGACTACCTGCAGTACATGAAGGCCGGCCGCGTGCGCGTGCTGGCCACCTCCGGCCGCAAGCGCTCGCCCTACCTGCCCGATGTGCCGACCTTCACCGAGCTGGGATACCCGGACGTGACCTCGGAGGAATGGTTCGGCTTCTACGCGCCCGCGAAGACGCCGGCCGCCACGATTGCCGCCGCCAACGCCGCCATCAATGCCGCGCTGAAGGACAAGTCCGTGATCGATGCGCTGGCCCTGGTCGGCCTGGTGGCGAGCGGCAGCACGCCGCAGGAGATGGCGGCCGATCAGAAAGCCGAGTACGAGCGCTGGGGCCCACTGGTCAAGCAGATCGGCTTCACCGCGGAATCATGACCTCCCCCAGGCTTCGCGCACTTCGTGTCGCTGCGCCACCCCCCTCGCCGGGGGCGACACCGGCGGCCCGGCAAAGCCGGTTCCGCGGTGTCCTGGCAACCGTTGCCTTGGCATCCGGCGTGGCCGTTGTGCTTGCAGCATGCAGCGCGATCGAGCCCGGCACGCTGCCCCGCCTTGCCGCCGCGAAGCCCGGCACCCTGCTGTCCTGCACCGATCTCGCGGCGAAGGCGGCGCGGCCCGACACCGTCTATACCAGCGTCGTCGAAGTGCCCGCCGGTCCGGTCACGGTAGGCAACGCCAACGTACAGGCTCACGCCCACTGCCTCGTGCAGGGCCGCATGAACGAGCGCGTGAGCCCGGTCGACGGCCAGCGCTACGCCATCGGCTTCGAGATTCGGCTGCCGAAGAACTGGAACGGCCGCTTCTTCTACCAAGCCAACGGTGGCCTGGACGGCGTGGTGGTGCCGGCCATGGGCGGCATCGGCGGCGGCGGTCCGGCCAGCAGTGCGCTGCAGAAGGGCTTTGCCGTGATCAGCTCCGATGCGGGCCACCCCGGCGCCATGGGCCCGCGCTTCGGCCTCGACCCGCAGGCCCGCTCCGACTACGGCTACAACGCCGTCGCGCAGCTCACGCCCATGGCGAAGAACCTGATCGCACAGGCCTACGGCCGCGGCCCCGACCGCTCCTACATCGGTGGCTGCTCCAACGGCGGCCGGCATGCGATGGTGGCCGCGTCCCGCTCGGCGGCGCAGTACGACGGCGTCCTGGCCGGCAACCCCGGCTTCCAGTTGCCGAAGGCGGCGGTGGCGCAGCTCTACGGCGCACAGCAGTATGCGAAGGCGGCAGGCGCCACGACGCCGGCCGGCCAGCCTGATCTGCAGAGCGCCTTCACGCCCGCAGAACTGCAATTGGTGTCGCGCAGCATCCTGGGGCGCTGCGACGCCCTGGACGGGCTGGCCGACGGCATCGTCTCCGACGTGAAGGCCTGCCAGGCGCGCTTCCGCCTCGACACCGACGTACCCACCTGCACCGGCGCACGGGACGGCAGCTGCCTCGCGCCGGCACAGAAGAGCGCGCTCGCCAACGTGTTCGCCGGCGCGCGCGACAGCGGCGGCCGCATGATCTACAGCAGCTTCCCCTTCGATGCCGGCATCGCCGGCAGCAACTGGCGCGAATGGAAGTTCGCCAGCCCCGCGACCCGCGATGCCGGCGCCGTGGCCTTCATCTTCAGCACGCCGCCGCTGGCCGACCGGCCCGGCGGCCTGCCCTTCGCGCTGGGCTTCGACATGGACCGCGATGCGCCGCGCATCGATGCGACGGGCGGCCCCTTCCGGGAATCCGCCATGGCCTTCATGGCGCCGCCGCAGGCCGACAGGCTGGATGCGCTGCGCGCACGCGGCGCGAAGATGATCGTCTACCACGGCACCAGCGACCCCGTGTTCTCCTCCGACGACACCGCGGCCTGGTACGAACGCCTGCAAGCGACACATGGCGGCGATGCGGCCGCCTTCGCGCGTTACTTCCCGGTGCCCGGCATGAACCACTGTTCCGGCGGACCCGCCACCGACCAGTTCGACATGCTCGATGCGCTGGTCGACTGGGTCGAGCAGGGCCAGGCGCCGCAAGCCGTCACCGCCGCCGCGCGTGGCCCCGGTGCCGCGGTGGTCAATGCCGAAGTGCCGGCCGACTGGTCGCCGCGCCGCACCCGCCCCCTGTGCCCCTACCCGCGCGTCGCCAGCTACACCGGCGGCGATCCCGAAAGCGCCGCCAGCTTCCGCTGCCGATGAACTACCAGCCCCGCCCCGACGACATCCGATACCTGCTCGAGACCGTGCTCGGCGCCACGCCGCGCCTGCGCGATCTCGCCCCTTTTGCCGAATTCGACGACGACCTGCAGTCGCAGGTGCTCGGCGAAGCCGGCCGGTTCGTGGCCGCGGCCGTCGCGCCGCTCAACCGCACGGGCGACGAGACGGGCTGCCGCTTCGAAGGCGGCGAGGTCACCACGCCGCCCGGCTTCCGCGAGGCCTATCGAGGCTTGGTCGAGGGCGGGTGGCTGGCGCTGTCCGCTGCGCCCGAACACGGCGGCCAGGGCCTGCCGGCGGTGCTCGAGGCCATCCTCTTCGAGTGGCTGAGCGCGGCCAACCATGGGCTCACCATGGCGCCCGGCCTGCTGCACGGCGCCTACGAATGCCTGCGCCACCACGGCAGCGCGGAACTGCAGCAGCGTTACCTGCCGAAGATCGCCAGCGGCGAATGGCTGGCCACCATGTGCCTGACCGAAGCCCATGCCGGCAGCGACCTGGGCCTGGTGCGAACCCGCGCCGTACCGCAAACCGACGGCAGCTTTCGCGTGAGCGGCAGCAAGATCTTCATTTCCGGCGGCGAGCATGACCTCACGCCGAACATCGTGCACCTGGTGCTGTGCCGCCTGCCGGACGCACCGAGCGGCCCCAAGGGCCTGTCCCTGGTGCTGGTGCCCAAGCGCCTTCCCGAGGGGCAGCGCAACACGGTGCACTGCGAGCGCATCGAAGAGAAGATGGGCCTGCACGGCAGCCCCACCTGCGTGATGCGCTTCGACGACGCCACCGGCTGGCTGGTGGGCGAGCCGCACCGCGGCCTCGCGGCCATGTTCGTGATGATGAATTCGGCCCGCCTGCACGTGGCGCTGCAGGGCCTCGGCCTGCTCGATGCGGCCTGGCAGAAGGCCGAGGCCTATGCGCGCGAACGGCGGCAGATGCGCGCCCCCGGCCCGGTGCCCGCGAGCCGGGGCAGCGAGCCGGCCGACCTGATCGCGGAGCATCCCGCGGTGCGCCGCATTCTGGAGACCCAGCGCGCCTGGATCGACGGCATGCGGCTTTTGGCCTACCGCACCGCGCTGCAGCTCGACGTCGCGCGCCACGACGCCGACCCGGCGCGTCGGCAGCGCGCCGAGCGCTGGTGCGCGCTCGTCACGCCGGTGCTCAAGGCTGCCTGCACGCAGCAGGCCTTCGACGGCGCCAGCGCCTGCCTGCAGGTGTTCGGCGGCCATGGCTACGTGCGCGAATGGGGCATCGAGCAGGTGCTGCGCGATGCGCGCGTGACCATGATCTACGAGGGCACCAACGAGATCCAGGCCATCGACCTGGTGCAGCGCAAGCTGCTGCCCGACGGCGGCGCCGCCATGGCCGCCGTGCTGATCGAGCTGCGCGACGAGCTCGATGCCGCGCGCGAGCAGGACGCCGACGTGCAGCGCCGCTTCGCCCAGCTGCGCTACCTCGGCACCACGCTCGCGCTGGCGGCGCAGCGCGACGCCGCCCTGCCCTTCGAGGTGGCCGACGACTACCTGCGCTGCGTCGCGCTGGCCCTGCTGGCCTGGAGCTGGGCGCGCATCGCGCAGGCCGCGCCCGACGATGCGCGCTGGCGCGCGCCGGGCGCCGCCTTCCAGCGCTTCGTGCTGCCGGAATTCGAGATGCGCCTGGGCATGGTCAAGCGCGCCTGCGACGCGGTCCTCGCGCCCGCCGCCATCGCGTAGAAGAACGTAGGGGACATGCACCGATGCGGCTGCCGCGCAAAGGCAGTTAGGCTTCGGCCATGACCGCCCCACGCAAGAAAGCAGCCACCGCGATCACCACCCATCCGACCCGCTCGGAACGGCTCGACACCCAGATGCTCGAATCGCTGGTCGGCTACAACGCGCGGCGCGCCTGGCTCACGGTGAGCACGGTGTTCGCGGAGCGGATGACGGTATACGGCCTCAAGCAGGTGGACTTCTCGGTGCTCTCGCTGCTGGCGCACAACCCTGGCGCCACCTCGCGCCAGCTCTGCGCCACGCTGGACATCCTGCCACCCAACCTGGTGAACCTGATCTCCACCATGGACGGCCGCGGCCTGATCGAGCGCCGCCCCCACCCCTACGACGGCCGTGCCATCGGCCTGTACCTGACGCCGGCCGGCGAGACGCTGGTGCGCGAGGCCGAGCGCACGGTGGTGGAGCTGGAGAACGAAGCCAGCGCGCGCCTCACCGCGCGAGAGCGGGAAACGCTGATCCGGCTGCTGCAGAAGATCTATCTCTAATGCGGGCCCAGTGCTCAGGCCCCAGCGTGGGACACAGCGGCACCGGCGCCGCACGCTCGCGCAGCAGCAGTTCGCGCGCCTCGTGGGTGACGGGATCGAATTCCACCAGCCGCTCGCGCTGGCGCGCCAGCACATTCGAGAGAAGGGTGGCCAGAAGCAGGCTCACCAATGCGAGCGCAACCGCAAAGTCCATGGATCAGGAGTGCATGCGGCGGCGGCGCCAGAACTTCCACCATGGCGAGGCGCCGGAAGAGCGCGCAGGCGGCAGCGGCTGCAGGCCCGTGTCCCGAATCCGACGGCGCTGCTCGGCTTCGAGCGCCTGGGCCATGCGATGCGCGAGCTTGTCACCCTGCATGGCGCGGATGCGCCACTCCACCGCAAGCGTTTGCAGTTCGGAATCCTCGAGTTTGGCGGGCGTTGTTGTCGACTCGGACATTCGTGAAATATTGCACACCCGGCCCAGGCCCGGCAATCGTAGAGCTTTGCATTACACGGCCGCTGAGAGGCCTTTATCAGTGCGCGTTTTCAGCCCGCGAAGCCGTCCCAGCTGAGCTTGAGTCCGGTCAAAAGCATACCGAGGTACACAAAACGGTAGAACCACACCGCATCGATGCGGCGCGCGATCCGGATGCCGAGCCACACGCCCAGCGGCGCGATCGGCAACAGCACCAGCGAGGTCGCCATGTTGCGCCAGTCGAGCAGGCCCAGCCAGGCATAGGGAACCCACTTGCTCAGGTTCACCACGAAGAAAAAATAGGCCATGGTCGCGGTGTAGGCGATCGGCGTGAGCCGCAGCGGGATCACGTACGCGTTCACCGGAGGCCCGCCGGCGTGCGCGATGAAGCTGGTGAAGCCGCCGATCGCGGTAAGTACCGCACCCGTTGTTTTGGATGGCGGCACGGTGTCGGATCGCGGCGGGAACAGCAGGCGCTGCGCCAGGAACAACAGCGTGAAGACGCCGACGATGCCCGCCACCTGGTGCGCCGGCAGTACGTGGAACAGCGCCGCGCCGATCAGCGTGCCCAGCAGGCCGAAGGGAATCAGGAACCAGAGCAGCGCGCGGTCGAAATCGCGGCGGAAGGCGGCCAGGCCGAGCAGGTCCATCAGCAGCAGCACCGGCATCAGGATCGCGGCCGCCTGCGGCACGGTGACGGCCAGGGCCAGCATCGGCACCGCCAGCGAGCCGAAGCCGGCGCCGAAGCCGCTCTTGCTGACGCCGAGCATGAGCACGGCAGGGATGGCGACGGCATAGAAATGCCAGTCGCTGATGATGGGAAGCGCCATGGGGGATGCGGGAAGAAGCCACCCGGCGCGGCCGGGCGGAGGCGGCAAGCGTAGCAGGAAGCGCCGGCCCGCATCGCCGTGGGGGCGCCCCGTCAATCCTCCGCCAGGCAGCTCCCCGCCGTCCAGCCGTACAGCCACTCGAGCGCGTCGTAGAAGCGCTCCTGCGGACGGCCCTTCCACATCTCGTTGCGCACCAGGCGCTCGACGCCCTTGGCGTGGTAGATGCGGCCCATCTCGCGCGCCGACAGCACCACGCGCGCGGTGCGTGCCACGCGCGAGCGCTCGTAGAGGGCCAGCGCGCGCGTCCAGTCGCCGTCCTCGCGCCGCAGCGCGAGCGCCAGTGTGACCGCGTCTTCGCAGGCCATGCAGGCGCCCTGGGCCAGGTACTGCACCATCGGATGCGCGGCATCGCCGAGCAGCGTGGCGCGGCCGAAGCTCCAGCGCTCGATCGGGTCACGGTCGGCGGTCGAATAGCGCTTCCAGGCCTTGGGGATGCGCAGGATCTGCTGCGCCTCGCCGCAGGTCGCGCGGAAGTAGCGCTGCACCTCGGCGGGATCGCCCTCCATCGAGCCCCACTCCTCGGGCCGCTCGCTGTGGAAGGTGACGGCCAGGTTGAACTTGTCGCCGCCCTTGAGCGGGTAGTGCACCAGGTGACAGTTCGGCCCCACCCAGATGCAGGGCGCTGTGTAGCGCAGCGCCTCGGGGAACTCGGCCGTGTCGATCACCGCGCGGAACACCACGTGGCCCGAGACGCGGATGCCGTCGCCCACGTACTGCTGGCGCACCGCCGAGCGCACGCCGTCGCAGCCGATCACGGCCTGGCCCTGGTGGCGGCCGCCCTGCGCGTCGATCAGCGTCACGCCCTCCTCGTCCTGGTCGACGTGCACCACCTTGGTCGAGGTGATGAACTCGATGCCGTCGGTGGTGGCCTGCACGCCCTCGAGCAGGGCGCCGTGGATGTCGGCGCGGTGGATCACCGCGTAAGGATTGCCGAAGCGTTCCCGGAAGCGCGCATCGAGCGCGATGGAAATCACCCGCCTGGCGTCAATGGCGTCGAACATCACCATCTCGTCGGTGTAGACCGCCCGGGCGCGCAGGTTGGCGCCGACGCCGAGCGCGTCGCAGGCCGCGAAGGCGTTCGGGCTGAGCTGGATGCCGGCGCCGATCTCGCCGATCTGCGCCGACTGCTCGATCACCTTCACGCGATAGCCCTCGCGCACCAGCGCGAGCGCGGCCGCCAGTCCGCCGATGCCGCCGCCGGCCACCAGCACGGGGCGAGGGTCCTTGGCGCGGATCATGGCAGTCCGAAGAGGGTGCGCGCGTTGTCGCGCCCGATCTTGCGCCGGTCGTTCTCGCTGATCTCGCAGTGGTCGAACCAGCGCGCGGCGTCCTCGTGCTTCTCGAAGGGATAGTCCACGGAATACATGATGCGGTCGCTCCCCATCTCGAGCAAGGTGGACAGCAGGGTCGGCGTGCGGAAGTTGCCGCTGGTCGTGACGTGCACGTTGCTGCGCAGGTAGTCGCCGATCTCGCGGTCGCAGGGCATGCCGCGGCGGCCCTTGCGCAGGATGTGGTCCACGCGCCAGATGTTGAAGGGAATGCCCTCGCCGAAATGGCCGAGGATCATCTGCAGCGCGGGATGCCGGTCGAACAGCCCGCTGGACATCAACCGCAGCGCATGGATGCTGGTCTCCACCGCGAAGGCCCAGGTCGGCCCCGTCAGCCAGTGCGCGCCGTCGTAGATCGGCTCGCGCGCCGGCAGCGGGTCGCGCGGGTGCATGTAGAAGGGCTTGCCCAATGCGGCGGCCGCGGCCCAGAAGTCCGCGTACTGCGGCGCGTCGTAATACGCCACCGTGCGCTCGTCGCCCACCTGCGAGAAGCCGTTGACCAGGAAGCCGTGGAAGCCCAGCTGCGTCACGCAGCGCTCCAGCTCGCGAGCGGCGACCTCCGGGTCCTGCATGGGCAGCGCGGCGAAGCCGCCGAAGCGCTGCGGCCGGCGCGCGATCTGCTCGGCCAGCACGTCGTTCGCGCGCCGCGCCACCTCGATGGCCCGCGCCGCGTCGGCGATGCCCTGCACGGCGGGCGAATTGAGCGAGAGGATCGAGTACGCGGTGCCCCAGGCATCCATCTGCTCGATGCGCTGCTGCTCGAAGTCGAGCAGCTTGCCGCGCAGGCCGGTCCAGACCTCGGGCCGCGCATAGACCTCCGAGTCGCCGATCGTCAGGTCGATGGCGAAATGCTCCTCGAGGGCAATCTTGTCCTTCATGGGTTCTTCACTCCGGTTTGATGTTGAGCTTGTCCAGCACCGCCTGCCAGGTCCTGCGGTCCTCGGCGATGTAGTGCGCCAGTTGCTCGGGCGTGCCCGGCCGCGGGTAGGTGCCCAGCTCGCGCGACTTGGCGACCACGTCGGGCAGCAGCAGGGCCTCGCCCATGTCCTTGTTGAGCCGGGCCAGGATGGCCGGGTCCACGCCCTTCTTCGCGATCACCGCGAACCAGCCGTGCGCCACGGCGCCTGGCACGGTGCCGCTGGCCAGCGGAAAGGATTCGAGCCCCGGCTCGATCCGGTCGCCCATGCTCGCGAGGATGCGCATCCGGCCGGCCTGCACATTGCCCGCCAGCACGTTGTAGGTCTCGACCATCATCTTGGTCTGCCCGCCCAGCGTGGCCTGCATGGCCTGTGCGCCGCCGGGGTAGTGCACCTCCAGGAACTGCGCGCCCGACTGAAGCCCCAGCAGCGCCGACGCCAGGTGCGGCGCCGTGCCGCGGCCGTTGTCGGCCACCTCGACGCTCTGCGGCTTCGCCCTCGCGGCGGCGATGAAGTCGGCCAGGGTCCTGTAGGGCGAATCGCCCGGCACCGCCAGCATGAAGGGCGCCACCGCGGCGAGCGTGACCGGCACGAAGTCGCGGTTGAATTCGTAGCTCACGCCCTTGATCGTGCTCGGCGCGACCGAGATCGCCGAGCCCTGGACGAAGCCGAAGGTGCTGCCGTCCGCAGGCGCGGCGAGAAGAGTGTTCATGCCGATCACCCCACTGCCGCCGGGCTTGTTGTCGACCACCACGCTCTGGCCCCACTTCTCGCCGAGCTTGGCGCCGACATGGCGGATCAGCACGTCGGGCGCCGAGCCCGCCGGGAAGGGAACCACGAAGCGCACCGGCTGCGCCGGCCACCTGGACGAGGTGCCCTGGGCCACGGCCGCTGCCGGCAGCAACGATGAGAGCAACAGCGCAAGCACCGCGCGCCGAGGATGAAAGTGTTTCATGGCCGCCTCCTATTTACTTGAATATTCAAGCATTTAAAGACACTTTATACTTGAACTTTCAAGTAAATACCCATGAAAACCCTGCCCCCCGACCACGACCTGGAGAAGGCCATCCCCTTTCTGCTGGCGCGCGCCGGCGCACGCATGGGCAATGCCTTCTCCAAGGCACTCAAGCCCTACGGCCTGAGCCTCGTCGAATGGCGCGTCTGCGCCTCGCTGCAGCACACGCCGAACCAGACGCTGTCCGAGCTCGCGCTGCACTCCTCCAACGACCTGTCGGCGCTGTCACGCATCGTCGACCGGCTGTCGGGCAACGGGCTGGTCGTGCGCGAGCGCTGCGGCACCGATGGGCGGGCGATCCGCCTGGCGCTCACTCCGCTGGGACTGGAGCTCACGAACGAGATCATTCCGCTCGCCAAGCACTACGAGGCAGTGGCGCTGTCGGACTTCAGCGCAGCCGAAGTGAACACGCTGCGCGCGATGCTGCTGCGCATCTACGCCAACGCGGAGCCGCTGGCCTAGGAAATCGGCTCGACCCGCAGCGTCACGGCGCGCTCGCCGTCCGCGATCGCGAAGCGCAGCGGCAGGAAGCGCTCGATCACCGCGCAGTTGGTGCGCGTGTGCTCCGTCAGCTCGCTGCAACTGAAGGCAGCGGCCCGACCGCTCTGCCATGCGGCAAGCGCGAGCAACAGGGCAAGCTGATCCGCCAGGTGCGGGCCGACCGCCGCCTCGCTCGTCTGGAAGGCGCGCAGCTCCTTCACCAGCCGGCGCGCCACCTCCTCGGCCGACAGCGTCTTCTCGCCGAAACCGGTGAAAACCTCCGTCACGTGCTCGCAGGCCAGCGTGGCCATGAGTGCATTGCCCGGCCCCTCGTTCTGTCGCACGACGCCGCTGCGCAGTTGCGTGCCGGACCAGCCCATCGCGGCACCGATCGTGTCGAGCTCGCGCGCAGCCACATGCCGTGCCAGCCCCGGCGCGAGGCATTCGGCAAATGCCTCCTTCAAGGCGCCGCGCGTGAGCAGATCGAAGGGCTTCAGCATCCCGGCAGCCGGCACGATGACCGCGTCGACCGCGCCGCCGCCGGCCGGATAGAAGCCGCAGCGGTGCAGCACCAGCTGCAGATCGGCGCCCATGCAGCGCACGAGCGGCGCATAGGCACGCTCGAGAAAGTGGAAAGGCGGCGCCATCGGGTTGTGCGTGCCGCCGGACAGCGCGATGCGGCTCGGCGCGTCCGCCAGCAGCAGCGCGGGCAGCACGGTCTGCAGCACCAGCATGCAGCTGCCTGCGCTGGCGACGGCGAAGCGGTAGTCGCCCGGGCGCGCCGGCCCCGGGACGAAGCGAAGCGAGGACGAGCCCAGCACCGCCCCTTCGACCCGCGCATCGCTGATTTCCGCGGCGGCGTTCACGCACGCCAGATGCTGGCGCATCAGGCCCGGCTTGGGCCGCCGCGCGCGAATGTTGCCGACGGCCAGCGGCCGCCCGGTCACCATGGCCAGCGCCAGGCCCGTGCGCAGGATCTGGCCGCCTCCCTCGCCTTGCGAGCCGTCGAGTTCGATCATTTTTCCTCTGTCTTCATCTTGTTGTTCGTTCGAGTGCGGGGATCACGTCACCTTCTTGCCACTCGCACCGGATGCGCGCTGTTCTCGCAGCGCTCGCCGGCATGCGCGGCAGCGCACTGCCTGGCTGTCGATGTGGCCACGGGCCACCTCGTACCACCACTTCTGCTGCTTGGCGGTCCAGACCTCCTCGATGCCGCAGTCGCGGCAGGTGAAGGCACGGTCGACATAGAAGGCGGGCAACAGCCCGTAGGTGTTGTTGTAGCGCGCGAGCACCTCCTGGTCGGCTGGTTCGACGCCGGCAGGCCGCTCGGCCACGAGGCTGCGTGCATCCTGCACCTGCAGAAGCTCGCCCAGCGCAGCGGCCCGCTGGAGACGCCTTGCCTTGATCTCCGCCTTGCGTTGCTTGTTGCTTTTCATGACTCGCAATACCGAGGTATCAGATGACCTGGAATGCACGCAGGTGATACTCGGTCAGGTCCGGAAAGCCATAGGGAAGCAAGCCCCGCGGACGCCCGTCCGGCAACAGCTTCGCCTTCTGCGACCAGAGCGTCGCCAGCCTGGCACTTTGTGCCGCCTGCGGCACGACATAGCAGTTCGTCATGGCCCCGGCCCAGTCGTGTAGCTCGTTGGTGATCGCATTGGCAAGGTCGGCGTCGGGCATTCCACCATTCAGAAGCTCCAGCGCGAACAGAAGCCGATTCCAGGGCGACCCACTGCGCAGCACGGCCATGACGTCGATCGCCAGTTCTCGACGCTTCAATCCCAGACGCAGCAACGCTTCCGACGAAGGCAGAGGCGCGCCGCGGCGGATGTGCTCGACCGCCAGCCTTCGAACCTTCGGCGACTCGTCGGCCAGGATCGCCATCAGCTCGGCCTCGACAGCTTCATCTTGAGCCCCGGACAGTGTCAGAGCCCGCGCCAAGCGCCTCAAGCCGACCATCGGCGACGCCGAAAGGGCATGCGCAAATGCCAGCGCCTGCGGATCCTTGAGCAAAGCCAGTATGTGCAACGCTGAAATGCGCGACTGCCCGTCGCTGGATGGCTGCTCAAGGACGTCCCTTGCACGGCGCGCGATCTCGTCTCGTCCTTCCTTCAAGGCTCCGACGGCCAACGAACGGATGGCCGCGCTCCTGTCAAGGCACATCGCCTGAGCCAAAAGCTGCCCATTGAAGTCAGCGGAAGCGAGCAATCCGCGCATTCCCGCAGCCCGTATGCGGGGCAGCCGCGAACGGCACGCGGCCTCGAGCACCTCCCTGCGATGCGGCGGCTCCTGCAATCGGCCGATCTGGTCCAGGCAAAGCCGTGCGATCGGCAGGTCGCCCGAGCCCACACCGCGATGCAGGATGCCCAGGAGCGCCGATTCAGCATGTGGCCGATTCAAGCGCAGCGAGAAAATCCAGCGTCGAATCATGCTGTCCGGCGAGCGCGCATGCTTCTCAAGAACGTCGATATTCCGCGCCAGGAACTCTTCGATTGCTTCGATCAGATCGCGCAGATCCGTCCGCCGTACCCGATATGCAAACGCCAACTCCGGCAGCGCCCGCGCCCAATGCTCGACGAACTCGTCGCGCATCAAAGTCGCGAGACCTTGCCGGGCAGCAATGGACACCTCTGGCACCCAGTCGCCGCTGCGAACCAGCAAGGGCGCTATCGCCCGGGGCTCGGCGCGGCGCACCAGTTCGACGATGGCTGCCTCACGTTGATAGCCGTCGTAAGAGCAGCAAAGCTCCACCAGTTCCTCGAACCCGAGCATCGAACAGCCCACCTTCGACACCGCCTCGACCCTCGTTCTCCACCACTTCATCGCTCATCCTCCAGTCTTTGTCGGGTGGCGAACCGCTGATCGCCCTACCCCTTCACGCACACCACCTGCTTGAGCGTGTACACCACCTCCACCAGGTCCTTCTGCGCCTCCATCACCGCGTCGATGTCCTTGTAGGCCATCGGGATCTCGTCGATCACGTCGGCGTCCTTGCGGCACTCCACGCCCTTCGTCGCGGCGATCTGGTCGGCCACGGTGTAGAGCTTCCTGGCCTTGGTGCGGCTCATCTTGCGGCCGGCGCCATGGCTGCAGCTCATGAAGCTCTCGGGGTTGCCCTTGCCGCGCACGATGAAGCTCCTGGCGCCCATGCTGCCGGGGATGATGCCCAGCTCGCCGGCCTTTGCGCTCACCGCGCCCTTGCGGGTGATCAGCAGGTCGCGGCCGAAGTGCGTCTCGCGCTGCACGTAGTTGTGGTGGCAGTTCACCGCTTCCAGGTGCGCCTCGAAAGGCTTGCCGATCACCTTGCGCGCCGCGGCCACCACGCGCTGCATCATCACCTCGCGGTTGGCGCGCGCGAACCTCTGCGCCCAGCCGACCGCGCGCACATAGTCGCCGAAGTACCTGGCGCCTTCCTCGAAATAGGCCAGGTCCTGGTCGGGCAGGTTGCGCTGGTGTTGCTCGGCATCCTTCTTCGCGAGCTCGATGAAGTGCGTGCCGATGGCATTGCCCACGCCGCGCGAGCCGGAATGCAGCATGAACCACACCGCGCCCGCCTCGTCGAGGCAGACCTCGATGAAGTGGTTGCCTGTGCCCAGCGTGCCCAGGTGCTTGTGGTTGTTGGTGTTCTTCAGGCGCGGGTAGTCCTCGCAGATCGCATCGAACTCGTCGACCAGCTTGGCCCAGGCGGCATCGGTCTCGTCGGGCGGGGTCTCCCATGAACCCTTGTCGCGGCCCTGGCGCTTGGGGTTGCTCCCGTGCGGCACGGCCTTCTCGATGGCCGAGCGCAGCGGGCCCAGGTTGTCGGGCAGGTCGTTCGCATGCAGGGTGGTCTTGCAGGCCATCATCCCGCAGCCGATGTCCACGCCGACCGCGGCCGGGATGATCGCCCTGAAGGTCGGGATCACCGAGCCCACCGTCGCGCCGATGCCGTAGTGCACGTCGGGCATGGCCGCAATGTGGCTGAAGACGATCGGCAGGCGCGCCGCGTTCTCCAGTTGCTTCTGCGCCTCGTCTTCCACGGGCACGCCGCGCGTCCACATCTTCACCGGGACACCGCCCGCGACCGCATGCAGTTCGTAGTTCTGTTCCATCTCATTTCTCCCGCTCGGGAGGGTGCCGATTGCACCCTCCCCGACTCACGCCACGACGGCGCTTGCCATCCGTACTGCGAAGAGTGTGCCAGTACGGCTGGGGGCGCCGGCCGAACGCACAAGTCCTTGATGGCAAAGGTTTTTTTGTTGCACGACCTGGGAAGTGCGTTTGTTCAATGCTGATCAATACTAGAATTAGAGCTAGCTATTTATCCAAAATGAAGCCCATCGTCGTCATCGGCTTCCTCGGCACCCAGCTCGATGCCGGCCAGGGCGCCGGCCGCTGGGAAAAGTGGCGCCCCACCGTCTCGCTCGCGCAGCACGAGGACATGGTGGTCGCGCGCATGGAGCTGCTCTACACGCTGCGGCACAAGGCCCTGGCCGAGCGCATCCAGGCCGACATCGCCACCGTCTCGCCCGAGACCACCGTCCACCTCGTGCCGCTCGCGCTCGAGGACCCCTGGGATTTCGGCGAGGTCTACACGCGCCTCTACGACTGGGCGCGCGCCTACCCCTTCGACACCGAGCAGGAGCAGTACTGGGCCCACATCACGACCGGCACGCACGTGGCGCAGATCTGCATGTTCCTGCTGTCGGAGTCGCGCGTGATTCCCGGCGTGCTCGCGCAGACCGCGCCGCCCCGGCGCCAGCGCGAGGGCGATCCCGGCCAGTGCGTGCTGATCGACCTCGACCTCTCGCGCTACGACGCGATCGCGCGCCGCTTCGACGCCGAGCAGCGCGACGCGGTCGCCTTTCTCAAGAGCGGGATCGCCACCCGCAACCCGCGCTTCAACGCGCTCATCGAAGAGATCGAGCGCGTGGCCGTGCGCTCGCGCGCGCCCATCCTGCTCGTCGGCCCCACGGGTGCCGGCAAATCCTTCCTGGCGCGGCGCATGTTCGAACTCAAGCAGTCTCGCCACCAGATGAGCGGTGCCTTCGTCGAGGTGAACTGCGCCACCCTGCGCGGCGACGGCGCGGCCTCCACCCTCTTCGGGCATCGCAAGGGTGCGTTCACCGGCGCCGCGAGCGACCGCGCCGGCCTGCTGCGCACCGCCCACCAGGGCGTGCTCTTCCTCGACGAGATCGGCGAGCTCGGCCTGGACGAACAGGCGATGCTGCTCAAGGCCATCGAGGAGAAGCGCTTCTTCCCCGTTGGCGCCGACCGGGAGACGGAGAGCGATTTCCAGCTCATCGCCGGCACCAACCGCGACCTGCGCAGCGAGGTGGCTGCGGGCCGCTTCCGCGAGGACCTCTTCGCGCGCATCAACCTCTGGACCTACGACCTGCCGGGCCTCGCGCAGCGGCCCGAGGACATCGAGCCCAATGTTGATCACCTGCTGGCCCTCCACGCCGCAGAGAACCGCCGCGTGGTGCGCTTCAACGCCGAGGCACGCGCCGCCTACCTGCGTTTCGCGCAGAGCGCCGAAGCGAACTGGAGCGGCAACTTCCGCGACCTCGCCGCCAGCGTGACGCGCCTGGCCACGCTGGCCGACGGCGGACGCATCGCCACGCCGCTGGTGGAGGCCGAGATCGCGCGGCTGCGCTGGCTCTGGAAGCGCAGCACACCGGCCGCCGCGCAGGACGCGATCGACCTCGATGCCCTGCTGGGCCCGGAGCGCACGGCCGCGCTGGACTTGTTCGATCGCCTGCAGCTCGAAGCGGTGGTGCGCGTATGCCGCGGCGCCCGCACGCTCTCGGAGGCCGGGCGCCGGCTGTTCCAGGCCTCGCGCACGGAGCGCACGGTGGTCAACGATGCCGACCGCCTGCGCAAGTACCTCGCGAAACACGGGCTCCAATGGAGCCAGCTGTCACCCGATTGAAAGCCGTCCCGCCATGAAACAGTTCGACGCCGACGCCACCCGCCGCGCCCTGGCCTTCGACCGACTGGTCCCCGCGTTGCGCGCCGCTTTCGCGGAGGACACCCAGGTACCGCCGCGCCACGTGCACACGGTCGAGGCCGGCACGGACCGCGGCACCGTGCTGATCATGCCGGCCTGGAGCGAGGCCGGCTACCTCGGCATCAAGACCATCAATATCTTTCCCGGCAACGGGGCGCGCGGGCTTCCCGGGCTGCATGCCACCTACGTGCTCTACGACGCCCACACCGGCGTGCCGCTGGCGATGATGGACGGCAACGAGATCACCGCGCACCGCACCGCGGCCGCCTCGGCGCTGGGCGCTGCCTTCCTCGCGCGGCAGGACGCGCGCCGGCTGCTGGTGCTGGGCACCGGCCGCGTTGCGCGCCTGCTGCCGGCCGCGCACGCGAGCGTGCGGGAGATCGACCAGGTTCAGGTCTGGAACCATCGCCCCGAAGGCGCCGAGGCACTGGCCGCGCAATGGCGCAACGAGGGCTGGAACGCGCAGGCCGCGACCGACCTGGAGGCCGCGGTGCGCGAGGCGGACGTGGTGAGCTGCGCGACGCTCGCCACCGCGCCACTGGTGAAGGGGGAATGGCTGGCGCCCGGCTCGCACCTGGACCTGATCGGCAGTTTCACCCCGCAGATGCGCGAGGCCGACCCGGCCTGCTTCGCCGGTGCAAGCACCTTCGTCGACACCGAGGAAGCCCTGACGAAGGCCGGCGACCTGCTCGACGCGATCGCGGCCGGCACGCTCGCGCGCGATGCGGTGCAGGCCACGCTCTCCGACCTGTGCCGGAGCCGGCACGGCGGACGGGCGAACGCCACCGAACGCACCGTGTTCAAGGCCGTCGGCAGCGCCCTGGAGGACCTCGCGGCCGCCACGCTGGTGTGGCGGGCCGCGCAACCGTAGCCGCTCAGCGGCTCAGTCCAGCGAGACGTTCGCCTTCCGGATCACGTCGCCGAAGCGCTTGGTCTCGCTCTGCACGAACTGCGCGAATTGATCGCGCGTGGTCGGGAAGGGCTCGTAGCCGAAGCTCTTGAACTTCTCCTGCACGTCGGCCTCGGCCAGGCCCTTCTCGACGTCGCGCTTGATCTTGTCCGTCACCGCCGCCGGCAGGCCCTGCGGCACGGCGATCGCGTTCCAGCCGATCACCTCGAAGCCCTTCGGCCCGCCCGACTCGCCCACAGTCGGCACGTCCGGGAAGGCCGCGACGCGCTGCGGCGCCGCAGCCGCCAGGAACTTCAGCTTGCCGGCGCGGTACAGCGGCCCGGCGGTGGCGCTGGTGCCCAGCGCGAAGGCCAGCTCACCGGTGGACACCGAGGTGTAGAGCTGCGTGGTCTCCTTGTAGATCACGTGCTCCATCTGCGTGCCCGTGGCCGACTCGAAGAGTTCCGAGCCCAGGTGCACCGGGTTGCCCACCGACCAGGAGCCGTAGTTGAGCTTGCCCGGGTTGGCCTTGGCGTCGGCGACCAGGTCGCCCACGGTCTTGTACTTGCTGTCGCTCGGCACCGTGAAGAAGAAGTAGGTCTTGAACAGCGGCAGCAGCGCGTCGAAGTCCTTGGCCGGGTCGTACGGCAGCTTCTTGAACAGGGCCGGATAGGCCGCGAGGTGCACGTTGTCGAGGATCAGGAGGTCGTGCCCGTCCTTGGCGCCGCGCTTCCACGCGTCGATGGCGATGAAGCCGTTGCCGCCCGGGCGGTTCTCCACCACCACCGGCTGGCCCCAGGCGCGTGAGAGCTTGTCGGCCACCAGGCGCGCGACGCCGTCGGGGCCGCCGCCCACCGGGAAGGGCGTGATGATGCGCACCGGCTTGCTCGGGAAGGAGGATTGCGCGCTCGCGGTGGCGGGCAGCAGGCCGCCGGCAGCCAGGGCGAGGGCCAGCGCCGTCAGGCTGCGGCGCGACATCAGGGACTTGAGGGACATGAAGCGTCTCCGGTGTTGAAAATTCTCATTCGACGGTGGCGCCCGAGACCTTCACGATCTCGGCCCACTTGGCGTTTTCCTTCGCGATCAGCGCCGCGTACTCGGCCGGACCGCCGAGCAGCGGCACCGCGCCCTCGACGTCCAGACGGGACTGGAACTCGGCACTCGCCGCCACCTGCAGCATCTGCGCCGCGAGCTCCTTCACGAAGGGCTCGGGCGTGCCGCGCGGCGCGAGGATGCCGTAGGTGAGCGTGCTCTCGAAGTTCGCGAGCGCACGCACGCCGGACTCGGCGAGCGTCGGCACCTCGGGCAGCGAGGGCAGCCGCTTGGCGCCGGTGACGGCGAGCGCGCGCAGCTTGCCGCCCTTGACCAGCGCCAGCGCCGGCGGGATCACGCTGAACATCAGGTGCACCTGCCCGCCCGCCAGGTCGGTGAGCGCGGGGTTGGTGCCCTTGTAGGGGATGTGGTTGATCTTCGTGCCGGTGCGCTGCTCGAACAGCTCGCCGGTCAGATGGCC
The DNA here is from genome assembly GCF_002157355.1 of Variovorax sp. JS1663. GTDB lineage: Bacteria > Pseudomonadota > Gammaproteobacteria > Burkholderiales > Burkholderiaceae_C > Variovorax. Next base: position 43,027 of record NZ_LYMK01000030.1, on the reverse strand, counting down.
GCCGGTGCCGCTGCCGCTGGAGGCGAAGTCCAGCTTGCCCGGCTGCGTCTTCGCCTCGGCGACCAGTTCGGCCACCGTGCGCACTTTCGAGGAGGCCGGCACCACCAGCACCAGCGCCGAGGAGGCGAACATCGCCACCGGCTGCAGGTCCTTGCGGGCGTCGAACTTCAGGCCCTTGTAGAGCGCCGGGTTGATCGATACGGTGCCGGTATGGCCCAGCAGCAGCGTGCTGCCGTCGGGCGCGCTGCGCACCACCTGCTCGCTGCCCAGGTTGCCGCCGGCGCCGGGCTTGTTCTCCACGATCACCGCCTGCCGGCGCAGCTCGCCCAGGCTCTTGGCCATCTGGCGCGCGAACACGTCGTTGCCCCCGCCCGGGGCGAAGGGCACGACGATGCGGATCGGCCTGGCGTCGGACTGCGCGCGCACAGGCAAGCCGGCTGCTGCCAGTGCGCCCAGCAGCAGCCCGCGGCGGGCGAGGTCCATCAGACCTTTTCCAGGATGACGGCGATGCCCTGCCCCACGCCGATGCACATGGTGCACAGCGCGTAGCGGCCGCCGCCCTTGTGCAGCTGGTTGACCGCGGTGGTCGCCAGCCGCGCGCCGCTGGCGCCCAGCGGGTGGCCCAGCGCGATCGCGCCGCCGTTGATGTTGACGCGGGCGTCGTCGTCCTTCAGGCCCAAGAGGCGCAGCACCGCAAGGCCCTGCGCGGCGAAGGCCTCGTTGAGCTCGATCACGTCGAGCTGGTCGAGCGTGAGGCCGGTGAGCTTCAGCACCTTCTCGGTGGCCGGCGCCGGGCCGATGCCCATCACGCGCGGCGGCACGCCGGCGGTGGCCATGCCGACCACGCGGGCGCGCGGCGTCAGGCCGTACTTCGCCGCGCTGGCTTCGTCGGCCAGGAGCAGCGCGCAGGCCCCGTCGTTCACGCCGCTGGCGTTGCCGGCGGTCACAGTGCCGTCGGGGCGCACCACGCCCTTGAGCTTGGCCAGCGCCTCGAGGCTGGTGTCGCGCGGGTGCTCGTCCTTGTTCACGACGATCGCGTCGCCCTTCTTCTGCGGCACGTGCACCGGCACGATCTCGCTGTCGAAGAAGCCGGACTTCTGCGCCGCCACCGCGCGCTGCTGCGAAGCCAGCGCCATGCGGTCCTGCGCCTCGCGCTCGATCTTGTAGTCGGTGGCCACGTTCTCGGCGGTCTCGGGCATGGAGTCGACGCCGTACTGCGCCTTCATCAGCTTGTTGACGAAGCGCCAGCCGATGGTGGTGTCGTAGACCGCGTTGCCGCGGCTGAAGGCGCTCTCGGCCTTGGGCATGACGAAGGGGGCGCGGCTCATGCTTTCCACGCCGCCGGCGATCATGAGGCCGGCCTCACCGGCCTTGATGGCGCGCGCCGCGCTGCCCACGGCATCGAGGCCCGAGCCGCACAGGCGGTTGATGGTGCCACCGCCCAACTCGAGCGGAAGGCCGGCCAGCAGGGCCGACATGCGGGCGACGTTGCGGTTGTCCTCGCCGGCCTGGTTGGCGCAGCCGTAGAGCACGTCGGTCACGGCCTGCCAGTCGACCTCCTTGTTGCGCTCCATGAGGGCCTTGAGCGGCACCGCGCCGAGGTCGTCCGCGCGCACACTGGAGAGGGCGCCGCCGTAGCGGCCGAAGGGGGTGCGAACGGCGTCGCAGATGAAGGCTTGGTTCGTCATGGCTGTCTCTCTGGAAATGGAATGTTCAAGCGGCGATGGGCAGGCCCACCAGCTTCTCGAGCTCGGCATGCTCGAGGCCCTCGACCTTGTCGATGAGCTTCAGGCCCGAGGGCGTGCATTCGATGGTGGCCAGGTCGGAATACACGCGCTTCACGCAACCGATGCCGGTCAGCGGGTAGGTGCACTGCGCGACGATCTTGCTCTCGCCCTTCTTGGTGAGCAAGTCCATCATCACCCAGGTCTGCTTGGCACCGATGGCCAGGTCCATGGCGCCGCCGACGGCGGGAATGGCCCCTTCCTCGCCGGTGCTCCAGTTCGCCAGGTCGCCGGTGGCCGAGACCTGGAAGGCGCCCAGCACGCAGATGTCCAGGTGGCCGCCGCGCATCATCGCGAAGCTGTCGGCATGGTGGAAGTAGGCACCGCCCGGCAGCAGCGTGACGGGCTGCTTGCCGGCGTTGATGAGGTCGTAGTCCTCCTGGCCCGCGGCGGGGGCCGCGCCCATGCCGAGGATGCCGTTCTCGCTGTGCAGGATGACCTCGCGGCCGGCCGGCAGGTGGTTGGCCACCAGCGTGGGCTGACCGATGCCCAGGTTGACGACGGCACCGTCGAAGATGTCCTGGGCGACGCGGGCGGCCAGCTGGTCCTTGGTGCGGCGTTGGTAGTTGCTCATGGTCATGCTGCCTTCTTGAAGCCGCCGGCTTGGGTCGCCACACGGTCGATCTTGACGATGTTCTTGACGAAGATGCCGGGGGTCACGATGGTCTCGGGGTCCATCGCGCCGAGTTCGACGATCTCATGCACGGTGGCGATGGTGCGGTCGGAGGCCATGGCCATCACCGGGCCGAAGTTGCGCGCCGCCTTGCGATAGGTCAGGTTGCCCCAACGGTCGCCGCTTTCGGCCTTGATCAGCGCCACGTCGCCGCGGATGGGGTACTCCAGCACGTACTGCTTGCCGTCGATCTCGCGCGTCTCGCGCTCGCCGGCCAGTTGCGTGCCGAAGCCGGTCGGACAGAAGAAGGCGCCGACACCGGCGCCGGCGGCGCGGATGCGCTCGGCCAGATTGCCCTGCGGCACCAGCTCGAGCTCGAGCTTGCCGGTGCGGTAGAGCTCGTCGAACACGTAGCTGTCGGCCTGGCGCGGGAAGCTGCAGATGATCTTGCGCACGCGGCCCGCCTTGAGCAGCGCGGCCAGTCCGGTGTCGCCGTTGCCGGCGTTGTTGTTGACGACCGTGAGGTCCTTGGCGCCCTGCTCGATCAGGCCGTCGATGAGCTCGTTGGGAATGCCGGCGGTGCCGAAGCCGCCGATGAGTACCGTGGCGCCGTCCTGGATGCCGGCCATGGCATCGGCGACCGAACGCGCGATCTTGTCGATCATGAAATCTTGTCTCCGGGGTGAGGGAAAAGCCGAAGGCCTCGGCTTCAGGCTGGGATCACAATGCTTGCAAACTGTTCGTATGACGAACATGTGTTCGTATAATGAATTTTAGGCAAGATCGACCGACATGGCAACCCTCCAGGAAAATCAGCCCGCCCCGCCCACGCCCGGCGACAGCTACGTGCAATCCTTCGCGCGCGGGCTGCAGGTCATCCGCTCCTTCAGCGAGAAGGCGCCCCGCCAGACCCTGAGCGACGTCGCGGCCGCCACCGGCCTCACGCGTGCCGGCGCGCGCCGCATCCTGCTGACGCTGCAGGCCCTGGGCTACGTGGCCTCCGACGGCAAGCTCTTCGCGCTGACGCCGCGCATCCTCGACCTGGGCTTCGCGTATCTGTCGTCGATGCCCATCTGGAACCGCGCGGAGCCGGTGATGGAAACGCTGGTGCAGCAGGTGCAGGAGTCCTGCTCGGCGGCGGTGCTGGACGGCACCGACATCGTCTACGTGCTGCGCGTGTCCACCCACAAGATCATGCGCATCAGCCTGGGTGTGGGCTCGCGCCTGCCGGCCTGGTGCACCTCGATGGGCCGCCTGTTGTTGTCGGAACTGGACGAGCCATCGCTACGCGAGCGGCTGGAAGCATCCGGCATCGAGGCCTTGACCCGCCATACGCTGACCGACATCGACGCGCTGGTGGCCAAGGTGCAGCAGGCGCGACGCCAGCGCTGGTGCCTGGTGAACCAGGAGTTGGAAGAAGGCCTGATCTCGATTGCAGCGCCCATCGTGGACCGCAGCGGGCGCATGGTGGCGGCGCTCAACATCAGCGGGCAGGCCAACCGGACGAGTGCCAAGGTGATGCAGGAGACGATGCTGCCACCCCTGGTGGCAGCTGCGGACGAGATTTCCCGGTTGCTCTGATGCCCGCGATGAGGCTGCGCGCGCCGCGGGAGGCGGTCTGCGGCCCGGGCTCATACTGGGGCGGTCGTCGCTTCGCGCCGACTCCGCTGCGGTGCTCGCCTGAGGGCGGTGCCGCAGAACTCGCTACGCGCCCCTGCGGGGCGCTGCGCTCAGACAGCTGCGGCAAGTCAGTCAACGAAGCACGCCTGTCCTTCGGCAGGCATGCCCGCCCTCAGGCTGCGCTCCTCGCCGCCCCAGAAATCGCCCGGTCCGCAGACCACCTCCCGCGGAGGAACCGGCGGGGGACGTTTGTTAGGGGCGGACACCGGCGCAGCACTTAAATCGCGAAGGCGCCTGCGGGTGTGCCGGCGGCGCGCCTCTGTGGCGCCGAGGAGCGGAGTGCAGCCGGCCGCACGCCTGCCGAAGGACAGGCGTGCTTCGTGATCTGACTTGCCGCAGCTGTTTGAGCGCAGCGCCCGCAGGGCGCGTAGCGAGTTCTGCGGCGGGCCGGCTGCGCGAGCACCGCAGGGGAGTCGGCGCGAAGCGCCGACCGCCACAGTGAAGCGCCGCCGGCACACCCGCAGGCGCCTTTGCAGCGCACAGAACCTACTGTTGAGCCTGCAACATCGCCGCCATCTTCTGATGAATCAGGTTGATCGCCTTGAGCGGCCGAATCATCACCTTGAAGTCAACGATCCGCCCCGCCTCGTCCCAGCGGATCATGTCGACGCCGTTGACCGAAATCCCGTCGATCTCCACCTGGAACTCCAGCACCGCATCGCGCGGCCCGGCAACCTCCCGCACGTAGCGGAAGGACGGATTGAAGAAGACGTGGAAGGCGGCCGACAGGTACTGCGTCGTCACCGCCTTGCCGGACTGCGGCGTGTGCACCACCGGCGAATGGAAGACGACCTGGTCCGCGAGCAGCGCATCCAGCCCGCGCGTATTGCGGGTGCGGACCAGTTCGTGCCAGGTGGCGAGCGTGTCTTGGGTCATGGCGAAATCTCCGGTGACGGCATTGTGGTCGCCACCCCCGGATCCGCCAAGCCCGCCCGCTCAGGACTTCCAGCCCGGCATCGGCACCGCCTTGATCAGCCGCGTCTCCTGCGCAGTGATCAGGTGCTCCGACGCCTTGAAGTAAGCCGGAAAGTCCGGGTGCGCATCACGCAACTGGCAGCGCCGCTCGTAGTCGGCCAGGTCGTCGTAGCCCCACAGGTGCACGAACTGGTTGAGCGGACCGACGTGGCTCACGTAGAAGCCCAGCGGCGTGCCCAGGGTCTCCATCAGGATCGGCAGCGCCAGGCGGTTGAACACGTCCAGGAACTCCGGCATCTTGCGCAGCCGGATGGTGTAGATGCGGTGGTCGACCAGGGCCTTAGGCGGGAACGGCATCGGCTTGCCTCGTGGGGGTGGGGACATTGGCGGAAGAAAGCGACGGCTCCAGGCCAGCCAGGTGGCGGCCGGTGATGTAGCCGAAGGTCAGGATCGGCCCCAGCGTGATGCCGGCACCGGGGTAGTTGCCGCCCATCACGCTGGCGCGGTCGTTGCCCACGGCATACAGGCCCTCGATCGGCCGCCGCTCTGCATCGAGCACGCGGCCCACCACGTCGGTGCCGATGCCGTCGAAGGTGCCCAGGTCACCCATCACGATGCGCAGCGCGTAGTAGGGGCCGTTGCCGATCGGCGCGACGCAGGGGTTGGGCTTGTTGTCCGGGTCGGCCAGGTAGCGGTTGAAGGAGGTCGTGCCGCGGCCGAACTGGCGGTCCTCGCCCTGGACGGCGCCCTCGTTGTACTCGCGCACGGTCCGCTCCAGCCCGGCCGGGTCGATGCCCGCCTTCTGCGCCAGTTCGCGCAGCGTCGCGCCCTTGACGAGGTAGCCGTTGCGCACGTAGGGCCCGAGCGGCATCGGCGCCGGCTTGGCATGGCCCAGCCCGTACTTGCCGATCGTGGCCTGGTCGCACACAAGCCACATGCCGGTGTCGGCGCCCTGCCCCGCCGCAACCATCGCCGCGCCCACGTCGTGGTACGAATTCGACTCGTTGGTGAAGCGCTGGCCGTTCTTCAGCACGCCGATGATGCCGGGCTTGTAGCGGTCCAGCAGATGCGGGAAGGCGCCGTACTCGCCCTTGCCGAGCGGCACCTTGGAGGTGGGCATCCAGGCCGCCGGCGAGCTGAAGCGGATCTCGACGCGGCCGCCCACCTTCTCGGCCATGCGCGCGCCATCGCCGGTGTTGCCCTTCGGCACGGGCGAGAAATGCTCGCCGCCCGCACGCAGGTGCGGATAAGCCTGCGCGATGCGCTCGCGGTCATGCGAGAAGCCGCCGCCGGCCAGCACCACGCCCTTGCGCGCGAGGATGCGCTGCAGGCCTTCCGGCCCCTTCACCAGTGCACCGGCCACGCGGCCGTTGTCCACGATCAGCTCCTGCGCCGGCGTGCTCGTGCGGATCGGGATCTTCAGGTCCAGCGCCGACTTCGCCAGCCGCGCCGCCAGCGCATTGCCGCTCGTCACGTTGATGCCGCGGCGATAGAGCGCCAGTTCCTTCACATGGTTGAGCAGGCGCTTCACCACGTACTTGAACGAGGTGAAGGACTTGGTGAAGCGGAAGAAGTGCTTCAGGTCCGCATTGGCGGAGTTGAACATCATCCCGATGAAGGTGATGGTCACGAGCGGCTGGCGCAGGCGTGCCATGTCCGGCCCCAGCGCGCGGATGTCATAGGGCGCGGTGAGGATCGAGCGGCCGATGTCGACGCCGCCGTCGACGTCGGGGTGATAGTCCGGATAGAGCGTGGGAACGAAGCGCACCTCGGTCTCGCGCTCGAAGAACTCCACCATCTCCGGCCCCTTGTCGATGAAGGCCTCTACCGCCGGGCCGTCGTACCATCGCCCCGTCTCGGCCTTCATGTAGCGGATGACCGCCTCGCGCGAGTCCGCGTGGCCCGCCTTCCTTGCGTGCGGCGACAGCGGGATCCACAGCACGCCGCCGGAGAAGGCGGTGGTGCCGCCGAACACCGGCTCCTTCTCGACGACGATGACGTCCAGCCCGTGCTTCCTGGCGGTGACGGCCGTGGACAGCCCGCCGGCGCCGGACCCGACGACCAGCACGTCGCATTCGATGGTAGGGATGCTGCTCGTGGTCATGCGTGGACCTCCCGCGCCGCCGCGCCGCGGCGGAGCTGGTCGAAGTAATGGCTCATCTCGGCTTCCGCCGCATCGGGATCGCGCTCGCGCATGTGCGCGAGGATCTTCCTGCGCACCGGCACCAGCTCGGGCCGGGCGCGCAACGTGGCGTCGGTCTGCAGCACGTGACGCAGCAGGGTGGTGAGCGTCTCGGCCACGACCACCAGCACCTCGTTGTGCGCCGCCAGGGTGACCAGGCGGAAGAACTCGATGCTGGCCTCGGCGCGGTGCGCCGCATCGCTGTAGTTCTCGATCTCGGCGATGTTGCGCTCGATGGCGTCGAAGTCCTCCGGCGAACCGTTCTGGCAGGCCAGGCGCAGCAGCATGCAGTTGATCAGGCGGCGTGCCTGGTCCAGATGGACCGAATCGAGCTTGCCGCTGGCCGCGAGCTCGCGCAGCGACTGGGTCAGCATCATGTAGGCGCCCTTGTAGAACACCAGCGAGGCCTCCTGCCGCCCATGGTCGAAGCGCGCCACCTGGCCGAGGAAGAGCACGTGGTCGCCCGCCAGGTGCTCGGCGAACTTGTCGCATTCGAAGGTGGCCACGCTGCCGGCGATCACCGGCAGCCCGCGATGGCCCGCCGTCCAGGGCACGCCCTCGAACTTGTCGGCGATGGCGCCGCTGGCGAAGCGCGCCGACAGCTCCTTCTGGTCTTCGGCCAGGATGTTGATGGCGAAGGCGTCGGCCTGCCGGAAGGCCTCCAGGCTCTTGCTGGCCAGCCGCAGCCCCCAGGACACCAGCGGCGGCTCCAGCGACACCGAGCTGAAGGAGTTGCAGGTGAGGCCGATCGGCTTCCCGTCCGCGCCAGTGGTCGTGATGATGGCCACGCCGGTCGGAAAGCTGCCCAGCGCATTGCGGAAGGCCCGCATGTCGAAGGCGGTGGGCGGCTCGGCGGGCGAGGGGGGCGGGATCGTCACGGGCGGCTCCAAACGTTGAATGGTTTGACCATTATAGATATACTGGCCTGCCATTTCAACCAAAGGGGACCCACCCAATGACTCGTCGAGTTGCCATCATCGGCACCAGCGCGATCCCGGTCGGCCGCCACCAGACCAAGGCGGAAGAACCGCTGCAGGTGCTGGAGCAGGAGATCATGACGAAGCTGGTGGTCGAGGCGGTCGCGGACGCCGGCGTCGAGAAGAAGGACATCGGCAGCCTGGTGCTGACGCTGCCACGGCCCTACACGCTGCAGAAGTACTTCTCCACCTTCCTGGTCAGCCACCTGCGCCTGCAATGCACCGGCAGCGTGCTGGAGGTGATGGGCAACGGCATGACCGCCGCGGTCTGCTTCGACCGGGCCTGCGACGAGATCCTGCTCGGGCGCACCAACGTCGCGCTGGCGCTGGGCATCAACATGGAGGCGGCCACGCCCGCCTCCGAGCATGCGATGAGCAGCATGCGCACCACGGGCGACGTGGACTTCCATGCCTCCAGCGGCTTCATCCCGATCAGCTGGTATGCCATGGACGCCATGCGCTACATGCACGAGTACGGCGCCACGCGCGAGCAGTTCGGCGCAGTCGCGGTCAAGAACCGCTGGCATGCCTCGATGAACCCGCTCGCGCAGTACCGCAAGCCGATCACGCTGCCGGAGGTGCTGGACCAGAGGCAGATCGTGGAGCCGCTGGGCCTGTACGACGTGCCGGGCCGCAGCGACGGCGCCGCCTGCCTGGTGCTGGCCTCGGAAGAGGTCGCGAAGTCGCTCGGCCGCCCCTATGCTCTGGTGCGCGGCCGCGGCTTCTGCCACGACGGATCGCACCAGATCAACGAGGTGCCCAACGACATGACCGAGCTGATCGCCGCCAGGGAGGCCGCCGCCACCGCCTACCGGCAGGCCGGCATCGCGTCCAGGGACATCGACGTGGCCGAGTTCTATGCGCCCTGCACCGTCGTGGAGGTGCTGGTGAGCGAGGCGGTCGGCTTCTTCGGCCGCGGGGAAGGCGCCCCGGCCGCGGCCGAGGGGCGCACGAAGCTCGGCGGACAGATCCCCATCTCCACCTCCGGCGGACTGACCTCGCGCGGCCATCCCGCGTACGTCACCTCGCTCTACAACTACTGCGAGATGGCCGACCAGCTGCGCGGCCGCGCCGGCGAGCGCCAGGTCGCGGATGCGCGCCTGGGACTGACCACCGGCGAGCTCGGCAACTACAACGCCGCCCTCGTCCACGTGCTGGAGGCCCAACGATGACGCTCGACATGATCCCCGTGGCACGCACGCGCGCCTATCCGCCGCGCGTGTCGGCCTTCACGCAGACCTTCTGGGAGGGCCTGCGCGACGGCCGCTGGCAGAGCACCTGCTGCGAGGCCTGCGGCAAGTTCACCTTCCCGCCCAAGCCCGTGTGCCCGCATTGCTGGTCGCCGCGCATGCAGTGGAAGGAGCTGGGCCAGCGCGGCACCCTGTATTCGTGGACCCGCATCCATGCCGCGCCCAAGGTCTTCGTCGACGAGGCGCCCTATGCCGTGTGCGTGGTCGACCTGGACATCGGCCTGCGCATCGCCACCCGCCTCGTCGAGCGCGAGGGCCAACCGTTCCAGTGCGGCATGCCAGTCGAGCTCGTCGTGCTGCAGTACGAGGACGGGCCCCTGCTCGCCTCGCGCCCGCTTTGAGCCAAGGAGATCTTCATCATGTTCTACGAATTCCGCACCTACACCTGCATGCCCGGCAAGCTGCCCATCGTGCTCAAGCGCTTCGAGACGGCCACCTTCGCGCTGTTCGAGAAGCACGGCATCCGTCGCATCACGCCGCTCCTCACCATCGGCGTCGGCGAGGACAACCTGCAGCTCAAGTACGTCCTGCAGTGGGAATCGCACGAGCAACGCGATCGCGCCTGGGCCGCCTTCCGCGCCGACCCCGATTGGCTGAAGGCCGTGACCGAGTCCGAGAAGGACGGCCCGGTGGTGGCCAGGATCGCCAACGAACTGCTCCTCGCGGCACCTTTCTCGCTGAAGTGAGGGGCTAGAATCCGCGCCGTGATCCACGCCGACTTCCGCCCGAAAGAAGCCTCCGAATCCGCCCTCGGGTTCGAGCCCATCGCGCCCTCGCGCGCGTTCGAGGAGATCGCGGCGCAGATCCGCGATCTCGTGGCCACCGGCCGGCTCAAGCCCGGCGATCGCCTCCCCGCCGAGCGCGATCTCTCCGCCAAGTTCAAGGTCAGCCGCAACACCCTGCGCGAGGCGCTGCGCGCCCTCGAGCTGAGCGGCATGATCGAGCTGCGCAAGGGCGCGGCCGGCGGCGCCTTCGTGCTGCCCGGCAGCTCCGGCGTGGTGGTCAACGGCCTGCGCGACCTCTACCACCTCGGCGCCATCCGGCCCGAGCACCTGACCGAGGCCCGCGTCTGGCTGAGCGAGATGGTGGTGCGCGCGGCGTGCGAGCGCATGACGGAGGAAGACCTGGCCGCCCTCGAGGCCAACGTCGCGGCGGCCACCAAGGCCGACAAGGCCGGCAACTTCCAGGAGCGCGCGGATCTGCACCGCGAGTTCCACAACCTGCTGGCGGCGGCCACCCGCAACCCCATCGTCCAGATCACGATGGAAGGCGTGATGGAAGTGATGCGCGAGTTCGTCAAGGCCATCGGCCCCAGCGACAACGCCTACACCCTGCCCTCGCGCCGGCGCCTGCTCAAGCACCTGCGCGCGCGCGACGCCGATGCGGCCGTCGCGGAGATGAGCAAGTTCCTGCAGCGCCTGCAGGCGAACTACATGGAACTGTGGAACTCGCGCAAGCAGTGATTCACGCCGCTGCCGCAGCCGCAGCGAACCGGCCGGCCCGCCTTCCCGACGTCACCGCCCAGCAGATGTGATGGCCGTTGCCGGCCAGCAGCACACCGCCCTGCCCGACCGATCCCGCCGCATAGAGCCGGGGGATCACGCTGTCGTCCTCGCGCAGAACCTGGTGCGAGGTGTTGACCGCGAGACCACCATCGGTGATGACGATGCGGGCCTCCAGCGGACCGAGTGCATGCAGCGGTGACTGCCACCGGCATTCCTGCAACGTACGCGCGAGCGCACCGTCCGGCAGGCCCATCGCAATGGCCAGTTCTGCCGGCGTGGCCCCGGTGCGGTACAGGTCCCTGCGATGCCGCCGGTAGTCCGGCAGGTAGGCGAAGGCCACGCCGGGCGCCGTCGACACGTGGTGCGGCGGCGCCGAGAACCGGCGCGCCAGCGCATCGTCGAACACCAGCCAGGCCTGGCCGCCCGGCTGCGAGGCGATCGCCAGGCCGGGGGCCTGCTGCTCGTCCACGAAGCGCTGGCCGTCGCGGTTGACCAGCACCGCGCCGCTCTTCAGCAGGGCCGCCTCCGGCCCGAGGGAGGCGGTCATGAAGGACATCACGAAGGGGCGGAACAGCGCGGGCGGCAGCGTCGCGAGCGCGGCGGCCATCAGCTGGCCCAGCGCCCATGAAGGCGGCAATCGCTGCACCAGGCTCGGCTTCGGCGGCGCGCCGAAGCGCAGGCCGGGGCCATAGACCACCTCCCCGTTGACGATGCGCGCGCCGATCGCCTCGGCCAGCCGGTGGCCGTCGCCCGTCGCCGTCGGGTTGACGCCCTGGATGGCCGCCAGCTCCGGACGGAAGCGCGCCTTCAGGGCGGCACCGTTGCTGTAGTCGCCCGCGCACAGGATCACGCCGCGGCGCGCGGCGATCTCCACGCGCTCGCCGCCGACCAGGGCCGCGACGCCGCACACGCCGCCGTCGTCGGCGCGCAGCAGCTCGAGCACCTCCGCACCGCACACGACCCGGGCACCGCGCCGCTTCGCCGCCTTCGACAGGTAGTAGGGATAGGCCCGCGAGTTCGGCAGCACGTTGTGCATGCGCGGATGGCGATGCGGCGGATCGGCGGTCGGGCCGTAGAAGCTCAGCCCCAGCGACATCAGCCAGTGCAGCGTGTCGGCCGCGTTGTCGACGAGGAGGCGGCGCAGCGCGCGATTCTCCTGCGACGCGAACGGCCCCATGAAGTGGTCCATGTCCTCGAAGTGCTCGTCGGGCGTGTCGACGATGCCGGCGCGCTGCTGCAGCCGGGAGCCGGCCGCGTTGATGGAGCCGACGGACAACCGGCTGCTGCCGCCGGGGACCGGGTTCTTCTCCAGCACCAGCACGCTGGCGCCAGCGGCCGCGGCCTCGATGGCGGCGGCGAGCCCGGAGGCGCCGCCGCCCACCACTACCACGTCGGCCGCGTTCACGCGCTCACTTGAGTTCCTGGCCCGCATGCTCCCCTTCGAGGAACCTGTTGGGCTTGAGGAAGAACGAGAGCACCAGCGCGCCATGGGGCGAGCGCGCCAGGTGCCGGTTGCCCTTGGGCCGCCAGACGAAATCGCCCTCGCGCACCTCGCCCTCGTCGTCGACGATGCTGCCTTCGAGCACGTAGGTCTGCTCCACCTCCACGTGCTCGTGCAGCGGCAGCTGCGTGCCGGGCTGCCAGCGGAACAGCGCCGTCAGCAGGCCGGTGGCGTCGTCCTGCATCAGCACCTTCATCTCGATGCCCGGCGTGGGCGTGGGCTTCCAGGGGAGGCTCGCCACGTCCACGTAGCGGGATGCGTCCGCCCCCAGCCCGTCGTGCCGGGGGTGGAAGGGCGTGAACGCCGTCATCGCCCCATCAGAACCGGTAGCCGTACTTGGCGGCGACTTCCTTGAAGCCGAACACGCGCGCGGCGTTCTCGCCCAGCACCTTGCGGCGCGACACCTCGCTCAGGTGGCCCATCTGCCGCTCGATGGCCTGCGCCGAGTGCGGCCAGGTGCCCTCGTGGTGCGGGTAGTCGTTGGCCCACATGAAGTTGTCCTGCAGGCCGTGCTCCTCCATCAGGCCGAGGCCGGCGCGGTCCTCGCCGAAGGTCGCGAAGCCGCGCGCCTTGAAGTAGTCCGACGGCAGCATCTTCAGCTTGGGCCGGACCCAGAAGTGGTGCTTGAGGTAGGCCTCGTCCATCGCGTCCAGCATCCATGGCACCCAGCCGATGCCGGCCTCCACGCTGCCGAAGCGCAGCTCGGGGAAGCGCTCGGCCACGCCGGCGGCGCAGATGTTCACCAACGGCTCCAGCGTGGGCGACAGCGAATGCACCACGTAGTTCACCACCGCGCCGCCGTTGCCGCGCGTGGTGCGCGGGTCCTTGCCGGTGGAGACGTGGAAGGTGGCGGGCACGCCGGCCTCGACGAAGCGCGCCCACATCGGGTCGAACTCCACCTTGTTGTAGTTGAGCTCGTTGGTCTTGGGCGGGCCGAACAGCGGCTTGCACGGCAGCGTGAAGTGGCGGAAGCCCAGCTTCAGGCAGCGGTCGATCTCCTTGAGCGTCGCCTCGATGTTGCCGGTGGCCAACGCAGCGGCGGGCGACAGGCGCTCCACGTGGGGGCCGAAGTTCTCCCAGGCCCAGGTGTTGTAGACCTCGATCTGCGCGTGAGCGAAATCGGGGTCGAACGTGTACCACATGCCCAGGCCCTTGCCGGGGAAGATGATCTCGCCGTCGATGCCGTCCAGCTCCAGGTCCTTCAGCCGCTGCTCGACGCTCGGGCCGCGCTCGGAGGCCGTGGCGCCGGCCTTGGAGCGGGCCAGGTCCTCGCCCTCCAGCTTGGCCAGGATCAGGCGGTCCGGCTGCTCGGACGCTTCCATCTTGCGCCACTGCACGCCCTTCTCGTCGATCCACACCTTGGGCAGCCGGTCGCGGTACTTGGCGTCGATGCGCTCGGCCCACAGGTTGCCCGGCTCGTTGGCATGCGTGTCCGACGAGATCATCAGGTACTTGTTGGCGGCGCCGGGCTGCGGCGACTGCTCCCAGCCGGCGGAGCCGGGGGTGTTCAGGCGCCATTGGTTGGCTTCGTTGACGACGATCTCGGTCATGACAGGGGTCCTCGGTGGGGAATGGAGGGTTGAACCACGTGAATTTGAATGGTTTGACCATTCTAAACTGCAAGGAACACCTGTCAACCCCTGGCCGGGAGGCGGGCGGGATTCAGCGGGATGTCTTGCGGGCCGGCGCCGGCACCGCGGCGGGCACTGCGTCCATGCCCTCCTGGACGATCGTCAGGTAATCGTCCATGCCCTTGGCGGCCGCCTTCGCATCGCGCGCGCGCAGCGCCTTCAGGATGCGGCGGCGCACCGGCACCAGCTCCGGTCGGGCCTTGCGGCCGGTCTGGTCGATCACGTAGCGGATGATGTCCGAGAGCGAATCCACCAGCATCGCCAGCACCTCGTTGCGGGTGGCGCGGGCGATCAGGCCGAAGAAGCGAACGCCCTCGTCGGCGCGCTGCGGCAGGTCCTCGCTCTTCTCGATCTCGGCGATGTTCTGCTCGATGGCGGCGAAGTCCTCCTCCGTCGCCCGCTCGCAGGCCAGCTCGATCACCATGCCGTTGATCAGGCGCCGCGCCTCGGCCAGGCCGGCCAGCGACACGCGGCCCAGGAACATCAGGTCCTGCAGCGACTGGGTGAGCAGCGCCGGGTTGCCGTCGCGGATGAAGGCGCCGCCCTTCACGCCCTTCTGCAGGGAGACGACGCCGGAGATCTCCAGCGTCCGCAGCGCCTCGCGCACCGCCGGCCGGCTGACCCTGAACTCCACCGCCAGGTCGCGCTCGGCCGGCAGCTTGTCGCCGGGCTTGAGCGCGCCGGAGGCCAGGCGCTTGCGGATCTGCTCGCAGATCTCCTCGAAGACGCGACGCGTCTTGACCTCCTGGAAGGACAGCTGCGGAGTGGGTTGCATCGCTTTGCCGATGTAGTTGCGTTGACCGAGGATAGCCCAAGGCCACCAACGGTCGGACTGCCCAACCGCATAGACTTGCAATGGACTGACCATTACACTATCTCGATGGACAACCCACCCCAGATCCACGGCACACCAGCCGGCCGCGTGTTGGTCTTCGATTCCGCGACCTACGTGGAGGACTATGTCGCCCACGCACCCGACACCGTCGGTGGCGTGTTGGTCAACGCCTCGTACAGCGGCGTGCTCTGCGCCCGCATGGTGATGCGGGCCCGGCCGCAGGCCGTCATCGGGCTGGACTGCGCGATCGGCAAGGACGGCGCGGGCATCGCCGGCCTCTGGTACTACGAGGCGCTCGGCGTGCCCGCCGCCGCGGCCGACGTGATGACCGCCGAGATGGGCCACGGCGCGGACCTGTACGACAACGGCATCGTCAGCCGCGTGAACGACGCCGCGCAGGCGCTGGGCATCGCCCCCGGCATGCCGGTGCGCGAGGCCGCGCGCTGCATGCTGACGGGCGAGAAGCGGCCGGCCGCCTTCGACCCCGTGCGCCGCCTCGTGGTCCACACCGCCGGCAGCGGCCGCAGCATCGTCTGCACCGATTCCATTGCCTACGCCCTGCCCGAGGACCGCGAGCGCAACGTGCTGTGCACGGCGGGCCACACCGGCCGCAGCGTGATCGGCTACTTCCGCGAGTTCCGGCCCTGGGCCTTCATCTGCTCCGACGGCGGCGGCGGCAAGAACGGCAGCGGCCTGAGCGCGCTCGAGGCGGTGGAGCCCGACGGCATCGCCGGCGCCAGCGTGAGTGCGCTCAGCGCGCGGATGGGCGACGGCCAGAGCACCTATTTCGACGGCGTGATCAGCGCCGCCAACCGCATCGCCCGAGGCAAGGGCGTGCGCGTGGGCCAGTCCGCCCGCGAGGCCGCCCTGCTGCTGCTGGAATGAAGTTCTCCCCCAGGCTTCCCCACTTCGTGTGGTCCGCCACCCCCCTTCCGGGGGGCAACACCAGCGGCCCGGCAAAGCCGGTTCCGCGGTGTTCCCCGACTGACCTGCACTTAGACCTCACTGGAGATCGAGATGAACCCACAATCAGCCTCCGGCCCGCTGCGCGGCCTTCGCGTCATCGAATTCGCCGGCATCGGCCCCGGCCCCTTCGCCTGTATGCTGCTGTCCGACATGGGCGCCGACGTCGTCACCATCGACCGCCCCGGCAAGAAGCTGGGCGAGCGGCACAACATCACCGGCCGCGGCCGCAGCGTGGTGCTGGCCGACCTGAAGGACGCCGCCGCGCGCGAGCAGGTGTATCAGCTGCTGGAGAAGGCCGACGTGCTGATCGAGGGCTATCGCCCTGGCGTGATGGAACGCCTCGGCTTCGGCCCCGACGCCGTGCTCGCGCGCAACCCGCGCATCGTCTACGGCCGCATGACCGGCTGGGGCCAGGACGGCCCGCTCGCCAAGGCCGCGGGCCACGACCTCAACTACATCGCCATCAGCGGCGCGCTCCATGCCATCGGGCCGAAGGACGGCGCGCCGGTGCCGCCGCTCAACCTGATCGGCGACTACGGCGGCGGCAGCCTCTACCTGATCGTGGGCGTGCTGGCGGCGCTGCGCGAAGCCGGCCTCTCCGGCCGCGGCCAGGTGGTGGATGCGGCCATGAGCGACGGCGCGGCCTCGCTGATGACCAACTTCGTGAGCCAGCAGATGCGCGGCGTGTTCCGCGAGCAGCGCGGCAGCAACCTGCTGGACGGCGGCGCGCCCTACTACCGCGTGTACGAGACCGCCGACGGCGAGCACGTGACGCTGGGCGCGATCGAGCCGCAGTTCTTCGCCGAGTTCTGCGAGCGCGTGGGCGTGCCCGCCGAGCTGCATGGGGCGCAGAACGACCGCGCGCAGTGGCCGCGCCTGCATGACGAATTCGCGCGCATCTTCAGCCGCAAGACGCAGGCGGAATGGACGGCCGCGCTGGAAGGCACCGACGTGTGCTTCGCGCCCGTGCTGTCGCTGTCGCAGGCACAGGCGCATCCGCACAACCGCGCGCGGCGCGCCTTCGTCGAGGTCGATGGCATTCATCAGCCGGCGCCCGCGCCGCGCTTTTCCGGCACGCCATCGCGCATCCAGGGCCCGGCGCCGAAGCAGGCCACGCCGGCCGCCGCCGTGCTCGAACGCTGGCCATGAATGCGGCGGCCGGTGCACCGGTCCGCCTGCTCGCGGCCGCGGCCTTCTTCAGCGCGGCCGCGCTGCGCGTGTGCGATTCGCTGCTGCCGCGCTTCGCCGCCGAATTCCACCGCAGCGCGGGCGAAGCGGGCCGGCTCATCGTCGCCTTCGCCGTCGCCTATGGGCTGATGCAGCTCCTGTCCGGCCCGCTGGCCGACCGCTTCGGCAAGCGGCGCCTCATGACGCTCGCGCTCGCCGGCTGCGGCGTCACCTCGGCGGCGGCGGCGTTCGCGGGCTCCTTCGACGCGCTGCTGGCTTGGCGGGCCCTATGGGGCATGGCGGCGGCCGGCATCGTGCCGCTCGCGATGGCCTGGATCGGCGACGCAGTGGCTTACGAGGCGCGGCAGGCCACGCTGGCGCGCCTGCTGCTCGGCACACTGTCGGGGATGGTGGTCGGCCAGCTCCTGGGCGGGCTCTTCGCCGAGACGGCGCTGGGCTGGCGCGGCGCCTTCGCGGTGCTCAGCGTGGGTTACTGGATCGTGGGCGCGCTGCTGTGGCGCAACGCCACTCGCGCGACCGCGGCGCCGTCGCAGGCCAACGGCCGCGGCGGCATCGGCACCGTCCTGGCGCAGTCCTGGGCCCGCGTGGTCCTGCTGGCCGTGTTCCTGGAAGGCACGTTCATGATCGGCCCGCTCAGCTACCTGCCCACCTACCTGCACGCGCGCGAGGGACTGAACCTCGCCGCCGCCTCCGCCGTCGCCGCGCTGTACGCAGTGGGCGGGCTGGCGTACGCCGTCTGTGCGCGCCGGGTCGTCGGCACGCTCGGCGAGATCCGCATGGCGGCGGTCGGCGGGATGCTGATGGCCACCGCACTGGCCGGCCTGTGGCTGCTGCCGCACTGGTCGACCGCCGCGCCGCTGGCGGTGCTGCTCGGCTTCGGCACCTACCTGTACCACAACACCCTGCAGACGCATGCCACGCAGATGGCGCCACAGGCGCGCGGCAGCGCCGTCTCGCTGTTCTCCTTCAGCCTGTTCGCCGGGCAGTCGCTCGGGGTGGTGGCCTTCGGCGGCATGGTCGACCTGCAGGCCTATGCAGCCCTGCTGCTGCTGCCCGCCGCCGCCCTGGCCGCCATCGGCGCGGGCTTCGCGCTGGCTCTCCGGCGCCGCGTCATCGACGCCGGATAGCGAAGGCGCCGCCCGCCGCGAGCAGCGCCGAGACGGCCCAGAACACGGCGGCCATGCCCACCGCCGCCCCCAGCGCGCCGAACATCATCGGCAGGAAGGTCTGGCTCGCGCTGGTGATGGTGGAGCGCACGCCGACCGCCTCGCCGGCCCGGTCCTCGGGCGAGTGGCTGTGCAGCAGCGCCATCGACACCGGCTGGCCGCAGCCCAGGCTCATGCCGAGCAGGAAGGACGCCAGCACCAGCATCCCGAAGTCGTGCAGGAGCGGGAAGGCCAGGTAGCCGAGCGCCGTGACGAACAAGGCGCCGCCCATCGTGGCCCACTCGCCCGCGCTGCGCGTGATGCGGGGCAGCAACAGGCGGATCGCGAAGGTCCCGATGCCGAAGGCGCCCATCAGCATGCCGGTGCTGGTGGCGCTGAGGCCGGCCCGCACGCCCTGCAGCGGCGCCAGGAAGGTGAAGAGGTCCCAGCCCATGGACAGCAGCCCGCTCACCAGGAACACGGCGCGCAGCGACCGATGACCCAACAGGTCGGCGACGCGTGGACGCGCCTGCGCACCGTTCGACGTGGGCGGCACGCGATGCCGCGAAGCCGCCCAGCGCAACAGCACCACGCTCGCCAGCGCGAAGCAGCACAGGGCCAGGAACGCGTAGCGATGCCCGGCCTGGTCGATCGCCACGCCCGCCAGCATCGGCCCCGCGAGCCCCGACAGCGAGAACGCGAGGGCCATCGCGGAGAAGGCGTCGGTGCGCCGCTGCGGCGCGCTCGCACGGCCGATGGCCAGGTTGACCGCGACGTGCGCCGACATGTAGCCGGTGCCGCTGAGCATGCTGGCGGCATAGAGTGCAGGCATCGCGGGCCAGGCGGCCACCAGCAGGCCGCCCGCCAGCAGCAGCACGAGCCCGCCGGCGGCGAAGGGCACGTAGCCGATGCGGTCCGACCAGCGGCCGATCTGCACCGCCGCCAGCATCGGCACGACCATCACCAGGCCCATGAGCGTGCCGATCGCCAGCGGCGATGCGTGCAGCGCCAGGGCGTGCAGCGTGATGGAAAAACGGTTGCCCGTGAACGCCGCGTGCCCGAGGCCGAGCGCGACGATCAGCCCGAGCGGCAGGCCGGAGGTGCCTAGGCCACGCAGCGCCACTGCATCAGCGTGAACGGTGGCTCGGCCTGCGCGTGGTGCTCGAAGACGCCCTCCACCTCGGCGCCGATCACCACCTCCTGCATCGGGTCGCCCAGCAGGTTGCCCAGCATGCGCACGCCGCCGGCCTCCGGCAGGTCCACCAGCACCACGAGGTACGGGCCGCGCCCCTTCAGGCAGGGATGCACCGGGTGCCACACGCGCTCCCAGCTGTAGATGCGCCCGCGCGGCGCGACCTCGACCCAGTCCGGATCGAAGCGGTGGCAGCGATGGCAGAGCCATTCCGGGCCGAACTGCCAGGTGCCGCAGCCGCTGCATCGTTGCACGCGCAGGCGGTTCTCGCGCAGGCCGCTCCAGTAGGGCTTCGACAGGCCGTCGCCCTCGGGCACCGGGATCGGCAGGCCGGCCGGCAGGTAGCTTTCAGAACTCACAGCACAGCCTCCGATCCGAGCATCAGGTTGCTGACGGGCGTGACCATGGGCCCGCCGATGACCAGCGCCACGTCGTTGCGCGGCGCCTGCGCGGTGGAGGTGCCGCGCACCTGCCGCACCGCCTCCAGCACCAGCTCGAAGCCGTGCATGTAGCACTCGGCGAGGTTGCCGCCGCTGGTGTTGAGCGGCAGCTTGCCATTGGGTGCCAGCAGGTTCTCGAGCTGGAGGAATTCGTTGGCCTCGTCCGGATGGAAGAGGCCATGCTCGGCCAGCGCCATCAGCACGCCACCGGTGAAGTTCTCGTAGCTCTGCACCACGCCCACGTCCTTCGGGGTGACGCCGGCCATGCGATAGAGGTTGGGCGCGACGGTGGCGAAGCTGGAGCTCGCGTAGTTGGGCGTGTTGTGCGGCACCGCGGCCACGCGCTCGTCCGAGCCGGTGGCGGCGCCGAGCACGTACACCGGCCGGTTCGGAAAGTCCTTGGCCCGCTCGGCCGGCACCATGATCACCGCGGCCGCCCCGTCGTTCTCCATGCAGCAGTCGAACAGGTGGAAGGGCTCGACGATCCAGCGCGATTCGTCGTACTGCGCCTCGGTCAGCGGCTTGCCGTGCATCACGGCGCGCGGGTTGCGCTGCGCATGCGCGTAGGAGGCCATGGCGATGGCGCGCAGCGCCTCCTGCTTCACCCCGTGCTCGTGCATGAAGCGGCGTGCCTTCATGGCGAACTTCTGGCCCGGTGAGAGCACGCCGTAGGGCGCCTGCCAGGCCATGTCGCCGGAGATGGTGGGCGCGGTGGGCGCCTGGCCGAAGCGGCCGAACTGCCCCTGCGCCAGGGCGCGGAAGGCCACCACGCAGTCCGACAGGCCCGCTGCCACCGCCGCCGCGCCGTTGGCGATGGCCGCGCAGTTGCCGCCGCCGCCGCCGCCCCACTGCATGGTGGTGGAGCGCAGTTGCTTCAGGCCGAGCGCCGCGGCCAGGCGCGAAGGATCGTTGCGGTCGTTGCTGTAAGAGGCGAAGCCATCGATGTCGCGCGGGTCGATCGCCGCGTCCTTGCAGGCGGCGAGGATCGCCTTCAGCGCCAGCTTGAACTCGGCATCGGGCGACTGGCCGTGGCGGTAGTAGCTCGTCTCGCCGATGCCGACGAGGGCGACGCGGCCACGCAATGTGCGTTCACCGGAATGCGCCATGCCGACCCTCCTCCCTCTCGATCACCCTCGGTCCCGGGAAGAACAGTCGCCATTTCATCGTCAAATCCCAAACATCAGATAGTTGAATGGATGGACCAATAGTAGCACAATCGCCCTCCGGCGCAGCCGCGAGACAAGGAGACGACACGATGCGATGGAAGAACCGGCCCGAGGGTTCCAACTGGGGCGAGTTCGGCGCGGACGACCAGATCGGCCGCATGAACCTGGTGACCCCCGCCCGCCGCCTGGCGGCGGTGCGCGAAGTCACGGAGGGCATCGCCTTCTGCCTGAGCCTGCCTCTGGACTACCCCGGCGGCCGCGAGCTCGTGCCGATGCGCCGCGCACCGCGCATCGAGGCGACGCGCCGCACCACTGGCGAGCCGAGCTACAACTTCTGCTTCTCGTGCCAGAACCACTCGGTGTTCGACATCACCTCGGACGACGCGGTGACGATCTGGACGCAGTACTCCTCGCAGTGGGACGCGCTGGCGCACTGGGGCCAGG
Organism: Variovorax sp. JS1663; assembly: GCF_002157355.1. GTDB lineage: Bacteria > Pseudomonadota > Gammaproteobacteria > Burkholderiales > Burkholderiaceae_C > Variovorax. Next base: position 21,613 of record NZ_LYMK01000030.1, on the reverse strand, counting down.
AGTTCGACGCCGACGGCGACGGCGTGCCGGAGCCGGTCTACTACAACGGCTGGCGCGCCGGCGAACACGTGCTGAACCCCGACCAGCCGGGCGGCCCCTTCGCCAACAAGCTCGGCATGGAGACGCTGGCCGAACACGGGACCCAGGGCCGCGGCGTGCTGGTGGACCTGGCCGGCGAGTACGGCGAGCAGAACGTGCGCGTCGGCTACGACGCGCTGATGCGCGTGCTGGACAGGCAGCGCGCGACGGTGGAGGCCGGCGACTTCCTGTGCCTTTACACGGGCTGGGCCGACCTGGTGCTGGGCATGAAGAAGGAGCCGGACTTCGAGCGGCTCAAGACGGCATGCGCGGTGCTCGACGGCAACGACCGGCGCCTGCTGCAGTGGATCACCGACAGCGGCCTGGTCGCCATCTGCGCCGACAACCTCGGCGTGGAGCACGTGCAGGGCGCGGCCGCCGCGGGCGATGGGCCCAGGCATTCGATGATGCCGCTGCACGAGCATTGCCTGTTCAAACTGGGCATCTTCCTCGGCGAGATGTGGTACTTCGGCGAACTCGGCCCCTGGCTGCGCCAGCATCGACGCAGCCGCTTCCTGCTGACCGCGCCGCCGCTGCGCCTGCCGGGACTGGTCGGATCGCCGCCGGCGCCGGTGGGGACCGTTTGACGAGGCACGACGCATGACCCAGGACATCCGCGTCGCCCTCGTGACCGGTGCCGCCAGCGGCATCGGCCTCGCCACCGCCAGGCACTTCGCACGGCAGGGGCTGCGCACGGTGCTGCTGGACCGCTCGCCGCAGGTGGAGGCCATCGCGCGCGAGCTGCCATCGGGGGCCACCGCCCTCGTCGCCGACGTCGGCCGAAGCGAGGAGGTGCACGCCGCGATGGCGCAGGTCGAGGCGCGCTTCGGCCGCTGCGACATCCTCGTCAACAACGCCGGCATCCACCCGAAGAAGGACGGCGGCAAGTGGAAGATCGAAGAGATCCCGCTGGCGCAGTGGAACGAGGTGCTTGCGATCAACCTCACCTCCGCCTTCCTGTTCTGCCAGCTCGCGCTGCCGCTGATGCGCGCGCAGCGCTGGGGCCGCATCGTCAACGTGTCCTCGCGCGGCGGCCGCACCGTGTCGCCCGTCGCGAGCGCGCACTACGCCGCCACCAAGGCGGGGATGATCGGCTTCACGCGCATCGCGGCGCTGGAGGGCGCACCGGACCACATCACCGCGAACTGCGTCGCCCCCGGGCCGATCCACAGCGCGATGACCGCCGGCTCCTCGCCGGAAATCCGCGCCGCCTTCGAGAAGGCCGTGCCCCTGGGCCGCTACGGCGACCCGGCGGACATCGCCGCCACCGTCGGCTTCCTCGCCTCGGACGCCGCCGGCTTCATCACCGGCGCCGTGTTCGATGTGAACGGCGGCACCTTCATGCCTTGAACCGCGAGCAGGCCGGCATCGTGCCGGCGCGCCGAACCCTTTCCTGGAGACATTCCCATGAACCAACGATCCGTCCTCGTCACCGGCGGCGCCGCCGGCATCGGCCTGGCCATCGCGCGCGGCCTCGCGGCGCAGGGCCACCGCGTGCTGCTGGCCGACATCAGCGACTCGGTGCATGCAGCCGCCGACAGCCTCGCCACGCCCCAGGCGCCGGTGCACGGCCACGTCGCGGACATGGGCGTGGAGGCGCAGGTGCTGGGCACGGCGCAGCGCGCGGCCGAGCTCTTCGGCGGCTGCGACATCCTCGTCAACTGCGCGGGCGTGTCCCGCAAGCGCGACGGCCAGCCGATCCCCCCGGTGGAAGTGCTCACCGAGGACTGGGAGCGCGTGCTGCGCATCAACCTCACGGCGCCCTTCCTGCTCTCCCGCGAACTGCTGCCCGGCATGCGGCAGCGACGCTTCGGACGCATCATCAACATCGCCTCGCGCGCGGGCCGCACCTTCGTCGCGCCCGCGGGCGTCGACTACGCCGCCTCCAAGGCCGGCCTGATCGGCCTCACGCGCCACCTGGCCGGCACCTACGCACCCGACGGCATCACGGTGAACTGCATCGCGCCGGGGCGCATCGAGACGGCGCTGTCCTCGCTGTCCAGCCCGGAGATCATCGCGGCGGCGGCCAAGGCCATCCCGGTGGGACGCCTCGGCAACACGGACGAGGTCGCGGCCGCCGCGGTGTTCCTCGCCAGCGAGCCGGCCTCCTACATCACCGGCGTGTGCCTCGACGTCAACGGCGGTGTATTCATGGCCTAGGGCGCGCAGCCTCGCCGAGAGGCCGCTTCAGGATGGCGTCAGCACCTGCCCGCCGCAGACGGAGATGCACTGCCCGGTGACGTAGGCCGACAGCGGCGTCACCAGAAACTCCAGCACGTTGGCGCAGTCCTCCACCTCGCCGAAACGACGCAGCGGGATGCGCTTGAGTTCGCGCTCGTTCTGCATGCCGCGCTCCGCCGCCTGCTTCTTGATGCGCTCCGTCAGCATGGAGCCCGGTGCGATGCAGTTGACCCGGATGCCGCGGGGCCCCACGTCGGCAGCGAGGTAGCGCGTGTACTGCAGCACCGCCGCCTTGGCGATCGCGTAGGGCGCAAGACGGCCGCCCGTGCGCGAGGCATCGAGCGCCGCCATGGTGGCGATGTTGACGATCACGCCGAAGCCCTGCGCGGCCATCGCCGGCACCGACTCCTGGCAGCAGTACAGCGCGCTGCGGTAGTTCACGTCCAGCATCCGCTCGGTGTCTTCGTCGGGCATCTGCGACGCGGTGCTGCGCTCTACCGGCGTGAAGGCCCCGCCGGCGTTGTTCACCAGGATGTCGATGCGGCCGAACTCGGCCAGCGTCTGCCGGACGACCGCTTGCGCGCCCTCACGGCGGCTCAGGTCGGCCTGCACGCCGACGCTGCGCCGTCCGAGGGCGCGCACTTCGTCCGGCACGCCGGGCGCCGAGAGCGCCTCGCCGAATTCGCGGGCCGACGCGAGGTTCACGTCGGCGATCACCACGTCCGCGCCCAGCTTCGCGAGCCGCAATGCGTAGCCGCGGCCGAGGCCGCGTGCGGCCCCGGTAACGATTGCCACCTGCCCTTGCAGCGGCGCGGGCACCCCGGCCGCGCTCATGTGCCGCCCTCCGCGGCCAGGTGCTCGGCCGCGAGCAGGCCCGTGACGCAGGCCTTGACCAGGCCGCCCACGTAGCCGGCATGCTCGCCGCCTTCGACGCCCCCGGTGGCGCTGCCCGCCGCGTAGAGGCCCGCGAACACAGCGCCTCCGGCGTGCTGGGCCCGGGCGTGCTCATCGATCGCGATACCACCCATGGTGTGCGTGATACCGGCCGCCACCGGAACACCGTAGAACGGTGCCGTCGCGATGGGCTGCGGGGCAAGCGGCCCCTGGCTGCGCGGCGGCACCAGTCGGTCCAGTCCGCCGGCTGCGACCGCGGCGTTGTGCCGGCGGACTTCGTCGGCCAGTGCTTCGGCCGGCAGGCCCAGCTGGCCGGCGAGTTGCTCGATGGTGTCCGCTGTCACCACGGTACCGCCGTGGTCCGGCAGCCGCGGGTTGGGCGGATTCAGGAAGGCCGCACCGGGGCCGTCCCAGATCGCCTGGTCGAAGATCGCGATGGCGGAGGCGGGGTCGGGCAGAGCCGCCATGCGATTGGCGAGGTACACGCCGCCACGGCTCTCGTCGGCGAAGCGGCGGCCATCGGGCCCCACCGCCATGCCGGCCCCGGCCACGAGGTCCAGCCAGGGATAGGGCCACAGCCTGTCGCTGGACAAGGCATCGCGGCACAGGACATGGCCGTAGAAGCCCAGCATGCCGGAGGTGCGCGCACCCGCCGCGATGGCCATCCGCAAGCCTTCGCCGCGGCCGGAGCCTGCATTGCGCTGGACCACGCGCGCGGGGTCGGGCGAGATGCCGTACTCGCGCAGCAACTCGGGGTTGGCCTGGAAGCCGCCGTCGGCGATCAGGACCGCACGCGCCTCGATGCGCTCCTGCGCGCCGCCCGCATCGGCCAGCACGCCGTGGCAGCGGCCGTCGCGCACCAGCAGCTCGCGTGCCGACACGCCGCGGCGGATCGACCCGCCGGCCTTGGCGAGTGCCGCTTCCAGCGTGCGCAGCAGCACGTCGCCGCCGCGGCCGACGATGTCGAAGGGGCCTTCCTTGTGCGTCGCCGGGGGCGCCACCACGAAGTTGTGATACGCCGCCGCGCTGCCCTTGATGAAGCGCACGCCCTGGCCCTGCAGCCATCGCACCGCGCGCTCGGCGTTGCCGGCGAGCGCGCGCACGAGGCCCGGGTGGGCCGTGCCCTGCGTCGCGGCCTGGACCGCACGCTCCAGCTCCGCAGGCGGTGACAGGACGTTGGTGCTCGCCAGGTGGAACACGCAGCTGCTCATGCGGGAGTTGCACAGGTAGTGCTGCTCGGCGGACTGCTCCAGCACGACGGGCTTCAGTCCCAGTTCGGCGGCGCGCAGCGCGGCCGACAGGCCGGCCAGGCCGCCGCCGACGACGCACAGGTCGATGGGAGTTGTTGTCATTCGATTCCTCTATTGCGGCATCAGGGTTTCGGCGACCAGGGCCACGACCTCGATCGCGACGCGCAGCACGGCATGCGCCGCGGCGGCCAGGAGCAGCCCGAACAGCGCCAGCTCCGGCCAGCCCGTGCGCCAGGCGAGCCAGAAGCCCAGCAGGGCCACGCACAGTGCGCCGCCGAGCGTCACCCGGTCGCGCCAGGCCAGCAGCACCCGGATGGCAGGCCAGCGGTTCGGCCCGCTCATGCTGCAGGCCGGCCCAGGGCCTCGGGCAGCCGGTAGGCCCGGATCGCCGTGCCTGCGAACAGCTGCGCCTTCTCGTCCTCCGAGCAGGAGGCGGCGAGGCGCTTGAACGCGTTCCACAGCACGCGGTAGCTGCAGCAGGCCTTGTCCACCGGGAAGTTGCTCTCGAACATCGCGCGCCGGGCCCCGAAGGCTTCGATGCAGGTCTCGACGGCGGGGCGCCAGGCCTGCGCCAGTTCCTCGGAGGTGGGTGGCAGGTCCCGGTCGAAGAAGTCGAATCCCGACAGGCGCATGCCCATGCCGCCCAGCTTGACGAAGACATTCGGCCGCCGCGCCAGCGCCTGCATGGCGACCTTCCATTGCGCGAAGGCCTCGTCGCGCCGCGCACGGTAGGGCCCCACGCCCGCGAGCCCGCCGACGTGGTTGACGATCACGCGGGTGTCGGGGAAGGCATCCACCAGCTCGATCAGCTCGGGCAGTTGCGGATGGAAGCACCAGGCATCGAAGCTCAGGCCCAGCGGCGCGAGCTGCGCGAAACCGGCGCGGAAGCGCTCGTCACGCAGCAGGCCTGGCGTCGCCTTGCCGGGAATCGCATGGACCTCGTGGTCAGCATCCCAGGCGCTGCGATGACGGATGCCGCGGAAGCGCTCCGGCGCATGGCTTCGGCAGGCTTCCAGCACCTCGCGCGCCGACGCGCCCTGCAGGAGGTCGACCGTGCCGACGATGCCTGCGCAGGCGCGTACCGGCCCGTAGTAGCCGCTGGCGCTGGCTGCCGCTACGCCGTTGGCGAACTCCACCTCGCCCAGCGGCGCGAAGCGCGGGTCGCCCTCCGCGCGGTACATGGAGGTGCACTCGACGAACACCGTCCCGCGCACGTCGTGGCCCGCGCCCAGGTCCTCCAGCAGCTGCGGCAGCAGGTAGGTGCTGTGCGGGCGCTGCCACAGGTGATGGTGCGGATCGACGATGGGCCGGGTGGGCTCCAGCACCACCTCCGTGCGCAGCGCCAGCCAGGCGTCGTCCACCCAGTGCTGCGGCGGCACGCCGCGCCGCGTGGTCGTCAAGGCGCTCATGCCGAACCCATCGCGCACTGGCTCTCCTGCTTCGTGCCGAACATGGCGTCCACTTCGGCCGGGCTCATGGGCTTGCCGACGATGTCGAGCACGTCGTACTTGTCGGTGATCTTCTCGCGCACCTGCGACATCACGAGCGGCGTGATGAACTGGTGGTCCCAGGCGCGGAAGTAACCGGGCACACCGTCCGGCCGCACGCTTTCCAGCCCGCGCACGATGGCCGCGGGCTCGGCCGATTTCTCCTTCTCGATCGCGGCCAGCAGCATGCGTGTGGCCACCCAGCCCTGGGCCGTGCTCTGCGAAGCCGGATGGCCGGTGGCCTTGCGCACCGCGGCGTCGAGCGACTTCTCCTGCGCCGAGTTCGCGGTATTCCCGAAATGCCAGAACTTGCCCATGGTGCCGGTCGGGTTGGACTGGGCCCACAGTTCCTCGTCGCCGACCGTGAGACTGGCCAGCGGGATCTTGCCGCGCAGCCCGAACTCGTCGTACTGCTTGAGGAAGGACGTGAGGTCCGTGCCGGCGATGCCCAGCACGATCACGTCGGGCCGGGCCTGCCGGATCTTGAGGATGATGGAGCTGAAGTCGGTGGTGCCCACGGCCGCGGCGTCCATCCCCGCATCGGTGCCGCCGGCCGCGACCAGCTCGCCCTTGAGCATCTGGTAGGCCTCCTGGCCGTAGGCATAGGCGCCCACCAGGAAGTACCACTTCTTGCCGATCGGCAGCAGCTGCCGCGCGAGCAGCCTGGCGTACACCTGCGGCGGCGCGTTGACGCGGAACACGTAGGGGCTGCAGTTCTTGCCGGTGATCTCGCGCGCCAGCGCCGCGCTGATGATGGTCGGCACCTTGGCCTGCGCGCCGGTGGAGGCGAGCGCGAGCCCGGTGGCGCTGTTGCTGCCGCCGATCACGCAGCAGACCTTGTCTTCCTGGATCAGCTTCTGCATGTTCTGCTGCGCGCCCAGGGGATTCGGCTCGTCGTAGGCGACCAGTTCCACCGGCCGGCCCAGCGCCTTGTGCCCCGCCTGCTCCAGCGCGATCTTGATGCCCAGGGTCGCGGCCTCGCCCTGCAGCGCGAACGGCCCCTGCCGCGCCAGCACGCTGCCGATCTTGAGGGGCGCGCCCTGCGCGAGCAGCAGCGATGGCGCGCAGAGGGCGGCGGCGCCGGCCGCGCCGGCGCGCAGGAGGTGTCGGCGATGGAAGTCACGCATGTTCTGTCTCCGGTTGTCGGTGGTGGTGGTGATTGGACGGGGCGGGGAGCGGGCTGGCCTCCACCAGCCCCAGCAGGCGGGCCTGCAGCGCCGCATCGGCGGCCAGCACGCGCGCGTCGCCGTCCCAGGCGACGCGCCCGTTGACCAGCACCACCGCGCGGTCGACGATGGCGAGCACCTGCTCGGCGTGGTGCTCCACGATCACCATCGCGACGCGGCGGCGCAGCTTCAGGATGGCGCCCATGACCTCGTTGACGACGGCGGGCGCCAGGCCCTCGAAGGGCTCGTCGAGCAGGATCAGGCGGGCCGGCGCCACGAGGGCGCGGGCGATCGCCACCATCTGGCGCTCGCCGCCCGAGAGGTTCTCGGCCCTGGCGTGGCGCAGGGTCCCCAGGCGCGGGAACAGCTCGAACACCTCGCCGAGTGACATGCCCCCGGGCCGCATCGCGATGCGCAGGTTCTCCAGCACCGTGAGGTTGGGGAACAGGCGCCGGCCCTCGGGGACGATCGCCATGCCCAGGCGGTTCACCTGGTAGGGCGCGAGGCGGCGGATGTCCTGCCCGCACCAGGCGATCGTGCCCTCCTCCAGCGGCAGCGCGCCATAGAGCGCCTTCAGCAGCGTCGTCTTGCCGACGCCGTTGCGCCCCAGCAGCGCCACGGCCTCGCCCGCGTGCACCTCCAGGGCCGCACCGTCCAGCACGCGGCCGCCGCCGTAGCCGCCGGCCAGCCCGCGCGCCGACAGGAGCAGCTCACCGCGGCCGGCATCGGCCGGTGCGGCCGCCGGCCGGCGCTGCATGTCGGGCGGCACGCCCAGGTAGGCGCGCACCACCTCCGGGTCGGCCGCCACCTCGGCCGGCTTACCGTCGGCGATCAGGCGGCCCTGATGCAGCACCGTGATGCGGTCGGACAGGGCCAGCACGCGATCGATGTCGTGCTCGATCAGCACCACGGCATGCGTGCGGGCCAGAGCGCGGATCAACGCCGACACGCGCACGCGGTCCGCTTCGGCCAGGCCGGCGAGTGGCTCGTCCAGCAGCAGCAGGCGTGCCTCGGTCGCCAGCGTGATGCCGATCTCCAGCAGGCGGCGCTCGCCGTGCGACAAATCCGTGCAGGGCTCGGCCGCCTTGTGCACGAGGCCCACGGCGTCGAGGATGGACCAGACGCGCGCGTTCGCCGCGGCATCGCGATGCGCATCGCCCCAGGGCGCGTAGGCGCCCGGCCGGCCGGCCTGCACGGCGAGCCGCACGTTCTCGAAGGCACTGAGGTTCTGGAAGACGCTGACGATCTGGAAGGAGCGCGCCAGCCCCAGTCGGATGCGCTTGTGCATCGGCAGGCGGGTGATGTCCCGCCCGAGGAAACGCACTTCGCCGGCATCGGGCGTGACGACGCCCGACAGCATGTTGAAGAAGGTCGTCTTGCCGGCGCCGTTGGGGCCGATGAAGCTGTGCAGCGAGGCCGCATGCACGTCGAAGTCGTAGCCGGCCGCGATCACCAGCGGGCCGAAGTTCTTGCGCAGGCCACGCACCGTCAGCAACGGTCCGGTCGCGGCCTCGGCCGCAGCCGCCTCGCCGGGGCGGAAAGGCGCAATGACAGGGGGCCGCTCCGGGATGCCGGGCCGCACGAGCGTCCAGCCGTGCGCGCCGCGCAGCCGGCGCAGCAGGCCGTGGATGCCTTCGGGCGCCGCCAGGGTCACGAGCATCAGGATGGGCGCGAATACCAGCCACCAATGATCGAGGAGCGCGCCCAGCTGGTCCTCCAGCACGATGAACAGCACCGCGCCCCAGACGGCGCCCATGACGTGGTGGATGCCGCCAAGCACCGTCATCAGCACCGCGTCGGCGGCATGTTCCCAGCTCAGCGAATTGGCGTAGGTGCCGCGCATGAAGAAGGTGAGCAGCGCACCCGCGAGGCCCGTCACCGCGGCAGAGACAACAAAGGCGGCGAGCTTCACCGGATAGGTCGCGAAGCCGAGGCTGGCGGCGCGCTGCTCGTTGTCGCGCACCGCCTGGAACAGCCGGCCCAGGGGCGAATGCGCCAGGCGCCACAGCAGCGCGACCGCCGCCAGCACGACGCCGCACACGAACAGGTGGAAGGCCAGGGGCGAATCGAGCACCGGGCGCGGCACGCGCTGCAGGCCGTTCTCGCCGCCCGTGAAGTCGGTCCACTTGTAGGCGATCTCGTAGCAGATCTGCGTGCAGGCCAGCGTCAGCAGCGAGAAGTAGAGGCCGCGGCGGCGCAGGATCAGCGCCCCCAGCGGCACCGCGATCAGCACGGCGAAGCCGATGGCGACGGCCATGCCCGCGAACTCGCTGCCGCCCGGGAACCAGCGCAGCATCGCGATCGCCGCGGCGTAGCCCGCCAGGCCGAAGAACACGGATCCGCCGAAGGGCACCAGGCCGAGGTAACCGACCAGCAGGGCGATGCCGGCCGCATAGAGGACATAGATCGCCACCTGGGTGACGCGGCCGAGCGGCAGCGTCGTCACCAGGGTCAGCAGGCTCAGCGCGGCCAGGACAGCTGCCACCTGGACGACGGGATGCGAGAGCCAGCGCTTCATCCGAAATGCTCCCAGTGCTCGCCGAACAGGCCGCGCGGCCGCACCAGCAGGATGGCGGCCATCAGCACGTACATCGCGACGCCAGCCGCGTCCGGGTAGAACTGCGTGGTGAGGGCCGTCACCAGCCCCACCAGCAGGCCGGCGACCACCGCGCCGCCGTAGGAGCCCAGCCCGCCGATGGTGACGATGACGAAGGCGGGCATGATGGCCTGCGACGCCATGCCGGGCGTGACGGACCACAGCGGCGCGGCCAGCACGCCGGCGGCGCCGGCCAGCATGCACCCGATGCCGAAGGCGCCGGTCAGCACCAGCGGGAGATTGATGCCCAGCATGCCGACCATCTGCGGGTCCCGGCTACCCGCGCGCAGGATGCGGCCGTAGGGCGTGAACTTGAGGAAGGCCCACAGCGCCACCAGCAGCGCCAGGGTGAAGGCCAGCACGGCGGCGCGCCAGGTGGTCGTGAGGATCGGCCCGTACTCGATGAAGCCGGCGAAGGCCTTGGGCGGCGTCAGCGGCTGCGCGCCCGAACCCCAGCCGACGCGGATCAGCGACTCGATGAACAGCGACAGCGCAAAGGTGAGCACCAGCGTCATCAGCGGATCGCGGCCGTAGAGGCGCCGCACCAGCACCCGCTCGACCACCATGCCCACCAGCCCCACGCCCAGCGGCGCCAGCACCACCGCCGGCCAGCCGAAGCGCGCCTGCAGCGTCAGCGCAAAGTAGGCGCCGAGGGCGAAGAAGGCGCCGTGCGCCACGTTCACGATGCCCAGCAGCCCGAACACCAGCGACAGCCCGATGGACACCAGCACGAACAGGAAGCCGAGCACCAGCCCGTTGACGGCCTGCGAGAGAATGGCGTCTAGCATTGGACCAGAATATCATTGGTCAAACCATTAGGTCAACGGAGTTTCCCGCATGCAACCTGCCGCCACGACGCCCCCCATGCCCGCTCCCCTGCCCTTCGAGGTCGCGCCCATCAACCCGCAGCGCATCTTCCAGGAGGTGGCCAATCAGCTGCGTCGCCTGATCTCGGAAGGCAAGCTGCGCCCCGGCGACAAGCTGCCGCCGGAACGCGAACTCGCCAAGCGCTTCGGCGTCAGCCGCAACACCATGCGCGAGGCGCTGCGGGCGCTGGAGCTCAGCGGCCTGATCGAGTTGCGGCTGGGCGCGACCGGCGGCGCCTTCGTGCTGCAGGGCAGCTCGAACGCGGTGGTCGCGGGCATGCGCGACCTGTACTTCCTGGGCGCGATCACGCCGGAGCACCTGACCGAGGCGCGCATCGCGGTCAGCGCTGCGGTGATCCGCGTGGCCTGCGAGCGCATCACCGACGAGGAGATCGACGCCCTGGAGGCCAACGTCGCGGCTGCCGAGCGCGCCCGCCAGGCGGGCGACTTCGAGGAGCGCACGCGGCACCACCAGGCCTTCCACGTGATGCTGGCGCGGACCACGCACAACCCGGTCCTGATCGCGACGACGGAGGGGATCATGGAGATCACCCGGCAGTTCGTGAAGGCGATCGGCCCGACCGACGAGCAGACCTACACCCATCCCTCGCGCAAGCGCCTGCTCAAGCACCTGCGCGCGCGGGACGCGGAGAAGGCGATGGCGGAGATGGGCTCGGCGCTGACCAAGCTGCACCGCGGCTACATGGTGAAGGCCGCGGCGCCATCCTCCGATCGAAAGGCTAGCGCGCCAGCACCACCCCCGCCGCCTCGCGGTCCCAGGCCTGCGAGAGCCCGGCCTCGAGCTCCTGGCGCAGCCTGAACTTCTCCACCTTCTGGCTCATGGTGGTGGGCAGCGACGCGCGGAACTGGATGTAGCGCGGCACCATGAAGTAGGCCATGTTGCGCTGGCAGTGCTCGACCAGCTGCAGCTCGTCGAGCTGCACGCCGGGCTTGGCCACGATCACCGCCGCCACCTCCTCGTCGTTGGCCGGCGTCGCCACCGGGAAGACCGCGGCATCGGCCACCGCGGGATGCGTGGCGATGATCTGCTCGACCTCGAAGGCCGAGATGTTCTCGCCGCGGCGGCGGATGCAGTCCTTCTTGCGGTCCACGAAGTACAGGTAGCCGTCGGCGTCGCGCATGCCGCGGTCGCCGGTGTGGAACCACAGGTTGCGGCGCGAGGCCAGGGTGGCCTCGGCCATCTTGTAGTAGCCCATGGTGCCGCGCCACGGCTCGTCGAAGCGCAGCACCATCTCGCCCGGCTCGCCCGGCGGCAGCTCGAAGTCGTCGTCGTCCACGATGCGGACCTGCACGCCGCGCCGCGGCCGGCCGATGGAGCCGAGCTTGTCGCGCGGGTCCCACTGCGTGAAGGAGGTGACCATGCCGTAGTCCGAGAGGCCGTAGTTGTTCATCGCGCGCAGGCCGAAGCGTTCCTCGAACTCGGCGGCGTACTTGGGCGTCGGCGCCATGCTCACCAGGCGCAGGCAGTTGTCGGCATCGGCGGGCGACGGCGGCTGGCTCCAGAGGAAGCTGGACATCGCGCCGAGGAAGTTGGTGATGGTGGCCTTCGATTCGCGGATCTCGTCCCAGAACCTGGAGACCGAGAAGCGCCGCGACAGCACCACCGAGGCGCCGCACACCAGCGCCGCGCCGGTGGCGGCGAGCAGCGCGTTGTTGTGGAAGAGCGGCAGGCACACGTAGAAGATGTCCGAGGCGCGATAGCCCTGCGCCTCGGCCGCACTGGTGCCGTAGGTCAGCGCCGCGGCCTGGGACAGCATGCTTCCCTTGGACGGGCCGGTCGTTCCGGAGGTGTAGGCGATCAGCACCAGGTCGCAGAAGCGCGGCGGGGCGGCCGGCACGAAGGGCGTGGCCGGGGCGCGGTCGACCAGCGCATGGAAGTCGGCGACCGCCATCTCGCCCGCCGGCGCGATCGCGCCTTCGTCCCCCTCTCCCGTTCGGACCACGATGACGCGCCGGACGAGGGGCAGCTCCGCCAGCACCTCCTGCAGGCGGGGGGCCAGCGGGGCATCGACGATCACCGTCTCGCAGTCGGACTGGCCGAGGTAGTAGCGCAGCAGCTCGCCGCGCGCCGCGGTGTTGACCGGCACCGACACCGCCCCGATCTTGGCGATGGCGAGGAACACCGCCAGGTGCTCGGCGGAGTTGCCCATCAGCAGGCCGGCATGCCCGCCGCGCCCGACGCCGAAGTCCTGCATGGCGTGCGCGACGCGGTCCGTCCAGGCGTCGATCTCGCCGTAGGTGAAGCGGCGGCCGGTGGCCGTCTCGGTGAGGAACACCTTGTCGCGCGAAGCTTGCGCGAACCGGGCCAGCACCTTCCGAAAGGTCAGCTCGCGCAGGGCGTAGGTATCGGCCGTGACGGCGTTCGCTTCCATGTCGGGAGCAGTCGGATTCATTCGGGCGTGATGTTGTTGCGCTTGATGACGGTGAGCCAGCGCTCGTTGTGGCGGGCCAGCAGGGCGCCGAAGTCCTCGGGTGTGCTGCTGGTGGCGGTGACGCCGGCTTTCTCCATGGTCTCGCGGTAGTTGGCATCGGCCACCGCGAGCTTCATCGCCGCGGCCAGCTTGTCCACCACCGGCTTGGGCGTGCCGGCGGGCGCGACCAGCCCGAAGAAGATCTCGATGGTCAGTTCCGGCTGGCCCACCTCGGCCATGGTCGGGTACTGCGGCAGCGCCGGCTCGCGCTTGGGCGTGGTCACCGCATAGCCCTTGAGCTTGCCGGACTTCAGCAGCGGCGTGGCGGCCGACGTGGAGGTGAACATCAGGTCCACCTGGCTGCCCAGCTGCGCATTGACCCCGTCGATCTCGCCCTTGAAGGGCACGTGCAGCAGGTCGATGCCGGCGGACTGCTTGAGCAGCTCCGCCAGCAGGTGCGGCGCGCTGCCGCTGCCCGAGGACGCGATGCTGATCTTGCCCGGCGAGGCCTTGGCGAGCTTCATCAACTCGCCGAAGTCCTTGGCAGGCAGGTCGGCCCTGGAGGTCAGCGTCCACGACGAGATGGCGGCCAGGCTCACCGGCGCGAAGGCCTTGCGCGGGTCGTAGGGCGGGTTCTTCGTGATGTGGGGCGTCACGCTCATCGGGCTGTTGCCGCCCCAGCCCAGCATGTAGCCGTCGGGCTGCGCGCGGGCCACGGCGCCCATGCCGATCATCCCGCCGGCACCGGCCCGGTTCTCCACCACGAAGGGCTGGCCCAGCTGCTTCGACAGCAGGGCCGCGATCATGCGCGCCGACAGGTCGGTGGCGCCGCCCGCGGAGAAGGGCACCACGATCGTCACGGGCTTGGAAGGGTAGGCATCGGGGCCCTGCGCGAAGGAGGTCGCGGCGGCCACGAGCATCGCGGCGGCGGCAAAGAGGCGGGCGGTCTTCATGGGGTGTCTCCTGGTCTCTGCGAAAAGCGCTGGTGGTCCTATAATAACTTAAATGGTCCAACCATTCAATTATTCAAGCAATCCTGGCCTGCTGCAGAATCTGCGCGTGGTGGAGCTGTGCGAACCGGAGGCCGAGTACTGCGGCCTGCTGCTCGCCGGCCTCGGCGCGCATGTCGCCAAGGTCGAGCCGCCCACGGGTGCCGCATCGCGCCGCATGCCGCCGTTCGCGCAGGACGGACGCTCGCTCTACTTCCAGGTCTACAACCGCGACAAGGATTCGGTGCCGCTCGACCTGCCGGGCGCCTCGGCCCGTGTCGCGCTGCTGGGCCTGCTGGAAGAGGCCGACGTGTTCCTCTGCGGCAGCCTGGCGCGGCTCGAATCCGCCACCGGGCTCGCGCTGCCCGAGCTGGCCCGCCGCTTCCCGGGCCTCGTCACGGCGCGCATCACGCCCTTCGGGGACGACGGCCCGTGGAAGGACTTCCGCGGCAGCGACCTGGTTCACCTGGCCCTGGGCGGGGTGATGATGAACACGGGCTACGACCCCGACCCCCAGGGGCGCCACGACCTGCCGCCGATCGCGCCGCAGGCCTTCCATGCCGGCCACATCGCGTGCGAGCAGGCGCTGATCGGCATCCTGGCTGCGCTGATGCACCGCGCGCGCACTGGCGAGGGCCAGGACGTGAGCTGCGCGATCCATGCGGCGGTGGCCGTCTCCACCGAGATGGACCTGATGTCGTGGGTGATGCGCGCCGCCCGCCAGCAGCGCCAGACCTGCCGCCATTCGGCCGAGCTGCCCAATCCCACGACGCCGCTCGCGCAGACCAAGGACGGGCGCTGGAACCTGGGCTGGATGGTGACGGCGGCGGAGGAGAAGAAGCTCGTGGAGTTCCTCGCGTCGCACGGCATGGCCTGCGACCTCACGGGCCCCGACCCGCAGCGCGACCCGAAGAAGCGCGACGTGCCCGGCGCCACGGCCTTCGACGAGCACAAGGCCCATGTCTTCGAGGTCGTGCAGCGCTTCGTGCGCAGCTTCCGCTTCCGCGACCTGCCCTGGGAGCAGGCGCAGGCGCACGGCCTGATGTGGGCACCGCTGCGCAAGCCGCACGAGAACCTCGAGGACCCGCACTGGGCCGCGCGCGGCAGCTATGCGTGGATCGACGGCCTGCCCTACCCGCGCAGCAAGTGGATCGGCTCGACCACCGCATGGGTGGCCGCGCATGCCGCGCCCGGCCTCGGAGAGCGCAGGGCACCGCCGGCGAAAGCAATGCCAGGCGCGCAGCCACCGCAGCGTCGGCATGCACCGCGCGTCGCGCGGTCAGGCCGCGGCAGGCCCTTTGCGCTGCAGGGCATCCGCGTCCTCGACTTCTCCTGGTTCCTCGCCTCCGCCGGCGGCACGCGCATGGTGACGGCGCTCGGCGCGGAATGCATCAAGGTCGAATGGAAGGACAACCTCGACAGCCGCCTGGGCGCGATGGCACCCGTGGGCGGCCGCGAGGCGCGCCGCCGCGCCACCGGCCCGCTCCCCGGCATCGACGACCCGGCCATGGGCGGGCACTACAACCACAAGAACGCCGGCAAGCGCGGTTTGTCGCTCAACATCCGCGACCCGCGCGGCCTGGAGATCGCGCGCAGGCTGGTGGGCATCAGCGACGTGGTGGCCGAGGGTTTCTCGCCCGGCGTGATGGACCGCTGGGGCCTGGGCTACGAGGCGATGAAGGCGATCCGCCCCGACATCGTCTACGTGCAGCAGTCCGGCATGGGCGCGCACGGCCGCTACGGGCGCATGCGCACCGTCGGGCCGATCGCCGCGGCCTTCACCGGCATCAGCGAGATGTCCGGCCTGCCCGATCCCGCGCCGCCGGCCGGCTGGGGCTACTCGTACCTCGACTGGATGGGTGCCTACGGCTTTGCGCAGGCCATCCTCGCCGGGCTGCTGCACCGCGAGCGCACGGGCGAAGGCCAGTGGATCGATGCCTCGCAATGCGAATCGGGCCTGATGCTGACCGGCGTGCAATGCCTCGAATGGGCGCTGCAGCGAAAGCCCTTCGCGCGCACCGGCAACCGCTCGCCCTACCTGCCGGTGGCGCCCCACGGCGCCTACCGCTGCGCGGGCGAGGACCGCTGGATCGCGATCGCCTGCCTCGACGAGGCGGACTGGCAAGCGCTGTTGCGCGCCGCCGGCGAGCCCGCGGCGCTGCGCGATCCGCGTTTCGCCACCCTCGCCTCGCGCCTGGCGCACCAGGACGCGCTGGACGAAGCGCTGGAAGGCTGGACCCGCACGCAGGAGCGCTATGCCTGCATGGCGCTGCTGCAGTCGCACGGCATCGCGGCGGGCGTCTGCCAGACCGCGGAAGACCGCTGCGAGCACGACCCCCAGCTGGCGCACCAGCAGTGGATGACCGAGGTGACGGCACCGCGCATCGGCACCTGGCCGATCACCGAGCTGCCCGCGAGGCTGTCGAAGACGCCCAGCCATGTCGGCGGCCTGCCGCAGCGCGGCGCGCCGCTGTACGGGGAGGACAACGAGTACGTGCTGGGCGAGTTGCTCGGCTACGCGGGCGCGGAGATTCGCGCCTTGGAGCGCGACGGCGTCATCTGAACCCGGGCCGGAGCCCCAGTCTCATGGCTGGATCCCCAGTGCGCGGCGTTCCTGGAAGACGAAGTCGTCCTGGTTGCGGCGGCCGGTCTGCTGCGAGGCCGGCGGCTTCGGCAGGTCGGCGGGCACGGGCACGAACTGCTTCCAGTCCGCCACCAGCGTGCGCCGCGCGATCTTCCAGCGGCGGTCCTCGCGCCGCTCGAAGCGGTCGACATAGCGCGAGCAGGTCATGAGGTCCATGCCGCCGCCCTCGGCGCCCGCCTTGCCGCCGGCGAGCTGGTCGAGCGCGGCGCGCGCCTCGGCCGGGTAGCGCTGCGTGGTGCGGACGTAGCTCTCCACCAGCGCGAGGTCGGGGCCGGCGAATTCGATCAGGAGGTTGCTCACGGCGTGCATCGAGAAGGGGATGGCCGCGTGGCGGCTGCGAATCCAGTCGACCAGCCCATCCACCGGGCCGTCGTAGGCGCCGTGCATGTCGGTCGCATCGGCGTGGAACACGTCGCGGATGCCGCTGAAGTCCAGCCGGTCCACCGCGCGGCACCAGCGGTACATGCAGTCCTGGATCTGCATGCGGTCGGCGATGCGCTCGGGAGAGTAGTCATCCAGGTTCATCGTCATTCCGCCTCGATGCCGGCCTTGGCGATCACGCCGGTCCACAGCGCATGGTCGCGCTTCATCATGTCGCCGAAGCTGGCGGCGTCGGCCGGGCGCGGGAACATGCCCAGCGCCTTGAGCTTGGCCTGCATGGCGGGCTCGGCGATCGACTTGTTCAGCGCATCGTTGAGCTTCGCGATCACGGCGGGCGGCGTGCCTGCCGGCGCCGAGAGGCCGAAGAAGGCATTGACCGCGAAGTTGGGCAGCGTCTCGGAGATCGCCGGCACCTCGGGCAGCAGCGGGCTGCGCTTCTCGCTCGACACCGCGAGCATCTTCACGCGGCCCGAGCTGACGAAGGCATTGATCGCGTCCGAGGGCGTGGTCAGCGCCACCTTCACCTCGCCGGCGAGCACGGCGTTGACGGCCTGCGCGGCGCCCTGGTAGGGCACGAACACCATCTTCAGGCCGGCGGCCTGGTTGAACGACTCGGTCGCCAGGTGCGCGAGCGAGCCGCGCCCGGCGGAGGAGAACTCGAGCTTGCCGGGGTTGGCGCGCGCGTAGTCGACAAGTTGCCGGATGTCGGCGGCCGGCACCACCGGGTTGAGCAGGAACACCATCGGCGTGGTGGCGATCAGGCCGACCGGCAACAGGTCCTTCTGCGAGTCGTAATTGGCCGTCTTCTGCAGCATCGGCGTGGTCACCGTGGAGTTGCCCACCTGCAGCAGCGTGTAGCCGTCGGCCGGCGCGCTCTTGACGAACACGGTGCCCATCGAGCCGCTCGCGCCGAGGCGGTTCTCGACCACGATCGGCTGGCCCAGGTGGCGCTGCAGCGGCTCCTGCAGCGAACGGATCAGCACGTCGCCGGTGCCGCCCGCCGCAAAGGGCACGACGATCTTGATCGGCCGGCTCGGGAAGGTGTCGGCCTGCGCGCTGCCCAGCGCCAGCGCCGAGAGCGCGAGCGCCGACAGGGCCAGCCATTGGCGTCGGAACATCATGGGTTGTCTCCTGTTTGTGAAAGGAAGAACGCCGGCGGCGCCCGTTCAGGCCGCGGGCTTGAACACCGGGAACGCGCGCCGCGAGTCGGGGTGGCGCCAGTCCACCTCCACCGGCTGGCCGATCGCCAGGGTGTCGTAGGGTGCATCGATGCGCGCGAGCATGCGCGGCCCTTCGGCCAATTGCACCAGCGCCATCGCATACGGCAGCGCGTCGGCCAGGTGCGGCGGCCCGACGCGGCTGCGCGTGAGCGCGAAGATGGTGCCGCGGCCGCTGGCCTCGCGCCATTCCACGCCAGCCTCGCTGTAGAGGCTTTGCGGACGCGGATAGAACTGCGCGCGGCCGCTCGCGCGGTCGAACTGCAGCATCAGGCGGCCGTCGCGCAGGCCCAGGGCGAACGGGGCGCCCACGTCGGGCAGGGGATGGTTCGTCATGCTCATTGGCTCCGCTCCAGCAGCATCACGGTGCTGGTGCCCCAGGTGCGGGCGTACTGGATCACGCCGATGCCCGAGAGCATCGCGTTGCTCGCATCGCGCACCTGGCGCGCGCCCGCTTCGCCGAACATCTGGCGCAGGCACTCCACCAGGTTGACGCCGCCGCCGGCCAGGCCGGGCTGGCCGGCCGAGATCTGGCCACCGCCGGTGTTGAGCGGCAGCTCGCCGTGCCAGGTCATGTCGTGCGCCATCACGAAGGCGCCGCCCTCGCCCGGGCCGCAGAAGCCGGTCTGCTCCAGCTGCAGGATCAGCGCGATCAGGAAGTCGTCGTACCAGTGCAGCATCTTCACGTCCCGGGGCTTCCAGCCCACGGCATCGAAGGCGCGCGGCGCGACGTCGGTGAAGCCGGTGCGCAGCATGTCGCCGCAGGCTTCGGGCGGGTCGAAGTTGATGCGCTCGGCATAGGCGACCGGGTGCACCAGCTTCTGGAAGCCCATCTCGCGCGCGCGGCGCGTGGACATCACCAGCACCGCGCTCGCGCCGTCGCAGCGCATCACGCAGTCGAGGATGCGCAGCGGATCGGAGACGATCTTCGACGCCAGGTACTCGCGCTCGGTCAGCGGCCGGCGCAGCACCTCGCAGGCGTTGTCGTTGAGCAGGGCTCCCTCGCGTTGCGTGACCGCGAGCTTCGCCAACGCGTCATGCGGCAGGCCATGGCGCTGGTCGTACACGTTGGACAGGAGCGCGAAGGCCGACAGCGGGCCCGCATAACCCGCCGGGTCGCAGTACTCGGTGCGATGGCCCGACTGCACCGAGCGGTCGACCGTGGACACCGCGTCCGAGGCCAGGCACAGCACGATGTCGCACAGCCCCGCCTGGATGGCGGCCGCCGCACGTGCGATGTTGCCGCCCGAGGAAGCGCCGCCGATCTCGGTGGCCTGGCACCAGGTGAGCGACAGGCCCAGGCCCTCGGCCAGCAGGTTGCTGTAGAACGGATTGCCGCCCTCGCTCATCGCAAGGGTGGTGGCGAAGCCGTCGATGCGCGAGCGCTCGATGCCGGTCTGCGCCAGCAGCCGGTCGACGGCCTCGCCTGCCAGCGACAGCGCGGTGCGCCCGCTCCTGCGCACGAGTTGGGTCTCGGCATAGCCGACGATGGCGATGCTGCGGTCTGCGAGGGTCTTCATGCGTCGACGAATTGCACCGCCTGATCGAGCGGGGCGCGCGAGGTGCGGTAGCTGTTGGCGGGATGCGCGCTGTCTTCGTAGCCGAAGGAGATGCCGCACACCATGAGGCGCTCCGGTGCGATGCCGAGCTCCTGCTTGACCAGCGCACTCTGGTGCGCCAGCGCGGCCTGCGGGATGGCGGCCAGGCCGTGGGCCTGCATCGCGAGCAGCACCACCTGCACGTAGCCGCCCACGTCGACCGCGCCGTAGACGCCCAGGCCCGGGTCGCTGGTCAGGATGGCGACGTGCGGCGCGCCGAACAGGCGGAAGTTCTCCAGCGTCTGGCGCGCATAGCCTTCCTTGTCCCCGCGCGCCACGCCGACGGCGCTGTAGAGCTGGAAGCCGCATTCGCGCCGGCGCTCCAGGTACACGCCGCGGTATTCGTGCGGAAAGGGAAAGTCGGTGCCGCCGCCTTCGCCCGCGCGCTCGGCCGCGACCAGCTTGGCGCGCAGGCGCTCGGTCGCCTCGCCCGAGGTGACGCTGACCTGCCAGGCCTGCGAGTTGCACCACGAGGCGGCGCGCTGCGCGGTGCGCAGCACGGACTCGAGGGTGGGGCGATCCACCTGCCTGGGCAGGAAGGCGCGGCAGCTGTGGCGCTGCGCGAGCAGCGAATCCAGCACCTGGGCGGGCGTAGTGTCCATCGTGGGGTTGGGAATTGGTTGCATCGTTGAATGGTTTGACCAATATAATTATAAATCCAGTGCACGTCAATCGGCCGGGCGTACGCATCGCCTCGCCGGGTGACTGCCGCGGATTCTTCCCCCATTTGAAGAAGGAGACACACCCCATGACCGAGTGCCCCATCCGGCGCCGCGCGCTGCTCGTCGCCGGCGCCGCGCTCGCGGCCCAGCCCCTGTGGGCGCAGGAGCCGTTCCCCTCGCGGCCGATCAAGATCCTCGTGGGCGCCGGCGCGGGCGGCACCACCGACCTCACCGCGCGCCTGGTGGGCGAGAAGCTGGGCAAGCTGGTGGGCCAGCCGGTGGTGATCGAGAACCGGCCCGGCGCCTCCGGCACGCTTTCCGTGGCGCAGACGGTGCGCGCGCCGGCCGACGGCTACACCCTGGTGTGGGTGGGCAACAGCGTGATGGCGATCTCGCCCTATCTCTACAAGAACCCCGGCTACGACGTGAAGACGCTGCTGCCGGTGGGCCAGGCGACCACCTCCGGCTTCATCCTGGTGGCCTCGCCCACGCTGGGCGTGAACAGCGTCAAGGAACTGGTGGCCTACGGCAAGGCCCATCCCGGCCAGCTGAGCTTCGGCTCCAACGGCGTCAACGGCAGCCTGCACCTGCTGGCCGAGCTGCTCAAGAGCGAGGGGGGCTTCGAGGCGCTGCACGTGCCCTACAAGGGCGGGGCAGAATCGGCCGCCGCCATCATGGGCGGCAACATCCAGTTCCTGTTCGATGCGCTGTCGTCCAACATTCCGCTGGTGCGCTCGGGCAAGCTCAAGGCGCTGGCCGTGACCGGCCCGCAGCGCGAGAAGGAGCTTCCTGACGTGCCGACCATGGCCGAGCAGGGCTTCCCCGGCATGACGACCGAGGTGTTCTTCGGCCTCGTGGCACCGCCCGGCACGCCGCACGCGGTGGTGGTGAAGCTCAACGAGGCGATGGGGGTGGCGCTCGCGGATCCTGTCGTGCGCGAGGCGCTGCAACGCTCTGGCAACGAGCCGAAGTTCAGCACACCGCAGCAGTTCCGGGCGCTGGTCGACAAGGAAGGGGCGCGCTTCGAGGCGTTGCTGAAGGCGAAAGGGATTCAGCCGGAGTGACGGTTGTAGATGTGTTCTGGGCGGCGGTTGGGGGCGGGATCAGGCCGGCGGGGTGCGCTGCTCCGCTCATGTCCCCCGGCGGCCTGCGGCCGCCTCCTCCTTTACTTC
>NZ_LYMK01000029.1 GCF_002157355.1 Variovorax sp. JS1663 | reverse complement strand
TGATAGTGCGGGTTCCCGTGTGAAAGTAGGTCATCGTCAGGCTCTTACAGCCCTCAAAAAGCCCAACCCCGCAAGGTTGGGCTTTTTGTTTTTTGGGGCTCAATCGCGCACTTTAAATCACGGTGAGCGCGATGCCCATCTCGACCGACGATAACAGCCAGCCGGGTAGCCGGGTGCGAACACGAGCAACTGCACCGGCAAGTTGCGCTCAAACCGTCGCGCCGGGTCGCAGTTGACGCCGAAGGATCTTGCCGACGTTCGTCTTCGGCAAGCTCTCCCTGAACTCGATGTGTTTGGGACGTTTGTAGCCGGTCAGTTGTTCATGGCAATAGCGCATGACAGTTTCCTCGGTGAGCGCAGGGTCCTTGCGCACCACGAAGACCTTGATCGCCTC
Organism: Variovorax sp. JS1663; assembly: GCF_002157355.1. Lineage (GTDB taxonomy): Bacteria > Pseudomonadota > Gammaproteobacteria > Burkholderiales > Burkholderiaceae_C > Variovorax. The sequence continues at coordinate 88,632 of NZ_LYMK01000029.1, read as the reverse complement.
GCCTTGCTTCTCGTCGGGTACGCCGATCGCCGCGCACTCGACGACGCCGGGGCACAGCGAGATGACATTCTCAAGCTCGTTCGGAAATACGTTGAACCCGCTCACGAGGATCATGTCTTTCTTGCGGTCCACGATCCGGCTGTAACCGTCCTCCTGCATGATCGCGATGTCGCCGGTGCGCATGAAGCCGTCCGCCGTGAAGGCTGCCGCGGTCTCGGCCGGCTGGTTGTAGTAGCCGACCATCACGTTGGGTCCCTTGATGCAGAGCTCGCCGGCTTCGCCAGGGGGCAGCGAGCGCCCTTCATCGTCCTTGATCGCAATCTCGATCCCCGGCAGCGGCAGACCGATGGTGCCGGTGAAGGCGGTGTTCGAAACCGGATTGTTGGTCCCGATCGCGCACGTTTCGCTCATGCCCCAGCCCTCGATCATCGGGCAGCCGGTGGCTTCGAACCATTGACGGGCCGTGCCTTCCGAAGCGGCCATGCCACCGGCCTGGGATACAAAAAGGTTCGAGAAGTCGACGGTCTTGAACTCCGGGTGCACCAGCAGCGCATTGAACAGGGTGTTGACCGCCGGCAGCATGTGGAAGGGCCGCTTCTTGAGCACGGCGATGAACTTGTCGAAGTCGCGGGGATTGGGAATCAGCGTGAGGTGCGAGCCCTGCCGGATGGCTAGCAAGCACAAGGTCAGCGCGAAGATGTGATAAAGCGGGAGCGCCGCGATGCTGTTGACCTTGGCCAAGTCGCCTGCCCGCGCCAGCGCCGGCGTGAACCACGCCTCTGCCTGCAGCGTCGCCGCGACGATGTTGCGGTGGGTCAGCACGGCGCCCTTGGACAAGCCCGTCGTCCCGCCCGTGTATTGCAAGAACGCGATCGAATCCAGCGTGCTCGGATCGGGCGCGAGCGTGCGCCCCTTGCCTTCCGCGATCACCTTGGGAAACGGCGTCACGGTGCGTCCCTTGTCCAGCGGAAGCTTGTAGGGCGGCACCATCTTCGCGAGGTGCCGTACCGCCAGCGTGATCCACGTGCCATACAGCCCGCCGAGCAGGTCGCCCATCGATGCGATCACCACGTGCTTGACCGGCGTCTGCTCAATCACCTGTTCCAGCGTGGCGGCGAAGTTCTCCAGGATGACGATCGTCGTCGCGCCGGAGTCCTTCAGCTGATGCTCGAGCTCGCGCGCCGTGTACAGCGGATTGACGTTCACGCACGTGTAGCCCGCGCGCAGCACCCCAGCCATCGTGACCGCGAACTGCGGGACGTTGGGCAGCATGATGGCCACGCGCGCCCCCGGCTCCAGACCGCGCGATTGCAGCCAGGCGCCCAGCGCCTTGGAGAGCTCGTCCAGTTCTCCGTAGCTCATCCACCGCTCCATGCACACCGAGAACATACGGTTCGCGTAGCGCTGGAAGGACTCCTCGAACAGGTGGCCGAGGGATCTGTATTGCTCGGGATGCACCTCGTGCGGAACCCCGGGTGGATAGCTCTTCAGGACGGTGGATTGCATGCGATCTCCTTTGGCGCGGATTGTCGAAGCGAGCTCGGGCGCGTCACCAGCGGACTTGTCCTAGGTCACCCAGTCACCTGTCGCGCATGCGATAGTCGGCCGCATGGTTGCCCGTCTCCAGCAGTGCATCGTGATGGCCTGGCTGTTGGCAGCATTCGCCTGGGTCGGCAGCTGGTGGCCGCACGCGCCCGTCATTGCCATCGGCGGGCTGCTGGTGTTGAGCCTGGCCCACACCAGCGTCCTCGGACTCGAATTCATCGCGACGCGGCGCGTCAGCGCGTCCGATCCCGTTGCGCGCTCGAGCGCGATCCAGTGCGCCAGGGCCTGGCTCGCCGAAAGCTGGATGGCCCCGCGCGTCTTCTGCTGGCAGCAGCCGTTTCGCTCGCACGCGTTCCCCGATCACTTGCCGAAGGGCAATGACCGCCGGGGCGTGGTCCTCGTCCATGGCTTCCTGTGCAACCGGGGATTCTGGAACCCCTGGCTGCAGGAACTTCGCGTGAGGGACCACGCCTTCGCCGCCGTCAACCTCGAGCCGGTCTTCGGCTCGATCGACCACTACGTGCAGATCATCGAGATCGCAGTGCAGCGCGTGACCGCAGCCACCGGAAGGCCTCCAGTCCTGATCTGCCACAGCATGGGAGGGCTGGCCGCCCGCGCCTGGCTGCGCACTTCCGATCCTGGGCGGGTGCATCGCATCGTGACCATCGGTACGCCGCACCGCGGCACGTGGCTTGCGCGCTTCAGCCATACCACCAACGGGCATCAGATGCGGATCGGGGGCGACTGGATGCGGCAGGCCGAAGGCGATGGCGCACCCCCGTGCCTCTTCACCTGCTGGTACTCGAACTGCGACAACATCGTGTTCCCGATCTCGACGGCCACGCTGCTCGGCGCCGACAACCGGCTCGCCCCGGGGCGAGGGCATGTGGAGATGGCTTTCGTCCCTGGGCTGCGACGGCAGACCCTCGATCTGCTCGAGGGCTGACGCCGCACGCGCTCAGAGCGAGGATTCACCCGGCAGCAGCACCCCGGGCTCGATATCCGGCTGCACGGCGATTGCCTGGTACAGCGGCGTGAAGTCCGGCGCCGTCAAATCGAACAGCTGCGCAAAGCTGTCGATCACGAAGTAGTTGGCCTGGTAGGTATCGATCTTGTAGCGCGTGCGCATCGCGCGTAGCAGGTCCAGCGGCAGGCGCAGCGGCTCCGTGCTGCGCACCGCGTGCCGCAGTTCGCCGACCGAACTGAGGATGCCGGCTCCATAAGCACGCACGCCCTCCGCCTGGCGAATGAGCCCGAACTCGACCGTGTACCAGTAGAGCCGGGCCAGCTTCTCGCCCGCACCCAGCTCGTGGGCCTTGATCCCGCCCTGCCCATAGCGTTGCACGTAGTCGGCGAAGGTCGGGTCGAAGAGCATCGGCACATGGCCGAAGAGATCGTGGAACACATCGGGCTCGACGATGTAGTCGAACTCCTCCGGCTTGCGGATCCAGTCCGTGACCGGAAACTTGCGATTCGCCAGCAGCGTGAAGAAAGGCAGCTCCGGAATCAGCCCCGGCACTGCCACGATCTCCCAGCGCGTCGCCTTGTAGAGCCGCTCGTTGATCTCGTCGAAACGCGGAATGCGGTCCTTGACGCCCAGGAGCGGCAGCGAGGCGATGAAGGCATCGCACGCCAGGCCCCCCAGCTGCGCCGCTTGGCGTTCATAGAGACGCCGGTAGGTGTCGTGGTCGGCCGGCGTGTAGCTGCCCCAGTCCTGCGGACAGGTGTAGTCGGACAGGACCGCGCCGCCGCGCGAATAGTCCCCGCGGGGCGGCCTGTCCGACTGGCCGTACACGGCGGGCATGACGGCACCAGTGGGCGTCTCCATGAAAAAAGCTCCGATCTGAAGTTGTTTGCTACTTGAGCCAGCGGTCCATCACGCGCTGGAACTCGCCGCCGGCGCGCGCGAGATGCAGCCACTGGTCCACATAGGCCTTGAAGGCCACGTCGTCGCGCGGCAGCATCCAGGCCATCTCGCCGTACTGCAGTGGCTTGTCGGGATTGACGGCGCACAGGCCCGGCTTGAGCTTCTGCTGCGTGATCGCCTCGGCCGCCTCGGTGACGAACACGTCGGCGCGGTTGGCGAGGATCTCGTCGAAGATCGTCACGTTCTCGCCGTGCATCGTGAGCTTGGCCTGCTTGAAGTTGGCGCGCGCGAAGCGTTCGTTGCTGCCGCCCGGGTTGAAGATCACCCGTACCTGCGGCTTGTCGATGTCGGCCACGCTCTGGTACTTCGCGACATCGGCGCAGCGCGCGATCGGCGTCTTGCCGTTGACCATGTAGGGCGCGCTGAAGAAGGCGCGCTTCTGCCGCTCCGTCGTCACCGACACGCCGCCGACGGCGATGTCGCACTTGCCCGCGGCGAGGTCGGGCAGCAGGTTCGCCCAGGTCGTCTTGACCCATTGCGGCTTCGCGTTGAGGCTGCCGCTGAAGCTCGACATCAGGTCGACGTCGATGCCTTCATAGCTGGCGTCCGCCTGCTGGAAGCTGAAGGGCTTGTAGTCGCCTGGCGTGCAGATGCGCAGCACGCCCGCCTTCTGCACCGCGTCGAGATGCGACGCGGTCTCGCCTGGTGGGCGCGGCTGCTGCGCATTCATGGCGCAACCGCCCAGGGCAAGGACCGCGGCCGCGATACATGACGAACGAAGCCAGAGGGTAGGACGACGCATTCAGTGCTCCTGTGATGGGAAGCAACTATTTTGCGGCGCTCAGCACCCCGCGACGCATCTGGTCCAGCTCGATGCTCTCGAACAGCGCCTTGAAGTTGCCGTTGCCGAAGCCGTCGTCGCCCTTGCGCTGGATGAACTCGAAGAAGATCGGGCCCAGCTGGTTCTCGCTGAAGATCTGCAGCAGCAGCGCGTCCTTCTTGCCGTCGATCAGGATCTTGCGCTTGTGCAGTTCCTCGACGCTCTCGCCATGACCCGGGATGCGCTTGTCCACCAGCTCGTAGTAGGTGTCGATGGTGTCGAGCAGCGTGACACCGTTGGCGCGCAGGCCGTCCACCGTCTTGTAGAGGTTGTCCGAGCCCATCGCAATGTGCTGGATGCCCTCGCCGCGATAGAGGTCCAGGTACTCCTGGATCTGTCCCGGCTGCTCCTTGCCCTCCTCGTTGATCGGGATGCGGATCTTGCCGCAGGGGCTGGTCATCGCCTTGCTCTTCACGCCCGTGACCTGGCCTTCGATGTCGAAGTACTTGACCTCGCGGAAGTTGAACAGGCGCTCGTAGAAGTCTGCCCATTCGTTCATGCGGCCGCGGTGCACGTTGTGCGTCAGGTGATCGATGTAGGTCAGGCCATTGCCTTCCGGCGCCAGCGCCTGCTGAGCGCTCAGGCCGGGCAGGGCCTCGAAGTCGACGTCGTAGAAGCCGATGTTGCCGATGTCGCCGGGTTGCGCGCCGTTCTTGCCGCGCCAGCGGTCCACCAGGTAGATCAGGCTGTCGCCGATGCCCTTGATGGCCGGAATGTTCAGCTCGCCGGGCCCTGCCTTGTCGGCGAAGCCCCAGGCGCCCAGCGAGGTGGCGCGCTCGTAGGCCGCCTTGGCGTCCTGCACCCGGAAGGCGATTGCGCAGACGCTCGGGCCGTGCTGGCGCGCGAAGCGCTGGGCGAAGGAATCCGGCTCCGCATTGACGATGAAGTTGATGGTGCCCTGGCGGTACAGCAGCACGTTCTTGTGGCGGTGCTTGGCTACCGCCTTGAAGCCCATCCGCTCGAACACCTGGCCCATCGCGGCGGGATCGGGCGCGGCGTACTCGATGAATTCGAAGCCGTCGGTGCCCATGGGGTTCTCCCAGGGGGTGAAGGCGGGGGCGTCGGCGGTGCTCATGGGGCTGTCTCCAGGTCAGGAAGGGTGGTGTTCAGTGTGGCGCTGCGGCAATGCAGCCCGCGTATGGAACTGTAAGAGCGCCGGGCCTCATGATTTCAGCGTTATCACGCCTGGAATGCTGCGATAGCGCAGAAAAACTGTGAAAATCGACTCATGAATGCACTAGACAAGCTGGATAGGCAGATTCTGCGCAAGTTGCAGGACGATGGCCGCGCCACCTACGACCACCTCGCCGAGGAGGTCAGCCTCTCTCCCAGCGCCGTGCTGCGGCGCGTCAAGCGGCTGGAGGAGACCGGGGTGATCGACCGCTACGTCGCGCTGGTGAAGCCCGAGTCGGTCGGCCTCGGGTTGACGGCCTACCTCAACGTGCGCCTCGAAAAGCACACCGAGACCCACAAGCGCAATCCGATGGACCTGTTCCGCGCGAGCGTGCAGACTTGGCCGGAGGTGGTGGAATGCGCCGCCCTGACGGGCGAGATGGACTACCTGCTGCGCGTGGTGGTCGCCGACATGGCGCACTACAGCCGTTTCATCATGGACACGCTGCTCAAGCACCCGAGCGTGGAGGACTGCAAGACCAGCTTCGTGCTGGACCGGGTCAAGGCCACGACGGCCGTTCCGGTGTAGCAACGAAAAAGTAACGAGATGAGCCTTTTATTAGAGAGGGTTTGCACTAAGTTCTTACATCTGAGTCCTTGCGGGCTTGTTGGTTAAGGGAAAACCCCTATATTGGACCCATGCATACCGCCAAGGCACTCCTCAAGGCTTCCCTGGGCCTGGGCTCTTTCCTGAAAGCGCCGATGGTCGAAGCCCAGCCGCGCGCCGCCGCGCCCACCCCCGTCATGGTGCCGATCCGCTCGATCGGCCCGCGCGAACGCGACCGCATCGCGCAGCACCTGTTGGCCCTGAAGCCGCACGACCGTTATCTCCGTTTCGGGTACGCCGCGTCCGACGAACAGATCCAGCGCTACGTCGACGGCCTCGACTTCGACCGCGACGAGCTGTTCGGCATCTATAACCGCCGCCTCGACCTGATCGCGATGGCCCACCTGGCTTTCGCGCCGGCTGACCAGCACAAGGACTGCGCCGAGTTCGGCGTGTCCGTGGCCGAGCACGCCCGGGGGCGCGGCTATGGCGCCCGTCTGTTCGAGCGCGCCGTCGTGGTCGCCCGCAACGAAGGCGTGGGCATGCTGTTCATCCACGCGCTGAGCGAAAACGTCGCGATGCTCAAGATCGCCCGCAACGCCGGCGCCACCGTGGTGCGCAGCGGCTCCGAATCAGAGGCGCATCTCGAACTGCCGCACGCCACCTTCGACAGCCGCATGAGCGAGATCGCACTCGAGCACTACGCCGAGGTCGACTACCAGCTCAAGACGCGTGCCAAGCAGTTCTGGGCCTTCCTCGCCACCCTGCAGGAAATCCGCAGCGGCGTGCGCGCCGCGCGCGACCAGTCAGCCCCTTGAGGGGCGCCGCAAGGCGACAGCCGGCGCCGGGCGGCGGGGGCGCATTCCGGTATCCTTGTGCTTCCCCCAACTTCGCCCTCCCGCAGTGGCAGACCCTCACCCTGAACGCGCGCCCGCAGAACGCGAGGACAAGCGCAGTTTTCTGCAGAAACTTGCCGAGTTCCTCCATCCCGGACCGGATTCGCGCGACGAGCTGATCGAAACCCTCGCCGATGCCGAGGACAACGACGTGATCGGCGCCGAGTCCCGCGTCATGCTCGAAGGCGTGCTGCGCATGGCCGACATGACGGCCGGCGACGTGATGGTGGCCGCGCCGCGCATGGACCTGGTCAACATCGACGCGCCCTACGAGTCGCTGCTGAACCTCGTGATCGACACCGCGCACTCGCGCTTCCCGGTCTACGAAGGCGACAAGGAAAACATCATCGGCATCCTGCTCGCGAAGGACCTGCTCAAGCTGCAGCGCGCGCCGGACCTCAACATCCGCGCGCTGCTGCGTCCGGCCACCTTCGTGCCCGAGAGCAAGGGCCTGAACGATCTGCTGCGCGAGTTCCGCGGCAACCGCAACCACCTGGCGGTCGTGATCGACGAATTCGGCCGCGTGGCCGGCCTCATCACCATCGAGGACGTGCTGGAGCAGATCGTCGGCGAGATCGAGGACGAGTTCGACATCGCCGAGGACGAGGGCGACATCTTCGGCCTGGCCGACCACACCTACCGCGTCTCGGGCGACACGCCCATCGAGCGCGTTGCCGAGGCCTTCGGCATCGTCTTCGACGAGAAGATGCTGAGCGAGGACTTCGACACCATCGGCGGCCTGATCGCGCACGAGATGGGCCATGTGCCCAAGCGCGGCGAACACTATGCGCTGGGCGCCTTCGACTTCGTCGTGCTCCACACCAAGGGCGGCGCGGTGCGCTGGTTCAAGGTCTCGCCGGCGCGCGGCGACGACGCGGCCGATTGAAAACGCTGGCGCGCGCGCTGGGCTTCGGGATCGCGGGCCTCGCGCAGGCCGCGTCCATCGCGGCCCCCTGGGACGGTCAGCCGCTCTGGTGGCTGCAACTGCTCTCGCTGGCGGCGCTGGTCTGGCAGCTCGATGCGCTGCGCGAACGCGGTCAGCCGAAGCCCGCATGGCGCAGCGGCGCGCTTTACGGCTGGCTGTTCTCGACCGTCTGGCTCTGCGGCACCTTCTGGTGGCTCTTCGTCTCCATGCACACGTACGGCGGGCTCGCCGCGCCGCTGGCCGCCTTTGCCGTGCTCGCCCTGTCGGCCGCGCTCTCGTTGTACTACGCTGCGGCGGCTGCCTTCTATGTCGCTTTCGCGGCGCGACATCGTGCGGCTGCCGTGTTGCTGTTCGCCGCCGGCTGGACCCTGGCCGAGCTGCTGCGCAACAGCTGGTTCACTGGCTTCCCCTGGGGCGCCGGCGGCTACGCGCACGTGGAGGGCCCGCTCGCGGCCTATGTGCCGTGGCTGGGCGTGTACGGCGTGGGTGCGGTGGCCGCCGGCATCGCGGCGCTGGCCGCGTCTGCGCTGCGCAGTGGCGGCGCCCTGGCCGTGCCGCTGGGGCTGGGGTTCGTCCTGCTGTGCGTGCCGGCGCTCGTCGGCGTGCTGCGCGGCGCGCCCGATGACCCGGCCCTTTCGCGCGGCCGCCTCGAAGTCGCGCTGCTGCAAGGCAACATCCCCCAGGACGAGAAGTTCATCCCCAGCGGCGGCATCGCCACCGCGCTACGGTGGTACGGCGAGCAACTGCAGCGCGCCACCGCGCCGCTGGTGATCACGCCCGAGACCGCGCTGCCTCTGCTGCCCTCCCAACTGCCCCCCGGCTACCTCGACGCCATCGCGGCTCGGTATGCGGGCAGTACCCAGACGGCCATCGTCGGCCTCCCGCTGGGTGATGGCCGCGTCTACACCAACACCGTGCTCGGCTTCGGCCCCGGGCGCAACGCACCCTATCGCTACGACAAGCACCACCTGGTGCCCTTCGGCGAGTTCGTGCCGGGCCTGTTCCGCTGGTTCACCGACATGATGAACATCCCGCTGGGCGACTTCCAGAGCGGCGGCCTCGCGCAGCGCCCGCTGGCCTGGCAGGGCCAGCGGATCTCGCCCAACATCTGCTACGAGGACTTGTTCGGCGACGAGATCGGCGCCAACTTCCGCGACGAGGCGCAGGCCCCCACCATCCTGCTCAACGTGAGCAACATCGCCTGGTTCGGCGACACGGTCGCCATCGACCAGCACCTGTCCATCTCCCGCATGCGCGCGCTGGAATTCCAGCGGCCGATGGTGCGCGCCACCAATACCGGCGCCACGGTCGTCATCGACCACCGCGGCCGCGTCACGCATGCCCTGCCTCGGCTCACGCGCGGGGTCCTGGTAGCGACCGTCGAGGGCCGCGCGGGCCTCACGCCCTATGCGTACTGGGTCTCCCGCCTCGGGCTTTGGCCGCTGTGGGGGCTGACCCTGGCGATCGTCGCGGCCGCGCCTTTCGTCACGCGGCGACGGGCCAGTCCCGCAGCTTTCCCGGGTTGAGCAGGCCCTGGGGGTCGAAGCGCCTCTTGAGCTCGATCACCTCCGGCGGCAGCGGGCCGCCGGCCTTGCCGTCCTCGACGATGTTGACGTGCGGGTTGTTGATGTGCACGCCATGCGCGCGGTGCAGGCGGATGATCTCGTCGAGCCGTTCCTCGGTGCTGAAGCGCACCAACTGCAGTCCGCTGCAGGTCATCAGGCCCACCGCATTGCGCAGGAATTCGAGGTGCATCATGACTTCGCCCGCGAACAGCTTTTCCATCGCGATCACCTGCTCGACGTGCCGCCCCGGTGTGAAGCCGCTTTGCAGGTAAGTCAGGTTCTTGTCGACCTTGAGCGCATGCAGCGTCGTGTGGTTCCAGGTGAATTCCACCAGCGTGCGGTTGCTCTTCTGCACTTCCGCAGCCGTCTTGCGGTAGCTCATGCGGCCGCCGTGCGCCGCGACGAGCTCCAGCATCGGCGCCTCGCAGGACTCGGCCACCAGCGAGAGCACCGCGTGGCAGCCGCGGGGCAGGTGGTCCGCCAGCTGCGCCAGGTGGTCCGGCACCGGGCTGCCGAAGAAGGCGATCTCGCGCTTCACGATGCCCGGCGCATGCGCCAGCGCGTCGGCGAAGAGCAACGCCGGCTCGAAGGCGTCGAAGACGACCAGGCTCTCGAGCCAGGGATGAACCGGCGCCAGCCCCACTTCGAGCTCCAGCACCAGGCCGTTGGTGCCCCACACGTGATGCATGCGCAGGGCCTCCGCGCCGCGCAGCTCGACGACCTGCGGCTCGGCTTCGATGGTCATCGCGCGCAGCCCGAGCACGTTGCCGATGGCGCCGAGCGGCCCGTGGTTGATCGAGCCCACGCCGCCGAAGCCGCCGCCGAAGAGCCCGCCCAAGGTCGCGCTGCGGTAGGTGGAGGGCACGCAGCGCAGCTCCTGGCCCGAGGGCCGCGTGTGCTTCTCCAGCTCGCCGAGCCGGATGCCGGCCTGCGCGCGCGCCACGCCGGGGCGCACCCATAGCATCGCGTTGAAGACCGTCATGTCGAGCACCACGCCGCCGGCGAGCGGCGTGGTCTGGCCATAGTTGCCGGTGCCGCTGCCGCGGATGGTGATCGGTATCGCCCGGCGCGCGCAGGCGCTCACCACGGCGCGGATCTCGTCCTCGCTGCGCGGGCGCACGACGGCGTCCGCGCGCTTGTCCTTCAGCTGCCGCTGCAGCACCGGGCTGAACCAGGAGAAGTCCTGCGACAGCCGGACGATGCGGCTTTCGTCGGTGATCCAGTCGAGTTCGGGCAGTTCGAGATGCAGTTGCTCGATGGCGGAGGCGGGGGCGTTCATGGGGGAAGGGATCAGTCCTGTGAGAGTTCGCTCGCGTGCCACGAGCCAAGCGCGATCTTGGTGAGCCAGGCCATCAGCACGAAGAGCGCGACGCCGGTCAGCGAGATCAGCAGGAGGGCCGCGAACATGCGCGGGATGTTGAGCTGGAAGCCCGATTGCAGGATCTGGTAGGCCAGTCCCGCGCCGGCGCCGCCGGTGCCGGCCACGAACTCGGCCACCACCGCGCCGATCAGCGCCAGGCCGCTCGAGATGCGCAGGCCGCCGAAGAAATAAGGCAGGGCGCTCGGGATGCGCAGACGCACCAGCTGCTGCCAGCGCGTCGCGCGGTTGAGCTTGAAGTAGCTCTGCAGATCGGGCTCGATGCTGCGCAGCCCCAGCGTGGTGTTGCTGATGATCGGAAACAGCGCGACCAGCGCGGCGCAGACCACCATCGCGGCCGTGGGGTTCTTGACCCAGATGATGATCAGCGGTGCCACCGCGACGATCGGCGTGACCTGCAGCAGCACCGCGTAGGGAAAGAGCGCTGTCTCGACCCGCTTGCTCTGCACGAACAGGAAGGAGATCAGCACGCCAGCGATCGTGGCCAGCACGAAGGACAGCAGGGTGATCTTCAGCGTGACCAGCAGCGCCAGGCCCAGCGGCACCCAGTCGGCGACGAGCGTCTTCATCATCAGCCAGGGCGAGGGCACCAGGTAGGGCGGCAGCTCCATCGCGGTGACCAAGCCCTGCCAGAGCGCCACCAGCACCACGCCCACCAGCACCGGGTACAGCACGCGCTGCGCGCGCGGCTGCCGCAGAAGAGGAAGCCGCGGGCTCAAAGCGGTGCCTCCTCGTGCGTGCTGTCGCTCGCGCGCAGCAGGCTGTCCTGCAGCTGCTTCGCGTAGCGGCTGAACTGCGGCGAGACCATGAAGTCGGCGCTGCGCGGGTACGGCTCGTCGATGTGGAACTCCTCCACCACGCGGCCCGGCCGCGCGGCCATCATGATCACGCGGCTGGAGAGGAACACCGCCTCGTGGATCGAGTGCGTGACGAAGATCACCGTGAGCTTCTTCCTGCGCCACAGGTCGAGCAGCTCGGCATCGAGCTTGTGGCGCGTGATCTCGTCCAGCGCGCCGAAGGGCTCGTCCATCAGCAGCAGGTCGGGCTGGGTGACCAGCCCGCGCGCGATCGACACGCGCATCTGCATGCCGCCCGAGAGCGCACGCGGCAGTGCTCCTGCGAACTTGTCCAGGCCCACCATCTCCAGCGCCTCGGCGACGCGCGCGTCCGCCTCCCTGCGCGGCACGCCGGCCAGGTCCAGCGGCAGGCGCACGTTGCTGCGCACGCTGGCCCAGGGCATCAGCGTGGGCGACTGGAACACGAAGGCCATCTTGTGCGCGCAGTCGTGCAGCTGCGCCACCGGCCGCCGCCACAGCAGCAGGCGCCCGTCGCTGGGCTCCAGCAGGCCGGCCACCATTTTCAGCAGCGTGCTCTTGCCGCAGCCCGAGGGGCCCAGCAACGTGACGAACTCACCTTCGGCGATGGCGAGGTCCACCGGCAGCAGCGCGCGCGTGCCGTTGGGGTAGGTTTTCTCGGCCGAGAGCAACTCCACCGCAGGCGCGACAGGAGCAGCCGGCGGGGCGAGCACGGAGGGATCGATGCGGTTCATGCGAGGCGGGTTCCGCGCGCCGGTCAGGGCAGAACCCTGGCGTCCTTCACGAACTCGGTCGTGTAGGTCTTCGCGATGTCGACCTTCGCCGGATCCAGCAGCTTGGCGGTCACCAGGAAGTCGTAGCTCGCCTTGGCGCGTGCGTCGGTGATCACGCCGATGCCCAGCGTGGCCGCGTCGCCGCCGGTGACCATGCCCATCTCCTTGAGCTTGGCGACGCTGTAGGCCAGCTGGTCGTCGGTCATGTTCGGATTGTCCTTCTTGATCAGCGCGTTGGCCGGTGCCGGGTCGGCCAGGTAGCTCTTCCAGCCCTCGGCCGAGGCCTTGACGAAGGCCGCGACCTGCTTGCTTCGCTCCTTCACGGTCTTGTCCATGCACGACACGGTGGTGGCATAGGCCGGGAAGCCGTGGTCGCTGAACATCAGCACGGTGCTCTTCACACCCGCCTTCTGAATCGCGTAGGGCTCCGAGGTCAGGTAGCCCTGCTGCGCGGTGTTCTTGTCGGCCACGAAGGGCTGGATGTTGAAGGTGTAGGGCCGCGTCTGCTCGTCGGTCAGGCCGAACTTCGCTTTCAGCCAGGGCCAGTAGCCGCGGTTGGCCTGCGATCCGATCAGGATGGTCTTGCCCTTGAGGTCCTCGAACTTCTTGACGTCGTCGTGCGCGATCAGCACCTGCGGGTCTTTCTGGAAGAAGGCCGCCACGTTGACCACGGGCACGCCGCCCTCGCGAACCTGCATCATCTGGATGTCGCTGGAGCCCATGATGCAGTCGGCCTGGCCGGCGGCCATCATCTGCGTGATGTTGACCTGCGGGCCGCCCATCTTGATGGTCACGTCCAGGCCGTGCTTGCGGTAGATGCCCTGCGCCACGGCCTGGTAGAAGCCGCCGTGCTCGGCCTGCGCGTACCAGTTCGTCATGTAGGTGAACTTGTCCTGCGCCTGCGCCGTCGCGGCGGCGGCACAGGCGAGGACGGAGGCGGCGGCCAGGCGGCCGAGGCGGGAGGCGGAAGGGTGGCGCATGGTGAAGACCTCTTGGGGATGAAGAAAGAAGGAAAGTCGTTGCAAGGAGCGCGCCTCAGCGCGCGGCGGACTGGATGAAGCCCGTCTGGTGCCCGCGCTCCCAGGTGGCTTCTTCGCGCACCACCCAGCGCAGGGCGTGGAGTTCGGTCAGGGCCTGCACCCAGCTGGCGGCCAGCGTGTCCAGGATCTCCTCGCCCTGTTCGCGCGTGGCGCTGGTGGGGTCGCCGATCACGCCGCTGGGGCCGAAGTCGCGCGCGGTCCAGGCGCAGGCCGGGCGACCATCGGGCGACAGCAGCTTGATCGGAAAGGGGGGCGGAAAGTTGGCCGCCGCGCGGTCCATGTGCACGGTGTCGGGGGCCAGCGCGAGCATCAGCGCGGTCTCGGAGTGGCCCGCGTGCATCGATAGCTTCTTTTCCTGCTCGCCGACCTGCCGGCTCGAGGCGTTGGGCAGGCGCGAGACGCCGTGCGGCACCACGATGAAGTCGCCATGGCGCAGGCGCAGCTCGCGTGCCGCCATCTCCAGCACCTGCGGCTGGCCGCCATGGCCGTTGGCGAAGAGCAGCTTGCGAAAGCCCGCGCGGTAGACCGATTCGCCGATCTCCGTCACGGTGGCGAGCAGCGTGGTGCCGGTCAGCGTCATGGTGCCGGGGAAGTGCAGGTGCTCTTCCGACTTGCCGTAGGTGATGGTCGGCAGCGCGAAGGCGCGCACGTCGGGCGGCAGGCGTTCGAGCGCCTTGCCCATCACCCCCGACGCGATCACGCTGTCGACCGAGCAGGGCAGGTGCGGTCCGTGCTGTTCGATGGCGCCGCAGGGCAGCACGATCACGGTGTTCTCGCGGTCGGGCAGTGCGTCGATTTCGGTCCAGCTCAGGTAGGGCAGGAAGCGATGGGGCGGGATGTAGCCGTGCAGCATGGGGTGTCGTGGTGTGGGGAAAGGGGGCTCAGGCGAAGCGCGCCATCGCCTGGCCCACGCGCTGCAGGAAGCGCTTGAGCTGGGGCTCGGTCGCCACGTTCATGTGGTAGTGGGCGTGGTAGTCCACGCGCGCCTGCGGGCCGGTGAGCCGCCGCATATAGCGCGTCACGATCTTGCGTGGCGGGTCGCCCATGTACCAGGCGACCCAGCGCGGGCGGCCGTAGGTCACCACGGCCGAGACGCGCTTGATGTGCGTCAGCATCGGCTTCACGTTGGCCGGGTTGCTCAGGTCGAAGGCCACGCCCGGCATGAAGAGGCGGTCGAAATAGCCCTTGAGCATCGCGGGCAGGCCGAAGCACCAGGTCGGGAAGCAGAACACGATGCCCTCGGCCCAGCGCAGGCGCTCGATGTAGGGCCTGAGCGGCAGCTGATTGCTCGGGACCTCGTGGTAGCCCAGGCGTTCCTCGCGCGAGAGCACCGGGTCGAAGCCCTCGGCGTAGAGGTCGCAGTCGTCCACCTCGTGTCCGGCCGACTTCAGGTTGCGCAGCACTTCCTGGTGCAGCGCCGCGTGGAAGCTGGTTTCGACCGGGTGGCAGTAGACGACGAGCACGCGCATAGGGGTGTTTGACCGCTTAATCAGAGCAAGTGGTCAGATTACGCAAGCAGCGTGCCAGCGGATACGCACCGGAACCGGGCGCAAGGTCGCGCGGCTGGCCGGTTTCCGGGCGACCGCGCGGTCAGGAAGCCGACCTAGAGAAAGATCGCCAGTCGGCCTTCAGGCCTGGATGCCGCAGCCGCCCAGCACGAAAGCGATCAATTCGCGCGCGATCGGCTCCCGCTCGATCGGCGCGCCGGGCGGCAGGCCCAGCATCACCCGTGTCTGCAGCGCGTAGTCGGCGTAGCTCTGGGTCATGGCCCAGATGTGCATCAGCAGCAGGCGCGCATCCAGTGGCCGCATCAGGCCGCGGGCGATCCAGCCGTTGATGATGTCCACCTTCTTCTGGGTCCAGGCGCGCGCATTGGGCCAGTAGCGTTCGAGGTTGCGCCCGCCGTCCAGCACCTCGCGGGTGAAGATGCGCGAGATCTCGGGGTTGTCGAAGGCGTGGTCCAGCTTCTTGCGGATGTAGTCCTCAAGCACCGCCCCGGGGCTGCTGGCGTGCTCCTCGAAGGCGAAGACCACCTTCCAATCGTGCAGCACCTGCATCAGGAGCTCCTCGTAGAGCTCTTCCTTGCCGGCGATGTAGTAGTGCAGCTGCGGCTTGGTCAGGCCGGCGCGCGCCGCGATCGCCTGGGTCGACGTGCCCTTGAGGCCGTGCAGGCTGAATTCGGTGATGGCCGCGTCGCGGATCGCCGCCATGATGCGCTCCCGGCCGGGGCGGGCGCGCGAGAGCGGGCCGTCCGGCGCCGGCATCTGCAGGGCCGCCTCGGCCGGGGTGGGAAGGGTGGGACTGCTCATGATGGGGGGGCGGAGGCTGCCGCCCGGCGATGGTAGCGCTTCGTTCGTACAGGCCCGGTCCCCGCGGCATCACGGCATGCGAAGGAAGCATTGCAAGCGTGTGACGGCCTTCCTGCCTTCCGGTATCTTCCTGGCGCTTTGTGAAATTCTTCACACAACAGGAGCTCCTCATGTTCTTTGCCCCCCGTTTCCGTGCCTTCGCGGCCACCGCGGCGCTGGCTGCGGCCGCCGCCGTCGCCCATGCCCAGCAGGCGCTGCCCAACGTCGTGATCCTCGCGACCGGCGGCACCATCGCCGGCGCCGGCGCCTCGGCCGCCAACAGCGCGACCTATGCCGCCGCCAAGGTCCCCGTGGACAAGCTGATCGCCGGGCTGCCCGAAATCTCCAAGGTGGCCAACGTGCGGGGCGAGCAGGTGTTCCAGATCGCCTCCGAGAGCTTCACCAACGACAACCTGATGGTGCTGGGCAAGCGGGTCTCGGCGCTGGCCAAGCAGGCCGACGTGGACGGCATCGTGATCACCCACGGTACCGACACGCTGGAGGAGACGGCCTATTTCCTGAACCTGACGGTGCGCACGTCCAAGCCCATCGTCGTGGTCGGCTCGATGCGCCCGGGCACCGCGCTGTCGGCCGACGGCGCGCTCAACCTGTACGACGCGGTCAACGTTGCCGCCAGCAAGGATGCGGCCGGCAAGGGTGTGCTGGTGACGATGAACGACGAAATCCAGAGCGGCCGTGACGTGAGCAAGGTCGTCAACATCAAGACCGAGGCCTTCAAGAGCCAGTGGGGTCCGCTGGGCATGATCGTCGAGGGCAAGAACTATTGGTTCCGCGCGCCGGTCAAGCGCCACACCACGCAGTCCGAGTTCAACATCGACGAGATCACGTCCCTGCCCGCGGTGGACATCGCCTACGGCTACGGCAACGTCCCCGCCACCGCGATCGACGCCTTCGCCAAGAGCGGCGTGAAGGCCCTGATCTTCGCCGGCACCGGCAATGGCTCGGTGGCCGACCGCGTCGTGCCCACGCTGCAGAAGCTGCGCAGCGACGGCGTGCAGATCATCCGCAGCTCGCGCGTCTCCGATGGCTTCGTCATTCGCAACGCCGAGCAGCCTGACGACAAGTACGACTGGGTTGTCGCGCATGACCTGAAGCCGCAAAAGGCCCGCATCCTGGCTATGGTCGCGCTGACCAAGACCAACGACCCGAAACAGCTACAAAGGATCTTCTGGGAGTATTGAGCTCGCCCCCAAGCTCCCAGGCTCCCCCCACTTCACGTCGGACCCACCGCCATTCGTGGGACACCGCGGAACCGGCTTCGCCGGGCCGCTGGTGTCGCCCCCCCCCGGTGAGGGGGTTGGCGGACCACACGAAGTGGGGAAGCCTGGGGGAGAGCAGCATTCCACGGCCGCAGCGGCGCAAGCCCTGCGGCCGTTGCTTCGTCCGGGCGCTCTTAAAATGCCCGGTTCGCCGCGTCGCCGACGCGCGCGGCCACCAGGCCCACCATGCTGACCTTCCAACAGATCATTCTCAAGCTGCAGTCCTACTGGGACGCCCAGGGCTGCGCGCTGCTGCAACCCTACGACATGGAGGTGGGCGCCGGCACCTCGCACACAGCCACCTTCCTGCGCGCCCTCGGCCCCGAGCCCTGGAAGGCGGCCTACGTGCAGCCCAGCCGCCGCCCCAAGGACGGTCGCTACGGCGAGAACCCCAACCGCCTGCAGCACTACTACCAGTACCAGGTGGTGCTCAAGCCGGCGCCGGCCAACATCCTCGAGCTCTACCTGGGTTCGCTGGAGGCGCTGGGCTTCGACCTGAAGAAGAACGACATCCGCTTCGTCGAGGACGACTGGGAGAATCCGACGCTGGGCGCCTGGGGCCTGGGCTGGGAGGTGTGGCTCAACGGCATGGAGGTGACGCAGTTCACCTACTTCCAGCAGGTCGGCGGCATCGACTGCCGGCCGATCACCGGCGAGATCACCTACGGCCTGGAGCGGCTCGCGATGTACCTGCAGGGCGTGGACAACGTCTACAACCTGCAATGGACCGAGGGCCTCAGCTACGGTGACGTCTACAAGCAGAACGAGGTCGAGCAGTCGACCTACAACTTCGAGCACAGCGACGCCGACTTCCTCTTCACCGCCTTCGCGGCCCACGAGAAGCAGGCCAAGTACCTGATGGTGCAGCAGCTCGCGCTGCCGGCCTACGAGCAGGTGCTCAAGGCGGCTCACAGCTTCAACCTGCTGGACGCGCGCGGCGCGATCAGCGTGACCGAGCGCGCCGCCTACATCGGCCGCATCCGCAACCTCGCGCGCAGCGTCGCGCAGAGCTACTACGACAGCCGCGAGCGCCTCGGTTTCCCGATGGCGCCGCGCGAATGGGTCGCCGAGATCACGAAGAAGGCGGCCTGAAGCGATGACCACCAAGAACAACCTGCTCGTCGAACTCTTCGTCGAGGAGCTTCCCCCCAAGGCGCTCAGGAAGCTGGGCGAGGCCTTCGCCAACGTGCTGCGCGACCAGCTCGCGGCCCAGGGCTTGGCCGATGCCGGCTCGGTGCTCACCGCCTACGCCTCGCCGCGCCGACTTGCGGCGCATCTCACCCAGGTGAGCGCGCAGGCGCCCGACCGCGCCATCACGCAGAAGCTGATGCCGGTGAGCGTGGCGCTGGACGCTTCCGGTCAGCCGACCGCCGCCCTGCTCAAGAAGCTGGCGGCGCTGGGTGCCGATGCCTCCGCCGTGCCCGGCCTGCGCCGCGCGATGGACGGCAAGGCCGAGGCCCTGTTCTTCGAGAGCACCGCCAAGGGCGCGACCCTGGCCGAGGGCCTGCAGAAGGCGCTGGCCGAGAGCATCGCGAAGCTGCCCATCCCCAAGGTCATGGCCTACCAGCTCGAATCCGGCTGCGCGCTGCCGGGTTGGAGCAGCGTGAGCTTCGTGCGCCCCGCGCACGGCCTGGTCGCCTTGCATGGCGACACCGTGGTGCCCGTGGAGGCCCTGGGCCTGAAGGCCGGGCGCGAGACGCACGGCCATCGCTTCGAGGCCCGGCAAGACCCGATCGTGCTGCGCGACGCCAACAGCTACGCCGTGCAGCTCGACGAGGAGGGCGCGGTGATCGCCGGCTTCGAGGCCCGCCGCAACGAGATCGCCCGCCAGCTGGCCGACGCGGCTCTGTCCGTCGGCGCCGGCGCGCAGCCCATCCAGGACGATGCGCTGCTCGACGAGGTCACGGCGCTGGTCGAACGGCCCAACGTGCTGGTCTGCCAGTTCGAGCCCCAGTTCCTGGATGTGCCGCAGGAGTGCCTCATCCTCACGATGAAGGCCAACCAGAAGTACTTCCCGCTGCTCGACGCCGCCGGCCGGCTCACCCACAAGTTCCTGGTCGTCAGCAACATCCGCCCGGCCGACGCCAGCGCCGTTACCGGCGGCAACGAGCGCGTGGTGCGCCCGCGGCTGGCGGACGCCAAGTTCTTCTTCGACCAGGATCGCAAGAAGTCGCTGGCCTCGCGCGTCGAGGCGCTGGGCAAGGTGGTCTATCACAACAAGCTCGGCACCCAGGGCGAGCGCGTGGAGCGCGTGATGCGCATTGCCCACGCGATCGGCGAGCAGCTCGGCGCGGCCACAGGCGATCCTGCGCTGGCGCCGCATGCCGTGCAGGCCGCCCAGCTCGCCAAGGCCGACCTCGTGACCGACATGGTCGGCGAGTTCCCCGAGCTGCAGGGCATCATGGGCCGGTACTACGCCTTGCACGACGGGCTGGACCACGTGGTGGCCGACGCGATCGAGGACCACTACAAGCCGCGCTTCGCCGGCGATGCGCTGCCGCGCGGCGCGGTGGGCGTCGTGGTCGCGCTGGCCGACAAGCTGGAAACGCTGGTGGGCATGTTCGGCATCGGCAACCTGCCCACGGGTGATCGCGATCCCTTCGCGCTGCGCCGCCATGCGCTGGGCGTGATCCGCATGCTCATCGAGCGCCACCTGCCGCTGGACCTGCGCGCGCTGATCGGCCAAGCCTATGCTGCCTTCGGCGCGCCCAAGGCCGGCGACCATCCGCTGTCGGACCCGACCGAGGCCTTGGAGGCCTTCTTCTACGACCGCCTGGCCGGCAGCCTGCGCGAGCAGGGCGCCAGCGCGCAGGAGGTGGATGCCGTGCTCGCCCCCCTGCCGCAGCGCCTGGCCGACGTGCCGAAGCTGCTGGCCGCCGTGCGCGCCTTCGCTGCCCTGCCCGAGGCACCGGCGCTGGCTGCGGCGAACAAGCGCATCGGCAACATCCTCAAGAAGTCGCCCGAGGCCGACGCCCACGTGAGCGAGCTGCTGCTGCACGAGGCGGCCGAGAAGGCCTTGCATGCGGCCATGCAGAAGATCGTCCCGGTGGCCAATGCACAGTTCGACGCCGGCGACTACACCGCGTCGCTGCAGACCCTGGCCGCCTTGCGCGGGCCGGTCGATGCCTTCTTCGACGACGTGATGGTCAATGCCGAGCAGTCCGACCTGCGGCTCAACCGGCTCGGGCTGCTGATGCTGCTGCACCGCGCGATGAACCGGGTGGCGCAGCTGGAGCGGCTCGCCGCCTGATCGGGGCACCCCATGAAAATCGTCATCCTCGACCGCAATGGCACGCTCAACGTGCACCGTGAGGACTTCGTCAAGAGCGACATCGAGTGGACGCCGCTGCCCGGCGCGCTGGAGGCCGTGGCGCGGCTCAACCACGCGGGCTGGCACGTGGTGATCGCCTCCAATCAGTCCGGCCTCGGCCGCGGGCTGTTCGACGTGGCCTCGCTCAATGCCATGCACGCCAAGATGCACAAGATGCTGGCGGCGGTAGGTGGGCGCGTGGACGCGGTGTTCTATTGCCCGCACAGCCCCGACGAGAACTGCGAATGCCGCAAGCCCAAGCCGGGCCTGTTGCTGCAGATCGCCGAGCGCTATGGCGTGGACCTCGCCAACGTGCCCGTTGCCGGCGACAGCCTGCGCGACATGCAGGCCGGCGCGGCGGCCGGCTGCGAGCCGCACCTGCTGCTGACCGGCATGGGCGCGGCCTGCCGCGGCGTCGTGCCCCTGCCGCCCGAGTACCCCGCGAACACCCGCGTGCACGAGGACCTGCCGGCCTTCGTCGATTTCCTGCTGGAGCGCGAAGAGCGCAACGCCCTGAACCTCGCTGTCTGAACAGGCCCCGATGTCCCTTCTTCGATCCATCGTCCACGCGCTGTGGATGCTCGTCACCGTGGTGCCCTGGGCGATCATCATGATGGTCAGCTCGCTGTGGATACGCGGCGTGCCGCTCTACTGGATGGCGGTGCGCTGGCTGAGCTGGGCCATCGGCGGCGCGCGCGTGCTGCTGGGCATCCGCACGCGCGTGAGCGGCATGGAGAACCTCCCGCAGGACCAGCTGGCCGGCGCCGTCCTGCTGGTGAAGCACCAGTCCACGCTCGAGACCTTCCTGATGCCCACGCTGATGCCGCACCCGCTGGCCTTCGTGTTCAAGAAGGAGCTGATCTACGTGCCCTTCTTCGGCTGGGCCATGGCGCGCCTGGACATGATCCACATCGACCGCAGCCAGCGCACCCAGGCCTTCAACAAGGTGGTGGCGCAGGGCCGCAAGCTGCTGGCCCAGGGCATCTGGATCATCATGTTCCCGGAAGGCACGCGCATTCCGCGCGGGCAGCAGGGCGTCTACAAGACCGGCGGCACGCGCCTGGCCTGCGAGACGGGCGTGCCGGTGATCCCGGTCGCCGTCAGCTCGGCCAAGGTCTGGCCGCGCAAAGCCTTCATCAAGCGTCCGGGCGTGGTGGACGTGTCCATCGGGCCCGCGATTCCCAGCACCGGGCGCAAGCCCGACGAGCTGATGCGCGAGGTGGAGGCCTGGATCGAGGGCGAGATGCGCCGGCTCGATCCCGAGGCCTACGTCCGGGCGGAGGCGGTGTCCGCCTGAAGGCATCATGCGCAGCCTGCTGCAGCTCACGCTGGATCTCTTCGATCCACCGGCACCGCCCCCTCCGCCGCCAGCGCTTCGCGCAACCGCGCTCGAAGCGCCCGTGCCGCCCGCCATTCCTCTGGCGGACGCACTGATCCCGGCGAGCTTCATCCATCCGCGTGCCACGCGCGAGCTGCTGCTGGGCAACGCCCGCGTGGCCTTCGAGTTCATCCGCGGCAAGCGCCGCACCATCGGCTTCGTGGTGGGCGCCGACGGGCTGTCGGTTCGAGCGCCCCGCTGGGTGGCGCTGCGCGACGTCGATGCCGCGGTGAAGGAAAAGGCCGACTGGATTCTGCGCAAGCTGGCCGAGACACAACAGCGCCATGCGAAGCTGGAGGCGACGCGGATCGAATGGAAAGACGGCGCGGTCTTCCCCTTCCTGGGGGAACCCGTGCTGGTGCGCCTGGACCCGGAGCATGGCTTCGCGGGCGTGGGCGCGATGCTGGACGCCGGTTCCGGCACACAGGCGCGCGTCCTGCGCCTGGCGGTGGCGAACAGCGCCGGCCCGGAGCAGATCCGTGATGCGGCGCAGGCTTGGCTGATGCGCCAGGCGCGGCGCATCTTCACCGAGCGGCTCGACCATTTCGCGCCGCAACTGGGCGTGCGGTGGAACAAGCTGTCGCTGTCGAACGCCTCGACCCGGTGGGGCAGCGCGAGCGCGGACGGCGCGATCCGCCTGCACTGGCGCCTGGTGCATTTCCGGATGCCGGTGGTGGACTACGTGGTGGCGCACGAACTGGCCCACCTGCGGGTGATGGACCACAGCCACCGCTTCTGGGAAACGGTGGAGAGCGTGGTGCCGGACTACGGCGCGCTGCGGCAGCAGCTCAAGGACCAGCCGGTTCCCAAGTGGTGAGTCCCGGCCGCCGCCGGCTAGCCTAGCGGGCGTGCGTGACGCCGCCGTCGACCACCAGCGTCGAGCCCATCACGTAGTCGCCGGCCCGCGAGGCCAGGTAGATCGCCGCCGCCGCCATGTCCTCCGGTTCGCCGATGCGTCCGGCCGGGATGCGGCCCTTGATCTCTTCACCGTGGTCGCGCGCATCCTTGTTCATGTTCGAGGCGAAGGCGCCCGGCGCGATCGCGCTGACCACGATGCGCTCCCGGGCGAGCCGCAGCGCCATCCGCCGCGTGAGCTGGATCAGCCCGGCCTTGCTCGCGGCGTAGGAGTAGGTCTCCTGCGGATTGACCGAGATGCCGTCGATCGAGGCGATGTTGATCACCTTCGCCAGGTGATCGGTGGCCGCCCGCTTGAGCATCGGCGTCAGCGCCTGGGTCAGGAAGAAGGGGGTCTTGAGGTTGAGGTCCACCACCTTGTCCCAGCCGCTCTCCGGGAACTCGTCGTAGGGTGCGCCCCAGGCGGCGCCGGCGTTGTTGACCAGGATGTCCAGCGTGCTCTCGTGCTTCGCGTAGGCCGCGACCAGCGCCTTGGCGCCCTCGAGGGTGGACACGTCCGCCGGCAGGGAGACGCAGTGGCCGAAGGCCGAAAGCTCCTGGGCCGTCTGGTCGCAGGCCTCGGCCTTGCGCGCCGAGATGTAGACGCGGGCGCCTTGGGCGAGAAAGCCCTCGGCGATCATGCGGCCGATGCCGCGCGAGCCGCCGGTGATGAGGGCGCTGCGGCCCTCGAGCGAGAAGAGTCGGGTGGTGTCCATGCGCTGTGTCTCCTGAAATGAAGCTCTCCCCCAGGCTCCCCCACTTCGTGTGGTCCGCCAACCCCCTCGCCGGGGGCAACACCAGCGGCCCGGCAAAGCCGGTTCCGCGGTGTTCCCCGACCGACCCGCATCGCTTCATGGGTCGCGGGTCGTGCGCAGCACGGTGGAGCAACTGAGATGGAGACAAGCTTAGTGCGCGCGCGAGGCGCCGGGCGTCACTTAGGCGCCACAGCTTGCCGCATGTCCTCGTCCAGCGCCAGCACCACCTCCTGCAGGGTGCGCGCGAGCCGGTCGCCGTCCAGCGGCTTGTGCAGGACGCGCGCCGCCACCGTCGAGAATTCGCGGAAGCGCGTGGGCGCGGTCTCGCCCGTCACGATCACGGCCGGCAGCTCGGGCCGGTGCCGGCGGATGCGCTCGATCACCTCCAGGCCGGTCTCCTCGCGCAGGCGGTAGTCCACCGCCATCACGTCGGGCTTGAACCCTTCGGCCAGCGCATGCTCGGCCTGGTTGCCGGTGGCCACGCCGCGGACCGACCAGCCCAGCTCGTGCAGGTAGGTGCACATCGCGGACAGCACCTCGGCCTCGTCGTCCACCAGCAGCACGGCCAGCCGCGTGCCGTCGAAGGAGCGCGCCACGACGTTGGCGGCCTCCGGGCGGCGAACGTCCAGCGGCACCGCGGGCGGGATGTGCAGGGTGAAGGTGGTGCCCTGCCCGGACTCGCTCTCCAGCCCGATCTCGATCTTCAGCAGCTCGGCGGTGCGCCGCACGATCGCCAGGCCGAGTCCCAGGCCCTGGCTGCGGTCGCGCGACGGGTTGCCGATCTGGTAGAACTCCTCGAACACCCGCTCGCGTTCCTGCTCCGGGATGCCGGGGCCGGTGTCGCTCACCCGCACCAGCACGCGCCCGTCGGCCCCCGCCTCGGCCGACAGCGTCACGCCTCCGCGTGCAGTGAACTTGATCGCGTTGTTCACCAGATTGCCGACGATGCGGATCAACTGGTCGGCGTCCGTCAGGCCCCACAGCGGCGTTTCCGGTGCCACCACTTTGAGGAACAGGCCTTGCTGGCCCGCCAGGGCTGCGTATTCGTCCCGCGAGGCGCGCAGCACCGCGCCGATGTCGTGCGGCGAGAACTTGGCCTCGATGGTGTGGGCGTCCAGGCGAGAGATGTCCAGCAGGCCGTCGAGCAGGCCGCTGCTCTGGCGCAGCGCGCTGCCGATGCCGCGGCTGACCTCCTTGAGCAGCGGATCGGGCGAGCGCCGCGCGAGGATGTCCAGCGTGGTGGCGTTGATCGACAGCGCGTGCAGCGGCTGGCGCAGGTCGTGGCTGGCGGCCGCGAAGAAGCGGGTCTTGGCCTCGCTGGCGGCGGTGGCGCGGTCGCGCTCCTGGCGCACGACCTCCGACAGCACCGCGTTGTCGTCGACCACGCTCATCAGCTTGTGCAGCATCTGCCCCTGGTCCTTGACGGTGGCCAGCAGCATGAAATAGACCAGCCCGATGCCGGCCGCGAACATGTAGCCCACCGCGCCGCCGCGCCAGGCCCAGCCGGCGGCCAGGAAGCAGAAGGTGAGGGTGCAGAAGCCGACGAAGGCGCGCTGCGAGCCCGCGACCGAGGCGGCGCCGATGGTGCAGCCGGCCATCAGCACGGCGGCGACCGCCAGCGGCGCGAAGTTGCCGGGCGCGTAGAAGACGAAGGGGACGATGGCGGCGGTCGAGACGCCGTTGAAGTCGAAGCCGCGCAGGAGTCTGGGCAGGTACTGCAGCTGCGTCTCGGGGTCCGTCTGCTCCACCGCCAGGCCCAGGCGCCAGCGATACACCATGACCGCGCCGGTCAGCGCCAGCCAGACCCAGGGCCAGAACTGCACGCCCTGGCGGTGGACGATGACCGCCACCAGGATGTAGCCCAGATAGTTGAGCGGCAGGCGCCGCGAGTACTGCAGGATCAGCGCCAGCCGGCGCTCGAGGACGCGCCGCTCGACCCGCGCCTCGCGCGACGTGCCGGTCAGCGGCACCGGCGCGGAGGCGGCGGCATCAGTCAATGCGCACGCCCTCGCGCGAGGCCTGGTAGGCGGCCTCGGTCCGGTTGCGCACGCCCAGGGCCGTGTAGACCGCCGTGAGGTGCGCCTTGACGGTGGACTCGGCAATGTTGAGTTGGCGCGCGATCAGCTTGTTGGGCAGGCCGCGCGCGGCTGCGCGGTAGACGTCCATCTGCCGGGCCGTGAGGCCGGTCAGCCGGGGGTCGTTGGCGGGGCGATCCTCGGCCGGTGGCGGCGGCGGCGCGTTCAGGGTTTCCAGCGGCAGGAAGATGCGCCCGGCCAGCACCTGTTCCAGTGCCGCGACCATCATTTCCGAGCTGTACTTCTTGGGGATGAAGCCGGCGGCGCCCAGGTCCACCGTGTTGCGGATCATGGTGGCGTTCGTGTCGCCCGAGAGCACCACGATGCGGGCCAGGCAGCCGGCGTCGCGCAGCCGGCGGATCGACTCCTCGCCGTTGCAGTCGGCCAGGTGCCAGTCCAGCAGCACCAGATCGAACTCGGCCAGCTCCACCAGCTTGACGGCATTGCTCATGTCGCCTGCGGTCTCCACGCGCAGCTCGGGCACCAGGACGCTCAGCAGGTTCTTCATGCCCTGCAGGAACATCACGTGATCGTCGATCATCAGTACGTTCATCGGAGTCCAAGTATTCATCAGATCGGGTCCGGATTGAATGGGCTTCGACTTTGGTCGGAGCGTGGTTTCCCTCAGAAAAAGAGGGACCTGGTGCTGGTGAATTCTCGGGGCTGCCCGTCGATCGGGTCGCGGAAGGCCAGCGACTTCGCCAGCAACTGCAGGGGCCGGTCGAAGTCGTCCGCGCCCTCGGGCAGCAGCGTCGGGTACAGGGTGTCGTTGCGGATCGGCAGCCCCAGTGCGGCGCAGTGCACGCGCAGCTGGTGCCGGCGGCCGGTCCGTGGCGACAGGCGCAGCCGCGCCCAGCCGTCGCGGACCTCCAGCAGCTCGAAGCGCGTCTCGGCATTGGGCTCGCCGTCGGCCTCGCGCATGCGCATGAAATGCGTGTCGTCCACCAGACGGCTGTGGCGCATCGGCGGCAGCACGGCGGTGCCGTCCCAGGGCACGATGGCCTCGTACTGCTTGTCGACCGCGCGGTCGGCGAACAGGGCGTGGTAGGCATGCCGCGTGGCCGGCTGCACCGAGAACAGCACCACGCCGGCGGTTTCGCGGTCGATGCGATGCAGCGGTGCGAGCTGGTCCATGCCCAGCCGGCGCTGCAGCCGCACCAGCAGGCTCTGCTGCACGTACTTGCCCACCGGCGCGACGGTCAGGAAATGGGGCTTGTCCACCGCGAGCAGGTGCGCGTCGCGAAACAGCACCTGCTCCTCGAAGGGCACGGGGCGCTCCTGCTCGAGCGAACGGTAGTAATAGATATGCAGCCGCGGCTGGTAGGGGCGTTCCGGCGTGACGGGTACGCCTTGCCCATCCACAACCTCGCCCGCGCGCATGCGCGCCTCCCAGGTGTCGCGCGAGATGGCGGTGAAGCGCTGCGCCAGGAAGTCCGCGATGGTGGGCCAGGGGCCGGGCGGCAGGGCGACCCGGCTCGGACCGACGCCGTCGCGGGTGGGCAGCGGCGCGGCGGGCATGGGCATGGGCCTCAGGCGGCGGCGAGGGCCGCGGCGATCTCGGCCAACCGTGGGCGCGCATGGGCCTCGGCTTGGGTGCAACGCGCCTGCAGATCGGTCAACCGTGTCAGCCGCTGCCGGTCGGCTTCGTCCTCGGGCCGGCTGCGCGCCAGCAGTTCCCCGAGCAGCAGCCCGAAGGCGCGCGCCTCGACACGTTGCAGGGCGAAGGCGGCGTCCGGGTCATCCGGCGGCAGGAAGGAGGCGGCGCCGAAATCGCCCAGGCGCCCCGCACCCTCGCCGTCCCACAGGATGTTGTGCGCATAGAGGTCGCCATGCAGGATGCCGTGCTCATGCAGCTGCGCGGCCGCCGAGGCGACGCCGTGCGCCAGTCGAAGCGCGGCCGCGAGCGGCCAGCGGGCCTCCTCGGCGTAGACGTCGCGGGTGCAGGATTCCAGGCTGGGCGGTCCGGCCAGGTTGCCGAAGCGCGGGTCCACCAGGGCCATCACCAAGCCTGGCGTTCCGTCGGGATGGTCCTGGATGCGGCCCTCGACGGCGATCAGGCCCGGATGCGCGCCGGCGGCCATGCAGGCCGCCATCTCGCTGTGCGGCCAGCCGTCGCTGGTGACGGCGCCCTTGAACAGCTTCACGGCGACCGGCCGCAGGCTGCCGTCGTCCTGCGCCCAGTCCGCCCGGTGGATCACGCCGGAGGCGCCTTCGCCCAGCCGCTCGCGCAGCGCCAGGCACTGCCAGCGGACCGCCGGGATGGCTGCCGCTTCCACCGCGGCGGCCTCGGCGCGGTCGTCGAAGGGGTTGCCCGCGAAGGCCAGCCAGGCCAGCCGGGGCATGGCGGGCAGCCAGCCGGGCAGGGCCTCGAGGCGGTTGGCCGAGATCCGCAGCAGTTCGAGGCCCCGGCAGGCAGCCAGCTCGACCGGCAGGGTCCGCAGCTGGTTGCCGGCCAGCATCAGCTTCTGCAGTCGTGCGCAGCGGCCGATCTCGGCGGGCAGCGCCTCGACCTCGTTGTCGGTCAGGATCAGCCAGCGCAGCGCAGGCGGCAGCGCCTCGGCCGGCACCGTCCGGATGCGGTTGGCCTTGAAGCCCGCCATCTCGAGCCGGATGCAGTGCCCGAGCGCGGCGGGCAGCTCGGTGAAGCGGTTGTCGGAGCAGAACAGCACCTTCAGCCGGTGAAGGTGGTTCAGGTCCTCCGGCAACGCCGACAGCGCATTGCCGGACAGGTCCAACACCTCCAGGGTGTCGGCCAGATCGAAGAGCTCTCGCGGGAACTCGGTGAGACCGCAGCGCAGCGTCAGCCGCCGGGCGCCTGCGAGCGCCCCGGCCTGCAACTGCTCGAGGCTGTTCATGCAGAAGCGCCGAAACGCCAGATCCCGTCCTCGCCCCGGCGGCGCTGCAGCAGCCCCCGGAAGTACAGCGTGTGCAGGTGGGCCACCGTCTCGCCCATGGCGAAGGTGGTCTGGTGCACGTCGAGCGCGCGCTTGAAGAGGATGGGCAGGGCCTCGGCCGCGGACAGCGGCCGCGTGGTGCAGGCTTCCTGCAGTTCCGCCAGGCGGTCGCGATGATGGTCCCGCAGCTGCTTCACGCGCTGGTGGATCCCGGTGAAAGGCTTGCCGTGCGAGGGCAAGCCCAGCGTGTCGGCCGGCAGCGCATTGAAGCGGTCGATGCTGTCGAGGAACAGCCGCAGCGGGTCGGCCTCCGGCTCGCCTGCATGCACGCTGACGTTGCTGGAGATGCGCGGCAGCATCATGTCGCCGCCGAGCAGGGCATGCAGCGCCTCGCAGTACAGCGAGATGTGCTCCGGCGCATGGCCGTAACCGCTGATGCAGCGCCAGTCACGCCCGCCGATGCGCACGGTGTCGCCGTCCATCATTCGCACGTAGGCAGCGGGCACCGAGGGCACCATGTTGGCGTAGTAGCCGGTGCGTCCGCGGATCACGTTCAGCGCCTCGGGGTCGGTCATGCCATGCGAGGCGAAGAAGTCCGCCGCCGCGTCGCCGCCGGCCAGCGTGTCGCCACTGGAGGTGAGCACGCGCGCAACGTGGTAGTCGGTGCTGCTGATCCACAGCGGGGCGTTCCAGCGCCGGCACAGCCAGTCGGCCAGGCCGATGTGGTCCGGATGCATGTGGGTCACGATCACCCGCAGGATGGGCAGGCCCTGCAACTCGTTCTCGAAGATCTGTTCCCATTGCGCGCGCGATGCGTCGTGCGCGATGCAGCAGTCGACCACCGACCAGCCCTCCACGCCGTCGATCTCGTCGCGCAGCAGCCAGAGGTTGATGTGGTCCAGCGCGAAGGGCAGCGCCATGCGCAGCCACCGTACGCCCGGCAGAACCTCGAAACTGCTGCCCGGAGCCGGGAGAAGGTCGCCGTGGGGGTAATGGAGTTCGCGTTCGAGGAGGTTCATGTACGATTGACGTTAACGTAAACGTCATGGGGAAGACCCATCATTGTAGGCAGCAGCGGCAGAATCCGCTGTCGCCGCCGGGATGGCCGACCCGATTCATGTCCACGCAGACCTTCACCATCGGCGAGCTCGCCCGCGAGTTCGACCTCACCACCCGGGCCATCCGCTTCTACGAGGACGTGGGCCTGCTTGCGCCCGCGCGCGCCGGCCAGCAGCGCGTCTACAGCGCGCGCGACCGCACGCGGCTGACGCTCACGCTGCGCGCCAAGCGGCTGGGCCTCAAGCTCAACGAGGTCAAGGACATCCTCGACATGTACGACAGCCCGCGCGACACGGTGGCCCAGCTGGAGCGCTTCCTCGGCGTGCTGGGCGGCCACCGGGCTCAGCTCGAGGCCCAGCTCGAGGTGCTGCAGGCCAATCTCGCCGAGGTGCGCGCCCAGGAAAGACAGGCCCGGACGGCGCTCGCGCGGGCGACCCGGCCGAAGAACCGCTGACAACCCCTTCACCATCCCCCAACCCAACCGCAAGAAGACCATGGACAACGACACGCCCGACAACCTCGAGGACCTCTTCGCCCACAACCGCTCCTGGTCCTCACGCATGGAGCGCGACCGTCCCGGCTTCTTCACCAGCCTGGTGAAGCAGCAGACGCCCAAGTACATGTGGATCGGCTGCTCCGACAGCCGCGTGCCGGCCAACCAGATCACAGGTCTGGAGCCGGGCGAGGTGTTTGTCCACCGCAACGTGGCCAACATCGTGGTGCACTCCGACCTCAACGCGCTGTCGGCCATCCAGTTCGCGGTCGAGCGCCTCAAGGTCCGGCACATCATGGTGGTGGGGCACTATGGCTGCGGGGGCGTCCAGGCCGCGCTGGAAGGCGCGCGCATCGGCCTGGCCGACAACTGGATCCGCCACATCCAGGACGTGCGCGACCGTCACCGCGTGCTGCTCAACTCCCTGCCCGAGGCGCTGCGCGCCAATGCGCTGTGCGAGCTCAACGTGACCGAGCAGGTGATCAACGTGGCGGTCAGCACCGTCATGGAAGATGCCTGGAGCCGCGGCCAGTCCGTCGCCATCCACGGTTGGGCCTTCGGCGTGCACGACGGGTTGCTGCAGGACCTGGGCATGACGCTCGACGGGTCCAAGCCGATCGAGGCGCTGTACAAGGCCGCCGTGCAGCGCATCCGCTACAAGTGGAGCAAGCTGGCCGAGGAGCAGCAGGCCCAGCAGCCCGGTCCCGGCGAGGCCCAGCCGGCCGCCTGAACGACGCCCATGTTCCCGCAGCGCCTCGACTCGCCGCTGGCCTACGACATCGCGAAGGCGATGCGTGACGGTTTCGACCGCCACTACCGGCTGTTCCGCGCCGAGTCGGCGCGGGCCAAGCACCGGTTCGAGACGGCCGACTGGTCGGGCCAGCAGCGCGCCCAGCGGGAGCGCATCGAGTTCTACGACCTGCGCGTGAGCGAGGCCGTGGCCCGGCTCGAGAAGGAGTTCAAGGCCGGCGAGCAGCCCATGGACGTGTGGCACCAGGTCAAGCTGCACTTCATCGGCCTCCTGGTCGACCACCACCAGCCCGAGCTGGCCGAGACCTTCTTCAACTCGGTGACCACCAAGATCCTGCACCGGGCCTACTTCCAGAACGACTTCATCTTCGTGCGGCCGGCCGTCAGCACCGAGTACCTCGAGCCGCGCGGCGCGCCGACCTATCGCGCCTACTACCCCGAGCAGCACACGCTGGCCGACACGGTCCGCCAGCTGCTGGAGGACTATGCGCTGCTGGGGCGCTTCGCCGACATCCAGCGTGACGCCGAGCGCGTGGCCGCTGCCATCCTCGGGCGTTTCCACCAGGTCAAGCTGCGCGCCAACTTCCAGGTGCAGGTGCTGTCGGGTCTCTTCTACCGGAACAAGGGCGCCTACGTGGTGGGCAAGATCATCAACGGCTTCATCGAGCTGCCGCTGGCGCTGCCGATCCTGCACGACCGCGCGGGCAAGTTCTACATCGACGCAGCCCTCTTCGGGGAAGAGGACCTGCAGATGCTGTTCAGCTTCGCGCGGGCCTACTTCATGGTCGACATGGAGGTGCCATCGGCCTACGTGCAGTTCCTGCGCTCGCTGATGCCGCGCAAGCCGCGGGCCGAGATCTACAACGCCCTGGGCCTGGCCAAGCAGGGCAAGACGCTCTTCTACCGCGACTTCCTCTACCACCTGAACTACTCCACCGACAGGTTCCGCATCGCCCCGGGCATCAAGGGCATGGTGATGCTGGTGTTCGACCTGCCGTCCTTCCCCTACGTGTTCAAGGTGATCAAGGACTTCTACCCTCCGCAGAAGGACACCACGCGCGAGCAGATCAAGAGCAAGTACATGCTGGTCAAGCAGCACGACCGCGTGGGCCGCATGGCCGATACGCTGGAGTACAGCAACGTCGGCTTCCCGCTGGACCGATTCGAGCCGGAGCTGATCGAGGAGATCCGGCAGTTCGCCCCCAGCCAGCTGGAGATCGGCGACCGCGACGGCAACGGGGAGATGGAGGTGGTGCTCAAGCACGTCTACATCGAGCGCCGGATGATCCCGCTGAACATCTACCTGCAGGAGGCCTTCGACCAGATGGAGCATCCCGAGCACGCCCAGCGGGCGGGCAAGCAGCTGGAGCATGCGGTGGTCGAGTATGGGAATGCCATCAAGGACATGGTCGCGGCCAACATCTTTCCCGGCGACATGCTGTGGAAGAACTTCGGCGTCACGCGCGGCGGCAAGGTGGTGTTCTACGACTACGACGAGATCGAGTACCTCACCGAATGCAACTTCCGCCGCGTGCCGACCCCTCGCAACGAGGAGGACGAGCTGAGCGGCGAAGTCTGGTATTCGGTCGGCCCGAAGGACGTGTTCCCCGAGACCTTCGGCCCTTTCCTGCTCGGCAACGAGGCCGTGCGTCGGGCCTTCATGGCCCACCATGCCGACCTGCTCGACGCGAGCTTCTGGCAGAGCCACAAAGAGCGCATCCAGGCCGGCCAGATGCTCGACGTGTTTCCCTATGACGAGGCCCACCGTTTCCACCACGACGGCCACGCCCCTTATTTTTAGCTTTCCCCCAGGCTGTGCGCACTTCGTGTCGCTCCGCCAACCCCCTCACTGGGGGCAACACCAGCGGCCCGGCAAAGCCGGTCCGCGGTGTTCCCTGAATAGGCCTATGAAGGGCATGTGACTTTGAACTGACGACAGACCATTTTTTTCAAGGAGATCGTTCATGAGTGAATCCATCGTCATCGTCGGCGCCGCCCGCACCCCCATGGGTGGCTTCCAGGGCGATTTCTCTTCCCTCGCAGCCCATGACCTCGGCGGCGTGGCCATCAAGGCCGCCGTCGAGCGTGCCGGCATCGCGGCCGACGCTGTCGGCGAGGTGCTGTTCGGCAACTGCCTGATGGCCGGCCAGGGCCAGGCCCCGGCGCGCCAGGCGGCCTACAAGGGCGGCCTGCCCGACAGCGCGGGGGCCGTCACCCTCAGCAAGATGTGCGGCTCGGCCATGAAGGCCGCGATGCTGGCGTACGACATGCTGCTGGCCGGCACCCACGAGCTGATGGTGGCCGGCGGCATGGAAAGCATGACCAACGCGCCCTACCTGATGCTCAAGGGCCGCGGCGGCTACCGGATGGGCCACGACCGCATCTTCGACCACATGATGCTCGACGGCCTGGAGGACGCCTACCAGCCCGGCCGCTCCATGGGCACCTTCGGCGAGGACTGCGCCGCCAAGTACAAGTTCACGCGCGCGCAGCAGGACGAGTTCGCCATCGCCAGCGTGGAGCGCGCCAAGGCGGCCACCAGCTCGGGCGCCTTCAAGGCCGAGATCGCGCCGGTGCTGGTCAAGGGCCGCGCCGGCGACACGCTGATCGAGATCGACGAGGGCCCGGGCAAGGTCAGGCTCGACAAGATTCCCACGCTCAAGCCTGCCTTCAAGAAAGAGGGCGGCACCATCACCGCCGCCTCCAGCTCCTCGATCAACGACGGCGCGGCGGCGCTGGTGATGATGACCGAGAGCACCGCGAAGAAGCTGGGCGCCAAGCCGATCGCGCGCATCCTCGGTCACGCCACCCATGCGCAGCAGCCCGAGTGGTTTTCGACCGCGCCGGTGGGGGCGGTGGCCAAGCTCTTCAAGAAGACCGGCTGGGGCGTGAAGGACGTGGACCTGTGGGAGGTCAACGAGGCCTTCGCCGTGGTGCCGATGGCGCTGATGCACGAGCTCGGCGTGCCGCACGCGGCGGTCAACGTGCATGGCGGCGCCTGCGCCCTGGGCCACCCGATCGGCGCGAGCGGCGCGCGCATCATGGTCACGCTGATTCATGCACTGCAGCAAAAGGGCAAGAAGCGCGGCGTGGCGACGCTGTGCATCGGCGGCGGCGAAGGCACCGCCGTCGCGCTCGAACTGGTCTGAATGCGCGCGGGCACGATAACTGCAGTTCGAGCCGGGTCGAAGGCGGTGATGTGGGCAAGGGGTACCGCCATTCGGTGTGCGATCGACCCTTGCTGGAGTGTTCATGCCATCTTCGATCTCGAAGGTCCAGTGCCGCGAGCTGCGCGCTCTCCTGTCCAGGGGGCGCGTCGTTTCGTTCTACAGCTATTTCGCGGACCGCGGCTATTACTACGCATGCTGGGCGACCGGCGACATCGACGGGGCTGCCGGCACGAAAGGCGGTGTCGTGCCCGGTCTTTCGCTGGAGACCGCGCAGCGCCTCACCGAGGACGAGCTCGCCAGGATTCGGGTCGCCATGGCCGGCGCCTATCTCGATGCCCTCGAAGCCCAGTTCGCGAACGGCCGCTACATCACGCGGGATGTGACGGCAGAAGAGACTGCGGGTTTTCACGGCGACGTCTTTCGTTCTCATTTCCTCGGCCTCAACGACTGGACCCTGTTCCTGCCCTTCGAGCAGCAGGAAAAGGCCGGCGGCCTCGAGGCGGTGGAGCGGTACTGGCAAGGCGTGCTGCGAACCAGCGCGCAGCTCAGCGCGCGTGCCCTCGCGAGGTCGGCTGCCTCGCTGCAGGCCGCCTGAAGCGCCTGACAATTTTTGCGATCACCGGCAGGCGCCGGTGACTTTTTTTGCGCCTGCGCCTGGCAGCTCCTGTCGCATACATGCACTCCTAGAATGGAGTGTTAATCCATTACGGGAGACTCACCACATGCATCCGGCCTTCCATCACAGCGCACTGGCCGCCCTTCTTTCCACTGCCTTTCTTGCGTCCACTGCCTGGAGCCAGACCCGTGACGAGGCCCTGTTCGCGGCCGCCACCGCCGAACAGCCGGCCGTGGTCAAGACGCTGGAGCGCCTGGTCAACATCGAGACCGGCACAGGGGATGCCGAAGGTCTGGCGGCTGCCGGCAAGTTCTTCAAGGACGAGCTCAAGGCGCTGGGCTTCACCGTCACCCGACACAAGTCGGCCGGCCTGGTGGTCGGCGACAACATCGTCGGCAAGCTCAAGGGCAAGGGCGGCAAGAACATCCTGCTCATGTCCCACATGGACACGGTGTACCTCAAGGGCATCCTCGCCAAGGCGCCGTTCCGCGTCGAGGGCAACAAGGCCTACGGTCCCGGCATCGCGGACGACAAGGGCGGCAACGCCGTCATCCTGCACACCCTCAAGCTG
Source organism: Variovorax sp. JS1663 (assembly GCF_002157355.1). Classification (GTDB taxonomy): domain Bacteria; phylum Pseudomonadota; class Gammaproteobacteria; order Burkholderiales; family Burkholderiaceae_C; genus Variovorax. The sequence goes on along the minus strand of NZ_LYMK01000029.1, from coordinate 53,635 downwards.
CTGAAGGCGCGCGGCTTCCAGGACTTCGGCACCCTCACCGTGCTGTACAACACCGACGAGGAAAAAGGCTCCTTCGGCTCGCGCGACCTGATCCAGGAAGAGGCCAAGGCCAGCGACTTCGTGTTGTCCTTCGAGCCCACCGGTGCCGAGTCCGAGAAGCTGTCGCTGGGCACCTCCGGCATCGCCTACGTGCAGGTCAACATCAAGGGCAAGGCTTCGCACGCGGGCGCGGCGCCGGAGCTGGGCGTCAACGCGCTGGTCGAGGCCTCCGACCTGGTGCTGCGCACCATGGACCTGGACGACAAGTCGAAGAACCTGCGCTTCAACTGGACCATCGCCAAGGCTGGCGCGGTCTCCAACATCATCCCCGACAGCGCCACCCTCAATGCCGATGTGCGCTACGCGCGCAACGAGGACTTCGAGGCCGCGATGAAGACGCTGCAGGAGCGCGCGCAGAAGAAGAAGCTCAAGGACGCGGAGGTCCAGGTGCTGGTCACCCGCGGCCGTCCGGCCTTCAATGCGGGCGAGGGCGGCAAGAAGCTGGTCGACAAGGCGGTGGTCTATTACAAGGAGGCCGGCGGCACCCTGGGCATCGAGGAGCGCACCGGCGGCGGCACCGACGCCGCCTATGCCGCCCTGTCCGGCAAGCCGGTGATCGAGAGCCTGGGCCTGCCGGGCTTCGGCTACCACAGCGACCAGGCCGAGTACGTGATGATCGACGCGATCCCGCGCCGCCTGTACATGGCCGGCAAGCTGATCATGGACCTCGGCGCCTCGAAGTGACCGTCACCCAGGAGGCCCCATGCTGCTGACCCCCGACCAGGAAGCCATCCGCGACGCGGTGCGCGCCTTCGCGCAGGAACAGCTGTGGCCCCATGCCGCGCGCTGGGACCGCGAGCACCTGTTCCCCAAGGAGGCGCATGCCGGCCTCGCGGCGCTGGGCGCCTACGGCATCTGCGTGCCCGAGGAGGACGGCGGCGCTGGCCTCGACTACCTCACCCTGGCCCTGGTGCTGGAGGAAATCGCGGCCGGCGACGGCGGCACCAGCACCGCCATCAGCGTCACCAACTGCCCGGTCAACGCCATCCTCATGCGCTACGGCAATGCGGCGCAGAAGAAGCAATGGCTGCAGCCGCTGGCGCAGGGACAGATGCTCGGCGCCTTCTGCCTGACAGAGCCGCAGGCGGGCAGCGATGCGTCGTCGTTGCGCACCACCGCGCGCAGGGACGGCGACGGCTGGGTGATCGATGGCGTCAAGCAGTTCATCACCAGCGGCAAGAACGGGCAGGTCGCGATCGTCATCGCGGTCACCGACAAGGGCGCGGGCAAGCGCGGGATGAGCGCCTTCATCGTGCCAACCGATGCGCCCGGCTACACCGTGGCCCGGCTGGAGGACAAGCTGGGCCAGCATTCCAGCGACACCGCCCAGATCAACTTCGACGGCTGCCGCATCCCGGCCGAGAACCTGATCGGCCAGGAAGGCGAGGGCTACAAGATTGCGCTCGGCGCGCTGGAGGGCGGACGCATCGGCATCGCCGCCCAGAGCGTGGGCATGGCGCGCAGCGCCTTCGAGGTCGCCATCGCGTATGCCAAGGAGCGGCAGGCCTTCGGCCAGGCCATTTTCGAGCAGCAGGCGGTGGGCTTCCGCCTGGCGGACTGCGCGACGCAGCTGGAGGCCGCGCGGCAACTGATCTGGCATGCGGCCAGCCTGCGCGATGCCGGCCTGCCCTGCCTGAAGGAGGCGGCCATGGCCAAGCTGTTCGCCAGCGAGATGGCCGAACGGGTCTGCAGCGCGGCCATCCAGACCTTGGGCGGCTATGGCTACGTCAACGACTTCCCGCTGGAGCGCATCTACCGCGACGTGCGCGTGTGCCAGATCTACGAAGGCACCTCGGACATCCAGAAGCTGCTGATCCAGCGAGCGCTGGCCTGAGACGCCTGTCATCGATACGGATGACAGACAGGCGCCGCCAGCCGGCGCAACATGGCGGCTTCGCTTCACGGAGGAGTCCGCCATGCCCATCCCCCTTCGGGTCCGTGCCGTTCGCGCCGCGGTGTCCGCGCTGTGCGCGGCTGTCCTTGCACCATGCGCGCTCGCGCAGCCCGCGCCACCCGACATCGCCACGCTCACCGCCAGCGACGCCGCCGCCCGGCTGTGCGCCGGCTCGCTGACCAGCGAGCAACTGGTCTCGGCCTACCTCGCGCAGGCCAAGGCCAAGGCGCAGCTCAACGCCTTCATCACCCTGGACGAGGCCGGCGCCATGAAGGCCGCGCGCGCGGCCGATGCGGTGCGCAAGCGCGGCGGGCCCTGCAAGCCGCTGGGCGGGCTGCCGGTGGTGATCAAAGACAACATCCAGGTCCTGGGCCTGCCGACCAGCGCCGGCACGCCCGCGCTCAAGAGCTTCGTGGCGGGTGCCGACGCACCGGTGGTCGCCAAGCTGCGCGCGGCCGGCGCCGTCGTGCTGGGCAAGACCCACATGCACGAGCTGGCCTTCGGCGTCAGCGGCTACAACCCGGCTTTCCAGAGCGGGCCCGAGGTAGGCGTGCGCAATGCCTACGACGCGAGCCGCGTGGCCGGGGGCTCCTCGTCGGGCAACGGCGCGGCGCTGGGCGCGCGCATGGCGCCGGCCGCCCTGGGCACGGACACCGGCGGCTCGGTGCGCATCCCCTGCGCCTTCAACGGCTGCGCGGCGCTGCGCCCCACCGTGGGCCGCTATTCGCAACAGGGCATCGTGCCGATCTCGCACACGCGCGACACCGCCGGACCCATGGGGCTCTCGGTGGCCGACCTGGCGCTGCTGGACCGCGCCATCGCCGGCGGCGCGCCGGTGGTCGCGGCCGATCCGAAGCGCGTGCGGCTCGGCGTGGTGAAGGGCTTCTACGCCAACCTCGACGAGGACACCCGCGTCGCCACCGACGCCGCGCTGGCCAAGCTGCGCGCCGCGGGCGTCACGCTGGTCGATGTGGAGATGCCGAAGCTGGCCGAGCTCAATGGCGCGGTCAGCTTCCCGGTGGCGCTCTACGAGATCCACGACGACCTGTCCGCCTACCTGACGAGGTACCGCGCCGGCGTCGACATCCGCCAGTTGGCGGCCGGCATCGCCAGCCCGGACGTCAAGGGCACCTTCGACGGCCTGGTGCTGCCGCGCAAGCTGCCGGCGGAGAAGGGCGTGGTCGATGCGAAGCCGGTGTACGACAACGCGATGCGCAAGGCGCGGCCGGCGTTGCAGAAGCTCTACCGCGACACCTTCAAGAAGAACCGGCTCGACGCGCTGGTCTTTCCCACCGTGCCGCGCGTGGCGCTGCCGGCCAATCCGGAATCCAGCAGCCTTGAGAACTTCGGCCTGCTGATCCAGAACACCGATCCCGGCAGCAATGCCGGTATTCCGGGGCTGCAATTGCCGTCGGGGCTGGGCGCGACCAGCGGCCTGCCGGTGGGGCTGGAGCTTGACGGCCCGGCCGGCAGCGACCGGCGCCTGCTGGCGGTCGGGATGGCTGTGGAGGGGGTGCTCGGCCGCGTGCCGGCGCCGGCCAAGTAAAGGGGCTCAGTGCCCCGTGCCCGGCGCCGCCCAGGCGGCGAGGGCGGCGCGCCGCTCGATGCCCAGCTTGGCGAAGATGCGCCGCAGGTAGGTGCGCACCGTCGGCACGCCGACGCCCGTGCGCCGCGCGATCTCCTTGTCGGTCAGGCCTTCGCAGACGGCATGCGCGACCTGTTGCTCGCGCGGGCTCAGGCTGGCCCAGGCGGCCTCGCGCACAGTCGCCGGCCAGGCCCGCCGCTGCGCGCGCTGCAGGGCACCGATGAAGGCCGGCTCGATCAGGTCGACCAGCGATGTCTCGTGCTCGCCGAAATCGCCGCGCCCACGGCGCCGCCAGATGCGCAGGTCGCCCAGCGCGCACTGGCCGTCGAAGGCATGCAGGTTCAAGCCCCAGTGCAGGCCGTCGCGCGCGAGGAAGTCGTTGAAGAAGGGCGTGCGCATCAGTTCGCGCTGCGGCATCACCTCGGTCACGCGCGTGGCATGCCGGCGCGACTGCAGCACGAAGGTGATCGGATCGTGGTGCTGGTGCCACTGCGCATAGCGGTCGAGATTGCCCGGGTCCATGTTGAGCGCGACCCGCCGGCCGAAGCTGCCGCTGTCCGCGTCCCAGACGAAGGAGGCGAACTGGTCCGCCTGCAGCAGGTCCAGCAGCGCCCAGCCCATGTGTTCGCGGATTTCGCGCTCGCCGGCGTCCTCGGCGAGCAGCGCGAAGATGCGGCGCAGCGCCTGTTGTTCCGAAGTCTTGAGGTACATCGCCGTTTTCTCCTCGTGCGGAGACTAGGGCGCGAGCAAGCGGCGCGCCATGGGGCGTTCCAGGGGGACAATCCGCAGCGCCATGCCCGGTCCCTTGCCCGATCCCTGCCCCTGCGGCCGCCGAGACCGCCACGGCGCCGCGCTCGCCTATGCGGCCTGCTGCGGCCGCTACCTGGACGACTTCGAGCGCACGCCCGCGCCCGATGCCGAGTCCCTGATGCGCTCGCGCTACGCTGCCTTCGTGTGCGAGCGCGCCGAGTATCTGCTGGCCACCTGGCATTCATCGAAGCGGCCCGAGCGCCTGGACTTCGAGCCGGGCACCCGGTGGCTGGGCCTTGAGGTGCGCGCCCATCGCGCCGTCGATGCGGACCATGCCGAGGTGGAATTCGTCGCCCGCCAGCGCGGCCGCTCGGGCGCGGCCACGCGATTGCACGAGCGCAGCCGTTTCATGCGCGAGGTGGGGCAGGGTGGCCTCCTCCGTTGGTACTACCTCGACGGCGACCTGCGCTGATTCGCTCCGGCGCCTGGGCTGCGCGATCGTCGCATCCAGGCTGGGTGGTTTGCTACGGATTCGATAGCGGGGCCGCGCATTGTGCGCGAAAAGGAGACAGTCCGATTCCTTCTGGCTACTTTATCTGCGGCGCTTTCACCCTCAGACTCCCCCCAGACTCAAGCAGGAAGTACGACCGAGGACACCATGGCAGCGCGCAGCACGATCATCCCGACCATTCACCGCTGGATCGCCGCGGTGATGGCCGCGCCGATCGCCGCCGTTGCGCTCTGGCTGGCGACGCCGGCCATCGCCCGGGCGGACGAGGCCGTGGTGGCGCCCTTCTCCAGCGCGCGCGGCACCCAGGCGCCCGAGCCCTGGCGCTTCGCCAGCCTGCCCGGCAAGACGCCCACCCGCTTCGAGGTGGTCCAGGAAGGCGGCAAGAAGGTCCTCAAGGTCGAGGCCGACCAGTCCTACGGCAACCTGGTGCATGCCACCCGCGTGCCGCTCAATCCCTCCACCACGCTGGCCTGGCGCTGGCGCGTCGACGCCTTCGTGCAGGACGCCGACCTGCGCAGCCGCGCCGGCGACGACGGCGCGGCCAAGCTGTGCGTCTTCTTCGACTTCCCGGCCGATCGCCTGTCCTTCGGCGAGCGCACCAAGATCGCGCTGGCGCGCCGTACCACCGGCGAGGACGTGCCCACCGAGGCCCTGTGCTACGTGTGGGACCAGAAGGAAGCCAAGGGCACCGAGCTGGTCAATGCCTTCACCCGGCGCATCCGGATGGTGGTGCTCGAATCGGGCCCGACCGGCACGGCCGGCAACTGGCTCGGCGAGCGCCGCAATCTGCTGGCCGACTACCGCCGCGCCTTCGGCGAAGAGGCGGGCGACACGCTGCCTGACGTGATCGCGGTGGCGGTCTCGGCCGACGCCGACAACACGCATGGCCATGGCCTGGCCTATTTCTCGGACATCGACCTGCGCAGCGTGACCAGCACGCGCAGCGCCGCGGCCGTCCTGCCACCGGCACGCGCCGGCACGGGAGAGTAGCGATGAACGACCTCATCGCCCTTCTCTCCGCACAAGGCGCCGTCGTGGTCTTCCTGGCCACGGCGGCGACGCGCTTGGGTGCGCCGGTGCCGGCGGCGCCGTTCCTGGTCGTGGCCGGCGGGCTGGCCGCGGGCGGCCAGCTGTCCTTCGGGGTGGTGCTGCTGGCCGCGGTGCTGGGCAACATCGTCGGTGACGGTGCCTGGTTTCTGGCCGGGCGCCGCTGGGGCTACCGTGTGATGCGCTTCCTCTGCCGCATCTCTCTGTCGGCCGACACCTGCGTGCGCCGCAGCGAATCGATTCTCGGCCGCTGGGGCGGCCTGTCGCTGATCGCGGCCAAGTTCGTGCCGGGCGTGTCGGTGGTCGCACCGCCGATGGCGGGGGCGCTGGGCATGTCGAACACGCGCTTCATCGCCTACGAGACGCTGGCGGCGCTGATCTGGTCGCTGGGTTTCCTGGGCCTCGGTGCTATGTTCCACGCGGCCATCCAGGACGTGCTGGCCGTGATGTCCAGTGTCGGTCTCACGGCCACGGTGGTGGGTGCGCTGCTGCTGGCGGTCTTCGTCGGCTGGCGCTACCGGGCGCGCCGCATCGCGCGCCGGGGCGAGGACATCGAGCACATCGAGGTGAGCGCGCTGCGCGAGGCGCTCGATGCCGGCCGGCGCCTCACGGTGGTCGATCTGCGCTCGGTGGAAACGCGCCTCATCGACGAGCGTGTCCTGCCTGGTGCCGTTGGCATCACCTACGGCCAATTGGCGGATCGCCTGACCGAGCTGCAGGCGGCACGCGAGCTGGTGGTGTTCTGCGATTGCCCGAACGACGAGACGGCCATTGCGGCTGCGCGCCTGTTGAACCAGGCCGGCCTGCCGCGTGTGCGCGTGCTCGCCGGGGGCATCGCGGCCTGGGTGGCGGCCGACGCACTGGCCTCCGCGCCGGCGCCGCTGGCGGACGTCGCCGCACATCCCGCTTGATCCCCGGCGCGATCGCCCCCTAGAATCGATCCCGCTCCGGGGTGCACGCAGGCTGCGTGCTGAGATGGCCAAGTTGGCCGAACCCGCGAACTTGATCTGGTTCATACCAGCGTAAGAAGAGCTGCGACTCCCCGGCCACGGAATTCCCTTTTTTCCGTCGCGCCGATCCTGGAGCGATTGCGGAGCACCCATCCAACCGAAGGAGTGCCCCGCCGTGAATGACCACTACAAGTTCGCCTCCCTGCTCACGCTGACGCGCGAGCCCTTTCCCGCGTCCACCAAGAGCACCATCGTCAGTCCGCGACGCCCCGACATCCAGGTGCCGGTGCGCGACGTGCACCTGACCAACGGCGAGGTCGTGTCGCTCTACGACACTTCCGGGCCCTACACCGATCCCGCGGCCGAGATCGACGTGCGCCGCGGCCTGCCCAGCGTGCGCGGGGCGTGGATCGCCGAGCGCAACGACACCGAGCCCTACATCGGCCGCGTGCGCCAGATGCTCGACGACGGCGCCACCCATGCCGACCGCGACGCGCAGAAACTGGCCGGGCTTCGCGCCGCCGCCTCCGGCCTGCAGCGCCAGCCGCGCCGCGCCGTATCCGGACGCAATGTGACGCAGATGCACTACGCCCGCCGCGGCATCGTCACCCCCGAGATGGAATACGTGGCGCTGCGCGAGAACGGCCGGCGCGAGTGGATGGCCGAGTACCTGGCCGATGCGGCGCGCGAAAAGCGCCTGGCCGGAAACCCGATGGGCGCGCAGATCCCGAAGCTCATCACGCCCGAGTTCGTGCGCGACGAAGTGGCGCGCGGCCGCGCCATCATCCCCGCCAACATCAACCACTCCGAAGTCGAGCCGATGGCGATCGGCCGCAACTTCCTGGTCAAGATCAACGCCAACATCGGCAACTCGGCCGTGACCTCCAGCATCGAGGAGGAGGTGGAGAAACTCGTGTGGGCAATCCGCTGGGGCGCCGACAACGTGATGGACCTCTCCACCGGCCGCAACATCCACACCACGCGCGACTGGATCGTGCGCAACAGCCCGGTGCCCATCGGCACCGTGCCGATCTATCAGGCGCTCGAGAAGGTGGGCGGCGTGGCCGAAGACCTGACCTGGGAGATCTACCGCGACACGCTGGTCGAGCAGGCCGAGCAGGGGGTGGACTACTTCACCATCCATGCCGGCTTGCGCCTGCCCTTCATCCACCTGACCGCGGACCGCCGCACCGGCATCGTCTCGCGCGGCGGCTCGATCATGGCCAAGTGGTGCATCGCCCACCACAAGGAGAGCTTCCTCTACACGCACTTCGAGGACATCTGCGAGATCATGAAGGCCTACGACGTGAGCTTCTCGCTCGGCGACGGCCTGCGTCCCGGCTGCGCGGCCGATGCCAACGACGAGGCCCAGTTCGCCGAGCTGCGCACCCTGGGCGAGCTCACGCAGATCGCATGGAAGCATGATGTCCAGACCATGATCGAGGGCCCCGGCCACGTGCCCATGCACATGGTCCAGGCCAACATGGACGAGCAGCTCAAGCACTGCCACGAGGCGCCCTTCTACACGCTGGGGCCGCTGACCATCGACATCGCGCCGGGCTACGACCACATCGCCAGCGCCATCGGCGCCGCCATGATCGGCTGGGCCGGCACCGCGATGCTGTGCTACGTCACGCCCAAGGAGCACCTGGGCCTGCCCGACCGCGAGGATGTGAAGCAGGGCATCATCGCCTACAAGATCGCGGCCCATGCGGCCGATGTGGCGAAGGGCCATCCAGGCGCGCGGGCGCGCGACGACGCGCTGTCCAAGGCGCGCTTCGAGTTCCGGTGGCAGGACCAGTTCAACCTGGGCCTGGACCCGGACACCGCGCGCGAGTTCCATGACGAGACCCTGCCCAAGGACGCCAGCAAGGTGGCGCATTTCTGCTCCATGTGCGGGCCGAAGTTCTGCTCGATGAAGATCACGCAGGAGGTGCGGGAGTACGCGGCCTCGCGCGGCCTCGACGAGAAGGCGGCGGTGGCCGATGGCATGGCCGGCAAGTCGGCCGAGTTCAAGGCGGCGGGCGGCGAGATGTACATCCCGATCCAGACGGCCTGAGCCAGCAGCGGCATGGAACGGCATGAAGTGGTGGTTACCATCGCTTCATGCCTTCTCTTCCCTTCGACGCCGTCCTCTTCGATTGCGACGGCGTCCTCGTCGACTCCGAACCCATCACCAACCGCGTGCTCGCCGAGATGCTCGGCGAGCTGGGCTGGCAGCTCAGCGCGCAGGAGGCGATGCGCATCTTCACCGGCAAGGCGGTCCGCGACGAAACCGCGCTGATCGAGGCGAAGACCGGCTTCACCGTCACGCCCGACTGGCTGGCCGAATTCTGGCAGCGGCGCAATGCGGCGCTGGACAGCGAGCTGATCGAGATCGCCGGCGCGCCGGTCGCGGTGCGCGCCCTGCATCGCGCGCTGGACGGCCGCATCGCCTGCGCGTCGGGCGCCGACCGGCACAAGGTGCGCCTGCAACTGGAGAAGGTGGGGCTGCTCGATGCCTTCGAAGGCCGCATCTTCAGCGGCCACGAGACGCCGCGCTCCAAGCCCGCGCCCGACGTCTACCTGGCGGCCGCCGCGGCGCTGGGCGTGGACCCGGCCCGCTGCGCGGTGGTGGAGGACACGGTGACCGGCGCCACCGCCGGCGTCGCGGCCGGCGCCACGGTGTTCGGCTACAGCCCCGGCGACCTGGGTCACAGCGGCCCGGAGGCGCTGCGGGCGGCCGGCGTGGCGCACGTGTTCAGCGACATGGCGCAGTTGCCAGCGCTGCTGGCGGCCTGGCCCGCCGTGCCGGCCTGATCAGTCGCGCTTCCGGACGGCGGCCTTGGCCATCGCGGTCAGCGCCTGGGTCATGGCCTGCGCGCGGGTAGACCAGAAGCGCGCAATGAGCTGGTCGGCGTTCTTTTCGACATGAGGGTGAACCCGAGAGCGGCCCGAGGTGGCGGCAAACTCGATCAGCGCCGCGTATTCGGAAGTGTCGGTGTCGGGAATCTGCATGCCTCGATCCTAGGCGGAGAAGGGGACGCCGCCTGTCGGCGTTGAGCGCATGCGGCGGCGGGGCGGCGAACTTTGTCACAAATTCTCGCCGCGCGACAACCCCTCCTTTTGTCCAGTTGCGCCGGTGCGCCGGAATGCCCCCGGGGTCATCCCGGACCAGGTGCGAAAGGCGCGCGAGAAGCTTTTCTCGTTGCGAAATCCGACCCCGAGCGCGATGTTCTTGATCGGCCGCTCGGTGCGCCGCAACTGCTCGGCCGCCTGCTCGTGGCGCACCGCGTCCTTGAGCTGCTGCAGCGAGAGGCCTTCTTCCTGCAGCTGCCGGTGCAGGGTGCGCGCCGAGACGTTGAGCAGCACGGCCAGCGATTCCGCCGTGGCTGCCTGCCGGCCCTGCGCGCGCAGCAGCTCGCGCACCCGCTGCCCCAGCAGCCGGTCGCGGCGGTACTGCAGCACCGTCAGCGGCAGGGCGCGCCGCAGCATGGTCCGCAGCGTCTGCTCGTCGCGGCGCAGCGGCAGTGCCAGGTAGCGCTCGTCGAAGCTGTAGCTCGCGGCCTCGGCACCGAAATGCAGCTCGCCGCCGAACATCAGCGGGTAGGCATCGTGGTGCGGCGGCGCCTCGAAGGGAAAGCGCGCCGACCGCAGCGAGACGCGCGAATCGATCACCCAGGAGGCGTAGCCATGCAGGAAGCGCAGGTTGGACACCAGGCAGAACTCGCGCAGCGCGCCCAGCGCCACGTGTTCGCGGATCGTGACCGTGGCCAGCCCGTCCGCCACCGTGAGCTCGAGGCCGATGTCCTCGGTCAGCAGGCGGTGATGGCGGCACCAGCGCTTGATCGCCACGCCCAGGTTGGGCGCGCTCAGCGAGGCCCGGCACAGCATGCCGTAGGTGCCCCAGGGCAGGCGGCGGCGGAACCAGCCCAGCGCCTCGTCGTCCAGCTCCTGCATCGCGTGGCCCGACAGCGTCTCGAACTGGGCCGCCGTCACGCGGGCCTGCGGTCGGGCCAGCTCGCGCGGCGCAATCTGTGCCTGAGCCAGGGCCTGCGACGGATCCTTGCCGTAGCGCTCGTAGCCCAGCACGATCGCTCGCACGAAGGCCATGGGCGTGGCAGCGCGGCTGGCTGGCTTGAAAGGGGAGGCGGTCACGGATCTTCGGAATTTCGATGGCGCAATATGCAACCATTGTGACGCCAAATGCAACGGCACCCGGCGTAAGCTGCGGCTGCCGCGCGGGATTTCCGACGCGACCGAACCCGCACCCCAGGAGACAGCCCCATGCACGACCCCGGCCTCAACTTCGACCTCGGCGAGACCATCGACTCGCTGCGCAACGCGATCGCCGACTTCGCCGCCCACGAGATCGCGCCGCGCGCCGCCGAGATCGACCGCGAGAACCTCTTCCCGCACGACCTGTGGAAGAAGCTCGGCGAGCTCGGCCTGCACGGCATGACGGTGAAAGAGGAATACGGCGGCACCGAGCTCGGCTACCTGGCCCACATCGTGGCGATGGAAGAGGTCTCGCGCGCCTCCGCCTCGGTCGGCCTGTCCTATGGCGCCCACTCCAACCTCTGCGTCAACCAGATCCACCGCAACGGCAGCGAAGCCCAGAAGAAGAAGTACCTGCCCAAGCTGGTGAGCGGCGAGCACGTCGGCGCGCTGGCGATGAGCGAGCCCAATGCCGGCTCCGACGTGGTCAGCATGAAGCTGCGCGCCGAGAAGAAGGGCGACCGCTACGTGCTCAACGGCGGCAAGATGTGGATCACCAACGGCGGCGACGCCGACACCCTGGTCATCTACGCCAAGACCGAGCCCGAGATGGGCGCGCGCGGCATGACTGCCTTCATCGTGGAGAAGAGCTTCAAGGGCTTCTCCGCCGGCACCAAGCTGGACAAACTGGGCATGCGCGGCTCCAACACCTTCCCGCTGTTCTTCGACAACTGCGAGGTGCCGGAGGAGAACGTGCTGGGCGGGGAGGGCCAGGGCGCCAGGGTGCTGATGAGCGGCCTGGACTACGAGCGCGCCGTGCTGTCGGGCGGACCGCTCGGCATCATGGCCGCCTGCATGGACGCGGTGATCCCCTTCGTGCACGAGCGCAAGCAGTTCGGCCAGAGCATCGGAGAGTTCCAGCTGATGCAGGGCAAGCTGGCCGACATGTACTCCACCTGGCAGGCCACCCGCGCCTACGTCTATGCCGTGGGCAAGGCCTGTGATCGCGCCGACCATGCGCGCACCTTCCGCAAGGACGCGGCCGGCGCCATCCTCTACTCGGCCGAGAAGGCGACCTGGATGGCCGGCGAGGCGATCCAGGCCCTGGGCGGCGTCGGCTACACCAAGGAGTTCCCGGTCGAGCGGCTGTGGCGCGATGCCAAGCTGTACGAGATCGGGGCCGGCACCAGCGAGATCCGCCGCATGCTGATCGGGCGCGAACTGTTCGCCGAGACGGCGTGATGATTCCCTCTCCCTTTGGGAGAGGTTAGGGTGAGGGCACCGGCCGTATCCGTCGCAACGCCGGTTTCAAAGGTCCGATGCCCTCACCCCCGCCCTCTCCCAGGGGGAGAGGGAGCAAAAACAGGAGACGGTATGGCATTGACTGAGAGCATCGACCGCGGTCCCACGAACGTCCCGCTGATCGAGCAGACCATCGGCGACTTCTTCGACGACATGGCGCGCCGCCAGGGCGGTCGCGACGCGCTGGTCAGCGCGCACGAGGGCCGGCGCCTGAGCTACCTCGAGCTGCAGCGCGAGGCCGACCGCCTGGCCAGCGCGCTGCTCTCGCTGGGCCTCGTGCCCGGGGACCGCATCGGCATCTGGTCGCACAACAACGTGGCCTGGGTGCTGATGCAGATCGCCACCGCCAAGGTCGGCCTCGTCCTGGTCAACATCAACCCGGCCTACCGTACCGCCGAGCTCGAGTACGCGCTCAACAAGGTGGGCTGCAAGGTGCTGGTCACGATGAAGAGCTTCAAGACCAGCGACTACGTGGGCATGCTGCGCGAGCTGGCGCCCGAGCTGGCGGGCGCGCAGCCCGGCGCCCTCCAGGCGGCCCGGCTGCCGCATCTGCGCACCGTGGCCTGGATCGACGTCGAGGGGCAGGGCGAGGACCTGCCGGGTCTGACGCGGTTCTCCGCCCTGCTGGAAAAGGGCCGGTCCGACGACCCGCGCGTGTCCGAGGTCGCGAAGACGCTGAAGGCCACCGACCCGGTCAACATCCAGTTCACCAGCGGCACCACCGGCTTCCCCAAGGGCGCCACGCTCACCCACCGCAACATCCTCAACAACGGCTTCTTCATCGGCGAGTGCATGAAGCTCACGCCGGAGGACCGGCTGTGCATCCCGGTGCCGCTCTACCACTGCTTCGGCATGGTGCTGGGCAACCTGGCCTGCCTCACGCACGGCGCCGCCATCGTCTACCCGAACGACGGCTTCGACCCGCTCACCGTGCTGCAGACCGTGCAGGACGAGCGCTGCACCGGCCTGCACGGCGTGCCGACCATGTTCATCGCCGAGCTGGACCATCCGCGCTTCCAGGAGTTCGACCTGAGCTCGCTGCGCACCGGCATCATGGCCGGCTCGCCGTGTCCGACCGAGGTGATGAAGCGGGTGGTGGACCAGATGCACCTGTCGGAGATCACCATCGCCTACGGCATGACCGAGACCAGCCCGGTAAGCTGCCAGAGCTCCACCGACACGCCGCTGGACAGGCGCGTCTCCACCGTCGGCAAGGTACAGCCGCACCTGGAGATCAAGATCGTCGACCCGGAGACCGGCGCCATCGTCGCGCCAGGCGCCTCGGGCGAGTTCTGCACCCGCGGCTACTCGGTGATGCACGGCTACTGGGAGGACGAGGAGAAGACCCGCGAGGCCATCGACCCCGAGGGCTGGATGCACACCGGCGACCTCGCCACCATGGATGCCGAGGGCTACGTCAACATCGTCGGCCGCATCAAGGACCTGGTGATCCGCGGCGGCGAGAACATCTACCCGCGCGAGATCGAGGAGTTCCTCTACCGACATCCGAAGATCCAGGACGTGCAGGTGGTCGGCCTGCCCGACAGGAAATACGGCGAGGAGCTGTGCGCCTGGATCATCGCCAAGCCGGGCCAGCAGCTCACGGCCGACGAGGTGCGCGCATTCTGCAAGGGGCAGATCGCGCACTACAAGGTCCCGAAGTACATCGAGTTCGTCAAGGAGTTCCCGATGACCGTGACTGGCAAGATCCAGAAATTCAAGATCCGCGAAGCGATGAAGCAGCAACTCGGACTCGACGACGAAAAAACCGCATAAGCAATCGCATGAGCCAACTCGAAACCAAACTGAATGCCCGCTCGGCGGAGTTCCAGGCCAATGCCGCCGCCATGCGCGCGCTGGTGGAAGACCTGCACACCCAGTTCGCCAAGGTGGAGGCCGGCGGCGGCGAGGCCGCGCGCAGCAAGCACACCGCGCGCGGCAAGCTGCTGCCGCGCGACCGCGTGGCGCATCTGCTGGACCCCGGCACGCCCTTCCTCGAGATCGCACCGCTGGCGGCCCACGCGATGTACCACGGCGCGGCGCCTGGCGCCGGCCTGATCGCCGGCATCGGCCGCGTGAGCGGTGTGGACTGCATGATCGTGTGCAACGACGCGACCGTGAAGGGCGGCACCTACTACCCCATGACGGTCAAGAAGCACCTGCGCGCGCAGGAGATCGCCGAGCAGAACCGTCTGCCCTGCATCTACCTGGTCGACTCGGGCGGCGCCAATCTGCCCAACCAGGACGAAGTGTTCCCCGACCGCGACCACTTCGGCCGCATCTTCTACAACCAGGCCAACATGAGCGCGCAGGGCATCGCCCAGATCGCGGTGGTGATGGGCTCCTGCACGGCCGGCGGCGCCTACGTGCCGGCGATGAGCGACGAGTCCATCATCGTCAAGGAGCAGGGCACCATCTTCCTGGGCGGCCCGCCGCTCGTGAAGGCGGCCACCGGCGAGGTGGTGACGGCGGAGGACCTGGGCGGCGGCGACGTACACACGCGGCTTTCGGGCGTGGCCGACCACCTGGCGCAGAACGACCTGCATGCGCTGGCGCTGGCGCGCACGGCAGTTGCGAACCTCAATGCCCAGAGTGGCGGCCAACCCGCATCGGAGACGCGCGAGTCCCGCCTGCCGGCCTTCCCCGCCGAAGAGCTCTACGGCGTGATCCCCACCGACACCCGCAAGCCCTTCGACGTGCGCGAGATCATCGCCCGCGTCGTCGACGGCAGCGAGTTTCACGAGTTCAAGGCCCGCTTCGGCGCCACTTTGGTCTGCGGCTTCGCCGAGATCGAAGGCATGCCGGTCGGCATCGTGGCCAACAACGGCATCCTGTTCTCCGAGTCGGCACAGAAGGGGGCGCACTTCATCGAGCTGTGCGGCCACCGGAAGATCCCGCTGGTGTTCCTGCAGAACATCACCGGCTTCATGGTCGGGCGCAAGTACGAGAACGAGGGCATCGCGCGCCACGGCGCCAAGATGGTGACGGCGGTGGCCACCGTCAACGTGCCCAAGTTCACCATCATCATCGGCGGCAGCTTCGGCGCCGGCAACTACGGCATGTGCGGCCGCGCCTATTCGCCGCGCTTCCTCTGGATGTGGCCCAACGCGCGCATCAGCGTGATGGGCGGCGAGCAGGCCTCCAGCGTGCTCGCCACCGTCAAGCGCGACGGCATCGAGGCCAAGGGCGGCCAGTGGAGCGCCGAGGAAGAGGAAGCCTTCAAGGCCCCCATACGCCAGCAGTACGAGCAGCAGGGCCACCCCTATTACGCCACCGCCCGACTGTGGGACGACGGCATCATCGACCCGGCCGACACGCGCCGCGTGCTGGCCCTGGGTCTGGCTGCCGCGCGGCACGCGCCGGTGCCAGAGCCGAAGTTCGGCGTTTTCCGGATGTAGAGAGGAGAGGCCATGTCGCTGCAGAACTACTTCTCGAGCCTCGCGCGCTACCACGTGTGGGCCACGCACAAGCTGCTCGACGTCAATCTCAAGAGCCTGTCCGATGCGGACTGGCGGCGCGACTGCGGCCTCTACTTCCGCTCGGTGCACGGCACCGTCAACCACCTGCTGGTGACCGACAACATCTGGTTTGCGCGCTTTGCCGAAGGCCATTCGCCGCGCATCCCGCTGAACACCGAGCTGCACGCGGAGCGCGCGGCCGTGTGCGAGGCGCTGCGCCAGGCGGTCACGCGCTGGACGCCCTGGCTCGCCACGTTCGCGCCCGAGCGTTACGACGGCCAGCTGGCCTACACGCGCAACAACGGCGAGCAGGTGAACATTCCCTTCGCGCCGGCGCTGGGCCATGTGTTCAACCATGCGACTCACCATCGCGGGCAGCTCACGGCGGCGTTGACGGGCATGGTCCAGCCGGGGCCCGAGCTGGATTGGGTCTACCTGCTTCAGCAGGAAGCGAAGCAATGAACGAACGGAAGCACGGCGCATGAGCAACTTCACCACCTTGGAACTCGGCTTTGATGGCGCGGTCGCGCGCATCTGGCTCAATCGCCCGGAATTGCGCAATGCCTTCGACGATGTCGTCATCCGCGAGCTGAGCGACGCCTTCTCGCAGGCCAGCGCGGCGCCGGAGGTGCGGGCCATCGTGCTCGGCGCCAACGGCCCGGCCTTCTGCGCCGGCGCCAACCTCAACTGGATGCGCCGCGCGGCCGAGTTCACGCACGAACAGAACCTCGCCGATGCCGGCGGGCTGGCGCAGATGCTGCGCACCATCCACGACAGTCCCAAGCCGGTCATCGCCCGTGTACAGGGCGACGTCTATGCCGGCGGCATGGGGCTGGTGGCCGCCTGCGACGTGGCGGTGTCGGTGGACACGGCCTGGTACTGCCTGAGCGAGGTGAAGATCGGCCTGATCCCCGCCACCATCAGCCCCTACGTACTGCGCGCCATGGGCACGCGTGCCGCGCAGCGCTGGTTTCTCACGGCCGAGCGCTTCGGCGCCGCCGAGGCGCACCGCATCGGCTTCGTGCACGAGGTGGTCGCGGCCGATGCGCTCGACGCCAAGGTGGCGGAGATCGTCAAGGCTTTCACGAGCGCCAGTCCGGCGGCGGTGCGCGCCTGCAAGCAGCTCATCGCCGATGTCGCCGGCCGAGAGATCGACGACGCCCTGATCGAAAAGACCGTGCAAGGCATCGCCGACATCCGCGCCAGCGAGGAAGGCCGCGAGGGCGTGCAGGCCTTCCTGCAAAAGCGCAAGCCTT
Source organism: Variovorax sp. JS1663 (assembly GCF_002157355.1). Taxonomy (GTDB): domain Bacteria; phylum Pseudomonadota; class Gammaproteobacteria; order Burkholderiales; family Burkholderiaceae_C; genus Variovorax. Next base: position 36,586 of record NZ_LYMK01000029.1, on the reverse strand, counting down.
CCTGGATCGTCGGCTGAAGGCCTGCTGCGAATGACCCAGCTCGACCTGCCCCAGCTGCTCGCCCTGGCCGCCGCCATCGGCTGGGCCAGCGGCGTGCGCCTCTACCTGGTGGTGCTGCTGACGGGGCTGGCCGGCTACCTCGGCTGGGTACCGCTGCCGAACGGCCTGCAAATGCTCGCGCATCCGGTGGTGATCGCGGCCAGCGGCTTCATGGTCTTCATCGAATTCTTCGCCGACAAGATTCCGGGCCTCGATTCGCTCTGGGACATGGTCCACACCGTGATCCGCATCCCCGCCGGCGCAGCCCTCGCGGCCAGCGTGTTCGGCGCCGACCACGCGCTGATGGCGGTGGTCGCCGCACTGCTGGGCGGCAGCTTCGCCGCGACGGCGCACGTGGCCAAGTCCACCACGCGCGCGGCCATCAACACCTCGCCCGAGCCCTTCAGCAACGTGGGCGCCTCGCTGGTCGAAGACGGGATGGTGCCGGCGGGCCTGTGGCTCGCGGTGGCGCATCCGTTCGTGTTCATGCTGGTCTTCATTGCGCTGCTGGTGCTCTCGGTCTGGCTGATCCGCAAGAGCTGGCGCTTCCTGCGTGCGCTGTTCTCGCGCCTGGCCCGCATCTTCAGCGGCAAGCCCGATCCCGGCGTGACGCCCGCCTTCCGCGTCCCACGGCGCGAGGACGGCCAAGTCTAGTTTTTTTGTAACAGCGCGGGCGGCGAGAAGCCGGCCGGTTGGATGACGTTGAGGCAAAGATGATTCGAACGGCGGCGAACGTCGCGCAATCCGCATGCATTGATCCGGCAACCGCTTGTTTGCGGTGCGCCGGGCGCCTGCCTACGATGCGCGGCCCGAGCACCGTGGAACAAGGAACGCATCCATGCCGTCACTGAATCCTCCGTCGCCACCCACCGCCCCTTCGCGCAATGCCGACTGGCAGCAGCGCAGCCGGCGCCATGTGTGGCATCCCTGCACGCAGAGCATCCGCCTCGAGGCGGTGCCGCCGCTGCCCATCGCCCGCGGCGAGGGCGTCTGGCTCATCGACCACGATGGCCGGCGCTACCTCGACGCCACCAGCTCCTGGTGGGTCAACCTGTTCGGCCATGCGCATCCGGCCATCAATGCCGCGCTGCGCGAGCAGCTCGACACGCTGCCGCACGTGATGCTGGCCGGCTGCACCCATGCGCCGGCGGTCGAGCTGGCCGAGCGCCTGTCCGCGCTGACCGGGCATGCGCTGGGCCATTGCTTCTACGCCTCCGACGGCGCCTCGGCCGTGGAGATTGCCCTGAAGATGAGCTTCCATGCCTGGCGCAACGCCGGCCGCGGCGGCAAGCGCGGCTTCGTCGCGCTGCGCGGGGGCTACCACGGCGAGACCCTGGGCGCGCTGCACGTGACCGACGTGGCCGTGTTCCGCGATGCCTATGCGCCGCTGCTGCGCGACGTCCATCTCGCCCCGTCGCCGGATGCGCGCGGCGGCCGGCCGGGCGAGGACGCGCCGGCGGTGGCCCGCCGCGCCGCCGATGCACTCGACGCCTTGCTGGCCGAGCGGCACGACAGCATCGCCGCCGTCATCGTCGAGCCGCTGGTGCAGTGCGCCGCCGGCATGGCGATGCACGACCCCGAGTACCTGCGCCGCGTGCGCGCGGCCTGCGACCGCCATGGCGTGCACCTGATCGCCGACGAGATCGCCGTCGGCTGCGGGCGCAGCGGCAGCTTCTTCGCCTGCGAGCAGGCGGGCATCTGGCCCGACTTCCTGTGCCTGTCGAAGGGCATCAGCGGCGGCTACCTGCCGCTCGCCCTGGTGATGACGCGCGAGGCCATCTACCAGGGCTTCGTCGACGAGGACGTGGCGCGCAGCTTCCTGCATTCGCATTCCTACACCGGCAATGCGCTGGCCTGCCGCGCGGCGCTGGCGACGCTGGACCTGTTCGAGCGGGAGGACGTGCTGAGCCGCAACCGGGGGCGCGCCGCGCGCATCCTGCAGCGGCTGCGCGAGGGGCTGGACCCGTCTCGCGCCGAGCACCTGCGGCAGCGCGGGATGATCACCGCCTTCGACGTGCGCCAATCCGGACCGCGCTTCGCCGAGCGCTTCCATCTCGCTGCGCGCAGGCAGGGCCTGCTGATGCGCCCGATCGGCAGCACCGTCTACCTGATGCCGCCCTACGTGATCGGAGATGCCGAGATCGATCGGCTGGTCGAAGGCACCCTGGCCACGCTCGATGCCGTGGCGGCGTCCCGGACGGCGGAGGACCGCGATGTCGCGCTTGCTTGACCGCCTCCAGCACGAGATCGAGGCGCTCGACGCCCAGTCGCTGCGCCGCCGCCGCCAGATCGCCGAGACGCCCTGCGCGCCAGAGCAGCGTCTCACGCTGGCCGGCGCCGCGGCGCCGCGCACCATGCTGGCTTTCAGCAGCAACGACTACCTGGGCCTGGCCGCGCATCCCGCGCTGGCCGCGGCGCTGGCCGAGGGCGCTGCCCGCTACGGCGCCGGCAGCGGCGGCTCGCACCTGATCCTCGGCCATTCGCGCGCCCATGCGCAGCTCGAGGAGCGGCTGGCCGGCTGGATGGCGCCCCACATCCCCGAGGCGCAGAGCCTGTTCTTCTGCACCGGCTACATGGCCAACCTGGCGGTGCTGTCGGCGCTCGGCGGCGCCGACGCGGTGATCTTCTCCGAGACGCTCAACCATGCCTCGCTGATCGACGGCACCCGGCTGGCCCGGGCAAGCGTCCGGCGCTACCCGCACTGCGACATGCGGGCCCTCGACACGCAGCTTGGCGCCTGCGATGCGCCGGTCAAGGTGATCGTCAGCGATGCCGTGTTCAGCATGGACGGCAACATCGCCCCCGTGGCCGAGCTGCTGGCGCTGGCCGAGCGCCACGATGCCTGGCTGGTGCTGGACGACGCGCACGGCTTCGGCGTGCTGGGCGCGCGCGGCCACGGCGTGCTGGAGGCCACCGGCCTGCGCTCCGAGCGGCTGATTCTGATCGGTACGCTGGGCAAGGCGGCCGGCGTGTCGGGCGCCTTCGTGGCTGCGCACCGCACCGTGATCGACTACCTGGTGCAGCGCGCGCGCACCTACATCTTCACCACCGCCGCGCCGCCGGCCATCGCGCACGCGCTGCTCACCAGCCTGGACCTGATCGAGGGCGAGGAGGGCGCCCGGCGCCGGGCGCAGCTGCGCGCGCGCATCGCGCAACTGCGCGAGGGCGTGCACGCGCTGCTGCCGGCCGACGGCAGCGCCTGGATGCCCGATTCGCCGACCGCGATCCAGCCGCTGATCGTGGGCGACAACGCGCGCGCCATGCAGCTGTCGGCGCAGCTCGACGGCTTCGGCCTGCGCGTCGGTGCGATCCGCCCGCCCACCGTGCCCGCCGGCACCGCGCGGCTGCGCATCGCGCTGTCGGCCAGCCATGGCGAGGCCGATGTCGCGCGGCTGGTCGATGCCCTGGGGCGGGCGTTGGCCCAGCCCTGGAAGGAGGCGGCATGACGCTGCACTGCTTCGTGACCGGCACCGACACCGGTGTCGGAAAGACGCTGATCAGCAGCGCTCTGCTGTTCTCGCTCGCGTCCTCGGGCCTGCGCGCCGTCGGCATGAAGCCGGTGGCCGCGGGCGTCGAGCAGATCGATGGCGCATGGGCCAACGAGGACGTGCTGCGCCTCGACGCCGCGGGCAACGTCGACGCGCCGCTCGCGCTGCGCTGCCCCTGCCTGCTGCGTGCGCCGATGTCGCCACACCTGGCCGCGCGGGAAGAGGGCGTTCGCATCGAATTGCCAAAGCTGCGCGGCGCCTACGAGGCCCTCGCGCAGCGCGCCGACGCGGTCGTGGTGGAAGGGGCGGGCGGCTTCCGTGTGCCCCTGGCCGAGGACCTCGACGGCGCCGACCTCGCGCAGGTGCTGGGCCTGCCGGTCATCCTCGTGGTGGGCCTGCGGCTCGGCTGCCTCAACCATGCGCTGCTGACGGCCGAGGCCATCCGCGCCCGCGGCCTGCGGCTCGCCGGCTGGGCCGGCAGCGTGATCGATCCCCACATGCTGGCCCTGCAGGCCAACATCGACACCCTGCGCGAGCGCCTCGGCGCCCCGCTCATCGGCGTGGTGCCGCACCTGGCCGCGCCTGATGCCGCCAGCGCCGCCCGCCACCTCGACCTGCGCGCCCTGCGCAGCGACGCGGCACTGGCCGCCTGAAACGAACACCAAGCAAAACCCCATGGAACACACCCTCAGCTTCATCGATCGCAAGGCCGCGCAGCACGCCATCCCCCAGGACGCCGACTGGCGCGTCGAACGCGTCGCCGCCCTCTTCGAGCTGCCCTTCAACGACCTGCTGTTCCGCGCCCAGCAGGTGCACCGCGCACATTTCGATGCCAACACCGTGCAGCTCTCCACCCTGCTGTCGATCAAGACCGGCGGCTGCGAGGAGGACTGCGGCTACTGCCCGCAGAGCGCGCACCACGACGCCGGCGTCAAGGCCGAGAAGCTCATGGCCCTGGACGAGGTGCTCGCCGCGGCCCAGGCCGCCAAGGACAACGGCGCCAGCCGCTTCTGCATGGGGGCCGCCTGGCGCAGCCCCAAGGACAGGCACCTCGAACCGGTGATGGACATGGTGCGCGGCGTCAAGGCCATGGGCCTGGAGACCTGCGTCACGCTCGGCATGCTCAAGGCCGAGCAGGCGCGGCAGCTCAAGGACGCCGGCCTCGACTACTACAACCACAACCTCGACAGCGCGCCCGAGTTCTACGACAAGATCATCACCACCCGCACCTACCAGGACCGCCTCGACACCCTGGGCCACGTGCGCGAGGCCGGCATCAACGTCTGCTGCGGCGGCATCGTCGGCATGGGCGAGTCGCGCCTGGAGCGCGCCGGGCTGATCGCGCAACTGGCGAACCTCGACCCCTACCCCGAGTCGGTGCCCATCAACAACCTGGTGCAGGTCGAGGGCACGCCCCTGGCCGGCACCGAGCCGCTCGATCCCTTCGAGTTCGTCCGCACCATCGCCGTGGCGCGCATCACCATGCCCAGGACCATGGTGCGCCTGTCCGCCGGCCGCGAGCAGATGGACGAGGCCCTGCAGGCGCTGTGCTTCATGGCCGGCGCCAATTCCATCTTCTACGGCGATCGCCTGCTGACCACCGCCAACCCGCAAGCCGCGAAGGACCGCGCGCTGCTGGCGCGGCTGGGCATGCGGACGAGCGACGCCTGAGTCTTTTTCCCGCCCACAAGGAAGCCCCTGCCATGTTCAAGAAGATCCTCATCGCCAACCGCGGCGAAATCGCCTGCCGCGTTGCCGCCACCGCGCGCCGCATGGCCATCCGCACGGTCGCCGTCTACTCCGATGCCGACGCGCATGCCAACCACGTGCACGCCTGCGACGAGTCGGTGCACCTGGGCGGCAGCGCGCCCAAGGACAGCTACCTGCGGTGGGAGAAGATCCTGGAAGCGGCCAAGGCCACCGGCGCCCAGGCCGTGCACCCGGGCTACGGCTTCCTGAGCGAAAACGAGGACTTCGCGCGCGCCTGTGCCGAGGCCGGCCTGGTCTTCATCGGCCCGCCGCCGTCGGCCATCCAGGCCATGGGCCTGAAGGCCGAGTCCAAGCAACTGATGGAGAAGGCCGGCGTGCCCCTGGTGCCCGGCTACCACGGCAAGGACCAGGATCCGGAGCTGCTCGCGCGCGAGGCCGGCCGCATCGGCTACCCGGTGCTGATCAAGGCCAGCGCCGGCGGCGGCGGCAAGGGCATGCGCGTGGTGGAGAAGGCGGCCGACTTCGCCGCCGCGCTCGCCTCCTGCCAGCGCGAGGCCATCAACAGCTTCGGCGACGACGCGGTGCTGGTCGAGAAATACGTGCAGCGCCCGCGCCACATCGAGATCCAGGTCTTCGGCGACACGCAGGGCCACTACGTCTACCTGTTCGAGCGCGACTGCTCGGTGCAGCGGCGCCACCAGAAGGTGCTGGAGGAGGCGCCCGCGCCCGGCATGACCGAGGCGATGCGGCGCGAGATGGGCGAGGCCGCGGTGGCCGCCGCGCGCGCGGTGAAGTACGTGGGCGCCGGCACGGTGGAATTCATCGTCGAGCAGCGCGGCGATGGAACCATGAACTTTTTTTTCATGGAGATGAACACGCGCCTGCAGGTGGAGCATCCGGTGACCGAGGCGATCACCGGCCTGGACCTCGTCGAATGGCAACTGCGTGTCGCGTCGGGCGAGCCGCTGCCGCTGAAGCAGGAGCAGCTGCAGATCAACGGCCATGCGATCGAGGCCCGCATCTGCGCCGAGAACCCCGACAACAACTTCCTGCCCGCCACCGGCACCCTGCGCGTCTACCGCAAGCCGCAGGCCACGGCCTTCCAGCGCAGCCGCGTGCGCATCGACGACGGCGTGCGCGAGGGCGACACCATCTCGCCCTTCTACGATTCGATGATCGCCAAGCTGATCGTGCACGGCTCCACCCGCGAGGAGGCGCTGGCGCGGCTGGACGCGGCGCTGGCCCAGACGCACATCGTCGGCGTGGCGACCAACGTGCAGTTCCTGCGCGGCGTGCTGCGCACCGACTCCTTCGCGCATGCCAACCTGGACACCGCGCTGATCGAGCGCGAGCGCGCCGTGCTCTTCGACCGCGAGCCGCTGGGCCTGCCGCTGGCGGCGGCCTCGGCGGTGGTGCGCGTGCTGGTGGCCGAGCGCGCAGCAGCGCCGGCCGACCCGTTCGCCCGCCGTGATGGCTGGCGTGGCTTCGGTGAATACCAGCGCCGCTTCGACTTCGAGTTCCGCGGCGAGGAGCGCCAGGCGCTGCTGCGCTACAAGCGCGACGGCAGCCTGTGGCTGCAGGTGGGCGGGGTCGAAGGGCCGCTCGCCTTCGGGCCGCTGCCCGCGGGCCAGGTCGAGCTGCAGTTCGACGGCCTGCGGCGCACCCTGGACGTCTACGAAGAGGGCGCCACCACCCATGTCTTCGCCCCCGAGGGCGCGAGCCGCATCGTGGCCCTGGATCGCCTGGCCCATGCCGGAGATGCGCATGCGGAGGGCGGCCGGCTGACGGCGCCCATGCCGGGCAAGGTGGTGTCCTTCGCCGTCAAGGCCGGCGACAAGGTCAGTCGCGGCCAGGCGCTGGCGGTGATGGAGGCGATGAAGATGGAACACACCATCGCCGCGCCGGCGGATGGGACGGTCGAGGAACTCCTCTACCTGCCCGGCGACCAGGTGGCCGAGGGCGCGGAGCTGTTGCGCATTGCGGCTTAAGCTTGAAGGCATGCGAATCACCGTCTGCTTGACCCAAACCCGCCCGGAGCCCTGGGTAGAAGGCCTGCGCGCCGCGCTGCCCGATGCCGACATCCAAGCGTGGGAGCCCGGCGCCCCGCAGGCTGATCACGCGGTGGTCTGGGCTCCGCCGCAGGACTTCATCGATGCGCAACCGGGGTTGCGCGGCCTGTTCAACATCGGCGCCGGCGTCGATGCGCTGCTCCAGCTGAAGCTGCCGCCCGAGACCCAGGTCGTGCGCCTCGACGACGCCGGCATGTCGGTCCAGATGGCCGAGTACGTGTGCCATGCGCTGATCCGCCATTTCCGCGAGTTCGACTTCTACGAGGCCGAGGCGCGCGAGGGCCGCTGGGCGTTCCGCAAGCCGCGCGAGCGGGCGGACTTCGCGGTCGGCGTGATGGGCCTGGGCGTGCTGGGCGAGCGCGTGGCCCGGGCGATCGGGCAGTTCGAGTTCCCGGTCAATGGTTGGAGCCGCTCGCCCAAGGCGGTCGAGGGCCTGCGCTGCTTCGCCGGCGAGGCGGCCTTCGATGACTTCCTCGGCGCCAGCCGCGTGCTGGTCAACCTGCTGCCGCTGACCGAGGCCACCCGCGGCATCCTGAACAGCCGCAACCTCTCCCGCCTGAACCAGGGCGAGCCCGGCGGCTACCTGATCAACGTCGCGCGCGGCGCGCACCTGGTCGAGGCCGATCTGATTCCGCTCCTGGACAGTGGCCAGCTCGCCGGCGCGACGCTCGACGTGTTCGAGGTCGAGCCGCTGCCGGCCGACCATCCCTTCTGGCGCCATCCGAAGATCACCGTCACGCCGCATGGCTCGGCACGCACGATGCGCGAGGCCTCCATCGCCCAGATCGCCGGCAAGATCCGCGCGATCGAGCGGGGAGAGCCCGTGGCCGGCGTGGTCGATCCGAAGCGCGGATACTGAGCAACACCCCACGAGAGACACCGCCATGCAACTCCCCTCCCGCGTCAAGCTCGTCGACGTCGGCCCGCGCGACGGCCTGCAGAACGAGAAGCAGGCCGTTCCGGCCGAGGTCAAGATCGGCCTGGTGCATCGCCTGCAGGAAGCCGGCCTCAAGGAGATCGAGGTCACCAGCTTCGTCAGCCCCAAGTGGGTGCCGCAGATGGCGGACAACGCCGAGGTGATGCACGGTATCCGGCGCCAGGCCGGCGTGCGCTACTCGGTGCTCACGCCCAACATGAAGGGCTTCGAGGCTGCCATCGCCGCGCCGCGCGAGGAGTGGCCCGACGAGATCGTGGTCTTCGGCGCCGCCAGCGAGGCCTTCAGCCAGAAGAACATCAACTGCTCCATCGCCGAGAGCATCGAGCGCTTCCGGCCGGTGGCCGAGGCGGCGCGCGCGAAGGGGATCTTCGTGCGCGGTGCGATGTCGTGCACCGTCGGCTGCCCCTACGAGGGCGAGATCGCGCCCGAGCGCGTGGACATGCTGGCGAAGCTGATGAAGGGCATCGGCGTGCAGCACGTGGGCGTTGCCGACACCATCGGCGTGGGCACGCCGCTGAAGGTGCGGCGTGCGCTGGAGGCGACGCTCGCGCACTACGGCATCGACGAGGTGTCCGGCCACTACCACGACACCTACGGACAGGCCCTGTCCAATACCCTCGCCAGCCTGGAGCTGGGCATCTGGCAGTTCGACACCTCCGTCGGCGGGCTGGGCGGCTGCCCCTTCGCCAAGGGCGCGACGGGCAACGTGGCGACCGAGGACGTGGTCTACATGCTGCACGGCATGGGCATCGAGACCGGCATCGACCTCGACCAGCTCATCGATGCGGGCGTCTACATCAACCAGGCGCTGGGCCGCGAGCCGAACTCGCGCGTGTCCAAGGCCATCCGCACCAAGAGACAAGGCTGAGCATGTGTGGTGCTGAAGTCAACGGCCTGCCCGATGGCGTGCAGCGTGTCGCGCGCCTTCTGCAGGAAAGAGGTCACCCGCATTCGCCGCGCATGCTCGATGATGCCTGCCGCACCGCGCAGCAGGCTGCCGACGCGCTGGGCATCTCGGTCGCGCAGATCGCCAAGAGCATCGTGTTCCGCCGCAAGAGCGACGAGGCGGCGGTGCTGGTCGTGACCTCGGGCGACAAGCGGGTGGACGAGAAGAAGGTCGAGGCACTGGTCGGCGCGAAGCTGGGAAGGGCCGATGCCGAGTTCGTCAAGCGCACGACCGGCTTCTCGATCGGCGGCGTCTCGCCCTTCGCGCATGCCACGGCGCCGGTGATGCTGATCGACCGCGAGCTGTTCCGCTTCGAGGAGGTCTGGGCCGCGGCGGGTCACCCGCACGCGGTGGTGCAGCTCACGCCGCGCGATCTTGAAGCCCTGACCGGCGCGCCGGTGGTGGACGTGGTGTGAGCGTGGAGGAGGCACTGACGCTGATCGAGCGCGCGGTCGCGGCGCGCGGTGTGCCGCAGGACGTGCCCTCGCCCTGCATCTCGGTGTGCCGCATGGATGCCGCGAGCGGCTTCTGCGAAGGGTGCCTCCGCACCATCGACGAGATCGCGGCCTGGCGCACGATGGACGACGCGGACAAGCGCGCCGTCTGGCGCGCGGTCGAGCTGCGTGCGGAGGCCGGTTTTCTGGTGTCGGCGGAGGACAGGCCGTGAAGCAGATCGTTTTTCACCTGGACTTCATCTCCCCGTACGCTTACCTGGCCTTCGAGCACCTGCCGCAGGCGCTCGAGGGCCTGGGCTACAACGTGGCCTACCGGCCGGTGCTGCTGGGCGCGCTGCTCAAGCACCATGGCCAGCTGGGGCCGGCCGAGATCCCGGCGAAGCGGGCCTGGACCTACAGGCAGGTGCTGTGGCTGGGGCGGGCCCACGGCATTGCCATCGAGATGCCGGCCTTGCACCCCTTCAACCCGCTGCCGCATCTGCGGCTGGCGCTGGCGACCACGAAGGATGGCGACATCAGCCGCCATGTGGCCGAGACCCTCTTTCGCCATGTCTGGCAAGGCGGTGGCGAGCCGGGCGATGGGGGCCGGCTGGCCGCACTGGCCGCCCAGTTGCGCCTGCAGCGGGATGCGGGCGGCGACGAGGTCAAGGCCCAGCTCAAGGCCAACACCGACGCCGCCGTTGCCGGCGGCGTGTTCGGCGTGCCGGCCTTCGAGGTCGACGGACGCTGCTTCTGGGGCTTCGACGGCTTGGCGATGCTCGCCGCCTGCCTGCGCGGCGACGCGTGGTTCCAGGGCCCCGACTGGGATGCCGCGCCGGCCCGCCCATCGCTGCTGCGCAGCGGCAAACCCTGAGGCAAACCCTGAATTTCTTACAGGCTGAAACGCGCGCACCGGGTTTCACCTTAAATCGTCAGCGACGATTCAGTTTGGCGAAAGCCTAGGGTCAGTCGACGCTCCAAGAATTCGATCACGCCCCACGCCGTGGGTCGAATATTTAGGAGACGACGAATGGCAGCCACACTTGATTCAAGGGGAGCGCCTCACAGTGCCCCCCGGCCCATGTCCGCGGAGGAAAAGAAGGTCATCTTCGCTTCCTCGCTCGGCACCGTGTTCGAGTGGTACGACTTCTATCTGTACGGCTCGCTCGCGGCGATCATCGCCAAGCAGTTCTTCAGCGGCCTGGATGCGGGCGCGGCCTTCATCTTCGCGCTGCTGGCCTTCGCGGCAGGCTTCCTGGTGCGTCCCTTCGGCGCCATCGTGTTCGGCCGGCTCGGCGACATGATCGGCCGCAAGTACACCTTCCTGGTGACGATCCTGATCATGGGCCTGTCGACCTTCATCGTCGGCTTGCTGCCCAGCTACGCCACCATCGGCGTGGCGGCGCCCGTGATCCTGATCGCGCTGCGCATGCTGCAGGGCCTGGCGCTCGGCGGCGAGTACGGCGGTGCCGCCACCTACGTAGCCGAGCACTCGCCGCACGGCAAGCGCGGTGCCTACACCTCCTGGATCCAGACCACCGCCACGCTCGGCCTGTTCCTGAGCCTGCTGGTGATCCTGGGCGTACGCACCTGGCTCGGCGAGGATGCCTTCGCCGCCTGGGGCTGGCGCGTGCCCTTCCTGGTGTCGATCGCGCTCCTGGCCATCTCGGTGTGGATCCGGCTGTCGCTGTCGGAATCGCCGGCCTTCCAGCGCATGAAGGCCGAGGGCAAGACCTCGAAGGCGCCGCTGGCCGAGTCCTTCGGTGAGTGGAAGAACCTGAAGATCGTGATCCTGGCGCTCGTCGGCCTGACCGCCGGCCAGGCCGTGGTCTGGTACTCGGGCCAGTTCTACGCGCTCTTCTTCCTGACGCAGCAGCTCAAGGTCGATGCCACCAGCGCCAACCTGATGATCGCGGCCGCGCTGCTGATCGGCACGCCCTTCTTCGTGATCTTCGGCACGCTGTCCGACAAGATCGGCCGCAAGCCCATCATCATGGCCGGCTGCCTGCTGGCGGTGGTGACCTACTTCCCGGTCTTCAAGGCCCTGACCACCTACGCCAACCCCGACCTGGCCAAGGCCCAGGCGACCGCCGGCGTGACGGTGACGGCCGATCCGAAGTCCTGCTCCTTCCAGGGCAACCCGGTGGCGCGCGAGATCGACTTCAAGAGCTCCTGCGACATCGCCAAGCGCTACCTGGTGCAGAACTCGGTGAGCTACGACAACATCGAAGGCCCCCCCGGCTCCAAGGCGGTCGTGAAGATCGGCGACAAGACGGTCGAGGCGCCGATCGGCAATGTGGTCAACCACAAGTTCGACGAGGCCTCGGGCAAGGAGATCGCCGCCTTCAAGAAGGGCGTGTCCGATGACCTCAAGGCGGCGGGCTACCCGGCCAAGGCCGATCCGGCGAAGATGAACAAGCTGATGGTCGTGGTGCTGCTGACCTACCTGGTGATCCTGGTCACCATGGTCTACGGCCCGATCGCCGCCATGCTGGTCGAGCTGTTCCCGACCCGCATCCGCTACACCTCGATGAGCCTGCCGTACCACATCGGCAACGGCTGGTTCGGCGGCCTGCTGCCGACCACCGCCTTCGCGATCGTGGCCTCGACCGGCAACATGTACAACGGTCTCTGGTACCCGATCATCATCGCGGGCATGACCCTGGTGGTGGGCACGCTGTTCGTGCGCGAAACCAAGGACGTGGACATCTACGCCAAGGACTGAGAAGGCGATTTCCCGGAGGGCTGCCGTGGCGGTCCTCCGTGTTCAACAAAGAGGCTTCGTGCCATGCTGCGTGTGGCACGAGGCCTTTTTCTTGAACATTTCTTGAACATCCCCCAGGAGACCGACCATGTGGAAAATCGCCGTTGCCTTCGTCGTCTTTGCCGCCATCGCGCTGTTCGTGCTCATGCAGGCGGGGGACAAGGTGGACATGTCGGGGGAAAAGCACGGCGGTGACATCACGCACACGCCGGAGCCCGCTGAGAAGTCGAAGTAGCCCCTGCCGCGTGCCCGCAGCCGTCAGCGCTTGAACCTGCCGTCGCTGATGATGGACAGGTCGGCGAAATCGATGCCCGAGTGGTCCTGCGGCGAGTAGCTGACTTCCAGCCCGCCGCCCAGGTCGAAGTTGCGCAGCCCCTCGAGCGCCGCGATCACCTTGGCGCGGGTGGGCTTGGGCCCTGCGCGGCGCAGGGCCTCGACCAGCACCTTGGCCGAGGCGAAGCCTTCCAGCGCCGCCGGCGAAAGCTCGTTCTGGCCCTTGGCGCGCGCGAGTCCCAGCGCTTCCTTGACCATCGGCTGGCCGATCGAGCGCTCGTTGGGAAAGACCTGGGTGACGATCACGCCGCGGCTGGCGTCGCCCAGCTGCTTGATGAAGCCCGAGGACGCATTGTTGGAGAGCGTGACCACCTGGGCCGCGGAGCCCGCGGCACGCAGCGCCTTCACGCCTTCGACGACGGCGGTTCCGGAGCCGATCCACACGACGGCCTGGGCCTCGGCGGCCGTGATCTTCGGCACGATGGCCGCATAGTCCGGCTTGTCGCGGTCGGCCTGCACGATCGCGGCCGGCTTGGCCTTGCCCTTGTCGAAGCCGGCCATTGCGCCTTCCAGCGCATCCTGGCCGAAGGAGTCGGTGACGTGGACCACCGCGATACGGTTGACGCCGATGGTGAGCAGGTGGGCGACTGCCTTTTCGGCCTCGCGCTGGTAGGAAGAACGCACGTTGAAGACATGCCGCTGCACAGGCTTGTGCAGCACCATGGCGCCTGTGGACGGGCCGATCAGCGCCACGCCGTACTTGTCGAGCCAGGGGATGATGGCCTGCGAATGCGGCGTGCCGCGGCTCATGAAGAGGGCCACGACCTTCTTGTCCTCGATCAGCACGCGCGCGTTCTCGCCGGCCCGCTTGACGTCGAAGCCGTCGTCCATCCGCAGGACTTCGATCTTCTCGCCGTGGATGCCGCCCTGGGCGTTGGCGGCGTCGATCACCAGCTGGGCGCCGGCGATGGTCTCGTTGACGCTGGCCGCCACCGAGCCGGTGATGCCAGCGGTCTGGCCGATCAGGATCTGGGCGGAGGCACCGAGGCTGGCGAGCGCCAGCAGTCCGGCGACGCTGAGCGCGCGCATCTTGTTCATGGGGAATGATTGGGGAGGAGTGGAGGGGAGGAAACGAAAGGGCGCCTATTTGTTACCGAATTGACGCAAAGCCCTTATCCGTGGAAACCCCTGCCCCGTGATCGGCCTTGTGATGCTTTGCACGAAGCCTCGCCGCGGTTCCTAGAATGTCTGCCCCATTCCCAAGGCATTCATGACACAGGGCTCCATCCGGATTCGCGGTGCACGCCAGCACAACCTCCAGAACCTCGACCTCGACATCCGCACCGGCGAAATGACCGTGGTCACCGGCCCGAGCGGCTCGGGCAAGTCGAGCCTGGTGTTCGATACCCTCTACGCCGAAGGCCAGCGCCGCTATGTCGAGACCTTCTCGGCCTATGCGCGGCAATTTCTCGATCGCATGGACAAGCCGGCGGTCGACAAGGTGGAGGGCGTGCCGCCCGCCATCGCCATCGACCAGACCAACCCGGTGCGCTCTTCGCGCTCGACGGTCGGCACGATGACCGAGCTCAACGATCACCTGAAGTTGCTGTATGCCCGGGCCGCGCAGTTGTTCGACCGGGAGACGGCGCTGCCGGTGCGGCATGACACGCCTGATTCCATCTATGCCGAGCTCGTCTCGCGCGCCGCTGCTGCCGGCGACCCGCGCGTGGTGCTCACCTTCCCGGTCGAGCTGCCGGCCGGCACCAGTGCCGACGAGGTCGCGCAGTGGCTGTCGGCCAGCGGCTTCACGCGCGTCCAGGGCGAGCGCGAGGTCGCCACGCCGACCGGTCCGCGCAAGGTGCTGGACGTGGTGGCGGACCGCTTCCGCATGGCGAATGCGGAGCGCGCGCGGGTGATCGAAGCGATCGAGGTGGCGCTCAAGCGCGGCAGCGGCCGCCTGACCGTGCATGCCTTGTCTGCGCAAGAGGGCGCCGATCCGGACGTCTGGAAGTTTTCCACGGGCCTGCACTGCCCGGAGAGCGACATCCGCTATGCGGACCCCATCCCCTCGATGTTCTCCTTCAACTCGGCCGTGGGCGCCTGCGAGACCTGTCGCGGCTTCGGCCGCGTTATCGGCGTGGACCTGGGCCTGGTCATTCCCAACGACAAGCTCACCCTGCGCGCCGGCGCCATCAAGACCATCCAGACCCCCGCCTGGAAGGAAGCGCAGGACGACCTGATGCGCCATGCCGAGGCGGCCGGCATCCCGCGCGACACGCCCTGGAACAAGCTCACGCCCGAGCAGCAGGCCTGGGTGATCGACGGCTCGCCCCATTGGAACGGCAAGTGGAATCAGCAGTGGTATGGCGTGCGGCGCTTCTTCGGCTACCTGGAGAGCAAGGCCTACAAGATGCACATCCGCGTGCTCTTGTCCAAGTACCGCAGCTACACGCCCTGTCCCGTTTGCGCAGGCGCGCGGCTGAAGCTGGAGAGCCTGCTGTGGCGCATCGGCAGCAAGGAGGATGCGGACGCGGTGCTGCCGCCGTCGAAGCGCTTCATGCCGGTGGGCGTGAAGTGGTCGCGCGGGCAGCTCGAGGCATTGCCGGGCCTGTGCCTGCATGACCTGATGCTGCTGCCGATCGAGCGGTTGCGGCAGTTCTTCGACGGCATGAACGAGGCACCCTCCCCCTCTGGGGGAGGGCAGGGGAGGGGGCATACGGCGCGTGCACAGGCCCCGAGCCCCCATCCCAGCCTTCCCCCAGAGGGGGAAGGAGTAAGGCATGGCGAAGCGCAGGCCCTCAAGCTCCTCTTCGAGGAGATCACCACCCGTCTGCGCTACCTGCACGACGTCGGCATCGGCTACCTCACACTCGACCGCCAGAGCCGCACCCTGAGCGGCGGCGAGGTGCAGCGCATCAACCTGACGACCGCGCTGGGCACCTCGCTGGTCAACACCCTGTTCGTTCTGGACGAGCCCAGCATCGGCCTGCATCCGCGCGACATGAACCGCATCACCGAGGCCATGCTGCGCCTGCGCGACGCCGGCAACACGCTGGTGGTGGTGGAGCACGACCCGGCCGTGATGCTGGCCGCCGACCGCGTGATCGACATGGGGCCGGGCCCCGGCGCGCGCGGCGGACGGATCGTGTTCGACGGCAGCACCGGCGACCTGCGCAGCGCTGACACGCTGACCGGCCAGTACCTGGGCGGACGCA
Organism: Variovorax sp. JS1663; assembly: GCF_002157355.1. GTDB lineage: Bacteria > Pseudomonadota > Gammaproteobacteria > Burkholderiales > Burkholderiaceae_C > Variovorax. The sequence goes on along the minus strand of NZ_LYMK01000029.1, from coordinate 20,711 downwards.
AGCAGATCGGCATGGGCTTCAAGCGCATGGTGAGCGACAACACGCCGCGCCTGGTGCTCGAGGGCGTGCGCGAGCACAACCTGCAGGGCATCAGCGTCGAGTTCCCGCTCGCGCGGCTGGTGTGCGTGACCGGCGTCAGCGGCTCCGGCAAGTCCACCCTGATCCAGGACGTGCTGGCGCCCGCGCTGATGCGGCATTTCGGCAAGGCCACCGAGACACCGGGCGCGCACGACCGGCTGCTCGGGGCCGAGCAGCTCGGCGAAGTGGTCTTCGTCGACCAGTCGCCGATCGGCAAGACGGCACGCTCCAATCCGGCGAGCTACGTCGGCGCATGGGATGCGGTCCGCGAGATCTTCGCCACCGCGGCGCTGTCGAAGCAGCGCGGCTACACCGCCTCGAAGTTCAGCTTCAACAGCGGCGACGGGCGCTGCCCCACCTGCGGTGGCTCCGGCTTCGAGCATGTGGAGATGCAGTTCCTGTCGGACGTGTACCTGCGCTGCCCGGACTGCGACGGCAAGCGCTACCGCCCAGAGATCCTGGAGGTGAAGATCGAGCGCGGCGGGCGCAACCACAACGTCGCCGACATCCTCGAGCTCACCGTGGCGGAGGCGGCTGCCCTGTTCGCGGAGGACCGCGAGGTGCTGCGCACGCTGCAGCCAATCGTCGACGTGGGCCTGGATTACGTGAAGCTGGGCCAGCCGGTGCCCACGCTCTCCGGCGGCGAGGCGCAGCGGCTCAAGCTTGCGGGCTTCCTGGCCGAGGCGGCGAAGAACGCCAGCGCCAGCAAGCAGCCGCTGGCGCGCAAGGGCACGCTGTTCCTGTTCGACGAGCCGACCACCGGGCTGCATTTCGACGACATCGCGCGGCTGATGCGCGCGCTGCGCAAGCTGCTCGATGCCGGCCATTCGCTGATCGTGATCGAGCACAACCTCGACGTCATCCGCGCCAGCGACTGGATCATCGACCTCGGCCCCGAGGGCGGCGAGGGCGGCGGCCAGGTGGTGGCGGTGGGCACGCCCGAGCAGGTGCGCGAGAACCGCGCCTCGCTGACCGGCGCGGCGCTGGTCGACTACGAGCTGGCCATCGGCCCCGGCGCCTACAAGGTGGCCGAGCGCGCCGCCCGCGCCTACGCGGCGAACGCCCAGCCGGCGCCGGGCCGCGATGCGGTGCAGATCGTCCATGCCCGCGAGCACAACCTCAAGAACCTGTCGGTGGACATCCCGCGCGGCAAGTTCAGCGTGGTGACCGGCGTCAGCGGCTCGGGCAAGTCCACGCTGGCCTTCGACATCCTGTTCAACGAGGGGCAGCGGCGCTATCTCGAATCGCTCAACGCGTATGCGCGCAGCATCGTGCAGCCGGCCGGGCGGCCGGAGGTGGATGCGGTCTACGGCATCCCGCCCACGGTGGCGATCGAGCAGCGGCTTTCCCGCGGCGGGCGCAAGAGCACGGTGGGCACCACCACCGAGGTCTGGCATTTCCTGCGCCTGTTGTACGTGAAGCTGGGCGTGCAGCACTGCGTGCACGACGGGGCGGCGGTGCAGCCGCAGACGCCGGACAGCATCGCGGCGCAGCTGCTGAAGAACTTCCGCGGCCAGCACGTCGGCCTGCTGGCGCCGCTGGTGAGCAACCGCAAGGGCGTCTACACCGAGCTGGCCGACTGGGCGCGGCCGCGCGGCTTCACCCATTTGCGGGTGGACGGCGAGTTCCTGCCGACCACCGGCTTTCCGCGCATCGACCGCTTCAAGGAGCACACCATCGAGCTGCCGGTGGCCAGCCTGGACGTGGAGCCGGACAAGGAGGCCGAGCTGCGCGAGGCGCTGGCGCGGGCGCTGGAGCACGGCAAGGGCGTGGTGCACGTGCTGAGCGAGCTGACGGGATTGCGCGGCGCCATGATGGCCGGTGCGCCCACGGCCGGCATCGGCCGTGTCCATGTCTTCTCCACGCTGCGCGCCTGCCCGGTGTGCAGCACCAGCTACGCGGAGCTGGACCCGCGCCTGTTCTCCTACAACAGCAAGCATGGCTGGTGCCCGGACTGCGTGGGGACCGGCGTCAAGCTGACCAAGGAGCAGCGCAAGGTCTACGACGACTCGACGATGGCTGAGGACAACCGCGGGCGCGAACAGACCTTCGCCGAGCCCGAGGCGGAGGACGTGGGGGACGTGGCCTGTCCGACCTGCCAGGGGACGCGCCTGAACCCGACCGCGCGGGCGGTGCTCTTCGGCGCCGGCGGCGAAGGGGGCATCGGCATCACCCAACTGGCCCGCATGAGCGTGACCGACATCCGCATCTGGTTCGACCGCATCGCGCTGACCGGCCGCCAGGCCGAGATCGCCCGCGACCTGGTGCCCGAGATCCGGAGCCGCCTCGAATTCCTCGAGGAGGTGGGCCTGGGCTACCTCACGCTGGACCGCGGCGCGCCCACGCTCTCGGGCGGGGAGGCCCAGCGCATCCGGCTCGCGGCGCAGCTGGGCAGCAACCTGCAGGGCGTGTGCTACGTGCTGGACGAGCCCACCATCGGCCTGCATGCGCGCGACAACCGCATCCTGCTGGATGCGCTGCACAAGCTTGGCGAGAAGGGCAACACGCTGGTGGTGGTGGAACACGACGAGGACACCATCCGGCGCGCGGATCACATCATCGACATCGGCCCGAGCGCGGGCAAGCGCGGCGGGCGGCTGGTGGCGCAGGGCATGGTGGCCGACCTGGAGGCTGCACATGAGTCCCAGACCGGCCGCTACCTGCGCGATGCGATCCGGCATCCGCTGCAGCCGCGCCGCCCGGTACCGGCGCCCGAGCCCGGCGCGCCCGACTGGCTCACCGTGCGCGGCGCCAGCCTGCACAACCTTCAGCAGGTCACGGTTTCGCTGCCGTTGCATCGCCTGGTGGCCGTGACCGGCGTCAGCGGTTCCGGCAAGTCCACGCTGGCGCGCGACGTGCTGCTGGCCAACGTGCATGCGATCGTCGTGCAGCGCATGACCAAGGCGGGCCGCGATGCCGATGCCGCGGGCAAGCGCCCGGCCTGGGCGGGCTGCGCCGCCGTGGAGGGCTACGAGACCATCGACCGCGTGCTCGAGGTCGACCAGACGCCCATCGGCAAGACGCCGCGCAGCTGTCCCGCGACCTACATCGGCTTCTGGGACACCATCCGCAAGCTGTTCGCCGACACCCTGGAAGCCAAGGCGCGCGGCTATGGCCCGGGCCGCTTCAGCTTCAACACCGGCGAGGGCCGCTGCCCGGGCTGCGAGGGCGCGGGCGTGCGCACGATCGAGATGAGCTTCCTGCCCGACGTCAAGGTGCCCTGCGAGGTCTGCCACGGCGCGCGCTTCAACCCCGAGACGCTGGCCGTGAGCTGGCGCGGCAAGAGCATCGGCGACGTGCTGCAGATGGAGGTGGACGAGGCGGTGGAGTTCTTCGCCTCCATGCCCAACATCAGCCATCCGCTGCAGCTGCTCAAGGACGTGGGGCTGGGCTATCTCACGCTGGGCCAGCCCTCGCCCACGCTTTCGGGCGGCGAGGCGCAGCGCATCAAGCTGGTGACCGAGCTCTCCAAGGTGCGCGACGACGTCACGCGCCGCGGCAACAAGGCGCCGCACACGCTCTACGTGCTGGACGAGCCCACGGTGGGCCTGCACATGGCCGATGTCGAGAAGCTGATCCACGTGCTGCACCGCCTGGTGAACGGGGGGCACAGCGTGGTGGTGATCGAGCATGACCTCGACGTGATCGCCGAGGCCGACTGGCTGATCGACCTCGGTCCCGAGGGCGGCGACGGCGGCGGCCGCGTGGTGGCGGCCGCGCCGCCGGAGGAGGTGGTGCGCCTGCGCACCCACACCGGCGTGGCGCTGGCGCCGGTGCTGGCGCGTGGCGCCGGCCGCCACGAGGTGCTGCAGCTTCCCGTGCAGCCTGCACTGGCCGAACCGCGCCCGGTCCGCAGGGAAGCCTGATGCGCACCGTCTACAACGCGCAGCACGTGCTGCACCAGGGCAAGGTGGAGATGTTCCGCGGCGAGCTGGTGCCCTGCTTCGAGGTGCCCTCGCGCGCCGACTACGTGCTGGCGGCGCTGAAGCGCCGCGGACTCGGGCCGGTGGAGGAGCCGCGCGAGCCCGACCTGGCGGTGCTGGCGCGGGTCCATGCGCCGCGCTATCTCGAATTCCTGGCCGGCGCCTGGGACGAATGGGTCGCGCTGGATCCTGCCAATGCGCAGCGCGATGCGCTGCCTTCCTGCTGGCCGATCCGCAGCTTCCGCCACGACGTGCTGCCTGCCAGCTTCGCGGCGCGCATGGGCCTCTTTTCCTACGATGCGGGCACGCCGCTCACCAGTGGCACCTGGGCGGCCGCGCGCGCCGGCGCCGGCTGCGCGCTGGCCGCGGCCGGCCACGTGCTGCGGGGCGAGCGCGCCGCCTTCGCCTTGACGCGCCCGCCAGGCCACCACGCCGGCGTGGATTTCTTCGGCGGCTACTGCTTCCTGAACAACGCCGCGATCGCGGCGCAGGCGCTGCGCGATGCGGGCGTCGAGCGCGTGGCGGTGCTGGACATCGACTACCACCACGGCAACGGCACGCAGGCGATCTTCTACGAGCGCGCCGACGTGCAGTTCACCAGCCTCCACGGCGACCCGCACACCGAATACCCCTATTACCTGGGCTATGCGGACGAGCAGGGTGCTGGCGCCGGGCTGGGCTTCAACCGCAACCTGCCGCTGCCGCGCGGCACCGGCTTCGAGCGCTGGCGCGAGGCGCTGCGGGAGGCGCTGCGCGGCATCGCCGACTTCCGGCCGGGCGCGCTGGTGGTGTCGCTCGGGCTCGACACCTTCGAGGGCGACCCCATCGCCGGCTTCCGTCTGGCCACGCCCGACTACCTGCGCATCGGCGAGGACCTGGCGGGTGCCGGCCTGCCCACCGTGTTTGTCTTCGAGGGCGGCTACGCGGTGGAGGCGGTGGGCATCAACGCGGTGAACGTGCTCGACGGCTTCATGCACCGCGCGGGCTGACGCCGCGGCGACAGGCCGGGGGTCTGTCCGGATTGCCCCGGCGGGCGCGGGCGCGGCCAAATGACGGCCTTTGCTGTCCTGGAGCCTTCCATGTTTCGTCGTTCCCTTCTGTGCGCCGCTGTGCTAGGCCTGACCGTTTCCCTCGCACACGCCCAGGCCTTTCCCGCCAAGCCGATCAAGCTGGTGATCGCCTTCCCGGCCGGCGGGCCCACCGACATCACCATGCGGCAGCTGGCCGACAACGCCTCAAAGATCATCGGCCAGCCGATCGTGGTCGAGAACAAGCCCGGAGCCGGCGGCACGCTGCCGGCGCAGGCGCTGCAGACGGCGCCGGCCGACGGCTACACCGTCGGCCAGATCCCGCTGGGCGTCTTCCGCCTGCCCTACACCACCAAGATCAACTGGGACCCGGTGAAGGACATCAACTACGTGATCAACGTCACCGGCTACGCCTTCGGTATCGTCGTGCCGGCCGACAGTCCCTTCAAGACGTGGAAGGACTTCGTCGCCTATGCCAAGGCCAATCCCGGCAAGCTGACCTACGGCTCGACCGGCACCCTGACCAGCCCCCACCTCACGACCGAGCTGATCGCGCAGCAGGCCGGCATCGAGCTGCAGCATGTGCCGTACAAGGGCAGCGCCGACCTGATGCTGGCGGTGATCAGCGGCCAGTTGATGGCCGCGGCCGACAGCACCGGCTTCGCGCCGCAGGTGGAGGCCGGCAAGCTGCGCGTGCTGAACACCTGGGGCGAGAAGCGGCTGGCCAAGTTCCCCGACGCGCCGACGCTGAAGGAACTGGGCTACGACATCGTGCAGAACTCGCCCTTCGGCATCGGTGCGCCGAAGGGCACGCCGCCGGAGGTCGTGAAGAAGCTGCACGACGCCTTCAAGCAGGCGATGGAGGAGCCCAGCTACGTGGCCGCCCTGGGGCGCTACGACATGCTGCCCAACTACCTGAGCTCGGCCGACTACACGAAGTTTGCCCAGACCACCTTCGCGCGCGAGAAGGCGCTGATCGAGAAGCTGGGGCTGGCCAAGCCGCAATGAGTGCAGAGGGCAGGCGTCAGCCCAGCTCGAAGGTGGTGACGCCGTAGATCCGCTGCAGCTCGACGGCGGGCGCCGGGCCCGCGTACATGCGGGCGGTCTCGAAGACGCTGCGGAGGCCCTGGGCCTGTGCCAATGCCACGGCGGCCGCGTTGGGAAGGGGCACGTCGAGGTAGACGGCGTCGCCCGCGGGCACGCGGGCGCACAGTGCAGCGTACAGGGCGTCGGCGATCCCGCGGCCGTCGGCCACCAGCGGGCCGATCTTGTGGCCCTCGCGGCAGCGGCGGATCAGGCCCCAGCCTGCCAGGCGGCCGTCCTCCATCCAGGCCACGCCCGCGGCCTCGGGCATCGCGATCCATTGGCGCAGAAAGGCTGCGCGCGGGGCAGGGAAGACGCGGCGGTCGTCGGTGCACAGCGCGGCGAAGTCGACCGAGGCGAGCGCCACGATCTGCGACGGCGTGGCAGATGCGGCTTCGCGCGCCGTGCCGGCAAAGCGCGCGTTGTTCCAGGCCAGCACAAAGCCGCTCTTGCGGTAGTTGTCCTGCTGCGCCGGCACGCCGTCGAGGCCGACCACCCTGCCCGACAGGCGTGCCATCCCGGCCTGCCACAACTGCAGCCCGACGCCGCGCCCACGCCAGGCCGGCTGCACGATGTACAGGCCGATGAAGCCGAGCTGTCCCGCATAGGAGACCGCGGAGATGCAGCCCACCGCCTCGCCCTCGCGCTCGGCGACGAGAAAGCCATCGGGATCGGCCGCGTGGAAGCACGCGGCGTCGTGCAGGCCGGGATTCCAGCCTTCGCGCGCCGCCCACTCGATGGCGAGCGCGACTTCGCCGGGGCGCATGGTTCGGATGCGGCAGTCCATGCGCGGCATTGTGGCGCCACAGGCGGCTTGCAATCACCGCGGCGAGCCCCACGTCAAACAGATACCCCGCAGGAACTGCCAATGAACGAATCGCTGCACGTCGTCTGCCCGCATTGCCACACCACCAACCGCGTGCGCAGCGCGCAGATGGGAAGCGCACCGGATTGCGGCAACTGCCACCAGCCGCTCTTCACCGGCCACTCGACGGCGCTGGATGCCGCCGCCTTCGATCGCCATGTCGGCCGCAACGAGATCCCGGTGCTGGTGGATTTCTGGGCCCCCTGGTGCGGGCCCTGTCGCCAAATGGCGCCTGGCTTCGAGCAGGCGGCGGCCCAGCTGGAGCCGCAGGTCCGGCTGGCCAAGGTCGACACCGAGGCCGTGCCGGGCCTCGGCGCGCGCTTCAACATCCGCAGCATCCCGACGCTGGCGTTGTTCCAGGGCGGTCGCGAGATCGCACGCCAGGCCGGTGCGATGGGCGCGGCGGACATCGTGCGGTGGGTGCGGTCGCACCTGCGCTGAGCTGGGGATGTGTGCGGCGTACGTGGCATGCGTCACGGGGGGGGGCATGGCGTGCGGCGAGTCCGATGTAAACCGATGTAAAAATCAACTTCTTCGAAGGGGGAAGTCTCAATGTCGGTCTATCCACGTCGGTGCGCGTCGCTGCGCAAGATCCTGGCGCTCGCCTGCCTCGTCTTTTCCATGGGCGCCGCGCTCGCACAGGCGCCGACCGCGCCCGCGGAGCAGGGCGAACTCCCCACCCACAAGTGGGTGGTGCCGCCGCCCAACTGGGCGCCGGAGGCCTACTTCAGCAACCTGAAGGATGGCGCCACGCTGGAATCGCCCTTCGTCGCGCGATTCGGGCTCTCGATGCGCGGCATCGTGCCCGCCGGGCACAGCGCGGGCCATGCGGGCCACCATCACCTTCTGATCAACCAGCCTCTGCCCCTGGACTTCCGCAAGCCGCTGCCCTTTACCGAGCAGTACATCCATTTCGGCAAGGGCCAGATGGAAACGGTGGTGGACCTGCCGCCGGGCAGCTACACGCTGCGCCTGGTGCTGGCCGACCAGGGGCACATCCCATTTTTCGTGTACAGCAAGCCGCTGCGGTTCATGGTCAGCAAGCAGAACAAGGGCGTCGCGCCGGCCAGCCTGCTGGGCACGCCGCGCATCGAGATGCTGAGTCCGGCGGACAAGAGCGCGCAGGTCCCGCCGCTGCGCATCCAGCTGCATGCGAGCGGCTACAACGTCGCGCATGCGGCGCCGAAGCTGGCGGAAACGGGCCACTTCCGGCTCGTGCTGGAGCGGCCGGGGCAAAAGGCCGAGCTGATCGAGCTCGACGGCGGCCAGACCGAACTCTGGCTCCACCCGCCCAAGGGCAGCTACACAGCGCGGGCCGAGTTCGTCAACAACGGCGACGGCCGGACCATGGCGGGCACGAAGCCGGTCGCCTTCAGCGTGCCCTGAAGATCCTTCGCTTCAAGCGCGGGCCTGGAGGATGGCGGCCGCCACCTCGGCGAAGCCCGCGCCGCGCTCGCTGGGCGCCACGTAGCGCGGCAGGTGCGACAGCGCACTCTCGAAGCGGCGCACGTTGGCCACCCCGATGCTGTGCGCGAAATGCTCGAACATCAGCGCATCGTTGGTGGAGTCGCCCACGTAGGCCCAGTGCTGCATTTCGTCGCCGAGCTGCCGGCCCCAGAGCTCGCGCACGATCCAGCGCGCGCCTTCGAGCTTGTTGTGGTCGCCGTACCAGCCGTTGACGTGGATGCTGCTGACCGTGGCATGCATGCCTTCGCCGCGCATCAGCGCGACCACCTGCGCGATGGTGGCGTCGTCCAGCCGGGTGAACTCGCTGTGGTCGACGGCAATGTCGCACTCGCGCCCCGCGGAGTCGGTTGCGCGGCGCGCGCCAGGGATCTCGCGCTCGACGCGCGCCAGCACCGCCTGCATGCGTTCGAAGTTGTGCGCGCGCGTCACGGCGTCCTGCTGGTAGCGCTTCTCGACCGCACCCTTGGCGGTGCGCACCAGGGCCACGGCGCCGTTCTCGGCCACGATCGCATCCACCGGCCAGACCGCCGCGAAGGGCTCGCTCCAGCCGACCGGCCGTCCGGTGATGGCGACCCGCGCGAGGCCGGCGGCCCGCAGGGCGCCCAGCGCGTCGAGCACATCGGACGTGACCGCGCCCTCGGTGGTCAGCGTGTCGTCGATGTCGGTGAACACGCCCACCAGGTCGCGACGCGCCGCAGGCGGCCATTGCGAGAGGGGCTGCATCAGCCGGCCGTCTGCAGCGCCAGGCCCGCATGCTCGCGCAGCGGATGGAAATGGATCTTGGGGAAGCGCTCCTGCGCCAGCCGCACGTCGTAGGGCGAGGTGCACAGGTAGGCCAGCGTGTCGGCCGCATCGCGCGCCATGCGGGCAGGGTAGGCGTCGGTGAAGGCGCGCAGCTCGGCCGGCGTGTCGGCGGTGATCCAGCGCGCGCCGGTGTACTGGCAGCCCTCCAGCCTCACATCGGCGTCGTATTCGGTCTTCAGCCGATGCTGCACCACTTCGAACTGCAACTGGCCCACGGCGCCCAGCAGCATGGGGCCGCCCACCTCGGGCCGGAACACCTGGATCGCGCCTTCCTCGCCCAACTGGGCCAGGCCTTGCTGCAACTGCTTGGTGCGCAGCGGGTTCTTCAGGATCACGGTCATGAACAGCTCGGGCGCGAAGAAGGGCAGGCCGGTGAACTGCAGCGAGGCGCCGTCGGTGATGGTGTCGCCCAGCTGCACGCCGCCATGGGTGGTGAAGCCGACGATGTCACCGGCGTAGGCCTCTTCCACCGCCTCGCGGCGCTGGCTCATGAAGGTGACCACGCTGGTCGGGCGCAGCTCCTTGGCGGTGCGCTGCACTTTCAGCTTCATGCCCGGCGTGTACTTGCCCGAGGCCATGCGCACGAAGGCGATGCGGTCGCGGTGGTTGGCATCCATGTTGGCCTGCACCTTGAACACCACGCCGGCGAAATCCTTGTCGTCGGGCAGGATCTCGCGCACCACCGGCTGGCGGTTGACCAGCGTGGTGCTGATGCGCGGCTGCGGCGGCGGTGCCAGGTCGACCAGGGCGTCCAGCACCTCCATCACGCCGAAGTTGTTGACGCCGGAGCCGAAGAACACGGGCGTCTGCTTGCCGGCCAGGAAGGCCTCGCGGTCCCAGGCGGGGGAGGCGCCGGTGGCGAGCTCCATGCTCTCCGTCGCGGTCTCGAACTCGTGGCCGAAGCGCTTCTGCAGCGTGCCGCCGTCGGACAGGGGGATGGTCTCGAAGTCCTGCGGCAGGCGCTCGCTGCCCGACTCGAACACCGTCATCGCCTGGGTGCGCAGGTTGATGATGCCGCCGAAACTCTTGCCCTGGCCCACCGGCCAGGTCATGGGCACGCAGGGCATGCCCAGTTCGCGCTCGATCTCGTCGAGCAGCTCCAGCGGCTCGCGCACCTCGCGGTCCATCTTGTTGACGAAGGTGATGATGGGCGTGTCGCGCTGGCGGCAGACCTCGATCAGGCGCCGGGTCTGCGCCTCCACGCCGTTGGCTGCGTCGATCACCATCAGGGCCGAGTCGACCGCGGTCAGCACGCGGTAGGTGTCTTCCGAAAAGTCCTTGTGGCCGGGGGTGTCGAGCAGGTTGATCACGTGCTCGCGGTAGGCCATCTGCATCACCGAGCTGGCCACCGAGATGCCGCGCTGCTTCTCGATCTCCATCCAGTCGGAGGTAGCGTGCCGCGAGGCCTTGCGCGCCTTCACCGAGCCGGCGATCTGGATCGCGCCGGAGAACAGCAGCAGCTTCTCGGTCAGCGTGGTCTTGCCGGCGTCCGGGTGGGAAATGATCGCGAAGGTGCGGCGGCGGCGGGTTTCGGAGGCGAAGGACATGGAAAGGCGCGGAGATCGAAGGCGGCCGCGGCGGCCGGCCGAACCGGCGATTATCGTTGCCGGTGGCATCCGGGCGCCGCTCAGGTAAAATTCGCCGCTTCCGAGGAGCGTTGCAGCGCCATCAGGCGTGAGGCTCGGACCCCATCGCAACCACGCTCACCCGCTGTTCTCGCGGTGAGTCTTCGACCCCGACCCAGCCCGACCCAGCGGCATTTTCAAACTTTGTTTTGGAGCCAAACATGAGCGCTGTTCTCAAATCCGCCGCCGACCAGGCGATCGCCGACATCTCCCTGGCCGCCTGGGGCCGCAAGGAAATCCGCATCGCGGAAACCGAAATGCCCGGCCTGATGGCCATCCGCGACGAGTACGCCAAGAGCCAGCCCCTGAAGGGCGCGCGCATCACCGGCTCGCTGCACATGACGATCCAGACCGCGGTGCTGATCGAGACCTTGCAGGCGCTGGGCGCCACCGTGCGCTGGGCCTCCTGCAACATCTTCTCGACGCAGGACCATGCCGCCGCAGCCATCGCCGCGACCGACACGCCGGTCTTCGCGATCAAGGGCGAGTCGCTGGAAGACTACTGGGACTACACCCACCGCATCTTCGACTTCGGCCCCAAGGGCACGGCCGGCGAAGGCCCGAACATGATCCTGGACGACGGCGGCGATGCCACGCTGCTCATGCACCTGGGCCAGAAGGCCGAGAAGGACCAGGGCGTGTTGGCCAACCCGACCAGCGAGGAAGAGCGCATCCTCTACGCCGCGATCAAGGCCAAGCTGGCCGTCGATCCCACCTGGTACACCCGCAAGTCGGCCGAGATCATCGGCGTGACCGAGGAAACCACCACCGGCGTGCATCGCCTCAACGAAATGGCCGCCAAGGGCACGCTGCTGTTCCGCGCCATCAACGTGAACGACTCGGTGACCAAGAGCAAGTTCGACAACCTGTACGGCTGCCGCGAGTCGCTGGTGGACGGCATCAAGCGTGCCACCGACGTGATGATCGCCGGCAAGGTGGCCTGCGTGGCCGGCTACGGTGACGTGGGCAAGGGCTCGGCCCAGGCCCTGCGCGCGCTGAGCGCCCAGGTGTGGGTGACCGAGATCGACCCCATCAACGCGCTGCAGGCCGCGATGGAAGGCTACCGCGTCGTGACGATGGAATATGCGGCCGACAAGGCCGACATCTTCGTCACCACCACCGGCAACAAGGACGTCATCACGCACGCCCACATGGCCGCGATGAAGGACCAGGCGATCGTCTGCAACATCGGCCACTTCGACAACGAGATCGAGGTCGCCTCGCTCGAGAAGTACGAGTGGGAGGAGATCAAGCCGCAGGTCGACCACGTGATCTTCCCGGATGGCAAACGCATCATCCTGCTGGCCAAGGGCCGGCTGGTGAACCTGGGCTGCGGCACGGGCCACCCGAGCTACGTGATGAGCTCCTCCTTCGCCAACCAGACCATCGCGCAGATCGAGCTCTTCACCAAGCCCGACGTGTACCAGGCCGGCAAGGTCTATGTGCTGCCCAAGCACCTGGACGAAAAGGTCGCGCGCCTGCAGCTGTCCAAGCTCGGCGCCCAGCTCACGGTGCTGACCGACGCCCAGGCCGCCTACATCGGCGTGGACAAGAACGGCCCCTACAAGCCGGACACCTACCGCTACTGATCGGACCGCGCAGCCGTGCGCGCCGACCAGTTGCTCGTCGAACGCGGCCTGGCCGCCTCGCGCTCGCAGGCCTCGCGGCTGATCGCGGGCGGGCTGCGCTGGCGCGACGGCATGAGCTGGCGCACGGTGGGCAAGAACGGTGAAGAGGTGCCACCGGATGCCGAGCTCGAGCTGCTCGATGCAGCCGAGGCACGCTACGTCTCGCGCGGAGGACTCAAGCTCGAGGGCGCGCTGGCCGTTGCCGGCATCCACGTGAAGGGCAAGCGCTGCCTCGACGTCGGCCAGTCCACCGGCGGCTTTACCGACTGCCTGCTGCAGCAGGGGGCCCGCCACGTGGTGGGCGTGGACGTGGGGCATGGGCAACTGCATGCGCGGCTGCGCGGCGATGCGCGCGTGACCGCCCTCGAAGGCGTGAATGCGCGTGCGCTCGACGCCTCGATCTTGAGCGGCGCGCCGGGCGCGGAGGCTCCGTTCGACCTGATCGTGGGCGACCTGTCCTTCATTTCGCTGACCCTGGTGCTGGCGTCGCTGCTACCCTTGCTCGCAAGCCAGGGTGAGCTTCTGATGCTGGTCAAGCCTCAATTCGAGCTGCAGCCGGCGCAGATCGGCAAGGGCGGCATCGTGCGCGATGCCGCGCTCTACCCGGTGGTCGAGCAACGTCTGCGCACGGCCTGCGAGGTGCTCGGCCTGCAGGTGCGGGGCTGGTTCGACAGCCCGATCGCGGGCGGCGACGGCAACCGCGAATTCTTCATTCATGCCGCTCTCGCGAGCGGAACACCAGGAGCCGGCCGTGCGCCTTCCGTTGAGCTTTGAGTTCTTTCCGCCCAAGACGCCTGAAGGCGTGGTCAAGCTGCGCGCCGTGCGCCAGCAGCTGTATGCGCATCAACCCGAGTTCTGCTCGGTGACCTACGGCGCCGGCGGTTCCACGCAGGCCGGCACCTTCGGCGCGGTGCGCGAGATCCTGGAGGAAGGGGTCGACGCGGCCTGTCACTTCTCCTGCATCGGCGCCACCCGCAGCACGGTGCGCGAGCAGCTGGCGGCGCTGAAGGCCATGGGCGTCAAGCGCCTGGTCGCGCTGCGCGGCGACCTGCCCAGCGGCTACGGCATGGGCGGCGAGTTCCACTACGCGAGCGACCTGGTGGCCTTCATCCGCGAAGAGACCGGTCGCGACTTCCATATCGAGGTGGCCTGCTATCCGGAGGTGCATCCCCAGGCACGCTCGCCCGAAGCCGACCTGCAGGCCTTCGCGGCCAAGGTGCGCGCCGGGGCCGACTCGGCGATCACGCAGTACTTCTTCAGCCCCGAGGCCTACTTCCGCTTCGTGGACGAGGCACGCAAGCTCGGCCTGGACACGCCGATCGTGCCGGGCATCATGCCGATCACCAGTTCCACGCAGCTGATGCGCTTCTCCGATGCCTGCGGCGCCGAGATCCCGCGCTGGATCCGGCTGCGGCTGCAGGGCTTCGGCGATGACACCGCCTCCATCAAGGCCTTTGGCCTGGACGTGGTGACGGACCTCTGCGAGCGCCTGCGCGCGGGCGGGGCGCACGCGCTGCACTTCTACACCATGAACCAGTCGGTGGCGACGCTCGCGTTGCTGGATCGGCTGGGCTGGGGCGGATGAGCGGGCGCCGGCTCGCGGAAAGGCTGGGGCTGGTGGTGGCGGCGGCCGCGCTGGCTGCCTGTACGACGCAGCCCAAGCCGCCGGATCCGGCGAACGAAGTGCCCGGCACCGGCCTGCGTCCCCTGACACGCCAGCCTGCGCTGCCGGCCGGTGCACCGCCGCGGTCGCAGGTGCCCTCGGTGCGCTACGACCTCGCGATCTCCGGCACGGCGGAGGACGACGGCATCCCGGGTGACTCGGGGCCGAGCGAGATCTTCGAGCGCGGCGGCGCTTCCTGGTACGGCATCCAGTTCCACCAGCGCAAGACCGCCAACGGCGAACGCTTCGACATGACGGCCTTGACCGCCGCGCACAAGACGCTGCCCTTCAACACCCGCGTCTGCGTGCGCAGCCTGGTCAACGGGCGAGAGGTGCTGGTGCGCATCAACGACCGTGGCCCCTATGCGTCCGGGCGGATCATCGACCTGAGCCGGGCCGCGGCAGATGCGCTGGGCATGCTGGGGCTCGGGATCAAGCAGGTGGCGCTCTCCATCGTGAACAAGAACAGCACGCGCTGCGGCGACACGGTGCTCGACGCGGACGCGCTCGATGCGGCGCCGCCTGAAGCGGCAGCCGCCAGGCCGGCCAAGCAGCTCGCGCCCCGGCGCACCCGCGAAGTGCCGCCGCGGCTGCGGCGCTGATCAGGCGCCGGCGTCGAGCGAGAAGGACGCGTGGCGGTCCTGCGCGAGGCGCTGGGCCATCAGCGGCAGCGCGGCCTCGAGTTGCGCCTTGAGCGTGTAGGGCGGGTTGATCAGGAACATGCCGCTGGCCGGCAGGCCCGGACGATGCTGGGCGCCGGCGGCGTCCGTCACGATCTTGCTCGACTTGACCGTGAGCGTCGCATGCAGCCAGGGCTTGCCGGCCTTGGTCGCCAGCGTCTTGAGGCGGCGCGGCAGATCGTGTGCCTCCGGCCGCGGAATGATCGGGTGCCAGACCGCATAGCTCCCGGTGGCGAAGCGCTTGAGCGCTGCGCCGATGAAGTCGAGCACGCGCGCGTAGTCGCTCTTGATCTCGTAGCTCGGATCGCACAGCACCAGGGCCCGGCGCGAGGGCGGTGGCAGGAACTTGGTGGCGCTGCCGAAGCCATCGTCGCGCAGCACCGCGATCTGGCGCCCGGCCTCCAATTGGGCGATGTTCGCGGCGAGCGTGCGCGCATCGGTGGGATGCAGTTCGAAGAGCTTGAGCTTGTCCTGCTCGCGCAGCAGGTGATGGGTGATGAAGGGCGAGCCGGGGTAGATGCGCGCGCCGCCCTTGGGATTGAAATCCCGTACCACTGCCAGGTAGCGTGCCAGCGCTTCGGCCACCGGTGCTGCGTCGGGCTGGGCTTCCGGCGACAGCAGGCGCAGCACCCCTTCGGCCGCCTCCCCGCTGGTGCCCGCGTAGTCGCCGTCGAGCCGGTAAAGCCCGGCGCCGGCGTGGGTGTCGACCACGGTGAGCGCGGTTTCTTTTTCCAGCAGGTGGTCGAGCACGGCGATCAACACCGTGTGCTTGAGCACGTCGGCGTGATTGCCGGCATGGAAGGCATGGCGGTAGCTGAACATGAGGAATAGTGCCTGGAAGAAGAATGGGTTACGGCTAGACTCTCGCGCCGTTACAACCAATGACTGAGGGATCGAGGAATGCGAGGAGCCAGCTGGAGATTCTGGGGCCTGTGCGCGTGCGCGGGCATGTTGTCTATTCTGACCGGCTGTGCCTCCGTCACACACGGCACCACGCAGGCGATCAAGATCGAGACGCTCACGCCGGCCGGCCGGGTGATCGAGGGCGCCGAATGCAGGCTGGCCAACGACAAGAGCGAGGCCATGACGCTGTCCGGCCAGAGCGTGCCGGTCAAACGGTCGGGCGGCAATCTCTCGATCCACTGCACGCACGACGGCCAGGCACCCGCGGGCGGGCAGGCGGTGTCGCGCGTGAATGGGGGCATGGTGGGCAACATCATCCTTGGCGGGCTGATCGGCGTGGCCGTCGATGCCAGCAACGGCTCGGGTTTCAACTACCCGAGCTGGATGCAACTGGTCTTCGGCGAGCAGCGCTATTTCGACCGCAGCGCCCAGCAGGGCGACCAAGCCCTGGCGGGGGTCAAGCTCGGCACGACCGAAGTGGCGGCAGCGGCGCCTACGCCGGCAACGGTGCCCCGAAAGGATGCGGAGCGCGAGGCCGAGCGCGTTGCCGCCCCGGCGGTGGCAGCCGCTCCAGTGGCTCCAGCGGCTGCGCCGGAACCCGTTCCGGTCGCGCGCGCGTCCGCCGCGCCCACAGCAGCGAGTCCGGCGTCGCCCGTCCGGGTCTCGCTGGACGATCTCAACGCATTGCTGCCGGCCAAGCCGTGAGCGCCGCGTTCATCCGGGCGGGGCTGCTGGCCATCGCCATGGCCGCAGGCAGCGCGCAGGCGCTTGAACCCGAAGTCCTGTTTGCCAAGGCGTCGCCCGGCGTCTGGACCGTGCGCACCTTCGACGCACAGGCGCGCCCGCTGGGCGGCGGCAGCGCCGTCGTGGTGGCGCCGGGCCGGCTGGTCACCAATTGCCATGTGCTGGCGAAGGCGAGCGGCTTCGTGATCCACCGGGAAAACGTCAGCTACGAAGCCGTGCTCGAATACCCCGACGTCGAGCGCGACCTGTGCCAGATCAAGGTGGCCAACTTCCGCGAGCCGCCCGTGCCGTTCGCGCCGGCGGGCTCCGAGCGCGTGGGACAGCGGGTCTATGCCATCGGCAGTCCGCGAGGGCTGGAGAACACGTTGAGCGAAGGTATTCTTTCCGGCCTGCGTGGCGGCGAGGACGGCCGCCTGCTGCAGACCACAGCCGCGCTCTCGGCGGGCTCCAGCGGCGGCGGCTTGTTCGACAGCGAAGGGCGTCTGCTCGGCATCACCACCTTCGGCGCGCGCGACCCTGGCAACCTGAACTTCGCGGTGCCGGCCGAGTTACTGGCGGAGGTCCCCGCCCGTGCCCAGGCGGCGCTGGCGCAGCGGCCGGCCGCCGAAGCCCGGTTGGCGGGCGTGCGCGGGCCGGCCGATCCGCTGCGCACCGGCGACATCCTCGAGTACGTGCGCACCGACCGGTTGACCGGCAACAAGTCCACGTTCGTCTACCGGCTGGATCGCATTGCCGGCGACGAGCTGTTCTTCAACATGGGCGGCCGCGTTGAGAAGGCGGACGGCCAGGTGGTGTCCGTGACATCCCCGGTCGGCGGGATGTTCGACGCCTCGTCACCGCCGGGCGGCTGGGTGCGCAAGGACGTGAAGCCCGGGATGCGCTGGCACCTGGACTACGTGGCGAGCGCGGGGGACAAATGGCGCCACGAGCTGGATGCCGTGGTCACCGGGGAGCGGTCGATGCGGGTGGATGGTGTCGACCTGAGGGTGTTCCAGATCGTCTACAGCGGGTGGATCTACGCCTCCTACGGTACCGGGGCTTCCCCGGTCGGCACCCGCTTCGAGGGGGCCGCCTGGTATTCCAACGAGCTGCGCCGGGTCGTGCGCTTCGAGGCGGAGCACCGGCGTGGGAACGCCAGTGCCACCAACGAGGCGATCGAGCTGGTGCGCGTGCTTCGCTGACGCCTGCGGGGCGATTTGCCTGACTTGCCCCGAATTTCATATAATCGCGGGCTTCGCAGCGCTTTAGTGGTCCCGCGGCGAAGTCCATCTTCCCACCTAAGAGGTTCCCGAAAGAGGAACACCGACCGTGGAAAAGGGCCCGCCAAACCTCTTTCCTGCCAGGAAAACTCATGACCAAAACGTTCAGCGCGAAACCCGCTGACGTGACGCACGAGTGGTTTGTGATTGACGCGACCGACAAGGTCCTCGGACGAGTAGCCAGCGAAGTTGCTCTCCGTTTGCGCGGCAAACACAAGGCCATTTACACGCCTCACGTCGATACCGGCGACTACATCGTCGTCATCAATGCAGCCCAGCTGCGTGTCACCGGCGCCAAGCCGCTCGACAAGGTGTACTACCGCCATTCGGGCTACCCGGGCGGCATCACCGCCACCAATTTCCGCGACATGCAAGCCAAGCATCCGGGCCGCGCCCTGGAAAAGGCCGTCAAGGGCATGCTGCCCAAGGGTCCGCTGGGCTACGCCATGATCAAGAAGCTCAAGGTGTACGGCGGCGGCGAGCATCCGCACACCGCCCAACAGCCCAAAGCGCTGGAAATCTAAGGAGCTTCCGAATGATTGGTGAATGGAACAATGGCACCGGCCGTCGCAAATCGAGCGTCGCCCGCGTGTTTCTGAAAAAAGGCTCCGGCAAGATCACGGTCAACGGCAAGGACATCACCGAGTTCTTCGGCCGTGAAACCTCGATCATGATTGCCAAGCAGCCCCTGTACCTGACCGACAACGTCGAGACCTTCGACATCATGGTCAACGTGGCTGGCGGCGGCGAATCGGGCCAGGCCGGCGCGACCCGCCACGGTATCACCCGTGCGCTGATCGACTATGACGCCTCGCTCAAGCCCGTGCTGAGCCAGGCCGGCTTCGTGACCCGCGACGCCCGCGAAGTGGAACGGAAGAAGGTCGGTCTGCATTCCGCACGCCGCCGCAAGCAGTTCTCGAAACGCTGACCGGTCGCCCGAGCCTTTTGGGCTTGTTGCTCGCACTGTCAAAAAGCCGCCTCCGGGCGGCTTTTTGGTTATTGCAGTAGCATTTGTTTCTTGGCCGCTGCGTTCGGCCTCCCCACAGGAGTTTCCATCCATGAGTGCCGTCGCCGACAACGTTCAAACCCAGATGCCCGACCCGATCGTCTTCACCGACAGTGCGGCCGCCAAGGTGGCTGACCTGATCGCCGAAGAGGGCAACCCCGATCTCAAGCTGCGCGTCTTCGTCCAGGGCGGCGGCTGCTCGGGCTTCCAGTACGGCTTCACCTTCGACGAGATCGTGAACGAGGACGACACGACCATGACCAAGAACGGCGTGTCCCTGCTGATCGACGCCATGAGCTACCAGTACCTCGTCGGCGCCGAGATCGACTACAAGGAAGACCTCCAGGGCGCCCAGTTCGTGATCAAGAACCCCAACGCCACGAGCACCTGCGGGTGTGGATCCAGCTTCTCGGCCTGAGGGCCTGAGCCTCCTGCGAAAGCCGCCTTCGGGCGGCTTTCTCGTTCATGAGCACCACCTTCTCCACGCGCAAGAGCCTGCTGTGGCTCGTGGCCGTCGGCTTCTTCATGCAGACGCTGGACGCCACCATCATCAACACGGCCCTGCCCGCCATGGCCGCCAGCCTGGGCGAGAGCCCGCTGCGCATGCAGTCGGTGGTGGTGGCCTATTCGCTCACGATGGCCATGCTGATCCCTGCCTCGGGCTGGATCGCCGATCGCTTCGGTACCCGGCGCGTGTTCTTCGCCGCCATTGTCCTCTTCGTGATCGGCTCGGTGGCCTGCGCGCTGTCGCGCGGTATCGGGCCACTGGTGGCGGCGCGCGTGCTGCAGGGGATGGGCGGTGCCTTGCTGCTGCCGGTGGGCCGCTTGGCGTTGCTGCGCACGGTGCCGCGCGCCGAATTCCTGGCGGCGATGAGTTTCGTGGCGATCCCGGGGCTGATCGGCCCGCTGCTCGGCCCCACCCTTGGTGGCTGGCTGGTGCAGTACGCGTCCTGGCACTGGATCTTCCTGATCAACGTGCCTGTGGGGCTGGCCGGCTGCATCGCCACCCTGCGGCTGATGCCGGACCTGCGCGCCGTGCTGCAGCGCCCCTTCGACGGCGCCGGCTACGCGATGCTGGCCTTCGGCATGGTCGCGATCTCGCTTGCCCTGGATGGCGTCTCGGGCCTCGGCCTGCGTGAAGCCGGCGTGCTGCTGCTGCTGGTCTTCGGTTTTGCGAGCATCACCGCCTACTGGCTGCATGCGCTGCGGCGCACCGATCCGCTCTTCGATCCGTCGCTCTTCGGCATTCCCACGCTCAGCATCGGCCTGCTCGGCAACCTGTTCTCGCGCCTGGGCAGCGGCTGCATGCCGTTCCTGATCCCGCTGCTGCTGCAGGTGTCGATGGGCTACACGCCGCTTCGGGCGGGACTCATGATGCTGCCGATCGCGCTGGCCGGCGTGGCGATGAAGCGGGTGGCCACGCCGCTGATCACGCGCTTCGGCTACCGCCGGGTGCTGGTGGTCAACACCTCGCTGGTCGGGCTCACGATGGCCAGCTTCGGGCTGGCCGCGCCGGAGCAGCCCGTGGCGCTGCACATCCTGCAGCTCGTCGCCTTCGGCGCGGTCAATTCGCTCCAGTTCACCGCCATGAACACGGTGACGCTGCGCGACCTCGACCAGGACATGGCCAGCAGCGGCAACAGCCTGTTGTCGATGGTGCAGATGCTGGCGATGAGCCTGGGCGTGGCCGCCGCCAGTGCGGTGCTGGCCGGCTACGGCGAGGTGTTCGGCCACGCGAGCACGCTGGCGACGCTGCATGCCTTCCAGGCCACTTTTGCCAGCATGGGACTGATCACGGTGGCTTCGGCGCTGATCTTCTGGCACCTGCCGCCGCATGCGCGCGCGGTGCAGCCCGAGCAGCCCGAGGTCTCGGGCCAACACTAGACATCATGGTCGCTCGATAGGTCAGCGAGGGGCTCGTCTCCGGTATCGTGGATTGCGCACTTTGGTGCGCC
>NZ_LYMK01000028.1 GCF_002157355.1 Variovorax sp. JS1663 | reverse complement strand
GCGGAGGTGCCGGTGTGGGGGCGGGCGCCGGCGGTGGTGGCGTCGGTGCCACGGCACGCGGCGCGGCCTGCTGCACGGTCGAGGACCAGAGCTCGGCTTCCACCGCGGCATCTTCCGATTCGCGCCGCCAGCTCACGCCCCAGGTCAGCGCGATGATCAGGAGCGCGTGGGCGATCAATGCCAGCAGCAGCGCGCGGAAGGTGCCGCGCTGCGGCGGCGGCGCGAACTCGGGGCGATCGGCGGCCAGGGACATGGCTTATTTCGCGCCCGTGGTCTGCACCGAGAGGCCGACGCGCTCGATGCCGCTCTGCTTGAGCTGGTTCATCGCCTTGACCACGGTCTCGTACTTGACCGACTTGTCGGCGCTGATGACCACCGGGCGCTGGGCATCGCCGCTCTGTGCGGTGCGCGCGGCGCTGCCGATCTGTGCCATGGGGATGGACAGGGCGCCGGTGCCGGTCGACGGGTCCTTCTTGATCTGGACTTCGTCATCGCTCTTGATGACGATCTCGACCGGGCGGTCGGGCTGCTTGTTGGCGCGGTCCACCGTCGGCAGGTTGATCACGCTCGGCGTGATCAGCGGCGCCGTGACCATGAAGATGATCAGCAGCACCAGCATCACGTCGATGAACGGGACCATGTTGATCTCGTTGATCGTTCGGCGGCCGCGGCCGCGGGAGGACATGGCTGGCATGGGTTTTCCTCCGGCTTCAGCGCACCGTCGCCGGTCCCATCGAGGCCGGGTTGACGATGTGCGCGGTCAGGTTGCGCTGCAGGATGTTGGAGAACTCCTCGATGAAGGTCTCCAGGCCGATCGCGATCTTGTCGATCTCGCGTGCGAAGCGGTTGTAGGCCACCACGGCCGGGATGGCGGCGAACAGGCCGATGGCGGTGGCGACCAGCGCCTCGGCGATGCCGGGCGCCACGGTGGACAGCGTCACCTGCGCCAGCGCGGCCAGGCCGGTGAAGGCATGCATGATCCCCCAGACCGTGCCGAACAGGCCGACATAGGGCGAGACCGAGCCGACGGTGGCCAGGAAGGAGAGGTTCTGCTCCACCGCGTCCAGCTCGCGCTGGAAGCTGGCCCGCATCGCGCGACGCGAGCCGTCGAGCAGGGTACCGGCGTCGGTCACGTGGCGCTCGCGCAGCTTCTGGTACTCGCGCATGCCGGAGGCGAAGATGCGCTCCATCGGGCCGGCGAACTTGGCGTGCTGGGCCGCCGAGGAGAACAGCTCGTTCAGGCTGGTGCCGGACCAGAACTCGCGCTCGAAGTCCTCATTGAGGGAGCGCGTGCGCTTGAGGGAAAAGTATTTGCGGAAGATGGCCGCCCAGCTGGCGACCGAGACGATGACCAGCAGCAGCACCACGAGCTGCACCGGAAGGCTGGCATGAAGCAGGAGGGAAAGGATCGAGAGGTCTTGATTCATGGCGTCTGAGGTTGAGACATGGAGCCGGCATGGGGCGCGAGGGTTCCCGAAACCTGCGGCGGGATGCGCGCGGGACGCAGCGTGTCTGCATGGACCCAGCCGATGCGGATGGTGCCTTCGCACAGCAACGGGGCATCGGCCAGGGGATTGGCGGCGGGGGGGTGTGCCGGGCGGGCCAGCACGCGTTGGGCGATTATCAGGGACGCGGAGCCGGCCTGGCGCAGCTCGGCCGTGACCAGCAGTTCGTCGTCCAGCCGGGCCGGGCGATGGTACTTGAGCTGGGTCTCGCTGACCACGAAGATGCCGCCGGTCTCCTCGCGCAGCTTGCCTTGCGAGATGCCCAGCGAGCGAAGCCATTCGGTGCGGGCGCGCTCCATGTACTTGAGGTAGTTGGCGTAGAACACGATGCCGCCGGCATCGGTGTCTTCCCAGTAGATGCGGATCGGGAATGCAAAGCTCATGCCGCGACCGCCGAGCCGGCCCAGGCCCGCAGCCGCTCCACCGACTGTTGCAGGTGCGCCATCGAGCTGGCGGTCGAGAAGCGCACGAAGCGGGCGGTCTCGGCCGAGCCGAAGTCGCGGCCGGGGGTAATGGCGAGGTGGGCCTTCTTCATCGCGTCGAAGGCGAAGTCCCAGCTGTTGGCGATGCCCAGCTTCTCGCCGAAGGCCGAGCAGTCGGCCCAGGCATAGAAGGCGCCGTCGGGGACCACGGGGACTTGAAGGCCCAGGGCCTGGAGCTGCGGGATGAACCAGTCGCGACGGGCCTTGAACTCGGCGCGCCGGCGCTCGTACTCGGCGATGCTTTCGGCCTCGAAGCAGGCCAGGGCCGCGTGCTGGGCGACGGTGCTGGCGCAGATGAACAGGTTCTGCGCGAGCCGTTCGACCACCGGCACCAGCGCCTCTGGCACCACCAGCCAGCCCAGGCGCCAGCCCGTCATGCTGAAGTACTTGCTGAAGCTGTTGATGCTGATGATCTGGTCGTCGATGGCCAGCGCACTTTGGCCGAAAGTGTCGTCGTGGGACAGGCCCAGGTAGATCTCGTCGATCAGTGTGATGCCCCCGCGCCGCGTCACCACCTCGTGGATGCGGCGCAGCTCGCCGGGCTCGATGGAGGTGCCGGTGGGGTTGGAGGGCGAAGCCAGCAGCACGCCGCGCGTCCGCTCGGTCCAGGCTGTCTCGACCTTGGCGGCGCTGAGCTGGAAGCGCTCCGCCGCGGTGGTCGGGACCAGCACCGCCCGGCCTTCTGCCGCGCTCAC
Organism: Variovorax sp. JS1663; assembly: GCF_002157355.1. GTDB lineage: Bacteria > Pseudomonadota > Gammaproteobacteria > Burkholderiales > Burkholderiaceae_C > Variovorax. The sequence continues at coordinate 89,807 of NZ_LYMK01000028.1, read as the reverse complement.
GAAGTGGCGGTTGCAGGGGTAGGTGGGATCGGGCAGGAGGATCTCGTCGCCTGCCTCGATCAGCGCCAGGCAGGCCAGCTGCAGCGCCGCCGAGGCGCCGGCGGTGACGACGATGCGGCGGGCCGGCACATCGACGTTGAAGCGCTGGGCGTACCAGCCGCTGATGCGCTCGCGCAGGGCGTCCAGGCCGGTGGCGTGGGTGTACTGCGTGGCGCCGGCACGTACGGCGCGGAGCGCGGCTTCCTGTACCAGCGGCGGCGCGGTGAAGTCGGGCTCGCCGATGTTGAGGAAGATCATCGGCCGGTCGGTGTGGGCGATCTCGCGCGCCAGGGCGGAGGCCGCCTTGGCGATCTCCATCACGTAGAAGGGCTCGATGCGCTCCGCGCGGCTCGCGATTCTCATAAGCCCCCCACGCTCGGCACTGGCGTGTCCTCGCTGCCCCCCGAGGGGGCGTTCGCTTGCTTGGGGCGGCCCGGCGCTGCGCTCATGGCCTTGCCTTGCCGCTGGCGCGATCGGCCTCCACTTCGGCCGGCCGCAGCTTCGGCGCGAGGCCGTTGAGCACCGCGTTGACGTACTTGTGGCCGTCGGTGCCGCCGAACTCCTTGGCGAGCTCGATGCATTCGTTGAGCACCACGCGCCAGGGTACGTCCAGGCAGTTCTGGAACTCATAGACGCCGATCCACATCACCGCGTGCTCGATCGGCGAGATCTCTTCCAGCTTGCGGTCGAGCAGGGGGACGATCAGCGCGTCGAGCTCCGTCGCGGTGGCGATGGCGCCGTGCAGCAGCGCGTCGTAGTGGGCGGCATCGGCCTTGTGGAAGCCGGACAGGTCGCGCGTGAACTGGTCGATGGAGGCCGCGTCGTTGCGGCCCACCAGGTGCTGGTAGAGCGCCTGCAGCGCGAACTCGCGCGCGCGGCTGCGCGTGGATTTGGCGGAGGCTTTGCGGGCGCCGGTGCTCGTGAGCCCGGTGCGGGACTGGCGCGGCCGTTCGCCGCTGGTCTTGGTGTCGTCGGTCATGAAAACAGGGTCAGGGACTGCCGGAGGGCCCGAGCAGGCGCGCCATCTCGACCGCCACGCGTGCCGCATCGCGGCCCTTGTCGGTCTGGCGCGCGATCGCCTGTTCGAGGTTCTCGGTGGTGAGGATGGCGTTGGCGACCGGGATGCGGTAGTCGAGCGCGACGCGGCTCACGCCTGCGCCCGACTCGTTGGCCACCAGCTCGAAGTGGTAGGTCTCGCCGCGGATGATGCAGCCCAGCGCGATCAGCGCGTGGTAGCGGTTGCGCTCGGCCAGGGCCTGCAGTGCGACAGGCACCTCGAGCGCGCCCGGCACGTCGAGGTGGTCGATGTCCTCGCTGGCGACGCCCAGCGTCTCGAGCTCGCCGAGGCAGGCCTTGGCCAGCGCGTCGGTGATGTCCTCGTTGAAGCGCGCCTGCACGATCCCGATGCGCAGCCCCTTGCCGTCCAGGGTGGCGGCGCTGCCCTTGTTCGCATCCTTCATCGTTCTTCCTTCGAGATGTAGCCCGAGATCTCCAGGCCGAAGCCGGCCGCCATGCTGGGCATGCGGCGAGGCGTGCCCAGCAGGTTCATGCGGTGCACGCCGCAGGCGCGCAGGATCTGCGCGCCGATGCCATAGCTGCGCAGGTCCATGCGGCCGCGCTCGGGCGCCTGCGCGGGCCGTGCTGTGCCGTCAAACTGGGCGAGCAGGTCGGCACCGGTTTCGCCGCAGTTGAGGAACACGGCCACGCCCTTGCCCTGGGCCGCGATGTGGGCCAGGCTGGCGTCGAGGCTCCAGGAGTGCAGCGAGCGATTGACTTCCAGCGCGTCCAGCACCGACAGCGGCTCGTGCACACGCACGTCCACGGTATCGTCGCTGTTCCACTTGCCGCGTACCAGGGCCAGGTGCACGCCCTTGCTGGGCTTGTCCTGGAAGGCATGGGCAGTGAACCAGCCCCAGGCTGTATGGATCTCGCGGCAGCCCACCTTCTCGATCAGCGATTCGGTGCGGCTGCGGTGCTCGATCAGCGCTGCTATGGTGCCGATCTTGAGGCCGTGCTCGGCGGCGAAAAGCTGCAGGTCGGGCAGGCGCGCCATGGTGCCGTCCTCGTTCATCACCTCGCAGATCACGGAGGCCGGCGAGCAGCCGGCCATGGCGGCGAGGTCGCAGCCGGCTTCGGTATGGCCGGCGCGCATCAGCACGCCGCCATCCACTGCCTGCAGCGGGAAGATGTGGCCGGGCTGCACCAGGTCGGACGCCACCGCGTTGGGGGCGACGGCGGCCTGCACGGTGCGCGCACGGTCGGCCGCGGAAATGCCTGTGGTCACGCCTTCGGCTGCCTCGATCGAGACGGTGAAGGCGGTGGAATGCTTGGCGCCGTTGCGGGCCACCATCGGCGGGAGGTTGAGCCGCTCGCACATCTCGCGGGAGAGCGTCAGGCAGATCAGGCCGCGGGCATGGCGCGCCATGAAGTTGATCGACTCGGCCGTGATGTGGTCGGCCGCGATGACGATGTCACCCTCGTTCTCGCGGTCCTCCTCGTCGACCAGGATGACCATGCGGCCGGCGCGCAGCTCGGCCACGATGTCTTCGACGGGGGACACGGGCGCAGGCGCGAGGCCGCTGCGCGAGGCATTGATGGGTGTGACGGCGGCGTTCATGGCGTGGGGTCCTTGGGGGAAGAGGGCAGGGCGCCGGCCTGGAGCATGCGCTCCACGTAGCGCGCGACGGTGTCGATCTCGAGGTTCACGCGGCTGCCGGCCTGGAGGCTGCCCAGTGCGGTGTTCTCTACCGTGTGGGGGATGAGGTTGATGCTGACCTCGCTGCCATCGGCGCCGTCGGTCACGCGGTTGACGGTGAGGCTCACGCCATTGACGGTGATCGAGCCCTTGTAGGCGAGGAAGCGAGCCAGGGCGGCCGGCGCCACCACGCGCAGTTCCCAGCTCTCGCCCACGGGCGCGAAATGGCTCACGGTGCCGATGCCGTCCACGTGGCCAGAGACGATATGGCCGCCGAGGCGGTCGCTCGCGCGCAGCGCTTTCTCGAGGTTGACGCGGGCGCCGGACTCCGCCAGGCCGGCGGTCTTGTCCAGCGATTCGGCCGAGATGTCGATGGTGAACAGCTGCTGAGCCGGCTCGAGGGAGGTGACCGTCATGCAGGCGCCGTTGAGCGCGATGCTGTCGCCGAGGCCCACGTCGTCCAGGTAGCCGGCAGGCACCGTGATGCCGAGACGCTTGCCGTGGGATGAAGAGCTGCCGAGGTCGTGGACGGCGGCGATGCGCCCCACGCCGGTGATGATTCCGGTGAACATCGCGGCATTTTCGCAGAGATGCGATAGGCCGCCCCCGGCGGGCCGTTAGAACCGATCGCGTCCCGCCATGCGGGCAATGATCCGCAGGTCGGGGCCGATGGCCTCGAGGGATTTGAACTCGAGCGCCAGGGCCTGGTCCAGGCGGGTCAGCGCGCCGGCCGCATACGGCTGACTTGCCATGCCCAGGCCATCGCCGAGGAACTTGGGCGCCATGTAGAGCAGCAGCTCGTCCACGAGGCCTTCGCGCATCAGGGAGCCGTTGAGCTTGTGGCCGGCTTCGACGTGGAGCTCGTTGACCTCGCGCGCGGCGAGGTCGCGCAGCATGGCAGCGAGGTCCACCTTGCCGTGGGGATTGGCCAGGTAGCGCACCTCTGCGCCGCGGGCTTCCAAAGCGGCGCACGCGGCGGCGTTGGGCGTCGCGGCGTAGATCCAGACTGGCCGGGCGGGCTCGAAGATTCGCGCGGTGTGAGGCGTCTGCAGTTGGCTGTCGACCACCACCAGCGGCGGCTGGCGCTGTGCCTCGACCAGTCGCACATCCAGCCGTGGATCGTCCTCCAGCACGGTTCCGACGCCGGTGAGGACGGCGCCGGCGCGTGCGCGCCAGGCGTGGCCGTCGGCGCGCGCGGCTTCGGATGTGATCCATTGGCTGGTGCCGTCGGGCAGGGCGGTCTTGCCGTCGAGCGACGCGGCGACCTTGAGCCGAACCCAGGGCGTTTTTCGGACCATGCGGCTGAAGAAGCCGATGTTGAGTTCGCGTGCCTCCGCAGCACCAAGACCAACCTCGACTTCGATGCCAGCGGCGCGCAGGCGTTCGAAGCCTTGGCCTGCCACCAGCGGGTTGGCGTCGGTCAGTGATGCGACGACCTTGCGAATGCCTGCGGCGATCAGTGCGTCGCAGCAAGGGCCGGTACGGCCATGATGCGAGCACGGCTCGAGGGTGACGTAGGCGGTGGCGCCAGCAACGGAATAGCCCCGAGTCTCGGCATCCCGGAGAGCCATGATCTCGGCATGCGGACCGCCGGGCGCCTGGGTGTGGCCTTCCCCCAATCGGCTTCCCTCCGAGGAGACGATCACACAGCCGACATGCGGATTCGGGTGAGATAGAAATCGGGCCGAAGCGCTCAGTTCCAGCGCGCGTTGCATCGCCTCGCCGGCTGGGTTCGAGGTGCTGAGGTCAGTCATTCACTGGAAAACGGCGGTGTGCAATTGGCATCTGAAAGGCTGGTAGGTTGGCAGGATCGGATGCGGCCGGCAAAGGCAATCTTAATGTGACGGGTTTGATCAAGCTTGGCGGCGTCTTTGACATCCTGGCGCGTGATGCCGATGGTGAGCGCGCCGAACCCACCGGACTTGGTCTTGGGATATCCGTATCCATCGAACATGATGTAGGGTGCGCTTGCTTGGCTTGCGGTTCCATTTGCATCGACTGCAAAGTAGCTGGGCAGCGCGGCATGCGTCATCACCAGCCTGTCGTCTGCTGCTGAGAAAGTCCGATCCCCGTTCTTGTCGAGGAACACAATCCATCCGCTGGCCCATTCTGTGCCGTTCTGGGGTACGACTATCGCAGTCATCCCCATCTTCATCGCTTCTCCGCGAGCCGTCGTAATGGAGATCAACAGGTCGTTCGTGGCAGTAGCAAGCTCGGAACGGCGCTGAAAGGCCAGAAAGCTAGGGGCTGCGATGAACATGAGCGTCGCGATCACGGCGAGGGTCGCCAGCAATTCGATCAAGGTAAATCCGCGCAACGCGAGACGATGGGGCGCCCGTTTCCTGGTCGACGTTTGCCGAGTAGCGCTTGCGCGGTCCCGGTAGCCGACCGAAGGAGAGCATGTCCGGGCCGCGGCATCAAGAAAATGCCCGATTGGCGTCTGAGCGCCTGAAAAAATCGATCTCACGATCGCCTCCCAATGAATTGCCTTGACGTGGCAATTTAATCAATGGGCGCGATTATGTAACATTTCGACAGCTTCTTGTTCAGGCAGCTGTCTGCTGTGTCAAAGGTGACTTCGCGACCTGTCGCCTGCAAGAAGTGGGCGGTCGAGGCTCGACAGCGCCGGCGCGGTTCGCTCAGATATCCCGGAGCAACTGCCGGAATTCGTCCACGTCCTCGAAGCTTCGGTACACCGAGGCAAAGCGCACGTAGGCCACCTTGTCCATGCGCTTGAGCTCGCGCATGACGAGTTCACCGACCTTGGTGGACTCGATCTCCCGCAGCCCGCTGGACAGCAGCTTCTGCTCGATGCGCAGCAGCGCATGGTCGATCTGCTCGATGCTCACCGGCCGCTTGCGCAGCGCCAGCATCATCGAGGCGCGCACCTTCTTGGCATCGAAGTCGGCACGGCTGCCATCCTTCTTGACCACGACCGGGAAGTTGACATCCGGCCGTTCGTAGGTGGTGAAGCGCTTTTCGCAGGTGCTGCACTGCCGGCGGCGCCGCACGAAGTCGCCATCCTCCGATACGCGGGTCTCGACGACCTGCGTTTCGAGATGGCCGCAGAAAGGGCACTTCATGCGGATGCCGGCGCGGTGGCTATGGCCTTGTTATGAACGGTAGACCGGGAAGCGGCTGGTCAGCGCATGGACCTTGGCACGCACCCCTTCGATGGTGGCCGGGTCGCGCGGGTTGTCCAGCACGTCGGCGATCAGGTTCGCCGTGATGCGCGCCTCTTCATCCTTGAAGCCGCGCGTGGTCATGGCCGGCGTGCCGATGCGCACGCCGCTGGTCACCATCGGCTTCTCGGGGTCGTTGGGGATCGCGTTCTTGTTGATCGTCATGTGGGCACTGCCCAGCACGGCCTCGGCTTCCTTGCCGGTGATGCCCTTGGCGCGCAGGTCGACCAGCATCACGTGGCTTTCGGTACGGCCGCTGACGATGCGCAGGCCGCGCTCGGTGAGCGTCTCGGCGACGATGCGCGCGTTCGTCACGACCTGCTGTTGGTAGGCCTTGAAGTCCGGCGACAGCGCCTCCTTGAAGGCCACCGCCTTGGCGGCGATGACGTGCATTAGCGGGCCACCCTGCAGGCCGGGGAAGATCGCGCTGTTGATTGCCTTCTCGTGCTGCGACTTCATCAGGATGATGCCGCCGCGCGGGCCCCGCAGGCTCTTGTGGGTGGTGGAGGTGACCACGTCCGCGTGGGGCACGGGGTTTGGATAGACGCCCGCGGCCACCAGGCCGGCGTAGTGGGCGATGTCGACCATGAAGATAGCGCCGACATCCTTGGCGACCTTGGCGAAGCGCTCGAAGTCGATGCGCAGAGAGTAGGCCGAGGCGCCCGCAATGATGAGCTTGGGCATCGATTCGTGTGCCTTGCGCTCCATCGCGTCGTAGTCGATTTCTTCCTTCTCGTTCAGGCCGTAGCTCACCACATTGAACCACTTGCCGCTCATGTTCAGCGGCATGCCGTGGGTGAGGTGGCCGCCTTCGGCCAGGCTCATGCCCATGATGGTGTCGCCAGGCTTGAGGAAGGCCAGCATCACGGCCTCGTTGGCCGAGGCGCCGCAGTGCGCCTGCACGTTGGCTGCTTCGGCGCCGAAGAGCTGCTTGACGCGGTCGATGGCCAACTGCTCGGCCACGTCCACGTGCTCGCAGCCGCCGTAATAGCGCTTGCCGGGGTAGCCTTCGGCGTACTTGTTGGTGAGCTGCGAGCCCTGTGCGGCCATGACGGCAGGCGAGGCGTAGTTCTCGCTCGCGATCAGCTCGATGTGCTGTTCCTGGCGGGCGTTTTCGGCCTGAATGGCGGCCCAGATTTCGGGATCGGTCTGTTCGACCAGGGTCTGGCGGTGATACATGGCAGTCCTTTGAGAACGGTGGTCCTTGTTCTTCAACCAAACAAGGGCTGCCCAGGCGAACGGCGGAACGCCTGCCGCATGCCGCAGGCGGCGCGCTTCCCAGTGGTCATCCACGTCAGCGCAGGGCACCTGCAAGGGCACCGCGCCTATCGCCAGTCGCGCGCCGTCCGAGTGTAGCTGACGGCGATGCGGCCGACGCCCAGAGGGCCTATTACAGGTCCGCCAGGGCCACCTTCGGATTGCTGCCGGATTCCGGCTTGGCCGGTGCGACCACTGGCAGCGGCTGGGCCCGCATGCCGGGCGGCGTCGGCGCCGTGGAAGGCGCGCGGCCTGCGATCACCTGCTGAAGGCGTGCATGCTCGGCCAGCACCTTGCTCGCGTAACCCCCGTCTTCGGCGAGGTTGGCGGCACCCACGTAGTACTTGAGCCCGCCTTCGAGCGAGCCCGCACGGGCGATGCATTCCTGCAGCACCTTGACGCCGACCCGCATGTTGGTGACGGGGTCGAACGCGGTGAGCGTGCCACCAGCGCTTTCGTACTTCTCACCGTGCACCCGGGTCATGACCTGCATCAGGCCCTGGGCACCCACGTGGCTCTGGGCAAATGGGTTGAAGCTGGATTCGACCGCCATGATGGCCAGGATCAGGGTGGGATCGAGCTTGGTGCTCTTGCCGAGCTCGAAGGCTTCGGCCACCAGCACGCTCAGCGGCTCGACGGCCACGCGGTATTTCTTGCTCAGCCAATAGGCGACTGCCGCCTGCGATTTTGGCAACTCGTGGGGGCTGGCCGCCGTGGTGCGGTCGATGGCCGTGGGTTCGAGGTCGGTCGCCTCGGGCGGCGCCTTGCGCGACTGCAGCCAGCCCATGAGCTGCTCCTCGCCCGACTGGCGCAGGTCCGGACGCGCCAGCAGCGCCAGCACGGCGAACACGGTGGCCAGCCCGAGCAGGGCGAAGCCGTTGTGGGTCACTTCGAAAAAGCCTTCGGCCACATCGGACATGAAAGTCCGCAGCCCACGGGCTGTGGCGCCAAACGCCTGTTTCATCGCTCTTCCTCCTTCTGTGCGGCACCCGGATGGCAACGCCAGAAGGCGGAGCTGGAAGGCGACGGCGCTTGTGGATGGGTACGAGTCAGGTTCCGCGCGAAAAGTGAGGGTGCGCGGACGTCTGATGTAAGCCGAAAGGATTCGGCGGCGGTATCGGTGCAATCCCGGCCTGGGGGTTGGGCGGCTCGGGCAGCGAGGATTCTAGGAGGCGCTTAATATCAGGTCAAGAATAATAACTCCTTGTTTCATGATATATGGAGCTTAGGAAAGGCCTCGAATCGCCGGGCACTTGGCCATTGAAAAGCTCATTTGCAATCTCGCGAGCACAGTCGTACCCTGATGGGGCCTGATCATTCAGGCGTTCAACCGAGGTCCGGCAACCGGGAGAGATCCATCGAACGGTTCAGCGGCCGAGGCCCCATGGTGGCAATCTCTTGCTGCCAGCATGACCGGAACGATTCAACTTCCGGTCGAGCGAAAAGATGGCATGGGCCTTGCGCCAGCCATCAAGCCCGGAGGCCAGACGTCAAGGTCAGGCAGCCGGGCTTTCTACTTTCTGGGAAGCTTCAGCGGTTTGGGGCAAACTCGCCCTCCGATGAATGCTGCTTCGCTGAGACAAAACAAGTGGGTCAGGCGAGCGGTGCTGGCGGTGCTGGTGCTGTTCGCTTTATGGGTCCTGGCCTGGCTGGTCGTGCCTCCCATCGCCAAGAGCCAGATCCAGAAGGTCGCGACCGAGAAGCTGGGGCGCCAGGTCACGGTCGGCAAGATCGACTTCAAGCCCTGGACCCTGGAGCTCACGCTCGACGAGCTTCGCATCGCCACCGCGGATGGCAGCCGTTCGCAGGTGGCGGTGGGCCGGATCTATGCCGATGCCGAGCTGCAGTCGATCGTTCGGCTGGCGCCGGTGATCGACGCCATCAGCATCGACGGCCCGGCCGTCCTGCTGACGCACCAGGCCGACGGCAAGTACGACATCGACGACATCCTCGCCCGGCTGGCGAGCGCGCCCGAGACCCCGAAGAGCGAGCCACCGCGCTTCGCCATCTACAACATCGCCATCACCAACGGGACGGTCGACTTCGACGACCAGGCCGTCAAGCGCAAGCATGAGCTGCGCGACTTTGTTCTGAAGGTGCCTTTCCTGAGCAACCTGCCATCGCAGCGCGAGATCAAGACCGAGCCCAAGCTGGCCTTTGTCCTGAACGGCAGCACCTTCGACTCGGCTGCGCTGAGCACGCCCTTCGCCGACGACCGCAAGACCGATGCGCGGATCAGTTTCAAGGATCTGGATCTGGTGCCCTACCTGGGCTATGTCCCCGGTGGCCTGCCGGTGGCGCTGCGCGCCGGCAAGCTGGACGCGGACCTCAAGATCGATTTCGTACAGGCCGCGACCACGGGCCTGAAGATCACCGGGACGGTGGCTGCACACAGCATCCAGCTGGCGGATTCGAAGGCGCGCGACCTGCTTCGCTTCGATTCGCTCAAGCTGGCGCTGGCCGATGTGCGCCCGTTGGAGCGCGTGGTGCATCTGGGCGAGGTGGCGCTGGCCGCGCCGCAACTGGTGGTTGCACGCGATGCGGCCGGGAAGCTCAACTTGCTGCCTGCCGGCCAGGACGACGCCGCGGCGGCCAAGCCGCCTCCGAGTGCGCCACCGAATGGCGAGACCGGCGCCAAGCCCGGTGCACCGCCGGGCTGGCGGGTGCAGGTCGACAAGCTCGCGCTGTCCGGCGGCGAGATCGGATGGCGCGACCAGAGCATCCAGCCGGCCGCGTCCATCGACGTCCAGCAGTTGCAGGTCGAGGCGAGCGCCATCGCCTGGCCGATGGACAAGCCCGCTGTCTTCAACGGCTCCACGGCGGTGGGCGGCGCTGCGCTCAAGTTCAGCGGAGAGGCCACTGACAAGGTGGCCAAGGTGCAGGCCGAGGTCGAGGCCCTGCCGCTGTCGCTGGCGGCGCCGTACCTGGCCCAGAGCCTGGAGCCCACGCTCGACGGCAAGCTCAGCGGGCAATTGGACGTGGCCTGGCACCAGCCCGATCTGAAGCTCATGGCTCGCAAGGTCGCGATCGATGGCCTGGCGTTGACACAGGCCAAGACGGCGCTGGCCAGCGTAGGACGCTTCGAGCTGGTCGATGCCGAAGTCGACATGACCAAGCACACGCTGAGCATCGGTTCGTTCAGCGCCAACAGTCCCAAAGTCGCCATCGCGCGGGACAACGAGAAGCGCTGGATGTTCGAGCGCTGGCTGAAGGCGCCGGCGGGCGGCAGCGAGGCGGGCAGCGGCGATGCGAAGGTGGCAGCTCCCAAAGATCCGAAGGCGGCCGAGGCGGCGCCAGGTGCCAACACCAAGCCCTGGGCACTGACTATCGGCAGCGTGGCGGTCGACAACGGTACGCTGTCCTATTCGGACAAGGCCAGCGCGACGCCGGTGGCCTTCGAGATCAGCGCGTTCAAGCTCAATGCGCAGAAGATCGCGCCCGAGACGGCCACCGTCTCGCCGCTGCAGCTGTCCGGGCGCATCGCGGCCGGTCGTGCGGAAGCCGGGCGCTTCGACTACAAGGGCTCGGTGGTCCTCAAGCCGATCGCCGCGGAGGGCCGGCTGGAGGTTGCCGCCGTCCCGGCGCACGCCTTCAAGGCCTACTATGCCGACGCGCTGAACATCGACATCCGCCGTGCCTTCGCCAGCTACCGCGGCACGGTCAAGTACCAGACGGCACCCGCGGGCATGAGCGTGAAGCTGGCGGGCGACACGGCGCTGGAGGACTTTCGCGCCAACAGCGCCACGCTGACCCAGTCGCCCGGCCAAGCCGAGCGCAGCAGCCGGCTGCTGAGCTGGAAAACCCTCAACCTGCGCGGCTTGCAGGTCAGCATGGCGCCCAATGCGCCGCTGGCGGTGGACGTGCGCGAAACCACGCTGAGCGACTTTTTCGCGCGCGTGATCATCGATCCGACGGGCCGCCTCAACCTCCAGGACCTCACCCGGAAACCCGGGGAGCCGGCGCCAGCCCCGGCAGGCGAGGCGAGCACACGGCGCAGCCCAGGCGGCACGACCACGACCACGGTCGCGAGGAAGGCGCCGGCGCCGTCCGGCGGCGCGCCGGTGTCGGCAGAGACGATGGTCGGCGGCGTGCCTCCTGCGCCGGCGCCCGCAGCGCCGACGGCGGTGGCCAAGGCCCCCGAGTCCGCCAGCGGCGGCCCCGCGCCGGTCATCAACTTCGGGCCGATGAGCCTGGTCAACGGCCGCATCGACTTCAGCGACCTGTTCGTCAAGCCCAACTACTCGGCCGACCTCAGCGAACTGACCGGCAAGCTCAGCGCCTTCTCCTCGAAACCGCAGGGCGACCGGCCGGCGCTGGCCGACCTCGAGCTGCGCGGCAAGGCCCAGCAGACCGCCTCACTGGAAATCACCGGCAAGCTCAACCCGCTGGCCAAGCCGCTGGAGCTGGACATCACGGCAAAGATGCGCGAACTCGACCTGCCGCCGCTGTCGCCGTACTCGGTGCGCTACGCCGGCCACGGCATCGAGCGCGGCAAGCTCAGCATGGACGTGAGCTACAAGATCGCGCCGGACGGCCAGCTCACCGCCACCAACAAGCTGGTGCTCAACCAGCTGCAGTTCGGCGACGAGGTGCAGGGCGCGCCCAACAGCCTGCCGGTGCGGCTTGCCGTGGCCCTGCTGGCCGATCGCAACGGCGTGATCGACATCGACTTCCCGATCAGCGGGTCGCTCAACGATCCGCAGTTCAGCATCGGCCCGCTGATCCTGAAGGCGATCGTGAACCTGATCGTCAAGGCCGCCACCGCGCCTTTCGCGCTGCTGACGGGCGGCCTCGGCGGCGGCAGCGGGGATTCGAGCACCGTCGCTTTCGCGCCCGGCAGTGCAGCGCTGTCGGCAGAGGCGAAGCAGAGCCTCGACAAGGTTGCCAAGGCACTCACCGATCGTCCGACGCTGCGCATGACGGTGGTGGGCACCTCCAGCCTGCAGCAGGAGCGCGAGGCCTACCAGCGCCAGCGCGTGCGTGACCTGGCGCAAGCCGAGAAGCGGCGGGCCGCAGTGCGCGCCAACCAGGACGCGGCTGAAGTGGGGCCGGCGACCGATGCCGAATACCCCGAGCTGCTGGCTGCTGCCTACAAGCGTTCCGACATCGGCACCAAGCCGCGCAATGTGATCGGCCTGGCCAAGGACGTCCCGGTCAAGGAGATGGAGGACCTCCTCATGACCAGTATTCCAGTCGACGAGGAGTCGATGCGCCAACTGGCCGTCCAGCGCGGCGCGGCGGTGCGCGACTACCTGCTGGCGCAGAAGCTGCCCAGCGAGCGGCTGTTCCTTGGCGCGGTCCGCACCCAGGCCGGCGGCGCCGACTGGAAACCCGGTGCGGAGCTGAATCTGACCACCCGCTGAAGGAAGCTCGAACCGACCCGCCGCATCTCGGCGAAAATAGCGGAGTGCGCCGGCCCATGCCGGCGCCTTCGCTTTTCCACATCAGATCACGTTTATTCGCGCAGTGACCTCAACTTCGACCAAGTCCCACGACCTCCAGTCCCTCGACACGATGACCGGCGGCGCCTTCACTGCGCCGACCTCGGGCGAGCGCGCACAGCGCATCCGCGAGTGGCTGGCCGGCAATCCCTCGCCCGAGCAGATGCAGGAGGTGTTCAAGGAGCTGAGCGGCCGCGACAAGGGCGCCGCGCGCCTGCTGCGCGAAAAGCTCGACGAGCTCAAGCGCGCCCGCGGCCAGGAGGCCATCGCGGCCGAATGGGCCCAGAAAGCCGAGGCTCTGATCGCCCAGCCCAAGCTGAACATCGCCGATGCGCTGGCCTGGCAGCGCGATGCCGCCAAGGCGGGCGCCCCCTTGTCGCGGGAGCCTTTGGCGGGCTTCAAGGCCCGCCTGGCCGAACGCGTGAAGGGCATCGAGGACCTGCAGCACCGCGCCCAGGTGCATCGTGAGGCGGCCGTGCTGCTGGCGCAGCGCTTCGAAGTGCTGTCCACCAAGGGTTGGCGCGATGCGCAGGCCGCCGAGGAGGCGCTGCGTGCCGACGTGGCGCACTGGCAGCTGCAGGCCGCGGAGATCACTGCCGACGAGAACTGGAACAGCCTGGATGCCAGGTTCGCGCCGCAGCTGGAGTCGTCCAAGGCGCAGTTGCTGGTGGTTTCCGAGGCGTTCCACCAAGCCCTGGCGCAGACCATTGCCGCGGCGGAAGATCCGGCGGCGCCGCTGCCACCCGTCCCTGTCTGGGCCGATGAACTGCGCGTGGCCCGCGGCGGCACGCCCGAGCCGGCGGCCCCTGTCGTGCAGAAGCCGGCGGCCCCCAAGGTCGACCCCGAGAAGCGGGCCGCGGCGCAGGCGGCCGTGCAGGCCGCGCTCGCCAAGCTGGAGCAGGAAACCACCGAAGGCCACGGCAAGGCCAGCGCCGGCGCCGCCGCTGCATTGCGTGCCGTGCTCAAGGAACATGGCCGGCTGGTCGACGCGGCACTCGAGGCCCGAGTGCATGCGGCGCTGATCGCCGCCGGCGAGCTCGAGGGTTGGCAGCGCTGGAGCGCCGACAAGGTGCGCGAGGATTTGGTCGCCAAGGCCGAAAGCCTGCTCAAGCGGCCCGAAGGCCAGGCCCTGGGCGGACGCAAGATGCAGGAGACGCTGCGCAGCCTGCGCGAGCAGTGGAAGCAGGCCGACCAGGGTGGCGTGCCCAACCACGCGCTGTGGAAACGCTTCGACGAGGCCTGCAACGAGGCCCACAAAGTGGTCGAGGCCTGGCTCGAGAAGGTGCGTGCCGACGCAGCCGAGCATCGCGCGCAGCGCCTGGCGCTGATCGAGGAGGTGAAGTCCTGGGCGGAAGCGCAGGCCGGTTCCACGGACCTCAAGGCCTATAACCGCGCGCTGCACCAGTTCGCCGATCGCTGGCGCGATGCCGGTCATGTGGGCGAGAAGGTCTTCGCCGAACTTCAGCCGCAGTGGAATGCGGTCTTCGGCGTCGCGCGTGCGCCCTTCGAGGTCGCGCAGAAGGCCAGCGTCGAGCGCCGCCAGGGCATGATCGCCGAGGCGGCGGAGCTCGGCGCCGCACCCATGCTGCGCATCGATGCCGTCAAGGCCCTCCAGCAGCGCTGGCAGGCCGAGGCCCAGGCGGTGCCGCTGGATCGCAGGCAGGAACAGAAGCTCTGGGACGCCTTCCGCGCCCCCATCGACGAGGCCTTCAACCGCAAGAGTGCCGAGCGTGAGAAGGCGGCGGCCGCGATGAGCGAGCACGACCGTCACGTGCTCGAGGCGTCGAAGGCGGTGGAAGCCGCCAATGCGACCGGTGATGCGCAAAAGATCCGCGCCGCGGTGACCCGGCTCGAGGCGGCGCTCCGAGGCGAAGCGCCCAAGGCGGCGGCCGATGGCCCGGCCGTCGGCGCGACCGAAGTCGTGGCGCCGGGTCAGGCTGCGGCAGAGTTCGGCGAGAGTGCGCAGCAGGAGCCCGCGCCGGGCGACATGTCGCCGGCCCCCGCCGCAGCAGAGGCCGCGGCACCGACGTCCGATCTGGTGGCGCCCGCTGATGGCGCCGATCCCTCGGCCCGCACCGATGCCGCCGAGGCCGAGGCCGAACCCGCGCCTGCGCCCGCAGCACCGCCCAAGCCGGCGCCAAAGCCCGTGATCGCGGTGCGCGGCGATGACCGGCCCGGCAACAGGAAGTCGGAGCCGGTGCCCGCAGGGCGTGGCGCCGGCGGCCGCTTCGGTGACCGCCGCGACAGCCGTGGCGGTCCGTCCGCCCGTCCCAATGACCGCGGTGCACCGCGCGCTGGCGACCGGGGCCCCGGCGCCGGCCGCTTCGGCGATCGTCCGCCGCGCGAGGAGCGTGGCCCGCGTCTGGGCGATGCCGCCTTCCGCGCCCAGCGCGACGCGCTGGAGCGCGCCGAACAGGCCCTGCGCAAGCTGGCGGCCCAGGCGCATGGCGAGGCCTTGACCCAGGTGCTGGGTGCCTGGGAGCAGCGCGACGCGTCGAAGCTGCCGAGCGTCCAGGAGCTGGGCCGGGCCGTCACGCCCGCGGTGCGCGGACGGTGGTCGCAGGCGCTGGCCGGCGGGCCCTCGGCCAAGGCCGAGGACGCCGCCGAGGCGCTGCTGCGCCTGGAGATGGCCGCCGAGGTGCCCACTCCGGCCGAGCAGCTCGACGCGCGCCGCGCGCTGCAGCTCAAGCTGCTCACGCGGCGCGGCGACCCAGCGCCGGCGCAGACCTGGGGCCAGGACGCCGGCACGGTGCTGGCGGCCGCGCACGACGCCGCGTCGGCACGCCGGCTGCAGAGCGCGCTCAAGGCGCTGCTGCGCAAGTAGACGGGGCGGGGCGCCTAGCCTGCGGCTGGGCGCCGGAAGAACTCGTCGAACAGCGCGACGAGGCCGGCGAATTCGCTGGCCAGCTTCGCGCGGTTCGCGAAGTAGGCCTCGCAAGCCACCGCGAAGAATTCGCCGGGAGAGGTCGCGCCGTAGGCATCGAGCCAGGGCGCTTCGCCGCCGAAGCGCTCAGCGACGATGGTTCGCTCGCGGAAACCGTCGTAGGCCGGCTGCAGCACCGAGAACCAGGCGATGCGCGCATCGCGTGCCGTCGAGGTCCCCGCAAAGCCGGCCGGCAGCGGCGGGCAGCCGTCGGCTGCGCCGCTTCGCATGTCGATCTTGTGGGCAAACTCGTGGATCACGACGTTGTAGCCGGCCTCCTGCGTGATGCTGCCGGCCAGCACGTCCTGCCAGCTCAGCATCACCGGACCGCGGTCCATCGCCTCGCCGGCCAGCACCTCGTCGTACTCGTGCACCACGCCGGTCTCGTCGACTGTCTTGCGCCGGGCCACGGCTTCGCTGGGATGGATCACGATGCCCACGAAATCGTCGTACCAGCGCAGGCCGCCCGGCAGGTGCAGCACCGGGAGCACGGCCTGCGCCGCGACCGCGAGTGCGACCTCGTCGGTGATGACGAAGCCGTGGGCGCCGTGGAATTCCTTGTCGCGCAGGAACTCTGCCGCAAGGCGGCGCAGGCGCTCGATCGCATCCGCGGAACGCGCTGCGAGGAACGGGTAGCGCGCGAGCGTGGCCCGCCAGGCTGGCTCAGGAATGGGAGGGGGAGGGCGCAGGCGGCGCAGCCAGCCGAACATCAGCGGAGGTCGACACGCTGGGCGCCGGCGCTCGACAGGCATAGCAGCTGGGCGCGGGCAGGATGCGCCTTCAAATCCCAGTCGCTCAGCACGATGCGCGACAGGCCATCGCCCAGCGCATGCGTCGCCGGCTTGTGGGTGTGGCCATGGACCAGCGTGCCGGCGTCGGCCTGCCGCAGCCATGTGCGTGCGGCGTCGGCGTCGACGTCGGCCCAGACCATGCCTGGACTGCGCTTGCGGTCCTCGCTCTGCGCCCGCATCGAGCGGGCGAGGGCGCGGCGCTCCGCCAGGGGGCGTGCGAGAAAGGCTTCCTGCCACCCTGGCGTGCGCACCTCGGCCCGGAAGTGCAGATACTCGGTGTCGTCGAGGCAGAGAAGATCGCCGTGGCTCAGGAGCCAGCGCCGATCGTGCAGGATCAGCACCGTCGGGTCCTCGAGCAACTGCATGTCGCACTGCGCGGCGAATGCCGCACCCAGCAGGAAATCGCGGTTGCCGTGCAGGAAGAAAACCGGCCTGCGGGCCGTTGCCTCGCGCAGCACTTCGGCGCATTGCGCCTCGAAACCCGGCTCGGCGGCGGCATCGTCGCCGACCCAGACCTCGAACAGGTCACCGAGGATGAAGATGGCGTCGGCCGGCGTGGTCTGCAGGTAGCCGCGCCAAGCCTCGAAGGTCGCCGGCTCCGAGGCCTGCAGGTGAAGGTCGGACATCAGGTCGACCGTGCGCCACCCTGCAGGCGCCACGAGCTCGGCGAAGGCCGTCATCCTCAGGCCTTGACGACAGCCTTCTCGATCACCACGTCTTCGAGCGGGACGTCGTCGTGGAAGCCCTTGCGGCCCGTCTTGACCGCCTTGATCTTGTCGACCACTTCCTTGCCCTCGATCACCTTGCCGAAGACCGCATAGCCCCAGCCTTGCGCCGACGGGGCGGTGTGATTGAGGAAACCGTTGTCGGCAACGTTGATGAAGAACTGCGCGGTGGCCGAATGCGGCGCGCTGGTGCGGGCCATGGCGACGGTGTAGGTGTCGTTCTTCAGGCCGTTGTTGGCTTCGTTCTGGATCTCGGCGCCGGTGGGCTTCTGCGACATGCCGGGCTCGAAGCCGCCGCCTTGCACCATGAAGCCGGGGATCACGCGGTGGAACACCGTGTTGTCGTAGTGGCCCTTGGTGACATAGGCGAGGAAGTTCTCGACCGTCTTCGGCGCCTTGTCCTGGTTCAGTTCGAGGGTGATGACGCCCTGGTCCTTGATATGCAGTTCGACTTGGGGGTTGCTCATGAGGGCTCCTTGTTGGGTGGCTTACTTCGCCACGGTGGTGGCAGACAGGATGGTGACGCTTTCGACGGGCACGTCCTGCATGCCGTTCTTGTTGCCCGTGCGCACCGCGCGGATTTTGTCGACGACCTCGCTGCCCGAGACCACCTTGCCGAACACCGTGTAGCCATGGCCGTCGGGACTGGGCGCATTGAGCATCGCGTTGTCCTTCACGTTGATGAAGAACTGCGAGGTCGCGGAGTTGGGGTTGGGGGTGCGGGCCATCGCGATCGTGTACTTGTCGTTCTTCAGGCCGTTGTTCGCTTCCAGCGGAATCGGCGCGCGCGTGGGCTTCTGCTGAAGCTCCGGCGTGAAGCCGCCGCCCTGGATCATGAAGCCGTCGATCACGCGGTGGAACACGGTGCCGTCGTAGTGCTTGTCGCGCACGTACTGCAGGAAGTTCTCGACCGTCTTCGGCGCCTTGTCCGCGGCGAGCTCGACCACGATGTCGCCAGCCGAGGTGTGGAGCTTGACGCGCGGTGCGACCGGCTGCTGCGCCCAGCCGGTGCCTGCGAGGCTCAGGGTCGTGGCGAGGATCAGTGCCGTGCGGCGGGAAAGAATGTGCATGGCGAGAAATGGTGGAGAAAGAAGATGGGCGGGCCGGCGCCGCGTGGCAAGCGCCTGTCTAGCGGCGCACCGGCTTGCGGGGTTCGACCGGGGCCGCCGGCAACGTTCCGCTGCCGGGCGTGGTAAACAGCTGGCGGATCAGCGCGATCTTGGGCGCCACGGTGGCGTTGCCCGATTCGAGCTGCTGTGCGCGGCCGTAGGACTGGCCTGCCAGGCGTGCGTAGATGTCGCCCAGATTCTCGTGCGCGGTGGCGTAGTTCGGGTTGAGCTTGATCGCCATCTCGAGCGCAGCGCGGGCCTTGTCGAACTGGCTCTGGCCGGCATAGAGCGCGGCGAGATTGTTGTAGGGCTCGGGCAGCTCGGGGAAGTCCTGCGTGAGCTGCGTGAAGGCGGCCGTCGCCTCGGCCTGCTTGCCCTGCTCGGTGAGGATCACGCCGCGCAGGAAGCGCATCTGCGGATCGCGCGGCTTGCCGGCGATGTAGGCATCGGCCTTGGTCAGCGCCTCGGCGGCCTTGCCCTGGCGCAGCAACGTGTTGACATCGCCATACTCGTCGGCATGGGCCGCAGCCGCCGCAAACGTGACGAGGATCACCGACAGAAAGCGGACAAGGAAAGAAGAGGAGGGGGCTGCGGCGTGCTTCATGAGCCTCGAGAGTTGGGATGGGACGCGGGTCTCGAAAACACCCGGAATGTAACGGCGGCGGCCGTTTATACTGGCAGGGGATTGTAGCCGAGGGGCTCCGTTCATCCCCTCGTTGCCATAGCATCCTCACCCCTGAAAAAATCACTGTCGCTCGCCCCTTTTCGCGCGGGCGAATACCGGCGCTTCCCGTACCCATGAGTCTTCGCATCTACAACACGCTGTCGCGTGAACTGGAGAAGTTTTCTCCGCTGCAACCCCCCCGGGTGCGCATGTACGTGTGTGGCATGACGGTGTACGACTACTGCCACCTGGGCCATGCGCGCTCGATGGTGGCCTTCGACGTGGTGCAGCGTTGGCTCAAGGCCTCGGGCTTCGAGGTCGAGTACGTGCGCAACATCACCGACATCGACGACAAGATCATCCGCCGCGCGGTGGAGAACGGCGAGAGCATCCGGGCGCTCACCGACCGCATGATCGATGCGCTGCACGAGGATGCCGATGCCCTGGGCATCGAGCGGCCTACGCACGAACCGCGCGCCACCGAATACGTGCCGCAGATGCTGTCGATGATCGCCACGCTGGAGCAGAAGGGCCTGGCCTATCGATCGACCAACGGCGACGTCAACTACGCCGTGCGCAAGTTTCCCGGCTACGGCAAGCTCAGCGGCAAGTCGCTCGACGAACTCCATGCCGGCGAACGCGTCGCCGTGCTGGACGGCAAGGAGGACCCGCTCGACCCGGTGCTGTGGAAGAGCGCCAAGCCCGCCGAGCCCGAGGAAGTGAAGTGGGCCAGCGACTTCGGCCCCGGCCGCCCGGGCTGGCACATCGAATGCTCGGCCATGGCCTGCCAACTGCTGGGCGAGACCATCGACATCCACGGTGGCGGCATGGACCTGCAGTTCCCGCACCACGAGAATGAGATTGCCCAGAGCGAGGGTGCGACCGGCAAGCCGCTGGCCCGCACCTGGATGCACAACGGCTTCATCAACATCGACGACGAGAAGATGTCCAAGAGCCTGGGCAACTTCTTCCTGATCCGTGACGTGCTCAAGCAGTTCGATGCCGAGACGGTGCGCTTCTTCGTCGTCCGCGCGCACTATCGCAGCCCGCTCAATTACAGCGACGTGCACCTGGACGATGCGCGCGCCTCGCTCAAGCGCCTGTACACCGCGCTGCACCTAGTGGCGCCGGAGCCGATCCAGATCGATTGGGCCGACCCCCACGCCGTCCGATTCAAGGCGGCGATGGACGAGGACTTCGGCACCCCCGAGGCGGTGGCCGTGCTGTTCGACCTCGCCGGCGAGGTGAACCGCACCAAGTCCGCCCGTACGGCCGGGTTGCTGAAGGCGCTGGGCGCTTGCCTCGGCCTGCTCCAGGCCGATCCCGAAGCCTTCCTGCAGGCCGGCAGCGTGCTCGACGATGCCTCGATCCAGGCCCTGATCGCGCAGCGCGCGGCGGCCAAGGCGGCGAAGAATTTCGCAGAGGCCGACCGCATCCGCAACGAACTGTTGGCGCAAGGCATCGTGCTCAAGGATTCGGCGAGCGGCACCACCTGGACCACCGTCAAGTGAGGGCATGAGAAGCGCGATGCCTGCTGTCATCAACAAGCCCGTCATCCAGGTCCAGACACCACCCTACTGGGAAGAGGCCTGCAAGTACCTCGCCCGCAAAGACCGCGTGATGAAGCGGCTGATCCCCCAGTTCGGCGACGCCTGCCTGGAGTCGCGCGGCGACGCCTTCACCACCCTGGCGCGCAGCATCGTGGGCCAGCAGATCTCGGTGAAGGCAGCCCAGTCGGTCTGGGATCGCTTTGCCAAGCTGCCGCGCAAGATGACGCCGGCCAACGTGCTGCGGCTCAAGGTCGACGACATGCGCGCAGCCGGCCTGTCGGCGCGCAAGATCGAGTACCTGGTCGACCTGGCGCTGCATTTCGATTCGGGCGTGGTGCACGTGGACGCCTGGGACCAGATGTCCGACGAGATGATCATCGAGGAGCTGGTCGCGATCCGCGGCATCGGCCGCTGGACGGCGGAGATGTTCCTGATCTTCCACCTCATGCGGCCCAACGTGCTGCCGCTGGACGACCTGGGCCTCATCGCCGGCATCAGCCGCAGCTATTTTTCCGGCGATCCGGTCAGCCGCAGCGATGCCCGCGAGGTGGCCGTGGCCTGGGCGCCTTATTGCAGCGTCGCAACTTGGTATATTTGGCGATCGCTCGACCCCCTGCCGGTGGTCGCATACTGACAAGAGGAGAAGACGTTGGCGAAACGAACCTTTCTCGACTTCGAGCAGCCCGTGGCGGAACTCGAATCCAAGATCGAAGAGCTGCGCTATGTACAGAGCGAATCGGCGGTCGACATCTCCGAGGAGATCGACCAGCTCGGCAAGAAGAGCCTGCAGCTCACCAAGGAAATCTACAGCGACCTGACGCCCTGGCAGATCACCAAGATCGCCCGGCATCCGGAGCGCCCCTACACGCTGGACTACATCCACGAGATCTTCACCGACTTCGTCGAGCTGCACGGCGATCGCCATTTCGCGGACGACCTCTCGATCGTCGGCGGCCTGGCACGCTTCAACGGCACGCCCTGCATGGTGCTGGGCCACCAAAAGGGGCGCGACACCAAGGAGCGCACCGCGCGCAACTTCGGCATGAGCAAGCCCGAGGGCTACCGCAAGGCGCTGCGCCTCATGAAGACGGCCGAGAAGTTCAAGCTGCCGGTCTTCACCTTCGTCGACACGCCGGGTGCCTACCCGGGCATCGATGCCGAGGAGCGCGGCCAGTCCGAGGCCATCGGCCGCAACATCTTCGAGATGGCGCAGCTGGAGGTGCCGGTCATCGTCACCATCATCGGCGAGGGCGGCTCCGGTGGCGCGCTGGCCATCTCGGTGGGTGACCAGGTGCTGATGCTGCAGTATTCCGTCTATTCCGTGATCAGCCCCGAAGGTTGTGCCTCCATCCTCTGGAAGACCAGCGACAAGGCGCAGGAGGCGGCCGACGCGCTGGGCATCACCGCGCACCGCCTCAAGGCGCTGGGGCTGGTCGACAAGATCGTCAATGAGCCGGTCGGCGGCGCGCATCGCGATTACCGCCAGATGGCGGCCTTCCTCAAGCGCGCGCTCAACGACGCGTATCGCCAGGTTGCCGATTTGCGGCCCAAGGAGCTGCTCGATCGGCGCTACGAGCGCCTGCAGAGCTACGGCCGCTTCGCCGACACCAAGGCCGAAAGCACCAGGTAAATCCCGGCGGACCGCATCGGTCCGCTTCTTCAGCATGGAGAATCCCGCCGCCCTCGCGATCGCGTCCTGGGCGGCGCCGCTGCCGCTGGGCGTGGCCTACAGCGGTGGTGCCGATTCGACCGCATTGCTGCACGCAGCCGCAGCCCACTGGCCGGGCCAGGTGCAGGCGCTCCATGTCCACCACGGCCTGCAAGCGGCGGCGGATGATTTCGAAGCCCACTGCCGTGCCACCTGCGAAGCCCTGGGCGTGCCGCTGCGCGTAGGCCGTGTCGACGCACGGCATGCGCCCGGCGAAAGCCCGGAGGACGCGGCGCGTCGCGCGCGCTATGTGACCCTGGCGCGGCTGGCCCAGGCACACGGTCTGCAAGATGTCGTGCTGGCGCAGCAAGCCGACGACCAGGTCGAGACCATGCTCATCGCGCTCGGCCGCGGGGCTGGTCTCGATGGGCTGGCCGGCATGCCGCGGCGCATGCAGCGGCATGGCGTGAATTTCCATCGTCCGCTGCTGGAGGTGCAGGCGGCCGCGCTGCGTGAATGGATCGCGGAAAGCGGCACCCGCCACATCGACGATCCCAGCAACGCCGACCTGCGCTACACGCGCAACAGGATCCGCTTGCAACTGCTTCCGGCGCTTGCGGCGACGCTGCCGCAGTTTCGCGAGACCTTCGCGCGCTCGGCGCGCAACGCGGCCAAGGCCTCGCGGCTGCTGGCCGAGGTCGCCGCGACGGACAGCGCGGCGGCAGGCCTGCCGCCCGCCTTGGGCGCGCTGCGTGCCTTGCCGCGCGAGCGGCTCGCCAATGTGCTGCGGCATTGGCTCAGGCGCGAGCACGACGCCGTGCCCAGCGAGGCCCAGCTCGAGCAACTGCTCGACCAGATCGAGGCCTGCAGCACCCGCGGCCACCGCATCCGCCTGAAGGTTGCGGATGGTTACGTCCAGCGCGAGGGTGATGTGCTGCGTTGGTACAATGCCCGGCCCCCGTCGCAACCTGCGGCCCTGCGCTGAAACAGGTACCCACAGGCACACGACAGGGCCCTGGACGCCCGCATTGCGGCCTGCGTCCGAACCCTTCTCCTTGACTTCACCCATGGCATTGATCGTTCACAAATATGGCGGCACGTCGATGGGCTCGACCGAGCGCATCCGCAATGTCGCCAAGCGCGTCGCCAAGTGGGCGCGCGCGGGCCACCAGATGGTGGTGGTTCCGAGCGCCATGAGCGGCGAAACCAACCGTCTGCTCGGCCTCGCCAAAGAGCTCGCGCCCGGCAGGACAGACGACGACCACAACCGCGAACTCGACATGCTCGCCGCCACCGGCGAGCAGGCATCGTCGGCGCTGCTGGCGATTGCGCTGCAGGCCGAGGGCATGCAGGCCGTCAGCTACGCCGGCTGGCAGGTCCAGGTGAAGACCGACAGCGCCTTCACCAAGGCCCGCATCGAGAGCATCGACGATGCGCGCGTGCGCGCCGACCTCGAGGCCGGCAAGGTGGTCGTCATCACCGGCTTCCAGGGCGTGGACGAAGCCGGCAACATCACCACGCTGGGCCGCGGCGGCAGCGACACCTCGGCGGTGGCGATCGCGGCGGCGATGAAGGCGCACGAGTGCCTCATCTACACCGACGTCGACGGTGTCTACACCACCGACCCGCGCGTCGAACCAGATGCGCGCCGGCTCAGCACCGTGAGCTTCGAAGAGATGCTCGAGATGGCGAGCCTGGGCTCCAAGGTGCTGCAGATCCGCTCTGTCGAATTCGCGGGCAAGTACAGGGTGCCGCTGCGCGTGCTCTCCAGCTTCACGCCCTGGGACATCGACATCCAGGAAGAGGCCAAGTCCGGCACTCTGATCACATTCGAGGAAGACGAAAACATGGAACAAGCCGTTGTCTCCGGCATCGCATTCAACCGCGACGAAGCCAAAATCTCCGTGCTCGGCGTGCCCGACAAGCCCGGCATCGCGTACCACATCCTCGGCGCCGTGGCCGATGCGAACGTCGAGGTCGACGTCATCATCCAGAACCTGAGCAAGGACGGCCGCACCGACTTCAGCTTCACGGTGCACCGCAACGACTACGCCAAGACCGTCGACCTGCTCAAGGAGAAAGTGCTGCCCACGCTGGGTGCCAGCGACATCGTCGGCGACACCAAGATCTGCAAGGTGAGCATCGTCGGCATCGGCATGCGCAGCCATGTCGGTGTGGCCAGCAAGATGTTCCGCGTGCTGAGCGAGGAGGGCATCAACATCCAGATGATCTCCACCAGCGAGATCAAGACTTCGGTCGTGATCGACGAGAAGTACATGGAGCTCGCCGTGCGTGCGCTGCACAAGGCTTTCGATCTCGATCAACCGGCCTCGTAAGCTGGCATAATTGCGGTTTCCAGGAAACGTGACCGAGTGGCCGAAGGTGCTCCCCTGCTAAGGGAGTATGGGGTGTAGAGCCTCATCGAGGGTTCGAATCCCTCCGTTTCCGCCAAGAACATTCAAGCCCCGCGCACTCGCTGCAGCGGGGCTTTTTTCATGCAGCGCGAACGGCGCGTGGCTCGTCCTACCTACTCCCGGGCCACTGCCCAAACCGGTCATGAATCGCTGCCTTGAGCCGCCGTATCTCCATCAGCGCGTCCACCTTCGGTGCTTCCTTGCCCGACAGCAGCGCCACGACATGGCCGGAAACATCGCGGCAGGCCTGCGCGTCCTGGGCACAGCGTGCGAGGTTCTGCTGGCGTTCGGGCAGGCCGAGCTGGGCGTCGTCGCGCATCAGCGATTCAGTCAGGCGCAATGAGGCCGCGGCGGCGGCCAGGCTCATCTGGATGGCAGCGCGCACGCGATTGCCGTAGTCGTTTTCTTCCTTGAGGCGCGTTTCGCTCAGCTGCTTCGCGGGCGTCAGGGAGCCGATGTCCGTGGGCGCGAAATAGGGGACGGCGGCGGCCAGGTGGCTTCGGTAGGCGATCAGTTCCTCGATGACCGCACGCATCTTCTCAACGGTTTCAAGATCCGGGGATTCCATGATCGATCAGTCCTCGAAAGTAGCCGACGTGTAGAACCTGACGAAGTGTCGTTGCTGGAGGGGAAAGCAGGGTCAGCCAGGACTGAAAAAGTACATGCGCTGTTAAATCCTCGACGCTTCGAAAATGGGATCGCCGTCCCCTCATTCATCACCCTGGGCTGAATTGATACTTTCGACTTCGGCGTCGCCGGCGCGGCTTCGCGGTTTGGGAGAACGCCGGTTCAGCGGGCTACCGAGCGTGCACCGAGCATGGCGCTTGCGATCGAATGCGCGGTGTTGATGGAGTCCGTGAGCCCCAGGTGGCCGTGTCCCACGGCGAGCCACAGGCCCGGCCGGCCGGCGGCCGGGCCGATGACGGGCACCGAGTCGGGCATGCACGGGCGGTGGCCCATCCACGGGGTGGACGCCAGTTCCGCCAGCCCTTCGAAGGTTTCGCGCGCGATGCGAGCGAGGATCGCTGCGCGACGCTCGTCGGGTGGGCGCTGCAGACCGCCGATCTCCACCGTGCCGCCCACGCGCAGGCCGTCTTCCATGGGCGTCACGAAGATCTTGCGATCGGCGAGTACGACGGTGCGCGAGACGGTGTCGCGTCCGCCCTGGAACTGCACGTGGTAGCCGCGCTGGCTTTCGAGGGCGAGGTGCAGGCCGAGTGGATCCAGCAGGCGGCGCGACCAGGCGCCCGCGGCGATGACCACGTGGTCGAAGTGCGCATCGGCAGCGTCGGCGGTGCCCGCGCTCGCGAGGCGCCAGCGCCCGTCGCCCAGGTTCGCCAGCGCCCGCACGTCCTCCCGCCGCACGCGTCCGCCGCGCGCGGTGAAGGCACGCACCATCGCCTGCACGTAGCGGAAGGGATTGACGATGGTCGCGTGATCGGCCACGAACACACCGACCTGGTAGCGGGCGCCGACACGGGGCTCCATCGCCAGGATGCCGTCGCGATCGAGCCGCCGGAACGGGTATCCGTAGTGCTCCCGCAGGCGCCACCCGGCGGCATCCTTGGCCAGAGCGCGCGCATCGGGATACAGGTGCAGGTGGCCGCGGCGCACGAAGAGTTCCGGCACGCCGAGTTCGCGCGCGAGCGCCTCGTGGCGATCGAGCGCGCCGGCATGCAGCGCCGCCAGCCGGGCCGCCGAGACCGCAACCCGCGACGGCTGCGCCGAGGCAACGAAGCGCAGCAGCCAGGGTGCGGCCTTCGGCAGGTAGGCCAGGGGAAGATGCAGCGGGCTTTCCTCGTCCAGCAGCATGCGCGGCACCGAGGACAGCACCCCCGGCATCGCCAGCGGCGCGACCGATCCCGGGCTGATGGCGCCCGAGTTGCCGTAGCTGCAGCCGCGGCCCGGCTCGTCGCGGTCGATCAGCGTGACGGCGGCGCCGCGCTTGCGCAGTGCGAGCGCGATACAGCTGCCCACCACGCCCGCGCCGACGACGGCGACGCGCGGCTCAGCGTCCGCCATGGGAAAGGGCGCACCGGCGCGTGCCGGGCACGCGTCTGTGGATGGGGAAATTTCGGGGGAAAGGGCGCACTGACGCAGGATATCGCCATCGCCGCTGCATCGCCGTCGGACAAGGCCGGGCTCCGACGGCCCGCCGCAGGGATCAGCGAGGGCGCCGGTCCTCGCAGGCGTCGATCGCGGCGATCGAGCGCTCCACGCGCAGTGCGATCTCGTCGTGCAGCGCCTTCGGAGCCCGGCTGGTGGCCAGCATCAACAGGAGGCCTGTGCCGATCACCGAAAGCAGGCCGGTCATCAGCTCGGAGAGGGTCAAGACGTCCATGATGGTTCCTTCGGGGGAGAGGAGACGGTTCGGTTCGCGTGGAGCAAAGTCTCCCACCGGCTCCCAGGACCCTCAATACGCCATATGGAGGACAGACGAAGGTCGAGCGGACGGCCAGGTTCTACTTCACGACCAGCCCTTCCAGCGCCGGATCGGCTGGCGGCACCGCCAGCTTCATGTCGCGCAGCGTCCTGACCAGCAGTTGCGCGATCATCAGGTTGCGATGGCGCTTGCTGTCGGCCGGGATCACATGCCACGGCGCATGGCTGCTAGAGGTGCTGCGCAGGGCCTGCTCGTAGGCACGCTGGTACGCGTCCCACTTCTCGCGGGCCTTGAGGTCGTCGATCTGGAACTTCCAGCGCTTGTCGGGCTCGTCGATGCGCGCCTGCAGCCGCTCGCGCTGCTCCTTCTTGCTGATGTGGAGCATGCACTTGACGACGACCGTCCCCGTCTCGACCAGCAGGCGCTCGAAGTCCTGGATCTGCGCGTAGCGGCGCTGCACCTCGGCCTTGTCGATCCAGCCCTCGACCCAGGGCACCAGCACGTCCTCGTAGTGGCTGCGGTTCCACACCATGATCTCGCCGTTGCGCGGCACTGCCGCATGGCAGCGCCAGAGATAGTCGTGGGCGAGCTCGTTCTCGTTCGGCGCCTTGAAAGCCGTGACCCGCACGCCCAGCGGCGAGGTACGCGAGAACACCCAGCGGATGGTGCCGTCCTTGCCGCTGGTGTCCATGCCCTGCAGCACCAGCAGCAGCTTGCGCTGGCCCACGGCGTGCAGCAGGTTCTGCAGTTCGTCGAGCTCCTCGGCCAGCCGGTCCAGCTGCGCGCGCTGTGCCGCCTCGTCGCCTTCGAGGAAGGGGGATTCGCCGGGATCGATGTCCGCCAGCATGAACTTGCTGCCGACGCGGTACTTCTTGAAGCTGGGCATTCGCGGAGACTCCTGCTGATGGAAACAGCGGGAGGGTACGCGATGTTCAGCTGTCGTCGGAATCGTCGAGCGATGCGCTCCAGCGGTCGCCCCAGTCGGAGCGCCGGGCCTGGTCCAGATCGCGGCGGTCGCGCTTGGTGGGCCGGCCCTGCTCGATGCTCAGCGCCGGCTCGCTGCCCATGCGCCGCTGCTCGCGCGCGGCCGCCTGTGCGGCCAGGCTCTCGGGCGTCTCTTCGTAGAGCTGCTGCGCCACCGGCGCCGGCCCGCGCTGGGCGCTCAGGCCGCGCACGCGCACGATGCGCTCCAGCCCGCCGCCGAGCCGGATCGCCACCTGGTCGCCCACCTTCAGCTCGCGCGAGGCCTTGGCCACCTCGCCGTTGATCTGGATGCGGTTCTTGCCGATCTCCTCCGCGGCCAGCGTGCGTGTCTTGAAGAAGCGCGCGGCCCAGAGCCATTTGTCGATGCGCAGTCGGTCCATGGGGGCTGTTTCGGTCGTTCAGCGATTGTCGTTCGCCAGCGGCAGATGCACCACGGCATCGAGTCCTTGCCGGCATCCGCTGGCATCCCGGTTGTCGAGCGCGATGCGCCCGTCCAGCGCGAGCACGATCTCGCGGCAGATGGCCAGGCCCAGGCCGGAGCCGCTGCCCGGATCGCCTGCGGCGAAGGGGGCGAACAGGCGCTGCCGCAGCTCCTCGGAGATGCCGGTGCCCTCGTCGCTGACGACGAAGAGGGCCTGCCCCTCTTCCGCCTGCACCCGCACTGCCAGCGCGCCGCCCGGGGGGCTGTGCTTGATCGCGTTGTGCAGCAGGTTGCGCGCCAGCTCCTGCAGCATCCAG
This sequence comes from Variovorax sp. JS1663, assembly GCF_002157355.1. Taxonomy (GTDB): domain Bacteria; phylum Pseudomonadota; class Gammaproteobacteria; order Burkholderiales; family Burkholderiaceae_C; genus Variovorax. The sequence goes on along the minus strand of NZ_LYMK01000028.1, from coordinate 61,264 downwards.
TGGTGCGCGCGCACCAGCACCGGCGCGGCGGCGACCGAGAGTTCCACGTCCAGCGCCTTGTCGGCCATCAGCGGCGAGAGGTCCAGCGCGATGCGGCGCACCGTCTCGCCCAGGTCCAGCGTCTGCGATTCGGGCTGCTGGCGCAACTGCTCGACCTTGGCCAGCGACAGCATCTGATTGGCCAGCGTGGTGGCGCGCTCCACCGTGGCGCTGATCTCGGTGAGCGCTTCTTCGTTCGGCATGTCGCCCCGGCGCGCCGACTGCACCTGTGCCTTGAGCACCGCCAGCGGCGTGCGCAGCTGGTGCGCGGTGTCGCGCACGAAGCGCTTCTGGTGGTCCAGCAGGCGCTGCAGCCGGCCCATGACGTTGGTGGTGGCGTCGACCAGCGGGCGCAGCTCGCGCGGTGCGTCCGGCGCGTCGATGGGGGAGAGGTCATCGGCCGCGCGCCCCTCGATCAGCGCGCCCAGCCGCCGCACCGGCTGGGTGGCCCGCTGCACCACGAACACCGTGACGCCGGCGATCACGCCCAGCAACACCAGCTGCCGCCAGAGCATGTCGACGAGCAGCTTGCGCACCAGCGTCTCGCGCAGCTCCAGCGTCTCGGCCACCTGCACCACCGCCATGCCGCGCCCGCGCGCACTGGCCACTGGCTGCAGCAGCACGGCCACGCGCACCGGCTGCTCGCGAAAGCGTGCGTCGTAGAAGTCGACCAGTGCCGAATAGGGTGGCCGATCAGGCAGCCGGCCACGCCAGAAGGGCAGCTCGGCGAAGCCCGAGATCATCTCGCCATCGAGGGCCGAGACGCGGTAGTACATGCGGCTCTTGTTGTCGGCCTCGAAGGCCTCCAGCGCGGAGTAGGGAACGATCGCGCGCAGCGATGCCAGTTCGTCGTAGCCCTCCACGTCGAGTTGCTCGCCGATGGTCTTGGCAGAGGCCAGCAGGGTGCGGTCGTAGGCGGTGGTCGCGGCCGCCAGGCTCTGGCGATAGAGGCTCACGCTGTTGATCACGATGAACAGCGCGACCGGCGCCAGGATGCCGACCAGCAGCCTGGCGCGCAGCGAGGCGGCGCGGATCATTGGAGACCTTCGCCTGCGGCTGCGGCGTTCGCCTTCGGAACGGCCCTGCGGCTCATGTCTCTTCGCGCAGCAGGTAGCCCAGGCCGCGCAGCGTCATCAGCGCCGCGCCGGTGCCGGCGAGCTTCTTGCGGAGGCGATACACCACCACTTCGATCGCCTCGTACTGCACGTCGCCCTCGCCGGGAAAGACCAGCTCGAACAGGCGTTCCTTGGCCACCGCGTGACCGGGCTTCACCATCAGCGCCTTCAGCAGCGCGAGTTCGCGCGGAGTGAGCTCCAGGACCTCGGTGCGGTGGTAGATCGCGCCGCTGTCGGGCTCGCAGCGCAGGCCACCGACCTGCTGCGGACTGTTCGCCGACTCCGGCGCCGTACTCTGGTTGCGCCTGTGCAGCGCGCGGATGCGCGCCTCCAGCTCGTCGAGGTCGAAGGGCTTGGGCAGGTAGTCGTCAGCCCCGGTGTTGAGGCCGACCACGCGATCGCCGACCGTGCCCCGCGCGGTCAGCAGCAGCACCGGCGTGCGCAGGCCTTCGGCGCGCGCGCGGGCCAGAACCTGCAGGCCGTCCACGTTCGGCAGGCTCAGGTCGAGTGCCACCACGTCGGGCTCGAGGGCTCGCCACTGCGCGAGTGCCTGCGCGCCGTCGCCGCACAGGCGCACGTCGATCATGCGGCGGCCCAGCGTTCGCTGCAGGGTGGTTTGCATGGACGGATCGTCTTCGACTAGCAGCAGCCTCATCGCCGGAATTTCGGTGTTTACCCCAGTGTGCCGGACAGCCAACTGACAGCGGGGGGGCGCATCATAGCGGCGTTCCGCTTTCAAGATCCCCAAAGGAGACACGCATGCGTCGAGATACCTTTCTGAAGTCCATGGCCGCGCTGGCCGCCACCGGTGCCCTGCCGCTGTCGGCCTGGGCCGCTCCCAACGTCAAGATGATGATCCCGGCCAACCCGGGCGGCGGCTGGGACACCACCGGGCGGGCGCTGGGCAAGGCCATGACCGACGGCAAGCTCGCCGACACCGTCACCTACGACAACAAGGGCGGCGCCGCCGGTGCGCTGGGCCTGGCGCAGTTCGTCAACGGCTCCAAGGGCGACCCCAACGCGATGATGGTGATGGGCGCCGTGATGGTCGGCGGCATCATCACCGGCAAGCCGCCGGTGGACCTGTCCAAGGCCACGCCGCTGGCGCGCCTGACCAGCGAATACAACGTCTTCGTGCTGCCCGCCAACTCGCCGCTCAAGTCCATGGCCGACGTGGTCGAACAGCTCAAGAAGGACCCGGGCAGCGTCAAGTGGGGCGGCGGCTCGCGCGGCTCCACCGAGCACATCGCCGCGGCGATGATCGCGCAGAAGGTCGGTGTCGATCCCTCCAAGATCAACTACGTGGCCTTCCGCGGAGGCGGCGAGGCGACGGCCGCCATCCTGGGCGGCAACGTCACGGTCGGCGGCAGCGGCTACAGCGAATTCGCCGAGTACATCAAGACCGGCAAGATGAAGGCCATCGCCGTCACCTCGGCCCAGCGCCTGCCCGGCATCGACGTGCCCACGCTGAAGGAGCAGAAGATCGATGTCGAGATCGGCAACTGGCGCGGCGTGTACGGCGCGCCCGGCATCACGCCCGAGCAGCGCAAGGCCCTGATCGACCTGATCCTGGCCGCGCTCAAGACCCCCGCCTGGGGCGAGGCCATGAAGAAGAACGACTGGACCCCCGCCGTGCTGTCGGGCGACGCCTTCTCCAAGTTCGTCGACGAGGAGTTCGCGAGCCTGCGCGCGACCATGCACAAGTCCGGCATGGTCTGATCGGGGCCAGCGTGCCCAGGCGGCGGCGCGCCGGGATGCGGCGCGCGCCATTCCTTCCCGTTCACACGCGAGGTCCAGAACAATGTCCAACATCGACCCCACGCAGAGTGGGTTTGCGCAGCTCGATCCCGAGCCGCCGAAGGCCGCGGTCTGGCCGCAGACGCTGGTGGGCGTCGGCGTGCTGCTCACCGGGGTCGCGCTGGCCTGGGGTGCGACCGGCATCTCCTCCGAGGCCGGCTACAGCGGCGTCGGCCCCAACTTCCTGCCCTGGCTGGTCTCCGTCGCGCTGACCATCTGCGGCGCCTGGATCATCTGGGAATCCCGCACCGGCGGCTTTCGCGAGATGGACGCCTCCGAGAGCGAGCCCTGCTACTGGAGCGGCTTCGCCTGGGTCTCGGCCGGGCTGCTGCTCAACGCGGGGCTGATCACCATCATCGGCTTCATCCTCAGCTGCACGCTGTGCTACCTGCTTGCGGTGCAGGGCCTGCGGCGCTCGAAGGGGCAGGCCGGCGTCAATTCGCCGCGCACCTGGGTCATCGACATCGTCACAGGCCTGCTGATTTCGGCGCCCGTTTACTGGATGTTCACCAAGTTCCTGGCCATCAACCTGCCAGGCCTCACCGCAACGGGCTGGATCTGACATGGACATCTTCGCTGCATTGTTGCAAGGCTTCGCGGCCGCGATCACGCCCGCGAACCTGATGTGGTGCCTGGTGGGCTGCGCCCTGGGCACGGCGGTGGGCGTGCTGCCCGGCATCGGGCCGGCGGTGGCGGTGGCGATGCTGCTGCCCATCACCGGCAAGGTGGACATCACCGCCTCGATGATCTTCTTCTCGGGCATCTACTACGGCGCCATGTACGGCGGCTCCACCACCTCCATCCTGCTGAACACGCCCGGCGAAACGGCCAGCATGGTGACGGCGATGGAGGGCAACAAGATGGCCAAGAGCGGACGCGCCGGCGCCGCGCTGGCCACCGCGGCGATCGGCTCCTTCGTCGCCGGCAGCATCGCCACCGTGATCGTCACGCTCTTCGCGCCCTTCGTCGCCGAGTTCGCGGTCAAGCTGGGGCCGCCGGAATATTTCCTGCTGATGCTGCTGGCCTTCACCACCGTGAGCGCGGTGCTCGGCAAGAGCACGCTGCGGGGGCTGACGGCGCTGTTCATCGGCCTGGCGGTCGGCTGCATCGGGCTGGACCAGATCTCGGGCCAGGGCCGCTACACCGGCGGCATCTCCGAACTGCTCGACGGCATCGAGATCGTGCTGGTCGCGGTCGGCCTGTTCGCCGTGTCGGAAGTGCTCTACGCGGTGCTGTACGAAGGCCGCGTGGTCGAGACGCAGAACAAGCTCAGCCGCGTGCACATGACGGCGCGCGATTGGAAGCGCTCCATCCCGGCCTGGCTGCGCGGCACGGCCATCGGCACGCCCTTCGGCTGCATTCCGGCCGGCGGCACCGAGATCCCGACCTTCCTGAGCTACGCGACCGAGAAGAAGCTGGTCAAGGACCCGGTCGAGCGCGCCGAGTTCGGCACCAAGGGCGCGATCGAGGGCGTGGCCGGCCCGGAGGCCGCCAACAACGCCACCGTCACCGCCGCGCTGATCCCGCTGCTCACGCTGGGCATCCCGACCTCCAACACCACCGCCATCCTGCTGGGCGCCTTCCAGAACTACGGCATCCAGCCGGGGCCGCAGCTCTTCACCACCTCGGCCGCACTGGTGTGGGCGCTGATCGCCTCGCTCTACATCGGCAACGTCATGCTGCTGGTGCTGAACCTGCCGATGGTGGGCTTGTGGGTCAAGCTGCTCAAGATCCCGAAGCCGCAGCTCTACGCCGGCATCCTGATCTTCGCCACGGTGGGTGCCTACGGCATGCGCCAGAGCTCCTTCGACCTGGTGCTGCTCTACGCCATCGGCGTGCTGGGCGTGATCATGCGGCGCTTCGACTTCCCCACGGCACCGGTCGTGGTGGGCATGATCCTGGGCCCGCTGGCCGAGGCGCAGCTGCGCAACGCGATGTCGATCGGCGAGGGCAGCCCCGCCGTGTTCTTCCAGCGCCCGATGTCGCTGGTGCTGCTCCTGGTCGTGCTGGCGGTGCTGGTGCTGCCGCGCCTGGCCAAGTACATGAGCGACAAGAAGCTGCGCGCTGTGGCCGCCGGCTGAGCGGAGAGGACATCCCGCATTTGCGGGGTGCGGGACCCAACACGGGAGGTCCCTGATCGGCCATGATGTCGGGCGTCGTAGACACGCCCGGAGGACGTCATGTACATCTGGCCGTTCGAGGTGAGCGCATGGGAAGGCGAGGATGCGGCCGTGCTCGTCGCCCCGGACGAGCGGATGGCGTTGCGCGCGACCGCTGCGCTGCCGGAAGGGCTGGTCGCATTCCTGCAGGGTGAGCTGCGCGGCGGCCGCCTCGTGCTACCGGCCGACGCCGACTACGGCAAGCTGCGCAAGACCTACAACGCCCGCTTCGACGCGCTGCGGCCCGGCGGCATCGTCCAGTGCGTATCGGAGCAGGACGTGCGGGCCTCCCTCGAAGGCGTGCAGCGCTTCCAGGTGCCGTTTCGCTTGCGAGCCGGCGGGCATTCCTTCGCGGGCCAGTCCTCGCTGGGAGAGGGCGACGGCCTGCTGATCCTGCTGGCCGGGCTGAACGGCATCCGGGTCGATCCGCAATGCCTGGAAGCCGAGGTCGGCAGCGGCTGCACCTGCGGCGCGCTGCAGCAGGCGCTCGACGCGCACCAACTGCTGCTGCCGCTGGGCGGTGCGCCGGTCGGCATGGCCGGCTACGCGCAGGGCGGTGGCTTCGGCGAGATCTCGCGCAGCCTCGGCATGAACTCGGACCGGGTGCTGAGCGCTCGCGTGATGCTGGCCGACGGGCGCATTGTCGAGGCCAGCGAGAACCTCAACCACGATCTCTGGTGGGCCCTGCGGGGCGGCACCGGCGGCAACTTCGGCGTGCTGCTGTCCGTGCGTTACCGCCTGGAGCAAGCCCGCGAAAGCCACGGCTGGTCCTTTGCCTGGCCCATCGCCCAGGCCTCGGACAGGGCCCGCGCCATCGAGGCCCTGACGGTGCTGCAGGACCGCGTCGTGCACGGCAGCGGACCCGAACTCAATGCGTCGGCCGACCTGCGCCGCTGGCCGGCGGCCAACGGCGGCCCGCCGGAGATCCTGCGGCTCTTCGTCTGGGGCACCTGGTTCGGCAGCCAGGCCGACATGCAGGCCCTGCTGAAGCCCTTGGCGGACATTCCCGGCCAGCAGCCCTTCACCCAGTCGGGCACGAAGCGCATGCCCGTACTCCGGCAGGCGCGCTTCGTCTCCGAGCTGCCGCCTTCGCAATGGAAGGCGCTGGTGGACGATCATGCCGACCTGTCCAATCCAGCCTCGACCCTGACCCTGTCGGCCTGGGGCGGTGCCATCGCCGACTACCCGTTGGAGCAGAGCTCCTTCATCCATCGCCAGGCCGCCTTCAACATCTACGTGACCGGCTTCTGGGACGGCGCGGGAGACGAGCGGCGCATGCAGGCCTACCTGGCGCGCTGGCGCGCGTCCGTCGCACCCTGGTGGACCGGCGGCATCTACCAGAACTTCGCCGATCTCGATGCGCCGGACTACCGCGCCAGCTACTGGGGCGAGGCTTTCCCGGCGCTGCTGGCCGTCAAGCGGAAGTACGACCCTGCCGGCCTGTTCCGCGTCTCCCAGGGCATCGAGGCACCGCTCGGCGGATGCGAGCCGCCCAGGTGGCCGCCGAAGGTGGTCGACTGGCTCGGCAGGCCGGTGGAAGTTTGACATTGCGGGCGTACAGTGCGGGACCACCGGTGCAGGAGATGACGACGTGCTGATCTGCAGTCACTGCCAGGCGAGCAATCCCGAGGGCGGCCGATTCTGCCAATCGTGCGGCATCGCCCTGGAGCTGCCGTGCACGGCCTGCGGCGCCGCCAACCCGGTTTCCGCGCGTTTCTGCGGCCAATGCGGCGCGTCGCTCGCCCCGGCATCCGCGCCGCCCGCGCCATCGAGCGGCGTGCCGCTCGCGCAGCAGTGCGAGCGCAAGCACGTGACCGTGCTCTTCGCCGACATCCGCGGCTCCACCGAGCTGATCGAGGCGCTGGACCCCGAGGCCGCCATGGGCCAGCTCGACCCCGCGCTGGACGCGATGGCCGCGGCGGTGACGCGCTTCGGCGGCATGGTCAACTCGGTGCGCGGCGACGGCATCATGGCCCTGTTCGGCGTGCCGGTGGCCTGCGAGGACCATGCGGTGCGCGCCTGCCTGGCGGCCGGCGCGATGCTGGAGGCGCAGCGGCTGGCCAACGACCCGAAGGTGCAGATCCGGGTCGGCCTGGACAGCGGCGAAGTCGTCATCCGGCCCACCGGCAGTGATGCCTACGACTACGACGCCGCCGGCGTGATCGCGCATCTGGCGAACCGCGCCGAGCAGCAGGCCGCGCCCGGCACGGCCTTGATGACCGGCCGCACCGCGCGGCTGGCACGCGGCCACGTGGCCGTGGCGTCGCTGGGTCGCCGGCCGATCAAGGGCCTGTCCGAACCGCTCGAGCTGTTCCAGCTGCAGAGCGCCGTGGCGCGTCCCGCTTGGGAGGCCCGCTGTTCCGCGCATGCATTGAGCGGCTTCGTCGGCCGCAGCAACGAATTCGCGCAGCTGCGCGCCGCCATGGATCGCGCCGCGCTCGGCAGCGGGCAGGTCGTGGTGGTCGCGGCCGACGCGGGTTTCGGCAAGTCGCGCCTGGTGCACGAGTTCCTGCGCGAGCAGCGCAGCGGCAGCTGGAACGTGCTGCGCGTCGCAGCCTTGTCCCACGCGGCGGGTGCGCCCTACAGCCTGGCGGCAGAGTTGCTGCGCTCCCTGCTCGGTGTGGACGTGGCCGACGAGCGTGTGGAGGTGGCGCGCAAGCTGGACCACACCCTGGCGCTGATCGATCCCGAGCACCGCACCGACCTCGCGCCCCTGCAGTCGCTGCTGGACCTGCCGCTGCGGGACGAGGCGTGGCTCGCGCTCGCGCCGCCGCAGCGCCGCAGCCGTTCGATCGCGGCGCTGCGCACCGTGGTGCTGCGCGAAGCGGCGCTGCGGCCCCTCATCCTCCTGGTGGAGGACTACCACTGGGCCGACCTGCCGAGCGCCGAGGTGCTCGATGCCGTGGTCGAGGGCATGGGCGCCGCCCGGCTGCTGCTGCTGGTGACCACGCGCCCCGACCGCTACCCGCCCTGGACGCGTCGCCGCTACTGCCTGCAGCTGCAACTGCCCGCGCTCGAACCCGAGAACGCCGCGGTGCTGCTGGACGACCTGATCGATGCCTCCGCGCAGCTGGCGCCGCTGCGCCGGCAGATCCTCGAGCGCGCGGGCGGCGTGCCCTTGTTCCTCGAGGAGCTGGCGCGCTCGCTGGCCGACGGCGGCATGGCCTCTGCCGCGACGGCGGGCGGGGACGGCTTCGTGGTGCCGGCCTCTGTGCAGGCCGTGATCGCCGCGCGCATCGACCGGCTGCGTCCGTCCGCGCGCCGGCTGCTGCACACGGCCTCGGTGATCGGCAAGGACGTGCCCTTCCACCTGCTCGAGGCGGTCGCCGGCCTGCCGCGACCGGAGCTCGAGGCCGAGATCGCCGAGCTCCAGTCGCTCGAATTCCTCTACGAGCTCGACCTGGCCGCGGGTCGCGAATACACCTTCCGCCACGTGCTCATCCAGACCGCGGCCTACGAGGAGATGCTGCGCAAGACCCGGCGCGACATGCATGCGCGCGTGATGCAGGCGATGGAGCAGCTCTTCGCCGGCCGGCTCGACGAATGGACCGAGCGCCTGGCCGACCATGCCCTGCGCGGCGAGGCCTGGCGCGCCGCGGTCGCCTATGCGCTCAAGGCCGGGGATCGCGCGACCGGACGCTGGGCCTGGCGCGAGGCGATCGGCTTCTACGAGCGGGCCATCGAGGCCATCACCCACCTGCCGCAGGATGCCGAGGCCATCCGCACCGCGATCGAGGCCCGCCTGCGCCTGCGGGTGGCGTTGCCGGGCGTGGCCGATCTGCCGCGCATCGCGCGCTGCCTGGACGAGGCGAAGGCGCTGGCGCTATCCGCCGGCATGCCGCAGCGCCTGGCCGAAATCGACACCAGCCAGTGCCTCACCCTCACCAAGATGGGCCTGCTGCAGCCAGCCATCGACGCCGGCCGCCACGGCTACGCGCAGGCCCGCGAGCTCGGCGACAAGGCCGCCTTCCTCAACGCCAGCTTCGCGCTCGCGCAGGCCTTCTGGTATCACGGCGAGTTCGGCCAGGCCGAGGCGCTCCTGACCGACCGGCTGCACGAGATGCTCGGCGAGCTGCGGCTGCGCAACACCGGAACCACCGGCACCGCCTCCGTGCTGTCCCTCGTCTGCCTGTCGAAAACGCGGGCCATCACCGGCCAGGCGGAGCGGGCCCGCGCCACCATCGCGCATGCGCGCCGCATCGCGCAGGACATGAACAAGCCTTTCGACATCTGCTACAGCGGCGTCGGCCTCGGCTTCTGCCAACTGCTCGAGGGCGATGCGGCCGGTGCCGCGGCAACGCTGGAGGAATCGCTGCGCTTGGCGCGCTCGGCCGACATCGCGCTGCTGATTCCCTCGTCCCAGCGCTACCTGGGCCGGGCCTATGCGCTGAGCGGCCGGCTCGAGGAGGCCCGGGTGCTGCTCGACGATGCCATTGCCCGCACCGGCAGCTCGGGCCTGTTGGGCATGCAGCTGTGGTCGCTGGCGGCGCTCGGCCAGCTGCAGTTGCTGGGGCCATCGCCCCGCGATGCGGCGCAGACCCTCGACGACACCCTGGCGCTCGCGCGCCGGCACGGCTTCAGGCCGTTGGTGGCCCACCTGCTGCGCTTGCTCGGCCGGATGCAGGCCCTGGAAGGGCATGGCGGCGAGGCCAGCTACCGCGATGCCATTGCCCTGGCCGACTCGATGGGCATGGCGCCCGAAGCGGAAGAGGCCCGCCGCGAGCTGCAGGCTTTGCGGGTGCACCACGGCACGCGTGCCGCGACTTGAGAATTGCAGCAAGGTCACCTAGTCTTTTGGTTCACAGTCAGGAGCGTCCCCATGCCGAAAAGCAGCGTCAAGAAGAATCCGAAGAACGACAAGACGAAGAACAGGTTCGTTGTCGATCTCGGAGGGTTGGACCTCTCCGAAGCCGACCGCCGGTCGGTCGCCGCGGCGATCCAGGGGGCGGTGCTCGCGCACTTGGCCGCCAAGCATCCCCTGCCGCCGAAGCCCGTCCAGATGCTCGACAGCGGCGGCATCGCAGGGATGTTCATTCCCGATCCGGAGCCCGACCCGGGTCCCGGCAACTACAAGTGAAGGACGTCTCCGGCGAGGCGCTGTGCCCGAGCGCGCCGGCCGCGCCGGGTGCCGCGCTGATCGGCGTGGTGGGCGCGGACGCGCGCGTGGTGCGCCTGATCACGCCGCTCACGATCGACGCGTCCTTCGTCGCCGCGGCCCATCGCGACGGCGCGGCCCCGGAGCGCCGCTTCCGCTTCGCGTCGCCGTGCCAGGAGGGCCGCTGCGCGCATTGGGCCGGGGAGCAGTGCGGCCTGATCGGACAGTTGCAACATGCCGCCGCCGGGATGGTCGAGCAGGAAGAGGAGGGCACCGGATCGCTGCCTCCCTGTCCCATCCGCGCGCGGTGCCGGTGGTGGCAACAGCGCGGGCGCGATGCCTGCGCGGTCTGCGCGCTGGTGGTGACGGACCAGCGTCCGGTGCCTTGAAAGCGGAGGTCGGCGGCCGCGTGCAGCGCCGCCGGCATCCTCACTCGCTGGCCGGTTGGCCTGCAGCGCTCGCCGTGCTCGCGGTCTCGCGGCCGCGGCGTTCCATGCGTGCGACTTCCGCGGCGTACTCCGGCCCATTGCGCAGGCGCTGGTACATCGCCATGCGTGCACGGTTGTCGGCGCGCGTCGGGTCGTAGCCTTCGCGGTAAGCGGTCTGCCCGAGGCCGGCGCGCAGCCACAGGTTCAGGTCGGCCACCGTCTCGGCGCGGCTCACTGCACCGGTCGGGGCATCGGCCGGGCCGACGCGCAGCTCCTGCGGCGTCCTGGCGCTGGTCGCGGCCGAGGCCACGTAGCCGGACATCACGTCCGAACGGCTTGCCATGCTGGCGGTGGTGGGGACCGGTGCGCCGACCCATGCTTCCGCGGGGACCGTCTGGGCCGACGCGAAGCCGGCCCATGCGAGCAGCGAGAGGGCGAGAACTTGCTTGGCATTCATGATGATTCTCCTGAGCTGGTGGTATGTCGTGGGCACTGCAAATCTCCGTGCCCACGGATGCCAATGTCTCGCAAACCGGCCAGCAGGGCTGTGCGTTTGCGCACAGCTTTCATCAAGAGGTCGCCGTCGTAGCGTCTTGTGGTGCCGGCAACGGTGCCGCTGGATCCACGAGTCCCTGGAGACGAAGTTCGCGCCAGAAGTCTGCCGGCACGTCGAGATTCAGTGCGGCCCGATCCTCGGCGATCCGGCCCGGTTGGCTGGCCCCGGGAATGACTGCTGCCACCGCCGGGTGCGACAGCGCGAACTGCAGTCCGGCCGCCTTCATGCTGACGCCGTGGCGATCGGCAATGGCCTTGATGCGCGCGACCTTGTCCTTGATCTCCGTCGTGATGGGCGCGTACTCGAAGTTCGGCCCGCCGACCAGCGCCCCCGAGCTGTAGGGCCCACCCACGACGATGCCCAGACCCCGCTGCAGCACGCGAGGCATCACCCGCTGCAACGCGCGGGAGTGATCGAGCAGCGTGTATCGCCCCGCAAGAAGAAAGCCATCGGGACGAGGCTCTTCGAGGTCGAGCAGCAGCTCGATCGGTTCCACGCGATTGACGCCGAGTCCCCATGCCTTGATCACGCCTTCGTCGCGCAGGCGGTCCAGCGTCCGGAAGGCACCCTTGCGTGCGGTTTCGAAAACGGCGAGCCACTCGTCGCCGTAGAAGTCCTGTGCGACGTCGTGGACCCAGACAATCTCGACGTGATCCGTCTTCAGCCGCGCGAGGCTGTCGTCGATGGAACGCAGCGTCGCATCGGCCGAGTAGTCGTTGACGATCCTGTTGGGGCGGCCGTGCTTGAAGACCTCGCCCTTTTCGCCGAGGTCGCGCGCGTTCACGTCCTCCACCTCATCGAGGATCAGGCGGCCGACCTTGGTGCTGATCACGTAGTCCTGCCGCGGCCGGTCGGCCAGCGCTTCGCCCATGCGGATCTCCGCCAGCCCCGCGCCATAGAACGGCGCGTTGTCGAAGTACCGGATGCCATCGTTCCACGCCGCATCGACCGTGGCCCGTGCCTCGGCTTCGGGAATCGCGCGGAACATGTTGCCGAGCGGCGCCGTGCCGAAGCCGAGCTTGCCCGGAAGAAGGTCCTTCAATGCCATGGTTCGGTCCCCTTGGTGCTGCACCCGCCGCAGTCTAGGAGGACCCGACCTGCGGGAACAGTGTCCGGGGCGCGGATTTACCGCATTTAACCCGCATGCACGCCTCGACCGTCTAGCCTTCGTTCATCGGCGGAAACGCTTGTGCGGCAGTGCGTCCTGCGACGCAATGGAGGTTTCATGTTCGAGAAAGCCTATGCCGCGCAATGTGCGGCCTGCGAGAACTGCGCAAAGGCGGAACTGGCCCGCCGGCGCCACAACCTGGCCCTGTTCTCCCTGGCACTGGGCACCTTCTGCATCGGCACATCGGAGTTCGCGAGCATGGGAATCCTGCAGCTGTTCTCCGCGAGCTTCGGCGTGGGTATTCCGACGGCGACGCACGCGATCACCGCGTATGCCGTCGGCGTCGTCATCGGCGGGCCTGTGGTGACGCTTGCCGCGGCGCGCATGAACCGCCGAACGTTGCTGCTTGCCTTGATCGGGCTGTTCGTCGCGGGCAACTTGTTGTCGGCGATGGCCCCCACGCTGGAAGCGATGGCCGCGGCGCGATTCGTCAGCGGCATCCCCCAGGGCGCGTACTTCGGTGCCGGGGCGGTCGTGGCCTCCCACTTCGTGGGGAAAGGGCAGGGCGGCAAGGCTTTCGCGCTGGTGATGACGGGTCTGACGATCGCCACGATCTTCGGGTCTCCCCTGGCGACGCTTCTGGGACAGCAGCTCGGGTGGCGTCAGACCTACGTAGCCGTCGCCGCCGCCGGTGGATTGTCCTGGCTCGCCCTGTGGGCCTGGGTGCCGCGCACGGATGAACTTCGCGGTGGTCCGGTCGGGCAGGAGCTGGTGGCCCTCGGCCGGCGCAGCGTGTGGGCGATGATGGTCGTGGCCGCTCTCGGCGTGGCGAGCATCTTCGCGGTCTACACCTTCATCGGGCCGCTCGTCACCGACGTCAACCGGTTGAGTGCATCCACGGTGCCGATCGCGCTCGGCATCTTCGGCATCGGCATGACCGTGGGCAACCTCATCGGAGGCCGGCTGGCCGATCGCTTCGAATCGCTGGGCCTGTTCTGCGGCTTCGGGCTGGCGCTGATCGTGCTGGCCGTGCTGGGTTGGCAAGGCGAGAACCCCTGGGTCCTCATGGGCGCGCTCTTCGGCGTCGGCGCAGCCATCATGGCGGCCATTCCGACCATTCAGGTGCGCCTGACGGCGTTCGCGCCCGAAGCACCGACGCTGATGGGCGCCATGAATCTTGCGGCACTCAACGTGGCGAATGCGCTGGGCGCCTGGGCGGGCAGCCTGGTGATTGCGAGCCATGGCCTGCTGTCGTGCGTGTGGGCTGGATTCGCACTGACCCTGGCCGGGCTGCTGGCCTACGTGATCACCGTCGGGCGCTCGGCACGCCCGGATCGCGGCTACCGCGCGATGACGGCGCCGCAATGACTGTGCTGCGCAGCTGGGCTACTCCGCCCGCCAGGCCGGCAACCGCCATCCCAGCAGCATGGCCAGCACCCGCAGCAGCGTCGCCGTCCCGGCTGCCGCCACCAGCCCCAGCCACTGCGGCATTGCCAACTGCTCGGCCCCGACCACGAGCCACCCGCCGACGAAGGCGCACAGCGCATACGGCCGGTGATCGCTGAACGCCCGCGGGATCTCGTTGCAGACGATATCGCGCAGCACCCCGCCGCACACCGCCGTCACCAGCCCCATCAGCACCGCCACGATCGCCGGCTGTCCCGCGCCCAGCGCGATCTGCGTGCCGCCGGCGGCGAAGAGACCGAGGCCCAGCGCGTCCGGCCACTGCATGGCCCGCTCGGTGAGCGCGAAGTGGCGCGAGCGCATGAAGAACATCGCGGCGACGCACAGCGCCAGCAGCACCCACAGCCAGCCCGCGTGCTGGACCCAGAAGAAGGGCCGGCGGTCCAGCAGCACGTCGCGCAGCGTGCCGCCGCCGAAGGCCGCCAGCCCGGCCACCACGCATACGCCCACTGCGTCGAGCCGCTTGCGCGCCGCCTCCATCAGGCCCGAGAGCGCGAAGGCGAGCGTGGCGGCCGCCTCGATCGCGATCTGGGCGTGGGAGAGGGACAGCACCTGGGACAGCGGCAGGCTCGACATGTCGGTGATGGTGGCGTGGACGAGGTGCAGATGGTAGATCGCTGTTACTGACAGGCCGTGCCTGCCATGGCAGGATGATCGCCGCCCACCGCCACACCACCCCCTCCGCCATGCCGCTGAAACAGCAGATCCGCTTCTGCACCGCGCCCGACGGCGTGCGGCTGGCCTACGCGACGGCGGGCCACGGACCGCCGTTGCTGAAGGTGGGCAACTGGATGTCGCACCTGGAGTTCGACCTCACCAGCCCGGTCTGGGGCCATGTGCTGGAAGCGCTGTGCGCCACCCGCACCCTGGTGCGCTACGACCAGCGCGGCACCGGCCTGTCGGACCGCGAGATCGAGCAGATGTCCTTCGAGATCTGGCTGAAGGACATCGAGACGGTGGCCGATGCCGCCGGCCTCGCGCGCTTTCCGATGCTGGCGATGTCGCAGGGCGTGAGCCTCGCCATCGCCTATGCGGCACGCCACCCCGAGCGGGTGAGCCACCTGGTGCTGCAGGGCGGCTACGCGCGCGGGCGCCGGATGCGCGGCGGCGGCCAGGCGCTGGACGAAGAGGCCGACACGCAGGCCAAGCTGATCGAGATCGGCTGGGGCCGGTCGGATCCGGCATTCCGCCAGTTCTTCACCAGCCAGTTCCTGCCCGAGGGCACGCCGGAGCAGCACCGCTGGTTCAACGAGCTGGAGAGCGTCTCGACCTCGCCGAAGACCGCGGCGCGCATGCTGCGCGAGTTCGACCGCATCGACGTCACGGCCCTGCTGCCGCAGGTGCGCTGCCCCACGCTGGTGCTGCATTCCACCGGCGACCTGCGCGTGCCCTTCGACGAGGGACGCATCATCGCCGGCGGCATCGCGCAGGCCCGCTTCGTGCCGCTGCACAGCGCCCACCACCTCGTGCTCGCGCAGGACGCGGTCTGGCCGCGCTGGGTGGAGGAGGTGCGCGACTTCCTCGCGGGCGGCGATGGCGGCACGCCCGATCCCGCGCTGGCCAGCCTGACCGCGCGCGAGCGCGAGGTGCTGGAGCTCATCGCCCAGGGCCGCGACAACGCGCAGGTGGCGGCGGCGCTGCAGCTCAGCGAGAAGACGGTGCGCAACCACATCACCAGCGTGTTCGCCAAGCTGCAGGTCGAGAACCGGCCGCAGGCCATCGTGCGCGCGCGCGAAGCCGGGCTGGGCCGCGCCGGCTGAGAACACGTTCTGACGGCCCACCCCGGACCAGGGTCCCGGGTCCCGGGCCGTAAAACGCCGCGCCATGCGCCGATCCGGGACCGTGGCCTCATCGCCGCGAACGGCGCGCCTTCGAACAATGGATGGACCCTCACCACCCTCGTGTCAAAGGAGCCCACCATGTCTTCCGTCCAGACCGTGCCCTCCGCTACCTCCGCCTCGCGCTACGCGCGCTGCGTCGAGAACTCCAAGCGCATCCGCTGGGACATCGACCGCGACGTGATCCGCGACCGCGCCTTCGCGCCCGGCGAGAAGTTCCTGCCCGACAGCCTGTCGATGGTCGAGCGCCTAGCCGATCTGCTGAACCCCGAGGAGCGCCGCTTCCTCGGCCGCATCCAGGGCCGCACCTACGCCAACATGTTCGCGCTGGTCGAGCGCTACGTCGGCGCCAAGATGCTGGAGCTGAGCCGCGACCACTGGCTCGGCGACCAGGACGCGATGGAGGCGCTGGTTCGCTTCACCGACGAGGAGCTCAAGCACCAGGCGCTGTTCCGCCGCATCGAGGCGCTGGCCGCGCGCATCATGCCGGTGGGCTACCTGTTCGGGCCGGAGCCCAACATGGTCGCGCAGTTCGTGCTCGGCAAGTGCACCTGGGCGGTGCTTGCGCTGACCTGCCACCTCGAGCTGGTCACGCAGGTGCATTACCGCGAAAGCATCGGCACCGACCCCGAGGTCTCGCCGCTCTTCAAGGACGTGTTCCTCTTCCACTGGAAGGAGGAGTCGCAGCATGCGGTGGTGGACGAGCTCGAATGGCTGCGCGAGGACGCGAAGCTGGATGCCGACGAGCGCGACCGGGCGGTCGACGACTTCATCGCGCTGGTCATCGGCGTGGACGGGATGCTGCAGGCCCAGGCCGATGCGGACGCGCGCTACTTCGTGGCTTGCGGGCCGCAGCCTGGCGTGCACGGACCCGAGGCGGCCGAGCGGATCCGCGCATCCCTGCTGGCGGCCTACCGGTGGCAGTACATCCTCTCGGGCGCCGCGCAGCCGCATTTCAACGAGCTGCTGTCCAGCCTGATCACGCCGGCGCAGGGGCAGCGCATCCACGCGGCGCTGGCGGGGCTGCAATGAGCCCGTTGCAGGGCGTGCTGGCTGCGCTGCGCAAGCGCTGGCTGGCCGCCGGGCGCGACGAGCCGACGCAAAGCGAGGCCGACGTGCTGCGCGGCCTCGGGCTGGCCCGATGGGAGCGCGTGTCCTACCAGGTCGGCGCGTCCGGGCGCGTGAGGGTCGTGCACCAGGGCGCCACGCCCGACCCGGTGCGCCTGCTGGCCCGCCCTGCGTCGCGGCATTGACGAACAGCGGGCCAGGCTGGCCCGACGCGCGCCGGCGCACGATCTCCTAAAAAAGCGGAAATCCGACATTCAGGTCGGTGAACGGGTCCCTATCTTCGAGTTGTCGAGCCGCTGCGGCCTGCCTTGTGGGCGCGGCGCGGACATCTCCACCCATCCGATTTTCGTTGACCTCATGAACACACTGATCAAGTCGCGCTGAGCGGCCTCGCCCATCCCATTCCATCCTCCCTTGCAGGCAGAACCGACATGAAATCCCCATCCAGACGCCTGGCGATCGCGGCCGCCGCGAGCGTTGCAGCGCTTGCCTCGTTCTCGCTTCCCCTCCATGCCCAGACCCAGACCCTGGCGCCGGCCGACGGCCCCCGCAACGCGGCCGAAGACCTGTCCATCCGGCCCTTCCGCGCCAACATCCCCGAAGCGGCCATCGCCGACATGCGTCAGCGCATCGCTGCCGCGCGCTGGCCCGACCGTGAGACCGTGAACGATCGCTCCCAGGGCGTGCAGCTGGCCGGCTTCCAGCAGCTCGTGCGCTACTGGGGCACCGACTACGACTGGCGCAAGGCCGAAGCCAGGCTCAATGCCTACCCGCAGTTCGTCACCCGCATCGACGGGCTGGACATCCACTTCATCCACGTGCGTTCGCGCCACCCCAACGCGATGCCGCTGATCGTCACCCACGGCTGGCCCGGCTCGGTGTTCGAGCAGCTCAAGATCATCGGTCCGCTGACCGACCCCACCGCCTACGGCGGCCGCGCCGAGGACGCCTTCGACGTCGTGATCCCCTCCATGCCCGGTTACGGCTTCTCCGGCAAGCCCACCGGCACCGGCTGGGGCCCGGAGCGCATGGCCGGCGCCTGGGACGTGCTGATGAAGCGCCTGGGCTACGACCACTACGTCGCGCAGGGCGGCGACTGGGGCTCGGTGGTGGCCCAGGCCCAGGGCCGCCAGGCGCCCAGGGGGCTGCTGGGCATCCACGTGAACATGCCCGCCACCGTGCCGGCCAGCATCGCCAAGGCGCTCAAGGCCGGCGAGCCGGCGCCGGCGGGCCTGTCGGCCAAGGAGAAGGCCGCCTACGAGTCCATGAACAGGCTCTACACCCGCGGCGGCGGCTATGCCGGGATCATGGTGACGCGACCGCAGACGCTGGGCTACAGCCTGTCCGATTCGCCCGTCGGGCAGGCGGCGTTCTTCTACGACAAGTTTGCCGACTGGACCTACAGCGGCGGCGTGCCCGAGCGCACGCTCAGCCGCGACGAGATGCTGGACGACATCACGCTGTACTGGCTCACCAACACCGCCACATCCGCCTCGCAGCTGTACTGGGAGAACAACAACAACAACTTCAACGTGGTGGAGCAGCGCACCCGCGAGATCAAGGTGCCGGTGGGCGTGACGGTGTTCCCCGGCGAGATCTACCAGGCGCCGCAGTCCTGGGCGAAGAAGGCCTATCCCCGGCTGACCTACTTCAACGAGGTCGACAAGGGCGGCCACTTCGCGGCCTGGGAAGAGCCTCAGCTGTTCGCGCAGGAGCTGCGCGCCGCATTCAAGTCGCTGCGGTGACCGGCGTCGAGCTACACCCCGTCCAGGAGAAATCATGAAGAAGCAAGTCATCGGGATCCGGTCCCACGTCATCCAACCGCAAGCACTTGCTGATGAAGCGCCTCGGCTACACGCACGACGTGGCGCAGGGCGGCGACTGGGGTGACGCGATCTCTGGACAAGGGCGGGCACTTTGCGGCCCGGGAGCAGCCTGCCGTGTTGGCCCAGGAGATCCGGGCCGCTTTCAGAAGCCTTCGGGTGTAAGGCCCGTCCCTTTCCCGGTCTTTTGCATGCCGACGTGCGTGTGGTACCAGGCGGCCGCCTGCATGCGCGAGGCCAGGTCGAGCCGATCGAGGATGCGTGCGACGTGGCGCTTGACGGTGTGCGGGCTCAGGTCCAGGGATCTGGCGATCAACTTGTTGCTTTGGCCGCCAGCCAGCAACGTGAGAACCTCGAGTTCCCGGCCGCTGAGGCCCGCATGGTCGGCGGTCGGGTCCGATGGCCGTTCGTTCGAGTCGGCCTTGAAGCGCTTCGCCGTCTCGACCCATTCGTGCAGGGCCGCCAGCCCCTCCTCGGGCGCGGCACTTCCCCACGAGGCGAGCGCGAGCTGGGTGAGGCTGGGCAGGCCGGTAAGCAGGACCTGGCCCACATTGCCGCCGGCCGCTACCCGCTCGATCAGCGGCGCCAGCGCTCGCCAGGCGGCTGGCGGCGAGCCATCGGCAAGTTCGGCAAGCGCAAGCTGTGTCCGAACCGTCGCATCGAGGCTGTTCGTGTCAACGACGGCTGATGTCGCCGCCAGCTCGCGAAGCATCGCCAAGGCTTCGCCGGTGCGCCCCTCATGCAAGGCCAACTGCGCCTCGACTGTACGTATGATCATCCGCATGTTGGGGTTCTCACGGCCTCCGTCGGCCTGGAGCGCCGGCAAGTGACGCTGCACGTTCGGCCAGTCGCCAATGGCCGCCAAAGCCCGTATGGCGTTCGAAAGGTGTTGCAGCGGCAGCTCGCCGGAGCGTTCCAGCAGGGACGCTTGCTCGATGATGTCGCCGCAGGTCGTGCGCACAGCTTCCCTGTGGTCGCAGGCGACCTGGTGCATGAGCCTCAACGTCAGCAGCCGAATGCGCAACCCTGCAGGCTGGCCCAGCCACTGCGAGTCTTCCTCGATCCTCTGGAACGCGGCCTCCAGCTCGCTCATCCTGCCCTGCCAGAGTAGCAGCCAGGCTTCCGTCAGGTTCGCGTACGTTTGAAGAGGCCAGTGCCCCTCGCCTGCGGCGGCCCTGGCGCCGCCGATCACGCGCTGGATCTGGGCTATCACGCCGGGGCGGTTGATGAACTTGTTGATGCGGGCCATGCAGCGAAACCACAATGCCGCGCTGCCGCCTCCTTGCACGAGCAGATCGACCACCTTGGCAAGGTGCTTGCCAGGCCCATCGGCAGGGCCGTGGTGGCCTTCGTACCAGAAGTCGAGCAGTTCGCTCAGGGTCTCGGTTTCGAGGTCCATCGGCCGTGAGCGAACAGCCTGGCTCAAGCGCCGGGCTTCCTCCATGTCGCCGCAGAAGAGCATCGACAGCCCTTGCATCGCCCGTGCACGCTGCGCGTCGTCGCATCGTCCCGATGCGTCGAAGCCGGCCGCGGCATGCGCCATCTCCGAGCGCACTTTGGCGTACTGGTATTGCGACCAGGCACACAGGCCGCGGGCACAGGCCAACGAGGGCGAACTGGCCTGCATGGCGGTCGGGAACTGCTCGACGATGCGGATGACCTGGGCACCTTCGTCGGAGGCCAGCATGCTTGCCGTCACGTCGGTCAGACACTGCTCGGCCTCCTCCCAGGCGCCTGCGCGCAGGTACATGAGCGTGCGGCGCAGAGGATCTGCTTCGCCTTGCGCGGCGCGGCGCAGCAGCGCCGGGACCTCTTCCGGGTGGGCCTTGCGCAGGCGCTCCTCCAGGAAGTCGCGGAAGAGATCGTGCAGGCGCAGCGTCAATTCCTCGCTGTCGAGCACCGAGCTGAACAGGCGGCGCCGCTCGATGTCCTCCAGCAGCCGGGCCGCGTGAGGGCTGCCGCTGATTTGCTCGCAGCGCCTCTCAGTGAGTTCGGGCAGGACCGAGCAGCGCAACAGGAACTCCTGCATTTCGCCTGGCAGCCGTTCGAAGACTTCGCTGGCCAGGTAGTCGAACAGGTGGCGGCGGCTGTGCCGGGGGCCTTTCAGCGCCGTGGCGGCCGATTGTTTCGGCGCTTCGAGGCTCAGGCTGAGCCCGGCGGCCCAGCCCTGGGTGCGGGCGAGAAGGCGATCAGCCTGCTCGGGGTCGTCCTCGCCAGTGACATGGCGCCACAGATCCTCTACTTCCTTTCGCGAGAAGCTCAGAGCTGTCTCGTCGAACTCGGCCACTTCGCGCCTTGCCCGCCAGCGCCCCAGCGCGAGCGGCGGCTCCACGCGCGAGGCGATCACCAACGTCCAGTTCTGCGGCAGGTCTTCGAGGAGCTCGGTCAGGAACTCGAAGACGCGGGGGTCCGCGACGGCATGCAGGTCGTCCAGCACGATCACCCCCTCTGCCGTGTCGGTGGCATCTAGCGCGTTGAGCAACGCTGTCGCCGCCTCTCTCAACCGGCCCTGGACCACCAGATCGAGCACGGCTTCGCGCGCCAGGCGCCACGGCAGATCCAGGGGCTCCAGCGCCTCGATCAGGTGGGACAGGAGCCGCTGGAGATCGTCGTCCTCGTCCGCGGTGAGCCAGGCGACGGCGCAGCCTGGCGCAAGCCGCTGCAGCTGGCGCGACAGCGCGGCCGTCTTGCCATAGCCCGCCGGCGCCACGAGCAGAACGAGACGTCGGCGCACCAAGGCGGTGCCGAGGCGCTGCTCGAGTTCTCCGCGCTCGATCAGGCCGCCGCGGAACCGAGGGGTCTGAATCTTGGCCTTGGTGAGACTGATCGATTGCATACCTGGCTCAAATATAGATAAGCGCCAGCGGCGACAGCAAGGACTGCGACGGAGTGGGTTCGAGCGCCGACGTGTGCGCGCCCGAGAACACGATGGGATGACCGCGGGATAACGATGTTGGAGAGGGATTGCCCTGGTTCGAATAATGCATTCGGGGAACCGAGATGCAACAATTTGCCTGCTTCTTCATCGCATGTCTGGCGGCCCTCATGCTGCCGTCGGCTGCATACGCCGACAGTTTTCCCGACAAGCCTGTCACGCTGGTTGTGGCTTTCCCGCCTGGCGGGTCCTCTGATGTGATAGCGCGCACCCTGGCCGCCGAAATGGAGGAGCACCTGGGCCAGCCGATGATCGTGGAGTACCACCCCGGCGCCGGCGGCAACATCGCTGCCAAGTTCGTTGCGCGTGCCCCTGCCAACGGCCACACACTGCTGATCGGCACCTCCGGGCCGCTCGCCACCCATGCCGTTCTCTATCGCAATCTCGACTATGACCCGGTCAAGAGCTTTGCGCCAGTCATCCAGGTCGGTCAATTGCCCAACCTTGTCATGGTGCACCCGTCGGTACCGGCCAGCGACTTGAAGGAGTTGGTCGCCTATGCCCAGGCCAACCCTGGCAAGCTGAGCTACGCCTCCTCGGGCAACGGCAGCGCCTCGCACCTTGGGGGCGTGCTTTTCAGTTCGAAGACGGGCATCGACCTGCTGCACGTTCCATACAAGGGCGCGGCGCCCGCGCTCAACGACGTGCTGGGTGGCCAGATCAGCATGAGCTTCACGGATGTACTCGCGGCCCTGCCGCATGTCAGGGTCGGCAAGCTGAAGGCGCTTGGTATCGCCAGCGCTACGCGCTCGTCGGCGCTGCCCGAAGTGCCGACGCTCGCCGAGCAAGGGCTGCAAGGCTACGAGGTCAGCGTGTTCTTCGGCATCGTGGCGCCGGCCGGCACGCCGGCGGATCGCGTGAAAAAGCTCAACCGCGCCTTCGCCGAGGTATTGGCCGTGCCCAAGGTGAAGCAGCAGTTGGCTGCCCAGGGGCTTGAGCCGCCGCCGGCCACCACGCCAGATCAGCTTGCGAAGTTCATCGCGGCGCAGATGCAGCTGTGGGCTCCGGTGATCCGGCAGTCCGGTGCGCAGATCGATTGAGGACGAAAGCCTCCTGGGCACCGATGCCGGTGTAAGGCCTCGGCCATTCGTCGTGTTGGCGAAGGCGGGGTCGCGGGTTCATACTCGCGCTCCCGCTTGTGAGGAGCTGCGCCATGGCGACATCGAACGGCATCGGAGTCCTTGCTGCAGTCGTCGGAATGGCCGCGACGCTGCTTTTCGCGCAGCCGGCCCGCGCGACGGACATCGCCGGATCGGGATCGACCTTCGTCTACCCGGTGATGCTGCGATGGGCCGCCAGCTACTACGGCAAGACCCAGGTCAAGGTGAACTACCAGGCGATCGGGTCCGGCGGCGGCATCCAGCAGGTCAAGGCGGGGCAGGTCACCTTCGGGCGAACTGCTGGCGGACGTCTATCTCGGCAAGGTCGCGAACTGGAACGACCCTGCGATCGCGGCCCTGAATCCCGACCTCAAGCTGCCGAACCTCAAGATCACCGCCATCCACCGGCTGGAACCCTCCGGCACGACCTTCAACTTCGTCAACTACCTCTCCAAGGTCAGCGAGGCGTGGAAGGCCAAGGTCGGCGAGGGATCGATGGTCAAGTGGCCGGGCGGCACCGGCGCCAGCGGCAACGACGGCATCGCGCGGTACGTCAACTACGTGAAGGGTTCGATCGGATACGTGGAGCTGTCCTATGCCATCGAGCACAAGATGGCCGTCGCCCAACTGCGCAACAGGAGCGGCGCCTTCGTCGCGCCGTCGCCGGAGAGCTTCGAAGCCGCGGCCGCCAATGCGACCTGGGCCGCGGCGGACTTCTACCAGCTCCTGACCGACGCGCCGGGAGAGCAGTCGTGGCCGATCACCGCCACCACCTTCGCGCTGGTGCCGCGACAGGCGAAGGACCCGGCGCGCACGGCCGAGGCGCTGCGCTTCTTCAAGTATTCCCTGGAGCAGGGCAAGCAGGATGCGAGAAGGCTCAACTACGTGCCGCTGCCGGAGCCGCTGACGCAGCGCATCCAGGCCTATTGGGACAGCGGCGCGAAGTAGCCCCGCAAGGGCTTCAGCGCTGCGGCGGCGAACGGTCGGCCGGCAGCACGATGGTGGCGCGGCCGTCGCCGGAGGTGACGGCATCCGAGCCGCTGGAAGGCGGCGTGGCGCCCGCCGGTGCCACGATCGTGGCGCGCCCGTCGGCAGAAGGGCGGAGCACCTCGGCCGGCGGGCCGCCGCGGGCCCGGTCCAGCGCGTTGCCCGCGGCACGGATGCAGGCATCGCGCGCGGGCGCGGCCAGGTTGCTGCTGTTGCAGGCCGCGATCTCGCGCTCGTAACGCTGTTGCGCGGGATCGGTGGCTGGCTGGGCCCCGGCGACCGAAGCCGCCAGCCCGGCGCCGACGAGGAAAAGATGTCGCTTCATGGCTTGCACTCCATGGCAGTCAGGCTGAAGGATCGCATGGCCCCTGGCGGACTGCTGTGCGAGCGCGCTGCCAGCCGGGGTAGGCCGAGGGCCCGCCCCATGCGGCCTCAGTTCGGCGCCGGCTCGCCGCGGTGCAGCGGCGGCGGCCCTTCCGGCGCATCGGCCGGATCGGGCTGGCGGCCGCGGATGCGCGCCACCATGCGATGCAGCCAGTGCTCGATGTCGTCCACGTAGGTGAACACGGCCGGCACCACCAGCAGGCTCAGCACGGTGGAGGTGATCAGCCCGCCGATCACTGCCATCGCCATCGGCGCGCGGAAGCTGGAGTCGGCCGCGCTCAGCCCGAAGGCGATCGGCGCCATGCCGGCGCCCATGGCCAGGGTGGTCATGATGATGGGCCGCGCGCGCTTGTGGCAGGCGTCGCGCAGGGCCTCCCATCGGGTCATGCCCGCGACGGCTGGCCGGCCGTCGCTTCCGTCGTGCCCGCGGCGCGCGACGATCGCGTACTCCACCAAGAGGATGGAGTTCTTGGTCGCCACCCCCATCAGCATGATGAAGCCGATCATCGAGGGCATGGACAGCGCCTGCTGCCCCAGCAGCAACCCGATGAAGGCGCCCCCCAGCGCCAGCGGCAGCGCGCACAGGATGGTGACCGGGTGCAGGAAGTCCTTGAACAGCAGCACCAGCACGATGTAGATGCACAGCACGCCGGTCAGCATCGCCAGGCCGAAGCTGGCGAAGAGCTCGCCCATCATCTCGGCATCGCCCACCTCGGCCACGCGCACGCCGGGCGGCAGGTTGCGCACCGAGGGCAGGGCCTCCACCGCCTTCTTCGCATCGCCCAGGCCGACGCCGGACAGCTCGATCTCGAAGTTGACGTTGCGCGAGCGGTCGTAGCGGTCGATCACCGCCGGGCCGCCCTCCATGGTGAGCGTGGCGACCTGGCTCAGCATGACCGGGCCGCGCGCGCCGGGCACGGTCAGGCGCTCCAGCAGGGGCAGGTCGGCGCGCGCCGAGTCCTGCAGCTTGACCACGATCGGCACCTGGCGCTGCGCCAGGTTGAGCTTGGGCAGCGCCTGGTCGTAGTCGCCCATGGTGGCCACGCGCAGGGTCTCGGCGATGGCCGAGCTGGTCACGCCCAGGTCGGCGGCGCGCGCGAAATTGGGCCGCACCGCGATCTCCGGCCGGATCAGGCTGGCAGTGGAGGTGATGTTGCCGAGGCCCGGGACGGTGCGCAGGTCCTTCTCCACCGCGCGGGCGGCGGCGGTGAGGGTGGCCGGCTCCTCGCCGGTCAACACCAGGATGTACTTCTCGCCCGAGCCGCCCAGGCCGACGGTGGTGCGCACGCCGGGCAGGGTCTCCAGCGCCTTGCGGATGTTGTTCTCGATGCCCTGCTTGCGCGGCCGGTCGCCGCGCGGCGCGAGCTGGATCGTGAGCGTGGCCTTGCGGGTCTCGGGTGTGCCGAAGCTGGCGAACGGGTCGCCGCCCGCGCTGCCGCCGCCGACCGTGGTGTAGACGCTCTTCACGTGCTCGACGCCCATCACGCGCCGGCGCGTCTCCTCGGCCGTGGCCAGGGTCTGTGCCAGCGTGGCGCCCGGCGGCAGCGACAGGTAGACCTGCGTCTGCGAGTTGTCGTCGGGCGGGATGAAGCCGGTCTTGAGCAGCGGGATCAGCGCGATCGAGCCGAAGAAGAAGAGGGTGGCCAGCACCATGGTCGTGAAGCGGTGCCGCAGGCTGCGCTCGGCCAGGCGCATGTACCAGGTGAGCCAGCGCGGCTCCTTCTCGGCGCCGACGATCGGCTTGAGCATGTACGCCGCCATCATCGGCGTGAGCATCCGCGCCACCACCAGCGAGGCGAAGACCGCCAGCGACGCGGTCCAGCCGAACTGCTTGAAGAACTTGCCGGCCACGCCGCTCATGAAGGCGGTGGGCAGGAACACGGCGATCAGGGTGAAGGTGGTGGCGATCACGGCCAGGCCGATCTCGTCGGCCGCCTCCATCGCGGCCTGGTAGGGCGTCTTGCCCATGCGCAGGTGGCGCACGATGTTCTCCACCTCCACGATCGCGTCGTCGACCAGGATCCCGATCACCAGCGAGAGCGCGAGCAGCGTGACGACGTTGATCGAGAAGCCCAGGTAGTGCATGCCGATGAAGGCCGGGATGGCCGACATCGGCAGCGCGACCGCCGAGACGAAGGTGGCGCGCCAGTCGCGCAGGAACA
The DNA here is from genome assembly GCF_002157355.1 of Variovorax sp. JS1663. GTDB lineage: Bacteria > Pseudomonadota > Gammaproteobacteria > Burkholderiales > Burkholderiaceae_C > Variovorax. Next base: position 35,206 of record NZ_LYMK01000028.1, on the reverse strand, counting down.
GCCACACCACCAGCACCGCCAGGAAGGCGCCCTCGTAGAGCAGGTGCAGCGAGCCGTCGTATTCCTCCTGCACCGGAGCGACGAAGTTGAAGGCCTCGGTGAGCTGGATGTCAGGGTGCTGGGCGCGCAGTTCGGTCAAGGCCTTCTGCACGGCCGCGCCGACCTCCACCTCGCTGGCGCCGCGGCTGCGTGCGACCTCGAAGCCGACCACCGTCTTGCCGTCCAGCAGCGCGGCGGCGCGCGGCTCGGCGATGGTGTCGGACACGCGCGCGACCTGGTCCAGGCGGATGCTGCGGCCGTCCGACAGCGGGATCTGCATGTCGTGCAGCTCTTCGGCCGAGCGCACGGTGGCGAGGGTGCGCACCGGCTGCTCGCTGCCGCCCAGGTCGGTGCGGCCGCCGGCGCTCTCGGTCTGCACCTGGCGCAGCTGGCGCGAGATGTCGGCCGCGGTGGCGCCCAGCGCCTGCAGCCTGGCCGGGTCGAGGTCGACGTGGACCTGGCGCGTCACGCCGCCCACCCGGTTGACCGCGCCCACGCCGCTGATGGCGAGCAGCTTCTTGGTCACGGTGTCGTCGACGAACCAGGACAGGCCCTCCGCGTCCATGCGCGAGGAGGCAATCGTGAAGGCCAGCACCGGCTGCGCCGCGAAGTCCAGCTTGTTGATCACCGGGTCGCGCACGTCGGCCGGCAGGTCGGCGCGCACGCGCTGCACGGCGGAGCGCACGTCGTCCACCGCCTCCTGCACCGGCTTCTCGAGCCGGAACTCGACGATCATCGTCGCCGCGCCGTCCTGCACCTTGCTCGTGATGTGCTTGAGGCCCTGCACGGTGGCGATCGAGTTCTCGATCTTGCGCGCCACGTCGTTCTCCAGCTGCGAGGGCGAGGCGCCCGGCAGCGCGACCGAGACGGTCACCGTGGGCAGGTCGATGTCGGGAAAGTTCTGCACCTTCATCGCGTTGAAGGACAGGAAGCCCGCGAAGGTGAGCAGCACGAACAGCATCACCGACGGGATCGGGTTGCGGATGGACCAGGCCGAGACGTTCATGGCGAGGGTGTCTTCCGCTTACTTGGCGGCGAGGTCGCCGGTGCCGGGCGCGCCGGCGGCGCCCTTGGCCGGGGCAGCCGGTGCGTCGACCACGCGCACCAGGTCGCCGTCGTTGAGGAAGCCCGCGCCCTGGACCACCACGCGCGCATCGTCCGGGAGCTTGCTGGTGATCTCGACGCGGTCGCCGACGCGGCGGCCGGTCTCGACCTTGAGCTGCGCCACGCGGTTGTCGGGCTGCAGCAGCAACAGGTGGTTGAAGCCGTCGCGCGGCACCACCGCGGCCTGCGGCACCGTGATGGCGCCGGTGCGGCCGAGCTGGAACTCGCCGCGCGCGAACATGCCGGCCTTGATGCCGGTGTTCTGCAGCACGAGCGACGCTGGGCCGCCCCGAGGCGCGAGCGCCCCCTTGGGGGGCAGCGACGACGCGTCGGCGCGAAGCGTGGGGGCCACATCCAGGATGTCGACGTAGACCAGTGCGGCGCGCGTCTGCGGATCGACGGTGGGCGCGATGCTGCGCACCTGGCCTTTTACCTGCGCGCCGCTGGCACTGGTGATGATGGCCGGCGTGCCGACGGCGACGCGGCCGAGCTCGGCCGAGGTCACCTCGGCACGCCATTCGAGCCGGCCCTGGCGGATCAGCCGGAACAGCTCGGTGCCGGCACTGAGCACGCTCCCCACGGTCGCGGTGCGCGAGGAGATCACGCCGTCGTCCGGCGCCAGCACCTGGGTGTTGCGGCCGCGCACCTGCTGCGCGGCGAGCACGGCCTCGGCCGCCTCGACGCGTGCCTTGGCGGTCTGCTCGCTGGTCTGGTACTGGTTGATCTGCTGCTGGCTCAGAGCGCCCGTCTGCTGCAGCGTGCGGGCCCGCGCGGCATTGGCGGCGGCATCGGCCGCGGTGGCCCGGGCCTCGGCCAGCGAGGCGCGCGCCTGGGCCATGTCGGCCTGCACCGTCTCGGCCGAGAAGGTGGCCAGCACCTGGCCCTTCTTCACCACGTCGCCCACGTTCACGCGCACTTCGGCCAGGCGCAGGCCGTTGGATTCGGAGCCGATGCTCGCCTCCTGCCAGGCCGCGACGTTGCCGTTGGCCGCGAGGGCGACGGTGAGCTCGCTGGTCTCCGGCCGGGCCACGGTCACGGTCAGTGCGGGACGCGGCTGCGCGGCGGCATCCTTGGCCTTGGGGGCGCCCTTGTCCGCGGGCTTGCCGCCCATGAACATGAAGGCCGCGGCCGCGATCAGCAGCACGACCACGGCGGCGACGATGAGGAGGGTGGAACGCTTCATTCTTGTCATGGTTGTCGGTTCGTTCATGGCGCGAGCGAGGAGGTCGTCGTCGCGCCGTCCGCGCCGGGCCTCGACCAGCCGCCGCCAGTGGAGCGGTACAGCGCGACCCAGGCCTCGGCCCGCTCGCGCTGCAGCGACACGCGGGCGGTCTGGGCGGCGAACAGGGTGCGGCGCGAGTCCTCCAGCTCGAACAGGCTGGCCAGGCCGGTCTGGTAGCGCGCCTGGGTGGCATCGAAGGAGGCCTGGTAGTTCTGCACGGCCGCATCGGCATCGCCGGTGCGGGCTTCGGTGGCCTGCAGGTTGATCAGCGCCTCCTCGACCTCGCGCACCGCCTGGCGCACGTTGCCGCGGTAGGCCGCGACCGCCTCGTCGTAGCGCGCCCGCGCGGCGTCCACGTTGGCGGCCAGCGTGCCGCCGTCGAAGATCGGCACCGACAGCGCCACCGGGCCGATGCTCCAGGTGTCGACCGTGTCGCGGAAGCCGCTGGTGCGGAACTGCAGCCGGCCGATCGAGCCCTGCAGCGTGAGCTTGGGAAAGCGCTGCGCCAATGCGGAACCCGCTTCCGCGCTGGCGGCGGCCACGCCCAGCTCCGAGGCGTAGACATCGGGGCGCTGCGCCAGCACTTCGGCCGGCACGCTGCCGATCGCGTGGACGGCGGGCAGGGCGCGGTCCACCGGCGCGGCGTCCAGCCGGGCCTGCAGCGCGGCTGCTTCGAGGCCGCTGAGCGCGATCAGCGACTGCCGCAGCAGGGCGCATTGCGCGCGCTGCTGGGTGAGCCGGGCCGAAGCGTCGGAAGCGCCGGCCCGGGCCAGCGCGGCATCGGCCGGTGCGGTGAAGCCGGCGCGCGCCGAGAGCTCGTTCAGGCGCGCAGTCTCCGCGCGCGAGCGCGTGTCGGCCTCGGCCACCGCGAGCTGGCGCCGGCAGGCGCGCTCGCCGAAATAGGCATTGGCCGTTTCGGCCGCGACCGAGACGCGCGCTTCGTGCCACTTGGCATCGGCACCGCGCAGGCGGGCCTGGCTGGCATCGCGCGTGGCGCGCAGGCCGCCGAAGAGATCGATCTCCCAGCTCGACTGCAGGCCGGCCTGGATGGTGGTGATGGGCGGGATCTCGGTGATCGACGATCCGGAGCCGCTGGTGCCGCTGGTGCCGCTGGAGCCGCTGGAGCCGCTGGTGCCACCCAGGCTTCCGCCGAAGCCGCTGGTCGGCGAGTTGCTCCGCGTGGCCGAGACATTGGCGCCGAGGTTGGGCGCCAGCGCCGCGCCGGCCGCCACGCGCGATGCGCGCGCCTCGGCGATGCGTGCAGCCGCGCTGGCCACGTTGGGGCTGGCGGCCTGCGCCGCCTCCACCAGCTCGACTAGCAGGGGGTCGTCGAGCTGGCGCCACCACTGGGTCAGTTCGGACAGAGACCCGCCGTGGGGCAGGGGGGTGGTCCATTGGGCAGGCGCCGGTGCCGCGACCTTCTCGGGCGGACGCGGCAGCGTGCAGGCCGCAAGCACGAAGGGAAGCGCGAGGCACAGCGCGGAAAGCCGGGAGTTCCTCATGAGAAGTCGAGTCCGCAAGAGAGGGCAGGGCCGGCGGTCGGATCAACCGCGCCGCCCGGGCCGGAAGGCAGCCGGTGGGCTGGCAAACCGCGGAGCATAACAAGGCCGCATGGCCTCGGGGGCCATGCTCCGAATACTCGTAGGGTTCGGCATGCTAGAGCGTCGCGGGTGCGCGATTGATGAGGATCGCAGCCGCCATTGATGCACAGGCTACGATTGGCCGATGTCAGCCGCCACCGCGCATTCGCCTGCTCTGCCGCTCGACGCCGAAGGCATCCTGGCCCTCGCCGCGCGCTCGATGTTCCACCTGTTCTCCAGCATGAGCCAGGGCATGTTCCTGGTCGACCGCAGCGGCCGCATCGTCTGGGTGAACGAGGGTTACCGCCGCTTCCTGCCGGCGCTGGGCTTCTCCTCCATCGACCAGTTCCTCGGCCACCAGGTGGAGGACGTGATCCCCAACACGCTCATGCACCGGGTGCTGGAGACCGGCGAGCCGGTGCTGATCGACCTGCTGACCAACAAGGCCGGCACCTTCGTGGTCAGCCGCATCCCGCTGCGCGAGGAGCGCGAGGGCGGCGCGGTGGGCGAGGTGATCGGCGCCATCGGCATCGTGCTCTTCGACCATCCGGAGACCACGCTGCAGCCGCTGATCAGCAAGTTCGCCCTGCTGCAGCGCGACCTGGACGATGCGCGCCGCGAGCTGGCTAGCCAGCGCAACAACCCGATCTGGCAGCAGTCGGCCGAGGGCCAGCGGCGCTCCAAGTACACCTTCGCGAGTTTCATCGGCTCCAGCACGGCGGCAGTGGAGGTCAAGCGCCATGCGCGGCGCGCGGCGCAGTCCTCCAGCCCGGTGCTGCTGCTGGGCGAGACCGGCACCGGCAAGGAACTGCTGGCGCATGCGATCCATGCCGCCTCCGCACGCGCGCGCCATGCCTTCGTCAGCGTGAACATCGCAGCCGTGCCCGACACGCTGCTGGAGGCCGAGTTCTTCGGCGTCGCGCCCGGCGCCTACACCGGCGCCGACCGCAAGGCGCGCGAAGGCAAGTTCAAGCTGGCCGACGGCGGCACGCTCTTCCTCGACGAGATCGGCGACATGCCGCTGCCGCTGCAGGCCAAACTGCTGCGCGCGCTGCAGGAGGGCGAGATCGAGCCGCTGGGTTCCAACAAGCTGGTGCCCTTCGATGCGCGCGTGATCGCCGCCACCTCGCGCGACCTGCCGTCGCTGGTGCGCGAGGGCCGCTTTCGCGAGGACCTGTATTACCGCCTGAACGTGCTGCCGGTGCGCGTGCCGCCGCTGCGCGAGCGGCGTGCCGACATCCCGGCGCTGGTCGAAGCACTGGGCGAGGACATGGCCTTGCGGAGCGGTGAGGCCCCGCCCGAGCTGATGCCCGACGCACTGGCGCTGCTGGCCGCGCAGCACTGGCGCGGCAACATCCGCGAGCTGCGCAACGTGCTGGAGCAGGTGACCATGCGCAGCGACTCGCAGCGCATCGATGCGGCGCAGCTGGAGCGCATCCTGCGCGAGACCGGGCAGGAGAAGATCGCCGCGCCCGACCCGCTGCAGCCCGCGCCGGGGGCGGCGGCCGACGACAAGGCCCTGCTGCTGCGCCCGCTGGCCGAGCAGGTCGCGGAACTGGAGCGCAGGGCCATCGCCGCCGCGATGGCGGCCACCGGTGGCAACAAGCTGGCGGCCTCGCGGCTCTTGAAGATCTCGCGGGCGACGCTGTATGAACGTCTGGAAAACCCTGACTGACAACTGCGCAATTGTCTGAATTTAAGGCGAATTCGTGTCTTCTTTTTAGCCAAATGCGCTTCGACTCGCTTGCGGGAAACACCGCGGAACCGGCTTCGCCGGGCCCCTGGTGTTGCCCCCGGTGAGGGAGGTGGCGGACCACACGAAGTGGGGGAGCCTGGGGGAGAGCCAAGATGGCACGAACTGTGCAATATTCAGTCATCCACTCACAGGAGACCTAGAAATGCACCGTCGCCATCTCGTCGCCGTCGCGGCGATCGCCGCCCTGGCCGCGCCCGCCTGGGCCCAGTCCAACGAGATCCGCATCGCCCACATCTACAGCAAGACCGGCCCGTTGGAGGCCTACGGCAAGCAGACGCAGACCGGCTTCCTGATGGGCCTGAACTACGCCACCGGCGGCACCATGGCCGTCAACGGCAAGAAGCTGGTGGTGATCGAGAAGGACGACCAGGGCAAGCCCGACCTCGGCAAGTCGCTGCTGGCCGCGGCCTATGCCGATGACAAGGCCGCGCTCGCGGTCGGCCCCACGTCGTCGGGCGTGGCACTGGCCATGCTGCCGGTGGCCGAGGAGTACAAGAAGATCCTGCTGGTGGAGCCCGCGGTGGCCGATTCCATCACCGGCGACAAGTGGAACAAGTACATCTTCCGCACCGGCCGCAACTCCAGCCAGGACGCGATCAGCAACGCGGTCGCGCTGGACAAGCCGGGCGTCAGCATCGCCACGCTCGCCCAGGACTACGCCTTCGGCCGCGATGGCGTGAAGGCCTTCAAGGACGCGGTGAAGAAGGCGAAGATCGTCCATGAGGAATACCTGCCGCAGAACACCACCGACTTCACCGCCGGTGCGCAGCGCCTGATCGACAAGCTCAAGGACCTGCCGGGCCGCAAGGTGATCTGGATCGTCTGGGCTGGCGCGGGCAACCCGTTCAAGATCGCCGACCTGGACCTCAAGCGCTACGGCATCGAGATCGCCACCGGCGGCAACATCCTGCCGGCGATGGCCAGCTACAAGCAGTTCCCGGGCATGGAGGGCGCGACCTACTACTACTTCGGCATCCCGAAGAACCCGGTGAACGAGGCGCTGGTCGCGGCCCACTACAAGGAATTCAAGACGCCGCCGGACTTCTTCACCGCCGGCGGCTTTACGGCCGCGATGGCGGTGGTGACGGCGCTCAAGAAGACGGGCGGCGACACCAACACCAACAAGCTCATCTCCACCATGGAAGGCATGAGCTTCGACACGCCCAAGGGCACCATGACCTTCCGCAAGGAAGACCACCAGGCGCTGCAGAGCATGTACCACTTCAAGATCAAGGCCGACCCGGCCTTCGCCTGGGGCGTGCCCGAGCTGGTGCACGAGATCAAGGCGTCCGAGATGGACATCCCGATCAAGAACAAGCGCTGATCCCCCGATGCTCGAAACGCGCGGGCTCACCGTCCGTTTCGGCGGCCATGTCGCGGTCAACGATGTCAGCTGCAGCTTCGCACCTGGCACGCTGACCGCGATCGTGGGTCCGAACGGCGCGGGCAAGACCACCTACTTCAACCTGATCTCCGGACAGCTCAAGGCGACGGCGGGCACGGTGTCGCTGGACGGGCAGCCGCTCGCGGGCCTGAGCGCTTCCGCGCGCACGCGTGCGGGCCTGGGCCGGGCTTTCCAGTTGACCAACCTGTTTCCCAACCTCACGGTGCTGGAGAACGTGCGCCTGGCGGTGCAGGCCACGCGCGAGGGGGCGCATCGGCGCGGCCTCAACCTGTGGAGCATCTGGAGCGATCACCGCGCGCTGACCGAGCGCGCCGACCGCATCCTGGCCGAGGTGGCGCTGAAGGCGAAGGAACATGCCACGGTGGCCAGCCTGCCGCACGGCGACCAGCGCAAGCTGGAGGTGGCGCTCCTGATGGCGCTGGAGCCCAAGGTCTTCATGTTCGACGAGCCTACGGCCGGCATGAACGCCGCAGAGGCGCCGGTGATCCTCGACCTGATCCGCGCGCTGAAGAAGGACCGCAGCAAGACCATCCTGCTGGTCGAGCACAAGATGGACGTGGTGCGCGAGTTGGCCGACCGCATCATCGTGCTGCACAACGGGCAGCTGGTGGCCGACGGCGAGCCGTCCGAGGTGATCGCCTCGCCGGTCGTCCAGGAGGCTTACCTCGGCGTCGCGAAGGAGAAAGCCTGATGGGCGGCGAGAACCTGCTGACGCTCGAGGGCGTCCACACCCACATCGGGGCCTATCACATCCTCCACGGTGTGGACCTCGCGGTGCCCCGGGGCCAGCTCACCATGCTGCTGGGCCGCAACGGCGCGGGCAAGACCACCACGCTGCGGACCGTCATGGGCCTGTGGCACGCGTCGCAGGGCCGGGTGCGCTTCGGCGACAAGGACATCACGGCCCTGCGCACCCCGCAGATCGCCGAACTGGGCATTGCCTACGTGCCCGAGAACATGGGCATCTTCTCCGACCTCACGGTGAAGGAGAACATGCTGCTGGCCGCACGCGGCGCCAAGCATGCCGAGCAGATGGACGAGACGCGCCTGAAGTGGATTTTCGGGCTCTTCCCCGCGGTCGAGAAGTTCTGGAACCACCCGGCCGGCAAGCTCTCCGGCGGGCAGAAGCAGATGCTGGCGGTATCGCGCGCCATCGTCGAGCCGCGCGAGCTGCTCATCGTGGACGAGCCCAGCAAGGGCCTGGCGCCCGCGATCATCAACAACATGATCGACGCCTTCGACCAGCTCAAGAAGAGTGGCGTGACGATCCTGCTGGTGGAGCAGAACATCCACTTCGCGCAGCGCCTGGGCGACACGGTGGCGGTGATGGACAACGGCCGCGTGGTGCACAGCGGCAGCATGGCCGCGTTCTCCGCGGACGAGAAACTGCAGCAGTCGCTGCTGGGGCTGGCCTTATGAAAAACGACTTCGACTGGAAGCCGCTGCTGCTGGTGCCGGTACTGGCGCTAGTGGCGCTGCCGCTGACCGGCTCCTTCTCCACCTGGCTCACGCTCACCGTGGCCGGGCTGGCCATGGGCATGATCATCTTCATCATCGCCTCCGGCCTGACACTGGTCTTCGGCCTGATGGACGTGCTCAACTTCGGCCACGGCGTCTTCATCGCGCTGGGCGCCTTCGTCGCCAGCACGGTGCTGGGCATGATGGGCGACTGGACCGGCTCGCAGTCCATCTGGCACAACCTGGTGGCCGTGTTCCCGGCCATGCTGGTGGCGATGCTCGTGGCCGGCGCGATCGGGCTGGCCTTCGAGCGCTTCATCGTGCGGCCGGTGTACGGCCAGCACCTGAAGCAGATCCTCATCACCATGGGCGGGATGATCATCGGCGAGGAGCTGATCAAGGTCATCTGGGGCCCCGGCCAGCTGCCGCTGCCGCTGCCCGAGGGCCTGCGCGGCTCGCTGCTGGTGGGGGATGCGGCGATCAGCAAGTACCGCCTGCTGGCGGTGGCGGTGGGCCTCTTCGTCTTCGGCCTGCTGGCCTGGACCCTGGGCCGCACCAAGATCGGCCTGCTGATTCGCGCCGGCGTGCAGGACCGCGAGATGGTCGAGTCGCTGGGCTACCGCATCGGGCAGCTCTTCGTCGGCGTGTTCGTGGTCGGCAGTGCGCTCGCGGGCCTGGGCGGCGTGATGTGGGGCCTGTTCCAGCAGAACCTGATCCCGCAGATGGGCGCGCAGGTCAACGTGCTGATCTTCATCGTGATCATCATCGGCGGCCTGGGCTCCACCACCGGTGCGCTGATCGGCGCGCTGCTGGTCGGGCTGATGACCAACTACACCGGCTTCCTGCTGCCGGTGGCCACGCAGTTCGCCAGCATCGCGCTGATGGTGGCGGTGCTGCTGTGGCGTCCGCAGGGCGTGTACCCCGTGGCGGGCAGCCGGTGAGGGAGGGCGCATGCTGAAACGACTCCTGTCCAACGACCTGCCGCGCAGCCGCGTGCTGGCGGTGCTGCTGGTCGGCCTGCTCGTCGCGCTGGCCTTCGCGCCCTTCATCTTCCCGGGCGTCAAGGCACTGAGCGTGGCGGCCAAGGTGCTGGTGTTCATCGTGCTGGTCGCGAGCTTCGACCTGCTGCTGGGCTACACCGGCATCGTGAGCTTCGCCCACACCATGTTCTTCGGCATCGGCGCCTACGGCATCGCGATCTCGGCGACGCGGCTGGGGCCGGGCTGGGGCGCGGTGCTGCTGGGCCTGGGCGCGGCGCTCGTGGTCTCGCTGCTGCTGTCGCTGGCCATCGGGCTGTTCTCGCTGCGGGTGCGCGCGATCTTCTTCGCGATGATCACGCTGGCCGTGGCGGCGGCCTTCCAGACGCTGGCCTCGCAGCTCTCGGACTTCACCGGCGGCGAGGACGGGCTGACCTTCAAGCTGCCGGAGCTGATCTCGCCGAGCTTCGAGTTCGCGGAGGAGCCTTTCCTCGGCGTTTCGCTCGACGGCCGGCTGCTGTGCTACTACCTCCTCTTCGTGGCCGCGGTGTTGCTGGTGCTGGCGCTGCTGCGCATCGTCAACTCGCCCTTCGGCCGCGTGCTGCAGGCCATCCGCGAGAACGAGTTCCGCGCCGAGGCCATCGGCTACCGGGTGGTGGTCTACCGCACCACGGCCTCGGTGCTGTCGGCGCTGTTCGCGACGCTGGCGGGTGCGATGCTGGCGATCTGGCTGCGCTACAACGGCCCGGACACCTCGCTGTCCTTCGAGATCATGATCGACGTGCTGCTGATCGTGGTGATCGGCGGCATGGGCACCATCTACGGCGCCGCCATCGGCGCCGCGCTCTTCGTGGTGGCACAGAGCTACCTGCAGGACCTGCTGCGCCTGGGCAACGAGGCCGTGAGCGGCGTGCCAATGCTGGCGGCGCTGCTGTCGCCGGATCGCTGGCTGCTGTGGCTGGGGCTGCTGTTCGTGCTCTCCGTCTACTACTTCCCGACCGGCATCGTCGGCCGTTTGCGCGCGAGGGCTCAAAGATGAACGCACCGACCTCGAACTATCTGCAGATCGCCGGCCGCGAGATCCACTGGATGGACTGGGGCGAGCCTGGCAGCCCCGTGGTCATCGCCTGGCATGGCCTGGCGCGCACCTGCCGCGACATGGACGAACTGGCGGCGCATTTCGCCGAACGCGGCTTTCGTGTGATCTGCCCCGACACCCTCGGCCGCGGCCTGAGCCAGTGGAGCCCGGTGCCGGACGAGGAATACCAGTTGAGCTTCTACGCGCGCCTTGCGGCCGGCCTGTGCGATGCGCTCGGGCTCGAGCGCGTGCACTGGGTGGGCACTTCCATGGGCGGCGCCATCGGCATGGTCTGCGCGGGCGGCCTGGTGGAACCGCGCATGAAGGCGCGCATCGCCAGCCTGGTGCTCAACGACAACGCGCCGCGCATCGCGGATGCGGCGGTAGAGCGCATCCGTTCCTATGCCGGCAGCCCGCCGGCCTTCGACACCGTGGTGGAGCTGGAGGCATTTTTCCGCACCGTCTACCAACCCTACGGCTGGCTCAGCGACGCGCAATGGCGGCGGCTGACCGAGACCTCCACCCGGCGCCTGCCCGACGGGCGCGTGACGCCGCACTACGACCCGGCCATGGTGCGCCAGTTCATCGTGCATCCGGAAGACTATGTGCTGTGGCCGCACTACGACGCCATCGAGGTGCCGCTCCTGTGCCTGCGCGGCGTGAACTCCGACCTGGTGCTGCCCGAGACCCTCGCCGAGATGCGCGGGCGCGGCCCCGGCGCGGCCGGGCGGCTGCAGATCATCGAGGTGCCGGGCTGCGGCCATGCGCCGGCGCTGAACGTGCCGGCGCACCTGGCGCCGATCGAGGCCTTTGTGCGCGCCGCCGGCACGTAGCCGCAGAGCCCGCCACAATCCGTCGCCGGATCAACCCGGAGACATTCTTCATGGCGCTTTCCTTCTACGACATCTCGGTCCCCGTGTTCCTGCGCGGACTGGGCCAGCTTTCCCATGTGCTCGACAAGGGCCTGGTCCATGCCGAGGCGACCGGCCTCGACCCGGCCGAACTGGTCCAGGCGCGGCTCGCGCCCGACATGCTCACGCTCGCGGGCCAGGTGCAGCGCGCCAGCGACGCCTCCAAGCTGGGCGCGGCACGCGTGGCCGGCATCACGGCACCCAGCTTCGAGGACAACGAGGCGCGCTACGAGGAGCTGCATGCGCGCATCGCGAAGACGGTGGACTTCCTGAAGACGATCGATCGCGCGCAGGTCGATGGCGCCGAGCATCGTCCTGTCATGCTCAAGGTGCGCGACACCCAGATCGAGTTCACCGCCGAGCGCTACCTGCTTCAGTTCGCGCTGCCCAACTTCTTCTTCCACGTGACCACCGCCTACGACGTGCTGCGGCACCGCGGCGTGCCGGTGGGCAAGCTGGACTACCTCGGGCGGTTCTGAGCCTCGTCGCGCGTGGGCCAGCCCGACAGGTGGCGTTCGGCCAGCGCGCACAGGGCGTCGATCCAGGCCGGGCTGTCGTTGAGGCAGGGGATGTAGCGGAATTCCTTGCCGCCGGACTGGAGGAAGGCATCGCGGCCTTCCATCGCGATCTCCTCCAGCGTCTCCAGGCAATCCGCCGGAAAGCCCGGGCACAGCACGTCCACGCGTGCCAGGCCGGCCCTGCCCAGCGCGCGCAGCGTGGGCTCGGTGTAGGGCTCGAGCCATTTCGCGCGGCCGAAGCGGGACTGGAAGCTCACCTGGTACTGCGCGTCCTCCAGTCCCAGCCGCGCGGCCAGCAGGCGTGCGGTCGACAGGCATTGCGCCTGGTACGGATCGCCCAGTCGGATGTTGCGCTCGGGAATGCCGTGGAAGCTCAGCAGCAGCCGATCGGGCCTGCCCTCGCGTTTCCAGTGGGCCTCGACGCTGCGGGCCAGCGCCTCGATGTAAAGCAGGTCGTCGTGGTAGTCGTTGACGAAGCGGAATTCCGGCACGCGGCGCTGCCGCGCGCTCCAGGCATTGACCGCATCGATCACGCTGGCGGTGGTGGTGCCCGAGTACTGCGGGTAGGCCTGCAGCACCAGGATGCGGGTCGCGCCTTCGGCCTGCAGCGCATCGAGCTGCGCTGCGATCGCGGGTTGGCCGTAGCGCATCGCCTCGCGCACGGTCACGCGGTGGCCGCGCTCGCCCAGCCAGCCGGCCAGCAGCTTTGCCTGCTTCTGCGTCCAGACCTTGAGGGGAGAACCGTCGGGCGTCCAGATGCTGGCGTACTTCGCGGCCGACTTCGCCGGCCGCGTGCGCAGGATGATGCCGTACAGGATCGGCGCCCACACGGCCTTGGGGATCTCGACCACGCGCGCGTCGCCGAGGAACTCCGCGAGATAGGGCCGCACGGCGGCGGCGGTCGGTTCGTCGGGGGTGCCGAGGTTGCACCACAGCACGGCAACGCGCTCCCGGTCGTTCGCGGCGGCAGGAGCGGGGGAAACAGAAGGCATGCGCTATTCTCGGCCATGGCCCCCGCGACCCCCGACACCCCGGCGCTCGACGTGAAGCGCATCGCCGCGATCTCGCTTGACCTCGACGACACCCTCTGGCCCATCTGGCCCACCATCGAGCGCGCCGAGCGCGTGCTGCACGAGTGGCTGGTGCGCGAGGCACCGAAGACCGCAGACCTGCTGATCAGCCCCGGCGTGCTGCGCGAGCTGCGCGAAGCCACGGCCAAGGAACGCTCCGACCTCGCGCACGACCTGAGCGCGCTGCGCCGCGAGTCCATCCGCACCGCGCTGCGGCGCGCGGGCGAGGACCCGGCGCTGGCCGATCCGGCCTTCGAGGTCTTCTTCGCCGAGCGCCAGCGGGTCACGCTCTACGACGACGCGCTGCCGGCGCTCAAATGGCTGAGCGAACGCTATCCGCTGGTGGCCGTCTCCAACGGCAATGCCAGCGTGGAACACACCGGCGTGGGGCGTTGGTTCCGCGCGGCCTTCAGCGCGCGCGAGTTCGGCAGCGGCAAGCCGCACCCGGCCATCTTCCGCGCCGCCGCGGCCTCGGTCGGCCTGCTGCCCAAAGACGTGCTCCACGTGGGCGACGACGCGGCGCTGGACGTGGTGGGTGCGCTCGACGCTGGCATGCAGGCGGCCTGGCTGGTGCGCGACGAACGGCCCTGGGAGCACGGCGCGCGGCCGCAGCTGATCGTGCCGAACCTGCAGGCGTTGTGCATCGCGCTGGAGGCCGGCTGACGCCGCAGGCCGCCTAAGCCGGGCCGAGGCTGCCCGCGGCCTTGCCGCTGCGCAAGGCACCTTCGATCGTGGCGGGGTACGGGCCCTCCACGTAGTCGCCGCATGCGAGGAGCCCCGGGGCGATGCGCGCCGCCGGGCGCTCCAGACCCGGCGTGCAGGCGAAGGTGGCACGCTTCTCCACCACCGTCAGCAGTGGCGCGAGACCGGCCTGGCCCAGCTGCTCGCGCGCCTGCGCCAGCACCTGCTGCTCCAGCGTCCCGCGTTCCTCGCTGCTGGCGCTGACCACGAAGGCCAGCAGGCCGGCCGGGCCGCCGAGCTGGCCGCGGTCGAAGACGAACTGGGCTGGCGCGGCGGCCGACGTCCGCATCGCCAGCAGCGGGGCCGGCAGCGCCGTGCCGCCGGTGGTGTAGACGGTGGCGATGGCCTCGTGCTGCAGCGCCTGCGCGAGCTGGGCCCAGCCCGTGGTCTCGAGCAGCCCGGCCGCGGCGGCCAGGCGCGCGGCTTCCCAGGGCGGGCACGCGAGGACCACGCGGTCGAAGCGCTGGCCATCGACCAGCCAGCCCGCGGCACTGCGCGACAGCGCCTGCACTCGCACGCCCATCGCCACCTGCGCGCCGTGCTGCGCGAGCCAGCGGCCCGCCGCGTCGGGCAGCAGGGCACCCAGGTCCACGCGTGGCAGCAACAGATCGGCGCCGCCGCGTTCGGTGAAGAGGGCGTCGTGCAGCACGCGCAGGAAGACCTGACCGCTGGCACGGGCTACCGGCGTGTTGAGGGCCGAGACGCACAGCGGCTCGACGAGCTCGCGCCGCACGCGCGGCGTCAGGGCGGCGCAGAGCCGCTCGACCGAGGCCTGCGGGTCGCAGCGGAAGCCCGTGGCGCGCCAGCGCAGCGCGATGGCCACCAGCGCGGCCTTGTCGCGCAGCGACCAGCCGCGCGCGCCGAGGATGCCGGCCAGCAGGTCCAGCGGCGGCGGCCAGCCCGCCGGCACCTGGAGGCCGCCGCCGTCGGCGAAGCGCAGCTGCAGCGGCATCCGGTGCAGCACCGCGTCCGGGTCGATGCCCAGCTCGCGCATCAGGCCCAGCGTGGCGCTGTAGGCGCCGATCAGGATGTGCTGGCCGTTGTCGAGCAGGACGGGCGCGCCGTCGGGCAGGCGCGCAGGCAGGGCACGGGCGCGGCCGCCGAGGGTGCGCGCGGCCTCGAACACCCTCACCGCGTGGCCTGCGCGCCGGGCTTCGATCGCACAGGCCAGGCCGGCCCAGCCTGCGCCGATGACGGCGATTTCTTTTTTCACAACCTGCCGAGGGCTTGAACGCGCCACGCCAGCCAGAGCTTGCGCAGCGGCGTCAGGCTCACGCGCTGGTTCAGCACCTGGAAGTTGTCGCGCTCGATCTCGCGCAGCAGCGTGCGGTAGATGCTGGCCATCATCAGGCCCGGCTTCTGCGCGCGCCGGTCGGCCGCGGGCAGCAGGGCCAGGGCTTCGTCGTAGGCCGCGTGGGCGCGCTGCGCCTGGAACTTCATGAGCGTGACGAAGCGCTCGGAATGCACGCGGTTGAGGATCTCGTGCGCCTTGACGTCGTACTGCTGCAGCTCGTTGACCGGCAGGTAGATGCGCCCGCGCAGCGCGTCCTCGCCGACGTCGCGGATGATGTTGGTGAGCTGCAGCGCCAGGCCCAGCTTGTGCGCATAGGTGGTGGTCTGCGGATCGGTCTGGCCGAAGATGCGCGCAGCACCTTCGCCCACCACGCCAGCCACCAGGTGGCAGTAATGCTTCAGGCCGGCGAAGTCGAGGTAGCGGGTCTGCTCCAGGTCCATCTGGCAGCCCTCGATCACTTCCTGAAGCTGGCGGGCCTCGATGCCGTAGGTGCCGGTGTGCGGCATCAGCGCCTGCATCACCGGATGCTGCGGCCGGCCGGCGAAGGCCTGTGCGACCTCGTTGCGCCACCAGGCGAGCTTGGTGGCGGCGACGCCGGGGTCGCTGACCTCGTCGACCACGTCGTCGACCTCGCGGCAGAAGGCATAGAAGGCCGTGATCGCGGCGCGGCGCGGCCTGGGCAGGAAGAGGAAGGCGTAGTAGAAGCTGCTGCCCGAGGCGGCAGCCTTGTCCTGGACGTACTGCTCGGGGGTCATCGTGGAGAACTCGTCATCGCGGGCGATTGTCTCCGCATCCACAGGGTCCGCCAGGCCAGCAGCGGCGCGTCGGCCTTGCCGATGGTGGGGCGGCGCGACCAGCTGTCGAAGCCCAGCGCCTCGATCTTGTCGAGGATGCGCAGGCCGCCCTGCACCACGAAGCGCAGCTCCCAGCCGGCCCGGCCGGGCAGGTGGTGCACGAGCGGGGCGCCTTCGTTCATCAGCGCGCGCGCCCAGGCCACCTGGCCCGCGACCAGCGCGAGGGCGGCGGCCGGCGGCGCGGCGGGTGCCAGCGGCCTGAAGTCTCGGAGCGCCTGGGCCGTCAGGCCGTGCGACGCCAGGTCGGCCGCCGGCAGGTAGAAGCGGCCGCGCGGCAGGTCCAGGCCCAGGTCCTGCCAGAAATTGATGAGCTGAAGCGCGCTGCAGATGGCGTCGCTCTGCGCGAGCGCGCGCGCGTCGTCGACGCCGTAGAGGTGCAGCAGCAGCCGTCCGACCGGGTTGGCCGAGCGGCGGCAGTAGTCCAGCAGCTCGGCGCGGTCGGCATAGCCCGCGGCATCGCGCGTCTTCTCGATGTCCTGCAGGAAGGCGGACAACAGGTCGGCCAGCAGCGACTCGGGCAGGGCGAAGTCGCGCATGGCCTGTGCGAGCGGGCCGAAGACCTCCGGCCAGCGTGCTGGAGATGGCGCGCCGCGCGCCGCGGCTGCGAGCGCGGCGCGAAAGGCACGCAGGTCTTCGAGGCGTTGTGCGGCAGGGGCATCGCCCTCGTCGGCAATGTCGTCGGCCGTGCGCGCGAAGGCATAGATCGCCGCGATGGGCGGCCGCAGCCGCGGCGGGCACAGCCAGGATGCGACCGGAAAGTTCTCGTAATGGGTGGGCGCCGCCGCAGTGGCGGGAGAAGACGTGGAAGGCACGCGCCGGATTGTCGTGCACGCGGCAGTACGATCATTGCGCCGCAGCACGCTTTCACGCCATGAACTCTTCCGCACAGACGCTGAGCCCCGCCGACCCCACGCATGCCAAGTCCGGGCCCGGCCTGCTGGTCGCCGCGCTCGGCGTGGTCTTCGGCGACATCGGCACGTCGCCGCTCTACGCCTTCAAGGAGACGCTCAATCCGGAGCATGGCGTGGTCTTTTCGGCAGGCGCGGTGCTGGGGCTGCTGTCGCTGATCTTCTGGGGCCTGATGTTCGTGGTGACGCTGAAGTACGTGGTCTTCGTGCTGCGCGCCGACCACGACGGCGAGGGCGGCATCCTGGCCCTGCAGGCGCTGGCGCGCAATGCGATCGCCGGCACGGGCGCACGGCCCTGGCTCGGGACGGTGATCGGCGGGCTGGGACTGGTCGGCGCGGCGATGTTCTACGGCGACAGCCTGATCACGCCGGCCATTTCGGTGCTGTCGGCGGTCGAGGGCCTGGAGGTCGAGGCGCATGCGCTCAAGCCCTTCGTGATCCCGATCACCGTGCTGATCCTGATCGTCCTGTTCGCGGTGCAGCGCCGCGGCACCGGCGCGGTCGGACGGGTCTTCGGGCCGGTGATGCTGCTGTGGTTCGCGGTGGTCGGGCTGGCGGGCCTGTGGAAGGTGCTGGAGCAGCCGCAGGTGCTGGCGGCCCTCGATCCGCGCCATGCCTTGAACTTCCTGCTGACGCACCATGCGCAGTCACTGGCGGTGCTGGGGGCGGTGTTCCTGGCTTTCACTGGCGGCGAGGCGCTGTATGCCGACATGGGGCATTTCGGCGCGCGGCCGATCCGGCTGGCCTGGCTGTTCGTCGCGCTGCCCGGGCTGGTGCTCAACTACTTCGGCCAGGGCGCGCTGGTGCTGGCACAGCCGGCGGCGGCGGACAACCCCTTCTTCCGCCTGTTCCCCGGCTGGGCGGTGCTGCCGATGGTGGTGCTGGCCGCGATGGCCACGGTGATCGCCTCGCAGGCCGTGATCTCGGGCGCCTTTTCGCTGACCGCCCAGGCCATCCGCATGGGCTACCTGCCGCGCATGCGGGTGGTCCAGACCTCGGGCGAGGCGATCGGCCAGATCTACGTGCCGGCGATCAACTGGCTGTTGATGGTGGGCGTGGTGCTGCTGGTGCTGGGCTTCCGCAGCTCCAGCGCGCTGTCGGCGGCCTATGGCATCGCGGTCTCGGTCACGATGGTGTGCACCACGCTGCTGGCCGGGGTGGTGGCCCTCCGGCTCTGGCGCTGGAACCGGATGGCGGTCGCGCTGGGCGTGCTGGCTTTCGCCGTGGTGGACCTGGGCTTCGTGGTGGCCAACAGCCTCAAGGTCCACGAGGGCGGCTGGCTCACGCTGGCGGTTGCCGCGTTCGCGCTGCTGGTCTTCACCACCTGGGCCAAAGGCCGTCGGCTGGGTCTGCAGGCGGCTGCGGCGCAGCGGGTGCCGGTGGAGCCCTTCGTCGAAGCGCTCGCGGTCAGCATGCCGCACCGCGTGCACGGCACGGCGATCTTTCTCAACCCCGACGTCGACGCGGTGCCGCATGCGCTGCTGCACAACCTCAAGCACAACCAGGTGCTGCACGAGCAGGTGATCCTGCTGCGGGTGCTGGCCTGTGACACGCCGCGCGTCGACGCGCGGCAGCGCATCGAGGCCCGCAGCCTCGGCCACGGCATCTGGGTGGCGACGGCGCGGCATGGCTTCATGGAGCGGGCCGACGTGCCGGAGTTCGTCCGCATCCTGGCCTACCAGCAGACCCTGGCCGTCGAGTCGATGAGCAGCTCGTACTTCGTCTCGCGTGCCTCGTTGGGCGACAAGCCGCTGCCGGGCATGAACCCGCTGCGCCGGGCGCTGTTCGCCTGGATGCAGCGCAACGCGGGGCGGGCTTCGGACTACTTCAAGATTCCCGGCAACAGCCTGGTCGAGCTCGGGCAACGGACCTAGCCGCTCAGGACGATCTTGCCCGTGGGTCGTTCGCGCAGGCCGTCGAGCATCTCGTGCGCCCGGTGGATCTCGCCCAGCGGGAGCACGATGCCGACGTTGGGGACCAGCTCGCCGCGCTCGGCCATGTCCGCGATGCGGGTCAGGCGCTCGGTTGTCACCTCGACGATGAAGAACACCGCCCGGGCATGGCGCGCCGCTGCCAGGGCCGCATCGGGGGGCGACACGGCGGACACGAGGATGGCGCCCGGCCTCAGGGCGGCGAGAGCCCGCTGCTGCAGCGCTTCGCCGACCGTGTCGATGACGATGTCGGCCAGGGCGCTCTCGGCTTCGAGATCCTCGGGACCGATCGCCTCGGCAGCGCCCAGGTCCCTGACGCGCTGCGACTCGTGCGGCCGGGTGAGCGCGACGACCGTGGCGCCCAGGCTGCGTGCGAGCTGCACGGCATAGGCGCCGACGTTGCCGGCCGCGCCGAGCACCAGGACGCGCTGGCCCGCCTCGAGTCCGCCGTACTCGGCCAGCACCTGCCAGGCCGTCACCGCGATGACCGGCATCGACGCCGCCGCAACGTGTCCGAGCCGCGCGGGCTTGCGGGCGATCATGGAAGCCTGCGCGAGGGCGAACTCCGCATTGGCGCCGTTGAACCAGGGGTTGGTGACGCCGAAGACTTCGTCGCCCACGGCGACGGAAACGACGCCCGGCCCGATGGCCTCCACGACACCGGACAGGTCCGAGCCCAGGGTCACAGGGAGGGACTCCGCGGGCACGCGGGTCGACTGGCCGGTGCGGATCCAGGCATCCCAGGGGCCGACCCCGGAGGCGTGGACCCGCACGAGCACCTCGCCGGGGCCGGGCGCGGGACGCTCGATCTCCCGCAGCGCGATGTGCCCGATCGGGCCGAAGCGATCGATGCGAGCGGCTTTCATCGTTGGCATGGTGTGCTCCTGGTGGAAGCCGGGCTCAGCGCTGTTCCAGCGGCTGCTTGACCTGGCCGCCTTCGTCGACCAGGACGTGCACCAGCAGCCTGGCCGGCCGGGTCCGGCTCGGATTGCGCGCCACCACGTGATCGACGTGCGGTGGTTCGTACCAGGTCTGGCCTTTCCGGTAGGTCACCGGCGCCTGTCCTTCGAGCTGCGACACGAGCTCGCCCTCGAGCACGTAGGCGAAGAGCGATCCCGGGTGGGCATGGGGCTGCGCCGCCTGACCGGGCGCGAAGTCCACGATGGCGACGATGGCCTGCTTGCCGGGGATGTCGGGCAGCTTCCGGATCTGCAGCGGGGTGACTTTTTCCTCTTCGTGGTTGCCGTGCGCCAGCGCGTTCTGTCCGAAGGCGAGAGCGGCGAGGGCCAGGGCGCTGGCGGAAAGAAGGGGGAACTTCATGGCGAATCTCCAGGGGGATGAGTGGTTTCGGTGAGGAAATTCTGGAATCGGCCACCCTCCGCGGCGGCGGCCAATTCGAAGAGATTCGAGGAGGCCAGCCGGTCGCGAGCAACCCCCTTCGTCCCCCTGCAGCCGGCGGCTTTGGTAATTGACAGCGGTTCGCGTTTACCCTAGATTACTAACCGGCCGGTCATTAATGACCCCCATCGTTCTTCCAAGGGTGTTCCATGACCGCGTTGTCCGCTTCCCCCGCCATTCGTCACGCCGGCCTCCTGCTGCTCTCAGCGCTGGCGCTCGCCGGCTGCTCCCGTCCCCAGCCCACCGCGGAGCCGCTGCGCGCGGTCAAGGTGATGACGGTGGGCACCAGCGCCTACGGCACGGAGCCCGAGTTCGCCGGCGAGGTGCGGGCGCGGATCGAATCGCGGCTGGGCTTCCGGGTGGCCGGCAAGATCACCCGCCGGCAGGCCGAACTGGGCCAGCACGTCCAGGCCGGGCAGGCGCTGGCCCAGCTCGATCCGCAGGACTACCGGCTCGCGGCCGAGGCGGCGCGCGCCCAGCAGGCCGCGGCCCTGACCAATCGTGACCTGGCCGCGGCCGACCTGAAGCGCTACCGCGGCCTGCGGGAGCAGAACTTCATCAGCGCCGCCGAGCTGGAGCGGCGCGAGAGCACGTACAAGGCGGCCCAGGCGCAACTGGAGCAGGCGCAGGCGCAATTGACCACGCAGGGCAACCAGACCCAGTACACGACGCTGGTGGCCGACGTCCCGGGCATCATCACGGCGATCGAGGCCGAGCCGGGGCAAGTGGTCTCGGCCGGCACGCCGGTCGTGCGCATCGCGCAGGACGGCGCGCGCGACGTGGTGTTCTCGGTGCCGGAAGACCGCGCCGGGCTGATGAAGACCGGCTCCGCCGTGGCGGTGCGCGGCTGGGCCGACGGCAAGGAGATGGAAGGCAAGGTGCGAGAGGTGGCGGCCAGCGCCGACGCGGTGACGCGCACCTACACGGTCAAGGTCGCGATCGATGCCGCCACGGCGCCGGCGCTCGGCGCGACCGTCTATGCCCGCCCGCAGGCCCTTTCGCACAGCGGCACGCCGGTGATCAAGCTGCCGACCAGCGCGCTGCGCCAGGAAGGCAAGGGCAGTGCCGTCTGGGTGCTGGACAAGGCCAGCATGACGGTGCGCTCGCAGCCGGTGCAGGTGAACACAGCGGACGGCAACGAGGCGGTGATCGGCGCAGGCCTGACGCCGGGCATGCAGGTGGTCGTGGCCGGCGTGCACGTGCTGTCGCCGGGACAGAAGGTGTCGATCTACCGGGACAAGTGGGCCGCGCCTGCAACGTCGGCGATCCAGGAGGCCGTCAACGCACCGGTTACAGTCACGCCGGTTTCCGCTTCCCGCTGACGAGGCCGCCATGACCGCGCAGACCGCTGGCGCCGGCAAGGCCGGCTTCAACCTCTCGAAATGGGCGCTGGACCATTCGGCACTCACCCGCTACCTGATGCTGGTGCTGATGCTGCTGGGCTTCGCCTCCTACTTCCAGCTGGGGCAGGACGAGGATCCGCCCTTCACCTTCCGCGCGATGGTGGTGCGCACCTACTGGCCCGGCGCGACGGCACAGCAGGTGGCCGAGCAGGTGACCGACAAGATCGAGCGCACGCTGCAGGAGGCGCCCTATGCCGACAAGATCCGCAGCTACTCCAAGCCGGGCGAGTCGCAGATCATCTTCCAGATCAAGGACTCGTCGCCGCCGGGCGATGTGTCCAACGTCTGGTACACGGTGCGCAAGAAGATCGGCGACATCCGCGGCACCCTGCCGGCGGGCATCCAGGGCCCCTTCTTCAACGACGAGTTCGGCGACGTCTACGGCGTGATCTACGCGCTGGAGAGCGACGGCTTCAGCTATGCCGAACTCAAGACCTTCGCCGACGACGTGCGCCAGCAGCTGCTGCGCGTGAAGGACGTGGCCAAGGTCGAGCAGTTCGGGGTGCAGGACGAGAAGGTCTTCGTCGAGGTCTCGCAGAAGCGCCTGGCGCAACTGGGACTGGACTTCAACAGCGTGCTGTCCCAGCTCGGGCAGCAGAACGCGGTCGAGAGCGCCGGCACGATCCAGGCGCCGGCCGACGTGGTGCAGGTGCGCGTGGCCGGCCAGTTCACCAGCGTGGAGCAACTGCGCGCGATGCCGATCCGCGGGAGCTCCGGCAACCAGATGCGGCTGGGCGACATCGCGGAGATCCGCCGCGCCTACGTCGACCCGCCGCAGGTCAAGGTGCGGCACCAGGGCAAGGAGGTGATCGGGTTGGGCATCTCCATGGCCAAGGGCGGCGACATCATCGCGCTGGGCAAGTCGCTGCGCGCAGCCACCGCCGAGATCGACAAGCGGCTGCCGGCGGGCGTGAAGCTGTTGCAGGTGCAGGACCAGCCGGTGGCGGTCGCGACCTCGGTCAACGAGTTCGTGCGGGTGCTGATCGAGGCGGTGGCGATCGTGCTGGCGGTGAGCTTCATCTCCCTGGGCCTGCACAAGGGCGGGCGCTTCGGCTGGCACATCGACATCCGGCCGGGACTGGTGGTGGCGATCACCATCCCGCTGGTGCTGGCCGTGACCTTCCTGGCGATGCACTACTTCGGCATCGGGCTGCACAAGATCTCGCTGGGCTCGCTGATCATCGCGCTGGGCCTCCTGGTGGACGACGCGATCATCGCGGTCGAGATGATGGTGCGGAAGATGGAGGAGGGCTACGACAAGGTGCGCGCCGCCACCTTCGCCTACGACGTCACCGCCAAGCCGATGCTGACCGGAACGCTGATCACGGCCGCCGGTTTCCTGCCCATCGGCATTGCCAAGTCGACGGTGGGCGAATACACCTTCGCCATCTTCTTCGTGACCGTGATCGCGCTGGTGCTGTCCTGGCTCGTCTCGGTGTACTTCGTGCCCTACCTGGGCACCTTGCTGCTGAAGGTCAAGCCGCACGATCCGGACGCACCGCCGCACGAGCTGTTCGACTCGCGCTTCTACAACACCTTCAGGCGCACGGTGAACTGGTGCGTCGAGCACCGCTGGCTCACCATCGGCGCGACGCTCCTGATCTTCGCGCTGGGCATCGTGGGCATGGGCAAGGTGCAGCAGCAGTTCTTCCCCGATTCGAGCCGGCCGGAGATCATGGTCGACCTGTGGTTCCCGGAAGGCACCTCCTTCGCCGCCAACGAGGAAGTGGCCAAGCGGGTCGAGCAGCGCCTTCTCAAGGAGGAGGGCGTCGCCACCGTCAGCACCTGGGTCGGCTCCGGCGTGCCGCGCTTCTACCTGCCGCTGGACCAGGTGTTCCCGCAGTCCAACGTCTCGCAGCTCATCGTGCTGGCCAAGGACCTCAAGGTGCGCGAAAAGCTGCGCCTGGCCCTGCCGGCGCTGCTGGCGGAGGAATTCCCCGAGATTCGCGGGCGGGTGAAGCTGCTGCCCAACGGGCCGCCGGTGGCGTATCCGGTGCAGTTCCGCGTCATCGGCACCGAGCCGGGGCAGTTGCGCATCCATGCCGACGAGGTCAAGGCCATCATGCGCGAGAACCCCAACATGCGCGGGGTGAACGACAACTGGAACGAGTCGGTCAAGGTGATCCGGCTGGTGGTCGACCAGGACAAGGCGCGCGCGCTGGGCGTCACCAGCCAGGCCATCGCCCAGGCCTCGCGCACCATGTTCAGCGGCACCACCGTCGGGCAATACCGCGAGAACGACCTGCTGATCGACATCGTGCTGCGCCAGCAGCCCGACGAGCGCGAGGCCATTTCGGACATCGGCAACGCCTACCTGCCGACCGCCTCGGGCCGCTCGATCCCGCTGCTGCAGATCGCCAAGCCGGTCTTCACCTGGGAGCCGGGCGTGATGTGGCGCGAGAACCGCGACTACGCGATCACGGTGCAGGGCGACATCATCGAGGGCCTGCAGGGCGCGACCGTCACCGAGCAGTTGCTGCCCGCGCTGCGCAAACTGGAGGCGAAATGGCACGCCGAGGGGCAGGGCGGCTACCGTATCGAGGTGGCGGGCGCGGTGGAGGAGAGCAGCAAGGGCTCGTCCTCGATCGTGGCCGGCGTGCCGATCATGCTGTTCCTGACCTTCACGCTGCTGATGCTGCAGCTGCACAGCTTCAGCCGCTCGATGCTGGTGTTCCTGACCGGGCCGCTGGGCATCGCCGGGGTGGCCGGGGCGCTTTTGATCTCCAACCGGCCCTTCGGCTTCGTCGCGCTGCTGGGCGTGATCGCGCTGATGGGGATGATCCAGCGCAACGCGGTGATCCTGATCGACCAGATCGAGCACGACCGCGCCGCGGGCGTGGCGACCTGGGATGCGATCGTCGAATCGGCGGTGCGCCGGTTGCGCCCGATCGTGCTGACCGCCGCGGCGGCGGTGCTGGCGATGATCCCGCTGTCGCGCAGCGTGTTCTGGGGCCCGATGGCCGTGGCCATCATGGGCGGCCTGGTCGTGGCCACCGTGCTCACGCTGCTGGCGCTGCCGGCAATGTATGCGGCCTGGTTCCGCGTCCGGCGCGATGAAGCGAACCCGGCCAAGGAAGCCGAGGAGGCCCTGGTTCGCGCTTAAAATACGCGGTTGACCGATTTCAGGCGGTCGGCTTTCCGGCCGGCTGCTCGTCGAATGCGAAGGCGGCCTTGAGGGCCGCCTTCCGTATTCGTCACCTGGAAAACTGGAAAAACTGGGGACCGCGCGGGTGGCGAAATTGGTAGACGCACCAGGTTTAGGTCCTGACGTTCGCAAGAACGTGCCGGTTCGAGTCCGGCCCCGCGCACCAGCACAAGACCCTCACAAGGAAGATACGAAATGACCGTGAACGTTGAGACCCTCGAGAAGCTCGAGCGCAAGATCACGCTGACCTTGCCCGTCGGCACCATCCAGTCCGAGGTCGATTCACGCCTCAAGAAGCTGGCCCGCACCGTCAAGATGGACGGCTTCCGTCCCGGCAAGGTGCCGATGACGGTGGTGGCCCAGCGCTATGGCTACTCGGTGCACTACGAGGTCATGAACGACAAGGTCGGCGAGGCCTTCTCGCTGGCCGCGAACGAGGCCAAGCTGCGCGTGGCCGGCCAGCCGCGCATCACCGAGAAGGAAGAAGCGCCCGATGGTCAACTGGCCTTCGACGCGGTCTTCGAGGTTTTCCCGGAGGTCAAGATCAACGACCTGTCCAATGCCGAGGTCGAGAAGCTCAGCGCCGAAGTCGGCGACGACGCCATCGACAAGACGCTGGACATCCTGCGCAAGCAGCGCCGCACCTTCGCCCAGCGCGCCCAGGACGCCGCGGCCCAGGACGGTGACCGCGTCACGGTCGACTTCGAGGGCAAGATCGACGGCGAGCCCTTCCAGGGCGGCAAGGCCGACGACTTCCAGTTCATCGTCGGCGAAGGCCAGATGCTCAAGGAATTCGAGGACGCCGTGCGCGGCCTGAAGGCCGGCGACAGCCGCACCTTCCCGCTGTCCTTCCCGGCCGACTACCACGGCAAGGACGTGGCCGGCAAGCAGGCCGACTTCATGGTCACCGTGAAGAAGATCGAGGCCTCGCACCTGCCGGAGGTCAACGAGCAGCTGGCCAAGTCGCTGGGCATCGCCGACGCCACGGTCGAGGGCCTGCGCGCCGACATCAAGAAGAACCTCGAGCGCGAGGTCAAGTTCCGCCTGCTGGCGCGCAACAAGACCGCGGTCATGGATGCCCTGGTCGCCAATGCCGAGCTGGACCTGCCCAAGTCCAGCGTGCAGGCCGAGGTCGACCGCATGGTCGAAGGCGCGCGCGCCGAGCTCAAGCAGCGCGGCATCAAGGACGCCGACAAGGCCCCCATCCCCGACGACGTGTTCCGCCCGCAGGCCGAGCGCCGTGTGCGCCTGGGCCTGGTCGTGGCCGAATTGGTGCGCGCCAACAACCTGCAGGCCAAGCCGGAGCAGATCAAGGCCCACATCGACGAGCTGGCCGCCAGCTACGAGAAGCCGGCCGACGTGGTGCGCTGGTACTTCAGCGACAACCGGCGTCTGGCCGAGGTCGAGGCGGTGGTCATCGAGAACAACGTGACGGACTTCGTCCTGGGCAAGGCCAAGGTCAACGCCAAATCGGTGTCCTTCGACGAGCTGATGGCCCAGCAGGGCTGATCGCCGGCCGCCGCCGCATGGGGCTTGTGCTTTGCAGCACGAGCCCCATTTCGTCTCGGTACAGTACAAACCTCTCTGGAGAGCAACACATGAGCGCACAGGACATTCAAGGCCTCGGCATGATCCCGATGGTCATCGAGCAATCGGGCCGCGGCGAGCGTTCCTACGACATCTATTCGCGGCTGCTCAAGGAGCGGGTGATCTTCCTGGTCGGTGAAGTGAACGACCAGACCGCCAACCTTGTGGTGGCGCAGCTTCTCTTCCTCGAGAGCGAAAACCCGGACAAGGACATTTCGTTCTACATCAACTCCCCGGGCGGCAGCGTGAGCGCCGGCATGGCGATCTACGACACCATGCAGTTCATCAAGCCGGACGTGTCGACCCTGTGCGTGGGCTTCGCGGCCAGCATGGGCGCATTCCTGCTGGCGGCCGGCGCCAAGGGCAAGCGCTTCTCGCTGCCCAACTCGAAGATCATGATCCACCAGGTCCTGGGCGGCGCCCGCGGGCAGGCCACGGACATCGAGATCCATGCCCGCGACATCCTCAAGACCCGTGAGCAGATGAACCGCATCCTGGCCGAGCGCACCGGCCAGAGCGTGGAGAAGGTTGCCCGCGACACCGAGCGCGACTACTTCCTGAGCGCTGACGAGGCCAAGGAGTACGGCATCGTCGACCAGGTGATCGCCAAGCGCGGTTGATGGAGCGTTCGCGGCCGGTGCTGCGGCGCCCAGGCGAAGACGGCGTTTTCCGCACGGAAAACGCCGTTTTTGTTCGGGCCGGGGGCAGGCCGAGGGTCTTCCTTCTTCGCTATCATTGTTAAACCCCTGTTACGAGGCATCTGTCCATGGCCGAGAAAAAAGGCTCTTCCAGCGAAAAAACGCTTTATTGCTCGTTCTGCGGGAAGAGCCAGCACGAGGTCAAGAAGCTGATCGCCGGCCCGTCGGTTTTCATCTGCGACGAGTGCATCGACCTGTGCAATGAGATCATCCGTGACGAACTGCCGACGGGTGAGGAGTCGCGCGAGGCGCGCAGCGACCTGCCGACGCCGTCCGAGATCAAGGCCAACCTCGACAACTACGTGATCGGCCAGGAGCCTGCCAAGCGCATGCTGTCTGTCGCGGTCTACAACCACTACAAGCGCCTGCGCCACAAGGACAAGGCCAAGGGCGACGACGTCGAGCTCAGCAAGAGCAACATCCTGCTGATCGGCCCCACCGGCTCCGGCAAGACCCTGCTGGCCCAGACGCTGGCACGCATGCTGGACGTGCCCTTCGTGATGGCCGACGCCACCACATTGACGGAAGCCGGCTACGTCGGTGAGGACGTCGAGAACATCATCCAGAAGCTGCTGCAGAGCTGCAACTACGAGGTCGAGCGCGCCCAGCGCGGCATCGTCTACATCGACGAGATCGACAAGATCTCGCGCAAGTCCGACAACCCCTCGATCACGCGCGACGTCTCGGGCGAGGGCGTGCAGCAGGCGCTGCTCAAGCTGATCGAGGGCACCATGGCGAGCGTGCCGCCCCAGGGCGGGCGCAAGCACCCCAACCAAGACTTCCTGCAGATCGACACGACCAACATCCTGTTCATCTGCGGCGGTGCCTTCGCGGGGCTGGAGAAGGTAATCGAGAACCGCACCGAGGCGTCGGGCATCGGCTTCGGCGCCTCCGTCAAGAGCAAGCAGCAGCGCAGCCTGACAGAGGTGTTCCGCGAAGTCGAGCCCGAGGACCTGATCAAGTTCGGCCTGATCCCGGAACTGGTCGGCCGGATGCCGGTCGTGGCCTCCCTGGCCGAGCTGACAGAGGACGCGCTGGTCCAGATCCTGACCGAGCCGAAGAACGCGGTCGTCAAGCAGTTCACCAAGCTGCTGCAGATGGAAGGCGTGGACCTGGAGATCCGTCCAGCCGCGCTGCGTGCCATCGCACGCAAGGCACTGGCCCGCAAGACCGGCGCACGCGGCCTGCGCTCGATCCTGGAGCAGTCGCTGATCGACACCATGTTCGAGCTGCCGAATGCCACCAATGTCGACAAGGTCGTGGTCGAAGAATCCACAATCGACGAAAGCAAGCCGCCGCTCCTCGTGTACCGCGAGGCAGCCAAGAAGGCCTGACTGGGTGACTGTCAGGCCGGCCCCTCCGATACCGGCGACCGGCGTCTTCGGCGATTACCGTGCCCGCGGGCTTGAAAAGCGCGCGCGGCCGACCATCTTTCCATGATCAAGTAAAGGATTCCCATGTCCGGTCATACCCCCCTGCCTGCCACCGAACTCGACCTGCCATTGCTGCCGTTGCGCGATGTGGTCGTGTTCCCCCACATGGTGATACCGCTGTTCGTGGGCCGTCCCAAGAGCATCAAGGCCCTTGAGCTTGCGATGGAAGCGGAGCGCCGGATCATGCTGGTTGCCCAGAAGGCCGCCGCCAAGGACGAGCCCTCCGTCGAGGACATGTTCGAGGTCGGCTGCATCTCCACCATCCTGCAGATGCTGAAGCTGCCCGACGGAACGGTGAAGGTGCTGGTCGAAGGCCAGCAGCGCGCACGCGTCAACCGCATCGACGATGGCGAAACGCATTTCTCGGCGAACGTGACGCCGGTCGAGTTGCCCGAAGCCGCCGCGCAGAAGGGCACCGAGGTCGAGGCGCTGCGTCGTGCGGTGATGCAGCAGTTCGACCAGTACGTCAAGCTCAACAAGAAGATTCCGCCCGAGATCCTGACTTCCATCTCGAGCATCGACGACCCCGGCCGCCTGGCCGACACCATCGCCGCGCACCTGCCGCTCAAGCTGGACAACAAGCAGGCGGTGCTGGACCTGGACGACATCAAATCGCGGCTGGAGAATCTGTTCGGCCAGCTGGAGCGCGAGGTCGACATCCTCAACGTCGACAAGAAGATCCGCGGCCGCGTGAAGCGCCAGATGGAGAAGAACCAGCGCGACTTCTACCTCAACGAGCAGGTCAAGGCGATCCAGAAGGAGCTTGGCGAAGGCGAGGAGGGCGCGGACATCGAGGAGATCGAGAAGAAGATCAAGCTCGCCAAGATGCCCAAGGAAGCGCTCAAGAAGGCCGAGGGCGAGCTCAAGAAGCTCAAGCTGATGTCGCCCATGTCGGCCGAGGCCACCGTGGTGCGCAATTACATCGATGTGCTGGTCGGCCTGCCCTGGAGCAAGAAGACCAAGATCAAGCACGACCTGGCCCACGCCGAGGAGGTGCTCAACGAGGACCACTATGGCCTGGAGAAGGTCAAGGACCGCATCCTCGAGTACCTCGCGGTGCAGCAGCGCGTGGACAAGGTAAAGGCGCCGATCCTGTGCCTGGTTGGCCCGCCGGGCGTGGGCAAGACCTCGCTGGGGCAGTCGATCGCCAAGGCGACCGGCCGCAAGTACACCCGCATGGCACTGGGCGGCATGCGCGACGAGGCCGAGATCCGCGGCCACCGCCGCACCTACATCGGCGCGTTGCCGGGCAAGGTGCTGCAGAGCCTCAACAAGGTGGGCACGCGCAATCCGCTGTTCCTGCTGGACGAGATCGACAAGCTGGGTACCGACTTCCGCGGCGATCCCTCGAGCGCACTGCTGGAAGTGCTGGACCCCGAGCAGAACCACACCTTCGGCGACCACTACGTCGAGGTCGACTTCGACCTGTCGGACGTTATGTTCGTCGCCACCTCGAACTCGATGAACATTCCGCCGGCGCTCCTGGACCGGATGGAAGTGATCCGCCTGGCGGGCTACACCGAGGACGAGAAGACGCACATTGCGCTGAAGTACCTGCTGCCCAAGCAGATGAAGAACAACGGCGTGAAGGACGACGAGCTGCAGATCACCGAGGAGGCCGTACGCGACATCGTGCGCTACTACACCCGCGAGGCCGGCGTGCGCTCGCTCGAGCGCGAGCTCTCCAAGATCTGCCGCAAGGTGGTCAAGGGCCTGCTGCTCAAGAAGATGACGCCTCAAGTGGTGGTCGAGGGCAAGAACCTCAACGAGTTCCTGGGCGTGCGCAAGTACACCTTCGGCCTCGCCGAGAAGCAGAATCAGGTCGGCCAGGTGGTCGGACTGGCCTGGACCGAGGTGGGCGGCGACCTGCTGACCATCGAGGCGGTGACCATGCCGGGCAAGGGCGTGATCAGCCGTACCGGTTCGCTGGGTGACGTGATGAAGGAGTCGGTCGAAGCCGCGCGCACGGTGGTGCGCAGCCGTTCGCGCAGGCTCGGCATCAAGGACGAAATGTTCGAGAAGCGGGACATCCACATCCATGTGCCGGATGGCGCGACGCCCAAGGACGGCCCCAGTGCCGGCGCGGCGATGACCACGGCCTTCGTCTCGGCGCTGACCGGCATCCCGGTGCGTGCCGACGTGGCGATGACTGGCGAGATCACGCTGCGCGGCGAAGTCACGGCCATCGGCGGCCTGAAAGAGAAGCTGCTGGCCGCGCTGCGCGGTGGCATCAAGACCGTGCTGATCCCTGAAGAGAACGCCAAGGACCTGCAGGACATTCCCGAGAACGTGAAGAATGGCCTCGAGATCGTGCCGGTGAAATGGATCGACAAGGTGCTCGAGATCGCGCTGGAGAAGCAGCCCACGCCGCTGTCTGACGAAGAGGTCGCAGCTGCTGCGGCTGCGATGGCCGAATCGGCCAAGCAACGCGCGGCACAGGCTGTCGAGGGATCGATCAAACATTGAGGTCGACCAGTTGCGAGACCTCGAAAAAATGAGATATAATTTGAGGCTTCAGACGCGGGAATAGCTCAGTTGGTAGAGCGCAACCTTGCCAAGGTTGAGGTCGAGAGTTCGAGACTCTTTTCCCGCTCCAGTTTTCAAAAAGGGAAGCTTCAAGCTTCCCTTTTTTTCGCGAGCTCTGACTAAAAAGAAAACGTCGATTCAACGCGTGGCGCGATAGCAAAGCGGTTATGCAACGGATTGCAAATCCGTCTAGCCCGGTTCGACTCCGGGTCGCGCCTCCACCCTTTCCCGTTATCGATCGAACAGCCCCTCCAACCATCGTTGTCGGGGCTGTTTTCGTTTCGGGTATCGTCCATATCCACCCGGACGCCCGGATGGTGAAATTGGTAGACACATCGGACTTAAAATCCGCCGCTTCCTGCATAAGGGGCGTACCGGTTCGACCCCGGTTCCGGGCACCACCACATCACAAGGGAGCCATGACATGCCTCGCTACAACGCTCCATTCGAGATCCACGTCCACGGCGACGTGCCGCTGCGCTCCGACGTGAACTTCGAGCAGATCCAGGAAGCCCTCAAACCCCTCTGGAAATACGCCGGCGCCCGCTCGCTGGCCGATGGCGCCAGCAGCGTCTACGAGGAGGAACCGGGCATCCGCTTCGAGCAGAAGGAGCACATGCTCCAGATCTGCTGGACGGTGGCCGGTGACGAGGACTTCCGCCAGGCCCTCGACGAGATGTGCATGGCGCTGAACGAACTGGCCGAGCAGGGTGCCGCGATCGAGGTCACCTTCTACGACACCGACTTCGACGAAGAGGAGGGCGATCCCGAGGAAGAGTCGCGTGACGACTTCCTGATGCTCTTCGTCGGCCCGAACCCGGCGGCGATCATGCAGGTGCAGCGCGACCTGCTGGTCGAGGACGTGGTGAATCTCATGGAGCGTCATTTCGACGGCGCGGAGCTCGGCGGCGTGGTGGCCGAGATCGACAAGCTCTTCGGCGACCGCTTCGACGCGCTGGTGAACTCGCTGGAGATCGGCAAGCGCCCCCGCGGCGGCACCGGTGGCACCGGCGGCGGCCATGGCGGCGGACGCCGTCCGCGGCACCTGCACTGAGTCTTTCGCCACGGAGCGGTCAGGCTGCTCCGCTATGCTCGGCGACCTTCCATTCGAGGAGCGTCGCTTGGCCCTTTTTTCCCAGTCCGCCCTGCGTCCCGGCGTGCGCAAGCGCGAGGTGTTCGGTTGGGCGATGTACGACTTCGCCAACTCCGGCTACACCACGGTGGTGATCACGGCAGTATTCGCCGCCTACTTCGTCGGCGGGATCGCCAAGGGCGCGCCGTGGGGGCCCTTCGCCTGGACCGTGGCGCTGAGCATCTCCTACGCGATCGTGATGCTGAGCATGCCGGCGATCGGCGCCTGGGCCGACCTGCATGCGGCCAAGAAGAAGGTGCTGGTCCTCGTCACGACGGGCTGCGTGCTGGGCACCGCGGCGCTGGCGGTCACGCCGCAGTTCGGCGGTGCGGCCGGCGTGGCGCTCGCCATGGCGCTGGTGGTCGTCTCCAACGCCTTCTATTCGTACGGCGAGTCGCTCACCGGCGCCTTCCTGCCTGAGCTGGCCACGGCCGAGGGCATGGGCAAGGTCAGCGGCTGGGGATGGGCCTTCGGCTATGTCGGCGGCATGCTCGCGCTGGGGCTGTGCCTGGCCTATGTGCTGTGGTCGCAGGCGCGGGGACTGCCGGCCTCGCATTTCGTGCCGGTGACCATGCTGATCACCGCTGCCATCTATGGCACGGCGGCTTGCGCCACCTTTGCGCTGCTGCCGGAGCGCGCCGTGCCCACGGCTGCGAGCGACCGCCGCAGTGCCTGGCAGCAGCTTCGTGAAACCTTCCAGCAGGCGCGCGCCTACCGCGACTTCATGTGGTTGCTGTCCTGCACCGTCTGCTACCAGGGCGGTGTGGCGGTGGCAATCACGCTGGCGGCGATCTACGCCGAGCAGGTGATCGGCTTCGTGCCGAGCGAGACCATGGTGCTGATCTTCGTGCTCAACGTCGCTGCGGCGCTCGGCGCCTTCTGCTTCGGCTACCTGCAGGACCGCATCGGCCACCGGCGCGCGCTCGCGGGCACGCTGGTGGCTTGGATCGCGGTGTGCCTGATCGCGGCCTCGGTCACGACCAAAGGTGGCTTCTGGTGGGCCGCATCGATCGCGGGCCTCGCGATGGGATCGAGCCAGTCGGCCGGCCGCGCCATGACGGGTGTGCTCGCGCCGCCGCGCCAACTGGCCGAGTTCTTCGGCCTGTGGACCTTCGCGACGCGGCTGGCGGGCATCATCGGGCCGCTGAGCTACGGGGCCATCACCTGGATGACCGGCGGCAACCAGCGCATCGCCATCCTCGCGACCACCGTGCTTTTCGTGGCCGGCCTGCTGCTGCTGCTGCCGATCGACATGCGGCGCGGGCGCGCGGCGGCGCTGCGCGAAGAAGCTGTGCCTCAGTCCGGTGTCGAGCCCCTGGCGGCGCGATAGACCGTGCCGTCGTAGCGCAGTGTCTGCGTGTTGAACGTGGCGGCTCGTTCCTGCGTCACGCACGCCTCGCCCTGTGCGCTGGAGACCGTCTCCGATCTCGACTGGCGCAGGAGCAGGTCGGCGTAGCCTTGGCTCGTGCTGCGCGCGACCGACAGGTTGCCCCGCACGGTCTCGAAGCTGCCGGCGCAATTGGCATCCCATTCACCCCGTTCCAGCACCACCTCGAGTCCGTCGATCACCTTGGCGAGCTTCGGACCCTGTGGGATGTAGAGGCTCAGCGTCTCGTTCGAATAGGGGCGCTCGCGCGACGTGCCCTGGCGCAGGACGCGCAGCCCGAAGGCGCGTGCATCGCCCGCCAGCATGTAGCGGGTGGTGTCGACCTTGATCGCGCTGATGCGGACGTCGTATTCGCGCAGGGCCTCGGGCTCGAAGAGCCGGCTGACGACCGCGGCGCGTTCGCTGTTGCCGTTGTCGGCCTGCTGCACGACCAGCACGTCGAGATCGAACTGCGTGAAGCCGGGCACGGACGAAGGGCGTGGCAGCGGCAGCACGACGATGACGCGGCCGTTGACGCCCCGCCACGGCTGGCAGACGGCACGTTCGTGGTCGAGCGCACGGCCGGCGTGCAGCTTGGCGTGCATGCGCTCTGCCAAGCCTGTCTCGCAGGCCGCGTGCCCGACCGTCCCGATGGTCATCAGGAGGCAGGCCACGAAAAGGCTTCGGCGCATGCGGGAGAACGGTCAGGCCGCGGCAGGGACCGCATCGGCGACAGGGCGCGCCAGCCAGCGCGCAGCGGCGGCGTCGAGTGCCCCCGGCTCGCCGCTGCTGACGAGCATGACCGCGCCGTCGCCATCGCTGGCCAGTTGCCCGGCCTGCGCCAGCAGCCGCCGCGTCTGCTGGGCGACCGGTGCGCCGGTGTCGATGAAGCGCACCGCTTCACCGCAATGGCGACGCAACTCGGCGGTGATGAAGGGGTAGTGCGTGCAACCCAGCACGAGCGTGTCGATCTCCCCCGGCGCGCTGCCGAAGCGGCCGGCGTCGCGCAGATAGCCCTCGCTCAGGCGCGCAATCGCGGCATCGTCGGCGCGCTCGATGGCGCCTGCCAGGCCATCGCAGGGCACGACGTGGAACGCAGCCTGGCCGGCGAGCGAGGCATGCAGCGCCTCGAACTTGCGGCTCTCCAGCGTGACCCGGGTCGCGATCACCGCGATGTGGCCGGTGCGGCTCGCGGCCACCGCCGGCTTGAGCGCCGGCTCGACCCCGACCACCGGCAGGTCCGGGTGCTCCTCGCGCAACGCATGGATCGCGGCCGCCGTGGCGGTGTTGCAGGCAACCACCAGCGCCTTGATGCCGTGTCGCTCGCGCAGGTAGCGGGCGACCGTCGCGGTGCGCTGCGCCACGTAGGTGTCGCCGCGCTCGCCGTAGGGTGCATGGCCGTTGTCGGCGAAGTACACAAAGCGTTCTTGCGGCAACGCCTCGCGCAGCGCATTCAGCACGCTGAGGCCGCCGACGCCGCTGTCGAAGACGCCGATCGGCCGCCCTGAAGGGACGCCCGGATCGCTCAAGCAGCCTCTTCCATCATGATGGTCTTGAACTCGCCGCTGGCGATGCGCTTCTGCCACGCGGCCGGCCCGGTGATGTGCGCGCTGGTGCCCCCCGCGTCGACCGCCACCGTCACCGGCATGTCCACCACGTCGAACTCGTAGAT
>NZ_LYMK01000027.1 GCF_002157355.1 Variovorax sp. JS1663 | reverse complement strand
GGTGCGCGGCTACCGCATCGAGCTGGGCGAGATCGAGGCGCGCTGCAACGAGATCGAGGGCGTGGCGCGCAGCCTGGTCGTGACCCGCGAGGACCAGCCGGGCGACGTGCGCCTGGTGGCCTACCTGGCACCCTCGCCGGGCGCCACGATCGACCTGGCCGCGCTCGACCGCCACCTGCGCAGCCGCCTGCCGCAGTACATGGTGCCGCAGCACGTGGTGACGCTGGACGCCTTCCCGCAGCTGCCCAACGGCAAGGTGGACCGCAAGGCCCTGCCCAAGCCCACGGCCACCCACAAGGACGACAGCGAGCGCCTGGCGCCGCGCAACGAGCGCGAGGCGCTGGTACTGCGGACCATGGAGCAGGTGCTCAACCTGCCGGGCCTGGGCATCCGCGACGACTTCTTCTCGCTGGGCGGCCACTCGCTGCTGGCGGCGCGGCTGACCACGCTGCTGAGCCGCGAACTCGGCCTCACGGTGCCGCTGCGCCTGCTGTTCGAGGCGCCCACCGCCGAGCGCCTGGCCGCGGCCATCGAGGCCCTGGACGGCAGCAACGCGCCGCGCAGCGCGCCGATCGCGCACATGGCCGATCGCCGCAGCGCGCCGCTCACGCCGATGCAGGAGCGCATCCGCTTCCTCGAGGAGCTGCATCCGGGACGGCCGACCTACAACGCGCCTTCCGCGCACCGCCTCGGCGGGACGCTGGACGTGGCCAAGTTCAAGGCTGCGCTGCGCGAGATCATCCGCAGACAGCCTGTGCTGCGCTCATTCATCGACGTCGATCCAGCCACCGGCGCACAGATCATGCGAGTGGCTGCGCAAGAGGTTGAGTTGGACCTGCCGATGATCGACCTTAGTGAACTGCCAGTCGATCAAAGAGAGGCGGAGCTCTTCGATCGAATGCAGGAAGTTGCCGATCGGCCGATCAACATTCATCGAGCGCCGCTCTTCCATGCTGCACTCTATCGGATGGGGGAAGACGACCACGCCTTCGTGTTCGTGCCGCACCACCTGATCTGGGACGGCTGGTCCTTCGATGTGTTGCAAAGTGAGCTGGCCGTTATCTACGGCGCCTTGCTGCGCGGCGAGCCGCACGGCTTGCCCGAGCTGGCCGTCACCCATGGTGACTATGCGGCCTGGTACACGAACTGGCTTGCCCAACCTGAGTTCGACATACATCTGCGCTACTGGAAAAATCGCTTCGCCAACTCGCCCGTGCCGAAGGCGCCGCGCACCGACATGCCGCGTCGTGCCGGCATGAGCGGACAAGGCGGCACCTACTGGATCACAGTCGACAAGGTCCTGTCGGAGCGCCTGCGCGAGATCGGCCGCAGTCAGGACGTTACGCTCAATATGCTCACGATGAGCGTCTACATCCTGATGATGAGCAGCATCATTGATACTGCCTCAATCGTCATCGCAACACCGGTACGCGGCCGCGAAGTACCGGAAGCCGAATCAGTGATGGGCTTCTTCAACAACGTGCTGCCGCTGTCCTTCCAGGTCGATCCTTCGTTGCGTTTCGGCGAATTCATGCGCTACGTCAAGCAGGAGCTGATCGCGGTGATGAGCCACCAACAAGTGCCGTTCGAGCGCCTGGTGAGCGAGCCCGAGTTCGTGGAGCGTGCCCAGGGCGTGGGGCTCTACCAAGCCCTGTTCTCCTTCCAGGATGCCCGCGAGCGGCCGCAGGACATCGGAGATCTGAAGCATCGGCAGATGCACCTGCTTCAGCGCGGCGCGACCGACGACCTGGGCATCTGGCTGATGGACAAGCCGCGTGGCATCGAAGGCGCCATCGCCTACAACGCCGACATCTATCAGCGCGAGACCGGCGTCGCCTTCAAGGAGCGTTACCTGGAGTTGCTGCAGCGAGTAGCCCAGCAGCCCGATGCCACGCTGGCCGCGCTCTCGACGGCGGAGGGCTCGGACAGCGCGCTCTACCTGCAGCGCCTGGCCGCCGGCGAGGCGCCAGAGCCCACCCTGGCCCAAAGTGCGGGGAGCAGGCCGGTGCAATCACAGCAGCCGCAGGCGCTGCTCCTTCCGGAGCAGGCCAAGCTGGCCCAGATCTGGGCCAGGGCACTCAGCACGGACGTCAACGACATACGCACCAATGACAACTTCTTCGACCTCGGTGGCGACTCGTTGCTGGCAATGCGCGTAGTGCAACAGGCGGAAGAGGTGATGGGCTTCCGCGTTGAGCCCCGCCGCTACGTGTTCGAGACCCTCGGGCAACTCGCTTTCGCGACCGCCGACGCACCGATCAACGCTGCGCCAACCGACAGCGAAGGCAAGCGCGGCAGCCTGCTCGGCCGCGTCTTTCGGTGGGGCCGCAAAGGATAAGGCGCTATGAAGGGGATGTCGCGTGCCGGTCAGCCGATGTTCGGTGGTCCCCGGCGGTACGGCGAACTCAAAGTGGCTTCGGATATCCGCTTTGAATCGTCAATCTTTTATGAATCATCAAGTCGAAGAGGGAAACATGCTTGTTAGTCATCTGGTGCCAACCACCATACGCGAAAGTTCATACCGAAGAAAATTCCTGGAGAACCGCGAAGAGAACCTGTTCATGGGCTCCTTCGAGAGTTTCGCCGCCGCCGAGGCCGGCGCGCCGCCCTCGAAGGCCGTCGGCTACGACAACGCCCCCGCGGAGGCCTTCTACAGCCATCAGGTCGCGTTCTACGACTACCCAGGCCTCTTCTGGCTCGGCCGCTCACTGGACGATGGTATGCGCAGCGTCTTCGACCTGGGCGGCCACATCGGCATCAAGTACTACGCGTTTCGCCGCATGCTGAACTACCCCGTTGACCTGCACTGGACGGTCTGCGACGTGCCCACTGTTGTCAAGGCCGGGCGGGAGTTCGCTGTGAAGCGCGAGGCTACCTCGCAGCTGGACTTCACGACCGATTTCCGCGATGCCAGCGGCTATGACGTGCTCTACGCCTCCGGCAGCCTGCAATACCTGCCGCAGCGCATCTCCGAGATCATCGCAGCGCTGCCGGTGAAGCCGCGGCGCATCGTGCTGAACACCACGGCCGTGCATCCGGAGCGCACGCTCTACACGCTCAACAGCATCGGATTCGCCGTCTGCCCCTACCGCATCCAGCACCACGACCAGCTGCTGGCCGAGCTGGCCGAATCCGGCTACAAGCGGCGCGACGCCTGGCGCAACGAGGGCAAGCCGATCGAGGTGCCCTTCGTGGAAGGCGGCGACAAGCCTTACTACGCCGGCTGCTGCTTTGATTTGGCGTAGTGCCTTCTGAACCAAGGGAAAAATGGCTATGACAACCGGGCTGACCCAAACAGTGCGTGACCTCCTCGAAGGTCCTATCACGAGGCCTGCGCTCCTGCGTTGGCGCCGCCAGCAGTTTCTTTCTCCCCTTCAGGGAGCGGGCGCCTATTTCGGTGTCTATGAAAGCTTTGATCAAGCGCGAGCGTGGTTGCCAAAGAACCCGGAGTTCGATCAGGAGGCGCTGGCAGCGGAATATGTCGGCATTCGTGCGAAGAAGGTCTTCGCCTATGACTACCCGGTGATGTTGTGGCTCGAGCATGCATTCCGTGGCGGTGCCTCGAAGGTGCTCGATATCGGGGGCTCGGTCGGCGTTCACTACTTTGCCTATCGGCGCTACATCGAGATGCCTGCCGGTCTGAGTTGGCGCGTCGTGGAGGTCCCGTCGATGGTTTCGATCGGACGCAAGATGGCTGCGGAGACCCAAGCCAGAGCGCTCACGTTCACCGAAGATCTTCAAGAGGCCGTGGTCGGAGAAGCCTGCGACATATGGATTTCTGCGGGCGCCATTCATTACCTCGAGGACGCGAGACCCAACCACCTTATCTCACGCTGTGCTTCTCGACCTCGGCATGTCCTTCTCAACAAGCTGCCCATCTATGGAGGCGAAGACTTCATCACCGCCCAGAACGTTGGCGAAGGATCGATCGTTCCACTGCATGTCTACAACAAGCGTCGACTTGTGAGGGACATGGAGGCCCAGGGCTATGTGCTCAAGGACGAATGGCCGGTGCATGAGCGCGGCCTCTACCTGCCGGGCCATCCGCAGCGTTCGTTCCCCTGGTTCACGGGCCTGTACTTCGTAGACCGAGCCGCTGCCGAATCTTCAGAGCAACCAAGAAATGGCGCTGACAGGCCGTCCCTTGTGCATTGACGGCAGGGACCAGCGGGATGGCGTTCGGATGCCAGCATGAAGGTGTCTGAAGACGCGAGTGCTGCGCTTGCCGTGCGGATTGGGCAACTCTCTTAGGGCAATGCTGAACAAGTCCAAGTCCTCCGCCAGCCTGTGATGTGCGTTGACTCCCGTATGAAGCAGCAGACTCTCGCCATGGCCGCCGATCAGAACGCGCAGTACGAACAGTACCGCAGGCCGACGAGGCGCGACGCGTTCCTGGCGACCATGGAGGAGATCGTGCCGTGGTCGCAGTTGTGCGCGGTCATCGAGCCTCACTACCCGAAGGCCGGCAACGGTCGGCCGCCGGTGGGCCTGGAGCGCATGCTGCGCATGTACTTTGTGCAGCAGTGGTTCAACCTGGCCGATGCCGCGTGCGAGGACGCGTTGCTCGACAGCACGGCGCTGCGGCGGTTTGTCGGAATCGACCTGGGTCGTGAGCGCGTGCCGGACGCCACCACGCTGCTGAAGTTTCGCCGCCTGCTGGAGAAGAACAAGCTGGGCGAGGCCCTGTTCGCGAAGGTGGGCGAGGTACTGCAGGCCCGAGGACTGAAGGTCGGCGTGGGCACAATCGTGGACGCCACGATCATCGGCGCACCCAGCTCCACGAAGAACACGGACGGCAAGCGCGACCCAGAGATGCACCAGACGCGCAAGGGAAAGCAGTATTTTTTTGGCATGAAGATGCACATCGGTGTGGACAGCCAGACCGGCTTGACGCACAGCGCGGTGATCACGGCGGCCAACGTGCACGACAAGCACCCGCTGCCCGATCTGCTGCACGGCCAGGAACAGCGGGTCTGGGGCGACAGCGCCTACTCCTCGCAGCAGGCGCTGATCCGCTCGAAGGCACCGCACGCGGCCGACTGGACCAACCAGAGGGTGCGCAAAGGAAGCGCGATAGAGGAACTCGAGCGCTTGGTCAACCGAATCAAGTCCAAGGTGCGGGCCCGCGTTGAACATGTCTTTGCCGTCGTCAAGCGGCTGTGGGGCTTCGACAAGGTGCGCTACCGTGGCTTGGCCAAGAACGCCACGCGATCCTTCGTCGCGCTGGGGCTGGCCAACATCTACCTCGCACGTGGGGCACTGTATGAACAGGTCCGCCCATAAGGGCAGCAATGCGAGCCAATGGCTCGTCGCGCGGCCCGCAACGGGCCACCGGGCGACGCAATTGGCTCTGAATTCGCGTCGCCGCGCCGAAATGGGCGTCAATTCAGGCGTCTCGGGCGATGTGACTACTGGATGGAGCAATCCGGGGCCTTGTTCAGCGTTGCCTTAGCGCCTGAAGCGCCAAGCGCGCCTCTTCCCTCGGCCGCGACGAACCTTGACGCGCTTGCGATCCGGCGGTGGCGGCTTGCGGGTGGTGAGCCAATAGACGACCGCCCCAAAGACGGCGATCGAAATCACCCAGGTGATTAAGAAGGTGTTGGCCAGATCCAACGGTATCCAACGTCCCCCTAGGTTCATGCACGTCTCCAACAGGCCGCAGATTGATCATGCGAGGATTCTGCCTCGGCGCGCTGCGTCGGTGAACACGCGGATGCGAAGCGGCCGACGGATGGGAGTGCGATTTTCGACCCTACTGTCGTTCGCAGACATTGCGCATCATCGTGCCCCAGCGAAAGCCGGCGATGTAGTCGGC
This sequence comes from Variovorax sp. JS1663, assembly GCF_002157355.1. GTDB lineage: Bacteria > Pseudomonadota > Gammaproteobacteria > Burkholderiales > Burkholderiaceae_C > Variovorax. Next base: position 99,171 of record NZ_LYMK01000027.1, on the reverse strand, counting down.
GACAACCCTGATTTTCCCGCGGACGGCTACCCAAGTGGCGCCCCCCAAATCAGCAATGCCAGATCTGCGGGCATGCGGGCATCAAAGGGAGCGAGATATCTCAAGCAACGGTTTCAACCCAGTTCCGAACCGAGCGATCGCTTCGCGGTGACTCTTGAGTTCGCTATAAGGCAGATAGCGGATTCCCAGTTCCGCGACCCGAGAAAAGGCCGGCCGCCGCAATTGAGCTTGCACATCGTCGCGCCGGTTGTCGGGTGCAACAAGAAACATGGCGCTGGTGGCCCCGAGCTTGCTGCCCAGCGCAAGGTCGAGCATTCGGACAATGCCGGAGTAGATGGATGTGGAGTGCTCAACCTCGAAAGCAGCAGCGACTCTCGATCCATCGGCTTCTACCCACATCACGTCGATCAGCGGCACCGAGTCGAGCCCACCATTCGTTCCATCCGGCAAATGCGCAAGGCATCCGTCGGCAAGTCGCCCGCCTGCGTAGGGTCGGGCTTGGTCGTTGGAGGCAATCCAGACTCCGAACCCGAGCGACTTGCCCAGATCGCGAAGCCAGCCTTGAATTTCGGTATGTGTGGCATCGCTGTCTCGTTCAGCCATCCATTGCTTGTATGCGGCGGCCGACTCCTCGCGGACCTTCTGCAGGTCGGTTTTCCAGGCTTCAATGGCGCTTGCGTCGTCGGCGCGCGGAGGCGCCGCGTACCGGCCGCTGCCTATGTCAAAAAGCAGACCAGCCAACGCGCCCATGTCGTTCGACAATGCGTGTCGATGCTGCGTATTCAAGCGAATGCAGCCTTCGCGCATCGAAAGATAATGGTCCCAGCGCCCCAGCTTGACGTTGCTGCCGGTGACCGCGTTGTATCCCCTGACGATGGCAGTATTGAATGGCATGACCAGGGTCGGGTGCACGAAGTAGAGCAGGTTCGCAACTGCCGGGCCCAAACCCTTGATTTGTAGCGCATCGATCCGGCGGATCGCCTGGACGATCTCTTCGGCGCTGTCGCAGCAATCGCATGCATGCAGCAGGCGGGCAAAGGCGCGTTGATTGGACGCGTTCTCGTAGATGTCGGGGATACGCAGCTTGGGCTTCCAGAGGAAGGCGTGGTCTGCTCCCTTGAATATCTGGCGCTGCTCAGCCACGGAACCGACGACCGTCTCGAGCGAAGAGCCTCGGAAACTATTGCCGAAAGTACCAGCCTCAATATCCTTCACCACCTGGGCAAGCCCACGACGGATGGATCGAAAGTTCTTGAGCCGTTCATCCCACAGAAACCAGGAGTTGTAGGTGCTGAGGGAGTCGGTCTTCCAATGACCAATTAAAACATCAAGGCCGATTGACATCGTCTATTTGTTGTTGCCCGTGAAGACCCCATTCAATCATGAGCACCGCAGCGAGCGGCGGTCGGCGGGCCAGGCGCATGCTGCTGAACCGCCCTATTCGTGCGTTTTCCTCAATCATCCCGGCGAGCGCTCAGTTCTTGACGGCAGATTACAAATATGTAACCTGCCCTCCAAGGCAGCCGGGTAAAATTCGCCGATGCGTCGCTTTCGCGCCTTCCTGGTTTGGGCTGCCATGTTCGCCGTGCTCTTTCAAGGGTACGCGGCGGCGTCCATGGTGTGCGCGCCAGCGCATGCTGACGGCAGTGCCGCCCTGGAAATGGTGGAAGTTGGACCGCACGATCATGGCAAACATCACCATGCGGCGCCCGATCAGGATCATTCCGGCGACCACGAAGGCCTTTCTTCAAAGTCGGCCGATGATCACAAGTGTGGCACCTGCAGTGCATGCCACGCCGTCGCTTTGACCACCACCCAGTTCAGCACTTCTCCGCAGCCTCTGCCGGATGCGGATCTGGCAGAGCCATTCATCGCCGTAGCGAGCACCTCGCCCGGCGTCCTCGACAAACCCCCTCGGGCCTAGTCGCGTCTGCATGCCTGCGAACCATTCGCAGGCCCTCATGCAACGCCTGTCGTCGCGTCCCCTTTTGGCGCGATGCATTCCGTCCATGAACTTCCGAGGATTCCATGTCTTTTTCTTCGCCAGCCCGTTGGCTGGCCGCATTGCCCGCCATCGTGGCCCTGACAGCTGTCGCCCAAACGGCGCCCGCGCCATCTGAGCCGCCACCGACCAATCTACCGACATTGCCCTATCGCTCCGCATTCGAGGGCTATCGCTCTTACGCGGACGAAAAGGCCATTCCCTGGAAGGAAGCCAACGAGACGGTTTACCAACGCGGAGGCTGGCGCGCCTATGCCAAGGAAGCGTCCGAACAAGGTGCGGGAGAAACCGCAACGCCCAAGCCCGGTGCCGATCCGCATGCCGGCCACTCGACGCCCATGAAGAAGGAGAAGCCATGAGGGGTGCATTGCGCCTCACGGCGATCTCTGCCGTGGCCGCCTTTCTCGCCGGCTGCGCGACCGTCAGCGTTGACGACGCGCTGCAGGAAACGAACACCAACGCACAGCAGTTCACGCAGGGAAAGCTGGAAATCAGCCGCACCAACGAGCAGCGCGATCGTCGCTCGGGGCTGACCGAGGAGTTGCTGGCCAAGCCGTTGTCTCAGGCCGACGCGGTACAGGTTGCGCTTGCAAACAGCCCGGCGCTCCAAGCCTTGCTCGCAGATAGTTGGGCGAATATTTCCGCGGCCAATCAGTTCAGCCGACTTCCCAATCCGGTGTTCACCTTCGAGCGCATGCGCCTTGGTGACGAGCTCGAGATCGGAAGGCTGTTGTCGTTCGGCCTTGTGGACCTGATCCTGTTGCCTCAGCGGCTGGCCATCTCGAAAAGCCAGGCGGCACAGGCGAAGGTGCAGCTCACAGGGACGGTGGTGGACCAGGTCACGCAGGTGAGGCAGGCCTGGGTGCGCGCCGTCGCCGCGCAGCAGTCACTTCAGTACGCGGAGCAGGTCAAGGATTCGGCGGAGGCCAGCGCGGAACTGGCGCGCCGTATGCAGCTCATCGGCAACTTCAGCAAGCTCCAGCGCGCGCGCCAGCAGGTGTTCTACGCGGACGCGGTGACTCAGCTAGCTTCTGCGCGCCATGCGGTCACGGCCACGCGTGAGGAGTTGGTTCGCGCGCTGGGTCTTACGGATGCCCAGGCCACCAAGCTCAAACTGCCCGAGCGGCTGCCAGATCTGCCAAAGGCGCCTCGCGAGCCTCGCGAAGTAGCCGCGACTGCCAGCGAGCAGCGCCTGGACGTGCAGCTCGCCAGGGCCCAACTGGATGTTGCCGGAAAGTCGCAAGGGATCAACCTCCTGTCTACATTTATCGACGTGGAACTGGGCGGAAGGCGAGACACCATCTTCGACAATGCGGAAGGCACGAAGAGCACCCGCCGCGGCTTCGAGCTCGACATCGTGTTGCCGCTGTTCGACTGGGGCTCTGCCCGGCGCGACCTGTTGAATGCACAGTCATTGGCCGCCGCGAATCGCTATGACGCGACGGTCCGTGGCGCCACCTCCCAGCTGCGCGAAGGCTATTCCGCCTATCGCACCTCCTACGACATCGCCAAGCACTACCGGGACGAAATCGTCCCCCTGCGCCAGACGATGGCTGACGAAAACGTGCTTCGCTACAACGGGATGCTGATCGGTGTGTTCGAACTGCTGGCGGAAGCGCGCGACCAGATCGCAAGCGTGAGCAACGCCATCAACGCCCAGCAGCAGTTCTGGCTCGCCGACGCCGCGCTCGAGGCCTCGGTGATCGGCAAGCCCACCATCATGGCAGCCCCCATCGCCAGTTCGGGCTCGGAAGCCTCGTCCGGCGGCGCCGCGCATTGAGCGCCTCAACCCTTGATCACAATGACAAACAGACGTAATTTTCTAGGCGGAGCGGGCGCCATCACCGGCGCCATCGCGGCCGCATCCGTGAGCAAGGTGGCCATGGCCGCCCTGCCCGAGCCGATGCTTCAGACCAAGCCCGACACCATGCCTCCCCTGGCACCGTCGACGGGGCGCCACTACAACCCCATTGTCACGCTCAACGGCTGGACGCTTCCCTGGCGCATGAACAACGGCGTCAAGGAGTTCCACCTGGTCGCGGAGCCCGTGGTGCGTGAGATGGCGCCGGGCTTCAAGGCCAACCTCTGGGGCTACAACGGCCAGTCGCCCGGGCCGACCATCGAGGTGGTCGAGGGCGACCGCGTGCGCATCTTCGTCACCAACAAGCTGCCCGAGCACACCAGCATCCACTGGCACGGCCAGCGCATTCCCAACGGGATGGACGGCGTGAAAGGACTGACGCAGCCGGCGATCGAGCCCGGCAAGACCTTTGTCTACGAGTTCGTGGCACGGCGCCCGGGCACCTTCATGTACCACCCGCATGCGGACGAGATGACGCAGATGGCGATGGGGATGATGGGATTCTGGGTCACCCACCCGAAGGGCAAGCACCCGCTGATCGACGAGGTCGACCGTGACTTCGTCTTCTTGCTCAATGCCTACGACATCGAGCCGGGCAGTGGAACACCCAAGATCATGACCATGCTGGACTTCAACCTGTGGTCGTGGAACAGCCGCATCTTTCCGGGCATCGACTCGCTCAACGTCCGACTGAACGACAAGGTTCGAATTCGCATCGGCAACCTGACGATGACGAACCACCCCATGCACCTGCATGGCCACGAGTTCCTCGTCACCGGCACCGATGGCGGCCCGACCCCGAAGAGCACGCGCTGGTACGAGGTGACGACCGACGTGGCGGTCGGGCAGATGCGCCAGATCGAGTTCCTGGCGGATGAAGAAGGCGATTGGGCCTTCCACTGCCACAAAAGCCACCACACGATGAACGCCATGGGCCACGACGTTCCGACCATGATTGGTGTCGACCACAAGGACGTGGCCAAGAAGATCACGAATCTCGTGCCCGATTACATGGTGATGAGCGAGCGCGGGATGGCAGATATGGCCGAGATGGACATGCCCCTGCCCGACAACACCGCCAGAATGATGACGGGCGAAGGCCCGTTCGGCTCGGTCGAGATGGGCGGCATGTTCAGCGTGGTCAAGGTGCGCAAGGGGCAGAAGCCCGGCGACTACTCGAACCCCGGCTGGTTCAAGCATCCGCAAGGCACGGTGGCCTACGAGCTGAACGGGCCCGTGGCAGAGCCACCTCGGACGCGCGGCGCGGGCGCCTCCGCCATGCCGGCCAAGAACATGCCGGCCAAGAACATCGAAGTGCAGGTACGCAAACCCAGCGGCCACTCCGGCCATTGATTTCTCCCGCTCCCAAACCACCCTGAACGAAAGGACTCTCATGAAAACCCTCCGCTACACGGCCTTGGCCGCATTCACCGCATTGGCGGCCGCCGGCGCCTACGCCGCGGGCAATCACGCCGGCGGTCACGGCCACGATGCCGCCGACGCCATTGGCAAGCCAGGCGTGGCGGCCAAGGCGACGCGCACGGTGAAGGTCGACATGACCGACAGCATGCGCTTCACGCCGGCCAACATCGACGTGAAGCAGAACGAGACCGTCCGCTTTGTGGTGACCAACTCCGGAAAGATCAAGCACGAACTCGTGCTCGGAACGGAGAAGGAGCTGAAGGAGCACTACGAGGTGATGAAGAAGAACCCAGAGATGGAGCACGCCGACCCGAACATGGTGACGCTGGCTCCAGGCAAGACCGGCGAGGTCGTCTGGCAGTTCACGAAGGCAGGCAAGGTCGACTTCGCGTGCTTGCAGCCCGGCCACTACGACGCCGGGATGAAGGGCGCCGTGAACGTGACCAAGTCTTCCGACAAGCACGCAGCCAAGTAACACGAGCCGACCGCCTCGGCCTCTGACACCAGGCTGAGCGGTCGCGCAGTTTTCTGCTTTCGAAGGAGTTCAAGATGCTCGACATCCGTCTGACGTTCATCGCCCCCATGGCCGCTCTCATTGTTGCTGGCTTCGCGCATGCTCAACCGGCCGGCGGCAGCGCGGCGCCGGCCGCGAGTTCCACCGATGCCCCTGCCTCCGCGGAGCTTGCCGATGGGGAGGTCCGAAAAGTAGACAAGGACAACAAGAAACTCACGCTCAAGCATGGGCCGCTGAAGAACCTCGACATGCCGGGCATGACGATGGTCTTTCAGGTGAAGGACGACGCCATGCTGGACAAGGTTCAGGCCGGCGACAAGGTCCGGTTCCAGGCAGACAAGATCGACGGCAAGTTCACCGTGACCAAGATCGAAGCAGCGCGCTAGACCGGGGCTCGCAGCCTGCTCGCCCATGCCCGGCTGATGCCGGGCTGCATCGTCGGGACGGCACGTCCGTCCTTCCCGCCGGGACCTCCGGTTACTCGACTCAAGGAGACAGACATGCCACATAAGAAGTACGCCCAGTGCATCGACGCCTGCAACGCCTGTGCGACGGCCTGCAATCACTGCGCCGCATCGTGCCTGCGTGAGGACGAGGTGAAGATGATGGCGAAGTGCATCGCGCTGGACATCGATTGCGCCGCGATCTGTCAGCTCGCGGCGGCTGCAATGGCGCGGGATAGCGAGACCGCCCCTGCCATCTGCCGCCTTTGCGCCGACATCTGCCAGGTCTGCGCCGACGAGTGCGCAAGGCACGACGCGCAGCACTGCCAAGCCTGTGCGAAGGCATGTCAAAAGTGCGCCGAAGAGTGCCGGAAGATGGCCAAGTAGATCCCTTGTAGCCCGAAGCGCCGCCAAGCTGGCGTCACGGGGACACACGTTGCGCGCTGGAGCGCAACCTGTGCCCTCGCCGGCCAGAGCAGCTGACCTCGCGCTCAATCCCCGACAACAGAACGTTTGGAGGAGCGGATGCAGGCAAACGTAGCGCGGCCACATTCGGCACGGGCCATGCTCGAGATCATGGGGCGTCAGCTTCCCAATGTGTGGACCACACACGAAATGCTGCGCTCAACCGGCCGGCTGAGAGCTCAATGGCCGGATTGGTGCTACGCGCCGCTCGCGGTTGCGGAACCGCTTTGCGGCGGACGACCTGACCTTGCATTCAAGATCACTGCCCTGGCTTCTTGGCGGCTGACGCAAGGGATCTACAGAGTCGATCAGACGTTGCTGAATGCGTTGCTCGATACCCCTCTGGACGACGACGTTCCCATCGACGTGCTCATGAGGATGCCCGAATGGTGCATCTACCTTGAGCTTCCTAATATCCTGACGCCGACCGGGCCGGCGCGAGGGGTCTGGGTGTTCATGGAGCCGTCCCACCTTGATTCCGACAGGCCTGTTTTTCTCGGCATGCTGTTCGATACTGAACGTGACATCGCGAGATCTCTCGAGGATGGCGCCATGTACCCGTTCTGCGTCAAGTTGAGCGGCGAATCGATCGCTCAAGCGCTCGCCCAGACCTTCTGTACCGCTGCGTCAGAGTTGGAATCGTTCAAGGCGGCAGTCACCCCCGTGATCTCCGTCCTGCTGTACCTCTGCGCGCAGAACGCGGAGATCACCTGCCATGGCGCCGACGCCTACCCGGTGCGGCCGGTGCCAGTGCATACCCGCCGACGAGGCCTTCGCATCTTTCCACCGCCTGCGCCGACGGTCTGGAGTCTGGGATACCGTATAGGCGCCGCCCTGCGAGCTTCCCAACCGCGAAACCGTGATGACCACGACCCAGGAAGCGGTCGTCGGCTCGTTGCTCACATTCGCCGAGCTCATTGGCACACGATTCTGAGCGGGCCTCGCAAGGATCTGCCCCCCGAAACTCGCCGACGTGAGCTGCGATGGATGCCGCCGGTGGCGGTGAACCTCGACATCGGTGCAGAACTGATCGCCACGGTCCGCCCGGTCAACAACACCGTGTCGATCGAATAGAACCGGCGAGGAGATCGGCCATGACTCACCAAAGTGCCTCGCAGGTTGTACGTGAGTTCTTGGAAGGCCCGCTCACTCGACCCGCGCTACTGCTGTGGCGGCGCCAGCAGTTTCTCTCCCGTGAGGGGCACGGCTTCTACTTCGGTTTGTTCGATAGTTTCGAAGCAGCTCGCGATTGGCTGCCGAAGAACCCGGAATTTGATCAGGACGCGCTGGCTGAGGAGTACGTGAACATCCGTACGAAGAGGATCTTCGCCTATGACTATCCGGTCATGTGGTGGCTCGACCGCGCTTTCCGCGAAGGTGCCACGAACATTCTCGACATCGGCGGTTCGGTGGGCGTTCACTACTACGCATATCGCCGATACGTCGACATGCCTGCGTCGTTGACCTGGCGCATCGTTGAGGTGCCTGCCATGGTTTCGATCGGCCGAAAGTTGGCTTCAGAGACTGGCTCCAGCACATTGGACTTCACCGAGGACCTTCAGCGTGCAGTGACCGAAGGAACCGCCGACGTTTGGATGTCCGCGGGCGCCATTCATTACTTCGAGCACGCGACACCAGGACTCCTTCTCAAAGACTGCAAGACCCGACCACGGCATTTGCTCCTGAACAAGCTGCCGCTCCACGAACGCGAAAGCTTCATTACGACGCAGAACATCGGCGCAGGATCCTTTGCACCCATGCATGTCTACAACAGAGGACGCTTCATCCGCGACATTGAGGCCATGGGCTACACACTCAGAGACGAGTGGCCCGTCCACGAGCGCTCACTCTATTTGCCTGGCCACCCCGAGCTCTCGTTTGCCAGCTTTACGGGGCTCTACTTCTCGGATCGGTCCGTCAAGGCGCCTTCCAAACAAAGCTGACGTGTTCGAAGGCGCCCGCCGAATCATCAGCGGGGGACCGCCGACGTCGGTGAGCAACGCGCTCGCAGCCGCGCGCCGCCGCGGCAGGGTTGCAATCCCTCGAGGCGAGGAGCGGTTGGAAGTTGGAATCCGCTTGTGCCGAGCTGCTTAAGGACGAGTCCACCGTCCACCGTCCTTGCACATGCGGAACGTGAATCGGTCGCGGAATGTGGCCGTACTTCCATACCGGCGCATCCTTCACTTGTAGGTTCGCCACCGCGAGCCCCGACCAGGCCCAGTGCCCGAACTGACAAAGCGACGGTTGCCCCAACCCTCGCCCGCTCCCTGGCCACCCGGGTGGCCAACGCGCGAAGGTCGGCCGACATACGAGGCCTGCCGTACACAACGGTTTGTGTACCGCTGGAGCGCCCCGTGGCGGACCCATATTCGTAGGCAACGGCGCCGATCAACCCTTCGCCCCGGGCCTCAACGGTCAGGCGCGTGAAAGGTTGTTCCTTTGATCCACGTCAAAGCCATCACGTACGTGTCGCCGCAACATCGTGACGCTCACCATCATCACAGCCATGAAATCGCTGAAGACCCGAACGCTTCATTTCTGCAGTCCAGGCGGGTGCCCTGAACGCGCGATGAAGGAATCTGCATGCAAGTAATCCAATGTGCGCAGGCCGCAGGTGTCAGCCCTGACACAGTGCGCCACTACGCGCGCCTCGGTCTGATCAAGGCTGAACGCAGGACGGAAAGCGGATATCAGCAGTTCTCGCCAAGCACGGTGGCGCGCGTTCGCTTCATCCGCAGCGCAGTTGGCTTGGGGTTCAGGTTGAGCGACATTGCCGAGCTACTCGGCATGAGCGAGCAAGGGCAATTGCCTTGTCCCAAGGCACGCACAATCCTCGCCGATCGGCTGAACGAGAAGCAGCATCAGGTCGAGCACGAGATGGCGCTGTTCCGTCGCATGAAGCAGGCTTTGAAGGCCTGGGCGGCGATGCCGGATGGCGTCCCGGAAGGTCACCACGTTTGCGGCCTCATAGAGGGCTTGCCTTGGAACGCCGCCGATCACGAGGCCGACGGCAAGCGCCGCCGGTCGTTGAAATGATCACCGATGCCTCTGGGGGCCAAGCGCGCAGCCGCGCCGCAATTGACGGCCATCCTTTTTCCAACTTGGTGCACAGGCGCCCCCCTCGCCTTCTCTCGCTCGCATACGTCATCACCCTGTTGAGCACGGTCGCCGTCGCCCAGCCTCCAGCCGCCTCCGACTCGGCGCCGACCATCTCGGAATCGACGCCTCATGACTGCCGCCAGCCGATGGCGCGCCATGACCATCTCGCCGAGAAGGGCATGACCAGGCCAATGTCGGGTCCCTGTGCCGGCAAGCCTTCGGCCTCCGCCGCGAAAGCCTAGGCAAAGCCCATGCATGAACACGCCAACTCCCACAAGAACCAGTGAGCCGAGCCCGTGGGCTTCCGCAACGGGCAGATCAGGAGCAATGACATGTCACCCAATCACCAACACCCCGAATCCTTCGGCGGCCTCAATTGGTCCCGAATCAATCAATGGCTGCTGTGGTTAGGCCTGGCCGCCGCGGTGGCGTGGCTGTTCTTCGGGCACAGCGCGCACCTGTTGCAGATCGCGCCGTTCCTGATTCTGCTGGCGTGCCCGCTGATGCATGTCTTTGGACATGGCGGCGGGCATGGCGGCCACGGCCACGGCCACGGCCAGCATGGCGGCGACGACAGCTCGACAGACCGCAAGCCGACGACGGGCTCAAACACAGACGGCGCCAAGCATGTGCGCTGAGTGCCACAACGCCCTGAGGACCGCGTCTCCGGGATGCAGTCCGGCGGCGCTCGCGGCCGACGGCGGGCCGGCTCACCCGGTACCGGCCGACATCGGTCCATCACGCTGCGCCGGCGGTCTGACGCACGGCGACGGACCCGGCCGTTCTAAGGGATGCTGCCGTGACCATTGATCCCGCGGTCCGTCGCTTGGTACTCGGCGCCTTGATCGGCATCGGCGCCGTGCTGAGCGCATCGGCCCAGCCCGCCGCGCTTGGCGCGAGCGTCGACAGCCTGCTCGATCATGCACGGGGCCACAATCCCGAGCTCGCTGCGATGCGCCTGGAAGCGGTCGCGGCGACGCAACGGGTGCAGCCAGCCGGCGCCTTGCCCGATCCCGTGCTACGCGTCGAGCTCGAGAACATCAACAACTACGGCAACGACGCCCGCCCGAATCTGTTGCCGGCGCGCGTCGGCGACACGAAGTACACCGTGATTCAACCGCTGCCTGCCTGGGGCAAGCGGGACCTGCGTCGCGATGTGGCCGCGGCCGATGCGCAGCAGGCCGGCGCGCGCGCAGCGGCCACGTGGAGTGAACTCGCAGCACGTATCAAGGCGGCCTACGCGCAGTACTACCTCGCCGCCGCCAACGTACGGCTGACGCAGGAAATCCTCGACCTGATGGCACGGCTGGAGCAGGTGGCGCAAGCGCGCTATGCCGGCGGGCTGGCCGCGCAGCAGGACGCGATTCGCGCCCAGCTCGAGCAGACCGCGATGCGCTCTGAACTCATCGCACTGGACAACGAGAAGCGGCAACTGCGCGTGCGACTGAACACGCTGCTCGCCCGCGATGCCGCTGCGCCGCTCGCCGAACCGCAGTCGCTGCGGCCGCTGCCGGCGCTGACTGTGCTCGACACATCGGCGCTGGCGAGTCGAGCACGAAACGCGAATCCGTCGCTGCAGGCGGAGGAAGCACGCCTGCTCGGCGCCGAGAAGAACCGCGAGTTGACCCGGCGCAACCGCTATCCGGATCTCCAGGTCGGCGTCGTCCCCACGCAGGTGGGTTCGCGCATCACGACCTGGGGCGTGATGGTCGAGATGAACATCCCGCTGCAGCAGTCCTCGCGCCGCGCGCAGGAGCGTGAAGCCGAAGCCATGGTCGGCGCTGCACGCTCGCGCAGCGAGGCCGTGGCGAACCAGCTTCTCGGCGAACTGGGCGAGAGCCTCGCCGGCATCGAAGCAGCGAAGCGCAGCGAAACGCTGGTTGCGACGCAGCAACTGCCGCAGGCCGAACTGAGCTTTCGCTCCGCGCTGGCCGCCTACGAGAACGGCAAGGTCGACTTCGCGACCCTTCTCGACGCGCAGCGGCAGATCCGCAAGGCGCGCCTGGACCGGCTCAAGGCCCAGGTCGAGGCGCAACTGCGCCTGGCCGAAACCGAACGCATCCTGGGAGAAGACCTGTGAAGACCTCGATATCGTTGTTGGCGGTCGTGCTGCTCGGCGCCGTGGGCGCCGGTGGCTACTGGTTGGGCGGCCGGTCGCAGGGCACGCCATCCGCGCTGATGCAGGCGACCGGCGACGCTGGATCGGCGAGCGCCGCCAAGCCGCGCAAGCTTCTCTACTACCGAAATCCGATGGGGCTGGCCGACACCTCGCCGACACCGAAGAAGGACCCAATGGGAATGGACTACGTCCCGGTTTACGAGGGTGAGGACGATGACGCGCGACGTGCTCCCGCGGGAGCGAATCAGATTCGCATCGGGACCGAGAAGGTCCAGAAGCTCGGTGTACGCACCGAAGCCGCGACCATGCGCGCCCTCGGCAAGGTCGTCCGTGCGGCCGGCCGCATCGAACCCGACGAGCGCCGGGTCTATGCCATCTCGCCCAAGTTCGAGGGCTACGTCGAGCGCTTGTTCGTGAACGTCACCGGCCAGCCGGTGAGCAAGGGGCAGGCGCTGTTCGATGTCTACAGCCCGGAGCTGGTGTCGGCGCAGCGCGAGTACGCGATCGCCATGCAAGGCGTGCGGGCCATGAACGAAGCCGGCGGCGACGCGGTTGGCGGCATGAAGCAGCTGGCGGAAGCGAGCCTCGCGCGGCTGCGCAACTGGGACCTGTCGCCCGAGCAGGTTGCCGCGCTGGTGAAGACCGGCGAAGCCCAGCGCACTGTCACTTTCCGCTCGCCGGTCTCGGGCATCGTCACCGAAAAGAAGGCGTTGCAAGGCATGCGCTTCATGCCGGGCGAGGCCTTGTACCAGGTGACGGACCTGTCGTCGGTCTGGGTGGTGGCCGACGTGTTCGAGCATGACATCGGCCTCGTGAAGACGGGCGCCGAGGCGACCGTGAAGGTCGACGCCTATCCCGGGAAGGTGTTCAGCGGAAAGATCACCTACGTCTATCCGACGCTAAAGCCGGAAACGCGAACGGTACCGGTGCGAATTGAGCTGCCGAATCCAGGACAGCTGCTCAAGCCGGCGATGTTCGCGCAGATGGGTCTCGCGGTCGGCGGCCAGTCGAAGGTGATTGTGGTGCCCGACTCGGCCGTGATCGACAGCGGCACACGCCAGCTGGTCCTCGTGCAGGCCAATGAAGGTCGCTTCGAGCCGCGCGAAGTGAAGCTCGGCGCGCGCAGCGACAACTACATCGAGGTGCGGGACGGCGCTCGCGAGGGCGAACAGGTGGTTGTCGCGGCCAACTTCCTGATCGACGCCGAAAGCAATCTCAAGGCGGCCATCGGCGGCTTGGGCTCGCATGCCGGGCACGGCAGCCACGCCAAGACCGATGCACCGGCGACGCCGGCTCCGGCACCTGTCGGCCACAAAAGCGAGGGTACCGTCGACGGCATCGACGCGAAAGCAGGCACCGTGAGTCTGAACCACGGCGCCATCGCATCACTGAAATGGCCGGCGATGACGATGGACTTCAAGGTCGCCAACGCCGGACTTCTTCACGGGCTGAAGCCCGGCGCGGCGGTTGCCTTCGAGTTCGTCGAGCGGCAGCCCGGCGATTGGGTCGTGACTGCCATCAAGCCGGCGGCCAACGCCCACAGCGGCCGCTGAGCAGAACCGCGCCATGCTCGCCAAGATCATCCAGTGGTCCGGGAGGAACCCGTTCCTCGTCCTCATCGCCACCTTGTTCATCGTCATCGGCGGCGCCTTCGCAGTGATGAGGACGCCGCTCGATGCCTTGCCCGACCTGTCGGACGTGCAGGTCATCGTCTACACCGAGTACCCCGGGCAAGCGCCGCAGGTGGTCGAGGACCAGGTCACCTATCCGCTGACCACGGCGATGCTCGGCGTGCCGAAGTCGAGGGTGGTGCGCGGCTTCTCGTTCTTCGGTGCTTCCTTTGTCTATGTGATCTTCGAGGACGGCACCGACATCTACTGGGCCCGCACGCGGGTGCTCGAATATCTAAACTTCGCTTCGGGCCGGCTGCCCAAGGGCGTCACACCGTCGCTCGGACCCGACGCCACCGGCGTGGGCTGGGTCTACCAGTACGCACTGCTGGCCAAGGACAAGACACTCGCCGAGCTGCGCACGATCCAGGACTGGTACCTGCGCTACCAGCTGACCAAGGCGCATGGCGTTGCGGAGGTGGCGTCGATCGGCGGCTTCGTGCAGACCTACCAGGTCACGGTGGACCCACTGAAGCTGCGCAGCTACGGCATCCCGCTTTCCAAGGTCGCGCAGGTGATCCGCGATTCCAACCGCGACGTCGGTGGTCGTGTCGTCGAGATGGCCGAGACCGAGTACATGGTGCGAGGCAAGGGGTATCTGCGTGGCAAGGGCGATCTCGAGACGCTGGTCGTCAAGAGCGAGCGCGGAACGCCAGTGATGATCCGCGACATCGCGCGAGTCGAACTCGCGCCCGACGAACGGCGCGGGCTGACCGAACTGAATGGCGAAGGCGAGGTGGTGTCGGGCATCGTGATGGCGCGCTACGGGCAGAACGCTCTCGAGGTGATCCACAACGTGAAGGCCAAGGTCAGCGAAATCTCTGCCGGCCTGCCGCCCGGCGTAACGGTCGAGGCGGTCTACGACCGCTCCGACCTGATTCACCGCGCCATCGACACCCTGAAACGCACGCTGATTGAGGAAAGCCTGATCGTCGCGGCGGTGTGCATCATCTTCCTGCTGCACGTGCGCTCCGCGCTGGTGGCGATCCTGATGCTGCCCGTCGGCGTGTTGATCGCCTTCATCGCGATGCGCCTGCTGGGCATGAACTCCAACCTGATGAGCCTGGGCGGCATCGCTATCGCGATCGGCGCGATGGTCGACGCGGCGATCGTGATGATCGAGAACGCTCACAAGCACATCGAACGCCTGAAGCCCGATCACACGGTGCGCGAGCGCGCCGATGCGATGCTCGATGCCTGCAAGGAGGTGGGCCCCGCGCTCTTCTTCTCACTGCTCATCATCACCGTGTCGTTCCTGCCGGTGTTCACGCTCGAATCGCAAGAAGGCCGGCTCTTCTCGCCGCTCGCCTATACCAAGACCTTCTCGATGGCCGGTGCCGCCTTGCTGTCGGTGACGCTGGTGCCGGTGTTGATGATGTTGTTCATTCGCGGGCGGATCATGCCGGAGTCGAGAAACCCGGTGAACCGCTTCCTGATCTGGGTTTATCGCCCGATCATCGCCGGCGTGATGCGCTGGAAAAGGGCGACCATCGCCGCTGCGCTCGCGGCGATGGCGGTGTCGCTGTATCCGGCCTCGAGGATCGGCAGCGAATTCATGCCGACGCTCAATGAAGGCACGCTGCTGTACATGCCGGCGTCGCTGCCCGGCATGTCGATCACCAAGGCGGCCGAGGTGCTGCAGACGCAGGACAAGCTCATCAAGAGCTTTCCGGAAGTGAGCTCGGTCTACGGCAAGGCGGGCCGCGCCAACAGCGCCACCGACCCCGCGCCGGTCGAGATGTTCGAGACGGTGATCAACCTGAAGCCGACGTCGGAATGGCGTGCGGGCATGACCACCGACAAGCTGATCGCCGAGATGGACAAGGCCCTGCAGTTCCCGGGCGTGTCCAACGCCTGGACGATGCCGATCAAGGCGCGCATCGACATGCTGTCCACCGGCATCCGCACGCCCATCGGCATCAAGGTGTTCGGCAAGGATCTCGCCGAGATGGAGAAGCTGGCGAAGGAGATCGAAGCGGTCGTGAAGAAGGTCCCGGGCACCACATCGGCCTTCGCCGAGCGCATCACCGGCGGCTCGTATCTCAACATCGAGCCGGACCGCGAGCAGCTCGCCCGCTATGGCCTGTCGATCGGCGACCTGCAGGAAGTGATCGGCACCGCGCTCGGCGGCGAGATGGTGACGACCACCGTCGAAGGCCGTGAGCGCTTCGGCGTCACGGTGCGCTACCCGCGCGAGCTGCGCGGCAATCCGGAGCAGATCGAGCGCGAAGTGCTGGTGCCGACGATGGACGGCGCAATGGTGCCACTTGGCCAGGTCGCCAGCGTCCGGGTCGTCCGTGGCACGCCGGGCATCCGGACCGAGAACGCGCTGCTGTCGGCCTACATCTTCGTCGACATCCGCGAGCGCGACATCGGGTCGTACGTGGCCGATGCGCGCAAGGCCGTGGCCGATCAGGTGAAGTTTCCGCCTGGCTACTACATCACCTGGAGCGGCCAGTTCGAATACATGGAGCGTGCGGTGGAGAAGATGAAGATCGTGGTCCCGGTCACGCTGCTGACGATCTTCCTGCTGCTGTACCTGAACTTCCGTCGGCTTACGGAGACGCTGATTGTGATGCTGTCGGTACCGTTCGCGCTGGTCGGTGGCGTGTGGTTGATGTGGGCGCTGGGCTACAACCTGTCGGTGGCGGTCGCGGTCGGGTTCATCGCGCTTGCCGGCGTGGCGGCCGAGACCGGCGTGGTGATGCTGATCTACCTCGACCACGCCTGGCACGAGGCCCGGGCGCGCAGTGCTGCCGAAGGCCGCGCACCGGGCGCCGCCGACCTGTACGCCGCGGTGATGGAAGGCGCTGTCGAGCGCGTGCGGCCGAAGATGATGACGGTGGTGGCCATCATGGCCGGCCTGCTACCGATCATGTGGGGCACGGGCACCGGCTCCGAGGTCATGAGCCGCATCGCCGCGCCGATGGTCGGCGGGATGATTTCGTCGACCGTGCTCACGCTCGCGGTGATCCCGGCCTTGTATGCGCTGGTGAAGGAATGGCAATTGCGCAAGGTCGCACCCACGGCGGCGACGCCTGGAGCCGTATCGCAGGCGGTTCTGGCAGTGAGCCGCACGAATGACGAACCCGATTTCAGTTCCAACCTCGAAAGGACATGACATGGAAACGATCGAACTCGAAGTGCAAGGCATGACCTGCGGCTCATGCGTCGACTCCGTGAAGCGCGTGCTGCAACGCGTACCGGGCGTCGCCGGCGTGGATGTGAACCTGTCGCTCAGCCGCGCCCGCGTCACCACGACCGGGAACGCTGCCGCGGCCCTCGGGGGCCTGACAGCGGCTCTGGAGGCGGCCGGCTATCCGTCCGGTCCTGCAGCGGCCATGGCAGTCGACGCTGCGCCATCCTCGGGTCACACCGGCTGTGGCCACGCAAGGGGCCCGAATAAGCAGGGTGGCTGCTGCTGCGGCTGAGCAGCCTTCAAGCAGGAACATCGACGTGAACAAGAAGAGCAAGGTCAAGGCGAGCAACGCGCCCGACTACAACGTGCAGCTGCACCTGCTGCAGATCGAGCTGGTGAAGTTGCAGCGCCACTTCATCGGCTGCGGGGACCGCATCCTGCTGCCGCTCGAGGGGCGCGACGCTGCGGGCAAGGACGGCACGGTAAAACGCATCGTCGAACACCTGAGTCCGCACGAGCCCCGTGTCGTCGCCCTGGGCAAGGCGTGCGGCGTGATGCTGCTTCACCACCATGCGACAGCGCCGTGGACGGTGCGCGCGGACGACAAGGAGCAAGCGCGGCTGACCCCATGCGGCACGCGCTGCGGCGCCTGCACTAACCCGACAAGAACCCGCAACTGCTGGCCGTGGACGAGGCGGTGGTCCTCGACTGGGCTGTCGACGCGGCGCTACCTTCCTTGGGCTGATGCGAGAACACCATGAACACACGTCCGATCGTTAACGACCCGCCCGCGCCTGCGCTCACGCCTGCGGCTTGGCCCCTGGTTGCCTGGACATGCTATGCCGCCGACGCCTGGTGGCGTGGGATCGCCGCGATGGACACGCTGCGCCAGCGCGCCGACAACATGCTCGATCATGAAGCCGCCGGCATGCCACCGCTGCTGCACTTCGATGCCGAGCCGGTGGCAAACGCGCGGGACTTTGCTTCACCCTGCAACTACCGCCTACTTCGAATCACTCGGTGTGGAACGGATCGACTGGAACGTCATGTGCGTCGAGACTCCGCGCCGGTGATCGTGGTCGATCCACGGGCGGGCCATGGCCCTGGCATCGGGGGTTTCCGGCGCGACTCCGAGGTCGGCATGGCCCTGCTGGAAGGGCACCCGGTCTATTTTGTCGTCTTCGACCCCGAGCCGGTCGAGGGCCAGACCATGGGATCGGTCGTCGAGGCACTGGCGCGTTTCATCGATATCGTTGCCGAACGCCATCGCGCGCGCGCTCCGATCATCTATGGGAATTGCCAGGGCGGCTGGGCCGTCGCTCTGGCACTGTCGCACTGCAACCGCGAGGCGGGTCTGGCTGTATTGAACGGGTCGCCCCTGTCTTACTGGGCGGGTGAGGCCGACATCAACCCGATGCGCCTGATGGGTGGTTTGGTTGGCGGTGTCTGGCCGGCACATCTGGCGGCGGATCTGGGCCACGGCCACTTCGATGGAGCGTGGCTGGTCCAGAACTTCGAGGCTCTGCGGCCCGAAGGGGTCTGGAAAAAGTACGACCAGGTGTTCGCAGAGCCGCAGCGCGAGAAGGCGCGCTTTCTTGAATTCGAACGCTGGTGGAACGGCTTCTACAAGCTGGGTCGCGAAGAGATCCTGAGCATCATTCGTGACCTGTTCATCGGCAACCGTGTCGAGCAAGGCGTCGTGGTGGTCGACGGCCACTGCCGCGCCGACTTGTCGCAGATTCGGACGCCGCTGGTCATCTTCTGTTCCTATGGCGACAACATCACGCCGCCCAGCCAAGCCCTCGCGTGGCTGAAGACGGTTTTCGGCTCGACCGAAGGGTTGGTCAGCGCCGGCCAGCGCATCGTCTATCTTCTGCACGAGCATGTCGGCCATCTCGGCATCTTCGTGTCGGCCGACGTGGCACGCCGCGAGCACCGCGCCATCCTGCATCACGCTTCGGTCATCCAGGCATTGCCGCCGGGCCTCTACGAGATGAAGCTCGAGTCCGCCGCTCGGACCGATGACGCCACCCGCGCGACCTTCGAGCCCCGACGCATCGAGGACTTGCCCTTCGAGCCCCGTCCGGCTGCGTTCGAACGCGTCGCCGAAGCGTCGCGCCAGCTGGACGCCCTTTACACCCAGTGGCTGTCACCCTTCGTGCAGCAGCTTGGCAGTCCCGCCACGGCACGCTGGCTGGAAGCTTTGCATCCGATGCGCACCAGCCGCCTGATGTGGTCCGAGCGCGTCGCACCGGCCGCTGCGTTGTTTCCCATCCTGGCATGGGCAGCTCAAACGCTGGGCCTCAGCGATGAAGAACGCGCCTTCAATCCCTGGTATCGGGCGGAACGCAGCGCGGCCGACGGCATCGGTAAATCCATCGAATCCTGGCGTCACTTGCGCGATCGCATCGCAGAGATGGTGTTCAAAAGCCTCTACGGAACGTGAGGGCCGCCGCCAGACGGCGCGCGGACCGCTGCCGACTCACGGTCAAGTTTATGTACAACCAAGGCATCTCGCAGCCCCCATCCCGTCCACTCTCCGGCTCGATGAACTCGGTGGCACTGATCGACAGGCCACAAGCCCTTGAATCGCTACAGGCTGCTTTGCTACCGTCCGGGTTGCAGATCAGTCTCCCTGATGACGAAAGCTGACGATGCTCGGGCCGCATCCTCACCTGGCTGCGCCCGTCGAGATGAACCGAGCCCGAGCCCAGCGCCGGCATGCTCAGACCTTGATCCATATCAACCGCTCGGCAATGCTGTCGAATAAGCTGTGCTGAAGGATTTCATGGTGAATCCCCCGAAACTCGACGTTGGGACTGCAACATGGCGACATGGCGAAGCAAACTGGCAAGGAGCGCATGGACTGCGTTCCTGCTGCTGTTCGCTGTACGGGCCATCGCAGGCACGGCCCTGTGCGAGATCTATGGCGGGCACAGAGCGCCACCCGTCTCGCCGGATGCGTCGTTCATCCATGCGCCGCAGGAGGCCCATCAGGCACACAAGCACGCCTTGCGAACCGAGCAGCCGTCGAACGACAGCAAGGGTCACGTCTGCGAAGAGCCGGCGCCCCTGACCGGCGGGCCAACTTTCCTCTCGGCCATCAAGTGGTCGCTGACGGTCGATGCGATCGCTTGGTCGCATGCACCGGGGCGGAACTGGGAGCCAGTCGTCGCGATGGTGAGCGTTGCGCCGCCGCAATTGGCGCATCCGCCACCGCCGCGCGCCCCGCTGGACATTGCGCCTCGCCTGCGCATTTGACGAGCCCTCCCGTGTCGGGAGTGGGGCAGTCTTGATCGTGCACGCGGATTTGACCTGCGCCCACGGCGCTAGTAGCCCTGGATGGCCCGCACTTCCCACACCTGTGTCCAGCGAGAGTGCTAGCGCTTGACCTGTGTGCCGCACCCAGGTTGCACATTCAGCTTAAGCCTCCCTCCGCACAAGCTACCGGGGCAACCGAACCACGCACAGCCACCACACGAGCAACTGCCCGAGCCTGGCCGATTGCTCCAAGAGGGCCGGCACCCGGCCCAGACCGAACACCGACAAGGCGAATCATGGCCAACCATTCTTTCCGTCCCGATCCGACCACCAGCCGCCGTTCGCAACGCGGGGCCGCCCTGACGTGGGTTTTCTTCGGCTTCCTCGCGGTGGCCGGCTTCTTCCTTGTTATCGAGCACCGTGCACACCTGATGGGAGCCCTGCCGTTTCTCCTGCTGGCGCTGTGCCCGTTGATGCATTTCTTCCATGGCGGGCACGGTGGCCCCGGCGGCCATCAGGGGCACGGCCCGACAGGATCCGGCAGCGCCGATCCCGACGACAAAACAAGCCTTCAAGGCAGCCCGGGTGCCACACCCACCCCTCCGGCGGCCCCGCATCAGCCGCACCAGCACTGAGCCAACCGCAAAGGATATTCCATGACGCAAGACAACGCACCGGCCTACGGACTGTGGTCCCTGGTGGTCATCAATTCCCTCGTCTTCATCATCTTCGCGTTCAGCTTCGCCAAGCCGCAGTCCGGTCGCGACTGGCGCTCGTTCGGCGCCTTCTCCGGATTCCTGGTGGCGCTGTTCGCCGAGATGTACGGCTATCCCCTGACCATCTACCTCCTGTCGGGATGGCTGGGAACGAAGTTTCCTGGCGTGGATTTCCTCTCGCACGACGCCGGCCACCTGCTGGAAGTGATGTTCGGCTGGCGCGCCAATCCGCACTTCGGACCGTTCCACGCGCTCAGCGCCGTCTTCATCGGCGGAGGCTTTTGGCTGCTCTCCGCCGCATGGTCCGTGCTGTATGCGAGCCAGCGTGCCGGGACGCTGGCGAAGACCGGCGCCTATGCCCGGGTTCGGCACCCGCAGTACGTTGCGTTCGTGCTCATCATGTTCGGTTTCCTGCTGCAGTGGCCGACCGTCCTGACCCTCGTGATGTTCCCGATCCTGTGTGCGATGTACGTCCGTTTGTCCTTGACGGAAGAGCGCGATGCAGCCAAGACCTTCGGAGCTGAATGGGAGCGCTATGCGAGTCAGACGCCGCGGTTCTTTCCCAAATTGGGCGCGTCAGGGGGCGACGCAGCCCCGTGCTTGACGATCGCGCCGACGCGCCGACCCTCCCGCGAACAGCAAGGACCATGACGTGACACCGGCTGACCCCGCATTCCGCTGCACGTGGCTGGGATGGTCCGTGGCTTTCTCGCTGCCCTGGGCGTTGCTGTTGTTCATGGCCCGGCCGGCCCTGCGCCGCCCGATGCTGTGGGCCAGCACGCACGCGACCGGCCGGGAGCGTCGACCGCGCCAAGAACCCGCCCCGAGGACCAGACCATGAAGCTCGATTTCCTGGGTGCCGCCGGCACGGTCACCGGCTCGAAGACCCTCGTCACGCACGAAGGGAAGCAGTTGCTTGTCGACTGCGGCCTGTTCCAGGGCTACAAGAACCTGCGCGCCATGAACTGGGAGCCGTTCCCGTTCGACCCGACGAAGCTCGATGCCGTGGTGTTGACGCACGCACACCTCGATCACGCGGGAGCACTGCCGCTGCTCGTCAAGCGGGGCTTTCGCGGGCCGGTCTTCGCGACACCGTCGACGATCGACGTGTGCCGGGTCCTGTTGCCCGACAGTGCGCGAATCCAGGAAGAGGATGCCGAGTACGCCAACCGCCACAAGCTCTCCAAGCACCAACCGGCCCTGCCGTTGTACTCAGAGGAGGACGCGCAGCGCGCGTTGCGCCGTCTCGAGCCGCTGCCGCTAGAGCAGCCAGGGGATGTGACGGGAGGCATGCAACTGCGCCTGCGGCAGGCTGGTCACATCCTCGGCGCCAGCTCGGTCGAGCTGACCACGGGCGACACGACGGTTCTGTTCTCGGGGGACCTGGGCCGCCCCGACGATCGCATCATGCGGGCCCCGTTGCCGATAGCACGCGCCGACCATGTGGTGATCGAGTCAACCTACGGTGATCGGCTGCACGATATGCAGGATGTCGAGGCCGCTTTGGGCGAGGTGATCAGGCGCACGGCGGCACGCGGCGGCATCGTGGTGGTCCCTGCCTTTGCGGTGGGGCGAGCTCAGGCCCTGCTCTACGCGATCTATCGTCTAAAGACCCGTGCCGCCATCCCTGACTTACCGGTCTTCCTGAACAGCCCGATGGCGATCGACATGACCGAGATTTATCATCGGCATCGCGCGGAGCACCGACTGTCGGTGGAGGAATGCAGCGGCATGTGCCAGGTCGCGGAGATGACGCGCACTGTCGAAGAATCGCGTGCATTGAATGCGCTGCGCTACCCCGCGGTTATCGTGTCGGCCAGTGGCATGGCCACCGGCGGCCGGGTGCTGCATCACCTGAAAGCCCTAGGCCCGGATCGCCGCAATACCATCGTGTTCGCCGGCTATCAGGCGGGCGGCACGCGAGGCGCTCACCTCGTAGCCGGCGAGCGCCGCATCCGCATCCACGGCGAAGATGTGACCATCAATGCCGAGGTGGTGTCGCTGCCCGGCATGTCGGCGCACGCCGATGCAGAGCAGCTCGTGCAGTGGCTGGCAACCGCGCCCCAGCGGCCGCGCGGCATCTACCTCAACCACGGCGAACCGGGTCCGGCCGACGCATTGCGGCAACGCATCGAGCGTGAACTGGGATGGCTCGCAACGGTGCCCTGGCTGGGCCAAAGCGTGGAGGTTGCATGATGGATGCATCCGGCTTGCGCCTGCGGCTGCTTGGCATCGACACGCTGCAGGAGCATGTGATTTACATGCGACGCGACTGTCATGTCTGCAGGGCCGAAGGTTTCGAAGCCCAGACGCGTGTAGAGGTAGCGCTGCGGGAGCACCGCATCATCGCGACGCTCAACGTGGTCGACAGCGAACTGCTGGCGCCGGGCGAAGCCAGCCTGTCGACCCGCGCATGGCAGGCTCTAGGCGCCGCAGCGAACGATCCCGTCAAGGTGGCGCACGCGCCGACGCTCGATTCGCTGAGCGCGATGCGCTCGAAGATCTACGGCCACCGGCTCGACACCATGGCGCTCGACGCCATCGTCGGTGACGTGGCTGCAGGCCGCTACTCCGACATGCACATCGCTGCGTTCCTGAGCGCCTGCGCCGGCGGGCGCATGGACTTGCAGGAAACCATCGACCTGACAAGCGCCATGGTCAAGGCCGGCGACCGTATCGACTGGGGGCGTACGCCGATCGCCGACAAACATTGTGTGGGCGGTCTGCCTGGCAACCGCACGACGCCGATTGTGGTCGCCATTGCGGCGGCTGCCGGGCTGACGATGCCCAAGACCTCGTCGCGCGCGATCACCTCGCCCGCGGGGACGGCCGACGTGATGGAGACGCTGACGCGCGTCGACCTCAGTCTGACCGCGATGCGGCGTGTCGTGGATCGCGAGGGCGGCTGCTTTGTCTGGGGCGGGGCGCTGACCCTGAGCCCAGCCGACGACATCCTGATCCGCGTCGAGCGCCCGCTCGACCTTGACAGCGACGCCCAGCTCGTCGCCTCCGTGCTGTCGAAGAAGATCGCCGCCGGAGCGACGCACGCCCTGATCGACATCCCGGTGGGTCGGACTGCCAAGGTGCGCAGCGAGGAGGACGCCAATCGGCTGCAGTCCTTGCTAGAGCAAGTTGCTGTAGCCCACGGGCTGCAACTGCGCGTGCTACGTACGCGCGGCGCCCAGCCGGTTGGGCGAGGCGTAGGCCCCGTGCTCGAAGCGCATGACGTTCTTGCCGTGCTGCGCGGCGCGGCGGCGGCGCCGGTGGACCTGCGCATGCGCGCGTTGGTTCTGGCCGGCGAAGTGCTCGAGTTCTGCGGCCACAGCACTCCCGGCACGGGCAGGTCCGAGGCCTGCCACCTGCTGGACAGCGGCGCCGCTTGGGACAAGTTCCAGGCCATCTGCGAAGCGCAAGGCGGGCTGCGCGAGCCCGGCGTCGCTCCACTGCGCGAGCCGATCGTGGCCGAACGCACCGGTTACGTCTGCGGCATCGACAACCGTCGGCTCGCACGGATCGCCAAGCTCGCCGGCGCCCCGGGTGCGCCGGCCGCCGGCCTCGTGCTGCATGTGCGGTTGGGGGACCCTGTCGAGCGCGGCATGCCGCTGTTCACGCTGTATGCGCAGGCGCCTGGCGAGCTGGCCTACGCCCGCAGCTACCTCGATTCCCATCCTGTCGTCACGCTGGGCGACGAGGTGACGCCATGAAGCCGGTCGTGGTCGCGATGCCGGCCAACGAGCAGCTCGCCGACGAGCTGGCCGCTCACCTTTCGCTGGAACGCGGCGCGGCCACGGTACGGCGCTTTCCTGACGGTGAGTCTTACGCGCGCATCGAGTCAGCGATCAAAGGACGAGACACTCTCATCGCCTGCACGCTGGACCGGCCCGATGACAAGCTGGTGCCGCTACTCTTGCTGTCGGCGGCGGTCCGTGAGGCGGGCGCGTTGTCAGCGGGCCTTGTCGTGCCTTACCTGGCCTACATGCGGCAAGACCGTCGGTTCAATCCGGGCGAGACGATCAGTGCCCAGCATGTCGGAGCTTGGATCTCGCACTATGTCGACTGGATCGTGACCGTCGATCCGCACCTGCACAGGATACCGGACCTGTCTCAGGTCTACAGCGTCCCGTCACGTGTCGTCCATGCCGCGGACAGCGTGGCGCAGTGGGTACGGGCGCAGGTGCGCAATCCCCTCTTGATCGGCCCCGATGAGGAAAGCGCCCAGTGGGTCAGCGATGTGGCACAGCAGTCCGATGCACCCTTCGTCGTGCTGACCAAGACGCGCCGCGGCGACCGCGATGTCCAAGTATCGGTACCGGACGTCGAGCGTTGGCGGTCGCACACGCCCGTGCTGGTGGACGACGTCGTCTCGACTGCCCGCACCATGATCGAAACGATCGACCACCTGCGCCGGGCCGGGCTCGTCGCACCCGTGTGCGTGGCGGTCCACGCGGTATTCGCTCAGACGGCATTCGAGGAACTGCGCGCGGCCGGCGCGCGCGACATCGTCAGCTGCGACACGATCCGCCACGCGTCCAATCGCATCTCGCTCACTGCGGCCATTGCCGCCGGCGTGCGCGCGTTTTTGCCCTGATGCCTATAGATGATCCTGGAGTTGCCATGTCATCCGTCCGCTCCAATCTGGCTGGTCGCTTCGCGACGGTCCTGCTCGCACTGGGGGCCCCCTTACCCTGGCGCGATCTCGCCTGGAGCGCGAGGGCGTGGTGGTTCACTGGGCACATCTCACGCTGGCGTTGCTGTCGTCCGGCGCGGCGTACGACTTCTACGCCAGGTGGATTCATCTCGGCGTGGTGCCTGTTCGCCGTGTCGATGAGTGCGGTCATCTACCTCCACTTTGCGTGGCGCGGCGCCAGACGCTCCTTGCCACCCTATCCGCCCAGCGCCACCGCGTCCGGTCGGTTGGCCGGGCCAACTTGTTCAACCTGACTCATGGGAGAGAACATTGATGAACACAACCGACGCGGCCAAGGCCTACCTAATCGGCGGAGGCATCGCCTCGCTGTCCGCGGCCGTCCTGCTGATCCGCGATGGAGGATTCTGCGGTGCCAACATCCGCATCCTGGAAGAGTTGGAGGTGGCCGGCGGCGCCCTGGACGGCTCGGGCGACCCGGTCAAAGGGTACGTCACCCGCGGGGGCCGCATGTGGACCGAAGAGGCATACGTCTGTCTGTGGAACGTGCTCGACTCGATCCCAACGCTTGCCAATCCGACAAGATCCGTCAAGGACGACATCTGGGCGTTCAACAAGGCTTGGCATTCAGCTTCGCATGCGCGCCTCATCGGCAAGGATCACACGATCCTCGATGCCACCGATCTGGGCTTCAACCTGCAAGATCGCCTCGAGATCATGCGCTTGCTGGCGATGCCCGAGCGAATCATCGGAACCAAGCGCATCGAGGACTGCTTCTCGTCGCATTTCTTCGCGACCAACTTCTGGGCGATGTGGCGCACCACCTTCGCCTTCCAGAACTGGCACAGCGCCATCGAACTCAGGCGCTACATGCTGCGGTTTATGCAAGAGTTTCCAAGGATCCACACCCTGGCGGGCGTGCGGCGAAGCGCATTCAACCAGTACGACTCGCTGGTCCGTCCGATCGAGAAGTGGCTGACCGACCAGGGGGTGCAGTTCGAGTACGGAACCAAGGTGATCGATGTTGACCTCGCCGAGAGCGACGGCCAGCGAATCACGGCGATCCATTGCACGCGCCAAGGCAAGGAGCTTTCGTACGCGGTAGGGCTGCGGGACTATGCGTTCATCACGATCGGCTCAATGACCGCCGACTCGCGCCTGGGAGACAACGATCACGCACCCCAGCTCGTGCGCGACAAGACCGATGGTGCTTGGAGGCTGTGGGAGACGATGGCACGGAAGCTGCCGGGTCTTGGTCGACCCTACGCCTTCAGCGGCAACATCGACGAGAGCAAGTGGGAGTCTTTCACGCTGACGATGCGCACGCCGGCTCTCATTCGCCGGATCGAGGAATTCACCGGCAACAAGCCCGGCACCGGTGGCCTGATGACCTTCAAGGATTCCAGCTGGCTGATGTCCATCGTGGTGCCGCGTCCGCCGCACTTCGCTGGTCAGCCTGACGATGTGTTCACGCTTTGGGGCTATGGACTCTTCATCGACAACAAGGGGGACTACATTGACAAGTCGATGGCGCAGGCGACCGGCCAGGAAATCCTGACTGAGTTGATGCACCAACTGGGATTTGAGGACATCCTCGACGAGGTGCGCCGCAGCACGACCGTCATCCCGGTGATGATGCCCTACATCACCAGCGAGTTCTCGCGGCGCGACGTGACCGACCGGCCGCCGGTGATCCCGCACGGCGCGAAGAACTATGCGCTGCTGGGCCAGTACGTCGAAATCCCGGAGGACGTGGTCTTCACGGTCGAGTATTCAGTGCGTTCGGCGATGCACGGTGTTTACGGACTGCTCGGCCTGAAACGCGACATCCCGCCCATCTACCACGCCCTCGCCGAGCCCATGGTGGCCCTCGACGCACTGAAGACGCTGATGGGATGAATGTCCGGTCGCAACGGCCACCCTGGAGGCGCGGTTGCCTTGCCCTTTGAGAATGAAGCCCGCATGAACACCACATTGAACTTCGAGGTCGGCGGCATGGTGTCGTCGATGTCGGCCCATGGGGTCGAGAAGCAGTTGTCGCGCCTGCCCGGCGTGACCGCAGCCCAGGTCAACTACGCGGCCGGCTCGGCCAGCGTGGCTTTCGACCCGCGCCAGACGACGCCAGAGGCCATTCGCATCGCCATCGAAGCATGCGGCTACCACTGCGGCGGCGAGGCCACACCTCGCCATATCTGCGTGCCGCACGCTGAGGCGGGCAAGCCGCACCAGCACGAGCACGCAGGGCATGTGGCCCCGGGCGCGAAGCCGGGCGCAGTTGGGCACACGATGGACCACGGTACGATGGATGTCGTGGCTCACGAGATGGGGCATGGCCTCGGCATGGACGCGCGCGGCATGGCACGCGACATGAGGAACCGATTCTGGATCTGCCTCGCGTTTACGGTGCCCATTTTCCTCTATGCCCCGATGGGCATGAACTTCATCAAGCTGAGTCCGCCGTTCGGCCTCGACCTGAAACTGTGGCTGTTCATGCTCGCCACAGGTGCGGTGATCTATCCGGCATGGCCATTCTTCGTCGCCGCGACGCGCGCGCTTCGCAACGGCGTGCTCAACATGGCGGTGCTGGTCGTGCTGAGCGTCGGCACCGGATACCTGTTCAGCGTCGGAGCCACCTTCCTCTTCGAAGGGGCGCAGTTCTATGAGGCCGTGTCGGTGCTGTTGGTGTTCATCCTGCTCGGACACTGGCTCGAAATGCGGGCGCGTGCCGGTGCTTCCGAGGCGATACGCGCTTTGATGGACTTGGCACCGCCGAAAGCCACGATCGTACGCCATGGTGTCGAGACCACGGTCGCGACGGCCGACGTGCTGCTGGGTGACATCGTGCTCATCCGCCCCGGCGACAAGATACCCGTTGACGGCGAGGTGCTGGAAGGCGGATCACAGGTGGACGAATCAATGCTCACCGGCGAGTCGATGCCGGTCAAGAAGACGGTCGGCGACAGCGTGATCGGCGCCACCATCAACAAAAGCGGCAGCTTCCGCTACCGCGCCACCAAGGTCGGCGCCGACACCGCCTTGGCGCAGATCGTCAAACTCGTGCAGGAGGCGCAGAACTCCAAGGCGCCGGCGCAGTTGCTGGCCGACCAAGCCTCGCAGTGGTTGGTGGTAGTGGCGTTCCTGATCGGCCTCGCGACCTTCGGCGTGTGGTACTTTGTGCTCGGCCAGCCCGTGCTGCTGGCCCTCACGCTGACCATCACTGTGTTCGTGATCGCGTGTCCCGACGCCCTCGGACTGGCCACGCCGATGGCGGTGATGGTTGGCACGGGCCTGGGGGCGATGAACGGCATTCTGTTCAAGAACGCCGCAGCGCTCGAAGACGCCACTAAGCTCGATGTGGTGATCTTCGACAAGACCGGCACGCTGACGCTCGGTCAGCCCGAGGTGGTCGACCTCGTTGCGGCACCTGGCACGAGCGTCGATGCGCTGCTGACCATCGCGGGCTCGGTGGAGAAGCTCTCGGAGCATCCTCTGGCCTTGGCTGTCCTCCAACGTGCCGGGGGCCTGCCGCTCGAAGAGGTGAGCGCGTTCACCAACATTGATGGCATGGGAACTGAAGCCGTCGTTCGCGGCCAACGAGCACTGCTCGGCAATCGCCCGTTGATGGACGCGAACGCCATCGACCTCAATGGCTTGGAGGCTCAATCGCGCAACCTGCAAGGTCAGGGACGCACGGTGGTCCATGTGGCCCATGGTGGCCGGCTGATCGGTCTGATCGCCATCGCCGACGCGGTGCGTCCTTCTTCGGCA
Organism: Variovorax sp. JS1663; assembly: GCF_002157355.1. Classification (GTDB taxonomy): domain Bacteria; phylum Pseudomonadota; class Gammaproteobacteria; order Burkholderiales; family Burkholderiaceae_C; genus Variovorax. The sequence continues at coordinate 70,047 of NZ_LYMK01000027.1, read as the reverse complement.
GAGACCGTCAAGGCGCTCCATGGCAAAGGGGTGCAGGTGGCGATGCTGACGGGCGACAACCAGGCCACCGCCGATCGAATCGCCAAGGAACTCGGCATCGACATCGTCCTCGCGGATGTGCTGCCCGGCGACAAAGCCGCCAAGGTCAAGGAACTTCAGGCGCAGGGCAAGAACGTCGGCATGGTCGGCGACGGCATCAATGATGCCCCGGCGCTGACGCAGGCCGATGTTGGTTTCGCGATCGGTGCGGGCACTGATGTAGCGATGGAGAGCGCCGACGTGGTGCTCATGAAGAGCGACCCGTTCGATGTGGTCGGCGCCATCGAGCTGTCGCGCGCGACGCTGCGCAAGATGCACCAGAACCTGTGGTGGGCGGTGGCATACAACGTGGTGGCGTTCCCGCTAGCCGCCGGCGTGTTCTACCCGTTCACCATCAGTCCGGAGGTGGCCGCCATCGCGATGTCGGGAAGCTCCGCGCTGGTGGCCATCAACGCGCTGATGCTCAAACGCACTCGGCTGACCGGCATCCGCCGGGTCCGGGCGACTCCAGGAACAACGGGCGACACCAGGCAGACCGCTCCGGCTGCGGTCTGAAGGCGGCGCGGGCATGGTCAAGACAGCAGCCCTCAATGCGCCGGCATCGCCCGACGCAACTGTGGCGGCGGGCCGGGCGATGTTGCTGCTCGGAGCGATGGTATTCGTCGTCGCGCTCGGCTACGGCGCCGGCTTGCCGTTGCTGCAGCTGTTTCTGAGGCTGTACCTCGACGGGGCGACGCCGTCCGCGCTCGCGTGGCACGTTGGCATGCTGGGCGGCGTCTACACCTTCGCGCTGTTCCTCTTCGCGCCGTTGTGGGGTCGACTCTCGGACCGGCATGGCCGCTCCGCCGTACTGGCCGCGGGCTTCGCAGCATTCCTGATCGGCGGCGCTGCAGCCGCGTTGGCACCGAACCTGATGGTCGTGTATGCCGCTCGCTTCCTGGCCGGTGCAGGTGCCGCCTCAATTGTCCCGACAGCACAGGCGTACGTCGACGACATCAGCACGCCGGAGGTGCGCAGCCGCCGCTTTGTGCTGCTCGGCAGCGCGTCGTTCATCGGCTTTCTCGCCGGCCCGGCCTTCGGAACCTGGATCGCCGGGCCAGTGATGGGCATGCCGGTCGGGCGCATGCTTGAAATGGTCAACTGGCCCGCGTTTGCCATCGTGTTGGGCGGGCTCCCATTGCTGGTGCTCATCCCGTGGGGCCTGGGCCGCAAGCGCGCTACGCCTGAGCGAAACCTGCCACCTCAGTTGTCGCCAGACCGCCGGAGGTTCGTTCGCGCCTCGATGGGCATGGCACTGCTGGCCTCGTTTGCGGTGGGTACCTTTGAAGTCGGCTTCACTCTGTTCGGCGGGCAGACGCTGGGCCTAGCCAGCGGCACGATGGCCGTTATGTTCGTCACCTGCAGCCTGGCCATGCTGGCAGCGCAGTCCACGTTGCTCCTGCAAGGCGTGCGCCGCCGCATCAACGAACGCTGGGTCGCGGCCGCGTTCGGCACCTCGGCGCTCGCGTTGACCTTCGCCTTTGCGGTACCGGACGCCGCGGCGCTCGGCCTGCTGATCGTCGTGGTGTCCACTGGGGTCGGCATGGTCGGACCGGTACTGTCCTACGAGCTGCTCGAGCGCCATGCAGCCGCGCGCGGGGAACTGCTTGGCCGGCAGGCAGCGGCCGGCAACCTCGGGCAGGCGCTGGGTTCGGTGAGTGCCGGGTCGCTTTTCGCGTGGCAGCCGGCAGCGCCATTCTGGGCGGCAGCGCTGATTCTTGTGCTGGGGGCCGCCATCGCGCTCGCATCATGGGGGCCGGCACGCAGTGGCGAGGTCGCCGCCGGCCTGAACGTGGGGTCATGATGGGTGACGCCACACCGCGCCGCGCGCGACCGTGATCTCACCGGTGCAAGGATCCCTGCCACGACACCGGCTGCCGGCTGCCGGCTGCCGGGTGCCGTGGCATGAGACTGCGCAGCAGCGCTCCTCGCGAGCCCAGACTTCACAGGCGCGTTGGGCTACAGGGCGATCTGCCGCTGCAGCTCCCGTTTATGGTGCATCTGGACGCGAGCGCGGGCTCGGAGGGATTCACTTTGGGGCCTGACGGCGACCTACATTCCTCGCGCTGTTCTTCTTGGTCGACATTTTCCCGCCAGGATCGCGATCCCTTCGAGGGCACGTTGACGTGAGCCTGTACATACTGGCCGGCCCGCTCCCGAAAGCTGGTCGAGAGCCGCGCTCGACCGCGCGCCACACTTTGTTTACTTCGCCTCCGGCGCAGCCGCCTCCCCGCCATGCAGCATGGTTCCGTCTTTGTGGGAGCGGATCGTCTCAGCCTTTACGTCCTTGCGGCTCTTCCCTGGTTTGAACGCCTCGGATTTCGGCTCAGCCTCGCTATGCAGCATGGTGCCGTCCTTGTGGGAGCGGACTCCTGCGGCGCTCACTTCCTTCCGGCTTTTCTCCGATCTGAATGGCTCAGATTTCGGTTCCGCTTCGCTATGTCGCATGGTTCCGTCCTTATGCGAGCGGATCGCTTCAGTCCTTACCTCTTCGCGCGACTTCGGCTTGGCGCCGTCGGCGCCTTGCGCAGATGCACCGGGGGCGGCGAGCACAGTCAGGAGGGCTGCAGCAAGGGTGATGTGATTCAATTTTATGACAATCTCCAAGGGGAATGCTTCCGGAAAAAACGTGGTTACACGTAGGTTAGCGTCGGGCTTCGGTCCTCACCCGGTTCGATTACCAACGCTGAGCAAAGAATAGGAGTGTGCGGTCTTCAATGGTTTGATCAAGATCAAGCCAACGAGACACGACTGGACGGTTTTCCCCATTCATGGCCGTTCTGCCATGGATCACACGAGTGGTTATGCGCCTCTGCGCCTCGCAACTCCGAACTTCGTCTTGAAGTCTGCAAGTGGCACGGCAGCACGGCAAACAGCGAGTTCAGAAGTGCACGGTCGGTCCAGCGGCGGCGCCGTCGAGCTCGACCCAGCCAACCGGGAGAACGAGTGTTGAGTTTCAATTCCACGGATGGACGAAGCGAAGCTCAGACCAGCCTCGCGAGCTCGCCTGCGCTGCTCAGGCTGTCGCACCGTCATTGCGGCGGCGGGTGCGTTGAAGCGCGCTGCGCAGGCGCTTCAAAGCATGTGCTCGGGGAGCAGTACACCCAGAATGCCTCGCCAAACCCGCAGCCCAAAGTCTGTCATGGGTTCAACATCGTGCGTCACGATCTCCCCACCCTCCTCAGCTCTCCACTCGAGCGCTGCTTCGCCGCCAGCCTCGCGTCGCGCGACCTCGAAGGCATGATGAGGATCGGCTCCTTCGTCGAACAACGCCGCCAATTCGCCCGCCAGTTCGACACTGTCGACAGTGATCCAAGCCTCCGTATTGTGTAGTCGTGAGCGTGGATCCTGGTTCAGCGAGCCAACTAGGGCGCGCATACGATCCTGCACGATGACTTTCGCGTGAAAGCTGGCGGCCGACGCACGTCCCCAACGATGCGGCAAGCGGTGCTGGACATCCGGCCGTGGACGCATTTCGAACAACTCCACCCCATTGCGCAGGAGTGCCATCCGATGACGCGCGTAACCTGCGTGCGCTGCCGGCGAATCTGTGGAGGCCAGCGAGTTGGTCAGGACGGCTACGCGCACGCCGCGCTCGCGCATCTCCGCCAGGTGGCGCATTCCATCCTCGCTCGGCACAAAATACGGCGACATCATCAGCAGTTCGGCCGCTGTGCGAGAACCACCTTCACGGTCGTCAATCGATCCGTGCTCTATTCCGGAGGCCACGCCCCTCTTTTCTTGGTCGGGCTGGTCGTAGGTCAGCTGGGCACGCCCCCATGAGAGCTGAACGGTTGCAGACCGCAAGGCGTCAAGCAGGCTGTCTTGCGCCAGCCAGTCGCAAGGCGCGAGACCGTGGCAATTCGCGGCGCGCATGCGCAATGACTGCCGCACCTGCTCGCCTTCGGCGGCGTCGGGACGTTCGGTAAACGCCTCCATGGGGATTGCCGCCGCGCTGTTCCAGTAAGCGTCGAAAGCGTGCGATAGCTCTTTCACGATCGGCCCGGCGCCCAGCAAGTCCACATCAGCAAAGTTGGACGCAGCGTTGGCGTCGAAGTACTCGTCTCCGAGGTTGCGGCTGCCGACCACCGCGGCCACATTGTCCGCCACCCAGAGCTTATTGTGCATCCGGCGATTCAGCCGTGCGCCATCAAGCACAAACTCGCTCAGTCGCACGAGGCTCGACGTGCCACCCGAAAAGAAGGGATTAAACAGCCGCACCTGGATCGCGGAGTGTGCGGCAATTGCACGGCGCGCGAAGGAGCGCGTCCGCGCGTTGATATCGTCGAGCAGAATCCTCACCCTAACGCCCCGCTCGGCCGCGGCGATGATGCGCAGCAACAGCAGGTCGGTTGTCAGGTCATCACCAACGCTGTAGTACTGCAGGTCCAGCGTGCGTTCGGTTGCGTCAGCCAATGCAGCTCTGGCAACAAAGGCCGCATGGCCGGAGGCAAGGACTTGGAAGCCGGACATCCCGGGATAGGGCGCGGCCTGCTCAGCAAAAGCGCGTCCGAGCGTCGTGCGCTCGACGTTGACGATTGCACGCGACGGCACACGAGGAACATCCAGCCGCCCAGTTGCGCAGCCGCTTGTCATCGTCAGCAGCAGCCACAACGCAGCCGCAAGAGTGATCCGAGGCCATCCAAGATAGCGGAGGGGGATATTTAAGGCCATTGCAGTAGTTCCATACGGGGCATCCGCTCCCACGACAGTCGCGAGTGAAGTGGAAGTCGCACCGCACGATGCTATCGGATCGAAGTCGAACATCGACGCCGGCCGAAATCGCAAACCGTCCAAGACCTTGGATGAGATTCGAACCGACCATCAGCCATTCCCTGCGCCGGCCAGCGGCACTTCGCCACACTGGGCACCCGGCCGGTCTTCTGGTCTTCTGTGTGCAACGCCGGACTGACGGCAGCGCCTAACGCATCACCCCAGAATTCGTCCTCCAACAATGCTGCCTGAGGACGCCAGACAACTTGAGCCACGTCGCGTAGCCATTGTGGATTGGGAACTTGGTGACCCTAACCTCGGCCAAGTCGGGTATAGGCGGGCTCCTTGAGATGAAACGACGCTGGCGGGGCACGTCAAGGGCTTTACTTCGCACCCTGTCGGTTTCCGTGACGATCTCGCGCACGGATCCAACTAGACTAGTTGCGATCTTTGAGTTCCTCGCCAGCCGATTTTGAATCGGCGCCTGTCGAGAACTGCGAACACGCTTGGATAGGGGCGGAATCACGGTCATGAAGCTGCCAAGGCCAGCGCCCTTCGATCTCGACCTGCAGGGCCATACTCAGAACAGTGCGAATCAGAACTACGATCGCCAGCACGGCAACGTTTTCCAGTGTCGGCGCCACGACGACAGTGCGGATGATGTCGCCCGCTACCAGAAATTCAAGGCCGAGCACGATCGCGCCGCCGAAGTCCTGCCGGAAGCGCCGGACACTCATCGCTTTTGCACCTGAAGCCCCAGCGGCCAGCCGCCCTGCAGCGATCAGGACACCTCCCGCAATCACCAAAACACCAGTAGCATCGAACGCCAGCCCCACCCACTCCATCACTTCGCGAAAGGTGTTCATGACATCAGGCGCAAAGGCGCATTTTTCCGACGAAGATGGCCTAGTTCTTGCTTTTTCAAACCGCCATCCCATGGTGCAATCGTTAGTCTAGGAGCCAAAATGAAGTCTACAGTCTTGGCTGCGGCCATATTTTCCCTCAGCACTGTCCTCGCGACCGACGCGCTCGCTCAACGCCACGACGAACCCGGCCGCCAGCACGGAGTCGTCCGCAGTTCCGGCATTGGCGTGATCACCGGCATCGATGCGCAAGGAAAGAAAATTACGCTGGAACACGAAACCATCGACAAGCTCAAGATGCCGCCAGCAAAGCATGAATTCAAACTCAAGAACAACCAGACTTTGGGCAAATTCAAGGAGGGCGACAAGGTCGCCTTCGATCTAGAAAAATCCGGATCGGATCTTACGGTGGTCCGACTTCGCAAGCGAAATTGACCTGTCCGCCCCCGGCCGACACAACGGGGGCATGGAGCCAAGTTAGAAGGCGGGCGGGCAGGCCTGGGCTGCTGCCGATTTCGTGGACACCGACCTAAGCTTTTAGAGCTTTCTCGAACTCGATTGGACTGACGTAGCCGAGCGTGGAATGACGACGCGTCGGATTGTGGAAACACTCGATGTAGTCGAGCACGTCAGCGCGTGCCTGCTCCCGGACCTGTACACCTTCCTAGTCTAGCCGTCCGCTCGGTCTTCAACGAGCTGAAGAAGCTCTCCACCGCCGAGTTGCCCCAGCCTCGCCCGGGCGACTCATTCTGCAGGCGCTGCCTTGCTCCTTGAGCAGCTTCTGGAAGTGCTCGCTGGTGTACTGGCTGCCCTGGTCGGGAGTGATGCAGCAGCGCAACCGGCTTACCGCGGCGCCACACGGTCATCATTAGTAACGTCGGCCACCAGCTGCGAGGCCATGCTCTCCTGCATCGACCAGCCGACGATGCGAGGCGAGTACAGGTCCAGCACAGCGGCTGCGTAGAGCCCGCCCTCGGGCGTCCAGATGTAGATGAGGTCGGCCATCCACTTCTGGTTGGGCGCATCGGCCTGGAAGTGACGGTGGAGCACGTTGCCGGGGATGGGGCTGCGTGCCCCACGGTCCTGCGGCAAGCCTCGCGTCGTGGCCGCGCGCGCAGCGCCTGTTCTCGCATGAGCCGTTCGATGCGGTGCAATCCGCACCGCTGACCCAACGCCAGCACGTTGTGCCAGACCCGTCGAGCACCATACGTGCGGTCGCCGCCCAGGAGACTCTGACACTCCTGGCTGCCGAGCACCTCGTCGTCTAGACTGCGTTGGCTTCGGGGCGTGCCCAGACACCGAGCGCCTCGCACATCAATGACAGCAGCCAGCTTCCTCGATGCTTTCCCCGACTCCTTGGAAAAGTAGGCCGCGGCTCTTTTCAATAGGTCACGCTCCATCCGCAGTTGGCGTTCTCCTTCCTCAAACGCTCCAGCTCGGCCTGCTCGGGCTTCATCACCCCTTGCCCGAGGAATGCATGCTGCGGCTCGGCCGCCGCATCGCGTATCACCCCGCATTCTCCCGCGAATCCGGGGGCCGCGATTGCGGCGTTCGTCATTAGCCGAAGGTACAACCGGGACCCACTCAGGTGCTGCTGAGCCTCGAAGGAAGCTACGGCGCTGCAACATCGCTATCGATTGATATTTATCAATGTTCTTTCCGGCGCTTGTACGACAGTTTGCGCATCGTTCATTTTTGCGGGGATTGAAGGATCCGCCACCCCCTTCGGCCGCGCGTTCAACCTCAAAGGAGATCATGATGACCAAGCGAATCGCGTTGCTACGAGGACTTGCCATCGCCGCATCTGTCGGAACCTTGATGATTGCGGCCGGATGCGCTTCGCGCCCGCCGGAAAATTCGGTGCTTATGCCGGCCCGTTCGGAGAGGGCAGTCAGCGAACTGGATCATGGAGCCATCGCAGCCGAGTACGAGCGGCAAGCGGCCATCGATGCAGCCACGGCAAAGCGGCATTTTGGCTATGCGATCACGTACCGTAGGAATAGAACTCCCGCAAGCGGTGTAGAAGTACACGAGACATTGGCTCAGCACTGTGAGAACCTAGCCCGAAGCTACGAGCACACAGCCAACGAGAATCTCCTTATTGCGAAGATCCATCGGCAAATGGCGAAGCCGGCAAACTGACTGAGGCCGGTGGGGATCTCAGCGGATTGGACACTACAAGTTTGAGTCAGCCGGATCGAGGGATCGAGTCCGGGGATGTACTTCAGTGGGCATGCGACTCGTGGCCCTCAAGCGGAGCCCGGGATCAGGCTCATGAGCGAAGCGTTGGCCCGCGCGAAGGCAACCGGCGACAGCCAATTGGAACTTCCTCGTGCGATCGGTCGGATCTGTTCTCTTCAGCTGCTGCGTGGCATGCGGCTGCTTCGCTGCTTCGCGATGGAGCGTGAAGCCGTGCTCAAACTTGCCGAGTTGCTGGGCAAGCAAGAGGACGTAGTGCTCAAGTCAACCAGCGACACGGCGGCTATCGAGCGGCTACTGGCGCCGATGGTACGCCGCGTTGTGATCGCAACCCCGGTTCAGGTACGTGCCACCGCCTGGGCCGAGGTCAAGTTCGTCAAGTGACAAGATCGACGCTGCCGCGCTCACCAGATCCCATGCAGCGGGCTTCTCGCCCGAGGTTTGTATACCGAGCAAGACGGTGAAGGGTGGGAGTGCCGTTGATCCCCAGGCGTCGAGGCGCTGAACGGGCGTGCCGCGAAGCGTTCCCACATTCCGCAAAGTCCAATTGCCCCCACCCGACGAGGCGCCGAAATACCCAGCGCTGCCGCGCCACGCCAGCCGCTTGACCTGTGTGCCGCACCTAGGTTGATGATAGGGCTCTGCCGCCAATAGATGTTGGTGGGAAAGGGGCGGAATGATGCTTCGAACTTGATCTGTATCAAAGGCCGTGCGTTAGGTGCGCCCCAAGATGCATCCATGACTGATTTCGCCGCTGAACCACCAGGCCGGCTACACGTTTCATCCCTTGTTCCACCAACTCTTCCCGGACTTCTACCATGAAGCAACTACTTTATGTCTCATCTGCAATCGGCATCGCGATGACGATTGCGGCGATTCCCGCGTATGCGCAGCAACCGGCGGCAACAATGCCGACACCGGCGAACTCGGCGACTGTTCCAAGCGGTTGCGGCAAAGCGCCGATGAAGCGTCACGACCATGTTGACGCACAGGGTTTCGGGATCAGCAGCGCTTCGAAGGCTACGGGAGCGCCGTGCGGCCATGACAACGCCGAATCCGCTTCTGGTGAAAAGGTCAAGAAAAAGCCGTCGCACAACCACGCGCAGTTTCACAAGAACCAACCCTAAACGGTGCCTGCTGCGTCGAATAGGGACGCCTCCCCACTCGTAGGGCCGAAAGCCGCCTTGAATTCGAGAGCTAGGCAAGCAGAGTGGGCTTCACCGTCAACCGAAAAGGTGCTAAAAATGTCGAGCAAGTATTCGAAGACTAGCTTGGTCACCGCCGCAACGGCGGTCACCATTGCGCTTACCATTTCGTCCCCGCTATGGGCTAGATCACCTACGGCCCAAGCGGCGAATCCAAATGATGATGGGGCGTGGAGCGGCCTGCGTTCACCTAAAGCTTTATCTTCCGGCTTCCGTCTTGCGATGATGGATGACATGGACAAGATGGAGAAAAAGGGTGGGATGGGCGATGGAATGATGAAGAGCAACATGCCTTCGGATGGCCCTATGCCCAGCACCGACTCTTCCGGCAGTATGCAAGACCCTATGGCCGCTCCGTCGAGTTCAGACATGATGGGTCGCATGCGTGGATCCATGCCGGCGCGGCGCGGCATGGGCAATATGGCACCCTCTGCAAGTCTGCCCGGGTTTCCTGGTGCCTCCCACCTGTACCACGTTGGCGCGACCGGTTTCTTTCTCGATCATCCTCAGCACATCACCCTCTCGACAGAGCAGCAGACCGCTCTGAACCGGATCAAGGAAAAAACTCTGCTGGATCGGACGAGCTCGGATCGTCGGGTCGAGGACGCCGAACAGGAGCTCTGGATGCTGACGGCGGCCGATACACCGGACTCCGCCAAGATCGAAGCGAAGGTTCGCGCCATAGAGAAGCTTCGCGGCGACCAACGCGTCGCCTTCATCAGGGCGGTCGGTGAGGCGGGAAAGGTGCTTACCTCTGATCAGCAAAAAGCACTGCTCGGCACCAAGCCAAGTGGGCCGTCGCCCGCTACCGGCAAGCCGGCACAGGCGCCCGCGATGCCCGCGCCGATGAAGATGGAGTGATTAGAACTCTTACCGAGGCACAGGGAATCTCAGCGCATGAGTTCTTTCGCAGCGGTTGTAAGCTTCTCGACGCGATGTCATCTATTCCTGTCCATCGACTCTTTGCGAGGCGCTTACCGGGCCGATTGAGGGGCCCGATCAAGCGACTTGCTTGTCTGGCATTGCTGGGTTCTCTGATCGGCAACTCGCCCGCTGCAGCTCAGTCAAGAGAGACCGAGCACGAGTCTCATCATCCCGGCGCAGCGCAGCCGTCCAATCCCGGTCCATCCCCGTCCGCTCCAAGTGCCGGCGCCCCCATGGCAGGTGCCTCCGCGCCAGCGCAAGCTCCCGCTGCAATGTCGGCCCAGTCGGACGCCATGCAGGGAATGATGGCGGGCATGCAGAAAATGATGGAAGGGATGATGGGCAGCGAAGGCTGCTGCGGGGGTGGCGCGGGAAAAGAGATTTACCCGTTCCTGATGAGTCTGCCCACGCTGACGCCCGAAAACCGTGCCGAAGTGCGCCGCCTCTCCGAGGAGCGCATCTACGAAGGCACGATGCTATTGCAGACGGCGCAGGAACGCCTGTCGACTGCGATCGCAGCGGGCGATCACGACTCAGCCGAGAGCGCGCTGCAACAGTCGCGCGACGGCCTCGGGCGTGTGGGCAGCGGCGTCGCCGTGCACAGGCTTCTTCAGGAAGGAACACCGCCTCAGAATGTCGCTTCGCAATGGTTCAAGAGCGAGATGAACCTCGCGTCTCCCATTGCGCGTGAAGACTCACGAAAAGTTCTCGGCGTCTTGCCATTGCATCTCTTGGTGATGGCATTGCTTATCGCGTTCGCGCTGGCGATGGTCGCCATGTACTTCTTCAAGATGCGCCGAACTGCTGCCCTCTTCGGACGCATCGAGCCAAATCCGGGAGCGCCGCCCCCCGGAACGTCGCCCCCCCTCGGCGGAGCTCCCAACCCGTCTTCACCAGCGGGTCCGCCCGCTGGAACGACGACGCCGGCTGGAGGGACACCACCAGCTGGCGACACGCCGCCGACGGCAAAAGCATCCCCGCCTGTGGCCCCCCCGTCGCACTCTTCTGCCCCTGCTTCAGCAGCCAAGCCTGCGACCGAAACAGAGTCGCCGATCGACGCTCCACAGACTAACGTGGCGTCAGTTCCCAATGCGAAGTGGCGGGGCCAACTCCGCATAGGCAGCGTCATCACGGAAACACCAAGCGTGAAAACCTTGCGTCTGCAGCCCGCGTCCGGTGATGGCCCCATGCCTTTCAACTTTGCGCCCGGTCAGTTCCTCAATGTCGCGTTCTCGGTGGGTGGGGCGAGGATGAACCGCTCATACTCCATCTCATCCTCCCCGACACAGCGCAACCATGTCGACCTGACCGTGAAGCGCGAACCCCGGGGCGCGGTCTCGCGTCATGTCGACGATGTGCTCAAGGTTGGCGACCTGATCGAAGCAGGAGGTCCTGTCGGAAAGTCCACCTTTACCGGAACCGAAGCGGACAGCGTCGTCCTCATCGCGGGCGGTGTGGGAATCACTCCGATGATGAGCATCACGCGCTACCTTACTGAGCGGTCATGGCCCGGAGACATCTTTTTTGTCTACGCGTGCAGGGCCCCAGTTGATTTCATCTTTGCAAGAGATCTCGCTGAGCTTCAGCGTGTCAACAAAAAGCTGCAGGTCGCAGTGGTAATGGAGCATCCGGAAGGGACGGACTGGCAAGGGCTACGAGGACGCCTCACGAAGGCATTACTCGCGCAGACTGTCCCTGACATCGCTGCGCGAAGAATCCATCTTTGCGGGCCGCCCGTGATGATGGACGCGGTCAAGGCGATCCTCACTGAGCTGAAGGTGCCACCCGACCAGGTGAAGACCGAAAGTTTTGGCTCAGCCGCACCCTCCCCTGCCGCAGCCGGGACCACCGCCAAATCCACTGCCCCCGCTACCGGCCCGCTGGTGACCTTTTCGAAGAACAACAAGTCCTCCAGAATTCATGTTGATCAGACCGTTCTTGAGCTGTCCGAAGAGCTCGACATCGGGATCGAATTCTCATGCCGCGTCGGCACCTGCGGCATCTGCAAGGTGAAGATGACTTCCGGCGAAGTCGAGATGGCGGTCGAGGACGGGCTAGATCCCGAAGACAAGGCCGACGGCATGATTCTCGCCTGCCAGGCAAAGCCCACCGGGCCGGTCACTGTGGAGGCGTAGCCATGAAATGGCCTGAACGTGAAGGCATCGTCGTCAGCGGCGTGCTCAGCGTACTGCTTCTAGCCTGGCTCGGCTTCTTCCTGCACCGCTCGCCTCGCTTTCCGGGCAGCGGACTCGGAGCGGTATTCGGGATAGCGGGGGCTGTGCTCATGCTCGTCCCGCTTGCCTACCCGATCGCAAAGCGTGTTTCCTGGTTCAACGCCCGAATCACACCGCACGTATCGATGAAGACGTTGCTTACCCTGCACGTCTATGCGGGCCTTCTCGGCCCATTGCTCGCGATCATTCACACGGGTCACAAGTTCGACAGCTGGCTGGGAACTACGCTGACGGCAACGATGCTGCTCGTCGTCGTCAGCGGCTTTGCGGTTCGCTATCTGCTCACCTTTGTCGCCCATGAAATGAAGGACAAGTTGGCGTTGCTGCAGACCGCAAGAGGAGATCTCGACAATGCCTGGTGGAAGCTTGAAAACTCCCCGGCTGAAATGGGAGTTCTCCCAAGGGCGCCAGTCTTGACAGCAGCGATGGCATCACTCGGGCTCGACGTCCGACCCGCTGGCCCCGCTGGCGAGGCAGCCCGCATCGCCGAATCGGTGGCGGACCTGGAGTACTCGGTCCGCATGCACGAATTCTTCAAACGCTGGTTTGGCCGATCTCTGAAGCTCCACATCGTTCTCTCCGTCATCCTCTATGTGCTGCTCGCGCTGCACATCGGGGCCGGGGTGCAGTATGGACTCCGGTGGTTCTCGTAGCATGAGCCAGGTAAAACTCATCATCGCGGCGCTCGTTACTGCCGTCATCGCAGTTGGCATCGGCGTTGACTGGAGCAAGAGCGACTCACAAACACGCACGTTATGGCAACAAGCCGTAGCCCCGGGAACGCTGTCACAGTCGCATGCCTTTCTCTCGAATAACTGTGCAGCTTGCCACACGCCAGTGAAAGGTGTCGAGCCCAAGCTTTGCATCGCATGCCACGCCGACAACACGGCGCTGTTGCAGCGCCAGCCCACTGCGTTCCACGCGAACGTGCAAATTTGCATCGGCTGCCATGTGGAGCACCAAGGAACGGCGCGGATGCCGACAACGATGGATCATGCACTGCTTGCCAGGACTGGTCATCGGGAGATGAAAGCCGCCGGGCTGGGCGTGGGACTGAGCACCCCTGACGTTGAAGCGGTAGCCAGCCTATTGGATCGGCTGCCGCGCCAGGAGGCGCAGACGCGGGCGCCCGACGCCCCTTACGCCGAGGTGAAGCAGACGAGCGTTCCTACGTTGCCCATCGACCATCCGCGTCTCGGTGCCAACGAGTCGATGCTCAACTGCGCCAGCTGCCACGCGACCAAGGATCGTCATCAGGGTTTCTTCGGCGCCGACTGCGTACAGTGCCACGCCACGACCCAATGGACCATCGCGGAGTTTGTTCACCCGTCGACGCGCTCGACAGAGTGTGCGCAGTGTCATAAGCCGCCGCCCAGCCACAACATGATGCACTTCTCGATGATGTCGGCCCCGCTTGCCCGCCAGCCGAACGCCAAAGTGAATCAGTGCTTTCTTTGTCATCAAACAACCGTTTGGAACGACATCAAGGGCTTGGGCTGGAAGAAGGTCCATTGAATCGAGATCAATGTGGAAAGGACAAGCATGAAGAGCAACTCGCAGTTCCTCGTCGCCATGGTCGGCATGCCGGCAATTGCGAATTTCTCTTCCTGTTTCTGGGCAAGGCCGTGAAATTCGGATTGATGGCGGGCTTGATGCGCTTGTGGTCTCGCCGGAGTGGCCTGCAGGCTGGCCCGGGCCTCCTCGGGCTCGGCCAGCGCGATGGTGGGACTGGAGCGCCGCTTGTCGAGCTCCGCGGGGTACACGCCATGCTCGCAGCACCAGGCGCATTTGCCCGACTCGGGCATCGCGGCGGTGGCAATCACCGCCTCAAGCCGGCCACGCCAGCGCTCCAGCGTCCTCACCTCAATGCCCACTTCGGGGGCCACCACCTCCACCGCCGAACTCTCCGACGGCAGCACCTTCCTACCCCTCGGTCCTTGGATGCTTGTCCGTATCGAGCCGCTGCGGTCCTTCATCGCCGTCCCCGGATTCTTGGTTCTATCGGGGCGACAACCATTCTGAGAGGTGGGCGCTACTTTCGGACCGTACAGACGCTGAAAAAGTCTTCACCTATACAGATGTGCTCGCTGATCTTCGCCACCTCAAGGCAAGCTCATTCTTGAAAACTTGAACTCAACCCTGAGAGACCGCCATGAAAACCTCAATATTGATCACCGCAATCGTCGCCTTTGCCTTGTCGGCACCAATCGCATCAGCGCAGGAAAAGCCTGCGCCCGCCGCGCCAGCGATGAGCATGGACATGGAAAAGCAAATGCCCAAGATGCAGGCGAACATGGAAAAAATGCAGCAGCAGATGGAAACAATCGGAGCGACCATCGATCCGAAAGAACGCCAGAAGCTGATGCAGGAGCACATGCAGACCATGCAGGAAAACATGAAGACGATGCGCGGCATGGGCGGCCCGATGATGAAGGGCGAAGGCAAGTCCGGCGGAATGATGATGGGCGACAAGAAAGGGAGCATGAAAGACAGCGACATGAAGAAGCGCCAGGAAATGACGGAAACGCGCATGGACATGATGCAAATGATGATGGAGCAAATGATGAAGCGCGAGGAGGCTATGAAGCCAAAGCCAGATAGGTAATCAAGAAACTTTGCAGCGCGCAGTCCCCAGCAATCCGTGGCGAACTCGCCAAAGGAGAGAGAATCATGTATCAGCAGCGTATTGCATACGTCGGTGTATTGGCGAGTGCCGTTGTTGCGGTCGCCTGCGGCCCCAGCGACTCTGGAATCGGCGTGAAGGTCAAATCGAATCTCACGTCGGACGAAACCGTGAAGGCCGCTCAGATCGACGTCGGCGTACAGAAGAAGGTGGTCACCTTGTCAGGAACTGTCGACACCCCGGCCATCAAGGATCGAGCTGTCGCGGTGGCCCGCGGAACCGACGGTGTTGCCCAAGTCGTTGACCAGATCACTGTCAAAGAGCAGAGCGCTGGCCCCGGCTTTGGTCATGGTCGCGAAATGATGGAAAAGAGGATGACGGAACGCAAGGGTCACCCAGTGGAAGGAAAGCGCGAGTAGGTTCGTTCAGCACTCAACGACATCAAGGACGTGGGTTCGACCGAACATCAGTGATTGAGATCAAGAATCGAAAGGACCGTCATGGAAAGCAGCGCGCTACACGAAGTCCGTGAGATGAAATCGGCGCCGCGGACACGGCGCCGTCGGCTTCTGCAAACAGCGTTTGCGGTTACCGCAGGCGGGGGTCTTCAAACGCTTGCGTCGGTCGACGCGCTCGCTGCGGAATCGAACTCTGCAGCGCCGACAGCGTCGGGAAATTCATCCACCTCGCGCCAAAGCCGCGTGGACTCGCCCATGCAGGACGCCATCAAGGCGTGTCTCGATTGCCATAGCATGTGCCTCCGGATGGCGATGGGCTACTGCCTGGAACGCGGCGGGCGCCATGCCGAGCAGAAGCACCTTCGCCTCATGCTCAACTGCGCCGAACTCTGCCAAACGTCGGCCAACTTCATGCTGAGCGACTCGCCACTGCACGGCCGGGTCTGCCTGATCTGCGCCGAAGCGTGCGAGGCATGCGGCAAGAGCTGCGAGCAGGTGGGTGATATGCGAGAGTGTGTCGAAGAATGCCAGAACTGCGCGAAGAGTTGCAGGACGATGACATGAATCCGCGCCGACGCTTCCTTAGAGCCAGTGCGGCCTCGGGTGCTGGGGCTGCGCTTAACGCGTTGTCCCCAAGTTACACGTGGGCCGCTTCGGATCGTGCATTGCCTCCGCAGGAATCCGGCCCGGTGTCCAACCTCGTGATCGCTAATGGCAGGCTCAATATCGATGGACAGAGCGCCACGCCAACCGTAGTCAACGGCTTGCTGCCCGGTCCCGTGTTGCGGTTTCGCGAGGGCGAGACCGCGACGATCCGAGTGACAAACCAGTTGGATGAGACGAGTTCGATCCATTGGCACGGACTCCTCGTCCCGCCGGACATGGACGGCGTCCCAGGGGTGAGCTTTCCCGGCATTCGACCCGGCGAGACGTTCACTTATCGGTACAAATTGCGCCAGAACGGCACGTACTGGTATCACAGCCATTCGGGCAATCAGGAGCAGGCGGGCCTGTACGGCCCGTTCATCATCGACCCCGCCACGCGCGACCCGTTCGCGTACGAAAGCGAATGCGTCGTAATGCTGTCCGACTGGACCTTCGAGGATCCAGCGCGCGTACTGGCGAAGATGAAAAAGTTCGGTTCATACTACAACTTCAACCGACGCACGATGGCCGATGTTTTTCGGGATGCGTCCCGCAATGGCTGGCGCGCCACGATCGCGGACCGTATGGAATGGGCAAAGATGCGAATGGACCCGACCGACATCGCGGATGTGACCGGTTCCACCTACACGTATTTGCTTAACGGGCAGGCTGCAAATCAAAACTGGACCGCGCTCTTCAAGCCGGGCGAGCGCATCCGCATGCGCTTCATCAACGCGGGTGCGATGACGCATTTCGATGTTCGTATTCCGGACTTGGAGATGACGCTCGTGCAGGCGGATGGCCAGAACGTCGAACCGGTCGCAGTTGAAGAGTTCAGGATCGCTCCAGCCGAAAGTTACGACGTGATCGTGCAACCGCGCGGCGCAGAGGCGTACACCATTTTCGCCGAGGCGATGGATCGCAGCGGTTATGCAGCCGGCACGCTTGCGCTGCGCTCCGGGCTGCGCGCACCGATGCCCGAGCGCCGCGTGCGTCCCCTTCGGACCATGGCCGACATGGGCATGTCCGGCGATGCGATGGGGGCTATGTCCATGCCCGCCAGCGGCGGCAAGCCCACGATGGATGCGATGCCCGGCATGGCGATGCCGTCGGACGCCGCACCTATGCAGCCGAAAATGGATGCGATGCCCGACATGGCCATGCCAGCGGATACCGCGCCTACGCAGCCGAAGATGGATGCAATGCCCGGCATGACGATGCCGGCGGACGCCGCGCCGGCAAAGGCCACGTCAAAGCAGGCCGAACCCCACGGGCCAGACCGCCACGGACCAGGCAATTCCACGATCGCCGAAATGCCTGCCAGCCGGGTGAACGAACCGGGCACCGGACTCGGGGACGCGGGCCGTAGAGTGCTCGTCTACAGCGACTTGCGGCGGTTGTCGACGGGAGGACGGGAAGGTGTGCCCGAGCGCGAGATCGAGTTGCACCTCACCGGCAATATGGATCGTCAGATATGGGGATTCGATGGAAAGAAATACTCCGAGGCCGAAGAGCCGATCCCGTTCGACTACCGCGAGCGGCTTCGCGTCACCCTTGTGAACGATACGATGATGGATCACCCGATGCACCTGCATGGGATGTGGATGGTGCTGGAGAACGGCGCGGGCGCGAAGCGGCCGCTAAAGCACACCATCAATGTGAAAGCAGGTGAACGTCTCTCGTTCGATGTCGAGCCCGACGAACTCGGCAAGTGGGCCTTCCATTGCCATCTGCTCTTTCATATGGAACTCGGCATGCTGCGCGTGGTCTCAGTCGTCGATCCGAAAGCGAAGGGGCGGACATGAAGCGCTCGTCGAACACCAAACGCGCGCTACGCCATGCGGGCGTCTTGGTGTCGTGCGCGATGTTGACTCCGCTCGCCGAGGCCCAGACACTTCCCCCGCCCATCGAGGACAGCCCGATCCGCAGCTACTTCTTGTTCGACCAATTCGAGCACACTACGGCGCGTTTCGCCGGCGGCAGCAAAGGCAGCGATGCGCTGCGCTTCAATACGCTGGGGTGGATCGGCGGAGACTACAACCGGCTTTGGATATACACCGAAGGCACGAAGCCCTACAACGGCAGGATGGAGGACTTGGATGTACAGGTGCTCTACGGGCGCTTGGTTGCCCCCTTCTGGGATCTGCAAGCGGGCGTGCGCTACTTCAAGCCAAGATCGGATGGCCCATCGAGAACGTATGCAGTCTTCGGAGTGCAGGGACTCGCACCTTATCGGTTCGGGGTTCAGGCGGCCGCCTTCGTCAGCGAACGCGGCGAGGTATCTGGTCGGGCCGAGGTCGAGTATGAACTCCTGCTGACCCAGCGCTGGATCTTGCAGCCTCGCTTCGCAACCAATATCGCAGTTCAAGAAGTGCGGGAACTGGGCATCGGGCGCGGCGTGAACGACGTTGAGTTCGGGCTTCGCTTGCGCTATGAGATCAAGCGCGAGTTTGCCCCCTACATTGGCGTGTCCTGGCAGAAACGCTTCGGCGGCGCGGCGAAGTTTGCGCGGGAACGGGGTGAAGATGTGAGCGGATGGCGCGTGGTCGCGGGAGTTCGGGTGTGGTTCTAGAAGACTGTCGGACTTGACGGCAAGCAAGGAAAGTTGATAGAGGAAAAGATGGCTCGAATCCGCTGTCAGTCTTGGATGCAGCCCGCGCTGATTTGGTTGATTGCAACCGGATGAGGTGAGCATGAGGTGCGATGCAGAAAAGGACCGAATAGCGCGCTGCATATTCCCTGGAGTCCCAGCTGGGCCTGAGGCTCGACGCCGATGGCGCCCTGCTGCCCTGCCAGGCCATCCTTCTGGTCGACGGCCGCCGGGAACACTCGGGCGAGGCGCGAATACCACCTGCGCAAGGTTGACGCAACTCGAACACCCACGGACCTAAGCCGGGAGCATCGCAATGCAGATTGGCATGATCGGACTCGGACGCATGGGCGCCAATATGACCCGCCGGCTGATGCGCGGCGGCCACGACTGCGTCGTCTACGCCGCGCACCCCGCCAGCGTCGAGCGGCTCACCGCGCAGGGCGCCACCGGCTCGGCGTCGCTGCAGCAGTTGGTCACGATGCTGTCGCGGCCGCGAGCGATCTGGTTGATGGTCCCGGCGGGGGTCGTCGACCAGACCATCTGCGATCTCTTGCCACTTCTCGACGCCGGCGACATCGTCGTCGACGGCGGCAATTCCTACTACGCCGACGACCTCCGCCGTGCGGCCGATTTGCGCGCGTCGGGCATTCACTATGTCGACGTGGGCACCAGCGGCGGCGTCGCCGGCTTCGATCGCGGTTACTGCCTGATGATTGGCGGCGAGGACGCGGTCGTGCAGCACCTGGCGCCGCTGTTCGCGACGCTGGCCCCCGGCGTCGGTGCCGTCGCACCAACGCCAGGCCGCAGCCGCAACGGCAGCAGCGCCGAACAGGGCTATCTGCACTGCGGTCCACACGGCACCGGCCACTTTGTCAAGATGGTGCACAACGGCATCGAGTACGGGGTCATGGCAGCATACGCCGAAGGGCTGAGCATCCTGCGCAACGCGGATGTCGGCAAGCGCGCAGGCGCCGTCGATGCAGAGACCACGCCGCTGCGCAACCCCGAGCTGTACCAGTACGAAATGGACTTGCCCGAGATCGCCGAGGTCTGGCGGCGCGGCAGCGTGATCGGCTCGTGGCTGCTCGACTTGACCGCCACCGCGCTCGCCGCCGACCCTGTGCTCGCTGGCTTCCACGGCCGCGTCTCCGATTCCGGCGAAGGACGCTGGACGATCCAGGCCGCCATCGACGAAGCGGTGCCGGCGCCGGTGCTGAGCGCCGCGCTGTATGCCCGTTTCAGTTCGCGCGGAGAAGCGGACTTCGCCAATCGCGTGCTGTCGGCGATGCGACGAGAATTCGGCGGCCATGTCGAAAGGGCCGCCGGCGAACCGAAAGCGAGGCTTAGGGTGAAAGGCCGCCACGCTCTATTCGTTCGCTGCCCCCGAGAGGTTGCTCAATGCCCTTTGGGCGGCCGTGCGGGGCACTGAAATGCACGACGACCCTGCCGGAGCCATTGCGGCGTCTGACGCGCTGGTGCTGTTCGGCGTCACCGGTGACCTGGCCTACAGGAAGATTTTTCCGGCGCTCTGCGCGATGTGCAAACGCGGAGCGCTGAAGGTGCCGGTGATCGGCGTCGCCTCGTCGGCGTGGAGCATCGAGCAACTGCGCGCACGGGCAAAGGAAAGCGTTGAGAACGCCGCTGTCGTGGGCGACCCGATCGCGCTCGATCGGTTGCTGTCCGTGCTGCACTACGTGGGCGGCAATTACAACGATGCCGGCACGTTCGAAGCGCTCAAGCTGGCCCTCGGCGGGGCAACGCGCCCGGCGCACTACCTCGCCATTCCGCCAGCGCTGTTTCCGACCGTTATCAGGGGACTTGGCACGGCGGGCCTGGCTGCGCAGGCGCGTGTCATCGTCGAGAAGCCGTTCGGCCGCGACCTCGCGTCGGCGCGCGAGCTCAACCGCGTCGCGCTCGAAGTGTTTGCCGACAACGCGATCTTCCGCATCGATCACTTTCTCGGCAAGGAAGCGGTCATGAATATCCTCTACTTCCGCTTCGCCAATTCGTTCCTCGAACCGATCTGGAACCGCAACTTCGTGGCGAGCGTGCAGATCACGCTGGCCGAAGAGTTCGGCGTGCAGGGCCGCGGTGCTTTCTACGAGAGCGCTGGCTGCCTGCGCGACGTGGTGCAGAACCACCTGTTCCAGATCGTCGCGCTGCTCGCGATGGAACCGCCGCCGCGGCGCGGCTTTGCGGCCATGCATGCCGAGAAGGCCAATGTCTTCCAAGCGATGCGGCCGCTGCAACCAGCCGATATCGTGCGTGGCCAGTACACCGGCTATCGCGAAGAGCCCCGGGTCGCGAAGGACTCGGATGTCGAGACCTACGCCGCGCTGAGGCTGCACATCGACTCCTGGCGCTGGGAAGGCGTGCCGTGGTACCTGCGCTCGGGGAAGTGTCTGCCCGAAGCGGCGTGCGAGGTGCTGGTGCGGCTCAAGCCGCCGCCGCAGCAGTTGTTCGCGGACTCGGTGAGAACGAGCGCGGAGGCCAACTATCTGCGCTTCCACCTTTCGCCGGGTTCGATCATCGCGCTGGCCGCCCGCGTCAAGCGCGCCGGCAAGGGGTTCGTCGGCGACCAGCAGGAGCTTTGTCTGGTGGAAGAGGAAGCCGGTGAAGAGGCTCCTTACGAGAGACTGCTCTGCGATGCGATGGCCGGAGATAACGCGCTGTTCGCCCGCGAAGACGCGGTCGAGGCGGCCTGGACCGTTGTCGAGCCGGTGCTCGCCGAGCATCCCCGCGCCACCTCCTACCCGCCCGGCAGTTGGGGTCCGCCCGAGGCGGACCGCCTGATCGCGGCCGATGGGGGCTGGCGCAACCCCGAACCGGCGCGGTGACGCGATGCCGCTGCCCATCGAAGACTACGCGCTGATCGGCGACTGCCATACCGCCGCGCTGGTCGGCCGCGACGGCTCAATCGACTGGCTGTGCATACCGCGTTTCGATTCGGGAGCCTGCTTCGCGGCCTTGCTGGGCGGCCCGGACCATGGGCGCTGGCTGATCGCGCCGTTTCAGGGCGTGCGCGCGGTGCGGCGCCGCTACCGCGACGGCACGCTGATCCTGGAAACCGAGTTCGAGACCGACGAGGGCACGGTGCGCGTCATCGACAGCATGCCGCTGTCGAACGAGCGCTGGGACATCGTGCGCATTGTCGAGGGGCTGAGCGGGCGCGTGCGCATGCGCACCGAACTGGTAATTCGCTTCGACTATGGTTCGATCGTGCCGTGGGTGCACAAGGCGCACGGCACGCTGCTCGCGACCGCCGGGCCGGACACGCTGGAACTGCACACCGCGGTATGCACGCATGGCGAGCAGATGAAGACTGTGGCCCGGTTCGAAGTCGGCGCCGGCGAACGCGTCCCGTTCGTGCTCAACTACCGCCCTTCGCACGTACCGATGCAGCCAGCGATCGACCCCGAGCAGACCTTGCTGGAGACGCAGCGCGAATGGCTTGAATGGTCGCAGCGCGGCAGCTATCGGGGTCGCTGGCGCTCCGAGGTGCTGCGCTCGCTGATCACGCTGAAGGCGCTGACCTACACGCCCACCGGCGGCATCGTCGCCGCGCCCACCACCTCGCTGCCCGAACAGGGCGGCGGCGTGCGCAATTGGGACTACCGTTACTGCTGGCTGCGCGACGCGACCTTCACGCTCAACGCGCTACTGCTCGCCGGCTACACTGGCGAGGCGGTCGCCTGGCGCGAGTGGCTGCTGCGCGCCGTTGCCGGCAACCCGGCGGACCTGCAGAACCTCTACAGCGTGACCGGGGAGCGCCGTCTCGACGAAGTCGAACTCGGCTGGCTGCCCGGCTATGGTGGCGCCGCGCCGGTGCGCGTCGGCAACGCAGCGGCCAGGCAGTTCCAGCTCGACATCTACGGCGAAGTGATGGACACGCTGCACCTAGCGCGTGCCGCCGGCCTTGCCACCGAGCCGCATGCCTGGCGGATCCAGCGGGCGCTGCTCGCCTTTTTGGACACGCACTGGCGCGAGCCCGACGAAGGCATCTGGGAAATTCGCGGGCCACGGCGGCACTTCACGCATTCGAAGGTGATGGCCTGGGTCGCCTTCGACCGAGCCGTCAAGGCAGTCGAACATTTCGGCCTGGACGGTCCGATCGATGCGTGGCGACGCACGCGCGACGCGATCCACGCGCAGGTCTGCGACGCCGGCTTCGATGCCCGGCGCAACAGCTTCGTGCAGTACTACGGCGCATCCGACCTCGACGCCAGCCTTCTGCTGATCCCACTGGTCGGTTTCCTGCCGCCCGACGATGCGCGGGTACGTGCGACGGTCGACGCGATCCAGCGCGAACTGATGGCCGGCGGCCTGGTGCTGCGCTACGCGACTGCCACGGGTGTCGACAACCTGCCGCCCGGCGAAGGCGTCTTCCTGCCATGCACGTTCTGGCTCGCCGACAGCTTGGCGCTGACCGGCCGACGCGACGAAGCCGAGGCGCTGTTCGAACGGTTGCTCGCGTTGCGCAACGACGTCGGCCTGCTGTCGGAAGAATTGGACCCGCACACCGGCCGGATGCTGGGCAACTTTCCGCAGGCGCTGACCCATATGGCGCTGGTCAACACCGCCCGGCTCCTGTCGCTGCCGCAGCACCGGATCAAGCACTCTTGCACGCGAGGCGAGCGCCCTGCAGCGGTCGCGCAGACGTCATGAAGCCAGCAGCGCGGCGAGCCCGACTATGAAAGTCCTGGTGGTCGACATCGGCGCGGCTCCCATGTGAAGTGCTTTGCGAGCGGCGAGCGGAGCCCGCTCGAGTTCGCGTCGCGGCCGTTGCCCTTGACCTACGACTTCCCGAAGACATCCGACGCCGCGGCCCATTGGCCTCGGCATGGCTCACGTTCCAACACGCCCTCAGCGATTTCGTCGAACGAAGCTTCGTTGCAGCTTGACTGAGACTTGACCTGATCGTGAACTTCTTGGGCGCCTAGTCCGACCTCGCGCGCTGCGCGCCATCGAGCACATTCAGCCCGACGGTGATCCGGTGATCCTGTCGGACGGCATGTGGTGCTCCAGCCGCGCAAGGTTCAGCGCTCGGGCTCTGGCAAACCGTAGATGGCCGCGTGCTGATCTACAGATCTACATTTAGGAGCTGATGCCCGACACGGTGCAGCGGCACGACCCGGCGCGCCGCTACGTGATGGTGGACGGCAAGCTGCGCATCCCTCGCCGCGATGAAACAGGCCCTGGGCCACCGACTGACAACGGTATTCCGGCGCCAGGGACACTACGCCTTCGATCAGCACAACATCGCAAGCTATCCCCCGGCCGACATCACGCTGGAGCGCATCGGCAAGCTTGCAGACGTCGATCTGCCGGCCTTGCTGGGGCAGAACTCGCCCTCAAAGACCTGACGCACGCGGCCGACCTGTTCCGGCCGGTGCACGACGCGACCGGCAGCGTTGACGGCTGGGTGTCGCTCGAGCTATCGAGGACGGGCCGACGCACCAGCCGATCGAGCTACTCGCCTCGTGCCGTGCGATGCCGGGCATGGTGCTGTTGCGCCCGGCCGACGCGAACGAAGTGATCGATGCCTGGAAAGGTGATCATGGGCATCACCGAGCGGCCGGAGAGTCTGGTGCTGTCGCCCCAGGCGCTGCCGACGCTCGACCGGGGCCGGTATGCGAGCGCCGGCGTCGCCGCGCGTGGCGCTATGGTGCTCGCCGACGCCGGCCGACGGCAAGCCCTATGTGCTGGCGCTGGCGACTGGCAGTGAAGTTGCGCTCTGCATCGCCGCTTACGAGCAACTCAAGAGCGAAGGGATCGCGGCCCGCGTCGTCAGCATGCCGTCGGATTTGTCGAGAGCCAGCGCCCCGAGTATCGCCACAGCGTCCTGCCGCTCGCTGTGACGGCGCGAGTCTCGGTCGAAGGCGGCGTCGCCGTTCGGTTGGGAGCGCTAGATGCCGCGCACGTCGCCGCCGCTGCCGCTGCCGCTGCCGCTGCCAGGCAACTGTTGGCACAACCGGCGCCGACGGCGCAGCAGCACCATGCTGCCAACGCAAATCAGCCCCCTCGCCGGTAAGCCGGCACCGATGGCGTCACTCATCGGCGTGTCCAGCTCGACGAGCCGAAAAATGCCTGCCCAGGCGGCACTAGCGCGCGGTACCCTGCCGTGCACCTGAGGCCGCCACAACCTTGACCTTGCCTACCATTCCGGCTTCGTAGTGACCCGCTATCAGGCAGGCGAAATCGAAATCACCGGGCCGGTTGAAAGTCCAGACGATCTCGCCCGTCTTGCCGGGCGCAACGTGCGCCATGTAGGGCTCGTCGTGCTCCATATTGGGAAACTTCATCATGAGCGCCGCGTGCTCGTCGAGTTCCTTTTTCGTGCCCAGGACGAACTCATGCATCAACTTTCCATCGTTCTTGAAGGAAAACCTGACAGTTTCGCCCTGCTTCACCTGGATGCGATCGGGCGTGAAGCGCATGTTGTCCGTCATCCTGACGGCGACGGTCCGCTTGGCCGCCTTCGCCTCTCCCGCGATTCCCCAGTCCTTCTGCTCCTTCTTGACCGGACCGGACGGGGTGCTGTGATCCTCGTCGCCATGCGCGAGCACGGCGCCGGAAACCGCCAGCATGCCGGCCAGCAGGAGTACCTTGATCGATTTCATTGTGGTTCCTTGGGTTGAGGCAGAGCAGACTTGGTCGTCAATGCTGCAGGATTTTGGACAGAAAGTCCTGGGCGCGCGGAGTGCGCCCCTGCGGCCGACCGAAGAATTCGTCGCGGCCGCAGTCTTCGACGATCCTTCCCTGATCCATGAAGATCACCCGGTCACCCACCTGGTTGGCAAACCCCATCTCGTGCGTGACCACCATCATCGTCATTCCTTCACCGGCGAGTTGCACCATGACCTCGAGCACTTCACCGACCATCTCCGGGTCCAATGCCGAGGTCGGTTCGTCGAACAGCATGACGACCGGATCCATGGACAGCGCCCGCGCAATCGCGACGCGCTGCTGCTGGCCGCCCGAAAGCTGACCTGGGAACTTGTCTTTATGGGCGGAAAGCCCGACCCGGTCAAGCATGCGCAGCCCTCGCTCGACCGCTTCCGAGCGCGATCGCTTAAGTACCTGAACCTGCGCCAGCGTGAGATTGTCTGTCACATTCAAGTGCGGAAACAACTCGAAGTGCTGGAACACCATGCCGACCCGGGCGCGCAGCCTCGGCAAGTCGGTCCCGGGATCGGCGATCTGGATGCCGTTGACCGTGATGCTGCCTCGCTGGATGGGCTCGAGCGCATTGACAGTCTTGATGAGCGTCGATTTGCCGGAGCCGGACGGGCCGCAAACCACGACCACCTCGCCCTCGCGGATGCTCGTGCTGCATTCGGTCAGCACCGGAAATTTGCCGTACCACTTCGAGACACCTTTGATTTCAATCATGGAATTCATTCAAAGCGCTGCCGCGGTCTTGCGCCGTTGCAGCCAAGTGACCCACCAGGCACCAGCCGTGCACAGCGCCAGGTAGACGACGGCCACGAGGATGTAGACCTCGACCACGCGCCCGTCGCGCTGCCCCACTTTGCTCGCGGCCCCGAGAAAGTCGTTCAGACTGATCACGTAGACGAGCGATGTGTCCTTCAGCAGGGCGATGGTCTGGTTGATCAGCGACGGCGTCATGTTGCGAAACGCCTGCGGCAGGATGACGTGGCGCATGGCCTGCCAGGGCGTCATGCCCAGCGACTGGGCAGCCTGCATCTGTCCCGCGCGGACGCTGCCGATGCCGGCGCGGATGATCTCGCAGTAGTAGGCTGACTCCGCGAGCACGAACGCCACCAGCGCCGCATAGATCGGCCCCACCGTAAGGTTGGGATCGCCGGTAGTGGCTCTGAGCACCACGGGCATCAGGAAGTAGATCCACAGGATCGTGAGAATCAGCGGAATCGAGCGGAACAGGTTCACATAGCCGGCAACGGCCGTCGCGATCGGACGCGGCCCGAAGATGCGGGTGATCGCCAGCAGGGTTCCGAGGGCGATGCCCGCTGCCATGGCGACCACCACCAGGAAGGCGGTCATCTGCAGGCCCTGCATCAGGTACGGCAAGGCGCGCTGCAAAGACGCCCAGTCGAAGTCGTAACCCATCAGGTGCCTCCCAGCAAGCCCGGCACGCGCACCCGGATCTCGATACGACGCATCAGCACGATCACGCCGTAAGTGATCGCCATGTAGATGACCGTCGCGGCGATGAAGGCCTCGAACGGATGCGCGCTGAACTCGCTGAGCTGGCGCGTCTGCCCGGTCAACTCCATGAGCCCGATGGTGAGTGCCACGGCCGAGTTCTTGAACACGTTCAGGAAGTCCGAGGTCAGCGGGGGAATGACGATGCGTAGTGCCTGCGGCAGGATCACGTGCCGGTAGGCCCCCGTGGTCCCCAGCCCGAGCGCCATGGCCGCCTGCTTCTGGCTGTGTGGCACCGATTCGATGCCTGCACGCACCTGCTCGGCCGCCTTCGCGGCCGTGTAGAGCGTCAGTCCGACCAACACCGTGAGGAACTGGTTGGTCGTCGGATTCATCTGCTTGACCGCATTACCCCATTCGATGGGCAACAGTTCCGGCACGACGAAGTACCAGAGGAACAGCTGGACCAGCAGCGGGGTATTGCGGAAACAGTGGATGTACACCGTCGAGAGGTAGCGCGCTGCACGGTTGGGAAGCGTCCTCGCCACGCCAGCTACCAGGCCTATGCCCAGCGCCAGCGTCCAAGCCATCAACGACAGGAGCACTGTCCACAACAGTCCACGTAGCAGCATCAGGCCGTAGAAGCCCTCCCCAGTGACCGAGGGTTTGAAGAAGATCAGCCAATCCCAGGCGTAGTGCATCGTGTGAGACGGTTCGTGAGATCGCGACGACCGGCGATCACAGCGGCTGGTCGTTCGGGTTGCGGATGAGCTCCTGCATCTCCGGCGACATCGGGAAGTTGACCGTGACGTTCCCCTTCACGGCGATCGGCTTGAGGAAGTATTTCTCGTACAGCGATGCGAACTCTCCCGAGCGCATCATGCCTACGATCACATTGTCGACCAGCTTCTTGAAGGCGACATCGCCCTTTCGCAGCATGCAGCCATAGGCCTCCTTCTGCTGTGGCACGCCCACCACCTCCCAGTTAGCAGGATTTCTGGCGCGAGCGATGTTGCTGAAGAGAATGATGTCGTCCTGGGTGGCCGCAACCGCTCGACCGGTCTCGACCGTCAGGAAGTTCTCGTTGATGTCCTTGGCCAGGATGATGTTGATGCCCCACTTGTTCTGCTCGTTGAGGCGGCGCAGCATGCGCTCGGCGGTCGTTCCTGCACTGACGACGACATTCTTGCCGACCAGGTCGGACCAGTGCTTGATCCCGGAGTTCTTGCGCACGAGCAGGCGCGCCCCCACGACGAAGAAGGTGGTCGAGAAGGAAACCTGGTTCTGTCGCTCGGCGTTGTTGGTGGTCGAGCTGCACTCCAGATCCACAGTCTGGTTGGCCACCAGAGGGATGCGTGTCTGCGGCGTGACCTCCAGGGTCTTTACCTCCAGCTTCGCGAGTTTCAGCTCCTTCTTCACCTGCTCGACCACGCGCTGCGAGATGTCCCAGGCGAAACCCGTCTGCTTGTTGTTGTCGTCCAGGTAGTTGAACGGAATGGACGCACCGCGAGTCGCTACCGTGATGGTTCCGGTGTCCTTGATTTTCTTAAGCGTGCCGTCCAGCGGCTGCGCGGTCACACCGGCACACAGCGCAAGGCCGGCCGCTACCATGAGGGACTTGATCATCGGCTTGAAAGTCATCGCAGGCTCCGAATGTCTTGGACTAGAGTTTGATACTGGCTTCGAAGGCGTTCAGCGCGCCCAGCAGTTCGTCGAGCAGCTCTTGCGGATCCTCCAAGCCGACCGACAGGCGGATGACCGGTCCGTGCACGTCGCAGAACTGGCGCTTGGCCAACTCCTCCGCGGGATAGAAAGCGGCGATGCTGCGCACCCCACCCCAGCTCGCGCCGATCGAGAACAGCTTCAGCGCTCGGAACATCGCGCGGTAGGCCTCATAGGGCGAGTCCACGAGCTGCAGCGACAGCAGGCACCCCGACAGCTTGAAGTCACGGGCCCACACGGCATGATCCGGTGCGCCCGGCAGTGCAGGAAAGAGCATCTGGCGGACCAACGGATGCTTTGAGAGCCGGCCGGCGATCATTTGGGCGCTCGCCGCCTGGCGTTCCATCCGAACCTGCATCGTGTCCAGTCCGCGCGACACGAGGAAACAGTCCTCGGCGCTAACGGCCAGTCCCATCAGCGATTGGAGACCCCGCAGCGATCGATACAGGCGCTCGTCGTTGGTGGCGATGCTGCCCATCAGCACATCCGAATGGCCGCCCATGTATTTGGTGCAAGCGTGGATGCAGAGGTCCACGCCGTGCGCCAGCGCAGAGAAGCCCAGCGGACTTGCCCAGGTGTTGTCGATGGCCGTCACCACGCCATGGGCTCGGGCGATGGCAGCGATCGCGGGAACGTCTTCCAGCTCCATCGTCACTGTCCCTGGCGACTCCAGCCAGATGAGCCGCGTGGTACGCCGGATCAGCCGTTCGATGTCCGCGCCGATGCGCGGCCTGTAGAACTCGACCTCGACGCCGAGCGCTTGCAGCCGCTCGACAGCAAACGACTTCGCGAGGCCGTAGGCAGCGTCCGTCATCAGAAGATGATCGCCCTTCTTCAGCAGCGCCAGAAGCGTGCTGCAGATGGCCGCTTGCCCTGAAGGAAAGACGACGCAATGCGCGGCGCCGTCCAACTCGGCGATGCGTATCTCGAGCGCGCGCTGCGTCGGTGTACCGGTCGTTCCGTAGCTGAAGCCGTCCGGCATGCGGCTGCGCCGATGCACGAAATCGTCGAGCGAATCGAAGACCACTGTCGATGCGCGCCACACCGGCGGGGCCAGACTGGCGAACGCGTCGTTGGTTGAAGTTTGGAAGTTCACGAGAGAAGGAGGTAGTTCAACAGGTGCAAGGTTTGCGCCCTGCCCTGAAGTTGTTGCAGGGAATGGGTGGCGGTTCTGCTGCGGACGGGCGGTGCTGCTGCACCTATTTGCCGGGCGCGGATTCGATGAGCTGCAAGGCTTGTTTCATCTGCTCGACGGCCATGTTTTCCAGATCGGTGTACACCCGCATTTCGACCGAGAGTCGGGCGAATATCTCCTTCGCAGCGGCAATCTTAGTGGCGTCAGTAGTCTTCGGATTGGCCAGCGCAGCTTCCAGGCGCTTGAATTCGCTGGTCAGGAAAGCGGGCTGCTCGCCGAGCGTGCGCAGACCCGTGTTGGTCATCGAGCGGATGCGCAGCACCATCTTCACGTCCGACTGCTCGATTTCTCCTTGCGCACGCTCCAGCGCGAGCTTGGCCGCAATGGCCGGTTCGCTGTCGAGCTTCTTGGTCGCTGCGATGCTGTTGAATTTGACGATGTCGGCCGAAAAGTCGTGCGCCCAGGACGGCACGGCAAAAACAAGGGCAATCACTGCCGAGGCGGTTCGAAATTTCATGGCGCTTCTCCAGGGGGATGGCTGAAGACACCAACTCTACGGCTGCGACGATAATCTGGATCACGCGCAAACTTCTTACTTCATAAGTAGTGCTTATATGTTGCTCCGGGAAATTGAGGTGTTTCGTTCCGTGATGTCCGTCGGCTCCGCCAGCAAGGCGGCAGTGCTCATGGGCGTCACCCAGCCTGCCATCAGCCAGTCACTGCGCAGGCTCGAGGAGGCAGCAGGCTTTGCGCTGTTTCGGCGGTTGCGCGGCCGGTTGCAGCCGACGGCAGAAGCAAGGGCGCTGATGATCGAGGTCGAACGTGCCTACGTGGGCCTGAGCAGCATCGAGCACCGCATGCGCAGTTTGAAGCGCTATGGTGTCAACACGCTGCGTATGGCCGTCTACCCAGCTTTCGGCTTGACCTTCGTCCCACGGGCCTTGTCGCGGCTTGTGGCCGAGCGGCCGGACGCTGAGGGAAGACCTCAGATTTCGTTGCAGGTGCTGAGCTCTCGTGAGGTGCACGACGCCGTGTTGGCAGGGCAAGCGGACTTTGGGCTCATGGCCGATGAGATGCCCACGACCGGCTTGGAGCATTCCGAATTCGCACGTTTTCCCGGCGTCGTGGTAATGCACGCGAAGCACCGATTGGCGAACACCAAAACTGTTCAGCCAAGCCAACTCGCAGAAGAGCCGTTTCTTGCGCTCAACCCCGAGGATGCTTCGCGACGACGCCTGGAGCGTGCGCTGGAGGACTGCGGCGTCAGCCTGAAAGTGGCTGTGGAGACACCATACGCCGCGAGCGTTTGCGAAATGGCCATGCACGGGCTGGGGATCGGCGTCGTCAATCCGATCACGGCCTTGGAATACGCCCAGCGAGGTCTGGTCATCCGCGCGCTATCGTTGGACATCTCCTTTGCCGGGCTGCTAGTGCTTCCCCCAGGTCAGCCCTTGTCCAGTGTTGCGCAGCGCGTGCTTCAACTCATGCGCATCCAGCTGGCTGGAGATCAGAAGGCGCTCGCGACCTTCCTGAAACCCAGTTCGAAATCCTGATCGCCTGGTTGTCGAACCCACTGCGTGGCGCTAGCTGCTAGGAATCGGGCCCATGCGAGTCGACCGGGATTTGCAGCGTCACGGTGGTCACGCCGGCGACGCTTCGGGCATCTACATGTCCCTGGTGCGCCGACATGATCGTGCGCACGATTGCTAACCCGAGACCGGTGCCGCCATCGTGGCGTGCGCGCGCCGAGTCGATGCGATAGAACCGCTCAAAGATTCGCTCCAGGTGCTCGGGCGCAATCCCGCTGCCTTGGTTTACCACCGCGAGCAGTGCGAACTCGTCGCGCCGAGCGATCTCGACACGCACTTCGCTCGCAGGCGAGGCATGTCGAATGGCGTTGGAAAGGAGGTTGGTCACCGCACGCTGCAAGAGCATGCGGTCACCCCTAACCTCCGCCTCGCCATAGACGCCCACCGTGACGTTACGCTCCTCCGCCAATAGGCTCAGATAGTCGGCAACGTGCAGCGCGGCCCCATGCAGCGATACGGACTCCCTCTCCATGGCGATATCGGCCTGGTCGGCGCGGGCAATGAACAGCATGTCCGAAATGAGCCGGCTAAGCCGCTGAAGCTCGTCAATATTGCCCGCCAGTACGTCGCGCAGTTCCTCATTCGTTCGCTGATGCGACAACGCGACCTGCGAGCGTCCCATCAGCGTGGCGACCGGCGTGCGCATCTCATGAGCCAGGTCGCCCGAAAACTCCTTGAGCCGGCGCACGCCCTCGTCCATCCGCTCGAGCATCGCATTGAATTCCCGCGCGAGCGCGCTAAGTTCCGCCGGCAGGCCGTCCAATGACAGACGCTGCGCAAGCGACGACGTGCTGACGGATGCCGCCAAGCGGCCAAAACGCGTCATTGGCAGCAACCCGGTGCGCACGATCAGCCACACACCGGCCGACACGAGCACAAGCAGGAAGGGCACGCCAAGCAAGGTCGCCCCGACAAATGCCCGTAGCAAGGCCGCGTCCGCTTTTCGATCGATCGAGAGATAGAAGCGAACCGACTCCCCCGAGGCGACGGTCCGAATGCCCACAGCGGTGCTGTAGCGCTGCGCTGGCGTTGCGCTCCATTCCATCGAGGCGTCGTCCGTTCCTGGAACTCTCAGGCGCTCCACGGTTTCTTGGGCGACGGCAGAGGAAGACCAGATCACCCGATTCGTGCCGACCTCCACGATGGCGAGATGGAGGTCGTCGTGGCCCACCAACAAATCGTTAAAGCGATGCAGCTGTTCGGAGATCGCGGGGGGCGCTGGCATCTCCGAAAGAAGGTGTGCAAGCAGGAGTACCTTGCCGTCGAGCTCAGTGGACGTACGCTTGTCAAGCTGGTCGGACAGCGTCCAATAGCCTAGAAAAATCGCGCCGCCCGCAATGATCAGACCGAACAAGGAACTCGCCACCGCCAGCCGTGCGGCCAGGGAGGCGCCTACCAGCCTTTTGCGCAGATTCATCCTCACGACGGCGCGTCCCGTCGCTCGAGCACGTACCCCACCCCACGCACAGTGTGAATCAACTTGACTTCGAATGGATCGTCGATCTTGGCGCGCAGGCGACGGATGGCCACCTCGACCACGTTCGTGTCCGAATCGAAATGAATGTCCCACACCAGTGATGAAATCTGGGTCCGCGACAGCACCTCGCCCGTGCGCTGGACGAGCAGTGTGAGCAACGCGAACTCCTTGGCTGACAGATCGATGCGCTGGCCCTGTCGGGTGGCGCGATGCCGCACCGGGTCCACCTCCAGGTCGCCCAGCCGAAGCATGGTTTCCTGGGGGGCCGGCTGACCGCGGCGCAGGAGCGCCCGTACGCGTGCCAGCAGTTCGGGGAATTCGAATGGCTTGACCAGATAGTCGTCCGCTCCGAGATCGAATCCGCGCACCTTGTCATCGGTTTGCCCGCGTGCCGTGAGCATCAGAACCGGCGTCTGCTTGGCGGTGCGAAGCGCCGAAAGAACGGCGTAGCCGTCGATACCCGGCAGCATGATGTCCAGCACGACCAGGTCGTGATCACCAGTGAGCGCGGCATGCAAGCCGTCCGTGCCGTTGAACGCCAGCTCCACGGTGTAGCCGCTTTCGACCAGTCCCTGGCGCAGGTAGTCCGCCGCCCGTGTCTCATCCTCGACAAGAAGAATTTTCATCGTGCTAGTTTGATGCCAGGGTGGGCCCAACGGAAGGTGACGAAAGGCCGAGCGCGCTCAAGTTCCCACTTCCAAGATCATCGTCAGGCCGCCGCCGCCTTTGTGTTCGACATTATTGTTCGTCGTATGGTGCGGGATGTGGCAGTGCACCAGCCATTTTCCCGGCCGCCGCGCCTTCCAGATCACGTCATAGCGCTGCCCGGGGCCCACGTTGACCGTGTCGGCCTCGAAGCGCGCGGCTTCGGGCAGGACATAGCCGTCTCGCGCAACCACGGTGAACGGGCCGCCGTGCACGTGCATGGGATGCACGAAGTTGTTGTTGCTGCCGATGAAGCGCAGCTTGATCGTCTCGCCAACCTTCATCTTCACCGTATCGGTCGCCGGATAAGCCTTGCCGTTGATCGTGAAGAAGTTCGGCAACGCACCTTCCATCAGCATCGCCGGGTAGGTCAATCCTTCGCGCTTGAGCCACTCCTGGAGCTGCAGCACGTACTCGTGGTCGGCCTTCGGCGCTTCCTGCGCGTTCCTCGGATCGATGATCAGTGCGCCGTAGAGGCCGAAGGCCTGCTGACGGTCCGCATGGTCGTGCGTGTGATAGAAGAAGGTGCCCGCCTGCTCGGTGGTGAACTCGTAGGTGTAGCTGCCGCCAGGCGGGATCGGCTTCTGCGTGATCTTGGCGGGTCCGTCCATCTCATTTGGAAGAATCAGGCCGTGCCAGTGGACGGTCGTGCTCTCCGGCAGCCGGTTCGTGACCTTGATGCGCACCCGATCGCCCTCGGTGACGCGAATCCTGGGGCCGGGAATCGTTTCGTTGAACGCATAGCCCTCCACCGTCTCGTCCGGCAGGATGTTCCATCGGATCACCCGTGTTTCCAGATTGAACACCTTCACGCCGTCGACGAGTTCAGGCACCAGCTCCGCGTCGCCGCGCGCGTCCGCCTTCGCCTTCTTCGTGACTTCGCGTGGATGGATGGCGGCCATGTCTCGCATTGCCTCGCCTGGCGTGTCCCACCCCATGATCATCGACGGCGGCATGATGGCGCCGCCCACGTCCCTGGCCGACAGCCGCATGTTCACGAACAGGGCAGGTACCGTCATGCCGCCGAGCAGCATGAGCGTGGTTGTCATGGTCACGGCCGCAAGCTGCGGTCGGGTGACGTTCGGCCGCATGCTGTGGCCGCCATGAGCATGATGCTTGTCGCGCGCCCGACCGTCCGGCGACTTGCTCTCGCTGCCCGCGTGCTGAAGGCCGCTGTGGCTCTCGTGAACCAGGTGGCCCGCGCGCGCTGGTATCTGCTCGACAGCATGCGGCTGGCCGTGGGGGGACAAAGCGGGCGCCGAGACGGAGTCTTCCTTCGGCTTGCGCTCTGTCATGAGCCCGTGCTTCATCTGGCACGCGACCATCCAGACGTTCACCGGATACGCGATCGCGAAGCCCGCGATCACGCCCAGAGACATCACCCCCCAGAACAGCAGTTCGGTCGGATCCATGGCGCGCATGTCACGGCCCATCATCAAAAGCGCCATGACCGGTGCCATGCCGGCCATCATGGCGTTCATGCTAATGAATTCCGGCATGAACGACTTCCTCACGTTCTCCCAGTAGGTCCCTCCCATCATGCTTTTCATGAAGAGCGACTGGAAGATGAACAAGCCGAAGGCGAAGCCTGCGGCATACTCGACGATGAGGTCGATCCACATCGGGAGGCCAAGCACAGCAGTGACAACGGCAGCCAGGATGATCCCGGTCGCGTCGCCGGCCACGCAGTGAATTGTTGAGCCTACGCCTTGCTTCCACAGCGGCTTGACGAAGTCCTCGTGCTCGCCGGGCGCCGGCTCCTTGTCTGCCATCACGTACAGCAACAGGCCCAAAGGTCCCATGTACAAGGTTACCAGGATGAAGCCCCACTTCATCACGACCGGTTCGGGATTGTTGCGGAACTGGTCCCATGCGACGTAGGCGGTCGACAGTGCGGCGAGCACGAACCAGACGGCCAGGAAATAGTCCACAGGCTGAACAAACATGCCGGTCTCCGCAGGGTGAGATCCGAGGCCGGGACTGGCCTCGGGCGAGAACCGTCAATTCGACATCGAGAGAGCCCGCGCCGTCTGTAGGCGCTGGCCTTTAGAGCCTGGATGGCAGCCCGCGAACCCGCTGAGCTCGGCAAGCTCGTCGATGATGGGGCAATCCGGCCGCTGGTCTCCTTGGCAACAGTCCGCCAGCCGCTCCAAGGTGCGCTTCATGCTTTGCATTTCTTCAATGCGTCGGCTGAGGTCATCGGCATGCGCAAGCGCAATGCGCTTGACGGCGGCGCTCGCGCGGCGCTTGTTCTGCCACAGCTTCAGCAGTTCGGCGATCTCCGCCATTCCGAAGCCGAGCGAGCGTGCGCGCCGGATGAACCGCAGCGTATGCACATCTTTGTCGGTGTACTGGCGATATCCCGAATCCGTGCGGCCGACCTTGGGCAACAACCCAAGCGATTCGTAGTGGCGGATCATCTTGGCATTGACCCCGGAACGGGCGGATGCCGTGCCAATGTTGAACGGCCCATCAAAACCACTGCACATCATGCACCTCCTTTCCAGCGCCGCAAGAGCAGCGCGTTGCTCACCACGCTTACGCTGCTGAAGGCCATCGCCGCGCCGGCGATCACCGGGCTCAGTAGCCCGAAGGCGGCGAGCGGGATGCCGACCACGTTGTAGACGAAGGCCCAGAACAGGTTCTGCCGGATCTTGGCGTAGGTACGGCGCGAGATGTCGATCGCG
Source organism: Variovorax sp. JS1663 (assembly GCF_002157355.1). Lineage (GTDB taxonomy): Bacteria > Pseudomonadota > Gammaproteobacteria > Burkholderiales > Burkholderiaceae_C > Variovorax. The sequence goes on along the minus strand of NZ_LYMK01000027.1, from coordinate 34,070 downwards.
TCGCTCACGAGGGCCGGGTCCCCGCGCATCAGCGTGATGCCGGCCGCATGCATCGCGACGTCGGTGCCGGTGGACATCGCAATGCCCACATCGGCCGCGGCCAGCGCCGGCGCATCGTTGATTCCATCACCCACCATCGCGACGCGTTCACCGCTTGCCTTCAGCTGTGCGACGATGGAGGCCTTGTCTTCGGGCAGCACCTCGGCGCGCACCGTGTCGATCTTCAGCAGCTTCGCCACCGCCTCGGCGCTGCCGCGGTTGTCGCCGGTGACCAGCGCTGTGCGGATGCCTTGCGCGTGCAGTTGCGCGATGGCCGCCGCGGCGCTCGGCTTGGGCGCATCGCCGAAGGCCAGAAGGCCGATCAGCGCTGGGCGCCCGCTCACGTCGGCCAGCCAGGAAACGGTGCGCCCTTCGGCCTGCAGCCGCGATGCGCGGGCTTCGAGCTTGCCGAGCGGCACCGAGAGCTCATGCATGAAGCGGCTGCTTCCTAGACGCAACGCGCGACCGCCGACGGTCGCCGCCACTCCTCGGCCAGCCACTGCACGTACCTCGCTTGCACGTGGGACGGGGCCCAGACCGGCCCTTTCGGCTGCTGCCAGGACGGCGCGGGCGAGCGGATGTTCGCTACCCGCCTGGATAGCTGCACTGGCCTGAAGCAGTGCGGCGAAATCATCATCAGTGGCTTCGAAGGCGACAAGCTCTGGACGTCCTTCGGTCAGGGTACCCGTCTTGTCGAAAGCAACGACCTTGACGCTGTGAGTCACCTCCAGCGCTTCAGCATCCTTGATCAAAACCCCGTGGCGGGCGGCGACGCCGGTGCCCGCCATGATGGCGGTCGGCGTAGCCAGGCCCAGGGCACAAGGACAGGCGATCACGAGCACCGCCACGGCGTTCAGGATGGCGGTTTCCCAGTTGCCGGTGGCAAAGCCCCAGGCGAGGAGCGTCAGCAACGCGATGCCAATGACGACCGGGACGAACACGCTGCTCACACGATCCACCAACCGCTGGATTGGCGCCTTCTTGGCCTGAGCCGACTCCACCAGCCGCACGATGCGCGCGAGTGTCGATTCCGCACCCACGGCGGTAGTGCGCGCGACGAGCAATCCCTGACCATTGACCGAGCCACCCGTTATGGGGTCCTCCGCATGCTTGGCGACCGGCAAGCTCTCGCCGGTGATCAGCGATTCGTCGATCTCGCTGGAGCCTTCGACGATGACGCCATCCACCGGCACACGCTCTCCAGGACGGACGACCACCAGATCGCCCACCTGGACCTGCTCCACGGGCACGTCCTGCTCCACGCCATTGCGGCGTATGCGCGCCCGCTCGGGGCGCAGCTCATTCAAGGACCGAATGGCCTCCGTGGTCTGACGCTTGGCCCGAACCTCCAACCACTTGCCCAGCAGCACCAGCGTGATCACCACCGCCGACGCCTCGAAGTACAGGTGCGGCGGCATGCCATGGCCCGCATGCACGTAGAGCAGGTAGACACTCAACCCGTAACCGGCCGTGGTGCCCAGGGCTACCAGCAGGTCCATGTTGCCAGCGCCGGCCTTCAGCGCCTTCAACCCGGCGCGGTAGAAGCGGGCGCCCAGCCAAAACTGGACCGGTGTTGCCAACGCGAGCTGCAGCCACCCATCGAGCATCCACTCCCTGGCGAAGATCGACCCGAACATTGGAAGCAGCAGCGGCAGCGACAACAAGGCGGCCACAGCTACAGGCCACCAATCGGGCAAACGGCGCGCTGCCTTGTCGGATACAGCGCCCGCGCCGTCTGGTTGGCGTGCTCCATAGCCCGCCTTCTGAACAGCGGCGATCAGCGCCGCCGGGTCAACGTCTCGGCTTGCGAATTTGACCTCGGCCCTTTCCGTGGCGAGGTTCACCGTGGCGGAAACCACGCCAGGGACTTTGGCAAGCGCCTTCTCGACCCGCGCGACACACGACGCGCAGGTCATGCCTTCGATTTGCAGATCGAGCGTCTGCTCACCGACGCCGTAGCCCGCCTTCTCGACCGCGCCTCTCAGCGCGCCCAGGTCGACAGAGCTGTCAGCGCGAACACTGGCCGCCTCTGTCGCCAAGTTAACGGTGGCGTCGATGACACCGGGCACGCCGGCGAGGGACTTCTCTACTCGTGCAACGCAGGAGGCACACGTCATTCCCTCAATAGGCAGGGACCACTCCTTCAAGCCGCCGGCGGGTAACGGCATTGTCAAACTGCTGCTCATCGACATCTCCTATTGTCCAAGGTATCCCGAAGTTCAGGAATGTCATCGTTCCCATCATGGGAAGGTCAAGCCGCCCCACGGCAAATCCTGGGTTTTACAAGGTTAATCTCATACCGCACGTTGACCTTCCCATGGTGGGAAACCTGAGACTGCCATCTCCGATCCACCGAAGGAGCTACTGATGCATGAGTTCGAAATCCAATCGATGACCTGCGGCCATTGCGCGAGCCGTGTCGCCCAGGCGGTCAAGGGCTTGGACCCGCAAGCCAAGGTCGAAGTGAATCTTCCCGCCAAGAAGGTGCGCGTCGAGAGCGCCGAGGACCGCGCCAGCGTTGCCACCGCGCTGGCCGAGGCAGGTTACCCGACAGCCTAAGGGAGCCGCGCTGGGAACGAATGATACGAGGCGCTGGACTTGCTCCATCGTTGCGGCGCGCGTCCACGTCCTGCGATCGTGTTGGTGAAAGTACCAGATTACAAAGTTGTCATGTATGGGTAAGCCTCTCGTCGCGCCATGCTTTCTACAGTTTGGCCTTGATGCAGCGAACCGGCACCACAGTCGGTGCGTCTGCGTCATGCCCAACCTAGAAGGAACTGAAATGAAAAAGACTCTCCTTGCCATTGCAGCCACCGTGTTCTTCGGCGGCGCTTACGCGCAGAGCCACACGCAGGAGGCTGCACCGCAGACGAACACCAAATCACAAGCCGCTGCTGAAGCCAAGAAAAACGCGAAGCCGGCAGGCGTCAAGCAGATCCGGGATGGCAGCACTGCCGAGGGCGAAGGCTCTGGCGTGAAGAAGACCACCAAGGCCGAAATGAGGGGTGAGGATCGCCAGCAAGCACGCGAGGCGCGCCCTCATCGGCATCCGGTGCCAGGCGGCACGCCGCAGTAAAGCAGGCCGCTCGCCGCGATGAGGCCGCCTAAACCGCCTCATCGCCCCGCAGCCCTCCTGGAGCAGCCGATTGAAGAGGCGCCCAGGCAGCTCGCGTCACAGGTCAATCATTTCTGTTCGGTAGCCGACAAGCCGCGTAAGCGGACTTCGGCTCACCGAGCGTTGCGCACAATTTTCCGTGGAGATTCAAATGAAGCACGCATTCAAAACTTCCCTCGCCCTTGCCGCCCTTCTGACCGCATACGGCGCTCCCGCGCTTGCCGGAAACTATGCCGAGGGAGATCCGAGGCCCACTGCGCTGGTGTCATCGTTGAACCGCGCGGAAGTCTCTGCCGACGCGCAACGCTGGGCTCAGGCTGCTCCCACGCAAGGCTATCCCGAAGGCGATCCGCGCGCGGTTGCCTTCGTCTCGGCAAACAGCCGGGTCGCCGTAATGGCCGACACCCTGATCTGGATGCGATCGGGTCTGGCGGCGGCGCAGAACGGCGAAGCGGGCTCCGACCTGTCGCGCCCAGCTTATAGGCAAGCTGCTGCCGAATACGCGCGGCTGCGTTCTGGTCCCGAGTACACAGCATTGGTGCAAAGCATCGAAAGCAACCGAGCCTCGGCAAGGACGGCCAGCCGCTGATATCGCCGAGAGGCTGCAAATCCAGCGCGCGCCGCCCCGAAAAGCGCAACACGCACGCAGCGGGCATCTGCCCGCTGCGCGCCTTCCTTTGTGCTTGCGGAATTGGCGATCGAACGGGATAACGCATTTGTAATGCGCGTGTCGGCTGGGTGCAAAGCTTGGACCCGTAGAGTGAGTTGCATGTCGACTGGATCGACATCGCCCGATCAAGGTGATCACGGCAAACACTATGGGAGACACATCATGCTAAGCAAACCATCGCTAGCATTCGCAATCGTCTTTGGTGTCTCAGCTGCTGCAGTACCTTTCGCAGCCTCCGCTGACGCCCCCTCTCACTTTGCGCCAAATGAAGCCGGGGTCATGTATCACCGCGATCATGACGCCGGCAAGGAAATGCCGAGGGCGCAAGTCGTGACTGAACTCGAGACTGCAAGCAAGCAGCGGCATTGGACCTGGGCGAGTCGATACGGCGCTCCGTGGCCTGTTGCCAAGACCGGCCCAGGCAAGACACGCGAGCAGGTTCGTCAAGAGACTCTCGAGGCCATGCGTCGAAACGAAATTCCTTCCGGCGAGAGGTAGCGTTGAGCTCGGTCAGGCAAAGACGTGCGTGCTGCGCCAGCAGACGGGTGTCACGCGAGCAAACGGGGCCGCGCATGCCGAAAGGCATGCTGATGGCCCCTTCTGCCGATGTTCGGCACGCCCCTCGGTGGCAGCGTGATTGTCCGCTCGTCTGTCAACATCGAATGGATCCCAATGGCCAAATTTCATCGGGCGCTTGGCCTGGGAGCCGGCCCGGTGCTCGCCGCCAGTGTGCTGGGCTGCTCGGCCTTTCTCGAAGAGGTCGACGCGTTTCAGCATGGTTGGCGAACTGCCGTGGTGCTTGAAGTAGGCTCGGCCGCGCAGCTTCGCCGTGGAGCCATGACCGATTGTAGAAAAGTTGCCACCGCAGAGCAGCTTGCGGAACGCCGCTTCGCTGTCGTCATTGACCGAACGGCAAGCCGTCGACACAGCCATGTGGTCTTGTTGGAAGAGAGTTCAAGTGCGAACCGAGGCGATGTTGTCCGCACGAACGTCTTGCGGTGCGGCACGCCAGTCGAGGTGCAACCGCGCACGATCGAGCAGCGGCATGTACCTGAAGAAATCAAGAGTGATTCTCAGGCATCGAGATGACGACGATCGCAGCAGATCCAGAGGTACGCCGCCTCTACTGCGTGCTCACCGGCGGGATCTGACTTCGCGAGTTGCTCCAGCGCGCACAGCAACTGCTCGGCCACTTCCATGTGCCGTTCAGCCACTGCCTGCTTGTAGAGCCGCAGCAGGCCCCGTTCCAGGGTATTACCAACGTCAAACTGCTCAATCACGGCATCTCCCCATCGCGGCTTCTTGCCGCTACATGCAGCGTACACCTTCGTCCTATGGCAAGGTCAATCGAGGGGTCGCTTGACCTTCGCCTTAGGGCGAAGGTTTATTCTTCAATATGGCTGCTGCTTCTCCCTCCGCGCCCGAACGCCTGACCGTGGGCAAACTTGCCGCGCTGGCGGAGGTCTCGGCCAATGCCGTTCGCTTTTACGAACGAGAAGGTCTGATGCAGGTGCCGAGCAAGACCGAGAGGGGCTACCGACTATATGGGCCGGAGGCGGTACAGCGACTGCGCTTCATCAAGCAGGCGCAGCACAGCGGCTTCACGCTGTCGGAAATCCATGCCCTGCTGCAGTTACGCGACAGGGCATCAACGTGCTGCAGCGATGTGCGCAGCAGAGTCATTGAGAAAAAACTCGAGTTGGAAGCCCGCATCAAAGCCATGAAGGAGATGTCCAAGGCGCTGGACCAGCTTATTGCCAACTGCAGCAACGACACCCGCCCCGTCGAGGACTGCTCGATCTTGGCCGCGCTCTCGGCAAGCGACCAGGGAGCCCATCGATGAAGGTAGAAGTGCTGCACGTCATTGGTTGCGCGAAGTGCTTTCGCGAACTGGACAGCCTGCGCGCTGCGGCCCGGCGGGCCGACCCAGCCGTGGAGTGGAGCGAACTCGACGTCCTTGCAGCCGTCGACTATGCCGTCGAGCTGGGCGTGCTCCGGCCGCCTGCGGTGGCCATTGATGGCGAACTGGTGTTCGCATCGCTCCCCACGCCTGACGCACTAACTGCAGCGATGCACGAGCGTCGCCAGGGCGCGGGCTGATATGGACATCGAGGCATTCCAGCAGGCCGTCCAGCACGCTGGCGTGGCGGGGCTCATGGTCAGCTTCCTGAGCGGCCTTTTTTTCAGCTTCAACCCCGTCGCCTTGGCAGCCATTCCCGTCTCCCTGGCCTACGTGACCAAGGCACGCGCGCCGCGCCAGGCGTTGGTATTCGGCGGCATGTTCATCGCTGGCATGGTGCTCACGCATGTGCTTCTGGGTGTGGTGGCCGGCGCCGGTGGCAAGGGGGTGCAATCTCTGCTCGGGCGCTACTGGGGGTTGGTGCTCGGGCCGTGGCTCATTCTGATGGGCTTGCTGTGGCCAGGCTGGATCCGCATGCCGTTCAAGGGCCTATCGTTGCGCGCCAGCCGTGCCACCGGCTCCTGGGGTGCCTTCGCGTTGGGCGTTCCCTTCGCCATCGCGATTTGCCCGGCCTGTACGCCGGCGCTGATCGTGCTGCTCGGTGTCGTGGCTGGCATCGGGTCGCCGGCCTGGGGCGCGTTGCTGCTGCTGGCCTTCGCGCTCGGGCGCGGGGTGCCGATCGCACTGGGCGCGGGCGCCATGGGCTGGCTGGAAAAACTGCGGCCGCTCGCTCGCTACCAGCGCGCCTTTGACATCGTGGGTGGCGCTGCACTCGTCCTTATGGGCTTGTACATGCTCAATGCCCAATTCTTTTGGATACCGGAACTGGCCGTTTGATGCCGAGGTCCACGATGGCTTCGCACCCGCGATGAACGCCCTGCTGTTCGACTCGCTGCTGACCTGCCCTCACTGTGGCCACGCCAAGCGCGAGGTGATGCCAATCGACGCTTGCCAGTTCTTCTACGAGTGCGAAGGCTGCAAGGTGGTGCTTCGCCCCAAGCCCGGGGACTGCTGCGTGTTCTGCTCGTTTGGGTCGGCGCCGTGCCCGCCGGTTCAGGCGCCACGGCCTTGGTGCGGCTGAGCAAGCGTTTTGGATGCAGATGCCGTTGAATCGGGCCTCTGCATCAGAGCCTACTGAAGCAGCAGTTTCAGGATGCTTCCGCTCGCCACCGCATACGCATCGACATGTCCTGAAACTTTGAGCGCCGCGCCGGCGTAGTGGATGTGGGAACGGCCGCCAGGGTGCGAAAACCAACCCATAGCACATCGCAAGATTAGCATTTCGCGAAGGCTTGTCGGCGACTCCCTGAAGTGATGGAATGTGCCCTCGTATCAATCTTAGATGCTTCACAAGAGGCTGGCATCTTGGTTCGGCCCCTCAACCACCTTGGAGTTCCCTCATGGTTTCACGCGAATACATCGACATCGTGGCGGCGATTTGCGCCCGCTCGAGAGCGGGTGCCCCGAGATGTATATGGGCAGGTTAAAGGATTTGCAATGGGAACGGTGGCTGCGCCGCCTGCACCGGTCGGTGACTTCGAGGACTTCGCAGGCCTGATGATGAAAGGCTCGATTCGCCAAACAATCGCCGGTTTCATTTATGTCGGCACGTCGAATTCGCGGCCTGCGCCCTGGCACCTGTCGCCATCATCTTGGCGGTCCTCATGCTGAGAGTGTCGCCCGATACCTTGCCTTCCAAGGGCGTAAAGCCTAATGCGCATTCCACGGCCACTCCGCTCGCCGTGCTGGGCGATTCCAATAGTCAGTCGTATCACGACCCCATCTGGTTTCCAATGCAAACTGGCGAGCGGGGCGGCGCATTTCGTTCGGGAACCTTTCAACGGACCGAAGTTTTGGCGCGCCTGCGAGGGGAGGAGTTAGATCTGGGGCCATGGGTCCAATGGGGGTGGCCCGGGCCGATCGCGCGCGGGCGCGAGTGGCTTGGGCTGGCCGGCGGACGCTCACCACCCAAGCAAGACTATCTCTACAACTTCGCGAACTCGGGCGCCGCCTGTCGGAATCTCATGCGAGGCCGCTTCCGGCAGGCGCCGCGGCTCGTCGCGTTGATGAACCAGAGGCCAGAGCACTGGGAACGCGGGGTTGTGGTGATCCGGATCGGCATTAACGACTGGAGCGCCCTGCTCGATCTGCAGGCGCGTGATCCAATGGCTGCGAGGCTACATGAGACCACCGCGTACTGCAAAGGCGAGATTGCTGCGGCCATGGCACTAATCCGCGCCTCGCATCCGTCAACGCGAATCCTCGTGGTCGGCGTCGGGAACGAGGCGACGACCCTTCCAACCTGGAGAGCTATCAGACCGAGGCCCAGACACGCAACCTACGCGCAGCCGTGGCTAACTTCAACGACGCGCTGCGCAATCTGGCGAGCGGCGACCCTCGGCTCGCCTACTTTGACGACTTCGGATGGTTTGAGGGCCTTTGGGGGTCACGCACCGCCGATGGCAAGCCGGCGTTCGGCGCCGTCGAGATCGGAACGACTCTGCGGGTGACCTATTCCGCCGGCGACGATCCGCGCAACGCTCTGCTGAAGGATCTTCACCCCGGCCTTGCTTGGAATACGCTATGGGTGCAATCGGTGGTGCTGCGCCTTAACCAGGTATTCGGCCTCGGCGTGACGCCGATTTCCGATAAGGAGGTCGAGGGTTTTCTCGCGCCGCTAGTGTGCTGTCCCGCTAATACGTGAGCAAAGTCGATGCAACTTCTCGAGTATCGAATCGGCGGTGGCGGTCCAGCGAAATGGCTTGCAGTTCGCGTTGTAGTGCGCGACGAAATGGTCGATGCGCTGCACGAGTTGCTTGACGCTGGTGAACGAGCCGCGACGAATGGCCTTGTCGGTGATCAACGCGAAGAAACGCTCGACCTGATTGAGCCAAGAGCTGTAGGTCGGGATGAAGTGCAGATGCCAGCGTGGTCGGCTGGCCAGCCACGCCTTGATCGTTGGATGGCTGTGGGTGGCGTAGTTGTCGACGATGCAGTGGATGTCCAAGTCCAGCGGCACCGCCTTGTCGATTTCGCGCAAGAAGGACAGGAACTCCTGATGCCGATGGCGCGGTTTGCAACTGGCGAGCACGGCGCCATTGAGCACGTTCAGCGCAGCAAAAAGCGTGGTTGTTCCATGTCGCTTGTAGTCGTGCGTGACGCCCTCGACGTAGCCAAATCCCATGGGCAACATCGGTTGAGTTCGTTCCAGCGCCTGGCACTGGCTCTTCTCGTCCACACACAGCACCAGCGCGTTCTGCGGCGGACTCAGGTACAGGCCCACGACGTCGCGCAGCTTCTCGATGAAGAACGGATCGGTAGACAGCTTGAAGCCCTCGGTGCGATGCGGCTGCAGACCGAAGAGTTGAAAGTAGCGCTGCACACTGGTCTTGGAGATCCCGGTCTCGGCGGCCACCATGCGCACGCTCCAGTGCGTCGAGCCGTTGGCCGGCTTGGTATGCAGGGTGGTCTTGATCAACTGCGCCACGCGCTCATCGTCGATCGTGCGTGGCTTGCCGGGGCGAACGTCGTCGTACAAGCCGGCGATGCGCCGCTCGACGAAGCGAGCGCGCCACTTGCCCACCGTCTGCTTGGTCAGCTTCAGTCGCTGCGCAATTGCGCTGTTGGGTTCGCCGTCGGCGCTGTCCAGGATCAGTCGAGCCCGCCCGCTCAACGCCGCCGGCAACGAACGGCTGCGCGCGAACGACTGCAACTGCATTCGCTCCTCGTCACTGAGCACCAATTTGGTCTTCGGCCTGCCTGTTCTCATCGCGGTATCTCCGTTCCCCAGATACCGCATCGGCATGCACGATTAATGCCAGTTATTTGCGGGACAGCACACTAGTTGAGCCAACCAAAGTTCCAACGTGATGAGGCGATCACGCGGTAAAAAATGGCTTCCGCCGTCACCTGGTCCTTGGAAGCAGCAGATGTAGTCCGGCCTGAAAGGCCGAAAGGCCTATGCATGGGCGACCTATTGGAGCGGCAGTTTCAGGATGCTTCCAATCGCCACCGCACACGCAACGACATGTCCGGGAACTTTGAGCGCGCGTCGGCGTGGTGGACATGGAATTGGTCGCCAAGGTGCGAACCCACCCCTCGGGTTGCGCGCCGCTGTAAGGCAAAGGGACCGCGCCTCTCCTGGCACGGCTGACGAGGCGCCTACCTGGGATAGCTGGCGAAGACTCTCTCCCGTCCATTTCGATCGACTAGAAGTACTTGGTAAGGGTCACGCCGATCGCCGTATTCCATCCCAGGGGACCCCACCGGCATTCCAGGTACAGCGATGCCGATCGCCTGTGGCTTCATGGCCAGCAAGCGCTTGATATCGGACGCGGGCACGTGACCTTCCACGACGTATCCCTCCAGCGTCGCGGTGTGGCAACTTGCAAGGCGTTCCGGCATCCCGAAGCGCTTTCGAACGCTCGAGGTGTCTGCGGTATCGGTGACTTGCACGGCAAAACCGGCCGCCTTCAGATGGTCGATCCAAGCGTTGCAACAGCCGCAATCCGGATTTTTGTAGATCTGGATCGGAGCAGCCGCCTGAGACAGGCCTGGTTGCAGGACGGGGGTCGCTGCGATCGCAAAGAGGAGTGAACGTCTTTTCATGTGAGTCCTTTCGAGTATGCTTGCTCGGTCGCGCCAGCGGTTCAGTCAATTACCCGGATTGTGCGCAGGCGCAGCGCATTGCCGATGACGCTCACCGACGACAGCGCCATCGCCGCGGCCGCGACGACCGGCGACAGCAGCAATCCGAAAAGGGGGTAGAGCACACCGGCTGCCAAGGGAATCCCGGCCACGTTGTACGCGAATGACAGGAACAGGTTCTGGCGGATATTGCGCATGGTCGCATGCGACAGCGTTCGGGCCCGAACAATGCCCATCAGGTCACCCTTGAGCAGGGTGACGCCAGAGCTCTCCATGGCGACGTCGGTGCCGGTTCCCATCGCGATGCCGACCTCGGCCGCGGCCAAGGCGGGGGCGTCATTCACGCCGTCGCCGGCCATGGCCACCACGCGGCCTTCGGACTTCAGTCGCTGAACGACCGAGGCCTTGTCTTCGGGAAACACTTCCGCGACCACCTCGTCGATGCCGAGCTGGCGTCCGACGGCCTCGGCTGTCGTCTTGCCGTCGCCGGTGAGCATCACGATCCGAACGCCGGCGGCCTTCAGCGCCTGCAGAGCGGACGGGGTCGTCGCCTTGATCGGGTCGGCGATGGCGACGAAGCCGGCCAGCTTGCCGCCCGCGCCCACGAAAATCACCGTGGCTGCCTTCTGGCGCTGGCCTTCTGCCGACGCTTCGAGTCTGCCGACATCGATGGAATGCTCGGCCAAAAACTTGGCGCTGCCCGAGACAATGGCCTCGCCGCCGACCGTGCCCATGACCCCCTTGCCGACCGGCGAGTCGAAGTCGATCACCGGCGATAACGGCAGCTTGCGCTCCTGGGCGTCCATCACGATGGCCATGGCCAAGGGGTGCTCGCTGGCACGCTCGACGCTGGCGAGCTTTTGGAGCACGTCCTCCGCGGTGAATCCAGGCGCCGGCTCGATATGGACTACCTTTGGGCGGCCTTCCGTGAGCGTGCCGGTCTTGTCGACCACCAGCGTGTCAACCTTCTCCATGCGCTCCAGTGCCTCGGCGTCCCGGATGAGCACCCCGTGCTGGGCGCCACGGCCGACACCCACCATGATGGACATGGGCGTGGCCAGGCCGAGCGCACAAGGACAGGCGATGATGAGGACGGCCACCGCAGTGATGAGTGCGTAGCTGAAGGCAGGCGATGGCCCCCAGACCAGCCAAGCCACGAAGGTCAACACGGCCACGAGAATAACGACCGGTACGAACCAGCCGGCCACCTGGTCGGCCATCCGCTGAATCGGGGCGCGGCTGCGCTGCGCGGCCGCCACCATGTGGACGATCTGCGAGAGCAGCGTGTTGGCGCCGACCTTTTCGGCACGCATCACGAAGCCGCCGGTTTGGTTCAACGTGCCTGCAGTGACCTTGGAACCCACGGCCTTCGAAACGGGGATTGGCTCTCCGGTGACCATCGACTCGTCGACGTTGCCCTTGCCCTCGGTGAGCTCACCGTCCACCGGCACCTTCTCGCCAGGGCGCACACGCAGCAGGTCTCCGACCTGGATGGCATCGACCTGGACCGTCTCGTCCGTCCCATCTTGGCGAACTTTGAGAGCGGTCTTGGGGGCCAGACCCAGCAGCGCCTTGATGGCGCCCGACGTCTTCTCGCGCGCTCGCAGCTCGAGCACTTGGCCGAGCAGCACCAGCACGGTGATGACTGCCGCCGCCTCGAAGTAGATCTGCACGGCACCGTCAGCCAGACGCAGTTCCTCCGGAAACAGTTGCGGCGCCACCGTGCCCACCACGCTGTAAAGCCACGCCGCCCCCGTACCGAGCGCGATGAGTGAGAACATGTTCAGGCTGCGGTTTTTCACCGACGCTGCTGCACGCACAAAGAACGGCCAACCGGCCCAGAGCACCACTGGCGTGCCCAGGAGCAGTTGAATCCAGTTCGACAACTGCTGGCCGAGCAGGTGATTCAGATTGGTCAGGTGGCCACCCATCTCCAACGCGAACACCGGAGCGGTGAGCGCCGTACCAATCCAGAAGCGGCGGGTCATATCGCGCAGCTCGGGACTTTCGCCAGCTGCCTCGGTCGCCACGACCGGCTCCAGAGCCATGCCGCATATCGGGCAATGGCCGGGACCCATCTGCCGGATCTGCGGATGCATCGGGCAGGTGTACTCCACCTGCTTGCCAGATGGCACGGTCACCGTTGACCTGGCTTCCGAAGGTACCTGATGGGAGGCGTGTCCTGAATGGCTGTGACTGGGGTGCTGGTGTTCCGTGCTGGATGGCGGCATGGCGTTTTCCTGTTCTTGTTTGCCAGTTTCAACCTTGCCAGCGTGGGAAGGTCAAGGGCGCATGAAGTGCCCTTACTGACGCATCGAAAAGCGCGGCCGCCGCAATCCAGATGCCCAGCCCGAGGAGGCACGCCCAGCAGAGCCAGAAGAGGGCGCGTTCCCACCAAAGCGGCGGTCCACGGCGGAACTCCAGCCTGTATTTCAGCGTCATGCCCAGCGCATGAACGACAAGGCCTCCTACCAACAGGGACGTGGCGTATGACCGGAGCCACTCAGGCAGCACGAGGGCCAGACCGGCGCCAAGAATGATGGCGCCCAAACCGGAAACCAGTTCGGCACCCTTGACGGTACCCTTCGCCTGGTCATCTTGGCTCATCCCACTGCTGCTCGTGAAATTTGCATGGTTGTGGTTCGGACGTGGAGCCTCATATGGCAGTTACTTTACTGGATGCTGCCCGAGCGCGCAGCGCCGCCGTTGGCCTTGGAGAAGTTCGGAATAAAGCGCGGCGTCAAGGCGGCATAGTCCCGCCAAGACTGCCCAAACGCGCTCTCGGAGTCCTGCTCCTCGGCGACGGACGGAGCCGCAGCCGCGGCGCCCCCGGCGCCCGGCGGATGGTGGACTGCGTGGTCCGGGGTCCGACTTAGCGGATTGCGCCACGGCAACCGTAGATAGGACGGCTGCAGCAGCGAACGCGAGAAGGGAACGCATGTCTATCTCCTTGATGCCGCAAGGATTGCAGGATCAGCAGCCACCAGGTTTGATCCACATCAAGGCGACCGCACAGCCCTGCTCATAAATTTGTCGTTCGCCACAGACGACGAAAGGAGATTGAAATGGGTTCCCATGCACTTCCTCTGCAGCACGACACTCCTTCGCCTGGTCCGCTTCGCACCGGCATCGCGTTCGCTGTCACCGTGGCGGTGTTCTACGTGCTGTGTACGTTGGTGTGGCTTGTCGCTCCCGGTCCGTTTCTTGGCTTCATGAACAGCCTCTTCCACGGGATGGACTTCACACTGCTGCTGAGGTCCGCGCCGTTTGCGTGGGGCAGCTTCATCGAGGCTTTGGTCGTAATGGCACTCTGGGCGTTTCTGGCCGGCAGTTTCTTCGGATGGCTGCGTAAACGCTTGGGGGCGTGAGCAGCCGTCCACTAGACTCGGGCGCCTAGGTCGGGCCCCGCCGCATAGTCGGGCCTTTGGGCCTACTTTGAGCGGCAATTCCAGGATGCTTCCGCCTGCTGCCGCAGACGCATCAACAGGCTACTCCACATGTGGGTCACTCATGGATCATCCCGTCCTTCGCGATCTCCGTCCAGGTCCGACCCTGGTCCTTGCTGAGGAATACGCTTCGCTTGAAGGTCGCAAAGGCGATCTCTCCGCGCCGGACAGGGTTATGCGCGATGTATGCCACGGCATCGTCCGTCAGCGCTGAGATCGGCACCTCTTCGGCCTTGGCCCCGGCCGTCAATGCGATCCGGGCCAACCTCGCCTTGTCGGAATGGGTGCTGAACCACAGATGCTGCCCCTGTGGGGCGAAGCTTTCCGCAATCACCATGCCGCCGACCAGCCGCTCGAAAGTCTCGGCCGAATTTCGGGACAGATAGAGTCCCTCATCCGTGCCGGCGGCGACGACGGCGGCGTCGGTGGGATGCACGGCCAGGCTGTGGAGCCAGCGCCCCAGTCCCTTGGCCGCGGCGCGCTGCCACCTGAGGCCGTCGGTTAGCGTGTAGTAGATGCCGACCTGGCTCATGCGGGTGTTCACCTCTTTGTTGGCCACGTACACCGCGTTGGTCGCGAAACTGGTTGCCAGAGTGTGGAAGTCAGACTCGCCCGAAAGCCCGAGTTGCTGCCAGGTCTTGCCGCCGTCGCTGCTCTTGATCAGGCCAAGGGGGTCGGGCAGTTCGGATCCCGGCGCCGGGTGCCCGCTGCTGTACAGCGCATCGCGCGTGGCGGAAAAGCCCATGTAGTCGTGCGAAGGCCCCTCCGCCTTGGACCAACGCCCGTCCGCATACACGGCAAGGCCATGGTGGCTGGGGATCAGGAGATGCCCGTCAGCGCTATAGGACAGCCCGTGGACGTGAGTCAAGGTCACCGGTGAGCCGGCGCGAACCGGTGGCGCCGCGAGGATGCCAAGTGCGAATGCGAGCATCCAGGCGTGGAGGGTGTGTTTGTTGCGGAGCATATGAATCTCCTTCGTTGTCATTCCCTCATCGGCAGCGCGACAACCGTCATGATGGTTGGTGCATCGGCAGGTAGAACAGTTCCACACCACGCAAACCAGCTTCGCCGAGCCGATCACATCGGTTCACAACCTTGGGCCGGGATGACGCTCGGCCGCGGCGGCACCTGTGGCTGGGGACATGGGGCGCGGGGGTGCAACCCAGCCAGAGTGACCGCGACGAGCCGGCGGACCGCGGCCTTGGACGGCAGGGCACTGACAGCTGCGAGGGCGTGGAGAACAGTAGCTTCTAGCTCGCCAGGCGCGACATCGTCCCGAACATCGCCGGTCTCTGCGGCCTCGGTCAGCAGGTTTCGGATCGAGCCGCTGAGTTGGTGATGCGCTCGGGCGACGTGCTCACCTCGATGCAGGAGCGCCGCGAGCTCGGTGCCGTGATGCTGGTAGGAAATGAGCGCGTAGGCACCGCCAGGCTGGGCCCGGACTTCGGCGAAATGCTCGAGGTGGCGGGTGACCTGACGTTCGTGCCAGGCCATCAGGATCGCTTCGACGGTTGAGAAGTACTTGTACAACGTTGCGCGTCCATCCGGTCTCGCCTGCGATCTGCGAGATCGTCACCGACCGCAGCCCGTGCTCAGCCACCAGCGCCGCAGTGGTGTCCACGATCGCGTCGCGCAGCTCGCGACGCTGCGCCTCAATCGTCTCGCTCCACAGCTTCGGCATCATCCCAATGTACGTGACGACGTGCACAGAGACACGTAAACTGTTGTGGTCGAACACCTTGGCCAGCACCCGCGACAGAGGGCACGCACATGGCTGACCCGCCCCCATCCCGATTCCAACGGCGACACCGGCGTGGGTTCCGGCCGCGGATCAACCGCCAGCACACCACGCTGGGTGAAGGTGTTTGGGATCATCGCCATCGTCCTGGTCTTGCTGTTCGCCATCCTGCACCTCACCGGCCGTGGCCTTGGCGGCCACTGTCGCTGGTGACCACATACCGCCCTCCAGCGTCACAGAACACTGCGTGCAACAACCATGACCATGCCCCCCGCATCCGCAAGTTCGCGCCTACCGCACATGTCTCGCCGTCGGTCGGCTGGCTCGGCGCGGTCGCTAGCTTCCTCGCTCTCGCCGTCGCCGGTCTGACCAGCCAGGATGCTCAGCTGGTGCGTGCCGCCTATCTCGAGATGGAAATGCCGCCTGGTTCGTCATCCTCCCGTTGAGCTTCGCTTCGGCGCTGACCGGGCTTGTTCAGTCGCTGGGCACCTCGTTGGGCTTGTTCCGGCACCATCGGTCCTGGTGGAATTCCTGATAACCATCCCCTCCACCATCGTCTTGCTGTTGCACATGCAGCCAATTTGCCGCCCAGCAGGCGTAGTGGCAGAGACGCAATTGTCCAGCGCCGATCTCGGTGGTCTGCGGATCCAACTCGTGGCCGACGCCGGTGCCGCCCTGCTGGTGTTGCTCGTGGCCGCGGTGTACAAGCCACGGGTATGACCCGGTACGGGGCGCGTAAGCAGCACGAGCAGCGGGCGCCGTCGCAGCCATAGGTGCAGCGACTCCTGCGCCGCCTAGTGGGAACCCTTCACCAATCACAAGACACGAACTATCAATGCGTACCTTGCTTGCCTTGCTCACCCTTTGGTTGGCCGTTTTCAGCCCCGCTGCGTGGTCCGCCTCCAGTAGTGTTTATCTTGAGGAGCTGACCTCGACCGAGATCCGCGATGCAATCCGCGCCGGCACGACCACGATCATCATTCCGGTCGGCGGCACCGAGCAGAGCGGCCCGCACATGGCACTGGGCAAGCACAATGTGCGGGTCAAGGTGTTGACAGGCAGGATCGCCACATCGCTGGGCCATACTTTGGTCGCGCCGGTGGTGGCCTATGTGCCCGAAGGCAGCATATCCCCGCCCGCTGGACACATGCGCTTTGCCGGCACAATTTCGGTGCCGGAAGACGCCTTCAAGAGCGTCCTGGATGCCGCCGCGCGCAGCTTCAAGCAGAATGGTTTTGTTGACGTGGTGCTGATCGGTGATCACGGCGGCTATCAGGCCCAGCTCAAGGCGGTGGCGACGCGCCTGAATCACGATTGGGCGGCAACGCCTGCCCGAGCCCACTTCATCGCGGACTACTACCGGATCACGCAAACCGACTACGTGCAGGCACTCAGAGCCAAGGGATTGAGCGATGCGCAGATTGGCGTGCATGCGGGCACGGCCGATACCTCGCTAATGCTGGCCATTGACGCCACGATGGTCAGGCCAGATCAAATGACACGTGACCCGCGCGAAGGTGCGGCCAATGGCGTCGCTGGCGATCCGCGCACCTCCAGCGCGGCGCTGGGTCAGTTGGGTGTCGATTTGATTGTGGCGAATACGGTGGCCGCCATTCGCACCGCGCGGGGTGCTTCGCGTTGAGCGCGCCCCTTTCATTGCATGATGTGTTGACCGAGAGATGGAAGGCTCGAGCATGCGCAAGAATCCCGTTGTCGTCGTGTCAGTGGTGGTCGCCGTGTCGGCCGCCGCTTGGTGGGTCGCAAACCAGGCCGTCGCGCCCCCCGCATACGCGCAGCCGCTACCCGGCGCTTCCACGCAGAGCAGCCCCGTGGCGACGGTGCCTGGCATGCCGGCCGTGCCCGATCGGAACAATCTTTACAGCGAGACAGGCGTCAACCGCATGAGCCCGGCGGTAGCCGGGGCCCTGGAGCGGGTGTACGTACCCAATCGCACGTCCAATACCGTGTCGGTGATCGACCCGGCCACGCTGAAGGTGATCGATACGTTCAAGGTGGGCGTCAACCCGCAGCACGTGGTGCCCGCGTGGGATTTGCGCACGCTATGGGTAGCCAACAACGCCGAAGGTCGCCGCGACGGCAGTCTGACGCCGATCGATCCCAACACCGGCAAACCGGGTCAACCGATCCCGGTAGAAGACCCCTACAACATGTACTGGTCTCCAGACGGTCAATCGGCCATCGTGGTGGCCGAGGCGTACAAGCGTCTGGATTTTCGTGACCCGCGCAGCATGAAGCTGCAGTATTCGATTGCCACGCCGAAGTGCGACGGCATCAATCACGCCGATTTCTCGATCGACGGCAGGTTTGCGCTGTTCACCTGCGAGTTTGACGGGGCGGTCACCAAGATCGACCTGGTGAATCGCAGCGTAGTGAACACCCTCAAGTTGAGCAAATACTTCGATCGGCCGGATGTCCTCGCACTGATCGCGACACCCGGCAAGAAACCCGCCAAGTTACCCGACCCGAGCCAGGTTGGTGGCGAAATCCGCACCACCAAGGGCATGCCGCAAGACATACGGGTATCGCCAGACGGCAAGGTATTTTTCGTGGCCGACATGATGGCCGACGGCGTCCATGTGGTCGATGGCGAATCGTTCAAACAGATCGGCTTCATAGCCACCGGTATCGGCGCGCATGGCCTGTACCCCAGTCGCGACGGCAAAAGCCTGTACGTGGCCAACCGTGGCATCAACAGGATTCACGGCCCGCCGGGCGGCAAAGGCAGCGTCTCGGTCATTGATTTCGCCACACGTACCGTCACCCGGACCTGGTTCATCCCGGGGGGTGGCAGCCCTGACATGGGCAACGTCAGCGCCGACGGAAAACACCTGTGGCTGTCCGGCCGGTACGACGATGTGGTGTATCGCTTTGACACCACAACGGGCAGCGTCGACAAGATCAAGGTCGGTCGTGAACCGCACGGGCTGACGGTGTGGCCGCAGCCTGGCCGATACTCGCTGGGGCATACAGGGAATTTGCGCTAACCAGCGAGCGCCTTTTCACCAGGGGAATTTCTACCACTGCGCCACGGCGGCGCCAAGAGAACCTGCGGCTGCTGGAGGATGCCCTGGAGGCGAGCAACCAACCGACCTATCCAGGGGACCGAGATCTGTCCGACTCTCTCGATCGCATCCACGCTGCCCTTGTAGTCCAAGTTGCCGCCTTCACATTAGTAGGGCGTCGGCCTTCGATTCCGGCCGAGGGAGTAACCGATCATGCTCCGGCGTTTCACCGTCGCCTTCAGCCTGCTGTTGGTCTGCTCCACTGGGCAGGCACGCATCGATTTCGCCTCGGCGCATGTCATGGTCGTAGACGACGCCAGCGGCGAGGCGCTGCTGAGCAAGGACGGCGCGAGCGCCGCGCCGATCGCGTCGTTGACAAAACTGATGACGGCAATGGTGCTGCTCGATGCGCAGCAGGACCCGGACGAGAGTCTGCGGATTGAGGCGGCGGACACGGACCGCTTCAGGCGCAGCCGCGGGGGTATCCCGGTCGGTTCGGTGGTGCCGCGTGGCGCCTTGCTCGACCTGTCGCTCCTCGCCTCTGACAACCGCGCGACTTCGGCACTGGTTCGCCACTATCCCGGAGGGTTGGCGGCGTTCGCCGCGGCCATGCAGCGGAAGATTCACTCACTCGGCCTGTACAGCACGTTGATCGAGGAGCCGACGGGGCTGTCGCCGAACAACGTGTCAAGCGCCCAGGACATGGTCAAGGTGCTGCGCGCGGCGACGCGCTATCCCGCAATCTCGCAGATCACGAGCCAGCGCAGCCACACCGTGCTGGTCAACGGGCGGCACCGGACCGTGCGCAACACCAACCGGCTCGTCGGCGCACCGGGGTGGCATGTGCTTTTGTCGAAGACGGGCTTTACCAACGATGCAGGTCGCTGTCTGGCCATGCGTGCCGAAGCGGGTGGACGGACGGTGATCGTCGTCTTGCTGGGTGCTGCGAGGCCATCGCAGCGCACCCGCGATGCAATCACCATCCACCGTCGGCTCGTCGGAGCAACGCCCGCTCCGGTGGTGCGTTCGGCAGGAGCACGCCTGCGGCTGGCGGCCCAGCGCACGCACGTCGTCGTGCCTGCGTCCCCGCCATGACCTGCCGCACCAAGCGCGCTGGAAGCCACTGCGCACATCGTCGAATCCGGCCAGGCAGTGCCAATAGGCATCGCTGAGACGGATTCCGAGGATCGGAGTGGACCCCTGAGGCTGCGCCGGCAACATCGGGCTGAAACGCTGGCCGGGCCATCAACAGGGGGAAGCTCCATGTCGTTGTCGATGGGGTTGCCCGCGGTGAACTCGTCGGAGTTCCGACGAGCGTTCTGGCGGAATCGCTACGATCCGTTTCCCTTGAGGATGCCGGACGGCAAGCGAACGCGCGTCATCCGGTCGTGATCGGTTCACAGAGAGCTTTCCTGGCGCGGGCTGGGGACCTAGCGACCTTGGTTCAATCTGGCAAGCCCTTGTTCGGTCAGGAACTTGCGACCTTGTCGGTCCGCAGCGACAAATCCGTTCGACCTTAGGCGATCCGAGACCTTGATCGAATCAGTCGGACGCCGCTTGGTATGGGCCTCAAGGAGGGCCTGGAGTGTCTTCCACTGCTCGTCATTGAGCTGAATCTTGGTGATCATGGCAACCTCCGTCGACGAGCCGGAGTGTGGCGCGCCGAATATCGGTGCGCCTCCCCAGAAATGCTCTTGCCAAGAAGCTTGACCCGGACTATGAGTTTGTTGGCGGTGGGCGTGATGCCGCGCCGGAAGAACCGCGGCGCGCAGACCTTGCGGTACAGCTCCCGCGTGTTGGCGCATTTCGAGCGCAATTCGTCGATCTCGCCTGCCGGCTGCTCGCCAACAACGGCGAGCACGCGGCGCCGACCGGCGAAGCACTGAGGCACCAGGCCGAAGCCTTCGAGCAGGCGCTGCTGTTGATGATCGCGCAGCGCCGCCCCGGGCGCAACTGCTCGGCGACGGTCCCAGCCTGGCTCGGCTGACCGACAGCTACCTGCGGCTGTTGGCCGATGCGGGCATCATCTTGCCGTTGCTGCGCGACGCGGCGCTGCAGCAGCCGTTGCACTTGCAGGATGGCCTGCCGCCGCCCCGGCCGAACCTTGTGCAGCGTAAGGCGGTGAGCGCGCTGCGCACCCAACTCTCCACCCCGCTCGACGTGCCACGCAGCTACGACCTCGAGCGCCTCGACCTCGAGGCCGAACCCAGCCTGGATGGCGAACCGCAGGCGCTCGCGACGCGGGTGCTGGTCGGACTGCGGACACCCGCCGCGGCGAAGGAGACGGGCTGATCGGCTCCCATCTGCTCGATCTGGATGCCGCGGCCCACGACGAACGTGCGACCGCGGCGAGCGCCAACAACGAGGTCAGCTGTCGGCGCACTGTTTTCACTTCGTAGCTTCCTTGCACGCCTTCACCTGCGCCTCATAGCGGTTCTTGCGCCGCTGGTTCTCGGCAGGCGTGGTCTGCGCGCGCGGGCCGTGGTCCAGCGGCAGCACGAGCGGCTCGGGAGGGCACCTCGGCGACCTCGCCTCATCGCGGGCCCGGGTAGCACGGGTATCGGCTTGAGCAATCTGCTTGTCCTTGCGCGCCTGCTCGATGACCTTGAAGTCCGGGCCGGCCATGGCTTGCGCGGTGGCACCCAGCGCAAGGGCGCCGATGATGGTGATGAATAGCCTTTTCATGATGAGCTCCTGAAGTTGATCGGTACATGGCAACTGCGAGCCTTGAAACCCGCGGGCCACCGATCAATTCAGCCACCGGCAGTACAGGATGCTCACCGGCAACCCGACGTGCCGGCCTCCTGTCTCGAAATACTCCGTATCGGGTACGGAGGGGGAACGAACCCGCCAGAACGGTTCATCGGGCGTCTTGCCCTCGCCACTGAACCCTTGCGTCACCGGCGCTGGAGCGACGTAGCAGCGCGCGCAGGGCATGCAGTCCGCGACGGTCTGCATCGACTCCGAGACCATGACCGAGATCGCTACTGGCCCGGCGTGCTGCATTCCGGGGATCGACGCCCGCGCGCCCACACCAAGCAAGGCCAAACACAGGAACAGCGCGACACCAAAGAGTGCACGCCATCGTTGGAGGCATTCAGGTCGTGCCATGACGCCTTCTCCAGAACGCAAGCCCGGATGCGCGCCGCTCACGCGGCCGGCGCATCAGCAAGTACGCCGCCGGAATCACGAACATCGACAGTAGCGGCGCGGTGATCATCCCGCCCACCATCGGCGCCGCGATGCGCTGCATCACCTCGGAGCCGGTGCCGCTGCCCCACATGATCGGGAACAGGCCGGCCAGGATGACGGCGACCGTCATCGCCTTGGGCCGCACGCGCAGCACCGCGCCTTCGCGGATCGCGTCCAGCAGGTCGACGTTCTCCGTGCGCCCGTCGTCGATCCGGTCCTGCCATGCGTGCTTGAGATACAGCAGCATGATCACGCCGAACTCGGCGGACACCCCTGCGAGCGCGATGAATCCAACCGCCCCTGCGACCGACAGGTTGTAGCTGAGTAGGTAGAGCAGCCAGATGCCACCGACCAGCGCGAAGGGCAGCGCGGCCATGATCAGCAGCGCTTCATCGAAGCGCTTGAAGGTCAGGTATAGCAGCACGAAGATGATGAGCAGTGTGAACGGCACGACCACCTTCAGCTTGGCGGTCGCGCGCTCGAGAAACTCGAACTGCCCCGACCAGGAGATCGAGTAGCCCGGCGGCAGCTTCACCTCTTTCGCGACCACTCGCTGCATGTCCTGGACCGCCGAGCGAAGGTCGCGCCCACGAATATCCACATACACCCAGCCCGACAGCCGCGCGTTCTCGCTGCGCAGCATCGGCGGGCCGTCGGTGATGCGGATATCCGCCACGTCGGAAAGCACCAGCCGCGCGCCGCGTTCGGTGACGATCGGCAGCGTCCGCAGCTTCTCCAGAGAATCGCGGATCTCACGCGGGTAGCGCATGTTGATCGGGAAGCGTTGCAGGCCTTCGACCGTCTCGCCGATGTTCTCGCCACCCACCGCCGAGGCAATCACTGACTGCACGTCCGCGATGTTCATGCCAAAGCGCGCGGCCTCGTCGCGTTTGATGTTCACGTCCACGTAGCGGCCGCCGGTGAGCCGCTCGGCCAGCGCGCTCGACACGCCCGGCACGTTCTTGAGCGCGCGTTCGATCTCACCCGTCAGGCGGTCGATCGTGACCAGATCGGTGCCCGCCACCTTGACTCCCACCGGGCTCTTGATGCCGGTTGCCAGCATGTCGATGCGGTTGCGGATCGGCGGTACCCAGATGTTGGTCAGGCCGGGCACATTGACGATGCGGTCGAGTTCCTCGACCAGCTTGTCCTGCGTCATGCCGGCACGCCATTCGTTTTGGGGCTTGAACTGGATCGTGGTCTCGAACATCTCCATCGGTGCCGGATCTGTGGCCGTCTCCGCACGCCCCGCCTTTCCGTACACGCTGGCCACCTCGGGCACGGTCTTGATCAGGCGATCGGTCTGCTGCAAGAGCTGACCCGCCTTCCCGGCCGACAGGCCCGGAAGAGCCGACGGCATGTAGAGCAGGTCGCCCTCGTCCAACCGCGGCATGAACTCGCCGCCGATATGCTGCAGTGGCCAGAGGCTCAGCACCAGAACGATTGCGGCGCCCAACAGCGTCAGCTTCGGCCAGCGCAGCACCGCGTTCAGCAACGGCCGATAGGCCGCGATGAGTAGGCGATTCAGGGGATTGGTCTTCTCGTCGGGAATCCTGCCCCGGATCAGGTAGCCCATCAGCACCGGGATCAAGGTCACCGAGAGGCCGGCCGCCGCCGCCATTGCGTAGGTCTTGGTGAAGGCCAGCGGCGAGAACAACCGTCCTTCCTGTGCCTCCAGCGTGAACACCGGGATGAAGGACAGCGTGATGATGAGCAGCGAGAAGAACAGCGCCGGTCCCACCTCCGCCGCCGAATCGGCGATCACCCGCCAGTGCGGCTCCCCCCGAAGTGTCTGGTTCGGGTGTTCGTGGTTCCACTGCTCGATGTGCTTGTGGGCGTTCTCGATCATCACGACCGCTGCATCGACCATCGCACCGATGGCGATCGCGATGCCGCCGAGCGACATGATGTTGGCGTTGACGCCCTGGTAGTGCATCACGATGAAGGCGGCCAGGATGCCGATCGGGAGCGACACGATGGCAACGAAGGCCGATCGCAGATGGAACAGGAAAATGAAGCACACGACTGCGACCACGAGGAATTCCTCCAGCAGCTTGTGGCTCAGGTTCTGCACCGCGCGCTCGATCAGGCCGGATCGGTCATAGGTTGGCACGATCTCCACGCCCTGGGGCAGGCTGGCCTGCAAGGTCTTGAGCTTTTCCTTGACGGCTGCGATGGTCTCCAGCGCGTTCTTGCCCGAGCGCATGACGATCACGCCGCCGGCGGCTTCGCCTTCGCCGTCGAGCTCGCCGATGCCGCGGCGCATCTCGGGGCCGACCTGGATGCGGGCCACATCTCCCAGGCGCACCGACACGCCGGCATCGGTCGTCATGAGCGGCACCTTGCGGAAATCGTCCAGGCTCTGGAGGTAGCCCGAGGCGCGGACCATGTACTCGGCCTCGCCGAGTTCGAGCACCGACCCGCCCGTCTCCTGGTTGGCCTTCTGGATCGCTTCGACCACCTTGGTGTGCGGAATCCTGTAGGCCGCAAGCTTGTCAGGATCGAGAACGACCTGGTATTGCCGCACCATGCCGCCCACCGAGGCCACCTCGGCGACGTTGGGCACGGTCTTCAACTCGTACTTCAGGAACCAGTCCTGCAGGGCGCGCAACTGCGAGGCGTCCTGCGTACCGCTGCGATCGACCAGCGCGTACTGATAGATCCAGCCCACGCCAGTGGCGTCGGGCCCAAGCGCGGCTTTGGCGCCGGCCGGCAGGCGCGACTGCACCTGGTTCAGGTATTCGAGCACGCGCGAGCGCGCCCAGTACAGGTCGGTGCCGTCCTCGAACAGCACGTACACGAACGAGTCGCCGAAAAACGAATAGCCGCGCACCGTCTTTGCGCCCGGCACCGACAGCATCGTCGTCGTCAGCGGATAGGTGATCTGGTTTTCGACGATGCGCGGCGCCTGCCCGGGATAGGTCGTGCGGATGATGACCTGCACGTCCGACAGATCCGGTAGCGCGTCGAGTGGCGCCTTCGACACCGAATACACGCCCCAGGCGCTGATCATCAGCGTGGCCAGCAGCACCAGGAAACGGTTGGCAATCGACCAGCGAATGAGCCCGGCGATCATCGCTTGCCTCCCGTTGCAGCGGGCGCTCCCGCCTTGGGCTCGGGCGCCATCGGCGTCACCCGGGTGAGCTGAGGCAGGTCGTCCTTGTCCATGTAGAACTCGAAGGTCACCCGGTCGCCGGTCTGGACATTGCGCGGTGCACCGCCTGTGGGCA
This sequence comes from Variovorax sp. JS1663, assembly GCF_002157355.1. Lineage (GTDB taxonomy): Bacteria > Pseudomonadota > Gammaproteobacteria > Burkholderiales > Burkholderiaceae_C > Variovorax. The sequence continues at coordinate 9,010 of NZ_LYMK01000027.1, read as the reverse complement.
GCTTGAAGTCCATCGTCATCGGGCCCCACTTCATCGTCGGGATCGGGCCATGCGACAAGGTCATCGCATCCTTGCTCAGGCTTTCCACCTTGGCCTCGCCCACATGCCTTGGAGCGCTGGCCGCCGCAGCGCCAGCCGCCGCACCGGGCGCAGCCGGTGCACTGTTCAGCCTCGCTTCGACGCCCTTGAGGCTCGCCTCCGAGTCGATCAGGAACTGGGAAGACACCACGACGCGCTGGCCGGCCTGCAGCCCACGCTTGACCTCGGTCTGGCCTGCACTCTCGATGCCGATCTCGACATCCACCGGGCTGAAGCGGCCGTTCTCCTCGGCCAGCATGACCACGGTGCGCTTGCCGGTCTGGATAACCGCCTCAGTCGGAATCAGCAGCACCTTGTCGGCGCGCATGTCCATGAATTGCATCGACACGAACATGCCCGGGACCAACCGAGCGCCCGGATTCGACAGCTCCAGCCGCGCCTTCAAGGTGCGCGTCGTCGGGCTGACGTCGGGCAGGATGGCCTGCACCTTGCCGTCGAAGGTTTCGCCGGGAACAGCCGGGCTCCTGGCCTGCACCTTGGCGCCTGGTCGCAGCAGAGCCGCCTGGCTCTCCGGCACCTCGGCATTGGCCCAGACGGTGGAAAGACCGTTGATGCGGAAAAGCGTGGCGCCCGGCATCACCGTCATCCCCTCTCTCGTCGTCAATTCGGTGATGACCCCGCCGATCGGTGCGACCAGCGTGCTGCGGGGCTGCGTGCGGCCGCTGCGGGCCACGAGTTCGATCTGCCCTTCGCTCATGCCCACCTGCCGCATACGCTGGCGGGCACCATCGACCAATGGAGCCAGGTCGGTGCCTCGCATGCGCTGCACCGACAGGAACTCCTCCTGGGCTGCAATCCAGTCGGGAACGTAGAGTTCGGCGAGAGCCTGGCCCTTGGCGACGCGGTCGAGCGTGGCACGCACGTGCAGGCGCTCGACGTACCCGGTCGCCCGCGCCTGAACCATGACTTGGTCGCGCTCGTTGAAGGCGATGCTGCCGACGGCTGCAACCTGCGGCGACAGCGTGCCCTCCGTGACAGCCGCGGTTCGCACGCCGAGGTTCTGCTGGACGCGCGGGCTCACGGTCACATTGTTCTGGTCGCCGTCACCGCCGGCATAGACCGGCGACATCATCATGTCCATGAAGGGCGACTTGGCCGGCTTGTCGAACTTGTTGCCCGGCACCATGGGGTCGTGGTAGTAGAGGATCTTCTTGCCGTTCGCCGGGTCGACGTCGCCGGCCTTGAGGCCGGCCGCGATGTGGCGTCGCGTGGCGTCCTCGCCCGACTCGTTCGCAGATGCCGTGACAGCCGAGGACGCGCCGGGGGTGCTCTCCGTGCCGGGCCCGGCAGAGCCGCCCGACGCCGGAGCCATGGTCATGCCGCGCTGCATGCCCAGGACATAGATGCCGTAACCGCCGGCCCCCAGGACACAGGCAGCGATGAAGGCGATCACGAGGTTTTTTGTTTGCATGGAGCTCTCCGAGGGCGCTTCAAGGCCGGATGGCAGGGACGGTGGTGGCGGCGTGGCCCACCGGCACGAGGTAGTTCAGCTGCGCCCACAGGCGTGCGGTGTCCAGCGCCAGGCGCAGGCGCTCGATACGGATGTCGATCTCGGCCCGGCGGGCGTCGAGCACCCCGGCGAGCGGCGCGGTGCTGCCGCGGTAGGCAGCGAGGGCCGCGCGTGTGCGCTCGGTCGCCAGGGGGATGAGCGCGTCGTCGTAGCGCGTCAGGCGCTCCCGGTTGCTGCGCCATTCCTGCAGCATGGCGCGCGCCTCGGCCACGTGCTCTCGCGTGGCTTCCTCGCGCTCGGCACGCCGCTGCTCGACCACGGCCAGCTTGGCGGCTAGCTCGCGGTCCTGGCGATTCCTCTGATCCCACTGCAGCGGGACGGACAGATTCACCGAGACCATGTTGGAATAGCTCGAGCCGCGCTGGCTGTACATCAGCTCCACGCTCCAGTCGGCCTTCTTGTTGGCCTGCGCGATGTCGGCTTCGGCTCGCGCCACATCCTCCTGCCGCGCCATCACGGTGAGCTGCGGGTGGTGGGCCAGTTCGGCGTCGAGATCGGCTTGGTTCAATCTCACGGTATCCGTGTTGGGAAGACTGCCCAGCGGCCGATCCGCTCCCTGTCCGATCCAGCGAGCCAGTTGCGTGGTGGCCGTGGCAGTCTGACGGTCTGCCTCTGCCAACCTGTCTTCGATCTGGGCCACAGCCGAACGCGCTGCGAATGCGTCGGCCTGGGCGCCGCGCCCGCCCCGGTAGGCGGCGTCCGCCGCATCGATCTGCAATCGGGCTTCGTCGCGCTGGTTCATCAGCAGCTCGCGAACGCGTTCCCGGTAGTAGCGCTCCAGCCAGGCACTGGCGGTATCGCGCTGCAAATTGGCCAGCGCGAGTTCCCGTGCGGCGAGGGCCGAATCGGCTTCGCGCTCGTAGCGCGCTGAGCGCGCCTCGCGCTTGTCGGCGCGCGTGAACTCCTGCATCACGCCGATCGAGCGCATGGTCATGAAGTCGCGTGTCAAACTGAAGCGGTCCTCGCCATTGACCGGCAGGTTGTTGATACCGGCCTTGAGCGTCGGATCAGGCAGCTGGCCGGCGGCGACCGCCATCTCGCGGGCAGCGCTGGCGGCGCTGTCCTGAGCGCTCAACTGGCGTGATCGGTCCTGGGCGAGGGACAGCGCGCGCTCCAGGGTCAATGACTCCTGGGCGTGCAGATCGGCAGCAAGGAACGCCGCGGCGAGCGCCAGGGCAAGGATGGTCCGCTGTAAACGCGGCCGCCGCGGCGGCCAGGCCGCGCGACGGGACAGGGTGATGAACATGAGATCTCCAGACAACGAACGGGCGGGGTTGGTCCCGTTGGCGAGGCGAGCCGAAACTCGCACGCGAACAGGCGCAGCCTCGGCGCGCATGACCTGTGCGGTCATCAGCGCGCCGTCGTCTGGACGATCAATCTCGGATGCAACAGTGCAGGATGGCGTGCGGTATGGGGACCACAGCGGGTGTGGACAGCGACGCGGTGCGCACCGTCACCGGCAGACTCGCCTCGTCGGGCACCGTCGCAGCGACGGTGTAGAGGCTGACCAGCGTCATCACGGGGAGCGCCGGCACATGGGACTGGTTGCCCTGCTGGCCGAAATGGCAGTGCTCTGCACACAGATTGGGAGCGGCCTCGTCCGGCGCGCCGGCCATCTGATCGCAGCCGGGCATGGCGGCAAGACCAGCATCGTTGCCCGTGGTCGCCATGCCATCGTCGCGAACCACCTGATCGCCGCCACCCGCAGCTTCCAGGCCCTGCATCCGAGCGCCTGACGACTGCAGCGCGGGGCAAGCATAAGCGGCAATGGCCAGCTGCGCGAACAGAATCAGCCCGACCAGCCCGGCGCTGACCAGTCGCTTGAAGGCGCGGGTCATGGTCATACCGTCTCCGCCTCGACGACCTGTGCCTGCGCCACCGACTTGGTTCGCAACTCGGACGGCAGTGCACCGGCCAGCGCTGCGATGATGGGACAAGCATCGGTTGGCGCGGCCTTCTCGCAGCAGCTGGCCAGACCTTCCAGGGCACTCGCCATCGCCTGCAGGTTCCTGACCCGCTCGCGAATCTCGCTAACGCGGCGCTGCGTCACTGCGCGAACGCGTTGCTTGTCAGGCTCCGCGCTCAGCGAGACCAGCTCGGCCACATCCTCGAGCGTGAAGCCGAGTTCCTGCGCGCGCTTGATGAATTGCAAGCGCTGGACATCCGTGGCGGAGTATTCGCGGAAGGAGCCTTCCGCGCGGCCAGGCTGCGCCAAGAGGCCGCGACGCTGGTAATAACGCACCGCTTCCACGCCAATGCCTGCCGCGTCGGCAAGCTTGGAGATGGTGAAGGCGTGGGAGGGCATGTCCAACTCGGTTGTTCGATACGGAGTTTAGCCGGAAAATGGGGCCACGCAAGTTGCGACAGCGCCGGTGTGGGGGTTTCGGCATCCGCGCGAACGCTCGCGCCGGTGCTTGCATGGTCAACGCAGCAGGTGCAGATCAGGTCGGCCGAAAGTGATGGAGTACCTCATGAAGTTCACGAACGCCTTGCCCTCCTCCTGCTCGTTGTGTCGTTCGGCGCCACCCAGGTCGCGCAGCGCTCCGCGCCATCGCCCAAGGGGCCCAAGTCAAAGGCAGTCGTACAACGAATCGACACAACGCGCGGCGAGGTGGTCCTCAAGCATGAGGAACTTCCCAATCTCGCGATGCCGGCGATGGCGAGGAAGGTCTCGAGGGTCTATGGCGACATTCGATCGAATGGGAGGAACGATGAACGGCGATCATGAGATGCTGTTGACCGTCAATCGCAAGGTCGCCGCGCCTGCTGGATTCTCGCTGTTGCGGATGAGCGACGGATCGGAATCGCTCGAACTTTGGCTTCCAACGGGACGGACAGCGACCTGATTGAAGAGCAGCGCGCCACCTGGCTGCAGCGAGCCGAGGAACAACGTATGAAGCTCGATCGAAATCGCGCAGCTCACATGAGTGCTACAGGCAGTGCGCAACAACAGAGCACTGCCAAGGCTGATGAGACGCTGCATTTGCCAAGGCGTTTGAGGCTGTGGTGAGCCGGAGAAACAGAGCCAGGCGCCACTTGGTGGGGACATCAAAAGAGCTGGTTCGCGTTGCAGGAAAAGTCTCATCCATGCGAGATCGAGACTATCAGCGGCGCGAACGGGAGTTTCTCGACAAGCTCAAGAGCAAAGGCGCGTTTCGCGCCGTCGCAACCCGCCAGCCCGCGCGGCCGAACACGCTTGCGGCGCAAGCCAAGATCGGCGCGCGGTCAAACTTTATGTTCGCTCGGCCGAGCCATGAATCTTTGAGATCCACTCAAGCTGGGGAAACTACGAGGAGGCGCCCAGCGCCTTGTGAGGCGTCCATCACAGAATCGCCCTCAGGCCGGCCGCAGATGCAGGTACCATCTGCGCTGTCTAGCACCATGACGACGAAACGAGCCATCGCCCAGAAGACGACGTTTGCCACGGAGGCAGACTTGGTCGCAAGCTTTGTGGGCAAACTGCAGGCGGGACGCAGTTGCTACGGCTCTGTCGAAGTCGTTACAGAGTGGGACCATCGCTCAGGGCTGGTCGACGTCCTTGCCCGAGACTGCGCGGGCGCGCTCGTCGCGTTCGAGGCCAAGCTTAAAAACTGGCGGCGAGCGTTTATGCAGGCTTACCGCAGCACCGCTTACGCAAATCGAACATACGTGCTGTTGCCTCCCACTGTGGCAGAGCGCGCGATGCAAGATCGTGAAGAATTCGAATTGAGAGGGGTGGGACTATGCGCGTTCGACGGAAAGGCAATCCAGATACTCATCGAAGCATGCGAGCAGGAGCCGCTGTTGAAATGGGTCCGTGCTCGAGCACACGAGCACTTCGATGCATTGCTCTATGAGTGCCGCCCCGCCCCTAGATCTTCAGGCCGCCGCCGAGGAGATCTGCAAGCAGCAGCAGCTTAGTTTCAATGGGCTGATTGCCAAGGGCGCGTTCAAGAGCGCGTACCTCGTCGTCGCGGTGGATGGGGTCGCATTCGCGCTCAAGCTCGCAGTTGTTGCTGGTTCTCCCGATCGACTGATCCGAGAAACCGAGGCCCTTCGAGGAAGTTCTCACCCCAGCATCTCAAAGCTGGTCGCCGCCTTCCCCTACCAGCATGGCCTATCGACGCTATGGGTCGTAGTAGAGGAATTTCTTGGCGGCGGCACGCTCGAGGCTCGGCTTCAAGCTGGACCGATCCCCGCGGCCGAGGTTCGGGCAATCGGACTCTGCTTGGCGGAGGTGTTGGAGCATCTTCATCCTCGTCGGTTGGTCCATCGGGACATCAAGCCAGCCAACATCATGTTTCGCGCTGACGGAGTTCCCGTACTGACGGACTTCGGAATAGTGCGCATGCTCGATGAGCCATCACTCACGAAAGCATTCCTGGCGCAAGGGCCCGGAACACCCGCGTACGCCGCACCGGAACAGCTCACCAATGAAAAGGCTCTGATTGACTGGAGAACCGACCAGTTCGGTCTAGCCATCGTCTTGAGTGAATGTGTTATCGGCCGCCATCCCTTTGCCGGCCCGGGCCAGTCGATCCACGAGGCGATCCATGCAGTGGCCGGAAAACAGGAAATGCCGCCCTCGAGTTCTGATGAGCTCACTCGTGCAGGGTTCGGGTGTTTGGTGCAGGCGCTAAAGCCCTGGCCCATCGCCCGATTCAGGCGGCCAGGACAGTTCATCGAAGCATTGAAGAACCTCTGAAAGCGCAACATGGCAGCTTATCTGCAGCAAGGGCACGGATCGTGGGGATTGCTTGAGGAGGCCGACATTGGGGACTATCGAGGCTTAGTCATCAGTCCTGTAAACGACGGCCCCAACGCTGTTCGGAGTGGTCTCGCGAGGCTTAGAGACCGGCGAGAGAGCCTCGAAGTAATCCTAGACCCGCAGCTGTACAACCCAACGGTTGACAAAGGCAAGCTGGCCGAGTGGACCTACTACTCGGCGGATTTTGAGACGGCCAACCACAGCGACCTGGGTTGGTGGGCGACGCGTGGCAGAGAAGTCGTGAACGATGCCCGCTCACTTGGAATTGATGCCGTCTGCTCGCCCGCTCTGTTTCCGCGCGACTTCAGCGATGACTACTATCGCCTCATCGTTGACGTGGCTGACGCGACCGCAGCATATGCGGGTGAAAACGGCATCGATACTCTCGTTACCGCAATGATCAGCCTCCGGGATCTCGCAACCCCTGCAAGAGCTCAGCAGATCGGCAGCATCCTATCAAGCACCGACTGCGAACGCGTCTACCTGACGTTTTTGGCTGGCGAGATCGAGCCTCGCCAGCCGCTGGATGACGGAGCCGCGCTCGCCACGGCAGTCCATCTCGTCAAGCTGCTGAGTTCCCAGCTACGAGTCCATGTCGCGTTCTGCGCGCATGACCTAGTCATGTGGAAAGCCGCGGGTGTTGCTGACGCCTCGTCGGGCAAATACTTCAACCTCCGGCGCTTCGTTCCTAGTCGATGGAGGGATGAAGACGGTGCTGGCCGCCTGGTGCCGTACTGGAACGAGGCGGATCTCGCCACGGTGATACGAGACCAGGAGGTACTCCGGCTTGACCGCGAGCGATGGTTTGCCGATCGGAATTTCGGGTCCGATCCGTATGGAGTTCAGATCCTAGACATCCTCCGAGCGGGGGAAGGTGAGGCATGGCAGAAGCTCTCGTGGCTTCAGTACTTGCGATGGTTCGCCGAAGTTGAGGGCGTGTTCACGAGATCCGGCGAAGCCGAGAAAGCGCTGGAGATGTGGGACGCGAGATGGGGCGAAATTCACACGAAACGCATCTTGTTTGCGGACCGTAGCGATGGCCGCCACGTCAGGACCTGGCTTAACGCGGTGCGGGAGGGCACCTCAAGGTAGGGTGTGATGCTTGGCGCCACTCTGCCGACCCGCACCTTCTATGAATTAGCGTCGAACCCCGGAGCGATTCGGAACTCGACACTGCAGGTGCGCAATCCCAAATCTCGCGTCTTGGTGCACGGCGGCGTGACGAATGACGTGCCTACTCTTCGTCCATGGAGAAGATGGCTGTTTTGCTGCGATGGCCCGACTGGTTAGCGGTTCTCGCTTTCGGTCGCGCTGGGAAGGCGATCGAGGCCGGCTACCGCGTGCTCTTTCGCCTGCGGCCAGTCTAATCGAGAAGCCGCCCAAGGCGCATGCGGAACGGGCGTCTCGAAGAGAAGCTCAAGCTCGACACCGCGCCGTGGCTGCTGATGATCGACGCGATAGGCCCGCGCGGAGCAGCTACGTCGAATGCGCTGGTGGCGCTGGACATCCGAGCTCAGTCTGAAGCTCCCCCCGGCAGCCCATTGCGCGAGCGGATACGCCTGGTTCGACAGCCGGGGCTCGGCGGCAATACAGGGCCGAAGCACCGCCGAACGTGGGCCTCTCTGCCAGGCAGATACCGCTTTTCCGACAATCTTTATTGTCTTCGACGAACTTTTTTCTTTGGTGGGCCGGCGCGCGGGGGGGGGGGCGCGCTCTCCTAGCGGCTGGGGCAGTGGCCGGCGCGGCGCTGGGCTCTCCGGCCGCCGCTCGTTGGGTGAGTAACCTCGATGTCATGCAATTCTTGCGACCTCTTTTATTTGTACGCTACTATTCTTGCGAACGCTACGGACGCGACGAGTTCATATCCAGGAATTCACACACAAGACCGAGAAAAGATGCTTGCCGGACTGCTTTCCCTAGGTGCCTCCCATGCGGTCACCGCCGCGCTGCGCGCACGCGCCGCCGAGTGCGGCTGGCTCGAGCTGCTCGGCCAGGCGATTGACCACCCAGGCGACGCGGCGGGCCTGTTCTGCATGTGCCTGTTCGGCTGCGCCGCGCTCGTCCTGTGCGCCGTCCTCCTCCTGCCCGTGAGCATCCTGGCCACGGTGGTCGTGGCGGTGCGCAAGGGCCGGTTGCTCGCCCGGGCCGAGCGTCCGCCGCGCGCAAGCCAGCGCCCTCCATCCTCCACGCGCCCGTCTCCAAGACGCACCGTATCGCAGACGTCATGGAGTCCGCCGAGGACCCGGAGACCCGACGAAGCCGCAGCAGCCGCGCCAGCCGCGGTGCGCCCCCGAGGCCCACGACTCTTTGGGCAGCGCAGGAGCTGGATCCGCGCCAGCCGGCGCCTCAGAACGATGCGCAGCAGGTCGCTCGGAGCTTCTCGATCAAAGCCGAGATCAACCAGCGGTCGGTGGACTTCCTTGTGAGCGGCAAGGCCTCGGCCGTCACCTTCGATGAGCTGGCCGCCGCCTGCCGCGAGCAGCTGCCGGGCGTCGTGCTCGAGCGCCGAACGAAGTGGCTGCAGTACACCTTCGACCTCTGGTCGCACGCAGGCCGGTGCCTCTATTCGATCCCCATCGCCAGCGTCTCGGGGCCGCAGCCCCCGGCCCCGAGACGCTGGCGATGGGGATCGAATAGAGGCACCGGCCTGCGTG
>NZ_LYMK01000026.1 GCF_002157355.1 Variovorax sp. JS1663 | reverse complement strand
CCCCTTCCGACGTCCCCGACCTGCCCCGCGGTCCCCTGGCGGTCTCCTGACGCGTCCCTGATGGCTCGGTCTGCTGCTTCCTGCCTCTGCTTGTCGCTCGAGTGGTGGTGGGCGCATAGGCTCTGCCAGTTCGAGCGGTCCCAGAACAGGCACTGGTCGCCTCCATGGGGGATGCGGTGGTCGACGATGGTGGCCGGGACGGCGCGTCCGTCCTGCTCCTTGCACATCACGCAGAGGGGGTTGGCCAGAAGGTGGGCTTCCCGGGCCTTTTGCCAGCGGTAGCCGTAGCCGCGCTGGGCGCTCGATTGGTTGGCAGTGCGCCATGACCCGGGCTGGATCGTGGCCAGCCTGTGGGGCTGGGGCTGGACCCTACTGCGCAGGGTCGTGAGGCTTGGTCGGGGTGACTTGGCCATGGGGTTTGGTGCGTTCGGCGGTCTTCTGCTCTTGGCGCAGCACGGCGACGAGGGCCTGCGCGGCCAGCTTGGCCTTGCGCGCTATCCAAGCGCGGCGGGCGTCACATCCGGAGCAGGGCATTACAGCCTCGGCTCGAACCGCACAGTGAACCGCTCCACTGTGCAGATGGCACTGATGCGATCGGTGTTAGGGATGGCTGGGCCTTCGAGGTCGAGCTCGATGGTCTGGGTGATCGGTTCGACCGAAGCGCCGATCAGGCGCATGCCTTGGGCCTGCCCCTTGAACAGGCTGTCGAGCAGGAGCTCGGCGGAGACCTGGAGCTTGGCCATCTCAGGCTTCCGGAGGCTTCGCCATGCAGCCCAGCTTCAGCCCTTCGGTCAGCACCAGTACCTTGATGTCGCCCATGACCTGCTTCCAGTAGGAGCGCAGGTGCTCGCACTGTTCGATGCTCAGCGACCGATCGACGGTCAGCACGAACACATCGCCCGGCTTGGGCTGCAGCCGCTGGAGGTCGCCGAGGAAGCGGATCTCGCGCTGCTCCTCCTGCGCTTGGCCGTCGGCCGGCAGCGCTGCGCGCGCGCCGAGCGGCGCGACGGTGGTGATTCCGTTCATGTGTGGGTGGCTCCGAAAAGGCGGCGCCCGCGGGTGAGGCGGGCGCCGGTAATTGGGCAACAGCAGGCAAGCCGCCCAAGGAGACAACTGAAATCAGTCGGCCTTCTGAGCCTCGTCTGCAGGCGTGAAGTCGACATAGAACTGGCGGCCGGGCACGAACTGCGCGGCCGCGTCGGGGTTGATGGTGCCCAGCTGGATCTGGCCGCCGGGAGTCCACTTGAAGAACTTGTCGTTCTCCGAGCTGCCGCTGGTGACCGGCGACAGGTTGGCCGTTTTCAGGCCGCCCTCGGACTCGGTGACACTCTGCACCTTGAACTTGGCTCGAACTGTGGTCATGGTGACATTGCCTTCTACTGGCGAGCGCGGACGTCCGGTCCAGGCGACATGCCTGGCTCCGATTCCGTGCGTGCGAGTTGGGATGGCGTACCGGGAAGGCCTTGAACCCTCAACCGCTGGTTTTGGAGACCAGTGCTCTGCCCATTGAGCTACCGATACACGTGGGGGCTGGCAGGCCCTCAAGGATTCGAACCTTGGAATGCCGGGATCAAAACCCGGTGCCGTAGACCGCTTGGCTAAGGGCCAGAAATGAGAAAGCCGCCTCGGGTGGGCGGCTTCGGGATTTTCTGGACGCACCTGTGGCGTCCGGGGCGGATGTTACATGAATTCGCGGTAGTGTTGCAACGGAGGATCGACTTCTTCTCCGCACGCGGCCTCGACCAGCGCCCTCAGGCCGGCCTGCAATGGATCGTCACCCCATTGCCTGCCAACACTGTGCGGCGGCCGCTCGTTTCGCCTGTACCGGTGGCATTCGCCTTTGCAGCCGCTGCCGTTCTTGATGTAGATGATGCTGACCATGTTCTCGTGAAGGATCGGGCCGCCGAGAGCCCAGTCCTTGTGCGGCTCCCACGGAGCGGCCGGCGCCGCTTCGAGCGCCCATGCTTCGCCCATTGGCACCACCCTCACATCAATGGCTCGCGCAACCCAGTAGTCAAGGTCGTGCCCATCGAGTTGATAAACGTGCATCACATCACTCCAGCAGCCAAGAGTCGGCGAGTCAGCATGTTACGCGCCTCCAGGACGATGACGGCGCGCTGCATCGGGTCGCGCGGCAGCCGCGGGCTGATCCAGACGCTTCGCCCAGTCGAGAGGTTGCGGGCCAGCGAGTAGATGGCGCTTCGGTAGCCGTGATCAGGCGGGTTGTCTGGCATCTGCGAGACCTGGAAATCGATGCACTCCATGATCCGGTTGTTCAGATCATCGTCGAAGGCGTCGGACGTGGTGTCCCATGTCTTCGGGGTCCTGACGTTGCGGAACATGGGGTCGGCGCCGCTCTGAGGCACTGGGATGTAGCCCTTCGCCCAGGAATGCCAGCGGCTGAGCAGGTCGTCAAGCGTAGCGCCGCCAGCGACATCCGCGTCCTCGAAGACACCGCTCGGCTCGACCTGCATCAGAGGCTGCCCCCGAATAGACGGGTGTGCTCGACCTTCTCGGCAAAGCTGCGGTCCTTGGCTTCCTCAGCTTCGCGGATCTCGTCGATGGCCTCCTTGATGGCTGCACGGGCCTGGCTGGGCGTCTGCATATCGGCCGCGTCGATGGTGACGTGGACGATGTTGACGCGTGAGGCGGCGTCCTGCTTCGCTGGCTCCCAGTACACAACCGGATACCCCGCAGCCGCCATGTCCTCGGCCGTGAGCTCGAACCGCGGCCGGCTGGGGTTGCGCTCGGGGATCAGCGCCGAGCCGGTGCCTGCGGTGGTGGGCAGGGCTGCGATGGTTGTGAGGTGGTGGTTCATGGTCAATCTCCGTTGGACGATGAAGAAGAACTGCTGTCGCTCGACGACGAACCGCTGTCCCAAGATCCCGAGGCACCGCCGCCGCCGTAGTTGCCACCGCCGCCGCTGGAGAACGACGATGCGCGGCATGGCTCGGCGGCCGGGGACGGGCTGCTCGACGAGAACATCGCGGCCGACGACAGAGGCAGGTAGTTGTCCGGCACATGCCCTTGTGCCACTGCTGGCGGCGGAAACGCGGGGCGCCGCGGCGTCGACCTCCAGTAGATATGGCTGGCAGGCGCGGGCATCGGGGGCATCGGGACCTGGCCGGCACGCCGCACCAGCGCCTCCGCCTCCTTGCGCGCTTCCCGCCTGCGCTTGCGCCAGGCCAAGGCGCCCAGCCCTGCAACTGCCAGCGGTATGGCTACCAGTGAGCCGGCGATAAGGATGCCGTCGAGGTCCATCATTTCGCTCCCTTCTCGTAGCGCACTACGCGGGTGTTGCCGAAGCCGTAGGCCGTATCCCAGAGGACTTCGCCGCCTCGTACACGGCCAGTGCGCAGGTAATGCGCTTGGGCGCGAGCTGCATCGCGGGTTTCGTATAGCCCCTTGTTCACCCACTTGTGCGCCCTGCTCTTGCGAACTTGGACGCGCCAGAGAACCTTGGTGCTCGATGTCATGAATGCTCCTTGGTGGTGGTTGGTCTGAGGTGCGAGCGGGCGCCGGCGAGCGCGAGTGCGCCTATCGGGCCATGCCGCTCAAATCGCCAAAACAGCACGGGGTCTCCCCCGCGGCGGCCGCCCCAGTTGAAGGCGACGGCCAAGCCGCGCGCGTGCCGTGCAGGCTGGATCACCTCCACTCGGGCAGTCGCCGGCACAGGGCAAGGTCCTCCGCGCCATTCGATCCAGCCTTCGGCGCGGGTCATTCCTCGCTCCACAGCGGCAGGTCGGTCGGCCAGTTGCCCGCGGCCAGGATCTGGCGGCGCGTGTCGGCGCCCCAGGCCGCTTCGACGAGGCGCCGTGCTTCCTTGGTGAACAGGGCCTTCTGGTCGAAGGCGACGTGGCAGCCGACGACGCCGGGCCGGTCGCAGCACAGGGGGAAGCACAGCCTGTCGTCGGTCTTGGTGCCGGCGCCCTTGTTCATGTTCGGGTGCGCGGCCTGGCTGTAGCCGACCAATCCGCAGTGCTTGCAGGGAAGCGCGGCCACCAGGCGGCGGTAGCCTTCGTGCTCGACCGGGACGACCTTCGGCACCGGCTGCGCGGGCCCGGCGCAGTCTGCGAGCACGGCGGCGCGCGGCTTGTCGATCGTCAGGCCCAGGCCGACGCGGCGCGCAAGGATCATCCCCGTGTAAGGCTTTCGCTCCAGCATCGCGCGGCGGCCGAAGGCACTGCGGCGGAGCGTCACGCGGCCCCCTGGCTGAGGTAGTCGATGGTCGAGGCGGCGAACTCTGCACGGGCCCGGTTCTGCGTGCGCTCCCCGCCCGGCAGAACGTAGCCCTCCGGGTGGTGGATGCCAGCGGTGCACGTGCAGGCCTTTGCCCACAGGATGCGGCCCTTCGTGCCAACCAGGATGATGTTCTTCTGGTGCTTGAATGGGTTCGCTTCGGAGTGCTCGATCGTCGCTTCCATGGTGGTTTCCTCTCTCATTGGTAGTCCTGCCAGCGCGAGACGCTGAAGCGCACGCCGAGCTCCGTAACGGCGAATGCCGTCACCTTCTCGATCAGCTCGCTGTATTTCTTGACGCCGAGGTCCTCGGTGCTGATGCGGACCTTCCGGCGCTTCTTGTTGCCGGTCATCGGGTCCGTACGCGTCTCCCAACGGGAGCCGAGGTAGGTCTCGCGGAAGTGCTCCTTCCAGACCTTCAGAGGGAATTTCTGCCCGTTGGCCCGCGCCTGCTCGGCGATCTCGGCCAGCACCACCCCGTGGTAGTACCGGCGCTGGCGGTCGCTCTTGTCGTCTTCGAGTTCGTCGGCCTTCAGGACCAACTTCCGCCCGAGTTGCAACTGCTCCTTGGCCCAGGGCCACAGCGAACTGGCGACCACCTTGTGGCCCTGGTCTACGTCGTGCAGGACGAAGGTGTGCGTCACGACCGCACCTCAGCAAACAGGTCCTGCTGCCGGCTGTCGGGCTTCGGCGCGCGGGCAGCAATGCGCTTGCGCTTCGGAACAACTCCCATCGCGGCAGCGCACACTCGGCCAAACGCGAGGCCGCCCAGCAGGACAGGAGCGCGGAGGGTGCGGCCACAGCGGGTGCAGTTCACAGCCATCCCCGATCAACCGCAAGCCAGAAGGCAATGAAGGCAACCGGCAGCACAACCGTCGTAAACATAGCGTACGCCCATCCTTCGAAGTGGACTATCAGAGACACATACAGGACGTAGAGCATGCCCAGAACAAGCGTTGCGCATACGATCAATACATCCCGCGGCAGCACGCAAACCATGGTGCCGACCACCACCGCAGCGCTCAGGAGGAAGGCGAACAGGTTCACAGCAGCGTCCCCTTCGCGTTCTCCCGCTCCCGCAGCACCTTGACTGGAGCCTTCACGTACTTCTGCACGCGGCAGGTGGTCTGCGCTGCCGTGGTGATCGCGATTCGCTGGGGCATCGGCCGCGCTGCACATTGCCCATACCCCATCTGGCCAAGCTCGCCGACCAGGGACCAATGCACGCAGGTGCCGCAGGAGTTCATGACTGCGTGATCCTTCCCCAGTGGGCGATCAGGAGGGCCTCGGCGCGCCCATCGTCGGCGGCGCGCTTCAGGTCAGCCTGCAAAGATGGGAACAGCCTGCGCGCCATGTCCAGCGACTTCGCCTTGCGCATGCGATCGCGCTCCGACTGCTTCTGCTTGCGATCGGGGTTCTTGTCGATCAGCCCGAACTTCCCCTTCCACTTCTGCGGCGTCACCTCAACCAGCGGGAACTTCGTGCAGTCGATGGCGCCCAGGATGATCCCAACCGTCTTCATCATCGAACCCATCTGCTGCATGCCGCCACCGCTGGCGCGCGCGTGCAGTTGCTCGAGATAGGCCCGGCCGCCGATCGCCGCCGGCGCGTGCTCGCGCATCAGCAGCGCGAGAGCCAAGCCATCGATGCGGCGCTCGGTCGCCTTCAGCGGCAGGTCGAACACCTTCGCCGCGCCCGTCGCGCCGTCGATGAAGGCGATTGCCCCTGCGATGCCAGGATCCACGCCGATGTAGATCATGAGCACCTCCCGAGGTCGAAAACGCTGGCCGGCTGCCGTTTCGCATTGCCCAGGATCGAGCCGTCAGCGGTATCCGGCGCGGCCTGCGCCGCGCTGGCCAGCATTTCCGCCCGGATGCGCGCGGCGCCCGCCAGGCGGTGCACCACCGGCCTACATCCATCGCCCACGTACTCCAGGAGCCCGCGCTCCCTCAGCCGAGCCGTGTACGTGGCAACGACCGTGATCCCGTAGCCCGTACGAGCGCACAACTCGCGGTTCGTCAGTTCCTCGTCCGCGCCGAAGACGTTGAGGATGGTGTCGGCGATGCTCACGACCGCGCTCCCAGGCCATCCCAAGGCGACGGCGGCGCCCAGGTCTTCCCGATCTTCACGTAGCCGATCGAGGCCTTGCTGACGCCATACCGCTCGGCCAGCACCGCAGTCGGCTCATCACTGGCCCGGATCTCGCGCGCCTTCTCGGCCGACAGCTTGGCGTGCGGCGGGATGAGGCGAGGATAGGAATCGGTGTTGCGCTTCACCGCCATGCGGCGACGGCGCTCGGCGTAGGTCACCTCTTCGACGCACCTCACGCAGCGCGCCGTCTCGCAACTCACGGTGATTTCGTGCCCAGGCTTGACTGGGCCATTCAACTCGGTGAAGACGACTCGCCGCACCGACACGATGCTGCCGCCGACATTGATCATCGGCATGACACCCTTCTGACAGGTGCCCTGCCACACCCAGCAGCCGGCATCGTCGATGCAGCGGGCACGGATGCGTTTCAGGAGGTAGGAGCCTTCGGTCACAGGTCACCGCCTTTCGATTGGTTGGAGCGCGCCACGCGCACCTGGTTGGTGGGGATGGGCGTGTCTCGCGGCCAGTCCATGAACCGCGTGTGCTCTCCCACGTAGGTGAAGTCGAGATAGCCAGTGCGGCCGCCGCGCTGCTTGGCCAACAGGGCGCGCGCGTAGTACTTCCACTCGGCGTCCAAATCGGGCTTGCGTTGGATCGGCCGGTCGATGAACAGCACGATGTCGGCGTCCTGTTCGATGGCACCGCAGTCCTTCAGGTCGGACAAGCGCGGCATCGGATCGGTCTCCTTCTCGACGCCGCGGCCCACCTGCGCCAGCGCGACGACCGGAACGCCCAATTCCTTGGCCAGAGCCTTCAGGCCGCGGCTGGCCTCCTCGAGTTGGTAGGTCCGCTGCGACACGCGCGGATCGGTGCCGGCCATCAGTTGCAGGTAGTCGACCAGCAGCAGCTTCAGTCCGCGCTTGCGCTTCAGCGCCCTCGCCTTCGCGCGCACTTGGTTGATGTTCAAGCCGCCCTTCTCGTTGCTGTAGAAGGGAATCTGCCGCAGCATCTCCACGGCCTTTGTCAGGCTGCCCCAGTGCACATCGCTCATGCGCTCCGGCCGGCGCAACGCATGCAGCGGGATGCTGCCCTCAGCCGACAGCGCGCGCTGGCCGCCCTCGTGGTTCTGCATCTCCATCGAGAACTTGCCCACCGGCAGCCCGAGGTTGCGCGCCACGTGAATGCCGATGCTGTCCGCGAACGCGCTCTTGCCCATGCTGGGGCGCGCGCCGACGATGATCAACTGCCCGGGCCGCAGGCCGCCGTCCAGCATCTCGTCAAGGTCGGTCAGGCCGGTCGGAATGAAGTCGGGGGGCTGGTTGCCGGTGCGTCCTTCCTGGCGCTCCTGGATCATGTCGAGCTCGCGCACGACCATGCTCTCCATCGCCTCCCAGTCGTCGGCCGCAGCGTCCGGGCTGATCGCCATCACCTTCTGCATCGCCTCGTCCAGCAGGCCCTCGACCTCGCGGCCCTGCACGTTGAAGGCCGCGGTCGAGATCTCGTCGGCAGCGCCGATCAGCTTCCGCAGCACCGCGCGCTCGCGCACGATCTCCGCGTAGCGCCGGACGTTGCTCCCCGACAGGGCCACCTGCGCCAGCGAGTGCAGGTAGGGCAACCCGCCGGCCTCGGTGTGCTTGCCCTGCTTCTCCAGGTCGGCGAAGACGGTGATGACGTCGGCCGGCTTGCAGGCGTTGATCAGCCGCGCGATGGCCGCGAAGACCAGCCGGTGCTCGTGCCGGTAGAAGTCGTCCTCGGCCAGAAGGTCGCCGACGCGGTCCCAGCCGTAGTTGTCCAGCAGCAGGCTGCCGAGCACGCTCGACTCGGCTTCGATGGAGTGCGGCGGGATGCGCAGCTGCGCGATCTCGCGGTCGTGCTCGAAGGGGATGTTGGCGCGGCCGTTCATGTCGGAGCCTTTGTCTTCTCGATGACCCGCTTCATGCCGGCTTCAGAGCACAGGTAGTCGAGGTCTGCTTCCCAGTTCTCGTGCCCTGGCCCGCGCGGCAGGCGGCCCATGATCCAGTCGCTGTTGCGAGCGCGTTCGAAGTAGTCCCGAAACCACTCGACACCCTGCTCGGCAGTGGTGGCGCGCCGTGATCCGTCGCCCTTGATCGACGTCATGACCCAGTGCCACATCGATGCGACCGCCTTCTGCCGCTTGCCGCCTTGGCGCACCACTCTGACGCCAGGCAACTCGGGCAGCATCTCGTGGTAGACCGCGACGATTCGATCGAAGGGGCAGACTGGCAGGTCGGCGGCCTTGCGCCGGCGACGAGGAGCAGAGGAACTCGAAGAGTTCCGAAGCTCCGATACCTTCCCTTC
The DNA here is from genome assembly GCF_002157355.1 of Variovorax sp. JS1663. Taxonomy (GTDB): domain Bacteria; phylum Pseudomonadota; class Gammaproteobacteria; order Burkholderiales; family Burkholderiaceae_C; genus Variovorax. Next base: position 98,545 of record NZ_LYMK01000026.1, on the reverse strand, counting down.
AGGTTCTTGTTCTAGTTCCGCTTCAGGCGGTTGGCCAACAGTTGTACAACCGCTGCCCACCGGCGCTCCAACGGTTGTTTTGCTAGCTAACTCATTGATTTTGTTGAGTGCGTCGGAATCATCCTGAAAGATCGCACGGGGCGGCAACGGATACTTGGATGTCTTGATCTGCAGGCGTTGCCGGAACTTCGGGATGAAGCCGTAGCGCTTGCTGTCGACCACGTACAGCCGGATGAGGTCGGCATCCGCGATCATCTGCAGAAGCTTGCCGGCCAGGTCGCGGTTGACGTCAGCACGGCGCGCGAGCTTGAACTCGGTCGCTTCGAACAGGCCGACGTCATCGGCCGACAGGATGATGATCACGAAGAGCCACCGCCCTTCCACTGGAAGGGACAGCACGGCCTCGGATTCCATGAGGCCTTCGCGGACAAGGCGGTTTGGCATCCTCAAGCGCCCCCTGCCATGTGCTCATAGCGATGCACGGTGGCAAGCCCGCACCCGAGCGCATCCGCGACTTGCTGCATCGTCAGGCCGGTGTCGCGCAGCGCAGCTACCGATTGGCGGGTGGCTCGCGCGTGCTCAGGGCGCGCCCGGTGCAGGCCGGTTCGTACTGCGTGTTGGATGTTCTCCGCCCTGGTGACCCACTCCAGATTGCTGGCGGCGTTGTGGGCCTTTACACCATCGCGGTGATTCACCTCGGGCAGCCCGTGCGGGTTCCCACAGTGCACTTCGGCCACTAGGCGATGAACGGCCATCATCTTCTTGGTGCCGCCCAAGAACCGGATCTGCACTCGCGAGTAGCCGTCGGCGCACCGAATCGGCTTCAGGTCATATGGCGCATCGGGCCGAACGAGGGAAACAATGGTTCCATCTGCCCGCGCTGCATAGCGCAGGCCAGTAGATGGAATTGGAATAGCCGCGCCTGAAATCATGCGAGCGCCTTCTTTGCCGCTGCCTGCATCCGCGACATTTCGCCCGCCAGGCTGAAGTAGCAGCCGCCCTCCTCCTCCAGCTGCTCGAGCTGAGCGAAGCGTGCAGCGCACAGGGCGTTCTGCTCCCGCAGCGCGCGGGCGGCACCTTCCCGGTCGCCGAGCGCCATGCAGATCTCGATGTCGAGCCCGCGCGCCAGGATCTCGTGCGTGCGGCGCTGGGCTACAAGCTTCTGGATGTGGTTCATGCTGCGTCCGCAAAGAGGCCGCCGCGCGCGCGATAGAGCGCTTCACTGCATGCCTGGTTGAGCCAAACGACCTCGGTTCGCTCGCGCGCGCCATCGGCCATCGCCTTACGCTCGTGGCGCTCCCAGCCTCGGTACTGCTCGTCATAGAGCTCGCTGGGGTAGCCGCTGAGGATGACCATGGCGGACACGTCGCGCAGTTCTGCCGCGAGGTTGCGGTGGTCTTCCATGTCGAAGTCGTGCGTGTAGATGCGCGTCCCGCGGCCCTGCTTCGTCAGGTATGGCGGATCGCAGTAGATAAGCGCGTCCGGCCTGTCATGGCGCCGGATGACGTCGAGCGCCTCGTCGTGCTCAATCAGCACCGTCGCGAGGCGCTTGGCCATCGCCATGCAGGCCTCTGGCGTGGCGCGCAATGCGTTGAGCCGGGAGCAGTAGCCGTCCGGGTTGACGCGAGTGTCCAGCCCGCTCCGCTGCCAGATGCCCTTGCTGGACTGCCCCATGAACCCACGGGCGACGATCTGATGCGCGGCGTCGATGTCGTCGACAGGCTCTGCATAGCACCAGCCCTCGTACTCTTCGCGGGAGAACGGCGTCAGGGAAAGCCGCCGCGCTAGTTCAGCGGCCTTGACCTCGTCGCGCAGCACGCGGAACAGGCCAACAACTCGAGAATCCAGGTCGTTGTAGACCTCGGTTGGCGCCGGCTCCTTCTGCGCAAGCACGCTTGCACCACCTCCGAACGGTTCGACGTACACCTTGTGCGGCGGAAAAAACTGGAGCACCCAAGCCGCCAAGCGGAACTTCCCGCCGTGGTAGCGGAGCACAGGGCGATCCATGCCGAACGCGTCCATCAGATCTTGCTCCGCACCAGGGCCGCGCGCTTGTGCATGGAGCGCTGGCCAGCCTCGCGGGATTCGATCTCAGGGGAGTAGTGGTTCTTCGCGAGCTTGGCGGCGCGGCCTGCGTTGACCTGGAACTGGCTCCAGTCGATGGGCTCACCTGTGATGCCAACGACGAATCCGTTGTCGATGCTGCGCTTGCTGCCGTCGGCCCAGCGAGCCGGGTTGGTGGGGTCGATCAGGCTGCTCATGCGTGGGCCCTCGCGTTGAAGGTCTCCATGAGCACCCGGTACTTGAGCTCGGCCTCCTCCGCCCGCTTTTCAGCAGCCTCGGCGCGGCGCTCCGCTTCGGACTTGATCAGCACCAGCGTGCAGTGGACCTGGAAGGCGCACCACTCCGGCCAGATGCGGTTGTTCACGGCGTAGCAGAACTTCGGCCAGTCCTCCGCCTGCAGCGTGGCGAGGCCCTTTTTCATCTTGGAGAAGGTGCCGGCGTCAATGCCGACGAACTCGTAGATGGACTGGTCCGGAAGCCCGGAAGAGCTGCAGGCCAACGTGAACGCCGCTCCAGCCGTGGCCTGCTTGCGCAGCAGTTCGATCGGCACGTCGTTCGGCGGCGGCTGTCTGAAGAGGTCGAGTTCCCTCTGTGCTTCAGCCTGGCTCAATTCTTTTGATTTCACTTGGCTATCCCCTCAGGGCACAAAAAAAGGACCATCTGGTCATGCACAAAACGACCTCACAACGTGTTCGCGGCATGCACCACGCGCTTCGCCTTCACGTAAGCGTCATGGGCCTGCTGCGCCGTATCGAAGTAGCCAAGGGAGCGCGTGCGCCCCTCGACCTTGATGCAGGCTTGGAACTTCTTGCCTTTGGCAAATGCGCCTTGCACCCCAGACTTGCTGTCGCTGCGGGCTCGACGCTGGTTCTCGCGATTGGCCCGGCGGTCCACAACACGGAGATTCGCGATGGCGTTGTCGCTGGGCCGGCCGTTGATGTGGTCGATGACGCCATTCGGCCACTCGCCGTAGACATAGAGCCATGCGAGTCGATGGGCCTTGTAGACGGCCCCATCCACCCCGATGACCAAGTACCCAAGCTGATCCGCGCTGCCAGCGATCTCCCCCACTCGGACGCTCGTTTGCTTCGGTCGCATCAGTCGGATGAAGATGCCCGTTTCGGGGCAGTAGTCGAACAGTTCGCGAACGCGCGCAGCGGTTGGTTTCATATGCATCAACTAGCTATCGAAGCCCTGGGCACGCTGCTCCTCGCGCATGCGGCGAAGGCGGATCAAGAGGTCCCCGTTTCGCAGGAAGTTCATCAGGGCGCCGAAGAGCCCAATGGCTCCCAGCAGCGCATAGAAGGCGGCGCCGTAGCGCTGGACGATGACGAAGTACACACAGCCGTAGGCGCAGGCCAGGAAGGCCAAGGCCGTCAGCAGCGTCTCACCGTGGGTGGAGAGGAAGCGCATTCAGGCCTCCCCGGTGCAAGATGCCTGCACCGCCGCCGGGTAGCATCCGGGCTTCCCAACTCGGACCCGGCGACGGGCAGGCAACATGGACTTCGGGTACTTCTTCTTGGGCGTGAAGCAATCAGAGCGGGGTGCAAGCGGGCACGTAGAGATTCGGCCGCTTACGGACCTTGCCGCGGTCGACGCGGGGATGAAGGTCATAGTTGCAGTGCCCCTGAATACACAGCGCTTCGGCGAATCGCTGCAAGCAGTCGCTTCTCACTGTCTGCAATCAGCCCAACAACTTCTTCCCGAGTCAGCGCTGGCGGCGTGGCTTCAGACGTGCCAAGCGTCGACGGCGGCGCAACCGACGATCCCTCCGGATGCGCAGGATCGGTGGGAGGCGCTGATCTCTCAGCCATAGAGAGCGTCAGAGCCCACGGGCCGCGCATCGCGGCCTCAATCTGCGCCGCAGTGGCGACACCGCCAACCGTCAACGTGACGGTCATGGGTTCGGCGCTCGCCTCGCGGCAGATCAGCAGCCTGGATGGGTGCGTGCTGCGCATGGCTCTACGCCGCCTTTTGTTCGAGGTCCGGCAGTTCCTTCTCGCCTCGCTCGACCGCGCCGAAGTAGTCCAGGAGCGGCTGAATCGTCTGGACGCCAGGGTTGTCGCGATCGTCGTAGGCGATCTTCCGGGGAAGCGTCTTGGCGACGCCGCATTCGACAGCGATGGCTTCCCACCGCCCTGCCCCAGCCTCGCGCAGCTTCCGCTTGAGGTAGTCGATGATTGATTCCATGGGTCGCGATCTTAATCCCGTTGATGGGATTTTATCAATCCCATGCACGGGACTCGGGTTTGGCAACACTTCCAGGATGAGCACCAAGACCGTCCTTGCGCAGAACCTGAAGGCCCTGATGGCGCAGCGGCCGACCTTGGACACCCTGCCCAAGATCACCAAGGCAAGCGGTAGCCGGCTAAGCAATGGCAAGCTCGATCGCGTGCGCCGCGCGGCAGTGGCGACCGACATCGACACGGTCGAGCAACTCGCGGATGTCTTCGACGTGTCGCCCTGGCAGCTTCTTCAGGAAAACCTTGGCGCGTCGGCGGCACTGGTGCCGGCGAAGTCTCCGACTGCTGGCGCGCTGGGCGACGCGATGCGCGCGATCGCAGCCGCAGTCGTCAAGATCGACGACGACGAACGGGAGCTATTAGCACGAATGTTTTCATTGCTCGTGTCGAAGCCGGCTACGGCTGGCAATACTGCACAGAGCATCGCCTTATTGCTGGCTGGCGCGACGATGAGCGAGCTTCCGACAGAAACTCAAGCACCAAAGAGTGCCCCCATCGTGGAGGGCGAAGTCGATGAAACTGGAGACGAGGAACAAAATGGGCCGGGTGATCGAGTTCAAGAACAAAAGCGCCGCAAGACCAGAGGTAGTTGAATACTTCGAAAGCATGGCCGCGAAAGCGCGATGCGGGGTCGTCCAGGGTTGGATGGGCATCTCTGACCTAGGATCGGGTAAACCGCGAAGCGTCCTGCTTGGCACCTTTGCCGAAGATCCTGAAAGGGCAGAACGAGTCGCGGCGAAGTGGGCGGAATCCCTGCGGCTCGCGAATGTGGGCTCGGGGGGAAAAATCTGGCAGCAAGAAGACGTGCCGGCTCGTCTGCGCCGCAAAGTCGGGACCTGAAGAGGAAGCACCATGAACCGGATGATCTTTGGCATCGCGGCGCTCGCAGTCCTTGGCGGATGCGCAACTCCAACGTCAGCGCCTGCACCACAGCCGGTACGTGAGATCCCCCAGACCACAGAGGCCCCGAAGTGCAAGGACAAGATCGAATGCCAGCGCATGTGGATCTCGGCGCAGGAGTCAGCCGAGCAACTAACGGGCATGCGCCTTCGAATGGCCACCGACACAAGGCTTGAAACGTTCGCACCAACACGCTTCGGGCGGATGGGCGCAGTCGTGCTCATGTACCCTATGGACGACGGCACATTCGAGCTTCGCGCAGATTTTGAGTGCTACCGCGGGTCAGACTGCACATACCTGCGGCCGCTCGCCATCAACGCCTTCAACGCGCGAGTGAAACTCGCAGGGCGGTAGAGGCATGCGTCTACTCCTTTGCGCACTCACACTCGCCACGCTGAGCGGGTGCCACACCGCGATGCTCCTGACGCCAGAGAACAGCAGCAAGGTGGTCGTGCAGTCGAAGACCACCAGCGAACAGACCTACAGGGCTTTGTTGGGGGCCCTTCGTGAGTGCTGGCCGATCTCCGCAACGATTGAACCGAACTACTTCCCGGACGCGAAGGAAGGAGATATCACGCTTGCGACCATAGGTCAGTCGGTCCGTATCGACATTGCCAAGTTCGAGATTCGCCCTTCAGGCGCCGCCGCCAGCGTATCGATGCTCACCCGCTCGAACAACAAGCGCTTCGATGATGCGCTTCCGGCCTGGGTGGAAGGAAGAGATGGAGGCTGCCCGCTGGGCACGCGCTACCAGGCGCCCTACCCTTCGCACGACCCCTGGGGATCTGGCAACGTTAGGCAAGGCCCCCAATGACTACCCCCAAGCCATTGAAGCTCCTGCAGCTGGCCGGCGTCCTGCTGCTGCTGTTGGGCGTCATCGTCAGGGCGGGAACGGGCGAACTGTGGGGCACGGCTACCGCGCTCCTGGGCGCCGTGTTGTTTACTGCCGGCCGAGTTCTGGCCTGGTGGAAGAACGGGTAGCGGCACCTCCTCTCCCCCCGACCGCCGGGGTTCACTCCTGCTCGATCTTGCGCCAAGCCTCGTGCGCGCGCATCTCACCGATCGCTGCGCCTCGCTTGGCTGGACGGCACATCCAGCAGCTGCAGACGCATGGCGTCTCTACCGCCATGCCCAGGCGACGCGCATCGCCACCGAGGTCCGTAGCCCAGTGGAACCGGCGCTTGGCCTTCAAACGCTCTCGCTCGTGACGACGTTCTGATCGCATGCCGGCATTGTCCGGCCCACGCGTCCATCTTTGCAATCGCCCCCCCAGCCCCGCCCCGAGCGGGCTTTTTTGCGCGTGCGAATAACCCTTTGTTGCTGTCGGAATCCCATCATTGGGATTGCTTTTATCCCATCCGTGGGATTAAAGTCTCTCCACGCCCTGCAGTTTCGCAGCGGCACCGGAGAGCAAGATGTCCACACGCAAACCGAAATCGCCACCTGAGGCAACGAAGCCTGCCTTCGTCGTGGCTGACGCGCAGCACACCGATTTCCTCGGCCTTTCGAAGATCGAAGCGTTCGCTGCGGTGATCGCGATGGGCGTCTACGCCGGCCCGTCGGGCCGCGTGGTGCTCAACTCGACGGAAGACGAGATGCTTGAACTCGTCGCCGAAGTCGCGTTCCGACAGGGCGCGTACATGGCTGCGCACGGCGCTCGCATTCTGGCCTCCATGGTCGGGAGGTCATCGTGAGCGCCGCCCTCCTCGCCCACGTCGAGCACGAGGCCCTTTACTGGTACTTCGTGTGCCACCACGAGAGCCCCGAGAGCGTGTGCCCATACCCGAGGGCTGCATCGTGAGCGCGCGCACCTGGCCCGAGCGCAGCAGCCTGGAGCGCTCCGTGTGCGCTTCCATTCTGCTCAAGGCGCTGCAGGGCCTGCACGGGGTCTGCCTCGGCATGGAGCTCGAGAAGGAGGGGAAGCGACCCACGACCGCCCAGTACCAGCGCGCGATGCAGAACGCTGAGCGAGCCCTGGCGACCGTCAACGGGAGTGCAGCATGAGCACCGCCGTGAACCACGTGCCCGCACGAGGCGGCCGCGTTGCTGCGATCTGCTGCTGCTGCGGCCGGCGCTCGCGCCCAGTGGCGCCGGACGACCAAGGTGAGCCAGATCTGTGGAAGATGGCACGCGGCTGGTCGACCGCACCCTACCCGGCCGACTGCAAGCACCGCGATGGATCTGTAGGCTCGACCTTCCACTGCCCGTCCTGCAATCGCAGGCTGCACAACGGCGAGACGTTGCAGCAGCGCGCCTACCTCGGCACACCGGGGCCCCACACACACCCTGCGCCTATCTGGCAAGCGGGCCCAGCCGCCCGTCTCTTCACTCGCCCCCGCGGCAACTGGCGCGTTCCCCATGGCATCGGGGTGCCCGGCTCCATCGCCTTCGTCCCCTATCGCGTGCTGGCTCGGGTCTCGGGTATGGAAGGCTACGCCGCGAAGGCCACCGGGAGCGCAGCATGAAGTACATCCTTGCCGCCCTCCTGATCGCCTGCGTGGTCGCCATGCTGGCCCTGGTGCTGATTGAACTGCCGGGGGTGCTATGAGCATGACCCCCGCCCAGATGCAAGCCAGCATCGCGCGGCATTCGCGCTATCTGTCGCCGGCTGAGCTGGCGCCCTTCACGCCCGACGAGGTGACTGCGGCCGCCATCGATCGAGCCATCCATGCCCTGAAGAAGTCCGGCCTGTACGACGTGCAGCGGGACCAGTGGGCTCACCGTCAAGAACTGAACGATCGAGGTGCCATGTGAAGCGTGCTCTTTCTATCCTGGCCCTGGCGGCGCTCTGCGCATGCGGGGGCGGTGGTGGCGGCGGCGGTGGCGGCGCCTTCATGCCGATCGCTGCTGCTCCGGCTCCGGTTCCTCAAGACGAGCCCAAGCCTGCGCCGACAGTCGAGCCTCTGAAGCTCTCCCCGGTCAACCCTGGCTGCGTTTCTGCTCCCGACACGCACGTCGAGTGCCCTCTGGTCGCAAGCGGCGAGATGATTGGCGTGGGCGTGCCCGCGGGGACCTACGTCAAGTTCACGAACCACACCGACGGCTTCCTGCAGATCGACGCGATCGAGGCCGCGACCGGAGAAACCCAACTCTGGTCCGAGTACTGCGCCTACGTGGGCGAGTTGGTCACGGGCCAGCACACGCCAGGCGTCGGTGAAGTCGGCTGCTCTTCGAAGCAAGGCGGCGAGAACTACCCGACGATCAGCTTCGGCGGGAGCACCGGCCTTGCGATCGCGCCCGGCCAAGTGGTCTACCTCAACTCGCACACGGAGCCTGGCTACAAGAGCCACGTCTATGCGCTGCGAGTGAGCACACCGACGGCCGCCCTGCATGCGTGGAGGCAGCCGCAGCACGACGAGGTGATCCCCTGCAAGGACGGCGAGCAGAGCACTGCCGGCACGCCGTGGCGCAATGAGTCTGGCCGCGAACTGCACTTGTCCGGCGCCTCGATCTATGCCGAGTCCGGCCGCGGCACGAACACCCTGAGCGGCCCCGCCTGCATCTACGTGATGACGGCGGACGGCGCGACGAAGTACCAGAACTGCGACGCAGCCCTGCGCACTCGCGGCGACGTGAGTTTCCCGGTCGTCACGATCGCCCCGGGCGAGTACGTGTCGGCCCAGTTCAACAACACGTGCCCTGCTCCCGCTGTCTGGGATGCGGCAGCCTTCTTGAGGGTGTGGTGATCATGAACCCCATTCTCAACAGCGTCGTGGAGTGGCTCGCGCCGGCCCTTGCCTGGCTGGCTGAAATCGGAGCCGCATCGAGCGCCGTGTCGATCGTGGTCTTCGGCATCACGTTCGGAGCCGCCGCGATCTTCTGCATCGTCTTCTTCCTCATTGCTGTGATCGTCATCGCCGGGATCGTGATCTTCGGCATGCGCAGCAAGGACCCTACGGAGTGGTAGCCATGAACACCAGATGCAAACCCGGCGAACTAGCCATCGTGGTTGATGCGGTCGGTGGAGATCGCACGTTCCTCGGCTACATCGTCACAACTGTGCGACTGATCCATCACCCAGATGGCCGCGTCGCATGGTTTACCGATCCGCTCCTTGTGCACCCAAGCGATGGCTGCCGCATTCTGTGGTTCGACACCAGCCTCCGCCCGATCCGCGACCCCGGCGACGACGCCATCGACTGGGTGAGCCACCGCCGGCCGCGCAGCGTGGACCTGCGCGAGGACCAACTGACCCGCGCACGGGCGCAGTTGCTGGAGGTCGGGTCATGAGCACTCCAGGGTTCAACGAGCAATCCATGGCTCTCGCGCGTCAGTTCGGCGTCGTCGAAGCCACACAGCGCACGGCGCAGTACCTCGGCCTCACGTTCGAACAGACGATGAGCCTTGGTGCAGCGCTGCATTGCGCATTGGAGCGCAAGCCAGAGACGCGCGAGGACTGGCTGCGTGGGGAGGCGTTGGCATGAAGGCCGCCCTGCAAACCATCTGGACCGCACTGCTGGTCTTCCTGATCACCGGCGTGATCGCCTTCTTCATCGACCGCGCCGTGTTCGGCGTCAACGCACCGGGACTTTTCCAGTGAACGTCACCCAGCTTACCCGCGCCCGCCGCCTGTTCTTCCACGACCTCGCGCCGCGCCACGTAGCGCGCCACAACGCCAAGGCCTGGGCGCGATCGGTTCGTCAACTTGGCAGCAAGTGGGTCGCGCTGCCGCAGCACAAGGAGAGCCTGACATGCCAGCAGTCATCCGCACTCGCCGCGCCGGCCACTGGGCCGACCGTCCTCTCCCTGATCTGCGCGTCTCCTGGCGCGAGCAGCAGGACATCCAGATCCCCGTAGGGCCGCCCAAGGCCTGGCACGTCGTCGGGCTGAGCCTGTCGCCGCTGCTGGTGGCCCTCGCCGTCTCGCTGATCGCCCGCTTCTTCCTCTTCAACAACAACCTCTGAGAGCTTCATGAGCAACGTACTCGCAATACAACCGCAGCAGGGTGGCGCGCTGGCGCTGTCCGAAGGCGAACTGATCGACGTCCTGCAATCGTCTCTCTACCCTGGGGCTGCGGTGCCGTCGATCAAGATGGTCATCGGCTACTGCAAGGCGGCCGGCCTCGACCCGATGAAGAAGCCCGTGCACATCGTTCCGATGTGGGACAGCAAAGCCAAGCAGATGCGCGACGTCATCATGCCCGGCGTCGGCCTGTATCGCACCGATGCCGCGCGCACCGGGGCCTTCGCCGGTCAGACCGAACCGGAGTTCGGACCGATGATCACTGACACGCTCGGCGGCGCTCACATCACCTACCCCGAATGGGCCAAGGTGACCGTCAAGAAGATCATGCCAAACGGCTTGATCGCCGAGTTCACCGCGGTCGAGTACTGGATCGAAAACTACGCGACCAAGGGTGGCCCGGAGAAGTCGATCGCGCCGAATGCGATGTGGACGAAGAGGCCACGCGGCCAGATCGCGAAGTGCGCTGCCGCGCAGGCCCTGCGCCTGGCGTTCCCAGAAGGCGGAGCCCAGCCGACTGCCGAGGAGATGGAGGGCAAGTCGTTCAATGACTTCGAGGGCACCACCATCGACGCTGGCACCGGCGAGATCGTTGGCGGCAAGAAGGCCGAAGAGCGTCAAAAGGACCTACCTGCGCTCGAAGACTCCAAATTCGCCGAGTTGCTGCCGCAGTGGCACGAGGCGATCCGGACGGGGAAGGCCGGCAAGGGCGGCGCCGAGGCGGTCATCGCGAAGACGAAGACGAAATACACGCTGACGGCCGAACAGGAAGCCGCCATTCGCGCACCGATCGCGTCGGCAAAGGCGTCCGAAGAGAACGCATCGACCCCGCTGACCTATGCGGATGTCGCCGACAAGATGACGTCCGCCTTCACGCTGCCTGAACTCGACGAAGCGGCCGCGCTGATCCAGTGCGTGCCCGAGGAGAAGCAACGCGCCGAACTCACGGCCATGCACGCCGAACTCACGAAGGGCATGAAGGAATGAACATCCTCGAAGTCACCCAAGGGTCGGCGGAATGGCACGCCGCGCGCGCGCAGCACTTCTGCGCCAGCGAAGCCCCGGCCATGATGGCCGTCTCCCCCTACACGACGCGCAGTGAACTGCTGCGGCAGAAGGCGACCGGCATTGTTCCAGAGGTCAGCGCGGCTACGCAGGCTCTCTTTGACGCGGGACACGCCGATGAAGATGCGCGGCGTCCACACGCGGAGGAGATCATCGGCGGCGAGCTCTACGCGGTCACCGGCACGCTGGTTGTCGACTCGCTTGCGCTGCTCGCCAGCCTCGACGGCATCAACCTGGACGACACCGAGATCTGGGAAAACAAGCACCCGAACAAGGACACGGCGAAGCACATCGAGATGTTCGGGGAACCGCCCGAGCATCACATCTGGCAGCTCGAGCACCAGCTTTTGGTATCCGGCGCCAGGCGCGCGCTGTTCACCTGCGGAGACGCCCACTGCTGGTACGAATCAGATTCCCGGCGCCGCCAGCAACTGATCGCCGGTTGGAAGCAATTCTCGCTAGACCTGGCCGCCTACGTCCCGCCATCGCCCGCCGCCGTCGAGAAGATCGTCGCCGAGCCGGTGGAGGACTTCCCCACCCCATCAGCCCAAGTCACCGGCGAGATCGCCCTCAAGGACAACTTCAACGTCTTCGAGGAGCGGCTGCGCCTGTTCCTGCAGGAGCGTCTGATCCGCGAGCCGAAGACCGACCAGGACTTTGCTGACCTCGACCAGCAGATCAAGGCCATGAAACTGGCCCGCGAATCGCTCAAGGCAGCAGGCGCCCAGATACTGGCGCAGGTAGAGCCGATCCAGCAGGCGACGAACCGGCAGAAGATGCTGGACAAACTCCTGCAGGAGAACCTCAGCATGGCCGAGCGCCTTCTGAGCAACGAGAAGGAGCGCCGGAAAGGCGAGATCGTGGCCGGTGGCGTCTCCGCCCTGAAGGCGCACGTCGACGCACTCAATGCCCGCTTGGGCAAGCCCTACATGCCTGCCGTGCCAGCCGACTTCGGCGGCGTGGTGAAGGGCCTGAAGTCGCTGGCCAGCATGGAGGACAAGATCGCCTCCGAACTGGCGCGCTGCAAGATCGCCGCCAATGAGGTCGCCGACCGAATCGAGATCAACCTCAAGCACCTAGCCGCCGAGGCGGGCGAGTACGGCGCCCTCTTCCCCGACCTCGCCACGGTCGTTCAGAAGCAGCCTGACGACTTCACAGCGCTGGTGCAGTTCCGGGTGGCCGACCACAAGGCGAAGGAGCAGAAGCGCGCCGAGGCCCTGGCAGAGCAGGCGCGTGAGCGCATCCGCGCCGAGGAAGAGGCTCGGGCCCGTGCGCAGGCCGCCCGCGAGCAGCAGGAACGGGAAGAGGCGGAGCGCCGCCAGCGCGAGGAAGCCGAGGCCCTGCAGCGCCAGCAGGTGCAGGCCGCCGCCGCACCCGTCCACATGGCGCACCCGCATGGGCCGGCAGCAGCGATGGCTCACGCCATGTTTCCGGACCCGCAGCCCACCGCCGCGCCCGTCCCTGCTCCGACCGTCATCCCCATGCCGGCGCGCAACGTCGCACCCACCGGAAAGCCGACGCTGAGCCTGGGCCAGCTGAAGGAGCGCATCGCGCCGCTGGAGATCAAGGCCGACGGCATGGCGGCGCTGGGCTTCGTCGGCCTGAAGGAGCGCGGATCGGTGCTGTACCACGAGGCCGACTTCCCCCACATGTTGGCCGCGATCGTGGCCCACGTACAGGCCATCCAGGCCAAGCAGGCCGCCTGACCCCCTTCAACCACCCGAGGACCACCCAATGCCCAAGCAATACCCCGCCCCGGCTCCCTTCTCCGACAAGCCTTACGTCGAAATCCTCATGGCCCTGGTGGAGTCCAGCCAGATCGCCTGCATCGGCTACGACGACGCCCGCAAGACCCTGTCGGTGCAGTTCTGCCGAGGCCCCGGCCACATCTACCACTACCCGGCAGTCGAGCGCGAGACGTTCGACGCATTCATGGCCGCCGAGTCCAAGGGCTCCTTTTTCCGCGAGCACATCAAGCCGCTCGCCTTCGACAAGTTCCCGGCGCCCGTGGGCGATGGGCTGCATGCGGCGGACCCCGCCTGACCAGTTTCCAGGGCGCTGCTGGCCGTGGCATTCCTTCTCCTCCTCCCGACCACCTTCCCGGCCAGCGCTGTGCGATCAGCCGCCCTTTCTTTCTTCAACCGACCACCACGAAAGTGACCATGACCACTGACGAGAAATTCGAGAGCTGGGGCCTGCTGGAGCTGTTCGGCCACCAGCGCCTGGCCGGCAAGCTATCCGAGCAGACCATCGGCGGCGTGCACTTCATCCGAATCGACGTGCCGGAGGTGGCCGACGTGGCCGCCTACACGAGGTTCTTCACCCAGGGCGCCATCTACGGCATGACGCCGATGGAGGAAGCCACGGCCCGCAAGCTGGCCACCTACCTGCGCGCCGTCCCGGTGTCGGCGTACGAGCTGCGCAGCGTCGAGTCGGCGCCACGCCTGACGAGCAGCACCGTCGACGACGACGACGAACACCCGTTCTGAAGCCCCCATCCCACCGAACTCAAGGCAATTGCAAATGAAGCATTCCATCGCACTCCTGGCCCTCCTCGCCGCCTTCGGCGCCCACGCTACTGGCAAGCCCCCGGCGCCGAGCAGTGGCCAGACTGCAAACCAGAACACGCACGTGGGCATCACCAGCATCACGGCGGCGCTTTCGAGGAGCAACTCGCGCAGCACGGCTGCCGGCGGGAACGCCAGCGCGCTCGGCGGCTCGGGCTACGGCGGCTCGCTGGACATGGCCGGCGCGCGCATCGGCTCTGAAGTCAACGTCGAGCGCTCGGCGCCCAGCCTGTACGGCGCCACGCCCACGCAGCCCACCCAGCCCTGCGCCCGCCCCGGCTTCAGCATCGGCGGCTCCGGCCGCGACGGCAGCGGCCTGCTATCGATCCCCACGGGCACCGACGTCACCTGTCGGGTCGACAACGCGCTGACCATCATGGCCCGCAACCCGCGGCTCTTCAGCGACGACGACCGCCTCACCGTCTCCTGCAAGCAGGAGGACATCGCGGAGACGCAGGCCTGCAAGGACCTGGCGCGGCGCAAGGCAGGCGCCGAGCGCGCCGCCGCCCTGGAGGACCGTCACACGCGCGCGTACATGGCTGCCAGGGACCCGGGGTTGCTGCCCTGATCCGAATAACAACCCGGAACACCCATGCGCAGCGTGACCCTACTTCTTCTTCAGCGCCGCCTCGACCTTCGCGCGCGAGTTGCCGACGGCCTTCACCGTGGCGCGCACCTGGGCCGGGGTCGCCCCGGTCTTCTTGGCGGTGTAGGCCACCTCGTGCTTCTGGCCGCCAGCGACCTTCGAGCGATCGGCCTTGCCGGTCTTCGACTTGTTGTCTGCCATTGCTTGCTCCTGGTTGTTGTGAGGCGGACTGTATGAAGGCCCTGCCCATCCGTCAACCGGCCAAAGAGCGCCCCATCCTCTTCAGCGCGCCGATGGTGCGCGCGCTGCAGGCAGGCACGAAGACGCAGACGCGGCGTGTGATGGCGCGCCAGAAGCAGCACGCCTTCACCGACTACACGCTGTTCGGGCAGCGTGGGCATCCCGACGATGAGGCAGCGTGCCGCGGCGGCTGGGCGCAGCCCTGGGTAGCCGTCGAGCATGCGCCCGACTGGCCGGACGGCAAGGAAGATCGATGCCACTGCCCCTATGCACGGGCGCGCGGCGATCGTCTCTGGGTGCGCGAGACGCACCGCGCCGAAGAACTGCCCGATGGGCTCGACGGCATCCGCTACCTGGCTGACGATGCATTCCGCCCGATCGAGGGCAAGAACGATGTCGACGCCTGGCTGAAGTTGCGCGACTACGGCGGCCGCAAGGGCGCCAACGTTCCAGGCATCCACATGACGCGCTGGGCGAGCCGCATCCTGCTGGAGGTCACGCGCGTGCGCGTCGAGCGCCTGCAGGACATCAGCGAGGCGGATGCCCTGGCCGAGGGAGTTGCGGGTCATCCCGACGGCCCGTGGCATGCCTATCGATCGCTCTGGACGCTGATCAACGGCGCCGGCAGCTGGGCGGCGAACCCGTGGGTGTGGGTGGTCGAGTTCAGGAGGATTCGGCCATGACCGAGCCGGAAGAGCGCGACCTGGCGCACGAGGCTGACATGGAGCGCCTGCGCCGCGAGCAGCTGCGCGCCGACATCAGCCCGGAGGAAGCGGCCGAGGAATGCGCCGAGATCGAGGCCCGCGCGGCATGGATGGAAGGCGCCGACCTGGACGATGGCGAGGAACTGCTGGGCGATCCCGACGAGTACGACGAGCACTACTGCGTCTGCCAGGCCGAGCACGGCCCGGAGGAACTCGACACCAACCAGTGCGACTGCTGCGGGAGGGCCATCGAGTGACCACGAAGCACTATGCCGCCCTGGCCAGCGCCCGCGCGCAGGCAATGAATGCCGTGCACCAGCAGCACTGCCAGCCCCCGACCTTCCGCCCGGCTGCTGACGTGCGCGCGTCGATGCCCTGTCCGAAGTGCAAGGGCAGGTTGACCTACAGCGCCTGCGCGCGCACGGGCCGCACCGCCGGCCAGTGCTCGAGCGTCGGCTGCGTCACCTGGCGCGACCTCTAACCCCCTGTTGTTTTGTCCAAATGAAGTAGAGGAGATTGAGAGTGAGTGAAGCAAAGCAGCCCCTTCCGGCTCCGCGCCTTCAGTTGCGCTGGGAAGCCAACCCCGACCAGGGCATCTATAGCTGGCTCTGCCACTACGAGCTTGTTCTGCCGCTGGACGAACACGACATCCGCCGCGAGGTCTACGACGACGAAGGCGAGATGACTGGCAAAGTGGACGAGATGGTCATCGCTATCAAGCCGCCGACGAAACGAGGCGGTGGCGGAGTTCCATGCGCCAGCATGGAGGGTGAGCGCTACTTCGACCCTCCTTTTCGCGATGGCGTTCATGCCAACTGGGACGCGAAGCACCTAGGCAACCCACCCATCTTTGCTATCGCGCCGGATGGGACGGCCTTCACCAAGCCGGAAACTCCTGGACAGCAGTCATGACCACTCCAAAGAATGAAGTAGGGGCGAAAGAAAACAATCTCCAGCTTTTCCCTCTGGAGGACGGTTGTTTTCCATTTGACTTGGAAAAGAACGGGCGGCCCTGCTACGACCCCAACTTGACCACCATGCAACAAGCATCGGTTCGCTGCGGACTTCGCGTGAAGCGTGCAGAGCACATCAACTGCGTACTGCTTGAGGACGACGGCAGTGGCTTGGTCGTCTACGAGGGCAATCGATTCCCGAGTGCATGGGAGTTCATGCGCAATCTTCGCGGCCTTCAAGAGATCCCCTCTTTGCCTGGAGAAGGCCAATGACCACCCCCCATGCAGATCCTGCCAGTGTGCAGCCGAGCGAAGAGCTCGCCGACGCTTTCGAGTGCGCCCGCGCGGCCTTGATGCGGCCAACCACAATCCCGGCCATCGGCCATTGCCTTGACGTGCTGCGCTCGCGCGTCGATGCCATCCTCGCCCGCTTCGGCACGCGACCAGCCGCAGTAGTGGACTACCCCCACATCAAAGAGCCCTACACGCTCGAAGAGATAGAAGCAAAGATTGCGAGCCACGATTACGGGGCAGAGCACTTGCTGCAGCATGCAATGCTTTTGCTGCGGGCGCGACCAGTTGCAGAGCCGGTGCACCCGAACCTCGGCGACACCTTCGAGCCGACCATGAGCATCTATGCGCAGCCCGGCACAGTGGTTCGCTTCCGTGCCGGTGGCGGCTATCCCTACGAAAAAGAGCACGCAATGAAGGCCGGCTTTGTCATGAACGCGCTCTACACGGTGAAGCGGTGCGACATCGGCCACTCAAAAACGCAGGTTCTCTTCGATGAAATCCCGGGCCGCTGGAACTCGTGCTTGTTCGCTGACATTGCCGCAGAGCCCAAGAGCGCAGCACCTGCGGAGCCGGCCGGGTGGATCAAGCCGGAAGACGGCCTTCCGCCTCCCGATGTCGATGTGCTGGTCTGGAGCAAGCAGCCATGGGAGAAGGAACCCAGCGCGAAGATCGACCAGTGGGCGATGCAGCGTGAAGCACCGCTCCCGTTCTCGTTAGCCACGATTGAAACTGGCTTTGGCTGGAACGAGCATGACGACTTCTACTACGTGCTTGCGTGGCAGCCGATCACGGCACCCGGAGCCACCCCATCCCCCGCACCCCAGGCCCAGCAGGCACCCTCAGAGCCCAGCCAGAGCAGCAGTGCTGGAGAGGCGATCCAAGCGTACTTGGAGGCGCAAGACGCGCTCGACAACCGCGAGCTTCAAGGCCCAAACGCCGATGACTACTTTATCCTGCTGCGCCGTCGAAATGATGCGCGCCGTGATCTGGACGCCGCCCTCTCCCGGCAAGCGCCAGCAGCCCCAGCGGAGGCGCGGAAGTGCTCCCACTGCGAAAAGGTGTTCACCGATGTGTCGGATGCAGCCGAACATGAGCGAGCGACCTTGGATCATCGAGTTATGTGGCCCGGAGCCGCCCCCACCCCGGCAGAGCCTGCGAAGACGGAGGCGGCAAGGCTCCGATCTCTGTCCGGAAAAGCCCCCACCCAGGAACAAATCGACGAGTTGTGGAGGGGTGTTCGGGAGCGCGCCGCCACTCCCCCGACCCCGGAGGCAGAGCCTGCGAAGTGGATAGACGACCCGCACGACATCGAGCAAGGGCGCATGCTCAATCCAGCGTGGCTGAAGTTGCACGGTCTCACGGCGAAGCAGGCAGTGGAGGCAGAGCCTGTGCAGCAAGACACGGAAGACGAGCCGAGCAACGACACGCTCGAAGCGGCCATCTCCAACACCGAGCGCTTGATTCTGGAAGACCTGAACCCGACGCGAGTGCGCAATGCACTCTTCACGCTGAAGATTCGCCTTCAGGTGAACAGGATCGCCACCCCACCCGCTGAAAAGCAGGCGGCTCCGAGTGGGGATGGCTTGCAGCGTCTGCGCGAAGCCTACCGGCCCAACGTGCTTGACCAAGAGTGGACCGAGCATCACTCACGCAACTACCCACGGAAGGCGGCGGCCATCATCAATGCGGCGCGTGCGCTTTTGCTCGCCACCCCTGCGGCTCCGAGTGGGGAGGGAGAGGCATCATGACCTACGCCGAATGGGCCGAGACACACAGCAGTGATGTCAATGGCGAAGGATGGGGCTCCGATCATCTTTGGCACTACGAGGCGACCCCAAGCAATGCCAGCCTCTACAAGTGCGCGCGTTGCTTTTGGCCGTTTGCTCACTACTACAACCATGAGCCGAACATCTTCACGGCTATGAAATCAGCCGGAGTTCCGAACCAATGCGCACGGCAGCAGATGTGGCCGGTGCGTCCAGAGTACGCGGGCAAAGGTGAGTTGCAAAAGTGGGCGACCTTGCGCGCCACCCCTGCCCATCAAGACACGAAGGGAGCCGACAACCATGGCTGAATGGAAACTGGTTCCCGTGGAGCCGACCGAGGGAATGATCGACGCCGCGTGCGACTCCGACGCCTACGAAACGGTGAAAGCCGCGAACCAGCAGAAGTATCCGAACCTTCCTGGTATCGGTGCCTCGGCTGGCGAGGTTTTTCGCCATGAGTACCAAGCTGCGCTCGCCGCCGCACCGCAAGCGCCCTCCGGGCAGCAGGCCGAGCCGAGTGATGGGCGCGCTGATTTCGAGCGAGCCATGCGGACGGCAGGTTGGTCTGTCGGCAAGATCAACCCGGACAGCGGCGAGTATCAAAGCCCGGCAGCGCAGTGCGGTTGGGCGATGTGGCAAGCAGCCCTCGCCGGCCAGCAATCCGAGCGGCCAGAACCAGCGGAGCCGACGCAAGAGCAGAAGAACGAGTGGTATGCGTGCGGCTACCGTGCGGCGCATCGCGAGTTCGCTGGAGCACCAGCAGGGCAGGCAGTGGATGAGGCGCGATATCGCTGGGTACGCATGAACCGTCTGTGGCTTAAGGCCAACCTCCCCATGTTGTCGGCCGCCGAATTCGACGCCGCAGTTGATGCCGCCCTCGCAGCATCCCAGGCCGAGCGGCCAGCACCAGCAGCCGACATTGACGCCACCGAGGCAATCAAGCGGGCATGGGAAGGCGGGAAAGCGGTTGGTCTTGCCCTCTCGCGGCCAGCGCCAGCAGATAAGCTCCAGAGGTTCTACGATTGGTACTCCGACCGCTATGGCTACATTCCTCGCCGCCACGACATCACAAAGGAGCCCACTCAAGAGCGTGTGATCGATTATTGGGAGACGTGGCAGGCAGGGTATGCCTACGGCTACCGTGCGGCGCATCGCGAGTTCGCTGGAGCACCAGCAGGGCGGGCAGTGGAGCGCACGCCGAAGGACTACGCCATCGAGCACGCCGAGTACATGGCAACGCGCGCGGTGCAGTTGGTCGCAGCTGTGAACGATCTTGCCCTTGCTGAGCAGGAACACGAGGACGGCACGGCCAACGAATCCGATGTCCAAGCGGCAAGGGACTCGGTTGACGAGGCGCTTCGGGCCGTGACGAGTAGCGTCTATGAGTTCCGAAAACGCAGGGACCGCGCCCTCGCATCCCAGGCCGAGCGGCCAGCGGAGGAGAAATAGATGGCCACCAAACCGAAGAAAAAGACCGTCGAGAGCCTGCATCGGCAGATCGAAGCATGCAAGGCGCGGATCGCGGCCGAGCGTGACAAGCTGCGCGATCTCATCAGCGACGCCGAATCTATCGCCTATTGCTGTGATGAGGCTGTGATTGATCTTGACCATGCCGTTGACACGTTGAGCCAATATCTATGAACCGCACCACCCCCCAGGCGCTTGATGACGCCTTTGACTGCGCTCGCGCCGCACTGTTTTCCAGCCCAGCGGATCGGGGAGCCGTTCGCCACATCCTGGAGGTGCTGCGAACTCGCGTCGATGAAGCCGCCTCCCAGCGCACCGAGCAGCAAGCCGGAGCAGCAGAGCCGGTGGCATGGATGCATCAAGACGACCCGGCCCGCGTCATCAGCGCAGTACAGAAAGCCCAGGCTTTGCGAGACGGCGGTGCTTCTGCTTCGTCCGTCAAGGCGTACTCGATTCCGCTCGCCCATCCCCCGGCAGCAGATCCGGTGGCTGCTGCGGGTCGCCTTGGCGTGGCCGTCGCGCTGCTGACCGAGTGCCTCGGGCCTCTTGAGGTTTCCGCCGCAATCATCGAATCGGAGGATGGAGGCGAAGCAATCGAGACGCTTATCAAACAGGTGCGGAAGTTCTGTACTGACGCAAAACTCTTGTGGCGTGACCGCGGCGAGCCAGATGACATCGTCCGCTCCTCTCCCCCAGCAGCAGAGCCGAAGCCAATCGCCGAGCCCTGCGCAGAGGTCGGGTGCGCAGTCCTGTCTTCGATGCGACGCAAGGAACCACTGCGCGCTCACTTCGAGGCTGGGGGGAAGCTTTCAGACTCCCAGGAGCCGGTAGACGAGCGCCCAGGCGAAGCCGAAGCATTCGAGAAACTGTGCAGGGAGCACGACATCTTCGGGACGGCAGCCGCTCGGCAGTGCGAGGTCTTCTGGAAGGCTGGTGCTCGATTCACATCCGGGGAGCCGGTAGACGCAGAGACTTTCGACGCATTGATGCGCGAATCAGGACTCGAAGCCATCGCGACCAAGGACTACCGGGACAGCCGCGGGCAGCCTATGACTTCTCCCGAACAGGATCAATACAACGCCGCTATTTATTTCGCCCACCTTGTCCTGGAGCGGGTCGGCTCCGCTCATAGAGATGAGGGGGGAGCGAAGTGAAAGCATGGGGAATCAAGGTCAAGACGCAACGCAGCAGCTACATAGACCCTGCGTCCATTCGCCGCACGAAGCGGGAGGCCTGGAACACTTGGTGGAAAGCCAACGTGACCACGCCAGAAGACTGGGACATGTACAACGAGATGGCGCGCAACGGAGAATTGGTCGCAGTCAAGGTCGAAGTAAAGGAGCCCGCATGATCCGCCTCCTTCTTTCCTGGCTCCGCAGGCCATGCACTCAGTGTGACGACCCTTGGTGTTCTGTCTGCTGCTATAGGGCGGCTAAAAGGGGGGAAAGATGAATTCGATGACCCGCCAGGAGCTGTGCGCTCACCTGAAGATCAGCGAATCCACCGTGCGCCGGCTTGAACTGGACGGCCTACCCTGCACGCCTGTAGGCCGGAGCAAGCGCTACGATCTCGCCGAATGCAAACAATGGTTGCGCGCCAACCAGGGGAAGAAATGTCAATCTGGATCGACAAGCAAGGTCGCCGGCACGTCGGTGTCATGGTCGCAGGCCGAAGAGTACATCGAATCCTCCCGACAGGTGCGTCGGCGAGTGATGCCAAGCAGCTTGAATCTCGTCTCCAACTCGAACTGAAGGCGACGAAGCCCATAGCCGGCGATCCGCTCTTGGAAACGATCATGCCGCTGTACATGGAGCACGCCAAGACCACACGCTGGCCCGACCAGGCCGAACTGTGCGCCCAGCGCATCCAACCTTGGCTGACGGGCTACAGAGCCTCTCAGGCCCGCGAGGTGGCCGCCAAGATCATCAGGGACATGAAGCCAGCCTACAAGCCGGCCACGATTAACCGGAGCCTGGCGGCGCTCAAGAAGGCGCTATCGCTCGCATGGGATCTCGGCATGACGCAGGTCAACCATGGGATGGAAATCAAGAGCCTGCCGCCGAACAACAAGCGCGAAGTGTTTCTGACCGAGGATGAGGTTCGCCACTTGGCCTCGCACTGCGCTGAAGGCGTGCAGGCCGCCATCTGGATTGCCCTGTACACAGGGGCACGGCGCGGCGAGATTCTGGCGATGAAGCCGGCAGACGTGGGGAACCACTCGCTGACCATTCATGCGCAAAACACCAAGACTCTGCGGACGAGGGTGATCCCGATCGTTGATCCGCTGTGGCGCTGGCTGTCAGTGCTTCCGCTGCCCTACAAGGACTATGAAGGGCTCAAGAGCGGGTTTCAGCGCGGGCGGACGAAGGCCGGTATGGAGCATGTGAATTTCCACGATTTGAGGCATTCCTGCGCCTCGATCTTGATCTCCAGCGGCGCGGACCTGTACACGGTTAGCAAGATCCTTGGGCACGCCGCTGTGACCACCACCCAGCGCTATGCCCACATGCAGGTCGAGCAGCAGCGCTCCGCCTTGGCGAAGGCCTTCGCATGAGATTACACAAAAATTTGCACAGGCCCGGTGGGCTTGGCCTTGGGAAAACATCGTTTCCCGAGTGGTGGGCGGTGGAGGTTTCGAACCTCCGACCCCAGCAGTGTGAATGCTGTGCTCTACCCCTGAGCTAACCGCCCTCGACGCGAGCCGTGGGCTGCGTCTTGATGGATCTTCGCACCGCTCGGCGCGAAGCCTGCGATTATGCCACAGTATTTTCGCCTGCTTGCCGAAAAATCGTCCGGCCGTTGCTGGCCTTGTCGAGCTGCAACAGGAGCTCCTCGTGTGCGGCGAGTTCGTGATCAGCGGCGGTGAGTATCGGCAAGACGAAGCTACGCAGATCGACCATGACCATTGCGCCCTGCACTGGCTCGTTGGTGACGATGTCGATCAAGAGCGCGTCCTGGCCGCGCGTGAGGTTGATGTAGACATCCGCCAGCAGCTGTGCATCGAGCTTGGCGCCGTGGAAGGTCCGGTTCGAGCGGTCAACACCGAAGCGATCGCACAGCGCATCGAGCGAGTTGCGCTTGCCCGGATAGGCCGCCTTCGCCATCGACAGCGTGTCGGTGACCTCGGCCACGAAGCTGTGCAGCGGCGGCAGGCCAGCGAGCTCGAACTCCTTGTTGAGGAAACCGACGTCGAAGGCCGCGTTGTGGATGATCAGCTCGGCATCGCGCAGGTACTCAACGATGTCGTTCGCCAGCGTTCCAAACTTCGGCTTGTCGCGCAGGAAGTCGGTGGTCAGGCCGTGCACCTTGAGCGCGTCCTCGTGGCTTTCGCGCTCGGGGTTGAAGTAGATGTGCAGGTCGTTGCCGGTTAGCTTGCGATTGAACAGCTCCACGCAGCCCAGCTCGATGACGCGGTCGCCGTTCTCGGCCGAGAGGCCTGTGGTCTCAGTGTCCAGGACGATTTGACGGGTCATCAGAGCTCCCGCCGGGCCGCCCCAAGGGAGGCCTGCGCCCCCTCGGGGCGCAGAGAGGACACAAAGTGCCGAACGTGGGGGCTCATCATTCAGTGGTTTTCTTTGGCGTGGTTGATCGAGTACTTGGGAATCTCGACCGTCAGGTCTGTCTGCCCCAGGATGGCTTGGCAGCTCAGACGAGATTGTGGCTCCAGGCCCCAGGCCCGGTCGAGCAGGTCTTCCTCGCCCTCCTCCGCCTCGTTGAGCGACTCGAAGCCCTTGCGCACGATCACGTGGCAGGTGGTGCAGGCGCAGCTCATCTCGCAGGCGTGCTCGATGTCGATATGGTTCTCGAGCAGTGCCTCGCAGATCGAGGTGCCCGCGGGCGCGTTGATTTCCGTGCCCTCGGGGCAGTACTCGGCGTGGGGAAGGATCTTGATCGTGGGCATTCGTGCTCTAGAGGGATTCGATCTTGCGGCCCGCGAGCGCGCGTGCAATGCCCGCGTTCATGCGCTGCGCGGCGAAGGCTTCGGTGCCGTCGGCCAGGGCCTTGGTCGCCGCCTCGATGGCAGCGGTGTCAGAGGTCGAGCGCGTGCTGCTGAGAGCATCCATCAACGCCTCGATGGACTCGCGCTCCTCAACGCTCAGCAGATCGCCATCCGCATCGAGCGCACTGCGGGTGGCCAGCAGCATGCGGTCAGCGTCCACGCGTGCCTCGACCAGCGCGCGCGCCTGCATGTCCTGCTGCGCGGTGGAAAAGCTGTCTTGCAGCATCTTCGCAATCTGCTCGTCGGACAGGCCGTAGGAAGGCTTCACCTTGACGCTGGCCTCCACGCCGCTGCCCTGCTCCCTGGCACTCACGCTGAGCAGGCCGTCGGCATCGACGGTGAAGGTGACGCGGATGCGCGCGGCGCCCGCGGCCATCGGCGGAATGCCGCGCAGCTCGAAGCGCGCGAGGCTGCGGCAGTCGGCCACCAGGTCGCGCTCGCCCTGCACCACGTGCAGTGCCAGCGCCGTCTGGCCGTCCTGGTAGGTGGTGAAGTCCTGCGCCATCGCCGTCGGGATGGTCTGGTTGCGCGGCACGATGCGCTCGACCAGGCCGCCCATGGTCTCGATGCCGAGCGACAGCGGGATCACATCAAGCAGCAGCAGGTCGTCCGCGCCGCTGTTGCCGGCAAGCTGGTTGGCCTGGATCGCCGCGCCGAGCGCGACGACCTCGTCGGGATCGAGGTTGGTCAGGGGTTCGCGGCCGAAGAGCCCGGCGACGGCACGCCGGATCTGCGGCATGCGCGTGGCGCCGCCGACGAGGACGACGCCCTGCAGCTCGTTGGGCTGCAGGCGTGCATCGCGCAGGGCCTTGCGCACCGCCACCAGCGTCCGCGCGGTCAGGCTTTCCGTGGCGGCCTCGAATTCGGCGCGGGAGACCTCCAGCTGCAGCGGACCGCCAGCCAGCGCGGCCGAGAAGCCGGCCGTGTCCGCGTTCGACAAGGCCTCCTTGGCGGCTCGGGCGGCCATGAGCAATGCCGCCTTGTCGGCGTCGCCCTGTGCCTCGCGGCCGGCACGCGCCAGCGCAGTGCCGGCCAGCGCATGGTCGTAGTCGTCGCCGCCGAGCGCCGAGTCACCGCCGGTGGCGATGACCTCGAACACGCCTTGCGTCAGCCGCAGGATCGAGATGTCGAAGGTGCCGCCGCCGAGGTCGTAGACCGCGTAGACGCCCTCGCTGCCATTGTCCAGCCCGTAGGCGATCGCGGCCGCTGTCGGCTCGCTGATCAGGCGCAGCAGGTTGATCCCGGCGAGTTGGGCTGCATCCTTGGTCGCCTGGCGCTGGCCTTCGTCGAAGTACGCCGGTACGGTGATGACGGCGCCGTGGAGTTCGTCGTCGAAGGTGTCCTCGGCACGGTAGCGCAGAGTCGCGAGGATCTCCGCGCTCACCTCGACCGGAGACTTGGGACCGGCAGCCGTCTGCACCTGCACCATCCCGGCATCGCCGGCCAGGCGATAGGCCATCGCCTCGCGGTTCACCACGTCCTGCAGGCCGCGGCCCATCAGGCGCTTCACCGAGGTGATGACGTTGCCTGGATCGGCCGCGCGCGCCGCCAGCGCGTCGAAACCGATCTGGCGGCGGTCCTTGTCGAGATAGCGCACGGCCGAGGGCAGGATCACGCGCCCTTCGGCGTCGGGCAGGCACTCGGCCACGCCGTTGCGCACGGCCGCCACCAGCGAGTGCGTGGTGCCGAGGTCGATGCCGACGGCGATCCTGCGCTGGTGGGGATCGGGTGCCTGGCCTGGTTCTGAAATCTGCAGCAATGCCATGGCTCTATTGTCCCCAGCGATCGGACTTGGCCTCGATGTCTTCGGCAAAGCGCTCGATGAACATGAGGGCTCTCACCTGCTTCGCTGCGCCGGCATGGTCACCCTTCTCGTCGATCAGCCAGTCCAGCGACGACAGTGCCCGGGCACGACCGGCCTCGACTTCCGTGCGCAGCCGGTCGATCGCGGCAGTGTCTTCGGCCTCGTCGAGTTCCTCGCGCCATTCCATCTGCTGCATCAGGAAGTCGGGCGGCATGGCCGTGTTCTTCTCGGCGTCGATGGGATGGCCGCTCAGCGCGCACAGGTAGCTCGCCCGCTTTATCGGGTCCTTCAGCCGCTGGTAGGCCTCGTTGATGCGCACCGACCACTGCATGGCCACGCGCTGCGCCGCCGCGCCCTGGGCCGCGAAACGGTCGGGATGCGCCTCGCGCTGCAATTCCTTCCAGCGTGCGTCCAGCGCCGCGCGGTCCTGCGCGAAGGTCGCCGGCACGGCGAAGAGTTCGAAGTCGGTGTCGTTCAGGTTCATGGCGTCAAAAAGCCGCCAG
This sequence comes from Variovorax sp. JS1663, assembly GCF_002157355.1. GTDB lineage: Bacteria > Pseudomonadota > Gammaproteobacteria > Burkholderiales > Burkholderiaceae_C > Variovorax. The sequence continues at coordinate 72,427 of NZ_LYMK01000026.1, read as the reverse complement.
CCCATGACCGGGTGGTGGCGGCTAGGACGGGAAGCCGGTGGAAGTCGGGTTCAGATCCGGAAGCTCTCGCCGCAGCCACAGCGGTCACGTTCGTTCGGGTTGTTGAACTTGAAACCCTCGTTGAGTCCCTCACGCACAAAGTCAAGCTGCGTGCCGTCGATGTAGGCCAGGCTCTTGGGATCGACGAGCACTTTCACGCCGTGATCCTCGAAGACCACGTCTTCGGGCGCCATCTCGTCCACGTACTCGAGCTTGTAGGCCAGGCCCGAGCAGCCCGTGGTCTTGACGCCCAGCCGCACGCCCACGCCCTTGCCTCGCTTGCCGAGGTAGCGGGTGACGTGGCGCGCAGCGGCTTCGGTCAGGGTCACAGCCATGTCAGTGAACAGCTTCCGTCTTCGCCACGGCAGCGCCGTGCTTGGTCTTGTAGTCGTTGACCGCGGCCTTGATCGCGTCTTCCGCGAGGATCGAGCAGTGGATCTTGACGGGGGGCAGGGCCAGCTCTTCGGCGATCTGCGCGTTCTTCAGCGCGGCCGCCTCGTCGAGCGTCTTGCCCTTGACCCACTCGGTCACCAGCGAGGAGGAAGCGATCGCAGAGCCGCAGCCATAGGTCTTGAAGCGCGCGTCCTCGATCACGCCGGTCTCCGGGTTGACCTTGATCTGCAGCTTCATGACGTCGCCGCATGCCGGGGCGCCGACCATACCGGTGCCCACCGTATCGTCGCCCTTTTCGAAGGAGCCGACGTTGCGGGGGTTTTCATAGTGGTCGATGACCTTGGATGAATAAGCCATGGGGTACCTCTCAGTCTTTGTTTGTCAATGCGCCGACCACTGGATCGTGCTGATGTCGATGCCGTCCTGGAACATTTCCCACAGGGGGCTCAGCTCGCGCAGCTTGGCAACGTTGTGCTTGATGGTCGCGACCGCGTAGTCGATCTCTTCCTCGGTCGTGAAGCGCCCGAAGGTCATGCGCAGGCTGCTGTGGGCCAGTTCGTCGCTGCGGCCCAGCGCGCGCAGCACGTAGCTGGGCTCCAGGCTGGCCGAGGTGCAGGCCGAGCCGCTGGACACCGCGATGCCCTTGATGCCCATGATCAGCGACTCGCCCTCGACATAGTTGAAGCTCATGTTGAGGTTGTGCGGCACACGTTGCGCGAGGTCGCCGTTGATGAAGACCTGCTCGACGTCCTTCAGGCCATCGAGCATGCGCTGCTGCAGCGCCCGCGCCTTGACGATGTCCTGCGCCATCTCCAACTTGGCGATGCGGAAGGCCTCGCCCATGCCGACGATCTGGTGGGTCGGCAGGGTGCCGGAGCGCATGCCGCGCTCGTGACCACCGCCGTGCATCTGGGCCTCCAGCCGCACGCGCGGCTTGCGGCGCACGTACAGCGCGCCGATGCCCTTGGGGCCATAGGTCTTGTGCGAGGCCAGGCTCATCAGGTCGATCGGCAGCGTCTTGAGGTCGATCTCGACCTTGCCGGTGGCCTGCGCCGCATCGACGTGGAAGATCACGCCCTTCTCGCGGCAGAGGGTGCCCAGGGCGACGACGTCCTGGATCACGCCGATTTCGTTGTTCACGAACATCACACTCGCGAGGATGGTATCGGGCCGGATCGCGGCCTTGAAGGCTTCCAGGTCGAGCAGGCCGTTTTCCTGCACGTCCATGTAGGTCACGTCGAAGCCCTGGCGCTCCAGTTCGCGCATGGTGTCGAGCACCGCCTTGTGCTCGGTCTTGACCGTGATCAGGTGCTTGCCCTTGCTCTTGTAGAAGTGGGCCGCGCCCTTGAGGGCCAGGTTGTTCGACTCGGTGGCGCCCGAGGTCCAGACGATCTCGCGCGGATCGGCGCCGATCAGTTCGGCCACCTGGGTCCGCGCCTTCTCGACCGCCTCTTCCGCTTCCCAGCCCCAGGCGTGACTGCGCGATGCCGGGTTGCCGAAATGCTCGCGCAGCCAGGGAATCATCGCGTCGACCACGCGCGGGTCGACCGGCGTCGTGGCGCCGTAGTCGAGATAGATCGGGAAATGGGGGGTGACATCCATGGCTGGCTCGTGCTGGCGTGGGGTTGGCTGTTCTCTGGCGAATTCGGGACGGCGCCCGGGGGCGCCGCCGGATCAGGACTTGGCGAAGGCGTTGCCCAGGGCGAATACCGAATTGGGCGCATTGACCCGGATCGGCTTGACCACCGGCTGGCTGGAAATCGCGCGCTTCACGGCCGGCTTGTTCTCGATCTGCACGCCCTTGGCGATCTGGTCGTCCACGAGCTTCTGCAGCGTGACGGAATCCAGGAACTCCACCATGCGCTGGTTCAGGGAGGCCCACAACTCGTGGGTCATGCAGCGGCCGGCTTCGCCAAGGCAGTTTTCCTTGCCCCCGCACTGCGTGGCGTCGATGGGCTCATCGACGGAAACAATGATGTCGGCGACGGTGATTTCCGATGCCTTGCGGCCCAACGAGTAGCCGCCGCCGGGGCCGCGCGTCGACTCGACCAGTTCATGGCGGCGAAGCTTGCCGAACAGCTGCTCGAGGTACGACAGAGAGATCTGCTGCCGCTGGCTGATCGCGGCCAGCGTGACCGGACCGGAGTTCTGGCGCAGCGCCAGGTCGATCATGGCTGTGACCGCAAAACGGCCTTTGGTAGTGAGACGCATCGCAAGCTCCTATGAGTGCTTACCGTTGAAAAGACACCGCGGCGTTGTGGGCTTTGGTGACACCGTCTCCGCCCTTCCCGACCCGCAACTGGGTGATCCAGTTGGTAAGAGCCGGTCCTTCATCGCGAAGTTCTCTTGTTCTTGAGTATTTCGCTCAAGTATAACAGAAGCCCCTCCGGGCTGCTCGGGTAAACCCCATTGCAGGGTTCGGGGGGTGCTCAGGCCGCCACGTCCGGTCCGATGTTGTCCTTGCCGGAGGCCCCGAAAGCCTGTTCACGCAGGAGCGCCAGCTGGTCGCGGACCCGGGCGGCCTTCTCGAATTCGAGATTGCGTGCGTGCTCCAGCATCTGCTTCTCGAGCCGCTTGATCTCGCGCGCCATGTCTTTTTCGGACATGTCCTCCACCTTGGCGCGCTCGAGTTCCCGCTTCGCGTTTTCCTTGCTGCTTTTCTCGCTGTAGACGCCGTCGATCAGGTCGCGCACCTGCTTGACGATGCTGCGCGGCGTGATGCCATGGGCCTGGTTGTAGTCGATCTGCCGGGCGCGGCGGCGCTCGGTCTCGCCGATGGCCTTCCGCATCGAATCGGTCATCCGGTCGGCATAGAGGATGGCCTTGCCGTTCATGTTCCGCGCCGCTCGGCCGATGGTCTGGATCAGCGAGCGCTCGGCACGCAGGAAGCCTTCCTTGTCGGCATCCAGGATCGCCACCAGCGACACCTCGGGAATGTCCAGGCCTTCGCGCAGCAGGTTGATGCCGACCAGCACGTCGAAGGTGCCCAGCCGCAGATCGCGCAGGATCTCCACCCGCTCGACCGTGTCGACGTCGCTGTGCAGGTAGCGCACCTTGACGCCGTTGTCGCCCAGGTAGTCCGTGAGCTGCTCGGCCATGCGCTTGGTCAGAGTGGTGATCAGCACGCGCTCGTTCTTCTCCACGCGCAGGCGGATTTCCTGCAGCACGTCGTCCACCTGGTGGGTGGCAGGCCGGACCTCGACCTCGGGGTCGATCAGCCCGGTCGGCCGCACCAGTTGCTCGACCACGTTGCCGGCATGGTCCCGCTCGTACTGCGCCGGCGTGGCAGAGACGAAGACGCACTGCCGCATGCGGGTCTCGAATTCGTCGAACTTGAGCGGGCGGTTGTCCAGCGCGGAGGGCAGCCGGAAGCCGTACTCCACCAGCGTGGTCTTGCGCGCCCTATCGCCGTTGTACATCGCGCTGAGCTGGCCGATCATCTGGTGGCTCTCGTCAAGGAACATGAGGGCGTCCTTCGGCAGGTAGTCCGTCAGCGTCGCCGGCGGCTCACCGGGCGCCGCGCCCGAAAGGTGGCGCGTGTAGTTCTCGATGCCCTTGCAGTGGCCGATCTCGGCCAGCATCTCCAGGTCGAAGCGGGTGCGCTGCTCCAGGCGCTGCGCCTCGACGAGCTTGCCGTCGCCCACCAGTTCCTTGAGCCGCTGATCGAGCTCGACCTTGATGGTCTCCACCGCGTTCAGCACCTTGTCGCGCGGCGTCACGTAATGGCTGGACGGATAGACGGTGAAGCGCGGGATCTTCTGGCGGATGCGCCCCGTGAGCGGATCGAAGAGCTGCAGAGACTCGATCTCGTCATCGAAGAGCTCGATGCGGATCGCCAGCTCGCTGTGCTCGGCCGGGAAGACGTCGATGGTGTCGCCGCGCACACGGAAGGTGCCGCGCGCGAAGTCCTGCTCGTTGCGCGTGTACTGCATTCGGATCAGCCGCGAGATCACGTCGCGCTGGCCGATCTTGTCGCCGGTGCGCATGATGAAGCGCATCTGCGTGTAGTCCTCAGGCGTGCCGATGCCGTAGATCGCGCTCACGGTGGCGACGATCACCGTGTCGCGCCGCTCCAGCACGCTCTTGGTGGCCGACAGGCGCATCTGCTCGATGTGCTCGTTGATCGAGCTGTCCTTCTCGATGAACAGGTCGCGCTGCGGGACGTAGGCCTCGGGCTGGTAGTAGTCGTAGTAGCTGACGAAGTACTCGACCGCGTTCTTGGGGAAGAACTCCCGGAACTCGCTGTAGAGCTGCGCCGCCAGCGTCTTGTTGGGCGCGAACACGATGGCCGGCCGCCCCAGGCGGGCGATCACGTTGGCCATGGTGAAGGTCTTGCCCGAGCCGGTCACGCCCAGGAGGGTCTGGAACACCTCGCCGTCGCGAACGCCCTCGACCAGGCCGGCGATCGCATCGGGCTGGTCGCCGGCCGGCGGATAGGGCTGATAGAGCTCGAAAGGCGAATCCGGGAAATGGATGAATTCGCCCTGCTTGACGGGGCCCACGGGCTCGGCTTGGGGCCGATCCGGGATGACTTCGGTGGTTTCAGGCATGGCGGTCCAGGTCAGTTGCGGCTCGGCCGGTAAAATTCAAGCGAACTCGAAAGGCTAACCCAGCCACGAGCCAAGGCGCAAACCCGGCCGGGTCCGGGGGCGAATCGCATCACCCAAAGGACTTTTCTCCATGTCAATGTTCACCGCCGTCGAGATGGCGCCGCGCGACCCGATCCTGGGCCTCAACGAGCAATTCGCCGCCGATAGCAATCCCAACAAGGTCAACCTCGGCGTCGGCGTGTACTACGACGACAACGGCAAGCTGCCCCTGCTGCGCTGCGTACAGGCGGTCGAGGAGGACATGATCAAATCGCCCAAGGCGCGGGGCTACCTGCCCATCGACGGCATCGTGGCCTATGACGAGGCCGTCAAGGGCCTGGTGTTCGGTGTCGGCAGCGAGCCGGTCAAGTCCGGCCGTGTCGCCACCATTCAGGGCCTGGGCGGCACCGGCGGGCTGAAGGTCGGCGCCGACTTCCTCAAGAAGCTCAGCCCGAACGCCAAGGTGCTGATCAGCAGCCCGAGCTGGGAGAACCACCGCGCCCTGTTCACCCAGGCCGGCTTCGTGGTCGAGGAGTACCCCTACTACGACGCGGCCAAGCGCGGCATCGATTTCGACGGCATGCTGAGCGCGCTGAACACCGCCCCGGCCGGCACGATCGTCGTGCTGCATGCCTGCTGCCACAACCCGACCGGCTACGACATCCGCGCCGACCAGTGGGACCAGGTGGTTGCCGCGGTGAAGGCCCGGAACCTGGTCGCCTTCCTCGACATGGCCTACCAGGGCTTCGGCTACGGCATCCAGGAAGACGGTGCGGCGATCGCCAAGTTCGTCGCCGCCGGCCTGAGCTTCTTCGTCTCCACCTCCTTCTCCAAGAGCTTCAGCCTCTACGGAGAGCGCGTCGGCGCCCTCTCGGTGCTGTGCGAGAACAAGGAAGAAGCGGCCCGCGTGCTGAGCCAGCTCAAGATCATGATCCGCACCAACTACAGCAACCCGCCGACCCATGGCGGCGCCGTGGTGGCGGCCGTGCTGAGCACGCCCGAACTGCGTACCCTGTGGGAGCAGGAGCTCGGCGAGATGCGCGACCGCATCAAGCTGATGCGCCACAAGCTGGTCGACGGCCTCACGGCCGCGGGCGTGAAACAGGACATGCGCTTCATCACCGACCAGATCGGCATGTTCAGCTATTCAGGCCTGAGCAAGGATCAGATGGTGCGCCTGCGCCAGGAGTTCGGCGTCTACGGCACCGACACCGGCCGCATGTGCGTGGCTGCGCTCAACAGCAAGAACATCGACTACGTCTGCCAGAGCATCGCCAAGGTGCTATAAAAAACCAGAAGGGGCGCCCCTGCACGTCCCCGTTTTGGGTACTTCTGCCTAGCACATTCGCGGATGCTGCTGCTATATTGCATCGCAACATCCGCCGACACTCCCCCCGATGCTCTACCAACTCTACGAGGCACAGCGCTCCCTGATGGAGCCCTTTGCCGATTTCGCGCAGGCTGCTTCCAAACTCTACGGCCAGGGTGGCATCTTCGGCCAGGCGCCGATGGCACAGCGCGTGGCCGCCGGCTACGACCTGCTCTACCGACTGGGCAAGGACTACGAGAAACCCGAGTTCGACATCAAGACGGTCAGCGTCGACAACGACGACGTGGTCATCCAGGAGGTCATCGAGATCGAGAAGCCCTTCTGCCAGCTGCGCCGCTTCAAGCGTTTCACCGACGATCCCCACACCCTGCAGACCCTCAAGGGCCAGCCCGTGGTCCTGATCGTGGCGCCCCTGTCGGGCCACTACGCCACGCTGCTGCGCGACACGGTGCGCACCATGCTGCAGGACCACAAGGTCTATGTCACCGACTGGGTCAATGCCCGCCTCGTGCCCTTGTCGGATGGCGAGTTCCACCTCGATGACTACATCAACTACGTCGAGGAATTCATCCGCCACCTTCAGAACCAGTACGGCAACTGCCACGTCATCAGCGTCTGCCAGCCGACCGTGCCGGTACTGGCCGCCGTGTCGCTGATGGCGAGCCGTGGCGAGAAAGTGCCACTGTCGCTGACCATGATGGGCGGCCCCATCGATGCCCGCAAGTCGCCCACCGCGGTCAACAACCTGGCGATGAACAAGAGCTACGAGTGGTTCGAGAACAACGTGATCTACCGCGTGCCGCAGGGCTTCCCTGGCGCGGGCCGGCGCGTCTACCCAGGCTTCCTGCAGCACACCGGCTTCGTCGCGATGAACCCGGATCGTCATGCCAGCAGCCACTACGACTACTTCAAGGACCTGATCAAGGGCGACGACGCCAGCGCCGAGGCGCACCGCAAGTTCTATGACGAGTACAACGCCGTGCTCGACATGGATGCGGACTACTACCTCGACACGATCCGCACCGTGTTCCAGGACTTCGACCTGGTCAACGGCACCTGGGACGTGCGCAACCCCGAAGGCGTGCTCGAGCGCGTGCGCCCGCAGGACATCCATTCCACCGGCGTGCTGACCGTCGAAGGCGAGCTAGACGACATCTCCGGCGCCGGCCAGACGCGCGCCGCGCACGAGCTCTGCACCGGTGTCCCCGCTTCCCACCAGCAGCATTACGAGGTCAAGGGCGCCGGGCACTACGGCATCTTCAGCGGCCGCCGCTGGCGCGAGAAGGTGTACCCCGAGGTCAAGGCCTTCATCATCGCGCACGACAAGCCGCAGAAGCGCGCGAGCCGTGGCGGCGTGACGGCCGAAGACACGATCAAGGTAGCCGCTGCGGCCAAGACGCCGGCTGCGGCGCGCAAGTCCGCGCCTGCACGCCGGACGCGCGGCACCGCGCGCTAGCCGTGAACGCGCTGGCCGGGCGCATCCTCGACGCGCTGCCGCAGACGCAGTGCACGCGCTGCGGCTATGCGGATTGCGCCGGCTACGCCCAGGCCATCGCCGATGGCGAAGCCACCATCCATCAATGCCCGCCGGGTGGCGCCGAGGGCGTGGTCCGGTTGTCGCAGCTCACGGGCCAGCCGGTGCAGCCGGTCGATCCGCAATTCGGCACCGAGGCCCCCCGGGCGATGGCGGTGATCGATGAGGCCTGGTGCATCGGCTGCACCCTGTGCCTAGACGCCTGCCCGACCGATGCGATCCTGGGCATCCACAAGCGCATGCACACCGTGATCGAAGCCCACTGCACCGGCTGCGAACTGTGCATCCCGGTCTGCCCGGTCGACTGCATTTCCCTCGAGGTAGCCACACCCGGCCGCAGCGGCTGGCAGGCCTGGTCGCAGGCGCAGGCCGACGAGGCGCGCCGGCGTTACGATGCCCACCGACGTCGCCACGACGAGGACGAGCCCCGCGCGACCGCTCCGACCGAAGTGGCGACAGCCTCCGAACGCAAGCGCAGCGTCGTCGAAGCTGCCCTCGCCCGCGCCCGAGCGGCCGCATCCAACCCCGACACCAGGAAGCGTCCATGAACCTCGACACTCTGCTCCTCTACCTGGCTGCCTCCGTCGTGCTGGCGATCACGCCCGGTCCGACCATGCTGCTGGCCATGTCCAACGGCATCGCCGGCGGCATGCGTGCCGCGGTCTGGGGGATCGTCGGGGCCTCGGTCGGCGCGGCCATCCTGATCACCGTCGTCGCCCTGGGCCTGGGTTCGCTGCTGGCGGCCTCCGAATGGCTCTTCAACGCGCTGCGAGTGGCAGGCGTCGCCTACCTGGTCTGGCTCGGCATCAAGATGTGGCGCAGCCAGCCCGTCGACATCCGCGCCGCGCTGGCCGCATCGCCGGCCGACGCCCTGTCCGGGCGCATCGCCTTCCTGCGCAGCCTGACGGTGGCGCTGTCCAATCCCAAGACGCTGCTCTTCTTCGCCGCTTTCCTGCCCCAGTTCATCAACACCGCCAGCCCCCAGGGCCCGCAATACCTGGTGCTCGGCGCCATCTTCATCGGCATCGACACCGGCATCATGCTGGGCTATGCCGCCGCCGGCACGCAGGCGGTGCGCTGGCTCTCGCGGCGCGGCCTGCGCATGCTCAACCGCGGCTGCGCCGCCGGGATGTGGCTGCTGGCCGCCACGCTGGCCCTCTGGCGCCGTCCCGGCGTGTGAGCAGCACTCAGGCCGCCAGGGCGGCGAAGGCCTTTACCACCTCGGGCGGCGCCTGCACCAGCTCGATCAGCACGCCCTCGCCACTGACCGGAAACTCTTCGCTCCCCTTGGGGTGGAGGAAGCAGATGTCGAAGCCGGCCGCGCCCTTGCGGATGCCGCCGGGCGCGAAGCGCACGCCCTTCGCGGCAAGCCAACCGACCGCGGCGGGCAGGTCGTCGATCCACAGCCCGACGTGATTGAGCGGCGTGGCATGCACCGCCGGCTTCTTCTCCGGATCCAGCGGCTGCATCAGGTCGACCTCGACCTTGAAGGGGCCGCTGCCGATCGCGCAGATGTCCTCGTCCACGTTCTCCCGCTCGCTGCGGAAGGTGCCGGTCAGCTCGAGGCCCAGCATCTCGACCCATAGTTTCTGAAGCCGCGTCTTGTCGGCCCCGCCGATCGCGATCTGCTGGATGCCGAGCACCTTGAAGGGGCGCTCCTGCGAAGAAGTGGTGGTCATGCGTGCGCCTCCCTCAGGCGAATTCCAGGATGACCTGGTCCACCGCGAGCGACTCGCCCTTCGCCGCGGCGATGCTGCCGACCACGCCGTCCTGGGTGGCGAAGAGCACGTTCTCCATCTTCATGGCCTCGATCACCGCCAGCTTCTCGCCGGCCTGCACCTGCTGGCCCGGCTGCACCGAGACCTCGACCAGCAGCCCCGGCATCGGCGACATGAGGAACTTGCTCAGGTCCGGCGGCGCCTTGTAGGGCATGAGCTCGAGCAGCCGCGCGCCCAGGGGCGACAGGACCATGGCCTCGATCTGCCTGCCGTCGTGCGCGATGCGCAGCGCCAGCGGGTTCTTGCCCGCCCCGCGCTCGACCTGCGCCGTGAAGCCGCGGCCGTTGACCGAACCCTCGACGCGGATGCTGCCCAGCGGCGCCTGGCTATCGATCTTGTAGGTGTTCGAGCCCACCGTAACGGCGCTGGCACCGGTCGGCTTGTGAAAGTCGGTCACCGTCACCGGGGTATGCACATGCTCCCCCTTCGGATCGAGCACGACCACCACGAACTGCTCGCCCACCTTCACGCCGTGGCCCGAAAGCTGGCCGCTGATGCCCGAAGCACGCGCCCGGTAGCGCCGATGCATGTAAGCCGCCAACGCGACCAGGAAGTCTGGGTCGTCATGCGGCACGTCCTCGGCGCGGAAGCCCTTGCCGTAGTGCTCGGCGATGAAGCCCGTGTTGAAGGCACCGCTGACGAAGTTCGGGTGCGCCAGGAGCGCCGCCTGGAAAGGAATGTTGCTGCTGATGCCGCGGATCACGAAGCCATTGAGCGCCTCGCGCATCATCGCGATCGCGTGGTTGCGGTCGCGCCCGTGCACGATCAGCTTGGCGATCATCGAATCGTAGAACATCGGGATCTCGCCGCCGTCGTAGACACCGGTGTCCACGCGCACGCCGTACAGGTGCCCGGTGTCGGCGGAGAACATCGTCTCCTTCGGCGGCTGGAAGCGCACCAGCCGGCCGGTCGAGGGCAGGAAGTTGCGGAACGGATCTTCCGCGTTGATGCGGCATTCAATCGCCCAGCCGTTGCGCTGCACGTCCTTCTGCGCGAGCGGCAGCTTCTCCCCGGCCGCGACCCGGATCATGAGCTCCACCAGGTCCAGCCCCGTGATCGCCTCCGTCACCGGGTGCTCCACCTGCAGCCGCGTGTTCATCTCCAGGAAGTAGAAGCTCTGGTCCTTGCCGACCACGAACTCCACCGTGCCCGCGCTCTGGTAGTTCACCGCCTTGGCCAGCGCCACGGCCTGCTCGCCCATGGCCTTGCGCGTTTCATCGCTGATGAAGGGCGAAGGTGCCTCCTCGATCACCTTCTGGTGGCGGCGCTGGATCGAGCATTCGCGCTCGTTGAGATAGATCACGTTGCCGTGCGCATCGCCCAGCACCTGGATCTCGATGTGGCGCGGCTCCTCGACGAACTTCTCGATGAACACGCGGTCGTCGCCGAAGCTGTTGCGCGCCTCGTTGCGGCAGGAAGTGAAGCCCTCGAACGCCTCCTTGTCGTTGAAGGCCACGCGCAGACCCTTGCCACCGCCGCCGGCCGAGGCCTTGATCATCACGGGGTAGCCGATCTCGCGCGCGATCTCCACCGCACGCTCGGCCGTCTCGATCGCGTCGTTCCAGCCGGGGATGGTGTTGACCTGCGCCTCGCCGGCCAGCTTCTTGGAGGCGATCTTGTCGCCCATGGCCGCGATCGAATGGTGCTTCGGGCCGATGAAGACGATGCCCTCCTCCTCGACCTTTCGGGCGAAGCCCTCGTTCTCGGACAGGAAACCGTAGCCCGGATGCACCGCCTCCGCTCCCGTCTTCTTGCAGGCCGCGATGATGCGGTCGGCCTGCAGATAGCTCTCACGGCTGGGTGAGGCGCCGATGTGCACGGCCTCATCGGCCAGCTCGACGTGGCGGGCTTCCTTGTCGGCGTCGGAATACACCGCGACCGTCCGGATGCCCATCTTCTTCGCCGTCTTGATGACGCGACAGGCGATCTCGCCGCGGTTCGCGATCAGGATCTTCTTGAACATGTTCTTCTCTCCCGGCCTCAAAGAGGAATGTTGCCGTGCTTGCGCCACGGATTCTCGAGCTTCTTCTCGCGCAGCATCACCAGGCTGCGGCAGATGCGCTTGCGCGTCTCGCTGGGCAGGATCACGTCGTCGATGTAGCCGCGCGTGCCCGCCACGTAGGGGTTGGCGAAGCGCGCCTTGTACTCGGCCTCGCGCTTGGCCAGTTTTTCGGGATCGTTCTTGTCCTCGCGGAAGATGATCTCCACCGCGCCCTTGGCGCCCATCACCGCGATCTCCGCGCGCGGCCAGGCCAGGTTGACATCGCCGCGAAGGTGCTTGGAGGCCATCACGTCGTAGGCGCCGCCATAGGCCTTGCGCGTGATCACCGTGATCTTCGGCACCGTGCATTCGGCATACGCATAGAGCAGCTTGGCGCCGTGCTTGATGATGCCGCCGTACTCCTGGCTGGTGCCGGGCATGAAGCCGGGCACGTCCACGAAGGTCACGACCGGGATGTTGAAGGCATCGCAGAAGCGCACGAAGCGCGCCGCCTTGATGGAGGACTTGATGTCCAGGCAGCCCGCCAGCACCAGCGGCTGGTTGGCCACGATGCCCACGCTCTGCCCGTCCATGCGCGCGAAGCCGATCACGATGTTCTTCGCGTAGTCCGGCTGCAGTTCGAAGAACTCGCCGTCGTCCACCACCTTGGTGATGGCCTCCTTGATGTCATAGGGCTTGTTCGGGTTGTCGGGCACCAGCGTGTCCAGCGAGGGGTCGGCGCGATCGGCCGGATCGCCGCTGGGCCGCACCGGCGCCTTCTCGCGGTTGTTCAGCGGCAGGTAGTTGTAGAGGCGGCGCAGCATCATCAGCGCCTCCACGTCGTTCTCGAAGGCCATGTCGGCCACGCCGCTCTTGGTGGTGTGGGTAGTGGCGCCGCCGAGTTCCTCGGCCGTCACGTCCTCGTGCGTCACGGTCTTCACCACGTCCGGGCCGGTGACGAACATGTAGGAGCTGTCGCGGACCATGAAGATGAAGTCGGTCATCGCCGGCGAGTAGACGGCACCGCCGGCGCAGGGGCCCATGATCATGCTGATCTGCGGCACCACGCCCGAGGCCATCACGTTGCGCTGGAACACCTCGGCATAGCCACCGAGCGAGGCCACGCCCTCCTGGATGCGCGCGCCGCCCGAGTCGTTCAGGCCAATGACGGGGGCGCCCACCTTCATCGCCTGGTCCATCACCTTGCAGATCTTCTCGGCATGCGCCTCGCTGAGCGCGCCGCCGAAGACGGTGAAGTCCTGGCTGAAGACGAACACCAGGCGGCCGTTGATCATGCCGTAGCCGGTCACCACGCCGTCGCCGGGGATCTTGGTCTGGTCCATGCCGAAATCGCTGGAGCGGTGCTCCACGAACATGTCCCATTCCTCGAAGGTGTTGTCGTCCAGCAGCAGTGCGATGCGCTCGCGCGCCGTCAGCTTGCCCTTGGCGTGCTGCGCGTCGATGCGCTTCTGGCCGCCGCCCTGCCGCGCCTGGGCGCGCCGCTTTTCGAGTTGTTCGAGGATCTCTTTCATGGTCCTGTTCCGACAGTGGTTGGTGTGTTTTCGGGATCTTGCACCTGCGCGGCCTGGGCGGCGAGCAGATTGCGCGCCGCGGTGGAGGCCGGCAGCGCGCCTGCTGCCACCTGCGCCAGCGCCTCGGGGAGCATCGCGCGCACCCTCGGGTGCTGCTTGAAGGCCTGCTTGAGCCCCGCGTCGATGCGCTCCCACATCCACGCGAGCGCCTGCTTTTCCCTGCGCGCGGCCAGCCGGCCGTTGGCGGTCTGGAGCGACTTGAACTGCAGCACCGTGTCCCAGAAGGCATCGACGCCAGTGCCGAGCAGTGCGCTCGACTGGATGACCCTGGGCTGCCACTGGACCGGCGCTGCCTGCCCGGTGCCGTGCGCCACATGCGCATGGGCCGGGTTGCCGTGATGCCCGAACAGCCGCAGCGCCGACGTGATCTGGGCCTGCGCGCGGGTCGCCGCATCGGGATCGATGTCGGCCTTGTTGATGACCACCAGGTCGGCCAGTTCCATCACGCCCTTCTTGATGGCCTGCAGGTCGTCGCCGGCGTTGGGCAGCTGCAGCAGCACGAACATGTCCGTCATGCCCGAGACCGCGGTCTCGCTCTGGCCCACGCCGACCGTCTCGACGATGACAACGTCGTAGCCCGCGGCCTCGCACACCAGCATGGCTTCGCGCGTCTTCTCCGCCACGCCGCCGAGCGTGCCGCTGGAGGGACTGGGCCGGATGTAGGCGCGCTCGTGCACCGACAGCCTTTCCATGCGCGTCTTGTCGCCGAGGATCGAGCCTCCCGAGACTGTGGACGACGGGTCGATGGTGAGCACCGCGACCCGATGGCCGCGCTCGATCAGATGCAGCCCCAGCGTCTCGATGAAGGTGGACTTGCCCACGCCCGGCACGCCCGAGATGCCCAGGCGGAACGACCGGCCGGTCAGCGGCAGCAGCGCCGTCAGCAGCTCGTCGGCCTGGGCCCGGTGATCGGCGCGCGTGGACTCGAGCAGTGTGATGGCCTTGGCGATGGCGCGGCGCTGCCGCAGGCCATCGGCCTCGGTCAGCGCTTCGACCGACACCGCGGTTCGGGCCACAGGCATGTTCAAGCCGCGACCGCCGCGCGGATCTGTTCCAGCACGTCCTTCGCGCTCGCCGGAATCGGCGTGCCCGGCCCATAGATGCCCTTGACGCCCGCCTCGTAGAGGAACTCGTAGTCCTGCCGCGGAATGACACCGCCGACGAAGACGATGATGTCGTCAGCGCCCTGCTTCCTCAGCTCCTCGATGATGGCCGGCACCAGCGTCTTGTGGCCGGCGGCCAGCGTGCTGACGCCGACCGCATGCACGTCGTTCTCGATCGCCTGGCGCGCGCATTCCTCGGGCGTCTGGAACAGTGGCCCCATGTCGACGTCGAAGCCCAGGTCGGCAAAGGCGGTCGCGACCACCTTCGCGCCGCGGTCGTGGCCGTCCTGGCCCAGCTTGGAGATCATCACCCGCGGGCGCCGGCCCTGCTCCTCGGCGAAGGCGGCGATCTCCTTCTGCAGCGCCTCCCAGCCCTCGGCCGAGTCGTAGGCGGCGGCGTAGACGCCGGTCACCTTCTGCGTGTCGGCGCGGTGGCGGCCATAGACCTTCTCGAGCGCGTCGCTGATCTCGCCCACCGTCGCACGCAGGCGCACGGCTTCCACGCTCAGCGCCAGCAGGTTGCCCTCGCCGCTCTCGGCGGCGGCGGTCAATGCGTCGAGCGCCGCCTGCACCTTGGCGCCGTCGCGCTTCTCGCGCACGGACTTCAGCCGGGCAACCTGGCTGTCGCGCACCTTGACGTTGTCGATCTGCAGGATGTCGTGCGTGTCCTCGTTCTGCAGCTTGTACTTGTTGACGCCCACGATCACGTCCTGCCCCGAGTCGATGCGCGCCTGCTTGTCGGCGGCGGCCGCCTCGATCTTGAGCTTGGCCCAGCCGCTGTCGACCGCGCGGGTCATGCCGCCCATGGCCTCGACCTCCTCGATGATGGCCCAGGCCGCGTCCGCCATGTCCTGCGTGAGCTTCTCCATCATGTAGCTGCCGGCCCAGGGATCGATCACGTTCGTGATGTGCGTCTCTTCCTGGATGATGAGCTGCGTGTTGCGCGCGATGCGCGCGCTGAACTCGGTGGGCAGGGCTATCGCCTCGTCCAGCGCATTGGTGTGCAGGCTCTGCGTGCCACCGAAGACCGCGGCCATCGCCTCGATGGTGGTGCGCACCACGTTGTTGTACGGGTCCTGCTCGGTCAGGCTCCAGCCGGAGGTCTGGCAGTGGGTGCGAAGCATCAGGCTCTTGGGGTTCTTGGGATTGAACTCCTTCATGATCCGGCACCACAGCAGGCGCGCCGCGCGCATCTTGGCCACTTCCAGGTAGAAGTTCATGCCGATGGCCCAGAAGAAGCTCAGCCGGCCTGCGAAGCCATCGACGTCGAGCCCCTTGGCCAGCGCCGTCTTCACGTACTCCTTGCCGTCGGCCAGCGTGAAGGCCAGCTCCAGCGCCTGGTTGGCGCCCGCCTCCTGCATGTGGTAGCCGCTGATCGAGATCGAGTTGAACTTCGGCATGTTCTGCGCGGTGTACGCGATGATGTCGCCGATGATCCGCATCGAAGGTTCGGGCGGAAAGATGTAGGTGTTGCGGACCATGAACTCCTTGAGGATGTCGTTCTGGATGGTCCCCGACAGCTGGGCCTGCGGTACGCCCTGCTCCTCCGCCGCCACGATGTAGCCCGCCAGCACCGGCAGCACCGCGCCGTTCATGGTCATGGAGACGCTCACCTTGTCCAGCGGGATCTGGTCGAACAGGATCTTCATGTCCTCCACGCTGTCGATCGCCACGCCGGCCTTGCCGACGTCGCCGGTGACGCGCGGATGGTCGCTGTCGTACCCGCGGTGGGTGGCCAGGTCGAAGGCCACGCTCACGCCCTGCCCGCCCGCGGCCAGGGCCTTGCGGTAGAAGGCGTTCGATTCCTCGGCCGTGGAGAAGCCGGCGTACTGCCGGATGGTCCAGGGCCGCACCGCGTACATGGTGGCCTGCGGGCCGCGCAGATAGGGCTCGAAGCCGGGCAGCGTATCGGTGTACTTCAGGCCCTGCAGGTCGGCCGCCGTGTAGAGCGGCTTGACCGTGATGCCGTCCGGCGTGCGCCAGTTCAGCGCCGCCAGGTCCCCGCCGGGGGCCGACTTGGCAGCGGCCTTGGCCCAGACGTCGAGGGTGGCGGTTTGGAAGGTCGGTTCGGGTTTGCTGCTCATGGGCACCGCTTTGCGAGGGTCTGGCTCGGGTGAAGGACGGTCCGCGCAAAGACGCGCGGGATTAAAACTTTGTGCGAGTCTAACCCATCTGTAATTATTAATTCAAACTCCTTGAGTTGCGGTACAGTTCGCGCATGTCCGCCGTCACCCTCACCCCGCGCGCCCTCTACGAGGAGGTGGCGGAGCTACTGCGCCAGCGCATCTTCAACCGCGACCTGGAGCCCGGCGCCTGGATCGACGAGCTCAAGCTGGCGGAGGAGTACGGGATCAGCCGGACGCCCTTGCGCGAGGCCCTGAAAGTGCTGGCAGCCGAGGGCCTTGTCACGATGAAGGTGCGGCGCGGCGCCTATGTGACTGAGGTGTCCGAAAAGGACCTCGCGGACGTCTACCACTTGCTGAGCCTGCTGGAGAGCGACGCCGTCGGCGTGGTGGCCAAACGGGCCACGGAGGCCCAGCTGGCCGAGCTCGAGGCCCTGCATGCCGAGCTCGAGGCCGCCGCGGTGCCGGGCCAGGTGGACCGCGCCCACTTCTTTGCGATCAACGAGCGCTTCCACATGCGGGTCATGGCCATCGCCGACAACCGCTGGCGCGACCAGATGGTGGCCGACCTGCGCAAGGTGATGAAGCTCAATCGCCACAACTCGCTGTTCAAGACGGGCCGCATCGCGGAGTCGCTGCAAGAGCACCGCGCCGTGATGGCCGCGATCCGGGCACGCGACCCGGCGGCCGCGATGGCCCGCATGCAGGAGCATTTCCGCAACGGGCTCGAGGCCGCGAACTGAGGGTGTTCAGTCAGCCGGCGACGCGATGCCGATCTCCGCGTTGATCTGCTGCACGGTCTCCAGCAACCTCGGCGCGACGCGCCCGAGCGCCCACCTCGATGCGCGAGCTGATCAGGGCGGTGCGCGGGCGCACCGAATCGATGATCAGCATGTCCAGCGCATCGCGCACGCCCATGCACCGCGACTCGCCCAAGAACCTCTCGAACTTCGCCAACCAGCTCTGGCACAGCGACAGCTCCTTCCAGGACCCGCGCGCCGCTTACTCGATGCTGCACGCGCTGGTGCTGCCCAGCTGGGGCGGCAACACCGAGTTCGCCGACCTGCGCGCAGCCTACGATGCACTGCCCGAGCGCACCAAGGCCGAGGCGCAGGACCTGCGTGCCGAGCACTACGCGCTGCACACGCGCATCCTGCTGGGCGACGAGGCCTACACCGACGAGCAGAAGAAGGCCATCCCGCCCGCCGTCTGGCCGCTGGTGGAGACGCACGCCGGCTCCGGCCGCAAGCTGCTCTTCGTCGGCGTGCATGCGCGCCAGATCATCGGTTGGCCCACGGCCGAGTCGCGCATGTACCTGCAGGATGCTGGAGCACGCGACCCAGCACGAGTTCGTCTACCGCCACGAGTGGCAGGTGGGCGACCTGGTGATGTGGGACAACCGCAGCACCCTGCACCGCGGACGCCGCTACGACATCGCCGAGCGTCGCGAGCTGCGCCGCACCACCATCGAGGACGTGCCCGAGGCGCGGCTGATGGCCGCCTGAGGCCGCCCGCCGAGCGATCAGTCGGCCAGCGCCGCAGCCGGCTCGTGCGCGAGCGCCATGACCTCGTGCGGTGTACGCGCCTTGAGCCGGTGGTCGCTCCACACCTGCCGCCAGCGGCGCGCGCCGGGCAGGCCGTTGCGCAGGCCCAGCATGTGGCGCGCAATGTTCGACCACGGCGTGCCATGGTCGGCCGCCTCGCGCGCCATGTAGTCGCACATCGCCTCTTCCACTGCCTCGCGCGTCAGCGCGGACGGCGCCTCGCGGTAGAAGACCTCGTCCCACCGGGCCAGCCACCAGGGGTTGTGATAGGCCTCGCGCCCGATCATCACGCCATCCAGCAGCCGCAGGTGCTGCTGCATCTGTTCGTCGTCGACGAAGCCGCCGTTGATCGAGATCGACAGCTCGGGAAAGTCGTGCTTCAGCCGGTGCACCAACTCGTAGCGCAGCGGCGGGATCTCACGGTTCTGCTTGGGCGACAGGCCTTTCAGCCAGGCATTGCGCGCATGGACGATGAAGCCGCGGCAGCCGGCCTCGCTCACCTTGCCGACGAAGTCGCGCACGAATTCGTAGGACTCGGTCTTGTCCACGCCGATGCGGTGCTTGACCGTGACCGGCACGCTCACCGCATCCACCATCGCCTTCACGCAGTCGGCCACCAGCTGCGGCTCCTTCATCAGGCAGGCACCGAAGGCGCCGCGCTGTACCCGCTCGCTGGGGCAACCGCAGTTGAGGTTGATCTCGTCGTAGCCCCAGTCCTCGCCCAGCTTCGCGCAATGTGCCAGGTCCGCCGTCTCGCTGCCGCCGAGCTGCAGCGCGACAGGATGCTCCTCGGCATGGAAGCGCAAGTGGCGCGCCACGTCGCCGTGGATCAGCGCGCCGGTGGTCACCATTTCGGTGTAGAGCAGCGCGCGGCGGGTCATCAGGCGGTGGAAGTAGCGGCAATGCCGGTCCGTCCAATCCATCATGGGGGCGACGGAGACGGTCTTTTCTCGAATGTGCAGATTGAGCGGGTCGTTCATACGGGGCGGTCCGGCCGCGATGGTACGCGGCGGCGTTCGCGCGCATGGCAGGGGCAAAAAAAGGGCTCGCCTGAAGCGAGCCCAATGATTGCCTTTGCAGCAATCCCCCAGAGAAACCGTGCACATAGTGTGCGCCCGATTCCGCCGGGAGAGGTGTGAACAAATAGACGGAAGACCTGACCGGAACATGATGTTTTGTAACGGCGGCGGCAGGATGGGAGTATTTGGCGCGCGCTTGCTCTTTCCGGATCGGCTCCGCGGCTTGACATCCGCGGAAGAGGCCTGAACTGAGGGGGGCAGCGCGGACTTCGCCGTGGCCGCGTAACATGCCCCAGCGCCCGGCCCCCCGCACGGCCGTCCTCGCAGCCTTCATTTCATGCCCCTGGCCGATTTCCACCCCGCCGTCGCCGGCTGGTTCAGCCGCAGCTTTCCAGCGCCCACCGACGCGCAAAAGGCCGCCTGGCCGGCGATCCGCGCCGGGCGCCACACCCTGGTCGCGGCACCCACCGGCTCCGGCAAGACGCTGACCGCCTTCCTCGCCGCGCTGGACGCCCTGGTGCGCCAGGGCCTGGCACCGGAGGGGCTGCCGGATGAAACCACGGTGGTCTACGTCTCGCCGCTGAAGGCGCTTTCCAACGACATCCACCTGAACCTGGAACTGCCGCTGGCCGGCATCCGCGACGAGCTCGCGCGCCTGGGCCTGCCCAACGTCGCCATCCGCAGCGCCGTGCGCACCGGCGACACGGCACCGCGCGAGCGCCAGCAGAGCCTGCGCCGGCCGCCGCACATCCTGGTGACCACACCGGAATCGCTCTACGTGCTGCTGGGCTCCGTCTCGGGCCGGCGCATGCTGTCCACCGTGCGCACGGTGATCGTGGACGAGATCCATGCCATCGCCGCCGGCAAGCGCGGCAGCCACCTCGCGCTGTCGCTGGAACGCCTGCAGGCGCTGGCCGGCGGGCGGCTCACCCGCATCGGCCTCTCGGCCACGCAGAAGCCGATCGAGGAGGTCGCGCGCTTCCTGGTGGGCGCGGCGCATGTGCACGCCGGCGTGGCCGACTGCGAGATCGTCGACATCGGCTATGCGAAGCAGCGCGACCTGGCGCTCGAGCTGCCGCCTCAGCCCCTGGGCGCGGTGATGACGCACGAGCAATGGGACCAGGTCTATGCGCGCGTGGCCGAACTGGTGCTGATGCACCGCACCACGCTGGTCTTCGTCAACACGCGGCGCATGGCCGAGCGGGCCGCGCGCCACCTGGGCGAGCGCCTCGGCAAGGAAGCGGTTGCCGCGCACCATGGCAGCCTGGCCAAGGAAGCGCGCCTCGACGCCGAGCAGCGCCTCAAGCGCGGCGAATTGCAGGTGCTGGTGGCGACCGCCTCGCTGGAGCTGGGCCTGGACATCGGCGACGTGGACCTGGTGTGCCAGCTGGGCTCGCCACGCGCCATCGCGACCTTCCTGCAGCGCGCCGGCCGCTCGGGCCATGCGGTGGGCGGCACGCCCAAGGCGCGGCTTTTCCCGCAATCGCGCGACGAGCTGGTGGAGTGCGCGGCGCTGCTGGACTGCATCCGCCGCGGCGAGCTCGACGCCCTGCGCATTCCGCGCGCGCCGCTGGACGTGCTGGCCCAGCAGATCGTGGCCGAGACCGCCTGCCAGGAATGGGAGGAAGAAGCGCTCTTCGCCCTGGTACGCCGCGCCTGGCCCTATGCGGGCCTCGAGCGCGCGCAGTACGAGGCCATCCTCGGCATGCTCGTCGAGGGCTTCGCCACCCGCAACGGCCCCCGCGCCGGCTACGTGCACAGGGACGCGGTGCACCACCGCCTGCGCGAGCGCCGCGGTGCGCGCATGACCGCCCTCACCTCCGGCGGCACCATCCCGGAGACCGGGGACTACAGCGTCGTGCTGGAGCCGCAGGCGCACCAGATCGGCACGGTCAACGAGGATTTCGCGGTCGAAAGCCTGGCCGGCGACGTGTTCCAGCTCGGCAATACCAGCTACCGCATCCTGCGCATCGAGCCCGGCCGCGTGCGGGTGGAGGACGCGCAGGGCGCCGCGCCCAACATCCCCTTCTGGCTCGGCGAGGCGCCGGGGCGCAGCGACGAGCTCTCCGCCGGCGTGTCGCGCCTGCGCGAGGAGATCGGTGAGCGCATCCAGAACGAAGGTGCACAGGCGGCAGTGCAGTGGCTCCAGGCGCGCATCGCCGGCCTGTCCGAGGATGCGGCGCGGCAGTTGGTGGACCACCTCGCCCGCACGCTCGGCGTGCTGGGCGTGCTGCCCAGCCAGCGGCAGATCGTGCTGGAGCGCTTCTTCGACGAGTCGGGCGGCATGCAGCTGGTCATCCACTCGCCTTTCGGCAGCCGGCTCAACCGGGCCTGGGGCCTGGCCTTGCGCAAGCGCTTCTGCCGCAAGTTCAACTTCGAGCTGCAGGCCGCGGCGACGGAAGACGCCATCGTGCTGTCGCTCTCCACCAGCCACAGCTTCGCGCTGGACGAGGTCGCGCGCTACCTGCACTCGGCCACCGCGCTGGACGTGCTGGTGCAGGCTTTGCTGGACGCGCCGTTGTTCGGCGTGCGCTGGCGCTGGAACGCGACCACCGCGCTGGCGCTGCCGCGCTTCGTCGGCGGCCGCAAGGTCGCGCCGCAGTTGCAGCGCATGAAGTCCGAGGACCTGCTGGCCAGCGTCTTCCCCGACCAGGTTGCATGTGCCGAGAACCTGGCCGGCGAACGCGAGGTGCCGGACCACCCGCTGGTCGCGCAGACGCTGGACGACTGCCTGCACGAGGCCATGGATGCCGAGGGCTGGCTGGCCCTGCTGCGCCGCATGGAGGCCGGCGAGGTGCGGGTCGCGGCGCGCGACCTGCCCGCGCCCTCCCCGCTCGCGGCCGAGGTGCTCTCCGCGCGGCCCTATGCCTTTCTCGACGACGCGCCGCTGGAGGAACGCCGCACGCAAGCCGTGCAGAGCCGCCGCTACACCGACCCCGAAAGCGCCGACGACCTGGGCCGGCTGGACCCCGAGGCCATCTCCGCCGTGCGCGAGGAAGCCTGGCCCGACCCGCGCCATGCGGACGAGATGCACGAGGCCCTCAACGGCCTGGGCCTGCTGACCGCCGAGGAAGCGGCCCGCGATCGGGCTTGGGCGCCATGGCTCGCGGAGCTGGTCCGCGCGGGCCGCGCGACGCGGCTGCGTCCGCCGGGCGACGAAGACGGCCTGTGGGTCGCGGCGGAGCGCCTCTCGCTGCTGCGCCTGCTGCATCCCGCAGCCGGCATGGAACCGGCCATCGAGGCCCCCGCCGGCTACGGCCAGGCACCCGCTTCACGCGACGCGGCGCTGCGCGAGCTGCTGCAGTCGCGCCTGGGCGGCCTGGGCCCGGTCACCCTTCAAACGCTCGCAGCGCAACTGCGCCTGCCCGCCGCCGAGATCGAGACCGCCCTGCTCGGCCTGCAGGCCGAGGGCCTGGTGCTGCACGGCCGCTTCACGCCCGATGCCGCGGCGCCCGAATGGTGCGAGCGCCACCTGCTCGCGCGCATCCACCGCTACACGCTCAAGCGCCTGCGGCGCGAGATCGAGCCGGTCGAGCCACGCGACTTCGCGCGCTTCCTGTTCGAGTGGCAGCACCTGAGCGCCGGCGCCCGCGTCAGCGGCCCCGAGGCGCTCGCCGGCGTGCTGACCCAGCTCGAAGGCTACGAGGCGCCCGCCGCGCTGTGGGAATCCGAGCTGCTGACGGCACGGGTCAACGACTATGCGAGCCCCTGGCTCGACGACCTCTGCACCGCCGGCCGCGTGATGTGGACGCGGCTGCGCCCCGCCACCGCGGAAGGCCGCACCGGGCGCGCCGGCACCTCGCTGCGCAGCACGCCGATCCTGCTGCTGCCGCGCCGCAGTGCCGCGCTGTGGACCGGCCTCGCCCCCGTTCCGGCCGACGACGAGGCCCTGGGCTCGCGCGCGCGGCGCGTGGCCGAGTGGCTGGGCGGACACGGCGCCTCCTTCTTCGACGAGATCGCGGACGGCGCCCGCCTGCTGGGCACCGAGCTGGAAGATGCCCTGTCGGAACTGGTCGCGCGCGGCCGCGTGCGCTGCGACAGCTATGCGGGGCTGCGGGCGCTGCTGGTGCCGGCCTCCAAGCGGGCCGGCATGCATGCGCACCATCGCCGCCGGCGCGGGGCGTTGTTCGGCATCGAGGATGCGGGCCGCTGGTCGCTGGCGCGGCCGGCTGCCGCATCGGCCGCCGAAGCCTCTTCCGCCGATGCCGTCGAACAGGTGGCGCGCGTGCTGCTGCGCCGCTACGGCGTGATGGCCTGGCACCTGATCGAGCGCGAGGCCGCGTGGCTGCCGCCCTGGCGCGAGCTGGTGCGCTGCTATCGCCGGCTGGAGGCCCGCGGCGAGATCCGCGGCGGCCGCTTCATCGCCGGCCTGTCGGGCGAACAGTTCGCGCTGCCGGAAGCGATCGGGCTGCTGCGCCAGGTGCGGCGGCAGGCACCGGACGCGGAGCTGATCTGCCTGTCCGCCGCCGATCCGGCCAACCTGCTGGGCAGCGTGCTGCCTGGCAACCGGGTGCCGCGCGTGCCGGGCTCGCGCGTGCTCTACCTGGGCGGCGTGCCGATCGCGGCGAGCGTGGGCGGCGAGATCCAGCTGCTGGCGCCGCTCGAGGCGGCGCTGGAGAAGCACGCGCGCCGCATCCTCACGCTCTCGCCTGCCGTGCGCGGCGGCCTCGCGGCCGAGCAGGCCCTGGCCTGAGCGCCACTGGACTCGCGCCAGGACTCTCCATGCGCTATCGGCTGCCTCCCGTCCCGCCCGACCTCTGGCCGGTCGTCACCTGCGTGCTGCTGCTCGAGCTGGAGCCCGGCGAGCAACCCGTGCAGAGCCATCTGCCGGCCTCCCTGCACACCCTGCTGACGGTGATGCTGGAGGGCGGCATCGACGTGCCCGACACGGCCGACCCGTCGCGGTGGACACCCGCCCCCGGCGCCTTCATCGCCGGCCTGTCGAGCCAGCCGCTGATGTCGCTGCAGCGCGGCCGCATCCGCATGCTGTCGGTGCTGCTGCAGCCGGCCGCCGTGTCGCGGCTGCTCGGGGAATCGGCGGCGGTGCTGCACAACCGCAGCTTCGCGGCCGAATCGGTCTGGCCACGGGCCTGGCGCGTGCTCGAGGAACGGCTGCGCATGGCGCGCGGCGAGCCGGCGCAGCTCGCGCTGCTGTTCGACTTCCTGCGCGCGCGCTGGCGGCAGCGGCCGCCGCGCGGCGTCGACCGCCGTGCCTCCGAGTTCGCGCTGCACATCCAACATGGCCCGCGGGCGGCCGCGCATCGCAGCGGCCTGGGCGAGCGGCAGTTCTCGCGGCAGTTCACCGCCACCCTCGGCACCGGCCCGAAGCAGTACCACCGCGTCGCCCGCTTCGGCTCCATGCTGGGCGAGGCGCTGCTCGCGCCCGATGCGCTCAGCAGCCTGGCCGCAGCCCATGGCTATTTCGACCAGTCGCATCTCACGAACGAATCGCGCGCGCTGTCGGGCCTGCCGATGGGCCAGCTGCTTGCACGAATCGACGGCGACGACCCGGGCTACTGGTCCTACCGCGTGGGGCGCGACATGCTGCGCTTCGCGCGGGCCCTGACGCCGCGGCACTGGCCCTACCGCTGAGGCGCATCGGCCTGCGCGCCGGGCATGTCCGTTTTTTCCAAGACGGCGCCTGCGCCGGCCGGAAGAATGGCGCCATCCGCACTTTGCGCGCCATCCCCCGTGTCCTCGTCCCTGTCCTCCGTGCTTGCCGAAGACGGCTATCTCCTCACCTCCGCCCGCGAGCTCATCGACCGCGCCCGCGCCGGCAGCATGTGGTACCTCACCTTCGGCCTCGCCTGCTGCGCGGTCGAGATGATCCATGCCGCCAGCGCACGCTACGACATGGACCGCTTCGGCATGATCCCGCGCGCCAGCCCGCGCCAGGCCGACCTGATGATCGTGGCCGGCACCCTCACCAACAAGATGGCGCGCGCCATCCGCAAGGTTTACGACCAGATGGCCGAGCCGCGCTACGTGATCTCGATGGGGTCGTGCGCCAACGGCGGCGGCTACTACCACTACAGCTATTCGGTGGTGCGTGGCTGCGACCGCATCATTCCGGTCGACGTCTACGTGCCCGGCTGCCCGCCCACGGCGGAGGCGCTGCTCTACGGCATCCTGCAGCTGCAGGAGAAGGTTCGCCGACAGCAGACCATCTCGCGCTAGCCGAGGTTCGCCGGCTTGCCCGGCGAATACATCACCACCAGCGCGGTCGCCGCGCCCGACAGCGCATGCCCGCGGTGCGGCATGCGTGAATCGAAGTGGATGGTGTCGCCGGCCTCGAGGATGTACTTGTCCATGCCCACCTGCCATTCGATGCGGCCGGTCAGCACGTGCAGCATTTCCTCGCCCTCGTGCTCGAAGAAGACGAACTTGTCGACCTCGGCCGGGAAGGAGAACAGGAAGGGCTGCAGCGCGCGCCCCTCGGTGGCGTCGGTGAGCGCGAAGTAGTCGTAGCCGAAGGCGCTGCCGCCCATCACCGTCTGCCGCTTCTCGTTGCGCCGGACCACGCTGGCGCCGCGCCAGCGGGTGTGCACGCCTGCGTTCTGGAGCAGGGCCGCGGCCTCGATGCCCAGCACGTCCGCGATGCGCGAGAGCGTACCGATGGGCGGCACCTTCTTGCCGTTCTCGATGCGCGAGAGGTACGCCTTGCCGAAGCCGGCCCGCTCGGCCAGCTCGGCCAGCGTGAGCCCGGCGGCAAGGCGCTGATGCTTGATGCGGGCGCCGAGGTCGGCGGTGGGCAGCGCGGCGTCCTGCTGCTGCACCGGATCCGACGCGCCCTCCGGTGCTTTGGCTGCGGAACGCTTCTTGGTTGGCATGTCGCCCGATTCTACGGACGCGCCTCCCCGAGCCTAGGTCGCGCGGTCGAGCTGCGCGAGCTTGTCCGTCCGCGCGGCCCACGCATCCGCTTCCGGCAGCGGACCGCGGTAGCTCGCCTGGGGCCAGCGCCGCGCGAGCTCCGCGTTCAACGCGGCGAAGGGCCGCATCGCCTCGCCGAGGCCATGCACCGGATGGATCGCCTGCACCGGGCACACCATCTCGCACAGAGCGCAATTGGCGCACGCGTCGGGGTCGATCACGACGAAGTTCGGCCCCTCGCGAAACGCCTCCTGCGGGCAGACCTCGATGCATTCGCCGTAGCGGCAGCCGATGCAGGCGTCGGTGACGACGTAGGCCACGCGCACTGCTCCTCAGGCGGACTGGAAGCCCGCCGTGTGGAAGAACACGTTGGGCTTGCGGTAGATGGCCAACAGCAGGCAGCCCTCGTCGGAACGCGTCTCGTGCAGCGACCCCGGCTGGCGCCACACGTACTGGCCGGCGCGGCAGATGCCGTCGTGGTCGTAGAAGCTTCCTTCGAGCACCCAGCTCTGCTCGATCTCCGGATGCCTGTGGAAGGGCAGTACGGCGCCCGGCTCCCACTTCAGCAGCACCGTCATCTCGCCGGCCTCGTCGTTGCGGTAGAGCACCTTCATCCAGATCTTGTCGAACTGGGACTTCTGCCATTCCAGCTTCTCGGGGTCGACGTAGACCGAGCCGCCGGGGGTGGGTTCAAGCTTGCCGGACAGGCGTTGCGCGGTGTGGACGGTGGACATGGAATCTCCTTTGGATCGATGAGTGTGGGAAGAGACGGCGCCTCAGAGCACCGACACGGAACGGTTGCGCGTCTCGTGCGCAAAGAACGCGGCAACCAGCGTGATCAAGGCCAGCGCGATCAGCATGATGGAAACGCCGGCCGTGCCACCCGCCTTCTCGTTCAACCAGGTGGCCAGCACCGGCGTCAGCCCGCCGCCGATCGCCGCGGCCACCTGGAAGCCGAAGGAGGCGCCGCTGTAGCGCGCCCGGGCGCCGAAAAGCTCGGGGAAGTAGGTGGCTTCGGGCGCGAACATCAAGCCGTGGCCGAAACTCAGCGCCACCGCGACCGCGGCCACGATCACCAGCGGATCGCGCGTGCCCAGCAGCCAGAACATCGGGAAGGCGAAGCCGATGGTGAAGATCGCGCCGGCGAAGTAGAAGGGCCGCCGGCCGATCAGGTCCGACAGGTAGCCGAACAGCGGGATGGTGACGATCTCGATCGCCGCGGCGATCATGATCGCGTCGAGGATCTGCGCCTTGGGCAGCCCCAGCCGGGTGGTGGCGTACACCACCACGAACACGGTGAGCATGTAGACCCAGGACACCTCCGAGATTTTCAGGCCGATGGCCACCAGGAAGCTCCTCGGATGCCTGAAGATCGCCTCGGCCAGCGGGTTGCGCGCGATCTCCTTCCTGGCCTTCATGGCCTCGAACACGGGCGACTCTTCCACCTTGAGGCGAATGAAGGCGCCGAGGATCACCAGCACCAGGCTGGAGAGGAAGGGCACGCGCCACCCCCAGGACAGGAACTCCTCTTCCGGCAGCTTCGACACCAGCCCGAACACGCCGGCCGAGAGGATGAGCCCGATCGGGAAACCCACCTGCACCAGGCTGCCGCACAGCCCGCGCCGCTTGGCCGGCGCGTGCTCGAGCACCATGAGCGCCGCCCCGCCCCACTCGCCGCCCAGGCCGATGCCCTGGATGATGCGCAGCACCACCAGCAGGATCGGCGCCCAGATGCCGATCTGCGCATAGGTGGGCAAAAGGCCGATCGCGAAGGTGCCCAGCCCCATGATGATCAGCGTCAGCAGCAGCATCGACTTGCGGCCGAGCCGGTCGCCGAAGTAGCCGAACACCGCGCCGCCGAAGGGGCGCGCGAAGAAGCCGACGGCCGCGCTGCCCAGCGCGGCGAGCGTGCCGACGAAGGGATCCTCCGCCGGAAAGAACAGCTTGTTGAACACCAGCGCCGCGGCCGCGCCGTAGATCAGGAAGTCGTACCACTCGATGATCGTTCCCAGCGCACTCGCGAACACCACCCGCCCGACGCGGCGGTCCGCCTGGTCCGCCGCTGCGGCGCCATAGGCCTGTGTGGCCTGCGTGATTTCCATCGCCTTCTCCAGTTTGATCAGACACGCGCCGCGCGGCGGCACTGCGATGGGCAACTTATGTTGTCCATTAGACAACTATAGGTTGCCCAATCCGGAGCGTCAACGCGATGACGCGCTAGGACAAACCCTTGGCTGCAAGAAGCGTGGGCAGGCGTGCCTTGTTGGCCTCCCAGGCCGCGCCGTACTCGATGATGCGGGCCACCTCGGCCGCCTCTGCGGCGCCGACGCGCGTGGCGATGAGATGGAGCATCGCGTCGATGCACAGGCTCACGCCGCCCCCGGTGAGCACCGTGCCGTTGTCCACCATCAGGGCGTGGCGCGCATCGATGCGCGGATGGTCGCGCGTGAGCAGCGACAGGGGCGACACCTCGGGCGGGCGCACCTCGCACTTGGTGGTCGCGATGCGGCCGTCGAGCAGGCCGGCCTTCGCCAGCAGCATGGCCCCGGTGCAGATGGAGACCAGCACCGCGCCGTCGCCGCGGCGGCGCAGGAAATCGCGGATGGCGGCGTCTTCGCTCGCCTGCACCCAGCCGGGGCCGCCGGGCACGATCAACACGTCAAAGGGCGGGCAGTCGTCGAAGCCGAAATCCGGCGCCACGCGCAGGCCGTTCGACAAGCGCTGCAGGCCCGCGTCGGCGGCGACCGTCAGGTATTCGAATTCCGGTATCACGCGCCTCGCCATCGAGACCACGCCGATCGCGGCCAGGTCGATGGGCTCGACGCCTTCGTACAGCAGAAAGGCAAACTTCATCACGTGCTCCTCGATGGCGCTCCCACGAGCACCCGAGGCAACACTCTAGATAAAAGTTTCCTATTGAGCAACAATAAATAGCAAACTTCTGCCGGCGGGAGAAGCAACGCTGAACGAAAAAAGGGAGCCGCCCTTGCGGGCAGCTCCCTTCATGTGCCTGAAGCCGCGCCGCCGTCTCAGGCCATCGCTTCCTTCGGCCGCCACGGCGTCAGCCGCCGCTCGGCCCAGGCCAGGCCGCCGTAGAGGCCGATCCCCAGCACCGCCAGCACGGTCACCGCCGCGAACACGCGCGTGGTGTCGAAGGTGCCCTGCGCGCTCAGGATCACGTAGCCCAGCCCGCGCTGCGACGCCACGAACTCGCCCACGATCGCCCCCACCAGCGCGAGCGAGATCGCGACCTTCATGCCGGTGAGGATCGAGGGCAAGGCACACGGCAGCCGCACCTTGAGGAAGAAGTCCATCGTCGAGCCCTTCAGCACGCGCCCGAGGTCCAGCACGTCCTGCGGCACCGAGCGCAGGCCATGGACTGCGTCGACGATCACGGCGAACACCGCGATCAGGAAGGCGATCGCGATCTTGGGCTCGGAGCCGGTGCCCAGCCAGATCACGAAGAGCGGCGCAATCGCGACCTTGGGCACGCTGTTGAGCCCCACGATCAATGGGTAGATGGAATGCTCGAACATCCGCGAGCCCACCAGCATCATGGCCAGCGCCACGCCCACCACCACCGACAGCACGAAGCCGCCCAGCGTGGTGGCCAGCGTGTACCACGCATGGTCGAGGTACCAGCGCCATTCCTGGCCCAGCTCCTGGAACACCGCGCTGGGTGGCGGCAGGGTGATCGGCCGCACGTGCAGCAGCCGCACCAGCGCCTCCCACAGCACCAGGAACAGCAGCATCGTGACCAGGCCCAGCGCCCACTGGCGCCCCTTCTGCTTCAGTGTCTTCATGCGGCCATCTCCTCCCGGACCTCGCCGGGCTCCTCGTTGATCAGGCCCATCTCGTGGAAGAGTTTGCGGATGCGCGCGGTGTAGGTGCCGAACTGCGCGGTCTCGCGCACCGAGAGCTTGCGCGGCCGCGGCAGGTTCACCTCGATGATGTCGGCGATGCGGCCTGGGCGCGGCGAGAACACCACCACGCGGTCCGCCAGGAACACCGCCTCCGCGATGCCGTGTGTCACGAACATCACCGTGTTGCGCGTTTCCAGCCAGATGCGCTGCAGCTCCACGTTCATCTGGTCGCGCGTGAGCGCATCCAGCGCGCCGAAGGGCTCGTCCATCAGCAGCAGGCTGGGCTGGTCGATCAGCGCGCGGCAGATGGCCGCGCGCTGGCGCATGCCGCCGGAGAGCTCGCGCGGATAGCGGTCGCCGAATTCGGAAAGGCCGGTGAGCTTGAGCAGTTCGGCCATCGTCCGGCGGTAGGCCGCGACCGGTTTGCCCGCGAACTCGATGGGCAACATGATGTTGCGCTCGATGCTGCGCCATTCGAGCAGCGCGTCGCGTTGGAACACCATGCCCACGTGATCGGGCGGGCCCGCCACCGGGCGGTCGTCGACCCGCAGGTCGCCGCCGCTGATGGTTTCCAGCCCTGCCACGCAACGCAGGAAGGTGCTCTTGCCGCAGCCGCTCGGGCCCAGGATGCTGACGAACTCGCCGGGCTTGATGTCCAGCGAGATACCGTCGAGCGCGGTCAGCGCACGGTCGCCCTCGTAGACCTTGCGCACGCCGCGGGCGTGGATGGCGGCCGCCGTCATTTCGGGCTCGCCGCGTTCAGCGCCACGGGGCGCACCAGGCCCGGCACGAAGAAGTCGTTGCCGTCCTTGATCGACTTCAGCAGGCCGGCGTCGGTGAGCGTCTTCACCGCCACGCTCCAGTCCGAAGCCACCGGCGCGCCCAGCGGCTGGCCGGCGGGCGCGGGCAGCGCGAAGAAGCCGCGCAGCGCATCGATCTGCCCGCGCAGCACCTTGCGGTCGAGCTTGGCCTGCGGGCGCTGGGCGACGATGGCGTCGACCGCCTCGTCCTCGTGGCCGTTGTAGACGTACTGCCAGGAGGCCGCGACCACGCTCGCGAACTTCGAGATCGCCTCGCGCCGCGCGGCCAGCTTGGCCTCGGAGGCGAACAGGCCGAAGCTCGGCATGTTCAGGTTGTAGTCGGCGAAGCGCACGGCCTCGGAAGGCCGGGTCTGCGACACAACCGGCAGAAAGAAGGGAATGGTCGAGAAGGCGGCATCGGTGCGGCCCGCGGCATAGGTCGCGGCCTTGCCGGCGGCATCGACGTTGATCAGCTCGATGTCGCTTTTCTTCAGCCCTCCCGCGGCGAGGAAGGCGTCGACGAAGGGCGCTTCCAGCGAGCCGGCGGTGTAGGCCACCTTCTTGCCCTTGAGGTCCTTCGGGCCCTGAATGCCGGCGCCCGCCGGCACCAGCATGCCGACGTCGCTCAGGCGCGCGAACACCGCCACGCCCTTGACCGGCAGGCCCTTGTCGCGCGCGATCATCATCGAGGCCAGCGCCGCGTGGCCGAGGTCGAACTGGTCGCCCGCGCCGACGATCTGCACGGTGGTCACAGAGCCGTTGCCGTCCTCCATCTGCACGTCGAGGCCGGCCGCGGCGTACCAGCCCTTCTGCTGCGCGAGGTGCAGCGCGGCATGCACGCCCCAGGGCGTCCAGTCGAGGCGCACCTTGAGCTTCTCGGGCGCCTGCGCGGCGGCCGTGGCCACCATGGCCAGGCCGATGCAGCCGGCGAACAAGCGGGTGATGAATCTGGGAATCGATGAAGACATGGCGAGGACCTCCGGACGAGTGGACAAAGACAAAGCTCCGCCAGCGACGCGAGCGGGGTGCTCGCGCCGTGAAGGACAGGTGGGTGGATATGGGGGTGTCGGTTCTTTCGTCAGTCGCCGGCGCCGAAGAGGCGACGGATCCGCGACCACAAGACGCTCCAGCCAAGGCTGAAGGCATTGAGCCGTGCCGGCGGCAGTGGCGCATCGGGCGAACGCGCAGGATCCATGCGCAGCGCCACGTTCTTGCCGAACTCCTGGATCAGGCGCCCGACGAAATCCTTGACCAGGCCCGAGCGCGAGAACTGCGCCAGCGGACCCTGCAGCGAATAGAGCAGGTCCACCTCGACGCGCGTCTGCGCGGGCGACACCTCGACCAGGCGGTAGGCCACGTCGCCGTTGGCGCGCGACTGGCTCAGCGTGTCCTGGCCCGCGCCCTTGAGCACGGCCGAGCGCGCGGCCTCGTCACGCTCCAGGCGCGCGGCGCCGTTGAAGCTGGCGGACATCGGGCCGAACTTGATCGCGACGCGGCCCTTCACGCGGTCGCCTGCGTGCTCGGTCAACTCGGCACCCGGCAGGCAGGCCGCCACGGCCGGCAGGTCGGCCATGAAGCGCCAGACCTCCGCGGCCGCGAAGGGCACGCTGAAGTAGCCCTGGATGCGCGTGCCCTTGTCCGCGGCGGCGCCCTGGGCTGGCGCGGGTTCGTCGCGCGGCGCGGCGGGGGGTGCCGCCATGCCGGTGTCTGTCGCCTCGAATGTTGCGAAGGGAGTGCGCACCATGGGCACGGCCTCGCCGCGCGCCGCGCGCAGCGCCTGGCGCATGGCGGCGATTTCCGGATACGCATCGCCGCCGCATTGCGCGAGCACGTCGCGGATGGCGGCGACGATGCCCATGTAGCCGGTGCATCGGCACAGGTTGCCCGACAGCTCCAGCCGGATCTTCGGCTCGTCGGCCTCGGGGAAGCGCAGCACGATGTCACGGGCAGTCGCCAGCATGCCCGGCGTGCAGAAGCCGCACTGCAGCGCATGGTGGCGCGAGAACGCGGGCCGCAGCAGCGCCATCACCGGGTCGGCGTCGTAACCCTCGACCGTGGTGACCTTGCGGCCGTCGCAGGCGACGGCGAAGGCGATGCACGAGCGCACCGGCTTGTCGTCCACCAGCACGGTGCATGCGCCGCACACGCCGTGCTCGCAGCCCAGGTGGGTGCCGGTGAGCCGGCCCTCGTCGCGGATGAAGTCGCCCAGGTGCATGCGCGCGCAGACCTCGCGCTGCACCGGACGACCATTGAGTTCGACAGCGATGGTGTTCATTCAGCATGCTCCGGCATGAAGACCTGGCCGAGGCAGCGCTCGACCGCGGCGACCAGCAGCTTGCGGTCGACCGCATCCTTTCCTGGCGCGGCCACCTTGACGGCGGCCTCGATCGCAGGGCGCACGGGCTTTTCGCCGCTGCGTGCGACCTGTGCCGCCAGCGACGGCAGGGCCTGCGGCGCACTGTCGAGCGCGCCGATCACGATGCGTGCGACCTTGCGCTCGGCATCGAACAGCGCGGCGCAGCTCGCCTCCGCGAACTCGCCGGTCTTGCGGCAGAACTTGAAGTAGCCCCAGCGTGCCGAAGCGCCGAGCCTGGGCACCCACAGGGCGGCGATCAGCTCGCCCTCGCCGAGCGCGGTGGTGTAGGCGCCGTGCATGAAACGGTCGGCCGCCACGCGGCGCGTGCCCGCCGCGGCCGCGATCTCGACCTCCGCGCCCAGTGCCGACGCGGTCAGCACCCAGTCGGCGGCGGGGTCGGCATGCGCCAGGCTGCCGCCCACGGTGCCGCGGTTGCGGATCGCCCGGTAGGCGATCCCGCCGGCCACCGACTGCATCGGCGTGCCGCGCAGGAGCGCATGGGTTCCGTCCTCGATCTCGGCGTGCGTGACGGCGGCGCCGACGCGGATCCACGCGCCCTCCTCGCGCACCTGGCGCAGTTCGGGCAGCGCCGCGATGTCGATCACCTGTTTCGGCCGCGTGAGCCGCAGGTTGAGCATCGGGCCCAGCGACTGGCCACCGCCGATCGGCTTGGCCTGCCCCTGGCCCTCGGCCAGCAGGCGCAGCGCCTCGGCCAGCGTGGCCGGGCGGCGGTATTCGAAGTTGGCAGCTTTCATCGGTGCGCCCTCACGCGGCCTTCCTGTTCTCGCCCATCTGCGCCGCCTCGATCGCCTCCAGCAACCGGCGCGGCGTCAGGGGGGTGTGCGCGACCTCGGCGCCGAGCGGGCGCAGCGCGTCGTTCACCGCGTTGAAGATGGCCGCGGGCGGCGCGATCGCACCGCCCTCGCCCATGCCCTTGGCGCCGAACTCGGTGTGCGGCGACGGCGTCTCGAAATGGTGGATGCGCAGGTTCGGCACCTCGGTCGCGCCAGGCAGCATGTAGTCGGCCAGGGTGGAAGCAAGCGGCTGGCCGTTGCGGTCGTAGGGGGTCTCCTCGTACAGCGCGGTGCCGATGCCCTGCGCCACGCCGCCGTAGGTCTGGCCCTCGACCACCATCGGGTTGATCATGGTGCCGCAGTCCTCGACGATCACGTAGTCGAGGATGTCGACGTGGCCGGTGTCCGGGTCGACCGCGACGGTGACCGCATGGCTCGCATAGGTGAAGGCGCCGGTGTCGACCTTGGGCTTGAAGCCCATGGTGACCTCCAGGCCGGCCGCGTGCACGTCGGCGGGCAGGCGGTCGGGCCGCAGGTACCAGGCCTGTGCCACTTCCGCGACCGGCACGCTGCCGGCCGGGCCGACGATGCGGCCGGCTTCGAGGCGCGCCTCGGCCGCCGGCACGCCGAGCAGGTGCGCGCCGATGTGCACGAGTCGCGGCGCCAGCGCCTTGCAGGCGCGCGAGACCGCGCCGCCGGACATCACCAGCGAGCGCGAGGCATAGGTGCCGGTGGAGAACGGCGTGAGGCCGGTGTCGCCGTGCACGAGCTTGATGCTGCCGATATCGACGCCGAGGATCTCGTGCGCGATCTGCGCGAAGGTGGTCTCCATGCCCTGGCCGTGCGAGTGCACGCCGACGCGGATCTCCAGGCCGCCATCGGGCGTCATGCGCACGGTGGCGGAATCGAAGCCCGGGATGACCGGCGTGCCCCACGTGGCGAAGACGGAGGTGCCGTGCGCCGACTGCTCGGTGTAGGTGGCGAAGCCGATGCCGATCAGCCGGCCGTCGGCCTCGGCGCGGCACTGGCGCTCGCGCACGGCCTCGAAGCCGATCATCTCGCGGGCCTTCTGCAGGCTGGCCGGGTAGTCGCCGCTGTCGAAGTGCTTGTTGGCGACGTTGACGTGGGGCATGGCCGAGGCCGGCACCAGGTTCTCGAGGCGCACCTCCCAGGGCTCGCGGCCGACGGCGCGGGCGACGGCGTCGATGGTGAGCTCCATCGCGAAGCACACGCCGGTGCGGGCCACCCCGCGATAGGGCACGAAGCCGGGCTTGTTGGTGGCGAGGCACTCGGTCACGCAGCGGTAGCCGCGGAAGGCATAGGGGCCCGGCAGGTTGCCCACCGCCTGGCCCGGTTCGAGGCCGATGGTGAAGGGCCAGACCGAGTAGGCGCCGCCGTCGATGGTGATGCGCGCGTCCAGGGCCAGCAGCCGGCCGCGCTCGTCGGCATAGGCCGTCATCTCGTAGTGGTGCTCGCGCGTGTTGGCGCCGGCGATCAGGTGCTCGCGGCGGTCCTCGATGTAGCGGAAGGGCTTGCGGTAGGTCTTGGCCAGCCAGGCCACGCACAGCTCCTCCTGCTGCAGCACGCACTTGTAGCCGAAGGCACCGCCCACGTCGGGCGAGATGACGCGCACGCGGCCCTGCTCCAGGCCCAGACACTGCGCGATCACGGTGCGGATCATGTGCGGCACCTGGGTGGCGCTCACCACCACCAGCTGGTCGGCCTGGTGGTCCCAGTAGGCCAGCACCGCCTTGCCTTCCATCGGCACCATGCACTGGCGCGACAGGTCGATGGAGCGGCGCACCACCAGCGCGGCCTGCTTCGCGTGCAGCTCGAAGTCCTTGTCGGCGGTGAGGGTGACGAAGGTGTTGTCGCGCCAGTGCGCATGGATGCGCTCGCCGCTGGCCGCGCGGGCCGAGGAGGCGTCGGCATAGACCGGCAGCTCTTCGAACTCGACCTCGACCAGCTCGGCCAGGTCCTCGGCCTCGGCCCGCGTGGGCGCGAAGGTCATCGCGACCGGCTCGCCGACGAAGCGCACCTTGCCCGAGGCCAGCGGCGGCTGGGCGGAGGACTGGTAGGTCGGCAGGGTGGAGTCGGCCACGATGTCCAGCGCATCGGCCATGGTCTCGCGCAGCACGACGCGCGCCGCCCCCTGCGCCGGCAGCTGCGTGCCGACGATGCGGGCATGGGCCAGCGGACTGCGCAGGAAGGCGACCTCGCTGAGTTCGGGCATGCTCATGTCGGCGACGAAGCGGCCGCGGCCGTGCAGGTGGCGCTCGTCTTCCTTGCGCAGCACGCGCGCGCCCACGCCCTGGCCGGCGCGCGCCTCGTGATGGTTGTCGTTGCTCATGATGGGTTCGTTCACTTGGGTTCGGGCCCGAAGAGCCTGGAGGGGTCGTCGCGCTCGGCGCTGCCGCCGGCACCCTCGCCTTCGCGCGGCTGAACGTCGATGCGGATCTTGTCGACGTCGACCACCTTCTCCTTCTCGAGCAGCGCGGTCACCGTCTCCGGCACGAAGATCACGATCGCCACCAGCAGCAGCTGCATCGCGACCCAGGGAATGGCGCCCAGGTAGATGTCGCGCGACTCGACCTTGCGGGGCAGGGTCCCGTTCTTCGCCAGGGTATCGGAGATGCCGCGCAGGTAGAACAGCGAGAACCCGAAGGGCGGATGCATGAAGCTGGTCTGCATGTTCACGCAGATGAGCACGCCGAACCACACCAGGTCGATGCCCAGCTTGGCGGCCACCGGCGCCAGCAGCGGCAGGATGATGAACGCGATCTCGAAGAAGTCGAGGAAGAAGGCCAGGAAGAAGATGAAGATGTTGACCGCGATCAGGAAGCCCAGCTGCCCGCCCGGCAGGGCCGACAGCATGTGCTCGATCCACAGGCCGCCGTTGACGCCCTGGAACACCAGCGAGAAGGCGCGCGAGCCGATCAGGATGAACACCACCATCGCGGTCATGCGCATGGTGGAGGCCATCGCGTTGTTCAGGAGCGGCCAGGTCAGGCGCCGCTGCGTCGCCGCCAGCACGAAGGCGCCGAGCGCACCCATGGCGCCCGCCTCGGTGGGTGTGGCGATGGCGTGGTCGATGAAGGGCAGGCCGCCCATGGAGCCCAGCACCGCGAAGATCAGGATGGCCGAGGGCAGGATGCCGCGCAGGCACTTGCGCCACAGCGCCCAGCCCTGCAGCGTGCGCGCCTCCTTCGGCACGCCCGGCACGTCCTGCGGGCGGATGCGCGACAGCAGGAAGGTGTAGAGCACGAACAGGAGCACCTGCAGGATGGCCGGCCCCCACGCGCCCTTGTACATGTCGCCCACCGAGCGGCCGAGCTGGTCGGCCAGCACCACCAGCACCAGCGAGGGCGGCACCAGCTGCGTGATGGTGCCCGAGGCGGCCAGCACGCCGGTGGCGTAGCGCATGTTGTAGCCGTAGCGCATCATCACCGGCAGCGAGATCATCGCCATCGCGATCACCTGGCCGGCCACGGTGCCGGTGATGGCGCCGAGGATGAAGCCCACGATGATCACCGAGTAGCCCAGGCCGCCGCGCACCGGGCCGAAGAGCTGGCCCATGGAGTCGAGCATGTCCTCCGCCAGGCCGCAGCGCTCCAGGATGCAGCCCATCAGCGTGAAGAAGGGAATGGCCAGCAGCAGGTCGTTCGACAGGATGCCGAACACGTTGAGCGGCAGCGCCGCCATGAAGCCGGCCGGAAACCAGCCCATCGCGATGGCGATGCCGCCGCAGGCCACGCCCAGCGCCGCCAGCGAGAAGGCGACCGGGAAGCCCAGCAACAGGATCGCCACCAGGCCCGCGAACATCAGCGGCGGAAAGGTGTCGAGGCTCATTGCAGCGGCTTCTCGTAATGCGTGTCCATGCGCAGCGTGCCTCGCAGGAACTGCACGCGCTTGCAGATCTCGGCCAGGCCCTGCAGCACCAGCAGCGCGAAGCCCACCGGCAGGGTCAGCATGGCCGGCCAGCGCACCAGGCCGCCGGCGTTGGAGGACGACTCGCCCGAGCGCAGCATCTCCACCAGCAGCGGCCACGACAGCCAGGCCAGCAGCCCCATGATGGGCAGGAGGAAGAACACCAGGCCGAACAGATCCGTCAGGACCTGCCGGCGCGCCTTCCAGCCGCCGTAGAAGACATCGACCCGCACGTGCTCGTTGAGGCGGAGCACCTGCGCGGCACCGAACATGACGCCGACGGCGAAGAGGTACCACTGGATCTCGAGCCAGGCATTGGAGCTGTAGCCCGCCAGGTAGCGGACGATGGCGTTGCCGCCGCTGATCACGCAGGCGGCCAGCAACGCCCACTTGGCGAGTGCGCCGAAGAAATCGTTCACGCGGTCGATGGCACGCACCCAGGCGTAGGGCTGCCCGGTGTCGGGCGAGGCTTGGTTCATGGAAGGTCGTCTTCTGCTCGGCGGCGCGGAATCACTGGATCACTGCGACTTGGTGACGGCGGCGAAGGTGTAGTTGTCCAGCTCCGACTCGGCCACGCGGAACCAGCTGGCCTGATCGCGGCGCCACTTCACCCACTGGGGCAGCACGGCCTTGAAGTCGGGGTTCTTCTCGGCCAGCTCGTTGAACAGGTCCGACGAGGCCTTGAAGGCCGCCTCCATCACCGGCTTCGGGAAGTACGCGAGCTTGGCGCCCTGCCCGATCAGCTTCTTGAGCGCCTCGGGATTGCGCGCGTCGTAGTCGGCCAGCATCTTCATGGTCTGCTCGTTCGCCGCGCATTCGAAGGCGGCCTTGTAGGCCGGCGGCAGCTTGTTCCAGGCGTCGCTGTTCACCATGGCGGTGATCGAGGCACTGCCCTCCCACCAGCCGGGGGTGTAGTAGTTCTGCGCCACCTTGTGCAGGCCGAGCTTGGCGTCGTCGTAGGGACCGATCCACTCGGCCGCGTCGATGGTGCCCTTCTCCAGCGCGGGGTAGATGTCGGCCGCCGCGATCTGCTGGGGCACCGCGCCCATCTTCGACATCACCATGCCGCCGATGCCGCCGATGCGGATCTTCAGGCCGTCGAGGTCGGCCACCGTCTTGATCTGCTTGCGGTACCAGCCGCCCATCTGCACGCCGACGTTGCCGCAGACGAAGTTGACGATGTTGTATTTCTTGTAGAGCTCGCGCATGGCCTGCAGGCCGCCGCCGTACTGCATCCACGCGTTGTGCTGGCGGGCGTTGAGGCCGAAGGGCAGGCCGGTGTCGAAGGCGACCGCGGTGTTCTTGCCGATGAAGGCCGAGGCCAGCACGTGGTTGCACTCGATGGTGCCGTTGCTGATGGCCTCCATGTTCTGCGCCGGCGGCACCAGTTCGCCGCCGGCGAAGGCGCGGATCTCGAACTTGCCGTCGGTCAGCTCGCCGACGCGCCTGCACATCTGCTCCGCCGAGCCGTACATGGTGTCCAGGCTCTTGGGCCAGCTGGTGGACATGCGCCACTTCACGCTCGGCGACGACTGCGCCAGAGCCGGTGCGGCCACGGTGGCAAGGCCCGCGAGGGCACCCGATCTTTCCAGGAAACGGCGACGCTGCATCGAATCTCTCCTCGGTGGGGTTGCGTATGAATATAGTCAGTATGCTGATCAGATTCTTCAGTGTCAACGCAAATCGACTAGGAGAATCCCCGATCCGCTTCTGACCCGGTCGACGCCCTTTCGCGGGGCATTTCTCAGGCTATTTCATAGAGAAAATCCCCTTGATGGTGCTGATCCGAACCGGGTGCACCAGCCTGATCCGGCCTCGGGAAAGTCCGAAGATGTCTTGCGATTTATGATCAGTACACTGACAATAACAGCTCAGTACACGTTTCACAAAGGACGCCCCATGGCCTGGACCCGCATCGCCGACGCGAACCAGTTGCAAGACGAGGAAGTCGTGCCCATCACGCTCGGCAGCGCCCAGCTCGCGCTGTTCCGCAGCGCGGGCGAGTTCCATCTCACGGACAACGTCTGCACCCACCAGTACGCCCTGCTCTCCGACGGCTACGTGGAAGACGGCTGCGTCGAGTGCCCGCTGCACCAGGCCCGTTTCGACCTGCGCTCCGGCGCGGCGCTGTGCGCGCCGGCCACGCAGCCGATCCGGGTCTATCCGGTGCGCGTCGAAGGCGATGACGTGCTGGCGGATGTCTGAGATGAGGGCACTGCACCCGATCCTGATCGTCGGTGCCGGCCAGGCCGGCGCGACCGCGGCCGCGGCATTGCGCACCGGCGGCTTCGACGGCCGCATCGTGATGGTGGGCCGCGAAGCCCCCCTGCCCTACGAGCGGCCGCCGCTGTCGAAGGCGGTGCTGTCGGATGCGGCGATGGACGCGCGCATCGGCATCCATCCCGTGGGCTTCCATGCCGAGCAGGCGATCGAGCTGCGACTCGGCGTCGAGGTCGTGGCGATCGACACGGCGGCCTCGGTTGCGCGCCTGGACGATGGCAGCTCGCTGGCCTTCAGCCGCTGCCTGCTGGCCACGGGGGGCCATGCACGCGCCCTGCCC
This sequence comes from Variovorax sp. JS1663, assembly GCF_002157355.1. Lineage (GTDB taxonomy): Bacteria > Pseudomonadota > Gammaproteobacteria > Burkholderiales > Burkholderiaceae_C > Variovorax. The sequence goes on along the minus strand of NZ_LYMK01000026.1, from coordinate 32,232 downwards.
GGCCTGCCGCCGGGCACGCCGGGCGTGCACACCATCCGCACGTTGGCCGACGCGCAGGCCCTGCGCGACGCGATGGGCCGGCATGCTTCGATGGTGGTGCTGGGCGCGGGTTTCCTCGGCCTGGAAGTCGCTTCCACCGCGCGCGGCATGGGCCTCGCCGTGACCGTGCTCGAAAGTGCGCCGCGCGTGCTGCCGCGCGCGGTGCCGCCAGCGTTCTCGGACTGGCTGCAGCGGCGCGTCCGCGAGGCCTGCGTCGACCTGCACCTCGATACCCGCTGCGCCTCGATCACGCCGGTCCCCGAGGGCATCGCGCTCTCGCTGGAGGACGGCACCTGCATCCGGACGTCCCTGCTCGTCGTCGCGATCGGCCAGGCGCCCGAGGTGGCCCTTGCACGCGCCAGCGGCCTCACGCTGCATCCCGCGAACGGCGGCATATGCATCGACGCACGCTGCCGCACCAGCGCACCCAACGTCTACGCGGCCGGCGATTGCACGAGCCAGCACCAGCCGCATGCCGGCGAAGAGATCCGGCTCGAATCGTGGCAAAGCGCCAACGAGCAGGCGCGCGTCGCCGCGGCCGCGATGCTCGGCATCGACGCCGCGCCCGCCGCCACGCCCTGGTTCTGGACCGACCAGTTCGGCTGCAACGTCCAGATGATGGGCCTGCCATCCGGGGGGCTGGCCTACCGCTGGCGCGGCGATCCCGCGGCCGCGGACCCGGCGTCGAAGCTGCTGCTGCTCGGCACCGATGACGAGGGCCGGCTGCGCCACGCCATCGCCGTCGACGCCGGCGGCGACCTGCGCCAGCTGCGCCCGCTGTTCGAGCCGGACGTGACCATCGATGCCGCACGCCTGTGCGACCCCACCCTCCCGCTGCGGCAATGCGTGCGCGACGCGCGGGCCGCCGCCACCGCCCCTTCACCCACCTGACCGGAGTACATCCATGTACAGCACCCACGCGGTGATCAACCGCACGCCCCGCGCCAAGGACGCCGAACTGGCCGCATGCCGCTGGCCCGAGGACGCCCTGCATTTCATTCCCGACTGGGTCTACACCAGCGACGCGGTCTACGAGCGCGAGGTGGAGCGCATCTTCCGCGGCCGCACCTGGAACTACGTCGCGCTGGAAGCCGAGATTCCGAACACCGGCGACTTCAAGCGCTCCTATGTCGGCGCCACGCCGGTGGTGGTGGCGCGCGCCGCCGACGGCTCGATCAGCGTCTTCGAGAACCGCTGCGCGCACCGCGGCGCGGAGTTCTGCCGCCATGGCCAGGGCAACACGAACGAGTTCGTCTGCCCGTACCACCAGTGGTCCTACGACCTCAAGGGCAACCTGCAGGGCGTGCCCTTCAAGCGCGGCGTGAATCGCGAGGGCGGCATGCCCAAGGACTTCAGGAACGAGGACCACGGCCTGGTCAAGCTGCACGTGACCACGCGGCACGGCGTGATCTTCGCTTCGTATTCGAACGAGGTGGAGCCGCTGGAGGAATACCTGACGCCCGAGATCCTGAAGGACTTCGATGTGGTGTTCCCGGGCAAGAAGCTGAAGGTGCTGGGCTACTACAAGAACGAGCTGCCCTGCAACTGGAAGATGTACCACGAGAACCTGAAGGACCCGTACCACGCGACGCTGCTGCACTCCTTCCTGGTGGTCTTCGGCCTGCTGGTGGCGGGCAACAAGGCGGCGATGATCGCCGACCCGGTGCACGGGCGCCACGGCACCATGGCCTCGGCCAAGACCGAGGACAAGTACGCCGAGGTCAGCGCCGAGAACAAGAAGGAGATGCGCTCATTCCACGAGGGCATGCGCCTGCAGGACGACCGCTTCCTGGACTTCGTGAAGGAATTCGATTCGCCCTGGTCGGTGACCATGCAGACCATCTGGCCCAACCTGGTGGTGCAGCGCGAGATGAACACGCTGGGCGTGCGCCAGATCGTGCCCAACGGCCCCAACAGCATGCTGATGCTGTGGACCATGTTCGGCTACGAGGACGACAGCGAGGAGATGACGCAGCACCGCCTGCGCCAGGGCAACCTGATGGGGCCGGCCGGCTTCCTCGGCCTGGAGGACAACGAGGCGATGAAGTTCGTGCAGGAGGGCGTGCGCCGCTCCAGCACCGACCGCAACGTGCTCAAGCTGGATGCCAACCACGTGGGGACGGCCAACTCGCTGATCTCCGAGGCGGCGATCCGCGCGATGTACCGCCACTACCGCGACGTGATGGGGTTCTGAGGCCATGAAGACGACGACCCGCAACCTCTATCGCGAACGCCGCATCGACCCCGCCCGCGCGCTCGTGCTGCGCCAGGAAGTCGAAGCCTTCAACGCCGAGTACTGCGCCGTGCTGGACGCCGGCCTGGTCGAGTCCTGGCCCGCGTTCTTCACCGAAGACGGTCTCTACCGCATCACCGCCCGCGAGAACGCCGAGCTCGGCATGCCGGTGGGCCTGGTGTATGCACAAGGCCGCGCGATGATGCACGACCGTGCCGTGGCGATCGCACGCACCCAGATGTTCGCGCCGCGGTACAACCTGCACCTGGTCACGAACACGCGGGTGACCGCGGAATCGGCGGACGGCGGCATCGAGGCGCAGGCCAACTTCCTGCTGCTGCAGACGCTGGTGGAAGGCCCCAGCACCATCCACATGGCCGGCACCTACCACGATCGTTTCGCACGCGCGGACGGCGCGCTGCTGCTCCAGGAGCGGCAGGCGATCTACGACACCACCATCATCGCCAACGACCTGGTGTATCCGCTGTGATCAGGACCGCGTCAGAAGGTGCGCAGCACCGTGCGGCTGTACTGGTTGTTGGCTTCGACCAGGATGCGCATCAGGTCCATCAGCATGGTGCGCTCTGCGGGCCGCAGCGGCTCCAGCAGGCGCTCCTGCGCGCGGGCCATGCCGCCGCGCAGCGACTCCACCACCTTCCGGCCTTCTTCGGTCAGTCGCACGTGGCGCGTGCGCTTGTCCGCCGGGTTCGCGTTGCGCTCGACCAGGCCGCGCTCTTCCAGACGCTTGACCACGTCGGCAGTGGTCGTGCGATCCAGCCCGACCTCCTGGCCCAGCGAGGTCTGGTCCAGGTCGGGCAGAACCGAGACCGCGGTGAGGATGCCGTACTGCACCGGCGTGACGTTCTGCGACTTGCACTCCTCGAAGAAGAGCGCGTAGTGGATCTGGTGCAGGCGCCGGATCAGGAAACCCGGCCGCGCGAACAACAGTTCCTTCGCCGGATCGACGGTGGTCATCTCGATGGGCAGCTCCGCATTCATCTCCCCCTTGCGCGCTGCTCGACCTTGCTTCGATGCCACCTCAGCCCCTTTTTGTTAGCACACTGAACATTCTAGCGACGGCCATGCCATCAGCAGCTCGTCGTCCCGCGCGGACGATCCCCGACAGCCTCGTGCGGCGCGCCCACCAGCGCGGCGTGCACGAGACCGACTGGCTGGTCGCGCGCTTCAGCTTCTCCTTCGGCGACTACCACGATCCCAACCACACGCATTGGGGCTCGCTGCGCGCGCTCAACGAGGACTGGGTCGCACCGGGACGCGGCTTCGCGTGGCATGGGCACCGCGACATCGAGGCGATCACGCTGCCCATCCAGGGCCGCATCCACCACACCGACAACCTCGGCAACGACTACGTCTTCGGCCCCGGCGAGCTGATGCGCATGAGCGCCGGCAGCGGCATCGCGCATGCCGAGATGAACGCCTCGGCCACCGAGCCCGAGCGCCACCTGCAGATCTGGCTGTACCCGCGCCGCCGCGGCACGCCGCCCGAATGCGAGCTCGTGCGCATCGACGAGAAGAGCAAGCGCGACCGCTGGCGCGCGATCGCCTCGCCCGACGGGCGCGAGGGATCGCTCTCGCTGCAGCAGGAGGCGCTGATCTTCTCCACCTGCCTGAGCCTGGGCGCCTCGCTGGCCTGCCCCCTCGCCCCTCACCGCCTGGGCTACCTGCACGTGGTGTCCGGCGAGCTGGACGTCGACGGCGCGCTGCGCCTCGGCCCCGGCGATGCCTTGCGCTTCACGCACGAGACGCCGCCCCTCATCACCGCCGCCGCGCCCGACACCGAGGCGCTGCTGTTCGACCTCTGACCCCATTCCCACACCTGGAGCATTCATGACAAGAATTCGCAAGATCGCGCTGGAGGAGCACTACATGGCGCCCGGCTTCGAGCGCTACTCCAAAGGCTTTCTGCAGCACATCGCCCCCGCGGTGCAGGCGGAACTCTCGCGACGGCTCACCGACTTCGGCGAACTGCGCCTGGCCGAGATGGACAGGGCCGGCATCGACGTGACGGTGCTCTCGCAGACAGGCCCGAGCGTGCAGGCCGAAACGAACCTGTCCGACGCCATCGGCCTGGCCCGGCAGAACAACGACTTTCTCGCCGCGCAGATCGCAGGCCATCCGACCCGCTTCGCCGCATTCGCGACCCTGCCGATGCAGGACCCGAAGGCCGCGGCCGACGAGCTGGAACGCGCAGTCGTGCAGCTGGGCTTCAAGGGCTCGCTGGTCAACGGCCACACGCAGGGCCGCTACTACGACGACCCGGCCTACGACCTGTTCTGGGAACGGATGCAGGCGCTCGGGGTGCCGATGTACCTCCACCCGATCGACATGCCCGCCATCCCGCCGGCCTTTGCCGGGCACCCGGAGCTGCACGGCGCGGCCTGGGGCTGGGGCGTGGAGACTGCGACGCATGCGCTGCGCCTGCTGTTCGGCGGCGTGTTCGACCGCTTCCCGCGGCTCAAGCTGATCCTGGGCCACATGGGCGAAGGCCTGCCCTTCCTGCGCTGGCGCTTCGACAGCCGCTTCGCGGCCTACCCACACGGCATCCGCCTGCAGCGCGCGCCGTCCGAGTACATCGGCAGCAACATCGTGATCACCACCTCCGGCGTGTGCTCGAGCCCGGCGCTGGTGGCCGCCATCGAGGAGATGGGCGCGGAGGCGGTGATGTTCTCCGTCGACTACCCCTACGAGTCGACCGCGATCGCGGCCGACTTCATCGAACGCGCGCCGCTGGACGAGCGCACCCGCGCACTGGTGTGCCACGGCAATGCCGAGCGCCTGCTCGGGCTCGCGCCGCGCTGACCCGTTTTCTTCATTCCTTCCACGCTGGAGCCCCTCATGCCCAAGACGTACTTCCGCATCGGCCAGATCGTGCCGAGCTCGAACACCACCATGGAGACCGAGATCCCGGCCATGCTCGCGGCCCGGCAGCTCGTGCGCCCCGAGCGCTTCACCTTCCATTCCAGCCGCATGCGCATGAAGACGGTGAAGAAGGACGAGCTGGCCGCGATGGACGCCGAGTCCGACCGCTGCGCCGCCCTGCTGAGCGACGCGCGTGTCGACGTGCTCGGCTATGCCTGCCTGGTCGCCATCATGTCGATGGGCCTCGGCTACCACCGCGCCTCCGAGCAGCGCCTGCGCGCGCGCACCGAGGAGAACGGCGGCAACGCGCCGGTGGTCACCAGCGCCGGCGCGCTGGTCGACGCGCTCAAGGTCATCGGCGCGAAGCGCATCGCGCTGGTGGCGCCCTACATGAAGCCGCTGACCGAGACGGTGGTCGACTACATCCGCCATGAAGGCTATGACGTGGCCGACTGGCGCGCGCTGGAGATCCCCGACAACCTGGAGGTGGGCCGCCACGACCCGGCGCGCCTGCCGGGCATCGTCGCCGGCATGAACACGCGCGACGTGGACGCGATCGTGCTGTCTGCCTGCGTGCAGATGCCCTCGCTGCCCTCCATCGCCAAGGTGGAGGCGATGACCGGCAGGCCGGTGGTGACCGCCGCCGTCGCCACCACCTACGCGATGCTCAAGGCGCTGGACCTGGAGCCGATCGTCCCGGGCGCGGGCGCGCTGCTCTCGGGCGCCTACTGAGGAGCGCGCGCATGAGCACCTTCCTGCACGGCGCCAACCTGCGCGCCAACGGCATTCGCCAGCACTACCTGCGCTACGGCGGCCGCGGCCGGCCGGTGGTGATCGTGCCGGGCATCACCAGCCCGGCCGTGACCTGGGGATTCGTGGCCGAGCGCTTCGGCCGCCACTTCGACACCTACGTGCTCGACGTGCGCGGGCGCGGGCTCTCGGCAGCCTCCGATGCGCTGGACTACGGGCTCGATGCACTCGCTGCCGACGCGAACGCCTTCGCCGAGGCGCTGGGCCTCGAGGGCTATGCGCTGGTCGGGCACTCGATGGGGGCGCGCGTCGGCATCCGCGCGGCACGGCAGCAGCCACGCGGCCTCGAGCGCCTGGTGCTGATCGATCCGCCCGTCTCCGGGCCCGGCCGCCGCGCCTATCCGGCGAAGCTGGACTGGTACGTCGACTCGATCCGGCTGATGCGCGATGGCGCAGGCATGGAAGCGCTGCGTCCCTTCTCACCCACCTGGACCGACGATCAGTTGCGCCTGCGCGCCGAGTGGCTCCACACCTGCGACGAGCGCGCGATCGTGACCACCTACGAAGGCTTTCACCAGGACGACATCCATGCCGACCTGCCCCGCATCAAGGTGCCAACCCTGCTGATCGCCGCCGGGCGCGGCGACGTGATCCGCCCGCAGGACCTGGCCGAGCTGCGCGAGCTGCTGCCCGCGATGCAGATCACGACCGTGGCCGGGGCGGGCCACATGATCCCGTGGGACGACGAGGCCGGCTTCTACAAGGCCTTCGGCGATTTCCTCGGCACGCCGATCGTTGACTGAATCCTCGAAAGGAGAAGCACATGCCCGTCAGTGACCATCAACTGATCGGCGCCTGGAAACAGGTGCTGACGCTCTCGAAGCTTGCGCCCGGCCAGACCGTGACCGTGCTGACCAGCGCCGCCACCCATCCCCAGACGCTGCAGTGCGCGCTGGTCGCGGCACAGGACCTGGGCGCCATCGTCAATCGCCTGGACCTGCCGCCGGTGAATGCCGAGAAGGCGCTCAGCCGCGACAGCCTGGCCTACCTGGGCAGCACGCCGCTCACCGGCAACCCGGCCGCCATCGCCATGCTGAAGGCGAGCGACCTGGTGCTCGACCTGATGACGCTGCTGTTCTCGCCCGAGCAGCACGAGGTGCTGGCCACGGGCACCAGGATCCTGCTGGCGGTGGAGCCGCCCGAGGTGCTGGTGCGCATGGTGCCGCACGAGGCCGACCGCACGCGCGTCAAGCGCGCCGCCGACCGCATCGTGCGGGCGCGGGAGATGCACGTGGTGTCCGAGGCCGGCACCGACCTGCGCTGCCCGCTCGGGCAGTTCCCCGCGATCAGCGAATACGGCTTCGTCGACGAGCCGGGCCGCTGGGACCACTGGCCCAGCGGCTTCGCCCTGACCTTCCCGGACGAAGGCGCCGCCAGCGGCCGCATCGTGATCGACCGCGGCGACATCCTGCTGCCGCAGAAGTCCTATGTGAGCGAGCCCATCGTGCTCACCGTCGAGAAGGGCTACGCCACGAAGATCGAGGGCGGCCTGGATGCCGAGCTGCTCGGCGACTACATGGCATCCTTCCGCGACCCCGAGGCCTATGCGATCTCGCACATCGGCTGGGGGCTGCAGCCGCGGGCGCGCTGGTCGACGCTGGGCCTGTACGACCGCGAAGCCTCGATCGGCATGGACGCACGCGCCTACGAGGGCAACTTCCTGTTCTCGCTCGGCCCGAACAACGAGGCCGGCGGCAGCCGCACCACGGCCTGCCACATCGACATTCCGCTGCGCCGCTGCACCGTGCGGCTGGACGGCGAGGACATGGTGCGCGAAGGCCGCGTGCTGGACGAGGAAGGAGCGCGCCATGCACGCTGAGATCGGCACCTACCAGCGCCAGGGCTTCGGTGCGGCGCTCCCGCTGCACGGCCCCCATGGCCTCCTGATCGTCGACTTCGTCAACGGCTTCGCCGACCCGCAGGTCTTCGGCGGCGGCAACATCCCCGAGGCCATCGCCGCGACCGTCCCGCTGCTGGCGGCGGCGCGCGAGCGCGGCTGGGCCGTGGCGCACAGCCGCATCGTCTATGCCGACGACGACGCCGACCACAACATCTTCTCGATCAAGGTGCCGGGCATGCTGGGCCTGAAGGAGCACACGCCCGCCAGCGCCATCGTGCCTGAGCTCGCGCCGCGCGCCGGCGAGCTGGTGGTGCGCAAGACCGTGCCCTCGGCCTTCTTCGGCACCTCGCTGGCCGCCTGGCTGGCGCAGCGCGGCGTGCAGACGCTGCTGGTGGCCGGCGCCGTCACCAGCGGCTGCGTGCGCGCCAGCGTGGTCGACGCGATGTCCTGGGGCTTCCGGCCGCTGGTGGTCTCCGATTGCGTGGGCGACCGGGCGCTCGCGCCCCACGAGGCCAATCTGTTCGACATGCAGCAGAAATACGCGGCAGTGATGACGCGGGACGAGGCGCTGCGCGCGCTGGCGGGCCGCTGAGGCTTCGGTCATCGGATTGCGGCGCGCTCCTACAGCCGGCGCGCCGCAGCTCGCCAATGCTCCTCGCCGACCATTCAAGAGGAGCCCGCCCATGAGCCACGCCGATGCAGCCAGTTCTCCGGACACATGCTGCAGCCTTCGCGTCCTCGTGGTCGAAGACGACCCCGAAGTGCTGGAAGCCTCCCTCGAGGCGCTGGAACTGCTGGGTCACTGGGCGACGGGCGTGCGCAGCGCCGAAAGCGCGCTGGCCCGATTCCTCGAAGGGGCTTTCGACGTGGTGATGGCAGATGTCGGGCTGCCTGCGCTGTCGGGACTGGAATTGGCGGACAAGCTCCAGGCCCGGTGCACGCTGCCAATCATCTTTGCGACGGCCAGCCAGGCACCATCCCGGCCGCTGCCGGGCACCGTCTGGCTCAGCAAGCCTTTCGGCATCGAGCAACTGGGGGAAGCGCTGCGGCAGGTCGGCTCCGGGCCCGTAGAAGCCTCGCCTGGCACAGCCCAGGCCCCGGGGACCGTCGAGCTTCCCTGAACCGGGCGATCAGCCCCGCTGGCAATGCGCGTAGGCCAGCGCCAGGTAGTCGGCCTGCTTTCGCAGGCTCTCCAGTTGCTGCAGCGTGGTGCCGCGGATCGGGTCCTTGGGATCGAAGCGCACGTCGCCATCGGCCATCAGGATGAAATGGGTCTTGCCTGCCGCACCACCCTGCGACGTGGCATTCACATAGCCGCAGGCGGTGCCCGTCCTCTTGTCGTAGACCACCCCGGAGAAGCGCACTGCCGCAGGGTCGGTCAGCCGGCTCTTCACGCGCGACTCCACCTGCCAGACCGGCCAGTAGAACCACCAGGCGGAGATGCAGCCGGCGAAGACGGCCAAGCTGGCAATCAGGCAGGTGAAGACTCTCATGGCGCCTCCTGGTCAGGTTGCACGAACTGCATGGCGAACCGGCCCAGCGGGGTCAGCTCCGTCACCGTGGCCGTCCCCGGCAGGCCCGGTGGCGCCGAGAAGGAGGCCTTGATCCAGCCGCCATCCTTCAGGATGCGCAGGGCCTCGATGTCCTCCATCGCGGTGAACACCATCGGCAGGGGGCCCTTGTCCAGCCGCAGGAGCACGCTATAAGACGACAAGGGTGCCTCCACGGGCCGGCCGGCGGGACAGGTCTGAAGACGTCTCGGGACGTGAATGCATGTAGCCAATTGTAATTACATGTAGTACTTACAGACTACTATTTCCTGTGCGGCATTTCACGGAAATCTGATTGGCTAAATGCTTTCGTGGGCACCTGTTCTGGACGTATGTCTTGACAGTAGTCAAAAGCATGAAGAAGTTGCGGAATTGACTCGCGATTAACCACCCCTGCCATCGCCATGGGCTGCCGCTTTGTGTAGCCTAGAAGTAGCAACAGCGATCGCCGAACCGGCGTCCACCCACTGTTGCGAAATGGAGGCACAGCATGCAGGACTCGATGACGGCTATCGACACTTCGTTCGACCGGTGGACGCAGTTGTCGGATGCTTTCGAGCAGCATCTCTCGCACATGAAGCAGGGTGACGCCAAGGCCCGCGCCGAAGCCATCCGCCTGGCCCGCGAGCTCGACGCACTCACCCGCCGCATCGCCCGCGAACTCGATTCCGGCGGGTCTTCGCACAACGCCTGATCGCCTTCTCTTCGCGGCGCCTCGTCCCGCGCGGACGAGGAAGCGCGCTGTTTCCGCCGCCGATTGTTTCCACGGTCAAAACGCCGCGGTTCCCGAGTTTGAGGATGTTTACCTAGTGTTCGGCGCAAAAGGTGTCTCGTCGCGCGTCGCGCCGGCCCTGGTGGCCTCGACCGACCGTGGCGGCGTGCGCAACCAGGCTGTCGCAGCCGCGCACAGCGCCAACCCCTATGCCGAGGGTTACGGCCAGGGCGTCGCCCCGATCCTGGCGGGCACCGTCGACCGCGCCACGGCGCGCGGCCAGCAGCTCGCCCTGTAACGCAAAGCCGCGCGGTCGAAGCAGCAAGACCGGGGCCGTGGCCCCCGGTTTTTTCTTGTGCGCTGCAGCCCGCTGCCGGCAGAATGAAAAGTGCCGGGCCCGTTCATCAGATGGCGCGGCACAATGTCATCCAGCATGACGCAGCAACTGCCCCATCCTGACGATCTGAGCAATGAGGAACTGGCCGAGCACGCCCAAGCCTGGCGACGGCTCGCGCTGCGCGGGGACCGCAGTGCGCGGGCACCCGCGCACGCCTACGAGACCGCCCTGCGGGAACGCGTTCGCGCCTCGATGGCTGCCGAACTGATCGCCAACGCGACGGCCGCCGGCCCCGCGCCCAAGCGCCCGTGGTGGCGCCGCCTGTGGCCCCTGTCGGCTGAACAGCGCGTCACTTCCTGAGCCGGCGGTGCGGCCGCCCATACGCGGTCTACGGGCTTTTCCTACAACCGGCGCATGCGGCCAGGCCTAAGCTGACCTCTCCCGTCAGCAAGTCGTTGGACTGAGGAGGCCTCATGAAGCATTTCATCCTCGACCCGCACATGTGCGCCGCTTTCGGCGGCGCCTTCTACCCGACCGGTCATTCGATGGTGATGTTCCCGAATGCCGACGATGCAAGCCGCGTCGGGCACCAGTTGATCGACAAGGGCTTCAGCGGCGACGAGGTCTACCTGATCCCGCCGAAGACCCTGCTGGCGCAGATCTCGCCGACGGTGCGAGACGACGCGGACACGCCGCTGCCCTCTGCCGGCACCGATGGCGCGACCGTTCGCATGTACACCAAGCTCGCGCGCGAGGGTCAAACGGGCCTGCTGGTGAAGACCGAGAACCGGGCCACGGCCGAGCGCCTGATGGAAGTGGTGCGCCAGGTGCCCTATTCGGTGGCCGAGCGCTACTGCCGGCTGGTGATCGAAGACCTCTGATGCGGCTCAGGCCGGCGCAGCCCGGCTGACCACCGCGCGCGCCATCGACTGCGCCAGTTCCTGCTCGCCCAGGAATACGGTGGCCGCAGCCTCCAGCGTGAGCAGGCGCGCCTCGTCCTCGTTGTGGCTGCGGATCACGGTCTGGATGGCAGGATTGAGCGTGCGCGCCGCCTCGATCATCTGCCGCACGTTGATCGCGTCGGCCGTGGCGACCACCAGCACGCGCGCACGTGCGATGTGGGCCTGGATCAGCACGGCCGGATCGGCCGCATCGCCCCACACGGCCGCCATGCCCTCGGCACGCAGCTTCTCGACCAGTTCGCGGTTCTGCTCCGCCACCACGAACGGGATGTCGTGGACCGCGAGCTCCGCCGCGATGCGCCGGCCCACGCGCCCGTAGCCCACCAGCACCACCTGGCGCGACAGGTATTTCGCCTCGGTGCTCATGGGCAGCTCGGCCAGCGGGTCGTCGCGCTGGGTCAGCCCGGGCACGAGGCGTGAGTGGGCGTGCAGCCATTTCTGCAACGGCTCGATCAGCCCGAACCACAGGGGATTGGTGGCGATGGAGATCAGCGCGCCGGCCAGCAGCAGGCTCTGGCCCTCCTGCGGGAGCAGGCCCAGCGAAACACCCAGCGCCGCCAGGATGAAGGAGAACTCGCCGATCTGCGCCAGGCTCGCGCTCACCGTCAGCGCCGTGCCCAGCGGGTAGCGCAGCAGCAGCACCAGGACGCAGGCGGCGATCGACTTGCCCACCACGATCACCATCACCACCGCCAGCACCTGCAGCGGGCGCTCGATCAGCACCGCCGGGTTGAAGAGCATGCCGACCGAAACGAAGAACAGCACCGCGAACGCATCGCGCAGCGGCAGCGACTCCTCTGCCGCCCGATGGCTGAATTCGGATTCGCGCATGACCATGCCTGCGAAGAAGGCACCCAGCGCGAACGACACGCCGAACAGCGCCGCCGAGGCAAAGGCGATGCTCACCGCCGCCGCCACCACGCACAGCGTGAACAGCTCGCGCGAGCCGGTGCGCGTCACTTGCCACAGCAGCCAGGGGAAGAAACGGCGCCCCACCACCAGCATGAGCACCACGAAGCCGCCGACCTGCAGCAGCGTGAGGCCCAGCGTCTGCCAGACCGGCGCCGCGTCCGGCGCACGCGCGGCAGTGCTGCCGAGCACCTCCGCCAGCGGCGGCAACAGCACCAGCACCAGCACCATCGCCAGGTCCTCCACCACCAGCCAGCCGACGGCGATGCGGCCGGTGAAGGATTCCAGGATGCCCAGGCTTTCGAGGGCGCGCAGCAGCACCACCGTGCTTGCCACCGACAGTGCCAGCCCGAAGACCAGCGCGCCGCCCAGGTTCCAGCCCCACCAGGTGGCCAGCGCGCCGCCCAGCAGCGTGGCCACCGCCATCTGCACCAGCGCGCCGGGCAGCGCGATCTTGCGCACCGCCAGCAGGTCGTCGAGCGAGAAATGCAGGCCCACGCCGAACATCAGCAGCATCACGCCGATCTCGGCCAGCTGCGCGGCGATCTCGGCATCGGCCACGAAGCCGGGCGTGAAGGGGCCGATGATCACGCCGGCGAGCAGGTAACCCACCAGGGCCGGCAGGCGCAAGCGCACTGCGAGGAAGCCGAGCACCAGGGCCAGGCCCAGGCCGGCCGCGACGGTGTTGATGAGTGAAACGCTGTGGGGCATCGGTTTGCATTGTGCAAGACCATCGCCGGTGCACCCGCAATGCCCCGCCATTGTCCCGGCGCACAAAAAAAGACCCGCCAAAGCGGGTCCTTGCGGATCGGACGCCTGCGCGTCTCAGTGCATGTGCAGGCCGCCGTTGACCGAGAAGTCGGCGCCGGTGGAGTACCCGCCCTCGTCGGTCGCCAGCCACGCGATGATGGAGGCGATCTCGCTCGGCTCGCCCAGGCGCTTGACGGGGATGGTGCCCACGATCTTGTCCAGCACCTCCTGACGGATCGCGCGGACCATGTCGGTGCCGATGTAGCCCGGGCTCACGGTGTTCACCGTCACGCCCTTGGCCGCCAGCTCCTGCGCCAGCGCCATCGTGAAGCCGTGCATGCCGGCCTTGGCGGCGGAATAGTTGGTCTGGCCGGCCTGGCCCTTGGCGCCGTTGACCGAGCTGATGTTGATGATGCGGCCCCAGCCCTTCTCGACCATGTCGCCCACCACCTGCTTGGTGACGTTGAACATGCTGTTGAGGTTGGTCTCGATCACCGCGCTCCAGTCCTCGGGGGTCATCTTGAGGAACATGCGGTCGCGCGTGATGCCGGCATTGTTGACCAGCACGTCGATGCTGCCGTGCTCTGCCTTGGACTTGGTGAAGGCCTCCACCGTGGACTCCCAGTCGCCGACGTTGCCGACCGAGGCGTGGAACTCGTAGCCCAGCGCCTTCTGTTCCGCCAGCCACTTGGCGTGATCGCGCGTGGGGCCGCAGCCGGCGATCACCGTGAAGCCGTCCTTGTGCAGGCGCTGGCAAATGGCCGTACCGATGCCTCCCATGCCGCCGGTGACGTATGCAACTCTCTTGCTCATGATTTTTCCCTCGATGTTGACGCGCCTGGACAGGCGCGATTCACTGTAGCGAAGTTTCTCACGGCCTCCGGCTCAGGAAAACACTGACCCCTCAATGCAACGGGGTGTCACAGACGCTGCGTCATATACCGACTTCGAGATCAAGGAAGGCAGCCATCCAATGAAACTCGTGACCTGGAACACGCAATGGTGCCGCGGACTGGACGGCATGGTGAATACCAAACGTATCGTCGAGGGCGCGCGTGCGATGGCCGACTTCGACGTGCTGTGCCTGCAGGAGATCGCCTCCGGCTACACGCGCATGCCCGGCGCCCCCGGTGACCAGCCTGCCGAGCTGCGGGCGCTGCTGCCGGGCTTCCAGCTCTTCTTCGGCGCGGCGGTGGAGGAGTTCGACACCGAGGGCCGGCGCATGCGCTTCGGCAACCTGGTCGCCACCCGCCTGCCGGTGGCGCAGGTGCGGCATCACCCGCTGCCTTGGCCAGCCGACCCAGCGGTCAGCACCATGCCGCGCATGTGCACCGTGGTCACGCTGAGCAGCCCGGGCCTGGGCGCGCTGCGGGTGATGACGACGCATCTCGAGTACTACTCGGCCCGCCAGCGCAGCGCCCAGGCCCGCGCACTGTGCGCGCTGCACGCCGAGGCATGCGAGCAGGCCGAAGCGCCACCCAAGGCCGAGTACGACCACTCGCCCTTCCAGCCCAAGCCGCATACGCAGCAGGCGATCCTGTGCGGCGACTTCAACATGCAGGCCACCGACCCCGCCTACGCGGAGATCCAGCAGCCCTTCGCCCTCGCGGGGGCCGGCGGCGCACCCGGCTCGCGACTGCAGGACGCCTGGCCGATCATGCATGGCCAGCGGCCGCACGAGCCGACCTTCCGCCTCTTCGACAAGCAGTACGGCCCGGACCCGGCCGCCTTCGACTTCGTGTTCGTCAGCGACCCGCTCGTGCCTCGGCTGCGGCGCATCGAGGTCGACGGACGAACCCAGGCCTCCGACCACCAGCCGGTGCTCGTCGACCTCGAGGGCTGAGGCGGCCGCCGGCCCCTCTCACTCCGCCTGCACGCCGGCTGCGCGGATCACCTTGCCCCAGCGGGCCACCTCGGCGGCGAGATGGCTGCGCAGGCCCTCGGGCGTCACCTTGTCCATCGGCACGATCTCCGAGCTCAGCTCGGCCAGCCGCTGCTTGACCGTCTCGTCCTGCAGCGCCGCGCGCAGGGCCGCATTGAGCTTCGCGGCCACCGCGGGCGGCGTGCCCTTGGGCGCATAGACGCCATGCCACACGCGCACGTCGAAGCCCTTGAGCCCCTGCTCGTCCAGCGTCGGGATCTGGGGCATGCTGGCCAGCCGCCGGGGCGTGGTCACGCCGAACACCTTGACGCGCTGGCCGTCCTTGATGACCGGCGCGGTCTGCGTGGTCTGGTCGCACAGCAGGTCCACCTGCCCGCCCATCAGGTCGTTGAGCGCCGGGCCGGCGCCCTTGTAGGGCACGGTGGTGAATTCGACGCCCACCTGGCTCGCGAACAGCAGCCCGCACAGCTGCGACACCGCGCCGGTGCCGGCATGGGCCAGCGAGACTTTGTCCTTGTTGGCCTTGACGTAGCTCAACAGCTCCTGGAAGTTGCCGGCGGGGAAATCCTTGCGCGACAGCAGCGTCATCGGGACGTCCATCACCTGGCCGATGTACTCGAAATCCTTGAGCGGGTCGTAGGGAAGCTTCTTGTACAGCGCCGGCGCGGTCGCCATGCCCATGTGATGGATCAGGACGGTGTAGCCGTTGGGCTGTGCCCGCGCCACCCGCGCCGCCGCCATGGTGCCGCCCGCGCCCACCGTGTTCTCGACCACGACCGTCTGGCCCAGCGACTTGCCCATGGGAACGGCCAGCATGCGTGCCACCACGTCCGTGGGGCCGCCGGCGGAATAAGGCACGACCAGCGTGACCGGTTTCTCCGGCCATGCCCCCTGGGCCGCCGCCAGCAGCGGCGCGGTGAACATCGATGCCCAGAGCAACACCTTGGTCTTCAGTTTCATGCTGTCTTGTCTCCTGTGGGTGGTTGGAACGGGATCACCCGCACAGTCAGATCGCCTGCGCCGTGCGCAAGGCGGCGATGTCGGCCTCGCCGCGGCCCAGCGAGCGCAGCACGGCCTCGGTGTGCTCGCCGACCGCCGGGATGGGATCCATGCGGTAGTCGAAGGCGCTCTGCCGGCCCGGCGGCAGCAACGCAGGGATCGGCCCCGCCGGCGAGGCCACCTGGCGCCAGCATTCGCGCGCCGCGAGCTGTGGATGCGCCCACAGCCCCGCCATGTCGTTCATGCGCGCATTGGCAATCTGCGCCGCGTCGAGCCGCTCGAGCACCTGCGGCGTGCCCAATGCGCCGAAGGTCTCGAGGATGATGGCCTGCAGCGCCTCGCGGTTCGCATTGCGCCGCGCATTGCTGTCGAAGCGCGGATCGGCAGCCAGCTGCGGCTGCAGCAGCACGCGCTCGCAGAACAGCTTCCACTCGCGCTCGTTCTGAAGGCCCAGCATCACGGTGCCGCCGTCGCCCGCGGCAAAGGGCCCGTAGGGATAGATGGTCGCGTGCGAGGCCGCGCTGCGCGGCGGGGGCGAGGCGCCGTCGTAGGCGTAGTACATCGGGTAGCCCATCCACTCGGCCAGCGACTCCAGCATCGACACGTCGATGTGCGAGCCCTTGCCGGTCTTCGCACGCTGCATCAGGGCCGCGAGGATGCCCGTATAGGCGTACATGCCGGCCGCGATGTCGGCGATCGAGTTGCCCGACTTGCAGGGCGCCTGCTCCGTGCCGGTGATCGAGAGGAAGCCGGCCTCGCTCTGGATCAGAAGGTCGTAGGCCTTCTTGTCGCGATAGGGCCCGTCCTCGCCGTAGCCCGAGATGTCGCACACGATCAGCCCCGGGTGCTTCGCCTGCAGCGTCGCGGCATCCAGCCCCATGCGCGCGGCGGCGCCGGGTGCCAGGTTCTGCACCAGCACGTCGGCGCCGGCCACCAGTTCCTGCAGCACGGCCTGCGCCGCCGGCTGCTTGAGGTCCAGCGTGACGCTCTCCTTCGAGCGGTTGACCCAGACGAAATGCGAGGCCTCGCCCCTCACGCGCTGGTCGTAGGCGCGCGCGAAATCGCCGCCGCCGGGCCGCTCGACCTTGATCACACGGGCGCCAAGGTCGGCCAGTTGGCGGGTGCAGAACGGCGCCGCGATGGCGTGCTCCAGGGAAACGACGGTGATGCCGTCCAGCGGTCGGATCATGGGCAGTCCTTCATGAAGCCAAGGTGGCCGTGGCCTGCATCGCGAGCCAGCCATCGGCATCCTCGGCCCACAGCCGGAATGTCCTGCCGTCGGCTTCGGGCCGGCCATGCACGCGGAACGAGGCGATGTCGAAGAGGGGGCGCACGGCGCGGAACTCGAAAGCCGACAGGCGGGCCTGCGGCTTCTCGCGCCGCAGCAGGTCGACCAGCAGCGTGGCGATGAGGGGCCCATGCACGATCAGGCCCGGATAGCCCTCGACCTCGGTGACGTAGCGGCGGTCGTAGTGGATGCGGTGGCCGTTGAAGGTGAGTGCAGAGTAGCGGAAGAGCAGCACGTCGTCGGGCACGATCTCGCGGCTGAACGCCGCGTCGCCGGGGGCCGGCGTCGGCGGCGGTGCGGCTTCGCCGGGCGCCGGCGCCGCGCGGTAGACGATGTCGTGCTCCTCGGTCAGCGCCAGGCCGCGCGCATTGTGAACCTCATGGCGGACCAGCACGAAGACCAGCTCGCCGCTGCGGCCGGCCTTGTGGGACACCGAAGCGATGGTCGACCGGCGCTCCACCGCGTCGCCCACCACGAGCGGGTTGTCCGCCTCCCAGCGCAGCCGGCCGCCGGCCCACATGCGCCGCGGCAGCGGCACTGGCGGCAGGAAACCGCCGCGCTTCGCATGGCCATCGGGGCCGATCTCGGACTGCCGGTGATGCGGCAGGAAGTAGAGCCAGTGCCACAGCTCGGGCAGCCGCGTGCCCGGCACGGGCTCGGGATCCTCGCGGTCGAGCGTGGCGGCGAGCGCGCGCACCGGCGCGGCCGCGAGTTGGTCGGCCAGCGTCTCGCTGCGGCCCTGCCAGGCCTGGAGGCCGGCCAGCGCGTCCGCATCGATCATGGGAGAAGCCTTGTCCTGTTGCGTCATCTTCATTCAATCCACGGCGGCGCCGGAGGCCTTGACGATCCGCGCCCACCGGGCAAGGTCGTCCTGCAGCAGCTTCGAGAACTGCTCGGGCGAAGTCGGCGCCGCGATCTCCACGCCCTGCTGATCGAGCTTCTCGCGCAGGTCCGGCGCGGCCAGGGCCTTGCGCGCAGCCTGCTCCAGGCTGGCAAGCACCTCCTGTGGCACGCCGGCCGGCGCAAACAAGCCGATCCACAGCGTGCCGTTGTAGCCGGGCACCGCTTCCGCGATCGCCGGGACCTCCGGCAGCATGGGCGAGCGCCTCTCGCCGCTCACGCCCAGCGCGCGCAGCTTGCCGGCCTTGACGTGCGGCAGCGCCGACGGCAGGCTTGCGAAGAGGATCGGCAACTGCCCGCCCAGCACGTCGTTGATGGCCGGCGCCACGCCCTTGTAGGGCACGTGCTGCAGCTGGATGCCGGCCATGCTGTTGAGCATCTCGCCCAGCAGATGATTGAGCGTGCCGTTGCCGGCCGAGGCGTACTGGTAGCTCGCGTCCTTGCGCTTCGCCATCGCGAGCAGTTCGGCCAGCGACTTCGCCGGGAAGGACGGGTTGACCAGCAGCACGTTCGGGACCGCGCCGATCAGCGCGACCGGACGGAAGTCCTTGACCGGATCGAAGCCGGGGTTCCTGTACAGCGCCGGGTTGATCGCCTGGCTGCTGCTGATGGTCATCAGCAGCGTGTAGCCGTCCTTCGGCGCCTTGGCCGCCAGCTGCGTACCGATGTTGCCGCCGGCACCGGGCCGGTTGTCGACCACGACGCTCGCGCCCATGACCTCGGCCAGCTTCTGTCCGACCACGCGCCCGACGATGTCGTTGGTGCCGCCGGCAGCCTGCGGCACGATCAGCGTGATGGGGCGCGAGGGGTAGCTGCCCTGCGCTGCCGCAGGTTCGGCCAAGGGCATGGCGGCAGCCGCCGCCAGCAGAAGCGCGAATGCGCGAAGGTTCATGGGGTGTTGTCTCCGGTTGCGTCCAGGCGGCCGATCGCGCCCTGCCCTGCATGGTGACCCCGGTGACTCCCCCGCGCAATCTGCGATTTCGAGACCGAGCCTTCAGCCTTTCCGAAGGCTTGATAGCATTCCCCGATGCACTTCGACCTGACCGACCTGCGCCTGTTCGTCGCCGTGGCGGAGCTGGGCAGCCTCACGCGCGCGGCGGAGCGCCAGCACCTGTCGCTGGCCGCGGCCAGCGCGCGCATCAAGGCGCTGGAGACGCAATCGGGGCTGCCCCTGCTCGCCCGCGAGGCCCGCGGCGTGCGCCTGCTGCCGCCGGGCGAGGCCTTCCTCCACCACGCACGGCTGGTGCTGCTGCAGACCGGCCAGCTGCGCACCGAGCTGAACGAATACGGCGGCGGCCTGCGCGGCCACCTGCGCGTGTTCGCCAACACCACCGCGGTCAGCGACATCCTCCCCGAAGTCCTGCCGGGCTTCCTCGCGCGCCACCCGCGAATCAACATCGACCTTCAGGAAAAACCGAACGCGCAGATCCCGCTCGGCGTGCAGAGCGGCCGGGCCGACATCGGCATCGTGGCCGGTCAGATCGACACGCTGGGCCTCGAATCGGCCCACTTCAGCACCGACCGCCTGGTGCTCGTGACCGCGCGCCGCCACCGCTTCGCCAAGCGCAAGCGCATCGCCTTCGCCGAGACGCTGGACGAGGACGCGATCGGCATGCAGCAGGGCAGCACCCTTCAGGCTTTCCTGGCACAGATCACCGAGGGCCTGGGCCGCAGCCAGAAGCTGCGCATCCAGCTTGGCAGCTTCGACGCCATGTGCCGCATGATCGGCAGCGGAGTCGGCGTCGGCGTGGTGCCCGAGTCGGTCGCGCGCCGCAACCTGGAGAGCATGCAGCTGGCGCTGATCGAGCTCAGCGACGCCTGGTGCGTACGCGAACGCTACCTGCTGATGCGCGACCGCGCCGGGCTGCCCACCTATGCACAGGCGCTGGTGGACACGCTGTGCGCGCACTATGCCGTGCAGGAGGCGCCCGCCGGCCGGGGCGCGCGCACGAGGCGCTGAAACAGCAGCGCGACCGCGAGCGCCAACGCCAGCAGACAGGCGGCGGCTGCAACGAAGCCCAAGCGAGGCGCCGCCCAGTCCGCATAGAAGAGGATGTCGATCAGCGCCACGCCGGCCAGCACCGCGGACATCAGCGGCGCGATGATCATGCCCAGGCCCGCGCCCTGCAGGAACAGCACCGGCAGCAGCCAGGGAATGCCGCCACTGCCGGGCTGCCTCAACACGACCGCCATCATCAGCCCATGGCCGATGGCCAGCAGCAGGGCACCGATCGCGATGATCTGCAGGCCGAGGCGCTCGGTGAGCTGCTTCGCCGTCATCGAGGTCACGAAGAAGCCGAGCGCGAGCACCGTGAAGACCAGCCCCAGCATCGCAAGCACCTGCGGCTGCAGCAACGCTCCAGCGAGGCCCTGCACGATGCGCGCCGCAACGCCGGCGAAGCCAGGCCCGCGCTCAGCGAACACCGCGGAACCGGCTTTGCCGGCCCGCTGGTGTTGCCCCCGGCGAGGGGGTTGGCAGCCACACGAAGTGTGGCAAGCCTGGGGGAGAGCTTATCTTTCGATCGTGAGGGCAACACCCATGCCGCCGCCGATGCACAGCGAGGCAATGCCCTTCTTCGCGTTCTGGCGCTGCATCTCGTGCAGCAGGGTCACCAGGATGCGGCAGCCGGACGCGCCGATCGGGTGCCCGATGGCAATGGCGCCGCCGTTCACGTTGACCTTGTTGATGTCCCAGCCCATCTCGCGGTTGACCGCGCAGGCCTGCGCCGCGAAGGCTTCGTTGATCTCGAGCACGTCGAGGTCGGAGGGCTTCCAGCCGGCGCGCTGCAACGCCTTCTGCGAGGCCGGCACCGGGCCCATGCCCATGAAGGCCGGGTCGAGGCCGGTGCTGGCGTAGCTGGCGATGCGGCCCAGCGGCTTCAGGCCCAGGGCGGCCGCCTTCTTGGCGGTCATCACCAGCACCGCGGCCGCGCCGTCGTTGAGGCCGGAGGCATTGCCCGCCGTCACGCCGCCTGCCTTGTCGAAGGCAGGGCGCAGGCCGGCCAGGCCTTCGGCGCTGGTCTTGCGGTTGATGAACTCGTCCTTGTCGAAGACCACCGGGTCACCCTTCTTCTGCGGAATGTTGACGGCGACGATCTCGTCCTTGAACTTGCCGGCATCCTGCGCCGCCGCGGCCTTGGTCTGGCTGGCGAGCGCGAGTTCGTCCTGCGCGGCGCGGCTGATGTCGTACTTCTTGGCCACGTTCTCGGCCGTGATGCCCATGTGGTACTGGTTGTAGACGTCCCACAGGCCGTCGACGATCATCGAGTCGACCAGCTTCCAGTCGCCCATGCGCTGGCCATTGCGCGAATTGGGCAGCACGTGCGGGGCGAGGCTCATGCTCTCCTGCCCGCCCGCGACCACGATCTCGCTGTCGCCGGTGGCCACGGCCTGGGCGGCCAGCATCACTGCCTTCAGGCCGGAGCCGCAGACGGCGTTGATGGTGAGCGCCGGGGTTTCCTTGGCGATGCCGCTCTTGAGCAGCGCCTGCCGCGCCGGGTTCTGGCCGCTGCCCGCGGCGAGCACCTGGCCCATGATGACCTCGCCGATCTGGTCGGCGCCGACCTTGGCGCGCTCCAGCACTTCCTTGATCACGATAGAGCCCAGCTCGGTGGCCGGGATGCCGGCGATCGTTCCGCCGAACTTGCCCACGGCCGTGCGCGCGGCCGAAACGATGACGATGTCTTCCATGGTGTGTGCTCCGAGGCTGGGATAGAAAGAAAGGAGAACGAGGGGATCAGGCTTTCGCCTTGACGTAGCGGCCCGGCGCGGGCTCGATCGCCTGGTAGGCGCTGCCCTTGCCGTAGGACCTGGGCGCGGGAATCTGTTTGCCCGCGTGGGTCTTGAGCCAGTGGGACCAGTCGGTCCACCAGCTGCCGGGATGCTCGGTGGCACCCGCGAGCCACTCGGCCTGCGTCTTCGGCAGCTTGCCGTCGGCGCGGATCCAGTGGCTGCGCTTCTTCTTCACCGGCGGGTTGATCACGCCGGCGATATGGCCCGAGGCGCCCATCACGAAGCGCTTCTTGCCCTTGAGCAGTTGCGTGGAGGCGTAGGCGCCCCCGATCGGCACGATGTGGTCCTCGCGCGAGCCGTAGATGTAGACCGGCGCCTCGATCAGCCCCAGGTCGACCGGCTCTCCGGCCACGGTGAGTGCACCCGGAACGGCCAGCTGGTTCTCGTGGTAGGTGTGGCGGATGTACCAGCAGTACATGGGCCCGGGCAGATTGGTCGCATCGCTGTTCCAGTACAGCAGGTCGAAGGGCGGCGGGGTCTCGCCCTTCAGGTAGTTGCCGACCACGTAGTTCCACACCAGGTCGTTGGGCCGCAGGAAGCTGAAGGTGGATGCGAGCTCGCCGCCCGCCAGCAGGCCGCCTGTGCCCATCTGCATCTCGCGGAAGCGCACGAAGGCCTCGTCGATGAAGATGTCGAGGATGCCGGTGTCTTCGAAGTCCAGCAGCGTGGTCAGCAGCGTGACCGAGGCCGCGGGCTGCTCGCCGCGCGCTGCCAGCACCGCCAGCGCAGTGGAGAGGATGGTGCCGCCGACGCAGAAGCCCAGCGTGTCGATCTGGCCGCCCTTCTTGTCCTGGCCGCTGATCTCGCGCGTGACCTGGATCGCCTTGATCGCCGCGTTCTCGATGTAGTCGTCCCAGGTGTAGTGGGCCATCGAGGCATCGGGGTTGCGCCAGCTCACGACGAAGACCCGATGCCCCTGCTCCACCGCATAGCGGATCAGCGAGTTTTCGGGCTGCAGGTCGAGGATGTAGAACTTGTTGATGCACGGCGGCACCAGCAGCAGCGGGCGCTCATAGACCTTGGCCGTCAGCGGCTTGTATTCGAGCAGCTGGAACAGGTCGTTCTCGAACACGACCGCGCCCTCGGTGGTGGCGACGTTGCGGCCGACCTCGAAGACGCTCTCGTCGGTCATGCTCAGGTGGCCCTGCCGCACGTCCTTCAGCAGGTTCTGGATGCCCTTGGCGATGCTCTCGCCCTGCGTGTCGATCGCCTTCTTCTGGGCCTCGGCATTGAAGGCGATGTAGTTGCTGGGCGCCGAGGCCGCCACCCATTGCTCCACCGCGAAGCGCAGGCGCGCCCGGGTCTTTTCATCGGCCTCGACGGCCTCGGCCATGCCGAGCAGGGTGCGGGTGTTGAGCAGGTAGATGGCCGCGGAGAAGGCCGCCACCGGGTTGCTGCCCCAGGCCTCGGCCGCGAAGCGCCGGTCGACCCGCGTGCGCTCTGCCATGTCCTGGCGCCACAGCGCCGTGGCTTCATCGATGTACTGCTGCTGCAGTTCCTGGAGCCTGGGGGCGGAGAAGGAGAAGCGCGGCATCTCCAGGGGCATGCCGGCCGGGGCGGCGCCGCTGCCGAGCGACTGGAAGGATGCGAGGGCCTTTTCCCAACCCTGCGCCAGCGCTTGCTGGAAAGGCGCGAAGGTCTGGTTCGCCGCCTGTTGTTGTTCTTTCATGGTGTCTCTCCTGGTTCCTCACCTTGTCGCATCGGCGTTGAGTATGCTGCATCCGGCAGGGCCCGACCAGCAAACCCCGCCATACCTTCCTGAAAACCTCGCCTATGCATCTCGTCGTCATTGCCTGGCTGTATGTTGCACTGATGATGGCGGTGGCCGAGGCCACCAACACCAACGGCACGGTGCTCGGCGCGGTCTTCACCTTTCTACTCTACGGCTTGGCGCCGGTGGCACTGGTGGTTTACCTGATGGGCGCGCCGGCCCGCCGCAAGGGAGTCCGCGCGCGCGAAGCGGCCGAGCGCGAGGCCGCCATCCGTGCCGCCGCCGGGCCTTCAGTCGCGCCAGATGCAGGCGGCGAAGCGTCCGCTGATGCGGTCGCGCCGGTGCGAGAAAAAGAGTAACGGGTTGTTCACGGTGCACCAGCCGCGGCTGCCGTCGTTGCCGTGGAGCTGTGTGATGCCGGCCGCCAGCAGGCGTTGGCGCGCGAGGCCCGCGAGATCCGCCAGCCACTTGCCGGACGCGGCGCCCGGGCGGAAGCATGACGCGGCCTGGGGCGCGGCGGCCGTGAAGGCAGCCCGGACCTCGTCGCCCACCTCGAAGGCATCCGGCCCGATGCAGGGGCCGAGCCAGGCCAGCAGGTGCCGCGGTCCGCCCTCCTCCGCGAAGGCGCCTGCGGCCTCCTCGAGGACGCCGGCGGCCAGCCCGCGCCAGCCGGCATGCGCGGCGGCCACGCGGCGGCCACCGCGGTCGGTGAAGAGCACAGGCAGGCAGTCGGCCACCATGATCGTGCAGGCGATGCCAGGGCTGGCGGTGGTGCAGGCATCGCCCTCGCCGCCGTCGGGCGTATGCGCGTCCAGCGCCAGCCGCCGCGTGCCATGCACCTGCTGCAGGAATACCGGCCGCGCGCCGATCGCCTCGTGCAGCCGCGCGCGGTTGGCGGCGACGTCGGCCGGCGCATCGCCGACGTGGTCGCCGAGGTTGAGGCTTTCATAGGTGCCGCGGGACACCCCGCCCTGGCGCGTGGTGCACAGCGCCTTCACGCCGGGCGGCGCAGGCCAGTCCGGCACCAGCGCATCGCGAAGCGGCATGCTCAGGGTTCCGCGTCGGGGCAGCGCGAGGGCTGGGCGCGCTGGAAGGCATCGAGCTGCATGCAGGCCTCGAAGGCCGCCATGGTGCGCGGCAGCCCGCTGAAGTCGCAGTCGAAACGCTGGCCGTTGAAGACCTGCGGCACCAGGCAGCAGTCGGCCAGGGTGGGCGTGTCGCCCCAGCAGTAGACGCTGGCCGGCTGCTGCGCCAGTTGGCGCTCGAAGGCCAGCATGCCCTCGCGCACCCAGTGGCGGTACCAGGTGTTCTTGGCGTCGTCGCCCACCTTGAGATCGCGCACCAGGTACTTCAGCACGCGCAGGTTGTTGAGCGGGTGGATCTCACAGGCGACCGACTGCGCCAGCGCCCGCACGTGGGCGCGGCCCACCGGGTCGTGCGGCAGCAGCGCGGGCTCTGGATGGATCTCTTCCAGGTACTCGATGATCGCCATCGACTGCGAGAAGCGCTCGCCGTCGTCTTCCAGCAGCGGCACCAGCATGTCAGCCGAGATGGCCGAGAAGGGCCCCGTCTTGTGCTCGCCGCGGGCGATGTGCACCGGGATGTACTCGTAGTCCAGCCCCTTGAGGTTGAGGGCGATGCGCACGCGGAACGACGCGGAGGAGCGGAAATAGTTGTGCAGCTTCATCATGGCCCGAAGCATAGCCCTCCTCTGCGCCGCGGCCAAAAGCCGGCAACGCCCGGCGCCCTCTGGCAAACTGCCGCTTTCGCTCGAAAAGGACTTTCTCCCCATGGCTTCCGAATACGTCTTCACGCCCCCGGCGACGGTGTCCCTGCCCGTGGTCGGCCGGAGCACGCGCTTCCCGGTCCACCGCATCTACTGCGTGGGCCGCAACTACGAGGAGCACGCCAAGGAGATGGGTTTCACCGGCCGTGAGCCGCCCTTCTTCTTCATGAAGCCGGCCGACGCGGTGGTCGTGGTCGACGCGGGCAGCACGGGCACGATGGCCTACCCCACCCTCACCCAGAATCTGCACCACGAGATCGAGCTGGTTGCGGCCATCGGCACCGGCGGCAGGAACATCAAGGCGGCCGACGCGATGAAGCACATCTTCGGCTACGCCGTGGGCCTGGACATGACGCGCCGCGACCTGCAGGGCGAAATGAAGAAGCAGGGCCGCCCGTGGGACATCGGCAAGAGCTTCGAGCAGAGCGCGCCCACCGGTCCCATCGTTCCGGCGGCCGAGGCCGGCGACATCGAGCACGCCGAGATCTCGCTGCAGGTCAACGGCCAGGACCGCCAGCGCAGCAACGTGAGCAAGCTGATCTGGAACATGGCCGAGACCATCGAGCACCTCTCGGCCGCCTGGGAACTGCAGCCCGGCGACCTGATCTTCACCGGAACTCCCGAGGGCGTGGCCGCGGTGGTGACCGGCGACACCCTGGTCGGCCAGGTCGCCGGCCTGCCCGCGCTCACCGTCAAGATCGTCTGACAACAAACAGACCGCCGATGCTCCTGCGCGTCCCCATCAAGCACTGCAAGAACTGCGGCACCGCGGTGGTCTACCGCATCCCCGACGACGGCGACACGCGCGAGCGCGCCGTGTGCCCGGCCTGCCACACCGTGCACTACGAGAACCCGCTCAACGTGGTGGGCACCATCCCGGTACTAGGCGATCGCGTGCTGCTGTGCAAGCGCAACATCGAGCCGCGCTGGGGCAAGTGGACGCTGCCGGCCGGCTTCATGGAACTCAACGAGACCACCGCGCAGGGCGCGGCGCGCGAGACCGACGAGGAAGCCGGCGCCCAGTACGAGCTGGAGGGCCTGTTCGCGGTGATGAGCGTGGTGCGGGTCGGGCAGGTGCACCTGTTCTACCGGGCGCGCCTCTTGAGCGACAAGTTCGATCCGGGCCACGAGACGATCGAGGCGCGCCTCTTCACGGAAGAGGAGATCCCCTGGGACGAGATCGCCTTCCGCACCGTGCGGGAGGCGCTCACCCGTTACTTCGAGGACCGGCGCCGCGGCAGCTTCGACCGGGTCCACACCCTCGACATCGTATGAAGGCCCTGCGTGCATCGCTCTGCGGCGCGCTGCTGCTCGCCGCGCAGGCCCATGCCGAACCGGTGGGTGAAGTCGACACCGCCTTCAAGCTGATCGGACCCGACCACAAGATCGTGGTCGAGGCCTACGACGACCCCAAGGTCAGCGGCGTCACTTGCTACGTCTCGCGCGCCAAGACGGGCGGCGTCTCCGGCGCACTCGGTCTGGCCGAGGACAAGGCCGAGGCCTCCATCGCCTGCCGCCAGGTCGGGCCCGTGCGCGTGACCCAGCCGCTGGCCAAGCGCGAGGAGGTCTACAGCGAGCGCCTGTCGATCCTGTTCAAGCGCCTGCGCGTGGTGCGCATGGTGGACGCCACGCGCAACACCCTGGTCTACCTGACCTACTCCGATCTGCTGATCGACGGCTCGCCCAAGAACAGCGTGACCGCAGTGCCCATCGACCGCGCCACGCCGATCCCCTTGAAATGACGCTCTCCCCCAGGCTCCCCACTTCGTGTGGTCCGCCAACCCCCTCACCGGGGGCAACACCAGCGGCCCGGCAAAGCCGGTTCCGCGGTGTTCCCCGACTGGCGTGCAGGGCATCATGCGTCTCGGGTCGCTCGCAGAGCAGCAGGCCGGTCCCGGCAAACCCTGAATCCGGCCAGGTCCTACAGGTCCTCGGGAACCCAGGGTGTCAAATGGGCTCCAAAAAACGCCATGCACTCCAAGACCTTTGCTCTCCGCGCCGGCATCCTCGCCACCGCGGCCGCCGGCCTCGTGGCCTGCAGCACCACGCCGCTGCCGCCGCAACGGCCCCTGCCCTCCTCCATTCCCGCCACGCCGCCCAAGCCACCGCCGGCGCCGGCCGCCTTCATCCGCCCCGCACCGGGCCCCACTCTCTCGCGCTTCGACGGCAGGAACAACAAGGGGCTGGACATCGCGGGCAGCCCGGGCGACCCGATCGTGGCCTCGGCCGATGGCCGCGTCGTCTACGTCGGCAGCGAGCTGCGCGGCTACGGCAACATGGTGATCGTCAAGCACAACGAGACCTACCTCACCGCCTACGCCCATGCGCAGAGCATCCTCGTGAAGGAAAAGGACGTGGTGCGCCAGGGCCAGAAGATCGCCGAGATGGGCAGCAGCGGCGCCGATCGCGTCAAGTTGCACTTCGAGCTGCGCAAGCAGGGCACCGCGGTCGATCCCGAGCCCTATCTCAGCGGGTTGAAATAAAGCTCTCCCCCAGGCTCCCCCACTTCGTGTGGTCCGCCAACCCCCTCACCGGGGCCTGGATCACCAGCGGCTGTTGGTTCTCGGGAAGCAGCGAATCGTCCAGGAAATGCATCTTTCTCTCCTAAGTGGGTGGCGTTCCATCTTTCGCGATGGACGACCCGATCTTTGGAGCGATGGCGCGATGCCGCTTGACCTTTCGCGCCTTCCACTTGTCGTTTGATGACACGCGGCGGTCGGCGCGTCTACGTCTACAACAGGTTCTCGGGCACCAGCGGCGCGAAGAGCTCCAGCTTCAGCCGCGAGCCGAAGTCGGTCTCGGGCTCTTCGTGCAGCACGTGGTCCGGGCCGCCGTCGGTGGAGGGGCTCACCCATTCGATGTCGCCGCGCGGGCCCAGGCGCAGGTGGTAGGCCGCGTCCATGGTGATGAGGCCGATCAGGCTGGTGAGCTGCGCGGCGATCTGCGGGCTGTAGACGAACAGGCCCAGCTCGGTGTTGTGCAGGTCCGAGCGCGGATCGAAGTTCAGCGAGCCGAGGAACACCACCTTGCCGTCGACCACCGCCGACTTGCCGTGCAAGCGTCCGCTGGCCGAGCCGAAGACGCCGAAGCGCTGGGTCTGCTCCACGCGCTTGGGGCTGAGCTCGTACAGCTCCACGCCCAGCGCAAGCAGTTCGGGCCGGTAGCGGCGGTAGCCCAGGTGCACCAGCGACTCGTCGGTCGCCGCCAGCGAATTGGTCACCAGGGTGAAGCGCACGCCGCGCTCGCGCAGCAGGCGCACCGATTCCATGCCGCCGCGCCCCGGGATCAGGTAGGGCGTGGTGACCATCGCCTCGCGCTCGGCCGCGCGCACCACGCGCCGCACGTTGAAGAGCACGCCCTCGGGCGCGTCCGCCGCCACCTTCGGGCGCAGCTCGCGCGGGCCGAGGGCCTTGTGCGGCGTATCGGCATAGGCCTCGGCCCGCGCCCAGGTCAGTTGCAGCGCGTCCTCGTCCAGGTCCTCGCCCAGCGCGCGATAGCCCAGCAGGTCGCGCTCGATCGGCGTCTGCGGCGCCCAGATGGCCGCATCCATGGTCATCTCCTCGAAGCGCTGCCGCAGCTCGCGCGCGGGCGCATCCGGCGGCGCCAGCGATTCGACGGGATAGACGAAGGGGCTGTTCCAGTACATGTCGAACAGCGAGGACAGGCGCGGCACGACCGCGCCGGTCACCAGCGTGTCGATGTCGATGAAGTTCGAGCCGGCATCGCGCATGAAGTACTCGTTGGCGATGTTGCGCCCCCCGACCACCGCCATCGCGTTGTCGGCCACGAACAGCTTGTTGTGCATGCGGCGGTGGACGCGGTCGATGTCGAACAGCGAGGCGGCCAGCCGCGTGGAGAGCCGCGCGCGACCGGCCGGGAAGGGATTGAAGAGGCGCACCTCCACGTTGGGATGGGCGGCCAGGGCCACCAGCAGCCGGTCGGAGCCCGCGGTGTAGAGGTCGTCGATCAGCACCCGCACGCGCACGCCGCGATCGGCCGCATCGCGCAGCGTGCGCAGCAGGTAGCGGCCGGTCTCGTCGTTCTGCACCAGGTAGTACTGGATGTCGATGCTGCGCTGCGCGCGCCGCGCCAGCTCGAGGCGGGCGTGCATGGAGTAGGCGGGCATCGGCAGCAGCCTGAAGCCGCTCTGGGCCCGGTCCGGCGCACCGGCCCAGGCGATGCGGCCGAGCGGCGTGCCCTCGGTCCCGGTGAAGGCCTCGGACGGCGTGCGCGCGACCTCCTTCGGCAGGCCTGCGCAGCCGGCCAGCAGCAAGGCCAGCAGGCCGGCCAGCAGCCATGCGACGACGCGCCCCACCCGCTCAGCCGGCATGGCCGCCTTCGATCCGGGACAGGGTTCCGCGATCGGACCGGCCGCCGAAGTACTTTTGCAGGCAGTCGCCGAACACCGGCTCGGCCGGATCGGCCACGCCGAACAGGGTCATGGAGGAGCAGAACTTGAGGTCGTCCGGCGCGCCGAAGATCTCGCCGATCGCACGCCCCTGCACGCCCAGCACCAGCGCGCTGCATTCGCGCAGCCGCGCGCCCAGCACGGGATGCGCAAGGTAGGCACGTGCCTCAGCCAGCGAGGCGACCGCATAGTGCTGCGCCATCGCGCTGTGGCCCAGGCCGGCGATCTGCGGAAACACGAACCACATCCAGTGCGTGCGCTTGCGGCCCGCGCGCAATTCGCCGCGGACCACGTCGATGACGGGGTCCTGGGCGTCGACGAAGCGTTGCAGTCCGAAGGGGTCGTTCATCGCAGGCGAGGCTCGTGTGTAGGCGGTGTCTTTCTCCAGGTGGCGAAGTATGCCGCGCCCCAGATGTAGTGCTTTGGCATTCAATGCCTGACACCCACAGAGAGAGACAAACAGAGAAGCAAGATGTACTGCGAAGCGATCCATTGCGCCGACACCCGCACCATCCGGTTCGCCATCTATCCCGACGGCCTCGACGGTCCGCGCATCACGGCGCACATTTCAGAGGCCGCATTGCGCGGCCTCGAAGACGCACCCCTCCACGACGACGCCGACCTCGCCGAAGCCTGCGAAGCCCATTTCGATTGCATCGAGGCCAAGGCCCTCGAGCGCTATCGGGAAGCGCCATCCCGCCCCATCCTGCTGGAGGCGGAAGACCTCAGCGCATGCGCCCTACCGCATTGATCCATTTCTCGAAGGCGTGCATCTGGTCGCCGACGAACTTGCGCGTGGTCTCGTCGGTGCAGCGCCCCTCGGCATCGAACTTGGCGCCGGCGCCGCCGATGAAGACCTCGGGCTTGGCCAGCACCATCGCATTGACGAACAGCATCACGCGGCGCAGGTCGTACTGAACCCGCGCGCCGCCCAGCGGGCCGGGCGAGGCCGAGAGGATGGCGACCGGCTTGTGGGCGAAGGGCTGGTCCTCGCCGCGGCTCAGCCAGTCGATCACGTTCTTGAAGACGCCGGGGATCGAGAAGTTGTACTCGGGCGTCGCGATCACCAGGCCATCGGCACGGCGGATACGCTCGCGCAGCGCCTGCACCACCGGCGGAAAGCCCTTGGCGAAGACATCGCCGTCGAAGGGTGGGATCTCGCGCCAGTCGACGACGTCCAGGCGCATGCTCGGCGGCATCAGCGAGCCGGCCAGGTTGAGCGCTGCGCGGTTGATGGAACCGGTGCGAAGGCTGCCGCAGAGGCCGACGATGTCCAGAGTGCTCACGAGATGTTCCTTGGTCAGGTTGGAAAAGGCGCGATTTGACCACCGAAGCGCCGGGCTTGCCGGTCAGCCCTTGGCCGCGGGGTTCAGCACGAAGTCGAAATCCAGGGTGTAGAAGGGCCGTTCGCTGCGGCCGCCATCCGGCGTCATGCCCGGCGGGTGTTCGACCCAGTCCGCGATCAGCGAGCGCCGCACGCCGAAGACGGCATCGGAATCCAGGTACTGGTCGCCGTCACGGAACACGTGCGTGATCAGCCGCTCGAAGCCCGGCGCCGTGATCATGAAGTGCAGGTGCGCCGGCCGCCATGGGTGGCGCCCCAGCGCTTCGAGCATGCGGCCCACCGGCCCGTCATGCGGGATGGGGTAGGCCTCGGCCCGGATCGACTTGAAGTGGAAGCGGCCCTCGGCATCCGCACGCAGCGTGCCGCGGGCGCGGTGCCCGTGGTCGCCCCGGTACTGCACGTCGTAGAGGCCGTCGGCATCGGCCTGCCAGACCTGCAGCTCCGCATCCGGCACCGGGCTGCCGTCCCGAGAAAGCACGCGACCGCGCACGTAGCAGGGCTCGCCGCGCGCGCCGTTGGCCACGTCGGCGCCCAGCGGGTAGTCGGGCGAGCCCTCGACATGGAAGGGACCGAACACGGTGGACTCGGTGCACTCGGGCGGCTTGCGGTTGTTCAAAGCCGTCACCAGCATCGACAGGCCCAGCGTGTCCGACAGCAGAATGAACTCCTGCCGTTTGTCGTCGGTGATGTGGCCGACGTCGGTGAGGAAGCGGATGCCCTCGAACCACTCGGCCTCGGTGAGCCGGACGTCGCGCGCGAAGGCATGCAGGTGCTGCACCAGGCTGGTCATGATCTCGCGCAGGCGCGCATCGGGCGCGCCGGTGTGGCGGGCCAGCACGGCCTGGGTGATGGTGTCTTCATCGAGGTTGCGCATCGTCGTCTCCTTGCTCGCAGGCCGACACTATGGAACGGCCGGAAGGCCGCGCACAGGGCCGGCGGCGGAAAACTGTTTTGCGTGGCCGCCATGCCGGCTTCGGCCTACCATCCGGCCCATGCCCGTCGCCGCCTTCACCTACACCAGCCAGCCGCAGCGCGTGGTCTTCGGCCCCGGCAGCCTGGCGCAGCTGGGCCGCGAGATCGATGCCCTCGGGGCGAAGCG
>NZ_LYMK01000025.1 GCF_002157355.1 Variovorax sp. JS1663 | reverse complement strand
ATGGCCAGCTTCGCCCCACCGTCGGCGGGGCAGACAACGCTGCTGCCGGGCTACCAGAACAGCCTGGCACCGGTGTTTGCCGCCAATTGGAAGTGAAGTGCCGTTGGCGGCGTTCCTGCGAGGAGCGCGGTGCTGCTCCAGCCGCCATCGCCCTTTCAGGCGGCAGCGGGAGTGCGGCTCGGGATACCCAGCCCCCGCGCCACCGCAGGACGCGCCACGAAGGCCTCGAGCGCCCGCCGCACATGCGGGAAGGCCTCGAACTCCACCAGCTCGGCCGCCTCGTAGAAGCCGACCAGGTTGCGCACCCAGGGGAAGGTGGCGATGTCGGCGATCGTGTAGTCGTCGCCCATGATCCAGTCGCGGCCCGCCAGCCTCGTCTCCAGCACGTGGAGCAGGCGCCGGGACTCGGCCACGTAGCGGTCGCGCGGACGCTTGTCGTCGTAGTACTTGCCGGCGAACTTGTGGAAGAAACCGACCTGGCCGAACATCGGGCCGATGCCGCCCATCTGGAACATCAGCCACTGCAGGGTCTCGTAGCGGGCGGCGGGATCGGCGGGCATCAGCTGCCCGGTCTTGTCGGCGAGGTAGACCAGGATCGCGCCCGATTCGAACAAGGCCAGCGGCTTGCCGCCGGGCCCCTGAGGATCGAGGATCGCCGGGATCTTGTTGTTGGGGTTGAGCGAGAGGAACTCGGGCGACATCTGGTCGTGGGTCTCGAAGCTGACCAGGTGGGGCTCGTAGGGCAGGCCGGTCTCCTCCAGCATGATCGAGATCTTCACACCGTTGGGCGTGGGCAGCGAGTAGAGCTGCAGGCGGTCCGGGTGCGCGGCGGGCCACTTCTTCGTGATGGTGTAGGCGGACAGGTCGGTCATGGGGGCCTCTTGTTTGTGAAGCTGAACCGCGGATTCTGCCTTCGATGCGCGCCCGGCGCCCTCCCCCTGATGCCGGACGCTCGCGGCGGGGGCCGAATCACGGCTTGCCGGCCTGAAGTTCGACGTGGCTGCGCTCGTGCCAGCGCACGCGCATGGGCCGCTTCGCATCGGCGATGGTCTCCGAGTTGACGTCCTTGCCGCTGCCGTAGTTGATCTGCCGGTCGGGCCGCTTGTTGATGCCGATCACCAGCACGATGCGGCTGCCCGCCGCCAGCTTGCGGGCGGTCGCGCGCTCCACCGTGAACGGCAGCAACTGGCGCTCGCCGGCGCGAAGAAGCCGGCGATGCGTGCGATGGCCGGCATAGCTGGCGCGGAAGTCGTAGGGCTCGAACAGCAACTGGTAGTCGCCGCTGGCGGTCTGCTCGTAGAGCGAGACGTTGAGGTCCACGTCCTGCCGTGAGGGCGTGATGTCGAACACGCCGCGCAGGATGCCGTCGATCTCGGTCTCCGTGGCGAGCGGGTCACTGACGAAGCGGATGCTGTTGCGCATCGGCAGTTGCTTCGAGCGCAGCGAGTCCGGCCACGGGACCTGCCCATCACGGCGATCGGCCAGATCGATCGAGAGCCGCGCGCTGCGGCCTGGCTCGGACTGCGATGGCGCCAGCCGGTGCGCACCGTCCTGTTCGCGCGGGTCGAGGTAGAGGCGCATCCTCGTGCGGTCCGGCGCATCGAGCGAGGGCACGTGCCGCCACCGGTCGGCGCCCATCACCTGGTAGTTGACGCGATCCTGCAGCAATGCGGGCTTCTTCGCGCCCCGCAGAACATGGTCGAGCCATTGGTAGCGCAGCTCGGGCAGATCGACGCGCGCGGCCGGGTCCAGCGTGTAGCCACGCAGTTGCGCCGCGGTGCCGAGCCGGATCGAGTCCGCGTCGTAGGGGCCCAGCAGCAGCGTCGTGTCTGCTTCCGGCCGGTGGCGGTGATGCGCCTGGTGGTAGTACAGCGCGCCGGCCTCGGCACCGTAGTAGCCGGCAATGTTGAGCACCGGAATGTCGATCTGCGCGAACTGCTTCGGCGCCGGCAGGAACTTGCGCCAGAAGCGATCGTGGCTGGGGTGCGTCAGCCAGCTCCGGACCACCCGGTTGCGCTTGCCCACCAGCACGCGGTCGATGTCCCAGTAAGGCCGGCGGCCGCGGTACCAGCGCTCGTCGAGCGCTTGCCAGCGCGCGTCGGCACCGGCGCCGCCGGCGGCATCGCCTTCGGTCCGCACGACGCCGGCCATCGCGTGCTCCTGCACCCAGCGGACCATGGCGTTGCGGTAGATCTGGCCGGCCATCGGGAAGTCGATGCCCGGTGCCATCGGCGCGGTGGTGGCGATGGCCTTGAGGGCCGCCGGCTTGCGGCGTGCGGCAGCCCAGGCGGCGAAGCCCGAGTAGCCGTCGCCGAGCATGGCAACGCGGCCGTCGCTCCATGGCTGCCTGGCGATCCAGTCGATGACGGCCGCGGCGTCCTCGCCATCGCGAACGAAGGGCCGCACGGCGCCTTTGCCGTCGGGTGTGCGTCCCCGCACGTACGCGGTGACGCCGACGTAGCCCTTGACGGCGCTGCGGTGCGCATCGTCCTCGGCGGGGTCGAGCGTGAAGCGCAGCACCGCCGGCAAGGGGCCCGTGGCGCGGCCCGGCCGGACGAAGCGGGCATGGATGACACCCCCGCGCACGCGAATCCGCACGTCGTCCTCTGCCACGTAGCGGATGCGGTTCTCCGCTGCGATCAGCTCGGGCAGCAGCACGTTGTAGGCCCGGCGGGCGTCGTAGGCGAGCCAGGTGCGCACGAGCTCGATGGCGTCGACCTGCGGCACGCTGCCCCTGGCGCGCCAGCGATCGAACTCACGCCGCAACGGCTCCTTCAGCGAGGCCGGGGAGATCTCGAGCTGCGCCATGACGGCCGCAGCCTGCACGTTGTCGAGCGGCGCAACCAGCTCCTGGAACGAGCGCGCGAAGGCCTTGGGGAAGCCCATGCGCTCGTTCGTCTCGATCGCCCGCGCATTCGCATAGATGCCGTCGACGATGGCGCGCTCGACCGGCCCGTTGAAGGGCTTGCCCTGGTAGCGGCTGCGCAGCGACCTGTTGCTGTCGTTGGCCGCGCGGTAGGTACCGCTCACCATCTGCAGGGCCGTCAGGTTGGCGAGGAAGACGTCGGTGTCGCTGTCGCGGTAGACCGGCACGATGCGCTGCGCCAGGTCGCGCATCACCTCCACGGCGGCGACATCGTCGGGATCGCTCGGCGGCTTGAAGCCGAAGTTCTGCGCCCAGGCCCAGGCGGGCAGTGCCAGCACCAGCAGCAGGAGGGCGCGGCGCGCGAGAAGGCCCACTGAAGTACCTCCGCCTTCGGCTACGGCATTCGCCTTGGGAGCGGCCCTGCGGCTCATGGCTGCAAGTCCTCCTCCGGTTCCGGCACCTTGACCAGGCGCGCCACTTGGGTGAACAGCCGATCGTGCGCCTCGCCCGCCGAGCCGATGTGGACGATGCCGGTCTGCGCGAGCCTGCCGTTCAACACCTCGATGATGAGCGCGAGCGTGTCGTCGTCGAAGGCCCCGAAGGCTTCGTCCATCACCAGCCAGGGTGGCGTCTGCAGCACCACGCGGGCGAAGCCCAGCCGCAGCTGCTCGTCCATGCTGAGCTCGCGTTCCCAGCGGCCCGTCTTGTCCAGCAAGGGCGCCAGCCGCTGCAGGCCCACGCTGGCCAGCGCGTCCACCATGGCCTCCCTCGGGTAGCTCTCGGACTCCATCGCGTAGGTCAGCGCTTCTGCCAGCGTACCCCGCGGCAGGTAAGGCGTGCCGCGCGGCATGAAGTGGATCGTCTCGCCGTGCGGCCGGCGCACGGTGCCGGAGCCCCACGGCCAGAGCCCCGCGAGCGCCCGGAACAGCAGCGTCTTCTCGGTTCCCGGCGCGCCGAGGATCAACAGGCGCTGGCCGGCATGCACGACGAGGTCGGGCGTATCCAGGCGATCGTGGCCGGTCCAGGAACGGACTTCGAGCGCCTCGATCTCGAGCGTGCCGGCCTCGCTCTCCGCGTAGCCGATACGGCTGCCGCTCTGCTGCGCCTCCAGGTCGGAGGCCAGCACCTGGCGCAATCCGGCCACGCGCAGCAGCGTGGCGCGCCAGTCGGCGATGGCGCTGAAGTTGTCGACGAACCAGCGCAGCGACGACTGCGCCTGTGTGAAGGCGGCGGCAGCCATCATCAGGCCGCCGAAGGACACCTTGCCAGAGAAGTAGAGCGGTGCTGCCACCAGGATCGGCGCGATGACGGTGACCCAGCCGAAACCGGCCGTGACCCAGGTCAGGTTGGTGAGGCCGAGCACCACGCGCGACGTGGCGCGCAGCACCTCGCCGAGGTGCAAGGCCACGCGGCGCTTCTCGTCGGCTTCGCCGCCGGCCAACGAGATGCCGTCGAGATGCTCGTTGATGCGGGTCAGCGAGAAGCGCATTTCGCCTTCGCGCGCGTAGCGCTCGGCGTTGCGCGGGATCAGCCCCTTGCCGATCCAGTAGGTCATCAGCGAGCCGGCGACCGCATAAAGAATCGCAGCCCA
This sequence comes from Variovorax sp. JS1663, assembly GCF_002157355.1. Taxonomy (GTDB): domain Bacteria; phylum Pseudomonadota; class Gammaproteobacteria; order Burkholderiales; family Burkholderiaceae_C; genus Variovorax. The sequence goes on along the minus strand of NZ_LYMK01000025.1, from coordinate 102,806 downwards.
CAGCATGAAGCCCGGCACGGGATGGTCCTGGCCGTCGTAGAAGAAGCTGAAGTCCTTCGACAGCACCCACAGCACGCCCGCGAAGCTGCCGAACAGCATCGCCGCCTGCAGCAGGCCCACGCCGAGCGTGATCGACAGGTCGCACAGCTTCAGCGTGTCGTCGTGCATGCGCTGGTCCGGATGCGCGCCCATGGGGCCGCTGCCCTGGAGCCAGAAGGCCCGGCGCGGCAGCAGCCACAACCCCACCAGGTCGGTCACCAGCGCTTCGCGCAACCTGAGCTGCAAGGTCTCGGTCAGCCACCGCTGCGCCACGTTCAGGACCAGCAGCACGCCCGCGATCACCGCGAAGATGACGAGCTGGTCGATGAAGTCACCCAGGTCGCGGCGCGAGATCGCGTCGTAGAAGGGCTTGTTCCAGCTGTTGAGCTCGATCTGCCCATAGGCCGTGAGCGCGACCACCACGACGATGCCGGCCGCCAGCGCGACGAGCGTCTTGCCGACGGTGGACCTGCGCAAGGCGCCAAGCAGTTCGCCCACCTGGCGGAAGACACCGGTCTTCAACCCCGGTTCGGCATGGCTCGGCGTCGATGCGTCCATCACCCCCGCGGTGCCTGGCTTTCGGCCGCGATGCGGCGTGCCCGGACACTCGAAATGAAGGCGGCGTAGCTCCAGGCCAGGTGCTTCGCCGAGGTCTGCGCGCCGCTTCGCTGATCGAACTGCTCCGACAGGTCGCCGGTGACCGGCGTGTAGGCGCGCACGGTGGCAAGGTAGGCATCGCCGCGATCGAACCAGGAGCGCGCCTCGTCGCCGCCCAGCGCCGCTGCGCGGAAGCAGAATTCGGCGGCGCCGAGCGTCGAGAAGTAGTAGGCGCCGCCCGAGCAGTACACGTCGCCGGCGTAGCGGCCCATCGCCGTGCCGCGGCCCGGGGGGCGGCCGTGGTTGATCGGATAGGCCGCATCGAACAACGCGTCGAGGCGCGCCAGCGTGGCCTGCATGCGTGGATCGGCCGGGCCGTGCAGGGCCTCGGCGCCGACGCCGTGGATCGCCGAGAGGATCACCGCGATGTCCAGCGCCTTCGGGCTCGGCTTGCCGCCCTCCAGCACGCGCGAGCGGTAGTAGCCTTTCGGCGCGCCGTGTTCGTCCGTGCCTTCATCCACCCAGTAGTCGTCGAGCCATCGCAGCACGGCCTGCGACGCCTCGCGGCACTGCTGCGCCTGCACCGTGTCGCCTCCACCCTGCAGCCAGGTGGCGCCTTCGGCCAGCGCGGCGGCCGAAACGCGCAGCGTGTAGTAGTGATGTCCGCTTTCTTCTTCCCAGATGTCGAAGGAAGGTTCTCGCCAGTGCCGCAGCGTGAAGTGGAGGTCGAAGCGGATCAGCTCGGAAACGTCGGCCAGCAGCGATGCATCGAGCTGCCCGCCGGCCACCCAGCGCAGCAGCGCCAGCGCGCGCAGCGGCGGCCCATCATGCTGCGGGCGCGCCCATCGCAGGATGTCGAGCGTGCCGTCGGGGTTGACCCGCGTCTCGCCGACGACGGCATCGCCGTGGGCGCGCGCCAGATCGTGATCCTCGCGCAGGTATTGAAGCAGCCCCGGTTCCACGCGCTGCGCGCGGCCCGGCACCGCGGCATCCACGCGGCCGTCGAGGCGGTTCAAGGCCAGGCTGAATCGGGTGAAGTCGCGCAGGTGCCGCAGGGCCTCGTCGCCGATGCGCCTGTCGATGTGGAGCAGGCGCAGCGCGTCGATGACGACGGCGGAGTCACGGAACCAATGGAAAAAATAGTCCGGATCCGGGTCGTAGTTGCCGAGCACGGGCGAGGCGACGATGGATCCCGCGACAGGCCGCACGGTCTGGCCGAAGCCTCCCCGATGCTTGACGATCGACAGCGGCGAGATGCTGGTCAGCATCGCGCTCGCCGATCGCCTCAGCTGTGTTTCGAGCCACGGCTCGAGGCTCGCCGCGCTCGAAGTCATGCGTCTGTTTGCGCCAGATACGGCGTGCTGAAGTCGAGCCGGCGCAGACCTTCCTGCACTTCGGGCACGCTCATGAACAGCTTCCACAACAGGCCCGTTCGATGGTTCTCCATCATCACGACGATCGGGCCTTGGTCGATGGCCAGGTAGGTCTCCGCGAACCAGTTGCGGCTTTCGTTGAAGGCATCGACGAAGCCGTAGTCCTTCCACACCTTCGTGCCGTGCGCGGTCAGGAGGTGCCGCAGCACCTGCATCACCTCGGCGGGCGCATAGGGCAGGCTGGCCACCGCGGCCGTCGGCGAGATGGTGCCGTTGTCGTTGCTCGGGTCGTGCGCGAGATAGCCGTCGGGGTCGTCGCTGGCAGTGAGGCCCCAGCACGATTCGCCGTAACCCGCGTAGCCCTTGGGATTGGCGATGCAGTGCGCACGGTTGATGCGCACGTGGCGGGTGTTGAGGTCCCAGTAGTCCGCGTAGCGGTCTTTCAGGCCGTGCGGATCGAGGCCCAGGAAAGAATAGTGCGTGAAGAACAGCGGCCCGCCGTACGCCGAGCCCAGCGGCATGTCGATGCCGTAGTACTGCCTGCCGTTGATGAAGTCGGGCCCGGAAGCGTAGCCACGGTGGTAGACCCGCGGGTCGATCGCATGGCGCGGCGCGGCGGCTGCCAGGAAGTAGGTGATGAGGCACTCGTTCCAGCCGTGGATCTGATGGTTCATGGCCCAGCCGTGGTTCGGGCTCCAGTGCCAATACAGCACGTCCTGCCCGCCCTGGGTGAACCAGTTCCATTCGACCTCGTGCCACAGCGTGTTGGCGTCGTCGCGCAGCCGGCGCGCGGCGGCCGTGTCCTCGCTGAAGTACTGGCGCGCACACAGCAGGCCCATGCAGAGGAAGGAGGTCTCGACCAGGTCACCTGCGTCGTCCTTGGGGCTCATCGGGATCGTCGCGCCGCTCGCCCCGTCCATGAAGTGCGGGAAGGTGCCGTGGTAGCGCTGGGCGCGCTTCAGCGCTTCGAGCATGCGGGCCAGGCGCTCCAGCGCGGCGTCGCGTGTGATCCAGCCGCGCTCCACCGCAACGATCATGGCCATGATGCCGAAGCCCGTGCCGCCGATCGCGACCCTGGGGTCGGCCAGGTCCTGGCCCGTGGCGCCGACCAGCGTGCGGCGGTCGAGCGCCAGGCCGCTGGCGGCATCCGCACCGTCCCAGAAATAGCGGAAGGTCTGGCGCTGCACGGCCTCGATCAAAGCCTCATCGGGCAGGGCCGCCAGGGCCTTCGGGTTCCTGTCATCCTTCAACACGCGCGCTCCTTTCGTTGTCGTCCAGGGTGTCACGTTTGGTTTCACCGGGCCGTCGGCACGACACGGCCGACGGCCCCCCGCAGCATGCCATCATTAGACCCCCTTGGGTTCCATTCGAAATCCTGATGAGCAGTCGCATCGATACCCTCATGGCCCGGATGACGCTGGCCGAAAAGCTGGGCCAGCTGACGATGGTTGCCTCCAGCTACACGATCACAGGACCGGTGCTCGCCGGGGACTCCACGCAGTCCATCATCGACGGCACCGTCGGCAATCTGCTGAACATGGTCGGCCCCGGCCCCACGCACGAGATGCAGCGGCTGGCCGTCGAGAAGTCACGGCTCGGCATTCCGCTGCTCATCGGCCTGGACATCATCCATGGCCATCGCACGCTCTTCCCGATCCCGCTCGCGGAGGCCGGCCTCTTCGACGAAGGCCTCTGGGAGCGCACGGCGCGCGAGGCCGCGCGCGAAGGCGCGGCCGACGGTCTGGCGATGACCTTCGCGCCGATGCTCGACGTGTCGCGCGATCCCCGCTGGGGCCGCACCGCGGAAGGCCCGGGCGAAGACGCCTGGCTCAACGCGCGCATCGCGCAGGCCAAGGTGCGCGGGTTCCAGGGGGCCGACCTGTCCTCGGCCGATTCGCTGGCCGCCTGCGCGAAGCATTTCGTCGCATACGGCGGCGTCAACGCGGGGCGGGAGTACGCCGCCGTCGACATCTCCGAGCGCACCTTGCGCGAAGTCCATCTGCCGGGCTTCGCGGCCGCGGTCCGGGCCGGCGTCGCGACGCTGATGCCCGCCTTCACCGATCTCAACGGCGTGCCGATGACGGCGCACATCCCCTTGCTGCGCGACTGGCTGCGCGGCGAGATGGGGTTCGACGGCGTCATCGTCAGCGACTACAACGCGATCGCGGAGCTGATCAAGCACGGCGTGGCCGCCGACCTCGCCGATGCCGCGGTGCTGGCACTGAAGGCCGGCGTCGACATCGACATGATGGCCGACGCGTACCGCAAGGGCCTGCCGATCGCGCTCGAGCAGGGCCGGGTGACGATCGAGGAGATCGACGCGAGCGTACGCCGCGTGTTGCTTTTCAAGGAGCAGCTCGGCCTGTTCGATGACCCTTACCGCCGCGGCACGACAGCGGAGACCCCGGCCGCGATCGCCGAGCGGCACGCGCTGTCGCGCGAGGTCGCGGGCAAGGCCATCGTCATGCTGAAGAACGAGAGCGACGCCCTCCCCTTGCCCGCGGCGGCCAAGGCGCTCTGCGTCATCGGCCCGCTGGCCGACGCCAGCACCGAGATGAAGGGCCCGTGGTGGGGGGCCGGCGAGCACGAACCGGCCGTCAGCGTGCTGGCCGGCCTGCGCGCCGCGCTGCCGCAGGCCGACATCCGCCATGCAGCCGGGGTGGCCGTCGAGGGCGGTGACGACAGCGGCATCGATGCAGCGGTCGCGCTGTGCGACGGCGCCGACGCGGTCGTGCTGTGCCTGGGCGAACGCGCCACGATGAGCGGCGAGGCGGCAAGCCGCGCCGCGCCCGTGCTGCCGGGGCGGCAGCAGGCGCTGGCCGAAGCGGTGGTGGCCCGTGCCCGTGCGCTCGGCATTCCCGTTGTCGCGGTCTTGTTTTCGGGCCGCCCGCTCGTCGTGCCCTGGCTGTCCGAGCATGTCGATGCGCTGCTGGCTGCGTGGTTCCTCGGCGTCGAGGCCGGCCACGGGATTGCCGACGTGGTGACGGGGCGGGTGTCGCCCAGCGGTCGCACGCCGATGAGCTGGCCGCGCGCCCTCGGGCAGGTGCCGATCTTTTTCGGCCAGCGGCCCACCGGCCGGCCGATGAATCCCGCCGACCACTTCACGAGCAAGTACCTGGACGTGGCCAACACGCCGCTCTATGACTTCGGTCACGGCTTGACTTACGGGCGGTTCGACTACGACGCGCTCCAGGTCGAGCCGCGGCGCCTGCGCGAGCAGGACCTGCTGCAAATCAGCGTCAGCCTGCGCAACGTCGGCGCGCGCGAGGCCGAAGAGACCGTCTTCCTGTTCGTTCGCCACAAGCTCAGCCGCATCACCCGCCCGCTGCTGGAGCTCAAGGGTTACGCGAAGCTGCGATTGAAGCCCGGCGAGGCCGGCACGGTGAAGCTGGAACTGCCGGCGGTCGATCTGCGCCACCTCGGGCCGGACCTGCAGACCTTGTTCGAGGCAGGCGAGGCGGAGATCCTCGTAGGGCCGAGCGCCGAGCCGACGGGGTTGCTGCGCCAGACCATCGAACTGTGTTGAAAGGATGCGGATGTCGGCAGACGACTGGTGGCGGCACGGAATCTTCTATCAGATCTACCCGCGGTCGTTTCAGGACAGCAACGGCGACGGCATCGGCGACCTCGACGGCATCCGCGCGCGGCTCGACCATCTGGTCGCGCTCGGTGTCGATGCCGTCTGGATCTCGCCGATCTATCCGTCACCGATGGCGGATTTCGGGTACGACATTTCCGACCATTGCGACATCGATCCGTGCTTCGGCACGCTGGCCGGCTTCGATGCCCTGGTGGGCGAGGCCCATGCGCGGGGACTCAAGCTGGTCCTGGACTTCGTGCCCAACCACACGTCCGACCGGCATCCCTGGTTTCTGCAGAGCCGCAGCGCGCGCGATGACCCGCGGCGCGACTGGTACCTGTGGCGCGACCCGGCGCCGGACGGCGGTCCGCCCAACAATTGGCTCAGCAACTTCGGCGGCCCGGCCTGGACGCTCGATCCCGCCACCGGCCAGTACTACTGCCATTCGTTCCTGAAGGAACAGCCCGACCTCAACTGGCGCAACCCCGAGGTGCGCGCCGCGATGCACGAGGTGCTGCGCTTCTGGCTGCGGCGCGGCGTGGACGGCTTTCGCGTCGACGTGCTCTCCGACCTCGTCAAGGACGCGCAGTTCCGCGACAACCCGCCGAACCCGGCCTTCGTCGCCGGCCAGGAACCCGCGCAACCCTGGCTGCTGCTCCACAACACGGACCAGCCGGAGATGCAGCAGGTCATGGCGCAGATGCGGCACGTGGTCAACGCCTTCAACGATGCGACGTCCTCGCGCGTGCTGATCGGCGAGCTCTACCTGTCGCTCGCGCGCATGGTCGCCTATTACGGGCTGAACGCCGACGGCGTGCTCGAAGGGGTCCAGTTGCCCTTCAACTTCCAGCTGATCGGGGCGTCCTGGCAGGCCCGGCACATCGACCAGCTGGTGCGCGACTACGAAACCGCCCTGCCCGCCGGCGCCGCGCCGAACTGGGTGCTGGGCAACCATGACAAGCCCCGGATCGCGAGCCGCGTCGGCCCGCAGATGGCGCGGCTGGCGGCGATGCTGCTGCTCACGCTGCGCGGCACCCCCACGCTCTACTACGGCGACGAGATCGGCATGACCGACGTCGCCATCCCGCCAGAGGAAGTGCAGGACCCGATCGAGAAGAATGCACCGGGCGAAGGCCGGGGCCGCGATCCGGAGCGAACGCCGATGCAGTGGAGCGGCGCGCCGCAGGCCGGCTTCACCACCGGCACGCCGTGGCTGCGCCTGGCGAGCGACTGGCCTTCGCACAACGTCGAATCGCAGGCGGGCGATGCCGCCTCCATGCTGACGCTCTACCGGCGGCTCATCGCGCTGCGCCGCGCGCAGCCGGCGCTGAACCGGGGCGACTACGAGGCGCTGCAGAGCGAGACGGACGTGCTGGCGTACGCGCGCCGGTACGAGGGGCAACGGCTGGTCGTGCTGTTGAACTTCGGCACCAGCGCGACAGCCGTGTCGCCCGCCTTGTGGCCGGCCGGATCGATCGTGCTGGCATCGACGGACCCCGCGCGCGCCAGGCCGATCGAGGGAGGGACGCTGGTCCTGGCGCCCTGCGAAGGCGTCGTGATCGGTCCCCCCGGATCAGGTCACGAAAGCGTATAGGCCGTCTTCACCACGGTGAAGAACTCCTGCGCATAGCGCCCCTGCTCCCTGGGCCCGTAGCTCGACCCCTTGCGCCCGCCGAAGGGCACGTGGTAGTCCACGCCGGCGGTGGGCAGGTTCACCATCACCATCCCCGCCTGCGAGTGCCGCTTGAAGTGCGTCGCGTACTTCAGCGACGTGGTCGCGATCCCCGCCGACAGCCCGAACTCCGTGTCGTTGGCGGTGGCCAGCGCCTCCTCGTAGTTCTTCACCCGGATCACGCTGGCCACCGGCCCGAAGATCTCTTCCTTGTTGATGCGCATCCCCGCCACCGACTCGCTGAACAGCGCCGGCGACATGTAGTAGCCCTCGGTGGCCAGCCTGAGCCGCTCGCCGCCGGCCGCCAGCGTGGCGCCTTCGCCCTGCCCGATCTCGATGTAGTCCAGGTCCTGGCGCAGCTGGCTCTCGCTCGACACCGGCCCGACGTCGGTGCCCTGCGCCAGTGCATCACCGACCTTGATCTTCGCCATGCGGGCCTTCATCGCCTCGATGAACTTCGGGTAGATGCCCTCGGTCACGATCAGCCGGCTCGACGCCGTGCAGCGCTGGCCGGTGGAGTAGAAGGCGCTCTGCACGCTGAGCTCCACCGCCTGGTTCAGGTCGGCGTCGTCGAGCACGACCTGCGGGTTCTTGCCGCCCATCTCCAGCTGCACCTTCTTGCCCTTCGTCGCGCACTGCACGGCGATGTTGCGGCCGACGCCGACCGAGCCGGTGAAGCTGATGGCATGGATGCCGGGATGGTCGACCAGCGCATTGCCGATCACGCTGCCGCGGCCCATCACCAGGTTGAACACGCCCGCCGGGATGCCCGAGCGGCTGATGATCTCGGCCAGCGCCCAGGCGCAGCCGGGCACCAGGTCGGCGGGCTTGAGGACCACGCAATTGCCGAAGGCCAGCGCCGGGGCGATCTTCCAGGCCGGGATGGCGATGGGGAAGTTCCAGGGGGTGATGAGACCCACCACGCCGACCGGCTCGCGCGTGATCTCGACGCCGATGCCGGGGCGCACCGAAGGAATGAGTTCGCCCGACAGGCGCAGGCACTCGCCGGCGAAGAACTTGAAGATGTGGCCGGCGCGGGTGGCTTCGCCGATGCCTTCGGCGCGGGTCTTGCCCTCCTCGCGGGCGAGCAGGGTGCCCAGCTCTTCCTTGCGCGCGAGGATCTCGTTGCCGATCTTGTCCAGCGCGTCGGAGCGCGCCTGCACGCTGCCGGTGGACCAGGCGGGGAAGGCGGCGGTGGCGGCGGCCACGGCTTCGTCGACCTGGGCGGCATCGCCCTGGGCGTAGTGGCCCAGCACGTCTTCCAGGTTGCTGGGGTTGATGTTGGGGCTGTAGCTCGCGCCGGGGCGCCAGTCGCCGTTGATCAGGTTGTCGAAGTTCTGCATGGCCGGGTCCTCGGGAGAAAAAAGATGTAGCAAAAGAAGAAGGGGCCGCTCGAGCGACCCCTGCGCACCATGGACTCTACGCCCGCTGCGCGCCTATTGCGGGCCCAGGGTCTCGATGAGCCGCGCCAGCGCCGCGTACTCGTCGGGCTTGAGCTCGGTCAGCGGCGTGCGCACCGGACCGGCGTCGTGGCCGACGATCTTCGCGCCTGCCTTCACGATGCTCACCGCATAGCCATGGCCCTTGTTGCGGATGGCCAGGTAGGGCATGAAGAAGTCCTTCAGCAGACGATGCTGCGTGGCGGTGTCGTCGGTGCGCACGGCCTCGTAGAACTGCATCGCGGTCTTCGGGATGAAGTTGAAGACGGCCGAGGAATACACCGGCGTGCCGAGCGCCTTGTACGCGGCCGCGTAGACCTCGGCCGTGGGCAGGCCGCCCAGGTAGGCGAAGCGGTCGCCCATCTTCAGGTAGATCGAGCTCATGAGCTCGATGTCGCCGATGCCGTCCTTGAAGCCCACCAGGTTCGGGCAGCGCTCGGCCAGGCGCGCGAGCGTGTCGGGGTAGAGCCTGCTCTGGCCGCGGTTGTAGACGATGACGCCGAACTTCACGCTCCTGCAGACCGCCTCCACGTGCGCGGCCAGGCCTTCCTGTCCGGCCTCGGTCAGGTAGTGCGGCAGCAGCAGGATGCCGTGCGCGCCGGCCTTCTCGGCCGCCTGCGCGCACTGGATCGCGAAGCGCGTGGGACCGCCCGCGCCGGCGATGATCGGCACCTTGCCGCGGCAGGTCTGCACCGCCGTCTCGATGATGCCGGGGTACTCGTCGGCGGTGAGCGAGAAGAACTCGCCGGTGCCGCCGGCGGCGAACAACGCGCTGGCGCCATAGGGGGCCAGCCACTCCAGGCGCTCGATGTAGCCCTTCCTGTCGAAGTTGCCCTCGGCGTCGAAGTCCGTCAGCGGGAAGGACAGCAGGCCGGAGCCCATGATGGATTTGAGTTCTTGCGGATTCATGCGGGTGCGGTGGTGTGGGTAGGGAAACAAAAAAGGACGCTCAATCCAGCTTGATCTGGGCGGCGTCGACCACCTTGGCCCAGCGCGCGCGCTCCTTGTTGAAGAACTGCTCCTGCTCGGCCGGCGTCATGGTCACGACCTCGGCGCCCTGCCCCGCCATGCGCGAGCGGATGTCGGCCGAGCGGATGATCGAGACCAGCTCCTTGTTGAGGCGCTGGATCACCGCGTCGGGCGTGCCGCGCGGCGCCAGCACGCCCTGCCAGGTACCCGAGTCGAAGCCCGGCACGCCCTGCTCGGCGATGGTCGGCACGTCGCCGATCAGCGGCATGCGCGTCGGCTTGGACACACCCAGCACCTTGAGCTTGCCGCTCTGCACGTGGGGCAGCGTGGCGAGCATGCCGTTCATCAGCACCTGGGTCTGGCCACCGACCGTGTCCTGGATGGCCTGCACGCCGCCCTTGTAGGGCACGTACTGCCAGCGCGCGCCACTGGCGCGCTCCAGCGCCACACCCGCGAGGTGCGGTGCGCTGCCGGTGGCGGTGACGGCGAAGTTGAGGTCGGACTTCTTCGACAGCGCGATCAGCTCCTTGAGGTTGTTCGCCGGCACCGAGGGATGCACCACCAGCAGGTGCGGCGAGTAGGCCAGCATGGTCACGCCGCGCAGGTCCTTCGATGGGTCGAAGGACAGCTTGGTGTAGACCGAGGGGCTGATGGCCAGCGCACCCACGTCGCACAGCAGCAGCGTGTAGCCGTCGCCGGGCGCGCGCGAGACCAGCTCGGCGCCGAGGTTGCCGTTGGCGCCGGCGCGGTTCTCCACGATCACCGATTGCTTGAGCGCTTCCGACAGCGGCTGGCTGATGGCGCGGGCGATGATGTCGGAGGAGCCGCCCGGCGGGTACGGCACCACGATGCGGATGGGCTTGGCGGGCCAGGCGTCTGCGGCCCGGGCGGGTGCTGCGGCGAGCAGGCCGGCGCCCATGGCGCCGAGCACGAGATCGCGTCGATGGAGGCTCATGTCCAGTGTCTCCTGAAGGAATGGATGAAAAGTGCCGAAGGCGGCACGTTCTGGGGTGCTTCTGGTTGTATTTAAGTTATCAGTCATCGTACAACTTGGGCAACAGCATGTCCAGCAAAAAAAGACGACTCGCACCCACCCGCCCGAGGGCCGCCGGATTCCTAAGCGGCCGGCGCCGCGGCACCCGCCTCGCGCTGCGCCGCCTCCTGCGCCAGCCGCAGCCGCTCGCGGCTGTTGGTCAGGTGGATGCGCATCGCCGCACGGGCCGATTCCGGATCGCGCCGCGCGATGGCGGCGTAGATCTCCTCGTGCTCGCGGTTGACGCGGCTGAGGTACTCGCCGCGCCGGTCCTGGTTGCGGATGGCAGGGATGCGCGTGCGCGGGATGATCGTGGTGCCCAGGTGGCTCATGATGTCCGCGAAATAGGGGTTGCCGGTGGCCTGCGCGATCTGCAGGTGGAAGCGGAAATCCGGTGCCACGGTGTCCCCTGCCACCGCCACGTTGCGCTCGAAGTCGTCGAGCGCTTCGCGCATCGCCGCGAGATGCCCCTCGGTCCGGCGGGTGGCGGCCAGGCCGGCCGACTCGGTCTCGAGGCTGATGCGCAGTTCCAGCACGGCCAGCACGTCGACCGTGGCGGCGATCTCCGAGGCCTCCAGCCTGAACATGCCTGCTGCGCGCGGCTGCAGCACGAAGGTGCCGATGCCGTGGTGGGTTTCGACCAGGCCCGCGGCCTGCAGCTTGGACAGCGCCTCGCGCACCACGGTGCGGCTCACGCCGTAGGCCTGCATGATGGCCGACTCGGTGGGCAGCTTGTCCCCCGGGCGCAGTTGCTGGCTGCGGATCTTCTCGCCGAGGTCGTCCACCAGGCCATGCGCCAGGCCGCGGGCGCGACGGCGCGGCGCAGCCGCCGGCGCCAGGGCTTCGGCGGCTGAGGTTGACCCCGTTGACACGCTCGACATGCGGTGATGATAATCAACCGAGCGTTGTACGACAACCGATAACTTACGACATCTTCAAATCCAGAGACACATGAGTGCACCCGCTTCTTCCACGTCTTCGGTCCAGCCGCTGAACCGCCTGCTGCTGACCGGCGCCGCCGGCGGCCTCGGCAAGGTTCTGCGCGAAAGCCTGCGCCCCTACGCCCGGACCCTGCGCGTTTCCGACATCGCGGCACTGCCGCCCGCCACGGGTGCACACGAGGAAGTGCTGCCCTGCGACCTCGCCGACAAGGCCGCGGTCGATGCCCTGGTCGCCGGCTGCGACGCGATCGTGCACCTGGGCGGCGTCTCGGTGGAGCGGCCCTTCGAAGAGATCCTCGAAGCCAACATCAAGGGCGTCTTCCATCTCTATGAAGGCGCGCGCCGCCACGGGGTGAAGCGGGTCGTCTTCGCCAGCTCCAACCACGTGATCGGCTTCTACAAGCAGAGCGAGACCATCGACGCGCATGCCGCGCGCCGGCCCGACGGCTACTACGGCCTGTCGAAGTCCTTCGGCGAGGACGTGGCGCAGTTCTATTTCGACCGCTGGGGCATCGAGACCGTCAGCATCCGCATCGGCTCTTCGTTCCCGGAGCCGGCCAACCGCCGCATGATGAGCACCTGGCTCAGCTACCGCGACCTCACCTCGCTGATCGAGAAGTCGCTCTTCACACCCGGCGTGAAGCACACGGTCGTCTTCGGCGCCTCCGCCAACCGAGACCTGTGGTGGGACAACAGCGCGGCCGCACACCTGGGCTTCGTGCCGCAGGACACATCCGAGGTCTTCCGCGCCAAGATCGAGGCCCAGCCACCGGTGGCGCCGACCGACCCCAACGCCATCTACCAGGGCGGGGCCTTCACCGCCCAGGGGCCTTTCGGCGACTGACGCGCTTGCCGCGCCCCTGGGACATGCAAGCCGAACTCATCCTCGACGCGCGCTGCGGCACGGGCGAGAGCCCGGTGTGGAGCGCGCAGGAACAGGCCCTCTACTGGGTGGACATTCCTGCCCGCCAGCTGCATCGCATCGACCCGACCACCGGCGCCCACCAGGCCTGGACCGGCGACGAGATGCTCGCCTGCATCGCGCCGCGCGCCGACCATCCGGGCCAGTGGATCGCCGGCATGGAAAGCGGCTTGTTCGCCATCGCCACCCGCGAGGACGGCCGCCTGGCAGCCACGCGGCTGGCGCACGCGGCCCACGAACAGCCGGGCATGCGCTTCAACGACGGGCGCTGCGATCGCCAGGGCCGCTTCTGGGCCGGCACCATGCTGATGGACATGGCGGCGGCACGCGAGGTGGGCCGGGTCTACCGCTACCAGAGCGACGTCAACGCCGAAGCGGCGCTGCGCGTGCATTTCGACCGGATGATCGTGCCCAACGGCATGGCCTTCAGCCCCGACGGCCGCACCATGTACCTGTCGGACTCGCACCCCGGCGTGCAGGCGATCTGGGCCTTCGACTACGACATCGACACCGGCACGCCCCACCACCGGCGCCTGTTCGTCGACATGAAGCCGCTGCCCGGCCGTCCCGACGGCGCCGCGGTCGACGCCGAGGGCTGCTACTGGATCTGCGGCAACGACGCCGGACTGGTGCACCGCTTCACCCCCGAAGGAAAGCTCGACCGCTCGCTGGCCGTGCCGGTAAAGAAGCCCGCCATGTGTGCCTTCGGCGGCAGCGGGCTCGACACGCTCTTCGTGACCTCCATCCGTCCCGGCGGCGACCTGTCCGACCAACCGCTGGCCGGCGGCGTGTTCGCCCTGCGCCCGGGCGTCAAGGGGCTGCCGGAGCCCGACTGCCGGTTCTGACTTTCAGGCGCCCCATCCGATTTCAACCACCCACCAAAGAGGAAGACAAATGAAATACGCCCGCCACCTGATCGCGATCGCCGCGAGCGCCTGCGCCGTGGCCGCGCATGCGGTCGAGTTCCGCTCGGCCGACGTGCACAACAGCGACGACTACCCCACCGTGGCTGCCGTCAAGCACATGAGCGAGCTGCTCGACAAGCGCAGCAACGGCAAATACAAGATCAAGGTCTTCAACAAGAGCGCGCTGGGCTCGGAGAAGGAGACGCTGGACCAGGTGAAGATCGGCGCGCTGGAGATGAACCGCGTGAACATCAGCGCGCTCAACTCCATGTGCCCGAAGACGCTGGTGCCCACCATGCCCTTCCTGTTCGGCTCCATCGAGCACATGCGCAAGACGCTGGACGGCCCGGTCGGCGAGGAGATCCTCAAGGGTTGCGAGCATGAAGGCCTGGTCGGCCTGGCTTTCTACGACAGCGGCGCACGATCCATCTACGCCAAGAAGGCGGTGAAATCGGTGGCCGACACCAAGGGCCTGAAGATCCGCGTGCAGCAGTCCGACCTGTGGGTGGCCTTGGCCGGCGCCATGGGCGCCAACCCGACGCCCATGCCCGCCGGCGAGGTCTACACGGCCCTCAAGACCGGGCTGATCGACGCCGCCGAGAACAACATCCCCTCGTACGACGGCTTCAAGCATTACGAGGCGGTGAAGTTCTACTCGCGCACCGAGCACTCGATGGCGCCCGAGATGCTGGTGATGTCCAAGGCCGTGTACGACAAGCTGCCCAAGGCCGACCAGGAACTGTTCCGCCAGGCGGCCAAGGACTCGGTGCCCTTCCAGCGCAAGAAGTGGGACGAGCAGGAAGCCAAGTCGCTCGAGGTGGTGACCAAGGCCGGCTCGACCATCGTGTCGGACGTGGACAAGGCCTCCTTCCGCCAGGCCATGGCCCCGGTGTATGCCAAGTTCATCAACACGCCCGACCTGCAGCGCCTGGTCAAGGCGGTGCAGGACAGCCAGAAGTAAGCCCGAGGCCCGTCCCCGCGCGCCGCGGGGATGGACCCGGATCACCCTGAAGAGACCTCCATGACCCTCGCCGCTCCTCCGGCAGAGACGGCCACGGACGTGAACGACGCGCCGCTGCAGCTCCACGAGCTGCAGGACGTGCATCGTCCGCCCGCGCGCCATGTCTATTCGCGCTTCTGCGCCTTTCTTTCCAAGTACAGCCTGATGCTGGCCGTGGCGATGCTCATCGCCATCATCGTGTGCGTGCAGTACCAGGTGGTCGGCCGCTACGTGTTCAACGACACGCCGACCTGGGCCGAAGACCTGGCCCTGCAGCTGGTGCTGTACGTCACCGCGCTGGGCGTGGCCGTGGGCGTGCGCGATGCGGGGCACATCGGCCTCGATTCCCTCGTGTCCCTGCTGCCCGAAGGCATGCGCCTGAAGATCGAGATCCTGATTCACGCCCTGGTGGCGTTCTTCGGGGCCATCATGATCTGGAGCGGCTGGATGTGGACCACGCTCAAGTGGACCGACCTGAAGCCGATGCTCCACATCCCGGTCGGCGCGGACTATCTCGCGCTGGTGGTCGCCGGCATTCTCATCGTGCTTTTCTCCATCGAACATATCGTCGCCCTGCTGCGCGGCGAGGAAGTGGTGCCAGCGTGGAATTGACAGTCCTGACCATCGCCTTCGCGGCGCTCCTCATCCTCGGCGTGCCGGTGGCCTTCTCGATCGGCCTGGCCTCCGTGGCCACGGTCTGGTATGCGGGCCTGCCGACCGCGGTGGTGTTCCAGAAGATGGTCGGCGGCATGCAGATCTTCTCCTTCCTGGCCATCCCCTTCTTCGTGTTCGCCGGCGAGCTGATGCTCTACGGCGGGATCGCCCAGCGCATCGTGCGCTTTGCCAACAGCCTGGTGGGGCACGTGCGCGGCGGGTTGGGCATGAGCAACGTCGTGGGCTGCACGCTCTTCGGCGGCGTGGCGGGCTCGCCGGTCGCGGACGTGTCGGCCATGGGCTCGGTGATGATCCCGCTGATGAAGAAGGAGGGCTACGACGCGGACTATGCGGTCAACGTGACCACGCATGCCGCGCTGGTCGGCGCGCTGATGCCGACCTCGCACAACCTCATCATCTTCACGCTGGCCACCACCGGCATCGCCTCGGTGAGCGTGCTCAGCCTGATCCTGGCCGGCCTCATTCCCGCGCTGATCCTGACGCTGTGCAACCTGGCGGCGGCCTACTACGTCGCGGTCAAGCGGGGCTACCCGACCCGCGGCGCCTTCCCCGGCTGGGGCGAGGTGCTGGCGGCCTTCATCGGCGCGCTGCCGGGGCTGCTGATCGTGGCGATCATCCTGGTGGGCATCCTGTCGGGGGTGTTCACCGCCACCGAATCGGCGGCCACCGCCGTGCTGTGGGCCCTGGCCGTGACGGTGCTGGTGTACCGCTCGCTCAACTGGCACGACTTCCTGAAGGCCTGCGCCAAGGCCTGCAAGACCACCGGCGTGGTGCTGCTGCTGATCGGCATCTCCTCGGCCTTCGGCTACTTCATGGCGCTGTACGAGGTGCCCCAGAAAACCGGCGAGCTGATGACCTCGGTGTCCAGCAGCCCCTGGGTGATCTTCCTGATGATCAACGTGCTGCTGTTTCTGCTGGGCACTTTCCTGGACATGGCGGCCACCATCCTGATCTGCACGCCGATCTTCCTGCCGATCGCGATGCAGTTCGGCATGAGCCCGGTGCAGTTCGGCATCGTGATGCTGATCAACTGCGCGCTGGGGTTGAACACGCCGCCGGTCGGGACCACGCAGTTCATCGGCTGCGCGATCGGGGGTGTCTCGGTCGGGCAGGTGATGCGGTCGATCTGGCCCTTCTACGGGGCGCTGCTGGTGTGCCTGATGCTGGTGACCTACGTGCCGGCCTTCTCGCTGTGGCTGCCCGACCTCTTCTCCGCACCCAAATGAGCACTCCCCTCTACATCGCCATGCACGAGCGCGACAACGTCGCGATCGTGGCCAACGAGGGCGGCCTGCCCGCGGGCACCGTCTTCCCCTCGGGCCTGGCCCTGGTCGAGAAGGTGCCGCAGGCGCACAAGGTGGCGCTGGTCGAGATCCCCGAGGGCGGCGAGGTGCGGCGCTACGACGTGGTGATCGGCTATGCGCTCCGGCCCATCGCCGCCGGCAGCTGGGTGCACGAGCGCCTGCTGAAGATGCCCGAGGCGCGCGCACTCGAAGGCCTGCCCATCGCCACCGTCAGGCCGCCCGCCCAGCCGCCGCTGGAGGGCTACACCTTCGAGGGCTACCGCAATCCCGACGGCTCGGTTGGCACGCGCAACATCCTGGCCATCACCCAGACCGTGCAGTGCGTGGCCGGCGTCACCGACTTCGCGGTGCAGCGCATCAAGGCCGAGCTGCTGCCGCGCTTTCCCAACGTGGACGACGTGGTGGCGCTCGAGCACAGCTACGGCTGCGGCGTGGCCATCGACGCGCCCGATGCGGTGGTGCCGATCCGCACCCTGCGCAACATCAGCCTGAACCCCAACTTCGGCGGCGAGGTGATGGTGGTGAGCCTGGGCTGCGAGAAGCTGCAGCCCGAGCGGCTGCTGCCGCCCGGCACCATCCCGCTGGTGGACGAGCGCAACATCGCCGACGTGGGCGACAGCGCCGAGAGCGAGCTCGACGTGGTCTGCCTGCAGGACGAGGCCCACGTGGGCTTCATGTCGATGGTCGATTCGATCCTGCGCCAGGCCGAGGAGCATCTGGAGCGCCTGAATGCCCGGCGGCGCGAGACCGTGCCGGCCAGCGAGTTGGTGGTGGGCGTGCAGTGCGGCGGCAGCGATGCCTTCTCGGGCGTCACCGCCAATCCGGCCGTGGGCTTCTGCACCGACCTGCTGGTGCGCGCCGGCGCGACCGTGATGTTCTCGGAGGTCACCGAGGTGCGCGACGGTATCGACCAGCTGACCTCGCGCGCCACCACGCCCGAGGTGGCCGAGGCCATGATCCGCGAGATGGCCTGGTACGACGCCTACCTGGAGCGCGGGCGCGTGGACCGCAGCGCCAACACCACGCCGGGCAACAAGAAGGGCGGGCTCTCCAACATCGTGGAGAAGGCGATGGGCTCGATCGTGAAGTCGGGCAGCTCGCCGATCTCGGGCGTGGTCGCGCCCGGCGAGAAGGCGCGGCAGAAGGGCCTGCTCTACGCCGCGACGCCGGCCTCGGATTTCATCTGCGGCACGCTGCAGCTGGCGGCCGGCATCAACCTGCACGTGTTCACCACCGGCCGCGGCACGCCCTACGGGTTGGCCCAGGTGCCGGTGATCAAGGTCGCCACGCGCAGCGAGCTCGCGCGGCGATGGCACGACCTGATGGACGTCAACGCCGGGCGCATCGCCGACGGCGAGGCCAGCATCGAGGAGGTGGGCTGGGAGCTGTTCCGCCTGATGCTCGAAGTGGCCAGCGGCCGGAAGAAGACCTGGGCCGAGCACTGGAAGCTGCACAACGCGCTGGTGCTGTTCAACCCCGCACCCGTGACCTGAAAGGACGACAAGCATGGAAGACCTGAAAGGCCGGATCGCGCTCGTCACCGGCGGCAGCACCGGCATCGGCGCCGCCGTGGCCCGCGCCTATGCGGGCAGTACATGCCCTGACAAGCCGTGACGCGAACTGGGTCGAGATCGTCGAGTTCCCATGAGCCGGTCCCCGAGCCCTGTCCCCAACCGAACCTCAAGGAGACATTGATATGCAACGCCGCACCCTGATCCAGAGCGCGATCGCCTCGCTGGCCGCCGGGCTCCCCGCCCTGCCCGCCTTCGCCCAGGGCCAGTGGCCCACGGGCAAGGCCATCACCTACCTCGTGCCCTTCCCGGCCGGCGGCACGACCGACGTGCTGGGCCGCCTGATCGGGCAGAAGCTCGGCCCGGTGCTGGGCACCAGCGTGGTCATCGACAACAAGGGCGGCGCCGGCGGCAGCGTGGGCTCGGAGATCGCCTCACGCGCGGCACCCGACGGCTACACCATGCTGGGCGGCACCATCAGCTCGCACGCGATCAACGTCAGCCTCTATCCGAAGATCGGCTACGACCCGCAGAAGTCCTTCTCGCCGGTGACGCTGATCGGCACCAACCCGGTGGTGCTGGTGGTGAACCAGGCCAGCCCCTACAAGACGCTGAAGGACGTGCTGGACGCCAGCCGCGCCAAGGCGGGCGGGCTGTCGTCGGCCTCGGCCGGCACCGGCACCTCGCAGCACCTGACGCTGGAGCTGCTGGCCTACCGGTCGGGCGTGAAGTTCACGCACGTGCCCTACAAGGGCAGCGGCCCGGCGATCCAGGACGTGATCGGCGGCCAGGTCGACATGATGTTCGACACCACGGTGGTGGCGGGCCCGCACATCCAGAGCGGCAAGCTGCGCGCGATCGCGGTGAGCTCCTCCAAGCGCCTGGCCTCGATGCCCGACGTGCCGACGGTGGCGGAATCCGGCCTGCCGGGCCTGAAGGACTTCGAGGTGCTGTCCTGGCAGGCGATCTTCGTGCCGGCCGGCACGCCCGCCCCCGTCATCGACCGGCTGCACACCGAGATCCGCAAGATCCTGGCCCAGCCGGACATGCAGGACAAGCTCAAGGGCTTCGGCATGGAGCCGGCCGACATGACGACCACGCAGATCGCGGCCTTCCAGAAGGCCGAGGTCGAGAAATGGGCGCAGGTGATCAAGGCGGCCAACATCAAGCCGGAGTAGGCGCCGTCCCGCAGGCGACAAGAGGGGCGCTGGCTAGAATCGCCTTCCTTTTCCGGAAGCTCCCGACTTGTCCGACCGCCTCGCCGTCCTGCCCCAGTACCTGATCCCCAAGCAGGCACTGACCCATTTCGCCGGCTGGGTGGCGGGCCGGGAGCGCGGGGCGCTCACGACCTGGATCATCCGGCGCTTCGTCGCCAAGTACGGCGTCGACATGGCGGAGGCGCTGGACAGCGACATCGCAAGCTACCGCAGCTTCAACGACTTCTTCACCCGCGCACTGCGACCCGGCGTGCGGCCGATCGCGCAGGCCGACCTGGTCTGCCCGGTCGACGGTGCGATCAGCCAGTTCGGCACCATCGAAGGCGACCAGATCATCCAGGCCAAGGGCCACAGCTACAGCACCACCGCGCTGGTGGGCGGCGATGCGGCGCTGGCCGGGCAGTTCGAGCACGGCAGCTTCGCCACCCTCTATCTGAGCCCCCGGGACTACCACCGCATCCACATGCCCTGCGACGGAAGGCTGATGCGCATGATCTACGTGCCGGGCGACCTGTTCTCGGTGAACCCGGTCACCGCACGCGGCGTGCCGGGCCTGTTTGCCCGCAATGAACGGGTGGTCTGCGTCTTCGAGTCGGCGCAGGGGCCCTTCGTGCTGGCCCTGGTCGGCGCCACCATCGTCGGCAGCATGGCCACCGTCTGGCATGGCGTGGTCAATCCGCTGCGCAGCGGCGAACTGCGCGAATGGCACTACGCCGACAAACAGGTGGTGCTGTCGAAAGGCGAGGAAATGGGCCGCTTCCTGCTGGGCTCAACCGTCGTGATGCTGTTCCCCAAGCCGGCGCTGGAATTCAACCCCGCCTGGGCGCCGGGGCGCGCGATCCGGCTCGGCGAAGCGATGGCGCGCCGTCCCGCGGGCTGAGCTTCCGCCTCCTCCCGCAGCCCACGGCTGGCCTCGGCGGCCAGCTATGAAACTTGTAGCACGCCGTCTTCTGGGCTATAGTCCCCGACCCGGTCGGGTGGCCGGGCCGAGCACAAGAACGGGCGCCGCCAGGGGATTCAGAGACATGGCAGCCGCCCTCGTCCAGAGGAGACCCTGTCCCATGAGCAGCAAGGAAAACGCGGCAATCGGCCAACTGCTCGCGCTCCTCGAAGGCCGCTATGCGCTGCGCGTGCTCTGGGCACTGCGCGACGGCCATGCCCAGACCTTCAGGCTGCTGCAGGACAGCGTGGGCCAGATCACGCCCAACACCCTCAACACCCGCATCAAGGAACTGCGCGAGGCCGGCCTGGTCGGCCATGGCGGCGACGGCTACAGCCTCACGCCCAGCGGCCAGGACCTGCTGAAGCGGCTGTCCGATCTGCAGGCCTTCGCGGTGAGATGGCAGCTGAACCAGGCCCGCAAGAGCCCCCAACCGCCGTCCCGCCCTGTCGCGACGGAGCCGTCCGCGCCGGAAGCGCCGCCGGCACCCGCCCAGCCCCACTAGTACGCCGTACGAGGTTCGTTACACTGCCGGGCTTTCCCCTCCACCCCAAGGATCCGCCATGCCCACCACTCCCTCCGGCCTCCAGTACGAAGACACCGTCGTCGGTGATGGCGCCGAAGCCAAGGCCGGCCACCATGTGCACGTGCACTACACCGGCTGGCTCTACAACGACGGCGTGCAAGGCGCCAAGTTCGATTCCAGCCGCGACCGCAACGATCCCTTCGCCTTCTCGCTGGGCGCCGGCCAGGTGATCAAGGGCTGGGACGAAGGCGTCGCCGGCATGAAGATCGGCGGCCAGCGCACCCTGATCATCCCGCCCTCGCTGGGCTACGGCGCGCGCGGCGCCGGCGGCGTGATCCCGCCCAATGCGACCCTGAAGTTCGACGTCGAGCTGCTCGACACGCACTGATCCCCGGCCGCGGCGCCTGCCCTGGCGCCGCCCGCGAAATGCGCCTTCCGAGGCGCATTTTTTTCTTGAAATCAGCCCTGGTGGCCCCAGTTGGCCCGGGTCCCTTTGTTTTTTCTGTCTTCCGGCATGGCAGCCGGCTTTTTGAGCATGTCTGACCCGCAAAACCCTTCATCGAATCCAGAGACCCTGCAAGGCGACCCCAGCCCCGAAGAGCTGGAGGCCGCCCAAGCCGCCAACGAGGCGGATGCGCTGGCAGCCGCCACGGCCGAGGTCGCGGCGCTCAAGGCGAAGAACGCCGAGCTCGCCGACCAGTTCCTGCGGGCCCAGGCCGACGTGCAGAATGCACGCCGCCGCGCCGACGAGGAAGTGAGCAAGGGCCGCAAGTTCGCGATCGAGTCCTTCGCCGAGAGCCTGCTGCCCGTGCTGGACAGCCTGGAGGCCGGCCTGAGCCACGAGGGCGGCACCCCCGAGCAGATCCGCGAAGGCGCCGAAGCGACGCTGCGCCAGCTCAAGAGCGCGCTGGAGCGCAACAAGGTGATCGAAATCGCCCCGCCGGCCGGCAGCAAGTTCGACCCGCACCAGCACCAGGCCATCTCGGTGGTGCCGGCCCCGGGTCAGGAGCCCAACACCATCGTCGGCGTGCTGCAGAAGGGCTACACCATCGCCGAGCGCGTGCTGCGCCCCGCGCTGGTAACCGTCAGCCCGGCCAACTGATCCTCACGAAACCCACAGGAAATCCCCGCTTCTTCCCCTTGAATCGAGACGGGTTATCCACAAGTTCACAACAACATCTTTTTCGCGTTCAGGAGCTCACAACATGGCCAAAATCATCGGCATCGACCTCGGCACCACCAACTCGTGCGTGTCGATCATGGAAGGCAACACCACGCGGGTGATCGAGAACTCGGAAGGCGCGCGCACCACGCCCTCGATCGTCGCGTACCAGGAAGACGGCGAAGTCCTCGTCGGCGCCTCGGCCAAGCGCCAGGCAGTCACCAACCCCAAGAACACCGTCTACGCGGTCAAGCGCCTGATCGGCCGCAAGTTCGAGGAGAAGGAAGTCCAGAAGGACATCGACCTGATGCCCTACAGCATCGTCAAGGCCGACAACGGCGACGCCTGGGTCGAGGTGCGCGGCAAGAAGCTCGCGCCGCCGCAGGTCAGCGCCGAGATCCTGCGCAAGATGAAGAAGACCGCCGAAGACTATCTCGGTGAAGCCGTGACCGAGGCGGTGATCACCGTGCCGGCCTACTTCAACGACAGCCAGCGCCAGGCCACCAAGGACGCCGGCCGCATCGCCGGCCTGGACGTCAAGCGCATCATCAACGAGCCGACGGCGGCCGCGCTGGCCTTCGGCCTGGACAAGCAGGACCGCGCCGACCGCAAGATCGCGGTGTATGACCTGGGCGGCGGTACCTTCGACATCTCGATCATCGAGATCGCCGACGTCGACGGCGAGAAGCAGTTCGAGGTGCTGTCGACCAACGGCGACACCTTCCTCGGCGGCGAGGACTTCGACCAGCGCGTGATCGACTACATCATCGGCGAGTTCAAGAAGGACCAGGGCGTCGACCTGAGCAAGGACGTGCTCGCCCTGCAGCGCCTGAAGGAAGCGGCCGAGAAGGCCAAGATCGAGCTGTCGAACAGCGCGCAGACCGACATCAACCTGCCCTACATCACGGCCGACGCCTCGGGTCCGAAGCACCTGAACATCAAGCTCACCCGCGCCAAGCTGGAGAGCCTGGTGGACGAGCTGATCGAGCGCACCATCGCGCCCTGCCGCACCGCCATCAAGGACGCCGGCGTGTCGGTCAACGACATCCACGACGTGATCCTGGTCGGCGGCATGACCCGCATGCCCAAGGTGCAGGAGAAGGTGAAGGAGTTCTTCGGCCGCGAGCCGCGCAAGGACGTAAACCCCGACGAGGCCGTGGCCGTGGGCGCCGCGATCCAGGGCCAGGTGCTGTCCGGCGACCGCAAGGACGTGCTGCTGCTCGACGTGACCCCGCTGTCGCTGGGCATCGAGACCATGGGTGGCGTGATGACCAAGATGATCACGAAGAACACCACGATCCCGACCAAGTTCGCCCAGACCTTCTCGACCGCCGAGGACAACCAGCCGGCCGTGACCATCAAGGTCTTCCAGGGCGAGCGCGAGGTCGCAGCGGGCAACAAGCTGCTGGGCGAATTCAACCTGGAAGGCATTCCACCGGCATCGCGCGGTACGCCGCAGATCGAGGTGAGCTTCGACATCGACGCCAACGGCATCCTGCACGTCGGCGCCAAGGACAAAGGCACCGGCAAGGAGAACAAGATCACCATCAAGGCGAACTCGGGCCTGTCGGAAGACGAGATCCAGAAGATGGTGAAGGACGCCGAGCTCAACGCGGCCGAGGACAAGAAGAAGGTCGAGCTGGTCCAGGCGCGCAACCAGGGCGAGGCGATGGCGCACAGCGTGCGCAAGTCGCTCGGCGAGCATGGCGCCAGCCTGGAAGCCGGCGAAAAGGAAAAGATCGAGGCCGCGATCAAGGAGCTGGAAGAAGTGCTCAAGGGCGAGGACAAGGCCCAGATCGAGGAAAAGACCAATGCGCTGATGACCGTGAGCCAGAAGCTGGGCGAGAAGATGTACGCCGATGCCCAGGCCGCGACCGGAGCGGCCGGCGGCGCGGCGACGGGCGCTGGCCCGGAAGCTGCAAGCAGCGGTCCAGCCGACGACAACGTGGTCGACGCCGAGGTCAAGGAAGTCAAGAAGGGTTGAGTTCGCAACCCTGACGCAGGGCTGGATCACCTGACAAGGCGGTCCGGCCTTTTTCCGTTTTCGACCTACCCCGCCCATCGACCATGGCCACCAAACGCGACTACTACGAAACCCTCGGCGTTCCCAAGAACGCGAGCGAGGACGAAATCAAGAAGGCTTATCGCAAGCTTGCGATGAAGCACCACCCCGACCGCAACCATGGCGACACCAGCAAGGAAGCCGAGGCCAAGTTCAAGGAGGTCAAGGAAGCCTACGAGATGCTGTCGGACGGGCAGAAACGCGCCGCCTACGACCAGTACGGCCATGCGGGCGTGGACCCCAACATGCGCGGCGGCCCGGGCGCCGAGGGCTTCGGCGGCTTCGCGGAAGCCTTCGGCGACATCTTCGGCGACGTGTTCGGCGCGCGTGGTGGCCGCGGCGGCGGTGGGCGCCAGGTGTTCCGCGGCAGTGACCTGAGCTATGCGATGGAAGTCACGCTCGAAGAAGCGGCCGACGGCAAGGAGGCGCAGATCCGCATCCCGAGCTGGGACGACTGCGGCACCTGCAAGGGCTCGGGCGCCAAGCCTGGCACCAAGCCCATCAGTTGCACCACCTGCCACGGCAACGGCGTGGTGCAGATCCGCCAGGGCTTCTTCAGCGTGCAGCAGACCTGCCCGGTCTGCCACGGCACCGGCAAGATCATTCCCGAGCCCTGCACCACCTGCCACGGCCAGGGAAAGATCAAAAACTCCAAGACCCTGGAGGTCAAGATCCCGGCCGGCATCGACGACGGCATGCGCATCCGCAGCACCGGCAACGGCGAACCCGGCACCAACGGCGGGCCGCCCGGCGACCTCTACATCGAAATCCGGCTCAAGAAGCACGAGCTGTTCGAGCGCGACGGTGACGACCTGCACTGCGTGGTGCCGGTCAGCATCGCCACCGCGGCGCTGGGCGGCGAGATCAGCGTGCCCACGCTCAAGGGGCCGGCGGCCATCGACATCCCGGACGGCACACAAAGCGGCAAGCAGTTCCGCCTGCGCGGCAAGGGGATCAAGGGGGTGCGTTCCAGCTATCCCGGCGATCTGTACTGCCACATCCGCGTCGAGACGCCGGTCAAGCTCACCGAGCACCAGCGCAAGCTGATGAAGGAACTCGACGAATCGCTGAAGAAGGGCGGCAGCAAGCACAGCCCGACAGACAAAGGCTGGTTCGACAAGGCGAAGGAATTCTTCAGCTGACCCAGGGCGCCCAATTGGGCGCAATTGGTTCAAAAGCCCGGGTGCTCAGTAGCCCAGCAGGTTGCGCCGGACGTGCGTCAGGTGCTCGACGCAGAGCTGCCCGGCCCGCACCCCGTCGCGGTCCTTGAGCGCGCCGACCAGCTGGCGATGCTCGCACTGGTATTCGAGCCGGCGCTCGGGCGTCGCGCTGCGGCGCTTGAGCATGCCCCATTCGCTCTGCGCCCGCACCTCGTTCATGCGCTGGAACACGGCGGAGATGATGGCGTTGTGCGCGGCATCGGCGATCGCCTCGTGCAGGCGGCCGTCCCACAGCTCGAATTCCTCGAGCGTTGTCGCGGCCTCGCCCCGGTCGCAGCATTCTTCCATCCGGGAAAAATCGGCCGCCGTCGCATTGCCCACCACCATCGCGATCACGGCCGGCTCGAGGACCAGGCGCGCACTCATCAGCTCCGCCGGGCTGGTGGCGAGCGGCGCATCGCCCTGGCTCAGCGCCGCGAGCGCCTGCGCGACCTCCTCGCTGACGTAAGTGCCGCTGCCCACCGTCTGGGTGATCAGGCCGCGCTCCTTCAACTCCGCCAACACCCGCCGCACGGCCGAGCGGCTCAGGCCGAACTGCCCGCACAGCTCGCGCTCGGTGGGCAGGCGCTGGCCGGCACGCCACGTGCGTGACTGCAGCTTTTCGAGAATGGCTTCCCGCAGGGTCAGGGGGGTGTACACGGTCGCGAGTTCGGGCTGGTTGTGGCCGGCGGCTATCGTATCAACCGCACCGTGGCGCCCTGCCTTGGTTGTGCAATTGGTATTCGATTGGTAGCATTTGGTCTCCAAAAGGAGATCATTTTGCGCATTGCCACCTACCAATATCAAGGGCGCCGCCACGTCGGCGTGGTGTCTGATGATGGCAGCACCGTGCGTCCGCTGCCCCTGGACGAAGCCCGGGCCCGGCGCGGCGCCTTGGCCCTGATCGAGGACCATGCAGCCGGCACGGCCTGGCCGAACGCCACCGGCGAAGCCTTGCCGCTGGATGCGGTCCGGCTCGAAGCGCCCTTGCCTCTGCCGCGGCGCAACATCTTCTGCGTAGGCCGCAACTACCACGCACATGCCAAGGAGCTGTCCGGCTCCGTCTTCAAGAGCAGCCCCACGAACCCCGAGGCCTGGCCGATTGTCTTCACCAAGGTGCCCGAGTGCGTGATCGGGCCTGACGAAGCGGTCCGGCTGCCCGGCGACGCGGTGTCCGCCCAGATCGACTACGAGGCCGAGCTGGCCGTGGTCATCGGCAAGGCCGGCCGCAACATCGCGCGCGCCGACGCGATGGACCATGTATTCGGTTACACCATCGTCAACGACGTCACCGCGCGCGACGTGCAGATGCGCCACCAGCAATGGGACCTCGGCAAGTCCTTCGATACCTTCTGCCCGATGGGCCCGTGGATCGTGAGCGCCGACGCACTGGACGGCACCCAGACCCGCGTGCGCTGCTGGGTCAACGGCGAACTGCGCCAGGACGCCAGCACCACCGACCTGATCTTCGACATCCCCACCCTCATCGAGACCTGCTCGCGCGGCATCACGCTGTACCCGGGCGACATGATCGCGACCGGCACGCCGGCCGGGGTCGGCATGGGCTTCACGCCGCCGCGCTACCTGAAGGCAGGCGACCGGGTCCGCATCGAGATCGACGGGCTGGGGGCCCTGGAAAACCCCTTTGCCTGAGCCTGCCTGAAGCCCCCTCATATATAGATAGAAGCACGGAGACAAGAACATGCACCGACCTCCCGGCGCCTCGCTGCGCGCTGCCCTGCTCGCTGCGGCCTGCTGCATTGCCGCAACCGCCGTGGCCCAGCCTGCCTGGCCCGACAAGCCGATCACCATGGTCGTGCCCTTCCCGCCGGGCGGCGTGGCCGACACCGTCGCGCGGCCGGTGGCGGAAGCCCTGGCGCGCGAGCTCAAGCAGTCCGTCATCGTCGACAACAAGGCCGGCGCCGGCGGGGCGGTGGGCATCGGCTTCGTGGCCCGGGCGCCGGCCGACGGCTACACCGTCTTGCTTTCGCTGTCATCGATCTCCATCCTGCCGGAAGCCGACGCCATCCTGGCGCGCAGGCCGGCCTACCAGATGAGCCAGTTCAAGCCGATCGCGCGCTTCACCGCAGACCCGACCGTGCTGGCCGTGCGGGCCGACGCACCATGGAAGACGCTGGACGAGTTCATTGCCGACGCGCGCCGCAAGCCGGGCACCTACAACTACGGCAGTTCCGGCAACTACGGCACGATGCATGTGCCGATGGAGATGCTCAAGAGCGCTGCGGGCTTCCGCATGACGCACATCCCCTACACCGGTGCTGGCCCCGCGGTGGTCGCGCTGCTCGCCGGGCAGGTCGACGCGGTGGCGAGCGGACCGGCGACCGTGGTGCAGCAGGTCAAGGCCGGCAAGCTGCGCGCGCTGGCGCACTGGGGCGACCGGCCGCTGGCCGCCCTGCCGGATGTCCCCAGCCTCGCGGACGCCGGCTACAGGATCGGCTTCGCCCAGTGGTCCGGCCTGTTCGTACCGGCGGCGACACCGGACGAAGTCGTGAAGCGGCTGCGCGCCGCCTCCGCCAGGGCGGCGGCGGATCCGGCAGTGACGCAGGTGATCGAAAAGGCGGGCAGCCCGATGGCCTATCTCGACGCGCCGGAGTTCCAGGCCTACTGGGATGCCGACGCAGGCCGGATGACCGAAGCCGTCCGAAAGATTGGCAAGGTCGAGTAACCGCGGTGCCACGACGCATGTAAAAAGCGGCCCCGGAAGGCCGCTTTTTTACAGGTCACCGAAAAATCCCGCAGCCGCGTTATGGCGGGAATAGTCTTTGCTCATGCGTCACCGATGCGACGTCGGCCATTCGACGATGCTGTCCTACATCGACACCTGTTGTGCAAGTGCCGAAAGCGCTATACCTGCGGGCGAAGGCACTGCATGATGGACGTATGCCCGCTGTCGCCGGCCTGCTCTTTCGCTCTGGAACTTTTGGGCGTTCGTATCGTTCTTATTTTTGAAAACCAATTTGCTCGACGCGTCGTTTGTTCTATGCTTTGAGCCAAGTTACTGCTCGAGGAGTTTTTCCTAAACGTGCTCAACTCACCTGGCACCATTCCTGCGAACGATGCGACGTGTGCAGCACGGAGACTCCGGGCAGCGCCCCGCTGACTCGATGGAGGTGTTTATGGATGTCATCAGTAACTTCGCCGCCCGTTACGAGCGGACTCGCGAAGAGGTCCTGTCCCTGCAGGAGTACCTCGATATCTGCAAACGGGATCCCGCGGCCTACTCGACCGCGGCGGAGCGGATGCTCAAGGCCATCGGGGATCCGGAGCTGGTCGACACGCGCAACGACCCGCGCCTGTCGCGCATCTTTGCCAACAAGGTCATCAAGATCTATCCGGCCTTCCGGGAGTTCTACGGCATGGAGGACGCGATCGAACAGGTCGTCTCCTACTTCCGCCACGCGGCCCAGGGCCTGGAAGAGAAGAAGCAGATCCTCTACCTGCTCGGCCCGGTCGGCGGCGGCAAGAGCTCGATCGCCGAGCGCCTGAAGCAGCTGATGGAGCAGGTGCCCTTCTACGCGATCAAAGGCTCGCCGGTGAACGAGTCTCCGCTGGGCCTCTTCAATGCCGCCGAGGACGGCGAGATCCTCGAGAAGGAATACGGCATCCCGCGCCGCTACCTGCAGCGCGTGCTCTCGCCCTGGGCGGTGAAGCGGCTGGAGGAATACGGCGGCGACATCCGCCAGTTCCAGGTCGTCAAGCGCTACCCTTCCGTGCTGCGTCAGATCGCGGTCGCCAAGACCGAACCAGGCGACGAGAACAACCAGGACATCTCCTCCCTGGTCGGCAAGATCGACATACGCAAGCTGGAGACCTATGCGCAGGACGACCCCGATGCCTACGCCTACTCCGGCGGTCTGTGCCTGGCCAACCAGGGCCTGCTGGAATTCGTCGAGATGTTCAAGGCGCCGATCAAGGTGCTGCACCCGCTCCTGACCGCCACGCAGGAAGGCAACTTCAAGGGCACCGAAGGCTTCGGCGCCATCCCCTTCGACGGCATCGTGCTGGCGCACAGCAACGAGAGCGAGTGGAAGGCCTTCCGCAACAACAAGAACAACGAGGCTTTCCTCGACCGGATCTACATCGTCAAGGTGCCGTACTGCCTGCGCGTCTCGGAAGAAATCAAGATCTACGAGAAGCTGGTGCGCAACTCCTCGCTGGCGCTGGCGCCCTGCGCGCCCGGCACGCTGCGCATGATGGCGCAGTTCTCGGCGCTGACCCGGCTGAAGGAGCCGGAGAACTCCAGCATCTTCAGCAAGATGCAGGTCTACGACGGCGAGAACCTCAAGGACACCGACCCCAAGGCCAAGTCGATCCAGGAGTACCGCGACTATGCGGGCGTGGACGAGGGCATGAGCGGCGTGTCCACGCGCTTCGCCTTCAAGATCATCTCCAAGGTCTTCAACTTCGACAGCAGCGAGGTCGCCGCCAACCCGGTCCACCTGATGTATGTGCTCGAGCAGCAGATCGAGCGCGAGCAGTTCGCGCCCGAGACGGAGCAGAAGTACCTGTCCTACATCAAGGAGCTGATGGCGCCGCGCTATGCGGAATTCATCGGCAAGGAGATCCAGACCGCCTACCTCGAGAGCTATTCCGAGTACGGGCAGAACATCTTCGACCGCTACGTGACCTATGCCGACTACTGGATCCAGGACCAGGAGTACCGCGACCAGGACACCGGCGAGGTGTTCGACCGCGGCTCGCTCAACGCCGAGTTGGAGAAGATCGAGAAGCCCGCGGGCATCAGCAACCCGAAGGACTTCCGCAACGAGATCGTGAACTTCGTGCTGCGCGCGCGCGCCGGCAACGCCGGCAAGAACCCGGTGTGGACCAGCTACGAAAAGCTGCGCACGGTGATCGAGAAGAAGATGTTCTCGAACACCGAGGAGCTGCTGCCGGTCATCAGCTTCAATGCCAAGAGCAGCGCCGACGAGATGAAGAAGCACGAAGACTTCGTCAACCGCATGGTGCAGAAGGGCTACACCGCCAAGCAGGTCCGCCTGCTGTGCGAGTGGTACCTGCGCGTGCGCAAGAGCTCATGATGAACTGACACGAGGAGTTTCGGCCGTGGCCATGCTGCAGCAGATCATCGACCGCCGGCTGTCGGGGAAGAACAAGTCCATCGGCAACCGCGAGCGTTTCCTGCGGCGCTATCGCGAGCAGATCGGAGAGGCCGTACGCCGCGCGGTCAGCGGCCGCAACATCCGCGATCTCGAGCAGGGCGAAGACATCGTGCTGCCACGCCGCGACGTGTCCGAACCCGTGTTCGGGCATGGCCCCGGCGGCAACCGCGAGTACGTGCACCCTGGCAACCGCGAGTACGTCAAGGGCGACCGCATCGAGCGGCCGCAGGGCGGCGGAGGCGGCTCCGGCAGCGGCTCACAGGCCGGTGACGGCGAAGGGGGCGATGACGACTTCGTCTTTCGCCTCACCAAGGAAGAGTTCATGCGGGTCTTCTTCGAGGACCTTGCACTGCCCCACTTGATCCGCACTCAACTGGCCGAAGTGCCGGAATGGAAGAGCCACCGCGCCGGCTTCACGCAGGACGGCATGCCCACCAACCTGCACGTGGTGCGTTCCATGCGCGGCGCACTGGCCCGGCGCATTGCGCTCGGGGGCGACTCGCGGCGCGAGATTCGCGAGCTCGAGGCCCACCTGCTGCACCTCCAGCGCAGCCCGCGCGCGGCCGATGCGCTGGTGCAACGCGAGATCCGCGACACCGAGGCCCGGATCGAGGAGCTGAAGGCCAAGGCCAAGCACATCCCCTACCTCGACCCGATCGACCTGCGCTACCGCAACCGGGTGCGGGTGCCGATCCCCTCGGCCAAGGCGGTGATGTTCTGCCTGATGGACGTCTCGGGCTCCATGGACGAAGCGCGCAAGGACATGTCCAAGCGCTTCTTCATGCTGCTGTACCTGTTCCTGACCCGCCACTACGAGAAGATCGAGCTGGTCTTCATCCGCCACCACACGCAGGCCAGCGAGGTGAGCGAAGAAGAGTTTTTCCACGCCACCGAGACCGGCGGCACCGTGGTGTCCAGTGCGCTCACGCTGATGCAGGACATCATCCGCGCGCGCTTTCCCAGCTCCGAGTGGAACATCTACGGGGCACAGGCCAGCGACGGCGACAACTGGCACCAGGACAGCGGCCGCTGCCGCGAGCTGCTGGCCGACCACATCCTGCCATCCGTGCGCTACTACGCCTACGTCCAGGTGGCGGAGGCCGAGCAGAACATGTGGGAGGAATACACCCAGCTGGTGGACTCCCACAAGAACTTCGCGATGCGCAAGGTGGCCGACGCGGCGGACATCTACCCGGTGTTCCGGGACCTGTTCAAGAAGGAGAGGGGGACGGTGTGAACGCCAGGAAACGAGAAGCCCTTCCCAGTCCTTCGGACTGGACATTCGAGCTCATCGAGCGCTACCACTCCGAGATCGCCCGCGTCGCGCGCGGCTACAAGTTGGACACCTACGCCAACCAGCTCGAAATCATCACCGCCGAGCAGATGATGGACGCCTACGCCTCGGTGGGCATGCCGGTCATCTACCGCCACTGGTCCTACGGCAAGCAGTTCATCAGCACCGAGAA
This sequence comes from Variovorax sp. JS1663, assembly GCF_002157355.1. Lineage (GTDB taxonomy): Bacteria > Pseudomonadota > Gammaproteobacteria > Burkholderiales > Burkholderiaceae_C > Variovorax. The sequence goes on along the minus strand of NZ_LYMK01000025.1, from coordinate 71,133 downwards.
GAACTACCGGCGCGGCCACATGGGCCTGGCCTACGAGATCGTCATCAATTCCGATCCCTGCATCTCGTACTTGATGGAAGAGAACACCATGGCCATGCAGGCCCTGGTGATCGCCCACGCCGCCTACGGCCACAACAGCTTCTTCAAGGGCAACTACCTCTTCAAGATGTGGACGGATGCCTCGTCCATCATCGACTACCTGGTCTATGCCCGTAACTACATCAGCGAGTGCGAGGAGCGGCACGGCGTCGCTGCGGTCGAAGACCTGCTCGACTCCTGCCACGCCCTGATGAACCATGGCGTGGACCGCTACCGCCGACCACAGCGCCTGTCGTTGAGCCAGGAACAGACCCGGCGCGAGGAGCGCGAGCATCACCTGCAGCAGCAGGTCAACGACCTCTGGCGCACTCTGCCCCGGCGCGCCGGCCGCACGGCGGAGGAGGAAGAAGCGGCCAAGCGCTTCCCGCCGGAGCCGCAGGAGAACCTGCTCTACTTCATCGAGAAAAATGCACCATTGTTGGACTTCTGGCAGCGCGAAGTGGTGCGTATCGTGCGCAAGATCGGGCAGTACTTCTATCCCCAGCGCCAGACGCAGGTGATGAACGAGGGCTGGGCCACTTTCTGGCACTACACCCTGCTCAACACCTTGTACGACGAGGGCCTGCTGGCCGACGGCTTCATGATGGAGTGGCTGCAGTCGCACACCAACGTGGTGTTCCAGCCGCCCATCGGCCACCGTGCCTACAGCGGCATCAACCCTTATGCGCTGGGCTTCGCGATGTACACCGACCTGCGGCGCATCTGCGAGAACCCGACCGAGGAAGACCGCCGCTGGTTTCCCGACATGGCGGGAACGCCCTGGCAGCCGGCGCTGGACTACGCCATGCGCAACTTCAAAGATGAGAGCTTCATCGGCCAGTTCCTTTCGCCCAAGCTGATGCGCGACTTCCGCTTCTTCGCCATCACCGACAAGGAAAGCGAACCCGAGCTCGAGGTCTCGGCCATCCACGACGACAGCGGCTACAGGCAACTGCGCGAGTCGCTGTCGCGCCAGTACGACCTCAACCACCGCGAGCCCAACATCCAGGTGTGGAGCGTCAACCTGCGCGGCGATCGGGCGCTGACGCTTCGCCATACCCAGCACAACGACCGCCCGCTGCACGACGACGCGTCGGAGGTGCTCAAGCACGTCGCTCGCCTGTGGGGTTTCGACGTGCACCTCGAGAGCATCGACAGCCAGGGCCGCATCAACCACCGCAAGGTAGCGGGGCCGCAGGCCACCTAGGCCGGCCGCTTCAGCCCGGCGCGGGCCTGGAGCGCCAGGTCACGGGCGTGGCACTGTTCCACGTGGTCGTTGACCAGCCCCATGGCCTGCATGAAAGCGTAGACCGTGGTCGGCCCGACGAAACTCCAGCCCCGCTTCTTCAGGTCCTTCGACATCGCGATCGACTCCGGCGAGGTGGTCATGGTCCGCAGCGCCTCGTAGGTGATGCGCCGCGGGCGCGAGGCCGGATCGGGCTCGAAGCGCCAGGCGTAGGCAGCCAGCGATCCGAACTCCTCGCGCAGCGCCAGCACGCGCTGGGCGTTGTTGATGGCCGACTCGATCTTGCCGCGGTGCCGCACGATGCCGGCGTCGCCCAGCAGCCGCTCCACGTCGTTCGGACCGAAACGCGACACGCGCTCTGCATCGAACTGCGCGAAGGCGCTCCGGAAGGCCTCGCGCTTGTTGAGGATGGTGAGCCAGCTCAGGCCGGCCTGGAAGCCTTCCAGGCACAGCTTCTCGAACAGGCGCCGGTCGTCCGTGACCGGGAAACCCCACTCATGGTCGTGGTAGTGCTGGTAGGCCGTCGTCGACTCGCACCAGCGGCAGCGCAGCGCGCCGTCGGCGCCTGCGAACAGCCCCGTCCGATCGACGCTCACGCTGTTTCGCTTACCCGCACCAGCGCCTCGATCGCCAGCCCGTAGCCCTTCACGCCGAAGCCGACGATGATGCCGCGCGCTGCCGGCGAGATGTACGAGTGGTGGCGGAACTCCTCGCGCGCGTGGACGTTCGAGATGTGCAGTTCCACCAGCGGCACGCTCGCGCCCTTGATGGCGTCGTGCAGGGCGATCGAGGTGTGGGTGTAGGCGCCCGGGTTCATCACCACCCCGAGCATGCGGCCGGCGGCCACTTCGCGACCAGCCTCGTGGATCCAGTCGATGAGCTGGCCTTCGTGGTTCGACTGCCGGCATTCGATGGCCACGCCCAGCTTGGTGCCGGCCTCCGCGCACAGGCGCTCGACGTCGGCCAGCGTCTCGTAGCCGTACTGCGCGGGCTCGCGGGTGCCGAGCAGGTTGAGGTTGGGGCCGTTGAGGACAAGGATCTTTTTCATGACGCGTTTGTAGCAGGTGTAGCCTCCCTTGGGGCAGGCTTGCGAGCAGTCCGCGAGGACCATTTTGTGGCAGTGTGCTGCAGCAAAAGGGCATGGTCCGCCGGCACGGTCCTCGTCCAGGCCGCGCCCAACGAGGCCGAGACCTGGCGCCTGCCGGCGCTGGCCGACCGTCCGACAGCCGCGTGCGCGCCGTGGTCCGCTGGACCGACCTCGCCGCACCGGACGCCCCCGCGCGCATCCACCGGCTCGCGCAGGCGCGACCACGCGGCCAAGCCGGACATCGCGGGCGGCTGCTTCGAGCCCTGGGCCACGCAGATCGAGCGCTTCGCCGCGGAGACGCCGGCCCTTTGCAAGCTCTCGGGCCTGGCCAACGAGACCGGCCCCGGCTGGGACGCGCGACGCCTTCAACCCTATGTCGACCACCTGCTGCAGCACGTCGGCCCCATGCGCCTCATGTGGGGCAGCGACTGGCCGGTGCTCAACCTGGCCGGCGACTACTTGCAATGGCATGCCGCGTCAGACACGCTGCTGGCCTCACAGTCCGTCGAGGCGCAGGCCGCCATCCGAGGCACGAACGCTGCAAACTTCTATGGCATAAAGTGATTCGCGGACCCCTTCCGCGCCCATCCACTTCCTGCCCTCCCATGAAAACCAAAGCCGCCGTCGCCTGGAAAGCAGGCCAACCGCTCACCATCGAAACCGTCGACCTGGAAGGTCCGAAGCACGGCGAGGTGCTGGTCGAGATCAAGGCCACCGGCATCTGCCACACCGACTACTACACCCTCTCGGGCGCCGACCCCGAGGGCATCTTCCCCGCCATCCTCGGCCACGAGGGCGCCGGCATCGTCGTCGACGTCGGCCCCGGCGTCACCTCGCTCAAGAAGGGCGACCACGTCATTCCCCTCTACACGCCCGAGTGCCGCCAGTGCAAGTTCTGCCTCTCGCGCAAGACCAACCTGTGCCAGCTCATCCGCGGCACCCAGGGCAAGGGCCTGATGCCCGACGCCACCAGCCGCTTCAGCCTCGATGGCAAGCCCATCTTCCACTACATGGGCACCTCCACCTTCAGCAACTACACGGTGGCGCCCGAGATCTCGATGGCCAAGATCCGCGAGGACGCGCCCTTCGACAAGGTCTGCTACATCGGCTGCGGCGTGACCACCGGCATCGGCGCGGTGATCTTCACTGCCAAGGTGGAGGCCGGCGCCAACGTGGTGGTGTTCGGGCTGGGCGGCATCGGGCTGAACGTGATCCAGGGCGCCAGGATGGTGGGCGCCGACAAGATCATCGGCGTGGACATCAACCCGGCGCGCGAAGCCATGGCGCGCCAGTTCGGCATGACGCACTTCATCAACCCGAAGGAGCATGCGAACGTCGTCGACGCCATCGTGCAGCTGACCGACGGCGGGGCCGACTACAGCTTCGAGTGCATCGGCAACACGCAGGTGATGCGCCAGGCGCTGGAGTGCACGCACAAGGGCTGGGGCCGCAGCATCATCATCGGGGTGGCGGAAGCGGGTGCGGAGATCAGCACGCGGCCGTTCCAGCTGGTGACGGGGCGCAAGTGGGAAGGCTCGGCCTTCGGCGGGGCACGCGGGCGCACGGACGTGCCGAAGATCGTCGACTGGTACATGGAGAACAAGATCAACATCGACGACCTGATCACCCACACCATGCCGCTGGAGAAGATCAACGAGGGCTTCGAGCTGATGAAGCGCGGCGAGTCGATCCGCGGCGTGGTGATCTACTGAGGGCGCAGCCGTGGCGACGACCATGACGCCGCTGCGCCAGGTCCGCGCCGGCGTGCTGGACATCGGCTACCACGAGAGCGGCCCGGCCGACGGGCCGCCGGTGGTGCTGATGCATGGCTTTCCCTACGACATCCATGCCTACGCGGAGGTCGCGCCGCTGCTGGCGGCCAAGGGGTGCCGGGTCATCGTGCCCTTCATGCGCGGCTACGGCACGACGCGCTTCCTCGACGCGGCGACGCCCCGCTCCGGCCAGCAGGGGGCCTTCGGCGCCGACCTGCTCGCGCTGCTGGATGCGCTGGCGATCCCGAGCGCGGTGCTGGCGGGCTACGACTGGGGCGGGCGCGCCTGCTGCATCGTGGCGGCACTGTGGCCCGAGCGCTGTGCAGGGCTCGTCTCGCTCAACAGCTACAACATCCAGGACATCGCCGCTTCGGCGAAGCCGGCCGCGCCAGAGAACGAGCAGCGCTACTGGTACCAGTACTACTTCCACGGCGAACGCGGCCGCGCCGGGCTGGCGCAGGACCGGCGCGCGCTGTGCGGGCTGCTGTGGAAGCTGTGGTCGCCAACCTGGGCCTTCGACCCTCCCACCTTCGCGCGCAGCGCCGCCGCCTTCGACAACCCCGACTTCGTCGACGTGGTGATCCACTCCTACCGCCATCGCTACGCCCTGGTGCCCGGCGACCCGGCCTATGACGGCATCGAGCGCCGCCTGGCCGTGCAGCCGCCGATCCTTGTTCCGGCCATCACCTTCGACGGCGCCGACGACGGCGTGATGGCGATCGGCGGCACCGCCGCGCACGCACGCCATTTCACCGGCCCGCACCAGCATCGCGTGGTGCCTGGCGCCGGCCACAATCTGCCGCAGGAAAAGCCGCAGGCCTTCGCCGACGCGGTCTTCGAACTGGTGACGCCTTCTCCGACATGAGCCCCGACATCAAGACCCTCTCAGACCATCGCTGCTTCGGCGGCACCCAAGGCTTCTTCGAACATGCATCGCGCGAGATCGGGCTGCCGATGCGCTTCTCGGTCTACCTCCCGCCGCAGGCCGTGCAGGGGCCAGTGCCCGCCCTGATGTACCTGGCGGGCCTCACCTGCAACGAGGAGACCTTCATGGTCAAGGCCGGCGCCCAGCGGCTGGCGGCCGAGCGCGGCCTGGCACTGATCGCGCCCGACACCAGCCCGCGCGACGCGCGGGTGCCGGGCGAGAGCGACAACTGGGACTTCGGCGTCGGCGCCGGCTTCTACCTCGATGCCACCCAGGCCCCCTGGGCCACGCACTGGCGCATGGAAAGCTGGCTCGTGAACGAACTGCTGCCGATGCTGGGCCGGCACTTCCCCATCGACCTGCATCGCCTGGGCATCTTCGGCCACTCGATGGGCGGCCATGGCGCGCTCACGCTGGCATTGCGCCACCCGGGCCGCTTCCGTTCGCTGTCGGCCTTCGCGCCGATCTGCGCGCCGACCGAGTGCCCGTGGGGCGAGAAGGCCTTCGGCGGCTACCTCGGCCCGGACCGCGCGGCATGGCTCGCGCACGACGCCAGCGCGCTGATGCAGTCGCAGACCGCGGCGCCCTACCCGGAGGGCATCCTGGTGGACCAGGGACTGGCCGACAACTTCCTGGCCGAGCAGCTGCACCCGCACCGGCTCGAGGCCGCCTGCCGCGCGGCGGGCCAGCCGCTCACACTGCGCCGGCACGAGGGCTACAACCACGGCTATTACTTCGTCCAGACCTTCGTGGCGGACCACCTCGCGCACCACGCTGCGATCCTGCAGGGCTGAGTGCGCATGCCCGCCGCGCCCGCCTTCTGTCGCCATCGCCGCCCTCCCCAGGATCGACTAAACTAACCAAACTTAGTCCACCCCTGCACCCTTGTGCAAGCATCCGCCATGCAAACGATCAACATCCACGAAGCCAAGACGCACCTGTCGCGCATCGTCGAGCGCGTGGCGCGCGGGGAGTCTTTCGTGATCGCCAAGGCGGGCAAACCCATGGTCAAGGTGGTGCCGCTCGATGTGCCGGAAGATTCGCCGCCCAAGCGTCTTGGATTCCTCGCTGGTCAGTTACGCGTGCCGGATGACTTCGACACGATGGGTTCAACGGAGATCGAACGCCTGTTCGGCATCGCCCCATGAGACTGCTTCTGGATACGCATCTGCTGCTGTGGGCGGCAGGGACGCCGAAGCGACTCTCCGCCTCGACGCGCAAGATGATCGAATCGCCCGACAACAGGCTCTTCTTCAGTGTTGCGAGTATCTGGGAGGTCGTCATCAAGCGCGGGCTCGACCGGCCGGACTTCCAGGTGGATGCGCCTCTGCTGCGGCGGGGTTTGCTGGACAACGGCTATGCCGAACTGGCGATTACGGGAGAGCATTCGCTGGCCGTGGAAAGCCTGCCCCCCATCCACAAGGACCCTTTCGACCGGCTGTTGGTCGCGCAAGCCACCGCGGAAGGCATGACGCTCCTGACCGCCGATGCCAATGTTTCGCGCTATCCGGGTCCCATCCGCAAGGTATGAAATCCGGGGAACCGGCCGGAAAGCAAGCCGCCGCGTGATGGCAGGCGACAGCACGCACGATGAGCCAGTTCGTCCAGAGTCTTCACGAAGTCTTCGAGCGCATGGGGCGCATCGAGGCGCGCCGCATGTTCGGCGGGCATGGCGTGTACCACGATGGCCGCATGTTCGGGCTGGTGGCCAACGACACCCTCTACCTCAAGGCCGATGACCAGACGCTCGCGGCCTTCGAGCGACGCGGCCTGCCCGCCTTCGGCTACGAGCGCGAAGGCCGGCGCACGGAGATGTCGTACCGGCAGGCGCCCGAAGAGATCTTCGAGGATCGCGAAGCGGCCCTGCGATGGGGCCGCATGGCCTGGGAGGCCGCGCTGCGCTCCGGCGCGCCGCCGAAGCGGGCACGCCCTGCTGCGAAGCGTCCTGCCGCCAGGAAGGACGGCAAGCGGCGCTGAAAGGCGATCGCTGCTTCATCCAGGCATCACGGCGCGGACTTCACGGTCGGATCCCCGAGAACACGATTGAGCCGGCTCGCTTCCTGCACGAGGGTCTGCACGGTGTCGCGGCCCAGAGGCGTGTCCTGTTCCTCTTCGATCGCCTGCCGCAGTGCCCGGACATAGGCCTGCTGCCAGCCGTCCAGTTGCTCAAGGTATTCGTCGGGGTTGCGGGCGGGGGTCAGGATCATTTTCATGGTGGCGACGCGTCCTGTCGTCATGGCCGCGCCACCGAGAACTGCATGGGCTGCGGCACCTTCGCCTCGGCATCGCGGCAGATCGACATCAGCTGAGCCAGCAGGGGACGGGTGTCGCGCGGATCGATCACGCCGTCGTCGAGCAGCAGCGCGCTGGTGGTGAACACGCTGGTCTGCCGCTCGAAGCGCTCGACGATCTGGCGCTGCAGCGCGTCGAGCTTCGCCTGGTCGACCTCGCCCTTTCGCCGCATCGCGGCCTCGGTGACGATGGCCATGGTGCGCGCCGCCTGCTCGCCGCCCATCACCGCCGTGCGGGCGTTGGGCCAGGAGAAGCAGAAGCGCGGATGGAAGCCGCGCCCGCACATGCCGTAGTTGCCCGCACCGTAGGAAGCGCCGCAGTGGATGGTGAACTGCGGCACCGTGGCGTTGGTCACCGCCTGGATCATCTTCGAGCCGTGCTTGATCATGCCCGCCTCCTCGTGGGCGCGGCCGACCATGTAGCCGGTGGTGTTCTGCAGATAGAGGATGGGCGTGCGCGCCTGGCAACAGGCCTGGATGAAGTGCGTGGCCTTGTTCGCGCCGGGCACGTCGATCGGCCCGTTGTTGGTGATGACGCCCAGCGGCCAGCCCTCGATGCGGATCGTGCCGCAGACGGTGGCCGGGCCGTAGTTCTCGCCGAAGGCGAGGAAGTCGGAGTCGTCGGCGATGCGCGTGATCACCTGGCGCATGTCGACCGGCCGCTTCGGGTCGAGCGGCATGATGCCCAGCAGTTCCTCGGCGTCATGGCGGGGCGGACGAAAGTCGCGCAGCTCGCGCGGCGGCCCGCGGTTCCAGTCGATCCCGGCCAGGATCTCGCGCGCGATGCGCAGCGCATCGCGATCGTCCTCGGCAAGGTAGTCGCCCAGGCCGGAGATGCCGGTGTGCATCAGCGCGCCGCCCAGTTCCTCCTCGCTCGCGACCTCGCCGGTGGCCGCCATCAAGAGCGGCGGGCCCGCCAGGAAGGCGCGGGTGCGGTCGCGCACCATCACGATGTGGTCCGACAGGCCGGTCTGGTAGGCGCCGCCGGCGGTGGAGGAGCCATGCGTCACCGTGACCACCGGCAGGCCCGCCGCCGACAGCCGCGCGAGGTTGCGGAAGATGTTGCCGCCGCGCACGAAGTCCTCCACGCGGTAGGCCATGAGATTGGCGCCGGCGCTCTCGACCAGCTGGACGAAGGGCAAGCGGTTCTCCAGCGCCAGTTCCTGCACGCGCAACTGCTTGTCCAGCCCCATCGGCTGCAGCGCGCCGGCGTCGATGCCGGAATCCGAGGCGCTGACCATGCAGCGGATGCCCGAGACGAAGCCGATGCCGGAGATCACGCCGCCGCCGGGCACGCTCTTCCCGGGGTCGGGGTTGTCCAGCCCGAAGCCCGCCAGGGTGGACAGCTCCAGGAAGGGCGCGCCGGGATCGAGCAGCAGCGCCAGCCGCTCGCGCGGCAGCAACTGCCCGCGCCTCTCGAAACGCTCGCGCGACGCCGCCGAGGCTTGCACGGTGCGGGCCTCGACGTCGCGGATGCGCCCGATCAGCGCGAGCATGCCGTCGCGCTGGGCCCGGAAGGCTTCGCCGTGCGGCGAGAGCGTGGATTCGATCACCGCCATGGATTCAGATCCCCCACTGGCGCGCGGCCAGGTCCTTCATGATTTCCTCGGAGCCGCCGCCGGGCTCGGTGATGGCCAGCGCGATGATGGCCTCGCCCGCCACCACCGGCGGCACCATAGTGACCGGGCGGCGGGGTGTCGGACATGAGGCGAACTTAGCGCCCCCTCCCGCGACCGGGCTTGCGGGAACTGGCTACGTCCCGGCCGGGGCCTCCGACACCAGCCAGGCCCGGACCTGCGCCACGAGCTGCGGGATCGGCGCGGTCGCATCGACCGCCAGCACGCCAGCCTCGCCGACCGGCGATTCGAGGGTCGCGAACTGGTTCTCGACCAGGCTGGCCGCAAAGAAGTGCTCGGACCGCCCCGCCACCCGGCGCTCTGCCTCCTCGGGCGTCAGTTCCATGAAGACGAAGCGCAACCCGGGCGCCGCCGCCCGCAGCCGGTCGCGATAGTCGCGCTTGAGCGCGGAGCAGCTCAGCACCACTCCGTCGCCGGCATGGGCGGCGAGTTCCTGCCCCAGCCGATCCAGCCAGCCGGCCCGGTCGGCATCGGTCAGGGGGGTGCCGGCGCGCATCTTGCTCACGCTCTCGGCCGAATGGAAGTCGTCACCTTCGACCAGCGGCAGGCCCAATTCGCGGGCCAGCGCCGCGCCCATGCTGGACTTGCCGCAGCCCGAGACGCCCATGACCACCAGCCGGAAGGGGGCGGCCGTCGATGAAGAAAGGTAAATCTCCTGCATTGGAACTATTGTCTAGCCATTGCTCCTTATGATGGCCCCCTTCCCGGGAAGTAACAAGCCGTGTCCATGGTCTCGCTCGCGCTGCGCCGCCCCTACACCTTCATCGTGATGGCGATGCTGATCGTGCTGGCCACACCGCTGGTGCTCAAGCGCATGGCCACCGACATCTTCCCGGAGATCAACATCCCGGTGCTCAGCATCATCTGGAACTACGGCGGCCTGCCGGCCCAGGAAATGGGGCAGCGCATCGCCGGCCAGACCGAGCGCGGGCTGACCACCACGGTCAGCGACATCGAGCACATCGAGTCGCAGTCGCTGGCCGGGGTGAGCGTGATCAAGATCTTCTTCCAGCCCAACGCCAACATCGAGACCGCGATCGCGCAGACCGTCGCCTCGGTGCAGACCCAGGTTCGCCAGCTGCCGCCGGGCATCACGCCGCCGCTGGTGATCAAGTACTCGGCCTCCAGCATCCCAGTGATCCAGCTGGCGCTGTCGAGCACCGAGCGGCCGGAGAACGCCCTGTTCGACTCGGCCATCAACCAGTTGCGGCCGCAGCTGATCACCATCCCCGGCGTGGCCATCCCGTTCCCCTACGGCGGCAAGAACCGGGTGATCTCGGTGGACCTCGACACCCAGGCGATGCAGGCGCGCGGCCTGACGCCGGCGGACGTGGTGAACGCGGTCAACGCGCAGAACCTGATCCTGCCCTCGGGCACCGCCAAGTTCGGCGCCACCGAGTACAGCGTGCGCATGAACGGCTCGCCCGAGGTGCTGGCCGGCCTGAACGACCTGCCGGTGCGCACCTCAGGCGGCGCCACCACCTACCTGCGCGACGTGGCCTACGTGCGCGACGGCTTCCAGCCGCAGACCAACATCGTGCGGCAGGACGGCGTGCGCGGCGTGCTGCTGTCGGTGATCAAGAACGGCGGCGCGTCCACGCTGGACATCGTGGACAACCTGCGCACCATGCTGCCGGTGGCGCAGCAGGGCATGCCGCAGGACATCAAGGTCACGCCGCTGTTCGATCAGTCGCTGTTCGTCAAAGCGGCGGTGCAGGGCGTGGTGGCCGAGGCGGTGATCGCGGCCCTGCTCACGGCGGCGATGGTGCTGCTCTTCCTGGGCAACTGGCGCAGCACGCTGATCATCGGGCTGACCATCCCGTTGTCGATCCTGGCTTCCATCCTGGCGCTGTACGCGCTGGGCGAGACGCTCAACCTGATGACACTGGGCGGGCTGGCGCTCTCGGTCGGCATCCTGGTCGACCAGGCGATCGTGACCATCGAGAACATCGAGCGCCATCTGCACATGGGCACGCCGCTGGAAGAGGCCATCCTCGTCGGCGCCGGCGAGATCGGCCCGGCCGCCTTCGTCTCCACGCTGTGCATCTGCATCGTGTTCGTGCCCATGTTCTTCCTCTCCGGCGTGGCGCGCTTCCTGTTCGTGCCGCTGGCCGAGGCGGTGGTGTTCGCGATGCTGGCCTCCTACATCCTGTCGCGCACGCTGGTGCCGACCCTGGTGATGCTGCTGATGGGCGGGGTGCACGCGCAGGCCGGCGCCGCGGCGGAGGCACGGCCCGGCGCACTGCAGCGGCTCTACCGCAGCTTCGACCGGCGCTTCGAGCGGGTGCGCCGCGCCTACACGCTGGTGCTGTCGGCCCTGCTGTCGAAGCGCACGGGATTCATCGCCGTCTTCCTCGGCTTCTGCCTGCTCTCCTGCCTGCTCTACCCGGCGCTGGGCCGCGACTTCTTCCCGACCGTGGACGCGGGCCAGATCCGCCTGCACATGCGTGCGCCCACCGGCACCCGCATCGAGGAGACGGCGCGCCTGGCCGACGAGGTGGAGGCTGCCATCCGCACACTGATCCCCAAGGACCAGTTGGAGACCGTCCTCGACAACCTGGGCGTGCCGAACAGCGGCATCAACCTCTCGTACAGCAACGCCGGCACCATCGGCACGCTGGACGGCGAGATCCTGCTGTCGCTGCGCGACGGCCACCGGCCGACCGAGGAATTCGTCTCGCTCCTGCGCGCCGAGCTGCCCAAGCGCTTTCCGGGCGTGGAGTTCTTCTTCCAGCCGGCGGACATCGTCACCCAGATTCTGAACTTCGGCCTGCCCGCGGCCATCGACGTGCAGTTCAGCGGCAACGACCTGGCAGGCAATGCGGCGCGGGCGGCCGAGCTGGTCAAGGAGATCCGCAAGATCCCCGGCGCGGTCGATGCGCACGTTCACCAGCGCCTGGACGGGCCCGGCCTCAACCTGCAGATGGACCGCACGCGGCTGCAGCAGGTCGGCCTGACCGCGCAGAACGTGGGGCAGAACGTGCTGATCGCGCTGTCGGGCAGCTCGCAGACCCAGCCGGCCTTCTGGCTCAACCCGCAGAACGGGGTGGTCTACAACGTCGCGGTGCAGACGCCGCAGTACAAGGTCGATTCGCTGGACTCGCTGCTCAACATCCCGGTGGGCGCCTCGGGCCCCTCGGCCGCGCCGCCGCAGCTGCTGGGCAACCTGGTGGAAGCCCAGGCCGGGCGCTCGCCGGCGGTGTATTCGCGCTACAACATTTCGCCGGTGGTCGACGTGTACGTCAGCGTGCAGGGCACCGACCTCGCCAGCGTCGCGGCGAAAGTGAAGACGCTGGTCGACGAGATGCGGCCCAAGCTCGCGCGCGGCAGCCAGGTTACCATCCGCGGCCAGGTGGAGACCATGCAGACCTCCTTCATCGGCCTGGGCGTCGGGCTGGCGATGGCGATCGTGCTGGTCTACCTGCTGATCGTCGTGACCTTCCAGTCCTGGCTGGACGCCGCGATCATCATCACCGCCCTGCCGGCGGCGCTGGCCGGCATCGCCTGGATGCTGTTCCTCACCAGCACCACGCTGAGCGTGCCGGCGCTCACCGGCGCGATCATGACCATGGGCGTGGCCACCGCCAACAGCATCCTGCTGATCGCTTTTGCGCGCGAGCGGCTGGCCGCCGGCGTGCCGCCGCTGTCGGCCGCGCTGGAAGCCGGCGCCACCCGCATCCGCCCGGTGCTGATGACGGCGCTGGCGATGATCATCGGCATGATCCCGATGGCGCTGGGCCTGGGCGAAGGCGCCGAGCAGAACGCGCCGCTGGGCCGCGCGGTGATCGGCGGGCTGCTGTTCGCGACCGTCTCCACTCTGTTCTTCGTGCCGGCCGTGTATGCCGGCATCCACAGCCGCCTGGCCCATCGCAAGGCCGCGCGCGCAGCCGAATCGCCGGCGCCGCCATCCCCGCCGGGTGGTGCCGCGCCGCAGGAGAGTTGAAACCATGACCGAACAACGCCACGCGGGCCTGGCCATCCACCCGATCGACGACGAGGGCGGCGACCACCATGCGCTGCTGCGGCGGCGCCAGATCGTCCGCCGCGCCCGCATCGGCGTGATCGTCGTCGCGGTGCTGCTGGCCGTCGGCGCGGCGCGCACGGTGTTCGTGCGCATCGCCAATGCCAAGGACCTCGAGGCTTCCTCGACCGAGCTGGCCCGCCAGTACGTGAAGACCGCCCTGCCCCAGACCGCCGCCGCCGGCCAGACGCTGGCGCTGCCGGGCACGCTGCAGGGCTTCGTGCAGGCGCCGATCTCGGCGCGCGCGAGCGGCTACCTCAAGCGCTGGACCCGCGACATCGGCAGCCAGGTCAAGAAGGGCGAGCTGCTGGCGGAGATCGAGACGCCGGAGATCGACCAGCAGCTCTCGCAGGCCATCGCCGCGCGCCAGCAGACGGCATCGAGCCTGGAGCTCGCGAAAAGCACGGTGGCGCGCTGGGAGAACCTGCGCAAGAAGGACGTGGTCTCGCAGCAGGACCTGGACGAGCGCCGCAGCAGCCTGGCCCAGGCCACCGCCAACCTGGCGGCCGCCGATGCCAACGTGCAGCGGCTGCGCCAGACCGAGGGCTTCAAGCGCATCGTCGCGCCCTTCGACGGCGTGATCACGCGGCGCAACGTGGACGTGGGCGACCTGATCGACGCCGGCGGCAGCCGGCCGCTGTTCCTGCTGGCGCAGACCGATCCGCTGCGCGTGTACATCAACGTGCCGCAGTCCTATGCGCAGCTGGTGAAAGCCGGGCAGCCGGTGGTGGTGACGCAGGCCGAGCTGCGCGGCCAGAGCTTCAAGGGCGAGGTGGCGCGCACCTCGGGCGCCATCGACACCGCCACACGGATGATGCAGGTCGAGGTCGCGCTGCCCAACCGCGAGGGCCTGTTGCTGCCGGGCGCCTACGTGCAGGTCTCGCTGCCCCTGGCGGCCAGCCGCGCGCTCAGCATTCCGGCCAATGCATTGCTGTTCCGCGGCGACGGCACGCGCGTGGCCGTGGTCGACGGCGAGGGCCGCGTGCGGCTGCGCACGGTCCAGCTCGGCCGCAACTACGGCGAGACGGTGGAGGTGATCGACGGCATCGGCCCCACCGATCGGCTGGTGCTCAATCCCTCGGACTCGCTGGCTGAGGGCGACATCGTTTCGGTCGCGAAGGAGCCGGCGTGAGCTTGCGTTTCGCGGCCGCCGTCGCTCTGCTGCTCGCCGCAGGCTGCGCGGCCGGCCCCGACTACCAAAAGCCGGCCGTTGAAGTGCCGGTGAGCTGGCAGGTGGAGTCGCCCTGGCGCGAGGCCGCGCCCAGCGACACCGAAGACAAGGGCCCGTGGTGGCGGCGCTTCGGCGACGCGGGGCTCGACCGCCTGCAACAGCAGGCCCTCGCCAACAGCCCCACGCTCGATCTGGCAGGTGCGCGACTCGCGCAGGCGCGCGCCACGCTGGCCGCGGCCGATGCCGCGCGCTATCCGCAGCTGGGCCTGGGCACGCGCGCCTCGCGTCTGAGGATCTCGGCCAACCGCCCGCTCACCAACTACGCGACGCAGAACTTCTCGACGGTGCAGAACGACTTCGCGCTCTCGCTCAACGCCAGCTACGAGATCGACCTCGCGGGCCGCGTGCAGCGCTCGGTCGAAGGCGCGACCGCCTCCGCCGCGCAGTCGGAGGCCGACCTGGAGAACACGCGGCTGCTGCTGACCGCCGACCTGGCCTCGGCCTACTTCAACCTGCGCGCCACCGACACCGAACTGGACGTGCTGTCGCGCTCGATCGCACTGCAGCGCCGCGCGCTCGATCTGGTGAGCGCGCGCCACGAGCTCGGCGCCGTCTCCGGGCTGGACGTCGCGCAGCAGCAGGCGCTGCTGGACAGCACCCTGGCCCAGGTTGACGTGGTGAGACGGCAGCGCGCCCAGTACGAGCATGCAATCGCCACGCTGACCGGCACGCCCGCGCCCAGCTTCACGCTGGCAACGGACCTGCGGCCGATCACGCCGCCGCCGATTCCGCTGGGCGTGCCGTCCGAGGTCCTGGAGCGGCGGCCCGACGTGGCCGCCGCCGAGCGCGCCATGGCCGCGGCCAACGCGCAGATCGGCGTGGCGCGCGCGGCCTTCTACCCCAGCGTGGTGCTGGCGCCCGTCGTCGGCGTGGACAGCCGCATGATCGAGACCCTCTTCGATGCGCCCAGCCTGCTGTGGTCCGTCGGCGTCTCGGCCACGCAGACCCTGTTCGACGGCGGGCGCATCCGCGCCAACGTGGACTTCGCGCAGGCAGGCCACGCCGCCTCGGTGGCCAACTACCGGCGGGTGGTGCTCACCGCCATGCAGGAAGCCGAGGACGGCATCAGCGGCCTGGCCGCGCTGGACCGTGCTGTGGCTCAGTCGCAGGCCTCCGTTGCCTCGGCAAGCCGCGTGCTCGACATGGCGACCGCGCGCTACGAGGGCGGCGCCTCGACCTACCTGGACGTGATCAGCGCCCAGCAGTCGCTGCTCACGGCCGAGCGCCAGGCCGCACAGTTGCAGGGTCAGCGCCTGCTGGTCGCGGTGTTCCTGGTCAAGGCGCTGGGCGGCGACTGGTGCGGCGTCGAATCCCGCAGCGCGACCCCCGACGCTAGAACAGACTGCCCTGCCCCGCTGCGCCGGGTGGCCGGAATGCGCTGAGGTCCAGCGTGATGCGCTCGCGGTTGAAGCCGATGCGCTGCGTCGCCTTCTCGAAGCGCTGGCGGATCAGTTCGGCCCAGAGGCCGGTGCCGGTCATGCGCGTGCCGAAGTCGGCGTCATAGTCCTTGCCGCCACGCATCTCGCGGATGCGGGCCATGATGCGGCCCGCGCGCTGCGGGTAGTGCAGCTCCAGCCACTGCTTGAAGAGCGGCGCCACCTCCCAAGGCAGGCGGATCACGGTGTAGAAGGCGCTGCGCGCGCCGGCCTCCCAGGCGGCTTCGAGCACCTGCTCCATGTCCTCGGTGACGAAGGGGATCTGCGGCGCCACGCTCACGCCGACCGGCACGCCGGCCTCCGCCAGCGTGCGCACGGTGCGCAGCCGACGATGCGGCGCGGCGGCTCGCGGCTCCAGCTTGCGCGCCAGCTCGCCGTCCAGCGTGGTGATGGTCACGTACACCGCCGCCAGGTGCGCGGCCGCCATCGGCGCGATCAGGTCCAGGTCGTGTTCCACCGCGCTGGACTTGGTGACCAGCCCGAAGGGATGGCGCACCTCGCCCAACAGCTCGATCACCGATCGGGTGAGGCGCAGCTCGCGCTCGATCGGCTGGTAGCAGTCGGTCGCGGTGCCGATCGCGATCTGGTTCGGCCGGTAGTTGCGGCGCCCGAGTTCCGCACGCAGCACCTCGACGATGTTGCGCTTGGCAATGAGCTTGGTCTCGAAGTCCAGCCCCGGCGAGAGATTGAGGTAGCTGTGCGTGGGCCGCGCGAAGCAGTAGATGCAGCCGTGCTCGCAGCCGCGGTAGGGGTTGATCGAGCGGTCGAAGTAGATGTCGGGCGACTCGTTGCCGCCGAGCACCGACTTCACGTCCTCGAAGCGCACCTCGGTCTGGAGCGGCTGCAGGTCCTCGGCCTCGGCGGCGCCATCCTCGAGCGTGCCCCAGCCGTCGTCGTAGGCGTCGCGCGCCTCGCGCTCGAAGCGATGGGCCAGCCGGGTGGCCGCGCCACGGCCCTTGATGGCATGGATGGGGATGAAGGCATCGGTCATGTCGCCAACCTTGAATGCTGGATGAACATCCAGTATTTCACCAATCGCGAAGGCCTGCACTGGTTTTGTGTTTCTCTATTGACAGAAATATCGAAAACCGTAGACTCGATCCCGAGGCCATACATGCAACTGACCGATATCCAACGCAAGTTCGTACTCCACTGGGGCGAGATGGGGTCGCTGTGGGGCGTCAACCGCACCGTCTCCCAGATCCACGCGCTGCTCTTCGTCCACGGCAGGCCGATGCATGCCGAGGCGCTGTCGGAGACGCTCAACGTCGCCCGCTCCAACGTCAGCAACAGCCTGAAGGAACTGCAGGCCTGGAACCTGGTGCGCATCACCCACGTGCTGGGCGACCGGCGCGACTTTTTCGAGACCAGCGTCGACGTATGGGAGCTGTTCCGCACCGTGGTGCGCGAGCGCAAGGAACGCGAGTTCGACCCGACGATCCGCATGCTGCGCGAGGTGATCGCCAGCCCCGATTTCGCCGGAGAGCCGGCGGACGCGCAGGACCGCATCCGCGCCACCATGGAACTGATGGCCAAGCTGGGCAGCTGGGCCGACGAGATGCTGCGCCTGTCGCCGTCCACGCTGGACAAGGTGCTCACGCTGGGCGCCAGCGTGCAGAGGTTCGTGCGCGGCGACAGCGACAAGGGCAGCGACGATCCGGACGCCCACCATGCAAGCCTGCCCATGTGAACATTTTTTTGACTGTTAGTTTCTGTTTTGACTGAAATATCGAGAAAGGCAGTTTCGATGACCCGCCCGTCCCCGGCCTTCGCGCCTGGTTCCTGCGAGCTGCCGTCGCCCGGCCGCCGATGAAAGAGACGACCATGAGCACGCCCCTCCATGTCCTGGTCTGCGGCGCCAATGGCTTCATCGGCAGCCGCATCGCCGCCGCACTGCTGCAGGCCGGCCACCGCGTGAGCTGCGGCAGCGCCACGCGGCTTCGCACCGACCTGCCGCATGTGCCCATCGACTTCTCGCGCGACACCGAGGTCCCGACGTGGCTGCCGCGGCTTGCGGGCGTCGACACGGTCGTCAACGCGGTCGGCGTGCTGCGCGACAGCGCGCGCCGGCCGATGCAGGCCGTGCACACTGCCGTGCCGGCCGCGCTCTTCCAGGCCTGCGCCCAGGCCGGCGTGCGCCGCATCGTCCAGATCTCGGCCCTGGGCATCGGCCGCGGCGACCAGGACAACGCCACGCATTACGCGCGCACCAAGCGCGCCGCCGAGGCCGCTCTCCAGGCCCTGCCTGCCGACGGCCCCTCCTGGATCGCGCTGCGGCCCTCGGTGGTGCTGGGCGCGGGCGGCGATGCGGCCCAGCTGTTCCGCACCCTGGCCATGCTGCCGGTGCTGGCGATGCCCGGTCCCGCACTCGGCGCCAGGCTCCAGCCGGTCTACGTCGAGGACCTGGCCCACGCGGCGGCGGCGCTGGCCGACCCGGCTTCACCCTTCCGCGGCGTGATCGAGTTCGGCGGCGCACGCCAGATGACGCTGGCCGAGCTGATCGCCACGCTGCGTGGCGCGCGCCGCGCCGGCACCGCGCAGCCGGCGCATCTGCTGCGCCTGCCGGCCTGGATGGGCGCGCTGAGCGCGCGCATCGGCGACTTCATTCCCGCCCTGCCCTGGTGCACCGACACCCGCGTGATGCTGGAGCTGGACAACGTCGCGGACAACGCGCCGCTGGCCGAATGGCTGGGCCGGCCGCCGCGCGACCTGCGCGAGTTCGCCACCGAGCTCTGAGTTTCGAGATGAACCGCACCGTCGGCCCGGACCACACGAAGTGGGGGAGCCCGGGGGGAGAGCTTCGTCTCAGAACTCCGCATCCAGCTCGTCGATCTCCTCCGGCTCCAGCTTTGCCGCCGCGACCCATTCCTGCATCGCCGGCAGCTCGGCGATGCGCTTCGCATAGGCGGCGCAAAGCTTGTCCAGCGCCACGTCGTAGGTGATGAAGCGGGTGACCACCGGCGCGTACATGGCATCGGCCATGCAGGGCTGGCGGCCGAAGAGAAACGGACCGTCGTAGGCCTGCAGGCATTCGAGCCAGATCTGCACGATGCGGTCGATGTCGGCTTGCGCGCGCGACCAGATCTTGAAGCCCGGAAAGTGCGCCTTGATGTTCATCGGCAAAGCCCCACGCATCGAGGCGAAGCCCGAATGCATCTCGCCGCAGATCGCGCGGCAATGGGCGCGCGCGCCGATGTCTGCCGGCAGCAGTCCGGCCTTGGGCTTGATCTCGTGCAGGTACTCGCCGATCGCCAGCGTGTCCCACACCGTCACCTTGCCGTGCTGCAGCGACGGCACCCGCATGGACGACGAGAGCAGCAGCATCTCGGCCTTCATCGCCGGGTCGTCGGGCGGGATCACCTTCTCGACGAAGTCCAGTTCAGCCAGCCGGCACATCAGCCAGCCGCGCAGCGCCCAGGCCCCATAGTTGCGGCTGCTGATGGTGAGAACGGGTTTGGCGGCCATGCTGACTCCTGGTCTGCCGGGATGGGCAGCACGAACCGTGCAAGGCCTGTGCCAGAACAGTGCGCGGCGCCCGCGGCCATTTGCCGGCCTTGGCCCGCAAATTGCCTTCGGCCGGTGCATGTTGTACCGGGCCTACCAGACCAATGCCGACCTGCTTTCGCCCTCCCGGCTCGCCGCGCAGTACCTCGGGGGCCCGGCCTGGGACGAGGCCGCCGCCCGTGGCGCCCTGCGGCAGTTCGCTGCGCTGGCGGATGTCTATTCGCGCCTGCGCCTCACGCACACCCGGCCCGCCTACGGCATCGACAGCGTCATGGTGGACGGCGAGGCGGTCGAGGTGCACGAGGAAGTCTTCCTCCGCGCCCCCTTCGGCACGCTGCTGCATTTCCGCAAGAACACCGCCGTGGTGCATCCGCCGGTGCTGCTGGCTGCACCACTTTCGGGCCATTTCGCAACGCTGCTGCGCGAAACCGCGCGCACCCTGCTGCGCGACCACGACGTCTACGTGACCGACTGGCACAACGCCCGGGACGTACCGCTGTGGGAGGGCGGCTTCGGCCTGGACGACTACACGCTGCAGCTCATCGCCTTCCTGGAGGCGATCGGCCCCGGCGCGCACATGGTGGCGGTGTGCCAGCCCTGCGTGGCCGCGCTGGCCGCCACCGCGCTGATGTCAGAGGACGACCACCCCGCCGCGCCGCGGAGCCTCACGCTGATGGCCGGGCCGGTGGATTGCCGCATCAATCCCACGGCCGTGAACAAGCTGGCCAACGAGCGCTCCATCGACTGGTTCGAGCGCAACCTGATCAGCCGCGTGCCCTGGCCGCACGCGGGCTGCATGCGGCGCGTGTACCCCGGCTTCCTGCAGCTCGCGGCCTTCATGAGCATGAACCCGCAGCGCCACCGGCAGCAGTTCCAGCGCCTCTACGAGCACCTGGCCGCGGGCGAACTCGACCAGGCGGCGGTGATCCGCGACTTCTATGACGAGTACCTGGCGGTGAACGACCTGCCGGCCGAGTTCTACCTCCAGACGGTGGAGCGCGTGTTCCAGACCTACGACCTGGCGCGCGGCGCGCTCACGGTGGGCGAGCGCAGGGTCGATCCTGCCGCGATCCGCCGCACCGCCCTGCTGACCGTGGAGGGCGAGCGCGACGACATCTGCGCGATCGGGCAGACCGTGGCCGCGCAGGACCTGTGCACCAGCGTGCGGCCCTACCTGAAGGTCCACCACCTGCAGGCCGGCGTCGGCCACTACGGCGTGTTCAGCGGCAGCAAGTGGAACGCACAGATCTACCCGCGGGTGCGCGAGACGATCCACATGGCGGCCGAATTGCACTGATCGGGCCCGCCCCACCCCACCCGGCGCGCCGCCGGACCGTGCCGCTCAGCCCGCGCTCGCCTGTGCCGCCAGCCAGCTCTCGAGGGAGGTGCTGCCGATCCTGGCCTTCTCGCCCGCCATGAGGGAATCGTCGCTCACCCGCGTTCCGAAGTAGGGTTCATCGGCATCCCCCTCGACCGTCCTCGCGTCCCGCTTGGCCTGGAGCACACGGCGGACCAGGTCGTCCAGCGGAGCGCGCTCGGGCCCGCCCAGTTCGCAGAAGCCGTTGAGTGGCGCCTGGCCCACGATGTCGGCGAGCGCCGCCGCGACGTCGGCCGCCGCCACCGGCTGGAACATGCCCGACGACACGCGCACGGTCGATCCGCGCGTGCCCGAATCGGCGATCGGCGCCAGGAACTCGAAGAACTGGGTCGCCCGCAGGATGGTGTAGGGCACGTCGCCGCCCTTGATCAGCGATTCCTGCGCCACCTTGGCGCGCAAATAGCCGCTGTCGGGATGCAGGTCGGCGCCCACGACCGACAGGGCCACCAGGTGACCCACGTCGGCCTTGGCGACGGCCGCCAGCAGGTTGCGGGTCGACGCCTGGAAGAACTGCAGCACGGCCTTGTCCTCGAAAGAAGGCGAATTGGTCACGTCGACCACCACCTGCGCACCCGCCAGCGCCTGGTCCAGCCCTTCCCCCGTCACGGCATTGACGCCCGAGGACGGCGAGGCCGACATCACTTCATGGCCGGCCGGCCGAAGCAGGGCCGACAGCTTCTTTCCGATGAGGCCGCTGCCTCCGATGATCACGACTTTCATGGCTGGTCCTTTGGTTCGTTGAGATCGAGGACAGCTTCATCTTGATTCGGCTGCCCATCATCTTCAAGACGTGCCGTGAACGCCTGTTGTGACAGCTGCGACGATATCTTCAGCTACCCCGCGTTCGCGCCACGGCGACGCGGTGCGCGAACGGGGGCCGCCGAGGGCGCAGGCAGACGCTGCCGCAGGAAGGCGATCAGCGCCTGCGCCACCACGTTGCGCATCGGCCCCGGCAGGTACACCAGCACCACCCGCCGCTCGACGCGCGGCTTCGCCAGCGGCAGCACCTTCAATTCCGGATCGCGCAGCGAGTCGGTGTAGAGCCGCGGCATCAGCCCGAGCGCCAGCCCGCCGCGCACCAGCGCGTAGAGCGTTTCCGAGTAGCTGACCCGGTAGGGCTCGGCGCCCTGCGCGAACTGCGCCCGCGCCGGGTCGCCCAGGGCCGGCATGCTGCCGCTTTCGAACAGCACCAGCCGCTCGCGGCCGATGGCCTCCCAGCTCGCCTCCTGCGCCTTTGCCAGCGGGTGGTCGCGGCGCAACACCAGCACCAGCGGATCGCGGAACAGGTCGACGCAGGCCAGCCCGCCCGGCGGCTCGGTGATGGCCGCGACGGCCATGTCGAGCTGGCCGCTGCGCACCTCCGCCAGCAGCGTGGTCGAGGGCGCGTCACGCCAGGCCAGTTCGGCCTCGTGACCGGTCTCGCGCAGGAAGCCGCTCACCGCCGTCGCCACGCTGGAACTCGCCGAGGGAATCACGCCGATGCGCACGAAGGCGCGGCCGCGCCGCACGGTGCTCTCGATGTCGCGCAGCGCCACTTCCACCGTGTTGACCAGGAAGTCGGTGCGCGCCAGCACTTCGGCGCCCACAGGCGTGAGCTCCAGGCGGTGGGTGGTGCGGGTCAGCAGTTCCGCGCCGAGCAGCTTCTCCATCTGCTTGATGGCGTTGCTCAGCGCCGGCTGGGTGATGGACAGGCGCCGCGCGGCGCGGCCGAACTGGCCCTCCTGGACCAGCACGGAAAAGAACTGCAGCTGGCGCAGGGTCAGGGCACGCAGGGGCAGGGAGGCCATGGCACTCGCTCATCAACTGGTTGAATCAAATTATAGAAATTCAAAACTTTTCTTATGACCATGCGCTCACTAGACTGGCCCGCATGCCAATTGCACCCACCCCGCTCGACGCCTTCCTGCACGCGATCCCCAAGGTCGAGCTGCACTGCCACCTGTTCGGCACCGTGCGCCACGACACCTTCGCAGCGCTCAACCGCCGCGCCGGCGCGCCGCTGGCCGAGCAGGAGGTCGAGGACTTCTACACGCGCGGAGAGAAGCCGGTGGGCGTGCTGCGCGTGCTCCGCGCGCTGGACGCGCAACTGGTGCGCGAACCGGACGACCTGCACCGCCTGAGCTACGAATACCTGGAAGATGCCGCCGCCCACCACGTGCGCTACAGCGAGTTCTTCTGGAACCCGACCGGCACCGCGCACGCCTCCGGCATCGCCTACCGCGCGGCGCAGGAAGCGATCGTGCGCGCCATCCGCGATGCAGAGCGGGACTTCGGCATCACCGGCCGCCTGATCGCGGCGATCGACCGCGAGGCCAGCCCCGAGGCTGCCGTCGAAATGGTCGAATGGGTGACGGCGAACCGCTGCGAGGAAGTCATCGGCATCGGCATCGACTACCGCGAGGTGGACCGCCCGCCGGAACTCTTCCTGAAGGCCTACCGCAACGCCCGCCGCGCCGGCCTGAAGACCACCGCGCATGCCGGCGAGTTCGGCATGCCCTGGACCCACGTGCGCACCGCGCTCGACCTGCTGCAGGTCGACCGCATCGACCACGGCTACACGGTGGTGGACCAGCCGGACTTCGCGCGCGAGTGCGCCGAGCGCGGCGTGCTCTTCACCGTGGTGCCGACCAACTCCTACTACCTGCGCACCCTGCCGCCCGAGCGCTGGGCCTTGGATCACCCGATCCGACGCATGCCTGGCCTGGGACTGCGCATCCATCCCAACACCGACGATCCCACGCTGCACAAGGTCACGCCCACCCAGGCCTGGACCATGATGGTGCGGGACTTCGGCTTCGGCGCGGACGACCTGCGCGCCTTCATGCACAACGGACTCGACGGCGCCTGGATCGACGACGGCACGCGCCGTGCATGGCGCGCGCAGTGGAGCCAGGAATTCGACGCGCTGCGCGCCCAGCTGCCCCCCGACGCCCTCCCTCACGGAAACTGACCATGCCCAAGCTCAAGCCCCTGCTTCTTGCCGCACTGCTGGCCGCCGCCCTGCCCGGTGCCGCCATCGCCCAGGCCGCCTGGCCCGCCGCCAAGCCCATCACGCTGATCGTGCCCTACTCGGCGGGTGGCAGCGTGGACTTCAACGCCCGCCTGATCGCGACCAAGCTGGGCGAACGGCTCAGGCAGTCGGTGGTGATCGAGAACGTGACCGGCGCCGGCGGCGCCATCGGCGTGGCCAAGGCGGTGAACGCGGCGCCGGACGGCTACACGCTGGTGGCCGGCCCGGACAGCGCGATCGCGATCGGCCGGCTGATCAACCCCGCCGCCTTCAAGTTCGATCCGCTGAAGGATCTGGCGCCGGTGGGCATGCTCAACACCGCGCCGATGGTGCTGGTGGCGCGCCCCGGCCTGGCCGTGCAGAGCTATCCCGACTTCGTCAAGCTCGCCAAGGCAGCGCCCGGCAAGTACAACTACGCGACCTCGGGCGTGGGCACGGTGCTGCAGCTCGCGATGGAACTGCTCAAGGAGAAGAGCGGCATCTTCGTGACCCATGTGCCCTATCGCGGCGGGGCGCAGATCGCCACCGACGTGATCGGCAACCAGGTCGACCTGGCGATGCTGGTCAGCACCAGCGCCATCCCGCACGTGAACGGCGGCCGGCTGAAGGCCCTGGGCGTGACCGGCAGCAAGCGGCTGGAGGCCCTGCCCCAGGTGCCGGCCTTCGACGAGATGCCGGGCCTCAAGGGCTATTCGATGGTGAGCTGGACTGGCATCTTTGCGCCGGCACAGACACCGGGGCCGGTCGTCAAGCGGCTCAACGAGGAGCTCAACGCGGTGCTGAAAGATCCGGAAGTGCGCGCCAAGCTGCAGGAACAGGGCGCCGTGCCGGGCAGCGGTTCGGCCGAGGAACTGGGGAAGTTCGTGCAGGCGGAGTACGCGCGCAACCAGAAGATCGTGCAGGCGGCGAACATCAGGGAGTGATGCCGCCGCCGCAAGAACGACGGCGCACTAGCTGTGAAGCGTCAAGAGGTTTTTTCTTGACTTGTTGAGTCTGGTCATGGGAGCGACGCCTCCGATGCCTTGGTGTGGGCGATGCCAGTTGTGGTGCAGCCAGTGATCGAGGGCTTGGGTTCGCTCGCTGGAGTTCTGGTAGATAAAGCCATCGGCCCACTCGCGCAGCGCCGATTGGATGAACCGCTCGGCCTTGCCATTGGTCTGCGGCCGGCACGGCCGCGTGAAGCGATGGCGGATGCCCAACTGCTGGCACGCCTTGGCGAACTCCTTGGAGCGGAAGGCCGAGCCGTTGTCGGTCAGCAGCCGCTCAACCGTCACCCCCAGGCTGCGGTAGTAGGCCACCGCGTTATGCAGGAACTGCACCGCCTGGGGCGTCTTCTCGTCCGGGTACACGTCCGTGAAGGCGATGCGCGCGTGATCGTCAATGACCACGAACAGCGTCTCCCAGCCGGCACCATCGAGCGAATCGCGCCGGTTGCCGGTGACGCGATGGCTGGGCCGCTCGATGCGCCCGAGTTTCTTGGTGTCGATGTGCCGCATCTGCCCGGGTGCCTCGTGCTCATAGCGCACCACCGGCTCGGCTGGCTGCAGATCGCTCAGGTGCGACAAGCCCGCACGGGCCCGAACCCTTCCCACCGTGGCTGGCGAGATCGCCCGCGGCGAGCACGCCGGGCGGCTGGAGGCATCGGCCAGGCCAGCGGCGCCTGCGGCCATTTGCGCGCTGTCGGCGGCGTCACTCCATAGGCCGAGGCAGCGGCACAGGCGTTCAGACCTCGCTCTGTCATGTCTTTAACCTGCAAGCATCGGCTTCCTCGGACACCTTCCCCTCATTCCGGCGAGGGCAACCGCTGAAGAATTGCGTCGTGTTCATTCTGATGGTTCCTGTGTTGAAAAGATTCTGGTGATGGAAGAAGGCAAGGGCCGGCGGGGGCTGCCTCGCGCAGTGAGCCGGTTGTCGAAGGCACAGCGAAACATGCCCGCCCGCCATGTGGGTCAACGAGGGGATCTCGAACAATGCTCAGATGCCATGGCTGGCGCGAATCTCCTCGACTGCGCGCTCGCCGATGACGACGCACGGTGCCATCGTGTTGCCGCTCGTCACGTGCGGCATGATGGATGCGTCTGCAATACGCAGGCCCTTCACTCCATAGACCCGGAGCTGCGCATCGACCACAGGCATCGTGTCTCGGCCCATTTTGGCCGTGCAGCACTGGTGCCAATAGGTCACGGCTGCGTTGCGTGCGTAGTTTTCGAGCGCCTTCGTGTCCAACTTTCCGGGAAGGCTCTCGCCTTTGACCAAACCCTTGAACGACGCTTGCGCACCGAGTTCTTGGACGAAGCGGATGTTCCTCGAAGATCACAGCAAACGACACGTGGTCCTGATGGTTGGCGCCCACGCCTGGCAGGTGCTGGACCACCGGAATGCCGTGGCGACTCAGTTCATCTTCAGAACCCACGCCCGACTGCATGAGGTTGGGCTGCCCACGACGAGGATGCACATAGGCCCGGTAGATGGAATTGCGTCGATCATCCTTGACGATCAGGTCGTTGAGGGCCGCACCGCCGGGGCCTTCCATCATCGCGCCGTTCGGATTGTCGAAGGTCGGGATGCCCAGCGTGTCAGCGGCGGAGATCATGGCGTTCGCAATCGGTTGCGCCGCGCGAGCGGGAGCGACATGAACCGGGCCGCCGACGCCGCGACGTGTCGAATCGGGCGTGCCGCCGTAGTTCTCCACGCGTCGATAAATCTCGCGACCGATGGTCGCCTGGCGAAGACCGGGCTGGTGAGTGTTGCCAACGCACCAGCAAGTCAGGCGCAGGCTCGTCTCGCCAAGGTCTGGACATGGTGGAGACGCCGCGCAGTTGGGCCTTCTGCAACCATACGGTCCTGCAAAAAGGAATCTTTGAAGTCCGTGACCTCAAAGAACATCCCAGCTTCGCCCTCAACCCTGCAGTAGCGGATGCGCCGCACTTTCGCTTCTATGCAGGCGCGCCGGTCTATGACCCGGACGGTTTTGCCCTTGGGTCGATCTGCGTCATTGACTTCCGTCCCCGCCAGCTGGACAAGAGCCAGAAGCGAACACTGCTGGAACTGGCTGCCATCGCATCCGATGAAGTGAAGCTGCGAGATGTGATGGCCAAGTCCTAACCTTCCCCAATGACGCTGCGCAAAGCGCATCGCCTGGAAACTCTCGCATCACGGTCGGAAGTTTGAGAGTCTGATTGCGCATGCCACGAGCCGGCAAGGCCAGAACCGGTATGACGGCGTGGGGCCAGGAACTCTGCCCAGCATTGGACGGCCTTTTGAAATGGTCCAATGGTCCGGCCTCGATGGCCAATGCTGAGCCTACAGCCGCCAGTCAGCGACTACTGTGACTTTGCGCCGCGATTCGCCGCTTTCGACCCTGCGGGCTCGGCTTCCCGCGCCGCGCGATCGATCACGTCTGCAACGGCCTTGGGCTGTGTCATGAAGACGGCGTGACTGGCTTTGACCTCGGTGACCGTCGCGCCGATGCGCTTCGCCATCTTGTGCAGCATCCGGACATCGAAGGCCTTGTCGTCGGTTGCAATGACCGACCAACTCGGCTTGGTCCGCCAAGCGGCGTGATTGAGCTTGGTGGCAAACACCGACATGTTGATAGGCACCTGTGAGTCCCTCAAGAACGCGGCGTCTGCATCGCTGGCATCGCCGGCGAACCCGATCTTGAACTTGTCCCTGTTGACGAAGCCGAAACCGTCAGCGTGCGTGTCGATGACGAACTCGGGGGCCGAGAAACCGGCGTACTGCTCGGCGGTGGTCTCGCCGGCGTCGGGTGATAGGGCGGAGACATAGACGAGACCGACGACCTTCGGATCGACGCCAGCCTCGGTGATCACGGTACCGCCCCATGAGTGGCCGACCAGGACCGTGGGACCGTCCTGGCGGGCGATCGCGCGCTTGGTTGCCATGACATCGTCGGCGAGAGATGTCAGCGGGTTTTGCACGATGGTCACCCGATAGCCTCGGCCCGTCAGTTCGTTGTAGACACTGCGCCACCCCGAGCCATCGGCGAAGGCACCGTGCACCAGCACGACGTTCTTGGCCTGTATCGGCTGGGCATGCGCGCCACCAATCGGGCCGATGATGCTGGCAGTTGCAGCCGCGGCGACGATGAACTTGCGAATTCCGGTGTTCATTGAAGAGTCCTGTGAAGTTGAAGAGAGTGATCGAAATCGTATGGAAATAGCCGCTTCATAGGGTTGCAAAAAAATCGAACCCGTTGCACCTCTCGCCGTCGTTCGGCCATCAAAGCGGCCATTAATTTCTTCAGGATCCCTATCCACGCAATAAACATGTGTCGCCCAGGTTGCGCTGTCGGGGTCTTCCGGCGATGAACATCTCGGGCACATCACGGCCAGTGCAACTCCTGGCCCCTGACCGAAGGGTTCCCGCACGCGACCGTCGACATTGAGCGGTTCAAGCGGGTGAGGGCGAAGATTCTTAAACCGTGGGAACCGTCCCGCCATCGATCACGTGTTCGGTGCCTGACACCGACGCCGCTCGCGGAGAGACAAGGAAGGCAATCAGGTCTGCGACCTCCTGCGGCTTGGCGGGCCGACCGACCGGAATTCCGCCGAGCCAGTCCATGACAATCTTCTTGCCACCCTCGTAGTCTGTGCCTGCCTGGGCGGCCATTCGCTCGGCGAATGCAACCGAAGCTTCAGTCTCGATCCAGCCTGGCGAGACTCGCAGAACGCGAACTCCTTTCGGCGTGACTTCCTTCGACAAGGATTTGCTGTACGTCGAGAGCGCACCCTTCGCCGCGGCGTAGGCGGTAGTCGACTCGGGAAGCGGAAGCACACGCTGGATCGAGGTCACATGCAGGACGACGCCTGCGCCCTTTGCCAGCATTGCGGGGAGCAGTGCACGGTCGAGTCGAACTGCAGACATGAAGTTCAGGTTCAGTTCGTAGAACCACACCTCGTCATTGAGGGCCGCAAAACCACCTGCCGGTGCGCTCGAGCCTCCGAGGGAATTGATCAAGATGTCCACGCCGCCCCAGCGCTCGGTTACCGCACGCGCAAGCTGCGCTACGCCTTCCGCGGTCGTCAAGTCGGTCTGGACATACGCCACACCCTCGAGAGGCTTCTCGGGAGCAGAGCGTGCAGTCGTCATCACCTGTACTCCGGCATCCTGGAGGCTCGTGACGAGAGCAGCGCCCAAGCCCTTTGTGCCGCCCGTGACCAGGGCACGCTGCCCATTCAGTTGGAGATCGAAGCTCATGCAGTGATCTCCAGCGATGCAATCAGACCGCGTTCGAGTCCAAAGCGACAAGACAGATCGATCGGGCTGCCAGGAAAGCTGCCCGTCACCTGTGCGCGGACGGCATGGAAGCCGTCCTCCCGCTCCAGCGCGAAAGGCACGATGGTTGCGCTGTATTTGGCCGATGCAGCAGCCATGAACGCCTTGATGGCGGCGATGCCCGTGTAGGTGTGGCCGTCGTCCTTCAAGACGGCTTGCGCCGTGAAGCAATGCGCCAATGCCTCAGGGTTGTTCTCAGCCGCGAAATACGCGGCAATTGGCTCGGGAAGGGTCAAGGCGTCCATGTCGATGGCTCCATGTGGTTGATGATGGCCTTAGGATGCGCGCCGGGATCAATGTAGGGAATACTCTAGAATCTAAACGGGCTGTGTAGAACGGAATACATAATGCGCGGGTCCGAATTCGCTGAACTGAAGGCCTTCGCCGCGGTGGTGGAACGCAAGAGCTTTGCCCGGGCGGCAGAGCATCTGGGCCTGTCGCCCTCTGCGCTCAGCCAGACTATTCGACAGCTTGAAGGACGGATCGGCACACGCCTTCTGAATCGCACGACACGAAGCGTCGCGCCATCGGCGAGTGGCGAGCTGCTCTATGGGCGCATAGCCCCGCTGTTTCGAGAGATGGCTGTTGCAGTCGCTGAAGCCAGTGAAGCCGCGGGACACACCACGGGCACGCTTCGAATCAACACGTTGGGGATCGCAGCGAGAACCGTCATTGCGCCCAGGCTTTCACGCTTCCATCAGGCATATCCTGACGTGGTGCTCGACATCGTGGTCGATGACGCGCTGGCCGATATCGTCGTCGGCCGATTTGACGCGGGCATCCGCGTGGGTGGCCAGCTTGAGAAGGACATGATCGCCGTGCGCCTCACGCCAGACCTGAACATGGTTGCCGTGGCGTCTCCCGACTACCTCGCTGGTCGAGGCATACCCAAGACACCCGCCGATTTGCACAACCACGCATGCATCAACTGGCGTCTCCAGATGGACGGCAGGCACTATCGCTGGGAATTCGAAAAAAGGGGGCAACGACTTGAAGTAACGGTGGACGGCCCCGTCGTCACCAATCACGCAGACATTGGCGTTGCTGCAGCGCTAAACGGGCTAGGCATTGCCTATCACTTCGAGCGAGATGGCGTGGGTGAGCTTCTGGCACAGGGCCGGTTGGTCCAAGTTCTGGCGGACTGGTCGATTTCGCGCCCCGGGTTGTTTCTCTATTACCCAAACAGGCAGCATCGACCAGCCGTCCTCGGTGCGTTTATCGACTGTCTTCTGGACAAAGACCAGAGAGCACCAGCAGCGCGCGGAAGTCGTTGACGTTGGTGTGTGTCGGCCCCGTCACGCACAGGTCGCCGATGGCGTCGAAGTAGCCGTAGGCGTCGTTGCGGTCCAGGTGGTCGGCCAGCTTGCGCCCTGCCGCCTCCGCGCGCTTCAGGGTGTCGGGCGTGACGAAGGCGCCTGCGTTGTCCTCGACGCCGTCGATGCCGTCCGTGTCGGCGGCCAGTGCCCACACCTTGGGCTGCCCGGCCAGCGCACCCGCCAGGCCCAGGCAGAACTCGCCCGCGCGCCCGCCCCGCCCCTTGGCCTGGCCAGGCTGCCGGGGGCGGATGGTGACGGTGGTCTCGCCGCCCGAAAGAATCACGCAGGGCTTCGCGAAGGGCGCATCGCGCAGCGCGACGGCACGTGCCAGCGCGCCGTGGACCTTGCCCACTTCGCGCGACTCGCCCTCCATCTCGTCGCTGAGGACGTGGGCCTCGATGCCCGCCGCGCGCGCCGCCGCGGCCGCGGCCTCGAGCGACTGCTGCGGGGTGGCGATCAGATGCACCTCGTGGCCCTTGAACACCGCGTCATCGGGCTTGGGTGTTTCCAGCGCCCCGCTCTCCAGGCCGGCGCGCACGGGCGCCGGCACCTCGATCCCGTAGCGGTCGAGGATCGCCAGCGCGTCGGCGCAGGTGGTGGCATCGGGCACGGTGGGGCCGCTGGCGATCACGGCCGGGTCGTCGCCCGGCACGTCGCTGATGGTGAGCGTCACCACCTTCGCCGGCCCGCAGGCGGCCGCGAGCCGGCCGCCCTTGATGCGCGAGAGGTGCTTGCGCACGCAGTTCATCTCGCCGATGTGCGCGCCCGATTCGAGCAATTGCTTGTTGATGCGCTGCTTGTCGGCCAGCGTCAGCCCTTCGGCCGGCAGCGTCAGCAGCGCCGAGCCGCCGCCGGAGATCAGGCACAGGACCAGGTCGTCCGCCGTCAGGCCCTGCGTGAGCGCGAGGATGCGCTCGGCGGCCTTCAGGCCCGCCTCGTCCGGCACCGGATGCGCTGCTTCCACGATCTCGATGCGCTTCGCCAGGCCTTCCGGGCGCGGCGGGATGTGGTCGTAGCGCGTGACCACCAGGCCCGACAGCGGCGCGTCGGCCGGCCACAGGGCCTCGAGCGCCTGCGCCATCGAGCCGCCGGCCTTGCCAGCGCCGAGCACCAGCGTGCGGCCCTTGGGCGGCTTCGGCAGGTGCGGCCCCATGCTGGCCAGCGGCAGCGCGCGCTCGACCGCGACGCCGTAGAGATATCGGAGGAAATCGCGCGGTGCGGTGCGCGGATCGGGCAGGACCTTGGATGCGTTCATGTGCTTTCAGTCTCCGGGGCCCGATTGTCCACGCGCCGCGTGGCGCCGGGCCTTGCTAGTTCGTCTTGGCGCCCTCTTGGAACCACTTCGAGAGCAATGTCCGCTCGGCATCCGTCATGCCGGTCGAGTTGTTCATCGGCATGATCTTCGTCACCACCGCCTGCTGGTAGACGGCCTGGGCATGGGCGGCGACCTGGTCAGGGGTGTCCAGCCGCACGTTCTTCATCTGCACCTGGGCGCCGTGGCACATGTAGCAGCGCTGCTCCAGCACCTTCTTCACGTCGCCGAAGGCCACCTTCTGCGCAGCGGCGGCGCTGGCCACCGGCGCGGCGGCCGGCTCGGGGCGCATCCAGATGATCGACAGGCCCAGCACCACCACGCCGACCATGGCGTACGGCAGCGGATTGCCGGCGTTGCCCAGCTTGAAGCGGTGCCGCACCACGAAGAACTGCCGGATCGCCGCGCCGCCGAGCATGATCAAGAGCAGCACGAGCCAGTTGTACTTGTGCGTGTAGGTGAAGCTGTAGTGGTTGCTCAGCATCGCGAACAGCACCGGCAGCGTGAAGTAGGTGTTGTGCACGCTGCGCTGCTTGCCGCGCTGGCCGTGGATCGGGTCGACCGGCTTGCCCTCGCGCAGCGCCTTCACGCTCTTGCGCTGGCCCGGGATGATCCAGAAGAACACGTTCGCGCTCATCGTCGTGGCCATCATCGCGCCCACCAGCAGGAAGGCGGCGCGGCCGGCGAACCACTGGCAGGCCAGCCAGGTGGCGAAGGCGATGAAGACCGCCACCAGCACGCCGACGATGGTGTCGCCGTTCTTGCGGCGGCCGAAGATCTGGCAGATGCCGTCGTACACCATCCAGAACACGACGAAGAAGGCCAGCGCCACGCCGATCGCGGCGCCCGGCTGCCAGTCCATCTTCGACTTGTCGATCAGGTAGGTGCTCGCGTTCCACAGGTAGGACATCGTGAACAGCGCAAAGCCGCTGATCCAGGTGGAGTAGCTTTCCCAGAAGGACCAGTGCAGGTGGTCCGGGATCTTCTTGGGCGCCAGCGTGTACTTCTGCATGTTGTAGAAGCCGCCGCCGTGCACCGCCCACTGCTCGCCGCCGACGCCCTTGTCCAGCGATTCGGGGTCCTGCGGCTTCTCGAGGCTGTTGTCCAGCATCACGAAGTAGAAGGAGGCGCCGATCCATGCGATGGCGGTGATGACGTGGACCCAGCGCAGCAGCAGATTGGCCCAGTCGAGGTAGTAGCTTTCCATGTGCTAACCCTGGTTTGGACTGCTCACCACCGCGGGCGCTGTAAGCAGGGAAATGGCCGCGAACGCAGGCTGTGGGTGCCTCGCTCCGCTGCGGCTTGTGGACTGAAGTGTATACACTTTTTGCCTTGAGTTCGAGCAATTTTTTCGCGCATGGCATGCAGGAAAACCCTCGACCGCCACAAGCAAGCTCCGGTCCAGGAACACCGCGGAACCGGCTTTGCCGGGCCGCCGGTGTTGCCCCCGGTGAGGGGGTTGGCGAACCACACGAAGTGGGGGAGCCTGGGGGAGAGCGTCATTGCATCAACAGTTGTGCCGCTACCGCCACGGCGATCACCTCCGGCTCCTTGCCGGTGATGCCGGGCACGCCGATCGGGCAGGTGATGCGCGCCAGCTCCTCGGCCGTGAAGCCGCGCGCTTCCAGCCGGTGGCGGAAGGTGGCCCACTTGGTCTTGCTGCCGATCAGGCCCACGTAGGGCAGGTCGCCCCGCGCGCGCAGCCGCTTGAGGCAGGCGATCACGATGTCCAGGTCCTCGGCATGGCTGAAGCTCATGATCAGTACGCGCGAGCCGGGGGCGACCTGGGCGACCGCGTCCTGCACCGGGTCGGAATGCTCGGTCTCGATCTGCGCCGGCAAGGCGTCGGGGAACACGCCGTCGCGGCTGTCGATCCAGCGCACCTTGAAGGGCAGCGTGGAGAGCAGGCGTGCCAGCGCCGCGCCCACGTGGCCGCCGCCGAAAAGGGCCACCGGTTCCAGGTGCGCCAGAAGCTCCGCCTGCAGCGCCTTGACGTCCGCCGGCCCGATGCGCCGGTACGAGAGGAAGACCACGCCGCCGCAGCACTGGCCCAGGCTCGGGCCGAGCGGGTAACGCCGCACGCCCTGGACGTCCGTGCGGCCGGCCAGGAAGTCTCGCGCCTCGCCGATCGCCTGGAACTCGAGCTGGCCGCCGCCGATGGTGGCCGTCAGGCCATCGGCCCACACCGCCATCCAGGTGCCGGCTTCGCGCGGTGCCGAACCCTGTGTGTTTTCGACTCTCACCAGCACGCCTTCTTCGCCGCGCGCGAGGTGCGCGAGCAGGTCGTCGACCAGACCATTCATCTGCGATACCTCCGGTTGCGGAAGGGCCATGCGCGCACGGTATAAATCCCTGCATGACATTCACGCTGCCCACCACGCCACTGCGCCGCGCCTTCGCGGCCGTCCTGACCACGGCCCTCGGTCTCGTCGGCTGTGGCGGCCTCGGCCCGGCCGGACAGAAGGGCTCCGTGCCCGGCCAGTTGAGCGAGGCCAAGGTCGAACCAGGCTCCAACGCCATCCCGCGGCCCTCGGCTGCCGGCACCCCCCGCGAGTACAGGCAGGACGCCGCGCGCCACATCTATGCACGCAACGCGCAGCGCATCTACGCCGGCAAGCTGCCACCGCTGCTCTATGCGATCGGCACGCTGCAGGTCAACCTCGACGCCAATGGCCGCGTGACCTCGATGCACTGGATGCGCGCACCCCAGCATGCGCCCGAGGTGATCGCCGAGATCGAGCGCACGGTGCTTTCCGCAGCGCCCTACCCGGCCGCCAGCCGCATCGGCAAGCTGACCTGGACCGACACCTGGCTGTGGGACAAGGGCGGGCATTTCCAGCTCGATACGCTCAGCGAGGGACAGCTCTCTCAGTTTCAGGACCCGCGGTAGGTCGAGTAGCTCCACGGGCTGACGAGCAGCGGCACGTGGTAGTGCTGGTCGGGGTTCGCCACGCCGAAATCCAGCGCGACGCGGTTGAGGAAATTCGGTTCCGGCAGCTTCACGCCGCGTGACTTGAAATAGCCCGCGACGTCGAACACCAGCCGGTAGGTGCCGGCCTTCAGCGCGCCGTCGCCATAGAGCGGGCCGTCGCTGCGGCCATCCGAATTGAGGTTGAAGCGCTTCACCAGCGTGGCGCGGGCGTCCTCGCCGGGGCCGTCGGTGGTGTAAAGCGCGACGTCCATGCCGGCCGCGGGGCCGCCGTGCATGGTGTCCAGGACGTGGGTGCTCAAGCCCATGGTGATGCTCCTTCAAGGCATTGGGGAAATTCCGGTGGACAAAAGTGTATACACTTCTTGGCTTTGGGTCTATCATGGAAACCATGGATTCGACCACCACCCGCGCCATCGTGGACGCGCTCACCAAGGCCATCGTCGAGCACAGGCTCCAGCCCGGCAGCAAGCTGGCCGAGCAGAAGCTGGCCGACCACTTCGGCGTGTCGCGCACGCTGGTGCGCCAGGCCTTGTTCCAGCTCTCGCAGAACAAGCTGATCCGCCTGGAGCCCGCCCGCGGCGCCTTCGTCGCGGCGCCGGCGGTGGACGAGGCCAAGCAGGTCTTCGCGGTGCGCCGCATGCTCGAGGCCGAGATGACGCGCGAGTTCGTGCGCACCGTCACGCCCGCCAAGATCAAGGCGCTGAAGGAGCATGTGGCGCTGGAAAAGGCCGCCGTTTCCGGCGAAGACATTTCCGATCGCACCGAGCTGCTGGGCGACTTCCACGTCCGCATGGCGGAGCTCATGGGCAACAAGGTGCTGGCGCAGATCCTCGGCGAGCTCATCTCCCGCTGCGCGCTGATCACGCTGATGTACCAGAGCGCGACCGCCGCGGAGCACTCGAACGACGAGCACGCCGACATCGTCAAGGCCCTGGCCGCCAAGGACGCCGACCGCGCGGTGCAACTGATGACCGAGCACCTGCTGAACGTCGAAGCCAACCTCGTTTTCGACCGCAAGGTCCCCACCCACGACATCTCGGTCGCACTGGCCGCCTGACCCACGCCCTTCCATGAGCACCATCTACGACTCCACCCTGCCCTATGCGCGCGACCTGGTCGGCTACGGGCGCAATCCCCCCCATGCCCAATGGCCCGGCCGCGCGCGCATCGCGGTGCAGTTCGTCCTCAACTACGAGGAAGGCGGCGAGAACTGCGTGCTGCACGGCGACGCGGGCTCCGAGCAGTTCCTCTCCGAGATGTTCAACCCGGCCAGCTACCCGGATCGGCACATCAGCATGGAGGGCATCTACGAATACGGCTCGCGCGCCGGCGTCTGGCGCATCCTGCGCGAGTTCGAGAAGCGCGGCCTGCCGCTCACCGTCTTCGGCGTCGGGATGGCGCTGGAGCGCCATCCCGAGCTGACCACCGCCTTCAAGGAACTCGGCCACGAGATCGCCTGCCACGGCTGGCGCTGGATCCACTACCAGAACATGGACGAAGCCGGCGAGCGCGAGCACATGCGCCTGGGCATGGAAGCGATCGAGAAATTGACGGGCGAGCGCGCCCTGGGCTGGTACACCGGCCGCGACAGCCCGCGCACCCGCCGCCTGGTGGCCGACTACGGCGGCTTCGAGTACGACAGCGACTACTACGGCGACGACCTGCCCTTCTGGATGAAGGTGCAGAAGACCGACGGCAGCGTGGTGCCCCAGCTCATCGTGCCCTACACGCTGGACGTCAACGACATGCGCTTCGCGCTGCCGCAGGGCTACTCGCATGCCGACCCCTTCTTCCAGTACATGAAGGACAGCTTCGACGCCCTCTACGCCGAGGGCGACGAGGCGCCCAAGATGATGAGCATCGGCATGCACTGCCGCCTGCTTGGACGCCCCGGCCGCATCGCGGCGCTGCAGCGCTTCCTGGACCACGTCGCGAAGCACGACCGCGTGTGGGTCTGCCGCCGGCTCGACATCGCGCGCCACTGGAAGGCGACCCATCCTTACTCCGACACGAAGGGAGCCTGACATGGCACTCACCATCGAACAACTGAACGCCGCATCGGCCGACGAGGTCGCCGCGCTGCTCGACGGCACCTACGAGCACTCGCCCTGGATCGCGCAGCGCGCCGCCGCCGCGCGGCCCTTCCGTTCGCTGGCGCATCTCAAGCATGCGCTGGTGCAGGCGGTGGCGCAGGCCTCGGCGGAGGAACAGCTGGGCCTGATCCGCGCCCACCCCGAGCTGGCGGGCAAGGCCATGGTCAGCAAGACGCTGACCGCGGAATCCACGCACGAGCAGGGCAAGGCCGGCCTGACCGAGTGCACGCCCGACGAGTTCGCGAAGATCCAGCAGCTCAACGCCGACTACAACGCGAAGTTCGGCTTCCCCTTCATCCTCGCGGTGCGCGGGCCGCGCGGCACGGGCCTGCCGAAGCGCGAGATCATCGACACCTTCGAGCGCCGGGTGCACCACCATCCGGACTTCGAGCGCGCCGAGGCGCTGCGCAACATCCACCGCATCGCCGAGATCCGGCTGGACGACAAGTTCGGCGTCACGCCCACCCTGGGCAACGACGTGTGGGACTGGCAGGAGCAGCTCGCCACGCACACCGACCCGGGCTATGCCGAGAAGGGCCAGCTCACCGTCACCTACCTGACCGAGGCACACCGCGCCTGCGCGCAGATGATCGCGGGCTGGATGCGCGACGCCGGTTTCGACAGCGTCAAGATCGATGCGGTGGGCAACGTGGTCGGCCGCTACGATGGCGCGACGCCCGACGCGAAGACCCTGCTGACCGGCTCGCACTACGACACCGTGCGCAACGGCGGCAAGTACGACGGGCGCCTGGGCATCTTCGTGCCCATCGCCTGCGTGCGCGAACTCAAGCGCCAGAACCGCCGGCTGCCCTACGCCTTCGAGGTGGTGGGCTTCGCCGAGGAGGAAGGCCAGCGCTACAAGGCCACCTTCCTGGGCTCGGGCGCACTGACCGGCCACTTCGACCCCAAGTGGCTGGACCAGAAGGACGCCGACGGTATCACCATGCGCGAGGCCCGGAAGATCGCCGGCCTGAAGGAGGAGGACATCCCCAAGCTCCAGCGCGATCCGTCGAAGTACCTGGGCTTCGTCGAGGTCCACATCGAGCAGGGCCCTGTCCTCAACGAGCTCGACCTGCCGCTGGGCATCGTCACGTCCATCAACGGCGGCGTGCGCTACGTCGGCGAGGTGATCGGCATGGCCAGCCACGCCGGCACCACGCCGATGGACCGCCGCCGCGACGCCGCCGCCGCGGTGGCCGAGCTGATCCTCTTCGCCGAGAAGCGTGCCGCCAAAGACGGCGACTCGGTCGCCACCGTCGGCATGCTGGAAGTGCCCAGCGGCTCCATCAACGTGGTGCCGGGCCACTGCAAGTTCAGCCTGGACATGCGTGCGCCCAACAACCCGCAGCGCGACGCGCTGGCCGCCGACGTGATCGCCGAGCTGAAGGCCATCTGCGAGCGCCGCGGCGTGCGCTACACGCTGGAGGAAAGCATGCGCGCCTCCGCCGCACCGAGCGCGGCCGACTGGCAGCAGCGCTGGGAGAAGGCAGTCGACACGCTGGGCGTGCCGCTCTTCCGCATGCCCAGCGGCGCCGGCCACGACGCGATGAAGCTGCACGAGGTGATGCCCCAGGCCATGCTCTTCGTGCGCGGCATCAATTCCGGCATCAGTCACAACCCGCTCGAATCGAGCACCAACAACGACATGCAGCTGGCGGTGGAAGCCTTCCAGCTCCTGCTCGACAACCTCGCTGCTGAAAAGGCGCACTGACATGACCACGAGTACCGACTACGACAAGATCGACGCCTGGATCGACGCCCATTTCGACGAAGAGGTGCGCTTCCTCCAGCAGCTGGTGCGCGTACCCACCGACACGCCGCCCGGCAACAACGCGCCCCATGCCGAGCGCACCGCCGAGCTGCTCGAGGCCTACGGCTTCGCGGCCGAGAAGCACGTGGTGCCCGCGCAGGAAGTGAAGGACTACGGCCTGGAATCGATCACCAACCTCATCGTGCGCCGCCAGTACGGCGGCGGCGGGCGCACCGTGGCACTGAACGCACACGGCGACGTCGTGCCGCCCGGCGAGGGCTGGACCCACGACCCCTACGGCGGTGAGATCGAGGACGGCCGTCTCTACGGGCGCGCCGCGGCGGTGAGCAAGAGCGACTTCGCCACCTTCACCTTCGCGCTGCGCGCGCTCGAGGCGGTGGCCAAGCCGGCCAAGGGCGGCATCGAGCTGCACTTCACCTACGACGAGGAATTCGGCGGCATCCTCGGCCCGGGCTGGCTGCTGAAGAACGGGCTGACCAAGCCCGACCTGATGATCGCCGCGGGCTTCAGCTACGAAGTGGTGACGGCCCACAACGGCTGCCTGCAGATGGACGTGACGGTGCACGGCAAGATGGCGCATGCCGCGGTGCCCACCACCGGCGTCGATGCGCTGCAGGGCGCGGTGCACATCCTCAACGCGCTCTACGCGCAGAACCAGCTCTACCAGCAGGTCACGTCGAAGGTCGAGGGCATCACGCACCCCTACCTCAACGTCGGCCGCATCGAGGGAGGCACCAACACCAATGTCGTGCCCGGCAAGGTGAGCTTCAAGCTCGACCGCCGCATGATTCCCGAGGAGAACCCCGTGGAGGTCGAGGCCACGATCCGCCAGGTGATCGCCGACGCGGCCGAGCAGTGCCCCGGCATCTCGGTCGAGATCCGCCGCATCCTGCTGGCCAACTCGATGAAGCCGCTGCCCGGCAACAAGCCCCTGGTCGACGCGATCCAGAAGCACGGCCACCAGGTCTTCGGCGAGCCGATCAAGGCCATGGGCACGCCGCTGTACACCGACGTTCGGCTGTACGTCGAGGCCGGCATTCCCGGCGTGATCTACGGCGCCGGCCCGCGCACCGTGCTCGAATCGCATGCCAAGCGCAGCGACGAGCGCTTGGTGCTGGAAGACCTGCGCCGCGCGACCAAGGTGGTGGCGCGCACGCTGCACGACCTGCTGGGCTGACGCCGAATCGTCCGCCCGATCGGCCCGCCCGCGACCGGCGTCGCGCGCGGGCCGATTTGCTTGGAGCACGCAGGCTCCTTTCAATGGAGGATGTGCGGCTGCGCACGACGGCGTAGCTTCGCCCTGTCGCACGCAACGAGTGGCTGCCATGTCCCCCTCCGTATTCGCCCGCATGCTCGTACTGGGGCTTCTGTGTCTGCTGGCCGGGGGCTGCGCGACCTACCGCAATGTCTCCCAGCTCGAGGCTGGCCCCGGGTTGGAATTCGTCCCGGGAGAGATGGAAGCGCATCGCAAGGCCCAGGACCAGGTGCTGGCGGAACTGTACCTGCTAGCCCAGGTAGCGGCCCCGGCGCCGGGAAACACAGATTGGGATCTGGTCGTTGCCGCCGGCATGGACTACGCAGATCGCAAGTGCGAGAGCTACATGCATGCGCTGTTCCGCCTCAATCGCGACAGGCGGACCGTGGTGTCGGAGATCGGCCTGCTCGGCGCGGCCGCGGCCGGCGTGATGGCGGCGGCGAAATCCGCAGCCAGGGACGTATCCATCGTGGCCATCGCCTTCGGATTGGCCGGCGCGACCGTGGACAACCTCAGCAGCAACTTGCTGTATGACCTCGACCCCTCGTCTGTGCGAAGCATGGTCCGCACCTTGCAAGAGAACTACCGCAAGAATCTTCAACCCGGCTACAGGAACCGGCCGGCGGCCATGAGCGCGATCCGCAGCTACGCCATCCTGTGCGTGCCGTCCAATATCGAGGCGGAGGTCAATCTCTCCGTCAAGAAGGCCGAGCCTTCGGTCGACAAGGGAGACCCATCGAAAGGCCAACCGCCCAGCGTCACGAACGCCGTGACAGTGGTCACCTCCGACGAGGCTTTTCGCAATGACGACAGCGGCATGCTGCTGCGCAATTTCGTCTTTCCCAACGGTCGCGTTGATGTCGAGCGGCGCCGCGAACTCGAGAAGTATCTCGCCGACCGGGGCATCCGCGTGAGCGTCGTGAGTTTCATCCGCGGCGCCAGCTTCGCCCAGGAGCGCGCGAAAGCGGCGGCCTTCTTCAGACTCGACCGCTAGGAACATGCCATGAGCTCACAGGAAATACTGCGCGACGTGCCGGCCGAAGAAGTCGACCAAGTGACGTCGGACTTCCAGGCCATCGGTGCCACGGTGACCAGGACGATGCAGCCCAACGGCATGTTCACCGTGACTGCCAACTTCGATGGCGCTGTCCATCTCGCCCCGGTCGCCACGGACAGCGAGGCCGAGTCGCTGGCGATCCTGCCTTCGTCGCCCGACGCACCACTGCCCCCGATCGCGAAATCGACGGACTTTGCCGACATCGCGGCGGAGTACCGCATCTACTTCGACCGCTGCCAGGTGCGGCCCGAGCGCGCGGCCGCGGTCCAGAAACAGGTGGCCCGGCTGCTGGCCAGCGCCCCACGCTACCGTGCGCTGGGCGAGAAGCTGGGGATGCCTTGGCATTTCATCGGCATCATGCATGCGCTCGAAGCCAACATGAACTTCAACGGCCACCTGCACAACGGCGACCCGCTCACGGCACGCACGATCCATGTTCCGGCCGGGCGGCCGCAGTCCGGCAATCCGCCGTTCCGATGGGAAGACAGTGCGCGCGACGCCCTGGCCATGAAAGGCTACGTCGGCCAGACCGACTGGAGCGTGGCGCGCATGCTGTTTCGCTGGGAAGCCTTCAACGGCTTCGGGTACCGCCGGCGCGGGCTGCCGTCGCCCTATCTCTGGAGCTTCTCGCCTGTCTATGTCAAGGGTCGCTTCGTCGCGGACCATGTGTTCGATCCGGAGAGCGTGTCGAAGCAGTGCGGCGCGGCCGTGCTGCTGAAGATGCTGCAACAGGACGCCATGGCCTGACATCGGCCCCGGATGGACCCGCGTCACCTGTCCCCGCGAACCGGGGACAAGCTTGTGGACAACCGCCGGAACAACTCGCACAAGCCTTGTCCTGCAAGGCCTGCGGCCGGATTGCCTGTTCAACGAGCAGCCGGTGCGCGTTGGGTTTACGCTCGGGCCTCCGCCGTCCACGAGGAGCCCCCATGCCGCGCCCCCTCTTCCCTGCCACCATCGCAGGCAGCCTGCCCAAGCCCGCCTGGCTGGCCGAAACGCAGAAGCTCTGGCCGGCCTGGAAGCTCGAAGGCGCCGAGCTTGCCCAGGCCAAGGCCGATGCCACCCTGCTGTGGATCAAGGCCCAGGAAGACGCGGGCCTCGACGTGATCGGCGACGGCGAGCAGTCGCGCCAGCATTTCGTCCACGGCTTCCTGGAGCAGGTCGAGGGCATCGACTTCGAGCACCGGGTGAAGATGGGCATCCGCAACAACCGCTACGACGCGATGGTGCCGCAGGTGATCGGGCCGCTGCGGCTCAAGGGGCGCGTGCACGAGGCCGAGGCGCGCCTGCTGCGCGCCCACACGCAGCGCCGCACCAAGTTCACGCTGCCGGGGCCGATGACCATCGTCGACACGGTGGCCGACCGGCACTACGGCGATCGCGTCGCACTCGCCATGGCCTTCGCCGAGCTGCTGAACCAGGAGGCGCTGGCGCTGGAGGCCGACGGCATCGACGTCATCCAGTTCGACGAGCCGGCCTTCAACGTCTACATGAAGGAGGCCGCGGACTGGGGCGTGCGGGCGCTGGAGCGCGCCGCGCAGGGGCTGCGCTGCACCACGGCGATCCACATCTGCTATGGCTACGGCATCCAGGCCAACATCGACTGGAAGGCCTCGCTGGGCGAGGAATGGCGCCAGTACGAGGCGGTCTTCCCGGCCCTCGCGAAGAGCCGCATCGACCAGGTGAGCCTCGAATGCTTCCACTCGCACGTGCCGGCGCAGCTGATGGCGCTGCTGGAGGGCAAGGACGTGATGGTCGGCGTGATCGACGTCGCCAGCGATGCGGTGGAGACGCCCGAGCAGATCGCCGACACCATCGGCGAGGCGCTGCGCTACGTGCCCAGGGACCGGCTCCTGCCCTGCACCAACTGCGGCCTGGCGCCGATGGAACGCGAGATCGCGTTGAAGAAGCTGCAGGCCCTGGCCGAAGGCGCGCGCCTCGCGCGCGAGCGCTACGCCTGAGGCGCGGCGCCACGGAGTCGCCGCATGGCCGATGAGTTCGTCGATGTGCTGATCGTGGGTGCCGGGCTGTCCGGCATCGGGGCCGCCTGCCACCTGCAGCGGCGGTGTCCCGGCCACAGCGTCGCGATCATCGAGGCGCGCCAG
Organism: Variovorax sp. JS1663; assembly: GCF_002157355.1. Taxonomy (GTDB): domain Bacteria; phylum Pseudomonadota; class Gammaproteobacteria; order Burkholderiales; family Burkholderiaceae_C; genus Variovorax. Next base: position 28,378 of record NZ_LYMK01000025.1, on the reverse strand, counting down.
TCGCTGGGCGGCACCTGGGACCTGTTCCGCTACCCCGGCGTGCGCTCCGATTCCGACATGTACACGCTGGGCTATGCCTTCCGCCCCTGGACCGGCGACAAGGCCATCGCCGACGGCCCCACCATCCTGCAGTACCTGCGCGACACCGCGCGCGAGCACGGCATCGAGCAGCGCATCCGCTACGGCCACCGCCTGCGTCGCGCGGCCTGGTCTTCCGAGGATGCCGCGTGGACGGTGGAGATCGAGCGCGAGGGGCAAGGCCCGCTCCACCTGCGCTGCAGCTTCCTGCTGATGTGCGTCGGCTACTACGACGATGCGGAGGGCTACACGCCCGAGTTCGCGGGCCGCGGGGATTTCAAGGGCCGCATCGCGCATCCCCAGCACTGGGATGAAGACATCGCGTACGACGGGAAGCGGGTGGTCGTGATCGGCAGCGGCGCCACCGCGGTGACGCTGGTGCCCGCGCTGGCCGAGCGCGCGGCTCACGTGACCATGCTGCAGCGCTCACCGAGCTACATGCTGTCCCGCCCGTCCGCGGACCCGCTGGCCCGCTGGCTGCAGCGCGTCGCGGGAACCCGTGCAGGTCATGCGATGTCTCGCTGGAAGAACGTGCTGCTGGCCATGTATGTCTTCCGCCTGTGCCGGGGCCGGCCGGAGGCTGCGCGGTCGATGATGATCAAGCTGGTGCGCCGCCAGCTCGGACCCGACTACGACGTCGCCACGCATTTCACGCCCCGCTACAACCCCTGGGAGCAGCGCCTGTGCCTGGTGCCCGACGGCGACCTGTTCAAGGCCATCCGCGCGGGCCGCGCGAGCATCGTGACCGACCGCATCGATCGCTTCACCGAGACGGGCCTGAAGCTGGCGGGCGGCACCGAGCTGCCGGCGGACCTGGTGGTTACCGCCACCGGGCTGAAGCTCAAGTCGCTCGACGCACTCGAGGTCAGCGTCGACGGCCGCCGGCTCGCATCGGGCCAACTGCTCAGCTACAAGGGCCTGATGTTCGCCGGCGTGCCGAACCTGGTGTCGGTCTTCGGCTACACGAATGCCTCCTGGACGCTGAAGGCGGATCTGGCCGCCATCTTCGTCTGCCGCCTGCTGCGGCACATGCGGCGCACCGGCGCACGCCAATGCGTGCCGCAGACGGACGACCCGTCCATGCCCCTCGCGCCCTGGACCGATTTTTCCTCGGGCTACTTCGAGCGCGCGCTGGACACGCTGCCCAAGCAGGGTCTGCACAAGCCGTGGAAGCTGAACCAGAACTACGTGGCGGACCTGCTGAGCCTGCGCTTCGGGGCGCTGGAAGATGGAGTGATGCGCTTTTCGGCCTGAGGTGGGCTGCGCGCGCCTACATCGTCGGCAGCCGCCCGAAGCCTTCCAGCCGCGGCGACGGCACCCCCGCCGCCTCCACCTCGAGCGCATCGACCCGCGCCCCCGGAACGCCGGCGCGCAGCCAGGCGCACATCTGCGCGAGCTGCTGCGGTGCGCCCTGCAGCAGGGCCTCGACCGAGCCGTCATGTCGGTTTCGCACCCAGCCGGCGATGCCGTGCCGGCGCGCGTAGCGGACGCAGTTCTCACGAAAGCCCACGCCCTGCACCACGCCGCGCACCCGCACGAGGCGGGCCTCTTCGGCGACGTTCCCGTTCCTGGCATCCATCGCGCGATTGTTGATCAAGCCGGCGCGCCACGGTGGCATGCGCCGCGCTATCCTGCGTCGCATCGAACGTGCACGAAAGGCGCAGCGATGAACACGGTCGAACCCCGGGCGCCCTGGTCGCCGCAAAGCTGGCGGCAGTTCCCCGCGGCACAGATGCCACGCTACGCGGACGCGAGCGCGCTCGACGGCGCGCTGCGCCAGTTGCAGGGCTGGCCGCCGCTGATCTTCGCGGGCGAGGCGGCGACGCTGCGCCAGCGCCTGGCCGACGTGGCGCACGGCGATGCCTTCCTGCTGCAGGGCGGCGACTGCGCCGAAAGCTTCGAGGACCTGCGGACCGAGGCGGTGCGCGACTCCTTCCGCGTGATCCTTCAAATGGCGGTGTTGCTGACCTTCGCGGCCGCCTGCCCGGTGGTCAAGGTGGGGCGGATCGCGGGGCAGTTCGCCAAGCCGCGCTCTTCCGAGGTCGAGTCCGACGGCACCCTCACCCTGCCCTCCTACCGCGGCGACATCGTCAATGGCGCCGAGTTCAGCGCCGATGCGCGCGAGCCCGACCCCCAGCGCCTGCTGCGCGCCTATTCGCACTCGGCCGCCGCGCTCAACCTGCTGCGCGCCCTGGCCCAGGGCGGCTTCGCGGACCTGCACGAGGTGCACCGCTGGACCGCGGACTTCGTGCGCCGCAGCCCTCAGGGCGAGCGCTTCGAGGCCGTGGCACAGAGCATCGGCGAGGCCCTGGCCTTCATGGAGGCCTGCGGCTTCGATGCACGCCGCACGCCGCAGGTCAAGGAAGTGGAGTTCTTCACCTCGCACGAGGCCTTGCACCTGCACTACGAGGAGGCGCTGACGCGCCGCGACGAAAGCACCGGTCGCTGCTACGGCGGGTCCGCGCACATGCTGTGGCTGGGCGAGCGCACGCGCGCGCTGGACGGCGCGCACGTGGAGTTCCTTCGGGGGATCGACAACCCGCTCGGGATCAAACTCGGTCCGAGCGCCACAGGCGAGGACGTGCTGCGCCTGCTCGATGCCCTGGACCCCGACAACGCACCCGGCCGCATCGTCCTGATCACCCGCATGGGCGCCGAGACGCTGGCCGAGCGGCTGCCCGCGCTGATCGAGACCGTGCAGCGGGCACAGCGCACCGTGGTGTGGTGCTGCGACCCGATGCACGGCAACACAGTGACCACCGCCTCCGGCTACAAGACCCGCGACTTCCGGCGGATCCTCGCGGAGGTGCGCAGCTTCTTCGCCGTGCACGCAGCGGCCGGCAGCTACGCGGGGGGCGTGCATTTCGAGATGACCGGGCAAGACGTCACCGAATGCACCGGTGGTGCCCAGGGCCTCACCGAGGCCGCCTTGTCCGAGCGCTACCACACCGCCTGCGACCCGCGCCTCAACGGCTCGCAGAGCCTGGAACTGGCCTTCCTGATCGCCGAAACGCTGAAGGCACGCCGCCGCGGCGCCTGAACCGGCGCCACCACCTCCCCGGGTAAACCCCGATCTTCGGATCGTGATTCGGGCTTGATTGCACGCATTTTTTGTATACAAATATAGGGTGCAATCACCGAACCGGACATACCGTCCGGAAACCCGCCACCCGCCACGAGGAGACAAACCCGTGAACACCGCCGTCAGCCAAGCCAGCGTGGACCTGCCCACCCCGGGCCACGCATCGCATGCCGAATCCAACGCCGTCATCAAGCCGGGCTACGACCCGGCCCTCACCAACGAGGACCTCGCGCCCCTGAAGAAGCAGACCTGGGGCCAATACAACATCTTTGCGTTCTGGATGTCCGACGTGCACAGCGTCGGCGGCTACATCACCGCGGGCAGCCTGTTCGCACTGGGCCTGTCGAGCTGGCAGGTGCTGGTCGCGCTGCTGGTGGGCATCTGCATCGTGCAGTTCTTCTGCAACCTGGTGGCCAAGCCCAGCCAGGTGACGGGCACGCCCTACCCCGTGATCTGCCGCGCCTCCTTCGGCGTGCGCGGCGCCAACATCCCGGCGATCATCCGCGGCCTGATCGCGGTGGCCTGGTACGGCATCCAGACCTACCTGGCCTCGGCCGCCTTCATGGTGCTGGCGCTGCACCTGTTCCCCCACCTGGCGCCTTACGCTGACGTCAAGCTGCACGGCTTCGCCGGCCTGTCGACGCTGGGCTGGGTCGCCTTCATGGTCATGTGGGTGCTGCAGGCCTTCGTGTTCTGGCACGGCATGGAAGCCATCCGCAAGTTCATCGACTGGGCCGGCCCGGGCGTGTACGTGGTGATGGCCATCCTGTGCGGCTGGCTGGTGTGGAAGGCCGGCTGGAGCAACATCGACCTCAACCTCGGCGGCGTCAAGTTCGAGGGCTGGGACGCCCTGCCCGTGATGCTGTCGGCCATCGCGCTGGTGGTGAGCTACTTCAGCGGCCCGATGCTCAACTTCGGCGACTTTTCGCGCTACGGCAAGAGCTTCGAGGCGGTGAAGAAGGGCAACTTCTGGGGCCTGCCGATCAACTTCGTGTTCTTCTCGCTGCTGACCGTCGTCACCACCGCGGCCACGCTGCCGGTGTTCGGCGAGCTGATCACCGACCCGGTCCACACCGTGGGCAAGATCGACAGCACCACCGCGGTCGTGCTGGGCGCGCTGACCTTCATGATCGCCACCATCGGCATCAACATCGTGGCCAACTTCGTTTCGCCGGCCTTCGACTTCTCCAACGTCGCGCCGCAGCACATCAGCTGGCGCACGGGCGGCATGATCGCCGCGGTGGGCTCGATCTTCCTGACGCCGTGGAACCTCTACAACAACCCCGAGGTCATCCACTACACGCTGGACGTGCTGGGCTCCTTCATCGGCCCGCTGTTCGGCATCCTGATCGCCGATTTCTACCTGGTGCAGAAGCAGCACGTGGTGGTCGACGACCTCTACACGCTCAGCAGCAAGGGCCGCTACTGGTACACCAAGGGCTACAACATGAAGGCCGTGTGGACCATGATCCCCTCGGCGCTGATCCCGATCCTGTGCGTGCTGATCCCCGCCTGGCGCGGCGCTGCCAACTATGCCTGGTTCATCGGCATGGGCCTGGGCTTCGTGATCTACACCCTCCTCAACCGCAAATCCTGAACTGAAGAAGTACCGAGTCCGCCATGCGCATCAAGATCATCAACCCCAACACCACCTGGAGCATGACCGAGAAGATCGGTGCCTGCGCGCGCTCCGTCGCGCGGCCCGGCACCGAGATCGTGGCGGTCAGCCCGGCGATGGGGCCGGCCTCGATCGAGAGCCACTACGACGAGGCGCTGGCGGTGCCCGGGCTGCTGCAGGAAATCGCGGCCGGCGAGCGCGATGGCATCGACGGCTATGTCATCGCCTGCTTCGGCGACCCCGGCCTGCAAGCGGCGCGCGAGCTGGCGCGCGGGCCGGTGGTCGGCATCGCACAGGCGGCCATGCACGTCGCCAGCCTGGTCGGCACCCGCTTCAGCGTGGTGACCACGCTGTCGCGCACCATCGGCCAGGCGCGCCACCTGGCGCAGGCCTACGGCATGGATCGCTTCTGCGCCAACGTGCGGGCCTGCGAGATCCCGGTGCTGGAGCTGGAGGCGCCGGGCAGCAAGGCGCGCGAGCGCATCGTCGACGAATGCCGGCGCGCGCTGGAGCAGGACGGGTCGGACACCATCGTGCTCGGCTGCGCCGGCATGGCCGACCTGTGCGCCCACATCGGGCAGGTGCTGGGGGTGCCGGTGGTCGACGGCGTGGCGGCCGGCACGCAGCTGGTCGAGTCGCTGGTGAACCTGCGCCTGGCCACCAGCAAGCGCGGCGAGCTGGCAAGTCCTCTGCCGAAGCCGATGGCGGGGGTGTTGGAAGGCTTTACGCTGCCGCCCGCGGCGCCGGCGCTGAAGCGCGCGGCCTAGCAGCCACGCCGAGGTCGCTAGAATGCGCTGAATATTGCGCATTTTCCCGATCATCGGAGGCTGCATGGCTGTTTCTGTTCGCGACATCGTCCCCTTTTCCGTTGCCCGCACTCACCTGTCGGACCTGGTGCTCGAAGTGCAGAACGGCGCCGAAAAGATCATCACCAAGAATGGGGAGCCGGCCGTCGCCGTGATCGATGCCAGGCGTCTCGATCACTACCATCGGCTGGAACGCGCGCGGATCCACCTGCTGCTGCTGGACGAGGTCGAGAAGGGCCTGGCTGACGTGGCGGCCGGGCACACCATCGATGCAGCAAAGGGTCTGGCGGCATTGAAACGCAAGCGCAAAGCCGGCATCCGCGGCGCCCGCGATTGAGATGGCCGGCGCCAAGGCAGACGCGCCTCTGGCGCTCGTTCGCTATGCACACAACTTTGCGCTGAATCTCGAAGACATCGAGTCGTTCTGGATCGAGAACCAGTGTGCGCATGGCTACGACCGCCTGCTCGAGGCCCTTGGCGATACGGTGGTCCCCATCCTCCAGCGGCACCCGCGCATCGGCCGGCCTTTCTTGCGCAGGGACGTGGAGTCCGTGGAGGCGCAGGCCGTAGCCGCGCGGATCGCGAAGCGGCTCTCGGCGCTGGGGGAAACCGCCGAGGTGCGCGAGTACGTGATGGACGACCATGTGGTGCTCTATCTCGTGGTCGATGGCGCGGAAGGTGAGCCGACGATGGTGCATCTGCTGGCCATCACGCATCAGAAGCAACTCGGTTTCGACGTCTCCGCAGACTGACGGCGATCGCCCCGTTCACAACGCCAGCACAGTCCGTCCACAATCGCCTCATGCCCCGCGTCACCAAAGCCACCGCAAGTCCCCTCGCGGCTCCACCCGACGGCGCCGCCGCGCCCGACAAGAGCGCGACCATCGAGAGCATCGCCCAGGACATCGCCACCGCCATCGTCGAGAAGCGCCTGCCGCCCGGCACCTGGCTGCGCGAGGAGGCGCTGGGCCGGGTCTACGCCGTCAGCCGCACCAAGATCCGCGCCGCGCTGCTCACCCTCTCCAAGGACAAGCTGATCGAGATGATCCCCGACAAGGGCGCCTTCGTCAGCAAGCCCAGCGTGGAGGAAGCGCGCGAGGTCTTCGGCGTGCGCCGCATCCTCGAGAGCGAGGTGGTGCGCCTGTTCGTCGCCAAGGCCCGCCCCGCGGACTACCGGTCGCTCGAGCAGCACATCCAGTTCGAGCGCACCACGCTCAGCGCCACGACGACCACCGGCACGGTACGCGAGAAGCTCCTGGGCGACTTCCACGTCGCGCTCGCCGAGGCCGCCGGCAACCGCACGCTGGCCGAGCTGGTGCGGGAACTGGTGGCGCGCAGCTCGCTGATCGCGATGCTCTACCACTCCTCCAACGACCCGCATTGCTCCTCGGACGAGCACTCGGACTTCCTGCGGGTATGCCGCAGCGGCGACGTGGAGGCCGCGGTGGCCTGCATGACCGACCACCTCTCGCGCATCGAAGCCAACCTGCAGCTGGGCAGCGACGCGCCGGACCGCCAGCTCGACCTGGTCAAGGCCCTGTTGGCCTGAAGCGATCAGCCATCGACCGGCTGCACCGGCGTCTCGAGCACGAGCTGCCAGAAGTCCACGTCCAGCCAGCGCCCGAACTTGAAGCCAGCCTGCCGGATGGTGCCGGCATGCTCGAAGCCCAGCCGCTGATGCAGGGCGATGCTGCCCTTGTTGGCCAGGTCGATGGCACCGACCATCACGTGGAGCTGCTGGGCGCGGGCCGCCGCGATCAGCGCCTGCATGAGCAGAAGGCCCAGGCCCTTGCCGCGATGGTCCTTGTGCACGTAGACCGAATGCTCGACCGAATACTTGTAAGCGGGCCAGGCGCGGAAGGTGCCGTAGCTCGCGAAGCCGAGCAATTCGCCCTGCTCGCCGACGGCGCCGATCACGGGGAAGTTGCCGGCCTCCTTGGCCTTGAACCAGCCGACCATGTTCTCTGCCGTGCGCGGCTTGTAGTCGTAGAGCGCAGTCGAGTGGACGATGGCGTCGTTGAAGATGTCGAGGATGGCGCCGGCATGGGCGTCGTGCGTGCAGGTGACGAATTGCATGGTGTTCACAGCTCCTTCGAGTAGACGATGAATCCGTGGTGCTGCGCGACCTTGTCGTAGAGCAGCCGGCCAGCGGCATTGGATTCCTGCGTCTGCCAATAGACACGCCAGGCACCGGCCGCTTTCGCCTGCGCGTACACCGCCTCGATCAACAGCCGCCCGATGCCTCGGCCGCGCAGCGATTCGAGGGTGAACAGGTCGGAGAGATAGCAGACCGGCTCGATGCGCGTCATGCTGCGATGGAGCAGGCCATGGGCCAGGCCGACGAGGCTGCCGCGGTCTTCCGCGACCAGGGCGAACATCGGTTCCGCGGGATCGAGGAAGCGTTGCCAGGTCGTCTGCGTGATGTGCTCGGCCAGCGCGGTCTCGCCCCGGCGACCGTAGAACGCGTTGTAGCCGTCCCAGAGCGGTCGCCAGGCGGCCTGATCGTCCTGAGAGACCGGCCGGACAAGAGTGGGTGGGGTCATGGGGAGGTGCGTCGACATGGCATCAGAGCGTACGAGTTTGTATCAAACGGCGCGACATGCTCCACAAGGCGCCGCCGGCCTGAGACACTGCCCGCTTCCAAGGAGATGCCCATGGACGAGACCTTCGATGCCATCGTCATCGGCAGCGGACAGGCCGGGCCCGCGCTGGCCAACCGCCTGTCGCAGGCCGGCTGGCGTACCGCGATGATCGAGCGCCACCGCTTCGGCGGCACCTGCGTCAACACCGGCTGCATTCCGACCAAGGCGCTGGTGGCGAGCGCGCACGTGGCGGCGATCTTGCGGCGGAGCGCGGACTACGGCATCTCGATCCGCGGCGAGGCGGAGGTCGACTTTCCCGCGGTGATGGCGCGCAAGAGCCGCATCTCCGGGCGCTCCAGCGAGAACGTGGAGAAATGGCTGCGCGGCATGGCGGGCGTGACGGTCGTCCTGGGCCACGCCCGCTTCGAGGCGCCCGGCCGGGTGCGCGTGGGCGACCGGGTGCTGCACAGCGAACGCGTCTTCCTCGACGTCGGCGGGCGGGCGAACGAGCTGGCGCCCGAGATCGCCAACGGCGTGAGCACGCTCAACAACTCCTCCCTCCTGGCGCTGAGCAGCCTGCCCGAGCATTTGGCCGTTGTCGGCGGCAGCTATGTGGGCTTGGAGTTCGCGCAGATGTTCAGGCGCTTCGGCGCCCGCGTGACGGTACTGCAGCGCGGCGCGCAGATCGTGCCGCGCGAGGACGCCGACGTGGCGGCCGCCGTGCAGGCCATTCTCGAACGCGAAGGCGTCGAGATCCGCACCGGTACCGAGTGCTTCGCACTGCGCCAGGAAGGCCAGCGCATCGCGGTTCGCTGGCGCTGCGGCGACGATCACGACGAGTTCCTGTGCACGCACGTGCTCAACGCGACCGGACGGCGGCCGAACACCGACGACCTCGGCCTGGAACACGTTGGCGTGAAGTGCGACGAACGCGGCTACATCGAAGTCGACGACCAGTTGCGCAGCTCGGTCGAGGGCATCTGGGCCCTGGGTGACTGCAACGGCCGCGGCGCGTTCACGCACACGGCGTACAACGATTTCGAGATCGTCGCGGCCAACCTGCTGGACGGCGACGCGCGGCGGGTGAGCGACCGCATCCCCGCCTATGCCCTCTACACCGACCCGCCGCTGGCCCGCATCGGGCTCTCGGTGACCGAAGCGCTGCGCAGCGGCCGACCGGCGCTGATCGGCGAGCTGCCGATGTCACGCGTCGGCCGGGCGGTGCAGAAGGGCGAAGAACAAGGCTTCCTGCGCGTGCTGGTGGACGCAGAGACGCGGCACCTGGTCGGCGCCACCCTGCTCGGCGTGGAAGCCGACGAAGCGGTGCACGCGCTGCTCACGCTGATGTATGCGCGGCAGCCCGTCGACACCGTGCAGCGCGCCGTCTTCATCCACCCGACAGTGTCGGAGCTGCTGCCGACCGTGCTGGGGTCGCTGCGGCCACTCGATGCACCGAGCCCGCGGCCTTGATGCGTGGCCGCCGGGATCCGCCAGGCGCAGTCGTGGGGCGCGACGCGGAAGGGGCGTTCTGCCGCTTCGGTGTCCTTGGCCCAGCGAGGCGCATCCCAGGAAGAGTCTTTCAACCCACGGGGTTTGGCGAGAATTGGTCAGATTTGCATCTGCGTTCTCAGGCGCCGCCATGCACCACGAAGCGGCTGTCACTTGGCGCTAACAGCCTTGCCATGGCATGACTTATTTGTTAGTCCGGCTTGTGGTTAAGTCGAAGGTCTCCAACCCCCTTCGCCCCCCCGTTTACGAGGGCGATTTATCCCCCGGGCCGGTGAATAACGTTGTGGAAAAGAGCTTGGGCAACTCGCCGATGCGTGGCAGGACGGGGCTTCCCACAGGGGTGCCTCCCAAACGTGCATCTCGTGCTGCAGCGCACCAATCGAGCGCGCTGGGCGCGCAGCCCAAGGTCTTACCGAAGTCCTGCGCAACGACAAGTCGCCGAAATCACTCAGCCTCGATGCCGGCCGCCTTCACGATGCGGCCCCACTTCTGCGACTCGCCCGCCTGGAACTTCGCGAGTTCCTCCGGCGTGCTGGTGAACACCTCGGTGCCGCTCGGGTCGTAGAACGCGGTCTTGGCGGCCTCGCTCTTCGCCGCCTTCACCAACAGCTCGTTGAGCCGGTTCACGACCGCCGGCGGCGTTTTCGCCGGCGCGTAGGCTGCGAACCAGTAGCCCATCTCGTAGCCCTTGACACCGGCCTCGGCGATGGTGGGCAGCTCCGGCGCCAGCGGCGATCGCTTCGCACCCGAGACGCCCAGCGCGCGCAGCTTGCCGGCCTTGACCTGGGGCAGTCCGGTGGCGGTGTCGGTGATCATCATGTCGATCTGGCCGCCCAGCAGATCGGTCACCGCCAGCGGGTTGCTCTTGTAGGGCACGTGCAGCAGCTTGATGCCGGCCATCTGCTGCAGCAGCTCGCCGGCCATGCGGCTGGAGGAACTGCCGCTGCCGAAGCTGAGCCTGCCCGGCTCCTTCTTCGCGAGCGCCACGAACTCCGCCACCGTCTTCACGGGCGAATTCGGGTTCACCACCATGATCTGGCCGCCCTTGCCGAGCGCCGCGACCGGCGCGAAGTCCTTGACCGGGTCGTAGGGCAGCTTCTTGAACAGGTGCTCGTTGGCCGCGTGGGTGGTGTTGGTGGTGATCAGCACCGTGTAGCCGTCGGCCGCAGCCTTGGCCACCTGCTGCGCGGCGATGAAGCCGCTCGCACCGGCCTTGTTGTCGATCACCACGGGCTGCTTCGTCTCGGCCGTGATGCCGGTGCCCAAGGCGCGGGCGATCTGGTCGGTCGCGCTGCCAGCCGCGAAGGGCACGACGAAGGTGATGGGCTTGTCGGGATAGCCCTGGGCCGCGGCGACGCCGGCAGCCAGCAGCGCGGCCAGGCCGAATGCGAAGGATGGCGATCGAATCATGCTGTTTGTCTCCTGGGAGTTCTGGTGAAGAAGAAAGAAAAAGGCGCTTCAGCCCTCGGGGGGTCCTGCCAGCAGGTCCGCGAGCGCCTCGGGCACCTCGATGGCCATGTCGAGCAACAGGAAGGACAGCGCCTTGCCATGCGCGTCGAGATTGAGCGCATCGTTGACGCCGCCATCCAGCACCCCGTCGAGCACGAAGTTCATCGCCGCGAGGCGCGGCAGCAGGAAGCGCTGCACGCGGTCGGGGGCGCGGTGGCGGAATTGCGCGGCCACGGCCTCGGGCGTGACCTGCTCGACCAGCAGCGGATAGAGCAACGGATGCCAGGCGATCACGCTGATGTTGGAGCGGTCGCCCTTGTCGCCGGTGCGGCCGTGTGCGGCACGGAACAGGGGCACGCGAAGCGGTGAACTCATGCAGCCTCCAGCATCTCGAAGCGCACCGGCACGAACTCGCGTGCGAGCAGGCAGGAGCGGGTGTTGAGCCGCGGCGTGAGCGCCGTGCGCACCCCACCGCCGCCAGCCGGTCCGCAGGTGTAGAGCGCCATCACCTCTCGCGTGAGGCGCTCGGCCTGCTCGCGGGCCTCGTGCGTGGCGGCCACGCGCAGCCGCACGTCGCGCCCCTCGCCGGCGGACGTGGCGGCCAGTGCTCGGCCGGCATCGTCGCCCAGGATGCTGAGCGCGCCGATCAGGTCCACCCGCAGACTCAGGCCCGCGAGCCGCTGCCGCAGCACGTCGGCGGCCAACCGGGCCCGCGATTCGGCGCGCGGGCCGGCATAGGAAATTTCGCCCTCCGCCAGCCAGCCGCCTTCGTGGCAGACGTTGAGCTTGTAGTGCGCCGGCCGCGCATGGCCACGAACGCCCGACAGTGCCACACGGTCCGGTCCCAGCGCATGCACCTCGGCTTCCGCGATGTCCGCCACCACGTCGGGCGTGAGGTACGCGGCCGGGTCGTGCACCTCGTAGAGCAACTGCTCCTTGACCGTGGCCTCGGTCACGCAGCCACCGGTGCCGTCGGCCTTGCCGACGATGCAGCCGCCGTCGCTGTCGATCTCGGCGATGGGAAAGCCGATCGACGCCATGTCCGGCACGTCCTTGAAGCCGGGATCGGCAAAGTAGCCGCCGCAGACCTGGGCGCCGCACTCGAGCAGGTGACCCGCCATGGTGGCGCGGCCCAGCCGGGTCCAGTCGTCGGCCGCCCAGCCGAAATGCGACATCGCCGGACCGACGGCCAGCGACGGGTCGGCCATGCGCCCGCAGACCACGATGTCCGCGCCCGCATCGAGGGCCGCCGCGATCGGCTCCGCGCCGATGTACGCATTGGCGCTGACCACCCGCATGCCGTCGATGGCCGCCCCGAGCTGCTCGCGCAGCAACGCGCGGTGCGCCGGGTCCGACAGATCGTCGCCTTCCACCACCGCGATGCGCGGTGCCGGCGCCCCCAGCTCGAGCGCCAGCCTGGCGATGCAGCGCGCTGCAGCGCGCGGGTTGGCGGCGCCGAAGTTGCTGACGATCCGGATGCCGTGCGCGAGGCAGCGCGCCAGCACCGGGCGCAGCATGGCGTCCAGCAGCGGCTCGTAGCCGGCCTCGGGATCGGCGCGGCGGCGCAGTTGCGCCAGCGCCAGCGTGCGCTCGGCCAGGGTCTCGAAGATGAGGAAGGCGCGCTGCCCCGACGGGCCCTGCGCCAGCCGGGCGATCAAGGTCTCGACCACCGGCCCGGCGGCATCGGTCCGGTCGCCGGAGAAGCCGGCTGCGCAGCCGATCAGCAAAGGGGAGGCAGGTGATGAATTCATGTGCCGGCTCGTGTCGTTGCGGTGAATGTAGGCCGCGCACAGTGATTCGTAAAATCGAAAGTTCAGATGGGCTTATCCAGAATTCAGATCAATGCCTGCACCAGAGCTTTCCGCCCGCCAGCTGCGCGCCTTCCTTGCGCTGGTCGACCTCCCCAACTTCACGCGGGCCGCGCAGGCCTGCCACCTCTCGCAGCCTGCCTTCAGCACGCTGATCCGAACACTGGAGGAAGAGCTGGGCACCCGCCTGTTCGACCGCACCACGCGCAGCGTGCAACCCACGCCGGAGGGGCGCCTTTTCGAGCCCTCGGCGCGGCGCCTGCTCGGCGACATGCAGCGCGCGGTCAGCGACCTGGGCGACCACGTGGAGCGCCGCAAGGGCCGCGTGCACGTGGCCGCCCTGCCCTCGCTGGCGGCAGGCTGGCTGCCGGCGCTGTTCTCCGACTTCCACGCCCGCTGGCCGGGCATCGAGCTGGCCCTGAGCGACCTGCTCTCCGATGCCTGCATCGATCTCGTGCGCGGAGGCCAGGCCGACTTTGCCCTGGCCTCCGGCGGCACCCGCGCCGCCGATGCGGCGGAGCTGCGCTTGCGCGTGTTGTGCACCGACCGCTTCCACCTGGTGTGCCGCGCCGACCATCCGCTGGCCGCCGAGCCCCGCCTCACGCTGCGCAAGCTGGCACCCTGGCCCTTCATCCACATGGCGCGCAACAGCAGCGTACGCCAGGCCCTGGAGGCCGCACTGCACCCGCTGGCGATGAACACGCTGCTGGAGGTCGAGCAGCTCGCCACGGTGATGGGCATGGTCGAGGCCGGCCTCGGCATCAGCGTCGTGCCCACGCTCACCCTCTACCAGTTCAAGCGCGACACCATCGCCATCCGCCCGCTGCCCCTGCCCCAGCTCAGCCGCCGCATTTACCTGGTGCAGCGGCGCGAAGGCAGCCTGTCGGCAGCGGCACAGGCCTTGCATGACCTGGTGGTGGATCGGCTGGGTTCGCTGCCGGCCTGATGGCGCCCCCGGGTTTTCCGCCATACGCCGCTCCGCCTAAAGTGTATACAGTTTGGCGTACAAACTTGTGAGCCGCCGGGGCGAGGCGGCCTTGCACCCCTCTGACATCGCATCCAGGAGTCCACCTGCATGAGCGCCAACACCTCACTGCCAGCCGTCCATCCCGTCGACGAGCGCCTTCCCACCGGCAAGCTGACCGCCCTTGGCCTGCAACATGTGCTCGTGATGTATGCGGGCGCCGTCGCCGTGCCCCTGATCGTGGGCCGCGCGCTCAAGCTCAGCCCCGACGAGGTTGCGCTGCTGATCTCGGCCGACCTCTTCTGCTGCGGTATCGCCACTTTGATCCAGGCGCTGGGTGCCACGCAGTGGTTCGGCATCAAGCTGCCGGTGATGATGGGCGTGACCTTCGCCTCCGTCGCGCCGATGGTCGCCATCGCCAACGCCAACCCGGGGCAGAACGGCGCGCAGCTGCTGTTCGGCGCCATCATCGGCGCGGGCGTGATATCGATCCTGATCGCGCCGCTGGTATCGCGCATGCTGCGCTTCTTCCCGCCGGTGGTGACCGGCACCATCATCGCGGTCATCGGCATCAGCCTGATGCGCGTGGGCATCAACTGGATCTTCGGCAACCCGGTGGGCCCGACGGCGCCCGCCATCGTCGATCCGGTCTACGCCAAGTGGCTGGCCGAGGTCACTTCGCCCGGCAGTTCGGTGCCGCCCATTCCCAAGGGCCTGGCGATCGTGCCCTCGGTGCCGAACCCGAAGTACGCCGACCTCGGCGGCCTGGGCATTGCAGCGCTGGTGCTGGTGTCGATCCTGCTGATCGTGAAGTACGCCAAGGGCTTCATCGCCAACATCTCGGTGCTGCTGGGCATCGTGATCGGCGCCGTCGTGGCCACGATCTTCGGCTTCATGACCTTCGAGAAGGTGGGCAAGGCCGCCTGGGTCGACGTGGTGCTGCCCTTCCACTTCGGCATGCCGCTGTTCGACCCGATCCTGATCCTCACCATGACGCTGATCATGATCGTGGTGATGATCGAGTCCACCGGCATGTTCCTCGCGTTGGGCGAGATGACCGGCCGCAACATCAGCCAGAAGGACCTGGCGCGCGGCCTGCGCACCGACGGCCTGGGCACGCTGATCGGCGGCGTGTTCAACACCTTCCCCTACACCAGCTTCTCGCAGAACGTGGGCCTGGTGGCGGTGACCGGCATCAAGAGCCGCTTCGTCTGCGTAGCCGGCGGCGCGATCCTGATCGTGCTGGGCCTGCTGCCCAAGATGGCGGCGCTGGTGGAGTCGCTGCCCACGGTGGTGCTGGGCGGCGCCGGCCTGGTGATGTTCGGCATGGTCGCGGCCACCGGCATCCGCATCCTCGGCGGCGTGGACTTCAAGGGCAACCGGCACAACGCGATGATCGTCGCGGTGTCGATCGGCATCGGCATGATTCCGCTGATCGCGCCCAACTTCAAGCAATGGATGCCGCACGGGATCCACTCGCTGGTGGAGTCGGGCATCCTGCTGGCCTCGATCTCGGCGGTGGCGCTGAACCTGTTCCTCAACGGTGCGAAGCAGGACGACGACGCGATCATCGCGGCCGCCAGGCAGGCCGAAGCCCACTGATCTTTCGCCTCGCGCGCCGAGGCCAGGGCGGCGTCCACCCGGAAGGTGATCTTCCGGTTGGACGCCGCTCTTTTGCCTGATATGCTGGTTTTCGCCATGAAACGGCTCACCCCGGACCAGCTCGAGGCAGCACGCGACGCACTGGTCGACGGCTACCGCAATTGGGCGGCGCTGAAGCAACTGGCGGCCTTCGCGCTGGACATCAACCTGGAGGCCAAGGTCGGCAAGGGTCCGCTCGACGACGTTGCCTTCGACCTGCTCGAACTCACCGAGGCCAAGGGCTGGACCGAGATGCTGCTGCGCGATGCAGCCGCCCGCAATCCCGGCAACGAGATGCTGGGCGACATCGCCGCCGCGCACGGCCTCGCGCCGGCCCCCTTCACCGGCCCCGCGGCGGCAGCGCTCGATGCCGGCTTCCAGGCTCGGGTCATCCAGGCCTCCGGCCTCGAATCCGCCGGCCGCTGGCGGCAGCAGATGATCCGGTGCGAGCGGCGCGTCTGCCAGATCCGCTCCGGCGGCGAGCCGATCGGCACCGGCTTCCTGGTCGGCCCGCGGCTGGTGATGAGCAACTGGCATGTCTTCGAGTCGGCGCCCGGCTCGGGCCAACTGGGCGAGCCGAAGAACTATGCCGCGTGCTTCGATTTCCGCGCGGCCGAAGGGCAGGCGCCCGCGGACCCCGGCATCGAGGTGCCCGCCGATCCCGTCGCCGACTACCTGGACACCAGCCACAAGCTGGAACTCGACTACGCGCTGCTCCAGCTCGCGCACGACATCGGCAACGAGCCCATGCCCGACGGTACGAAGCGCGGCTGGCTGGCGCTGGGCACGCGCCAGTTCGAACTGCCCAAGGAAAGCTGCATCGTCCTGCAGCATCCGGCCGGGCGCACGCTCGAGGTGGCGGCAGGCACCGTCACCGGCTGGCTGCAGGGGCACGAGCAGGCCATCTACGAGCACACGGCCGAAACCGACAGGGGCTCCTCGGGCTCGCCCTGCTTCGCGTCCGGCTGGACCCTGCTGGGACTGCATCACCGTACGGGCCCGAAGGCCAACCCGAGCAACCGGGCCATCGCGACCAGCGCGATCGTCGAGCGCCTGCGCGCGAAAGGCAGGCTCGGTCTCCTGCCGGCCCAGGGCTGAACATCGGCCGGAGACATCCACTTGCGGTACGGCGACCACATCGAAGCCTTCCGCGACGCACTCGTCGACGCCTTCACCACGCGCAACGCACTGGCCCAGTTCGCGAAGGCCACCGGCCAGGTCAGGAGCCTGGCCGCCAGCGTGGCCGAGGGCCCACTGGACGACATGGCCTACGAATTCCTGGACCTGGTCCAGGCCAGGGGCGGCGAGAGCGGCCTGGCGAAGGTGCTGGAGGTGGCGCTCGCGCGGCGCCCGGGCAACGACAGCCTGCTCGCCTTCGCCCGCGTGATGGGCGCCGACCGCCCCGCCGGCGCGGCCGAGCTGCTGCACACCCGCGCCTTCGACCTGCGGCCGCTGGAGGCGGTGTGGCGCAAGGAGCTCTCCATGCCGCGCAAGCGGCTGGTGGTCCTCGTGCTGTGCGGCGCCGAGCAGAACGTCGTCACCAACGTGATCGAGCGGCTGCGCCTGCACCTGGGCGTGCCGGCATCGACCAGCGCCTCGCGCATGCGGCTCGACGAGCGGTTCACGCCGGTCGACAAGACCATCGATCTGATCGCCCGGCTCAAGCCCCGGCTCGCCGTGGAGCACGTGGTGTGCATGGTCGACGCCGACAACGCGCCGGACGACGCGATCGAGCGGTTGCTGCTCAAGCTCTTCGAGGCCTATGCCGAGGTGCTGAACAACCACCTGGTCCTGCTGCTGAACACGCGTGCGGAGGGCAGGCTGCCCGAACGCTGCGTGGGGCTCCCGCTGCCGCGGTTCCAGGAAACGGACCTCTACGAATGGGTCGAGGACGTGACGCGCGACAAGGGCTGGTCCGCGGACCTGCGCGACGAGTTCAAGCTCTGGCTGCACCAGGCCGCCGACCAGGCTGAGTCCCCCTCGACCGACGTCGCCTACTTCGCGCTCGAGACCGCCATCGCGCTGCTGCGCCAGAACCTGCCGCAGGCGGTGCTGCGCGAGCGCTTCAGAACGCCGCCCTGAACCGGGCGCACACGGAAGGAGGATCCGCCATGAGCTCCCGCCACCAGATCGATCTGTCGCTGCGCTTCGATCGCCGCGCGAAACTGCCCGCCACGCGCAGGATCGAGGCAACCGGCGCCGACGAAGTGCCCGCCAGCCGGCCGCCCAAGGCGGAGGTGCAGCGCGAAGCCTACCTGGCCAGTCCGGCGTTGGAGGAGGTGGTCAACCTCGCGATCGCGCTCGGCCGGCCGCTGCTGCTGCAGGGCGACCCGGGCTGCGGCAAGACCCGGCTCGCCCATGCGGTCGCCTACGCGCTCGGACTGCCGATCGAAGAGAGCTACATCAAGTCCACCAGCAAGGCGCAGGACCTGCTCTACACCTACGACGCCGTGCGCCGCCTGCACGACGTGCAACTGTCGACGACGGCGGGCCGGCCGCGCCGCGCGAACACCGTGGCGGACTACATCCGCTTCGGCCCGCTCGGGCGCGCCATCATCCGCGCCAGCCACGGGCGCCGATCGGTCGTGCTGATCGACGAGGTGGACAAGGCCGACCTCGACTTCCCCAACGACCTGCTGCGCGAGCTGGACCGGCTGGAGTTCGACGTGGCCGAGGCGCCCGAGATCGCATTCAAGGTGCCGTCGGACCAGCCGGCGCTGCGCCCCATCATCATCGTGACCCACAACGAGGAAAAGGCGCTGCCCACCGCCTTCCTGCGCCGCTGCATCTTCCACTACGTGAAGTTCCCGGAGGAAGAGCTGGAGGCAATCCTGGCCCAGCACGACATCAACGATGCCGACCTGCGCAGGAAGGCCATCGAGGTGGTGAACAAGCTGCGCGAGCGCGAGCTGCTGAAGAAGCCCGGCCTGTCCGAGCTGCTCGACTGGGTCGGCTACCTGCAGGCCCGCAAGACCAAGCCGGCCGAGCTGGACCGGCTGCCGGCGGTGCAGGCGCTGATCAAGAACGTCGCGGACCTGGACAAGGCGCATGCGGCCTTTCCGTCCTCGATGCCGACGGCACGCCGTGTCTGATCCGCCGAACGCGTTCGCGCTGATCCGCGAACTGTTCACCCAGCTGCAGCGCCGGCGCCTGCCCATCGGCCCGCCCGACCTGGACGCGCTGCGCCTGGCGCTGACCGCCGGCTTCGGCTGGTCGTCGCCGGATGCGCTGCGCGACCTGCTGGTCGCGCTGTGGGCCAAGTCGCCGCGCGAGGCCGACATCGTGCGCGCCCTGTTCGCGCGGCTGGCCTGGCCGGAGCACTGGACGCCCGAGCCGGTCGCCGGCACCTCGTCGGCCGCGGCCACCGGCAGGCCCGCGTCCGCGCGCGGCGAGGCCGGCGCCCCGCGCGAGCCGCCGCCACCCGAGCGGGTCGAGGAGATCCAGCTCAGCGTCAGCCGCAACGCCATCGGCATCCCGGCGCTCACGCTGCCCCGCGTCCAGATCGCGGATGCGCGGCTGCTGCTGGTCGAGCAGTACCCGCTGACGCACCGCGAGATCGCCCAGGCCTTCCGCCGCCTGCGCAAGCCCATGCGCTTCGGCCCGCCGAGCGAGCTCGACCTTGGCCAGACGCTGCAGCAGCGCCTGCGCACCGGCGTCGCGATGCCGCCGGTCCTGGTGCCGCGGCGGCGCAACGCCGCACGGCTCGCGCTCTTCGTCGACGTCGAGGGCTCGATGGCGCCCTACGCGCCCTTTGTCGAAGCCTTCTGCACGGCGGTGCGCGAAGCCGGCCTGCTTCAGCAGACCTCGCTGCACTACTTCCATGACATGCCGACCGAGGGCACGGACCGCTCGCTGCTATCGGAGCTCGACCCCGGCGACTTCTTTCCCGCGCTCGATCCGGTGCTCTCGCGCATCGAACCGCTGGATGCCGGCCGGGTGTATGCCGATCCGCAGCTCGAGCACGGCCAGCCGCTGCGCGCGCTGGTGGCGGGCATGGCGCCGGGCACCGCGGCGCTGATCGTCAGCGATGCGGGCGCCGCGCGCGGCCGTGCCGATGCCGGCCGCGTGCAGGACTCGCTGGCCTTCGTCAAGGCCCTGCGCCGCGGTGCCTCGGCCGTGGTCTGGCTCAACCCGGTGCCGCAGCCGCTGTGGGCCCATACCGTCGCGGCCCACCTGGCGCGGCACGTGCCCATGTATGCGATGGACCGCTCCGGCATCCACCTCGCGGTCAACGCGCTGCGCGGGCATCCGGTCCCGCTGGAGCGGCCGCTGTGAGCGACGGCGAGGCACGCGGATTGGCCGAGCGGCGGCTCGCGCAGTTCGAGCGTGCACTGCAGGCGGCAGCCGCCAGCATGGGCGAGGCTGATCCAGCCGGCCTGGCACGCTCCGCACTCGACCTGGCGGCCCATGCAGCGCTGCCGGTGGCCCTGGATCCGGGCCTGCTGCACCTGCTGCGCATCAACTTCTTCTTCGACCGCGAGCGGGTGCCGCATTGGGTCGAGGCCCGGCTGCTGCTGTCCACGCTGTGCCGCGAGGCCGAGGGCAACGGGCTCTACGTGATGGACGCGCCGGTACGCGAACTGCTGCTGATGCGCCTGGTGGCCCACCATGGCCAGAAGCGCCTGGAGGCGGTCGCCACCCTGTTGTGGCTGTACGCCGAGCGGCACGGCGCGTGGATGGAGCGCTCGGAACTCCGGCATGCGCAGCAGCTCACGGCCGTCAACTTCGTCGACCCTGCGTACGCGCGGGCCTGGATGGCGCAGGCGGAGGGCGGCGGCGGATCGGCCAGCCTGTCCAGGCAATGGTTCCTGGCCATGCGCGAGGCCATGCCCGCGCTGCCGCCGGCGCCGCAGGGCGGCGATCCCGCGGTGGTCTGCAAGGCACTGCGCGAGCTCGATTTCGTGGCGCAGCGCGCGGCCCATCGCGAAGCGCTTCGCCAGTCGGAAACGGGAATGCACCTGATCCGCGGACCGCGCGTCCATGGCCACCGCTGGGTGCTGCTGCGGCTGCTCGGCCACTACGAGCGCGCACCCGCACTGCTGTGGCTGGCGCCCGACTCCGCGCATTCGCGACCCCTGCGGGCCTCGCTCGCCATCGCCCTGGGCCTGGAGGCGCGAGCGCCCTGGTGGCCCATCCACCACCGCGCCACCTACTTGGCACGGGCGCGGCCGCTGGTCATCGCCATCGACGGCGTCGAGCGGCTGGACGACGCACAGCGCACCGATCTCCGAGACCTGCTGGCCGCCGAGCTGCCCGCCTCCATCTACCTGCTGGACCGCGCCGAGGGCTCGGAGGCGGTGATCGGCGAAGGCGCCCTGGCCAGCGTGATGCTGCTCACCGGTTCGAGCGGGCTTCTCCCACCGCTCGGCCGTATCGCACACGACGACCTGCGCTACTGGATCGACCGCCACGGCGGCGAAGCCGGCCTCGACGGCTTGGCCCCCAAGGAGGCAGAGCAGCTGGCCGAAGAAATCCTGGCAGCCACCGGCGGCATTCCGGAACGGGTTCTGGAGCAGCTGTGCGTGCGCTGCGGCGTACGCTGGCCCGACGTGCTGGCCGCGGCCGAGACGCCTTTTGGCTTCGTGCTGCCGTCCGATGAAGCCATCACCGAGTTGGCCGAGGCCTACGAACGCCGCCGCGGCGACATGCAGCCCGGCCCCGCGCGCACGCAAGCGATGGAGGAAATCGTCCGGCGCATGCGCGAGCTGCTGGCCTCGCGCGAGGACTGGCCTCTGCAGGCATGGACCGGAAGCGCCAGTCCCGGCCTGCACCTGGCCGCCGCGGTGCTGTTGCAGTTGCGGCCGGAGGGCAGCCATTGCGCCTGGCTCGGCGAGCGGGTGGGCGAGGAAACGCCCTTCATCACCTACCACGCGCTGCTCGCACTGAAGGCAGCCGCCAGGCAGTTGCCGGCCGCGGAGCTGGGCGACGTGAACGCCGCCGTGCTGCGTGCCGAGCGAAGCCTTCCCTCGCGCGATGCAGACACCGATCGCGGCCTCGTCCTGCGCGACACCCGCCGCCTGCTGGACGAGCGGCGGCAGCAGGCCAACCCCAACTTCCTGCCGCTGATGCCCCTGCGTGGCGTGGTGCTCTTCCCCGGACGCGAGGCCCGGTTGCTGCTGACCCGGCCCGAGTCGACGAGCAGCCTGTTCAAGGTGCAGAACGGCGGCGACAACGCGGTCTTCTGCGTGCTCGACGAAAGCACCGGCGATACCTTCGACCCGCGCCTCATGCGTCAGGTCGGAACCATCGCCGCCGTGAGGCACTTCGAGACCACCGAGACCGGCACCCAGGTGACGCTCTCGGGCATCGCCCGCGCGCTGGGGACGCCGATGCAGGACCCGGCGGAGGGTGGCGCCGTGCTCGTCCGCACCGACCCGCTCTCCGAGCTTTCAAAGCCGCACGCGCTTTCGTGGGAGCGCGACTCGCTCGTCCAGGCGCTGCGCGCGCTGGTGCGCATCGGCGGCGCGGGGGGCAGGACGGTGGAGCTGGCCGGCGCCGCGCCCGTGCCAGCCTGGTACGAATTGGCCGATCTGCTGTCGCTGGCGCCAGCGCAGAAGCAGACCCTGCTCCAGGCGGACCGCGCGAGCGAGATGCTCGCCCCCTTGCGCGATGCGGCCGTGGCACGCATCGAGGACGGCCTGCCGGAGGACTTCGGCGCCGACGGTTGGGGCCTGGATCGCCTGGCCGCCCTGCTCGGCATTGCCTTCGGCGACGCCGATCTGCGCACGCTCTTCGGCGACCGCCGCCCCGACAAGGCAGGCGATTCGGGCGCCATCGCCGCGCTCGTGCAGGACGCCGCCACCGGCGGCCGGCTGCGCGGCATCGCAGCGCAGGCGCTCGCGCGCCGCCCCGATGACGACGCGCTGTGGGAGCACGTGGAGGCGATGACCCAGCAGCCCGAGCACCCGCGGGCCTCCAAGCCCAAGCCGGCGAGAAAGCCCCGGGCGGGGCCGCTCAAGCTGTGGCCCAACGGCAGCACGCTGCGCATTCGCTTCATCGGTGGCGATCCGGCCCTGCGCAAGCGGGTGATGCGCTGCGCGGCGCAATGGTTCGAGCATGCGAACCTGCGCTACCAGGTGCTGTCCGACCGCAGCAGGACGCCCGCCGACATCCGCATCGCGTTCGACCCGCAGGCCGGCAGCTGGTCCTACGTGGGCATCGATGCCCGCAGCGTCCCGGCCAACCAGCCGACCATGAACTTCGGGTGGCTCACCCCCAGCACCCCGGATGCCGAGCTGCAGCGCGTCGTGCTGAAAGAGTTCGGCCACGCGCTGGGCTTGTGGCAGGAACACAAGAATCCGGACGGCGGCATCGAATGGGACCGCGAGGCGGTGATGAAGATGTACGCGGGCCCGCCCAACCACTGGTCGCGCGAGCAGGTCGAGCACAACATCCTGGGCCTCAACCCGCCCAGCGTGCCGCCGTACCGGCCCTTCGACCCCCATTCGGTGATGCTGCACGACTTCCCGGCGGAGATGCTGCTGTCGCGCCAGGCCATCCACGGCGGGACGGTCCTGTCGGACTCGGACAAGGCATTCATCGCGGCGCTCTATCCGCAGCCGGCCTCCGCCAAGCCGCCCACGCTCAAGGCGCCGGTGCGCAAGCGGTAGCGGTTCCGCGCAGCGTCAGATCATCGCGAGCGGTTTCTTGCGCCGCGGCGGCGGATGCAGGCGGTCGATCTCCGCGAGCTCGTCCGCGCTCAGGCTGAGCGCGGCAGCAGCAAGGTTGTCGCGCTGGTGGGCCTCGCGCACCGCCTTCGGAATGGCCACGACGCCGGGCTGCGCCCATCGAGTAGTAGACTTGGTTGGCTGCGCAATCCGGCGCCGCCAGTTCCTCCATGTCGTCCGTGTCGAGGTTGCTCACGCCCCAGTGCGCGATGAGCCCCTTGTCCACGAGCGAACGCATCGCCTCGGCGGTTTCGCCCAGCGGGAACTGGCCGCGCCAGTGCAACAAGTAGAGGTCGATCCGGTCCAGGCCCAGCCGCGCCAGGCTGCGCGCGCAGGCCGCGGGCGTGCCGCGGCGGCTGGCGTTGTGCGGATAGACCTTGCTGACGACGAACAGCGCCTCGCGCTTCACGTCCCCCGCGCGCAGCGCCTCGGCGATGGCCTGCCCCACCACCTCCTCCGCGCCACCCTCGCCATACATCTCGGCGGTGTCGATCAGGCGGTAGCCCATGGCGATGGCCGCGCGCACCGCGGCCACCTCTTCGCGACGCAGCGCGGGGTCTTCGCCCATGCGCCAGGTGCCCAGGCCGAGCACGGGGATCTTGCCGTTGGTGGGAAGGCCGAGGGTGCGCATGTCGCCGTTCAGTCCAGGTCATTCGATGACCACCCGCGTGGCGATCAGCACGCCGTTCACCACCTGCGATCCCTCGATGCTGACCTTGACCCCGCTGCCCAGGTTTGCAGCCGTGCCGTTGACGAACACCACGCCCGGGCCGCTGGCATCGACGGGCTGGCCCCGCACCTGGAAGCTGGCCGGCGAGCTGAAGTTGCCGACGGTGCCGATGAGGGTGAAGGACACCGGCCCGCCCGTGCCCGGCACGTGGCGGATCTTGAGCTTCGAGGCCTGCAGGACACCGTTCTGCATGACGCCGGCCACGTCGACCTTGACACCATTGCCCACCGATCCGGCAGGGCCGCCGTTGATCTTGGCCGAGGACGCGTTCACCGGCACGTTCAGCACGCGCAGCGAGCCGAGGCCCGCGAAGTCGGTGACGATGCCCGCGAGCTGGACCGGCGTGCCGTTGGCCACCGGCACCGGATACCACCACTGCACCAGCGTGGCCTGCAGCCGGCCCGGCAGCACGGCATTCGCACGCACGCGCACGAGGGTGCCATTGGCGAGCGGACTGCCGTCGAGGCTGCCGGACAACGCCGCCGCGCCGTAGTCGACGGTGAAGCTGCCGATGGTGAAGGTGCGCCGGAGGCTGTCGAGGTTCTGCACCGTGCCGGTCAGGATCGGCGTGGAAGCGCCGCGCTGCTCCACCCGCGTCGCCCGCAGCACGCCCGGCGCAGCCGGCAGGCCCCAGACCTGCAAGGTGCTGCCCGGCGGGATGGCGGCCAGGCCGGAGGCATCGCCCCAGACCGTGGCCTCGTCGGTGGTGATGGTCGTGCCCAGGATGACGAAGCGGCCCTGTGCCAGATCGATCGCGGACAGTGGACCGCGCACGTCCGCCGCGGAATCCACCCGGCGGGCGATGCCGCTCGTGAAGTCGGCATCGACCGGCCCCGTGACCTTCGCGCTCATCCCCAGTTGCAGTGCGGGTGCGTCCTCGACGTTCACGATGGCGGTGTCGGTGTTGTAGCGCACGCCGTTGACGATGATGCTGCCCGCGCCGTCCACCGCGCCGATGCCGGCCGCGTCCGCGGTGCTCACGCCGGTGCCGCCGGAGCCCACGCCAGAGCCGTCGCCGCCCGAGGACGCGGTGGCGCTGCTGCCCGCGCCGGACGTGCCGCCGGCCGTGCTGCCGCCCTGGCCATCGCCGCCACCGGCGGACGGGCTGCTCCCATCGCTCGAACCTGCGCCCGACAGTTGCTGTCCCGCGATACCGGCACCGCCGACGGCGAAACCGCCCCCCCCGCCGCCTCCACCGCCGCACGAGAGCAGCAGCGTCATCGACAGCGCGAGGAGACCAGCGCGCAGGAATGCATTCGTCATGCTTGTTCGTCCGATCGTTTCGAGTGGGGCGCGGCATCGGTGTTTACCTCTCCCGCCGCGTCTTCATAGTAGGTGTAAATGCCGACACGGATGCGGCCGGAGGCCTCGCTGTCCGCCGCGTCGAACGCACGCGTCATCTCGCGCGTCAGCTCATGGTGAAGCGCGCCCCATCGTTGCCGCGCCAGCTGGTGGATCCGTTCGCAATCCTCGACGGCGATGCCGGCCGCGAACACCGAGCGCTCGAGCAACGGCGGCGCGGCGCCCAGGGTGTTGCCCACGCTGGCAAGAAGATGGTCGCGGGCGTTGTCGCCCAGGAAGGCGAGCATGCTCTTGAGATCCTTCGCCGGCACGAAGCCGGCCGCGTCGAGCTCGACGCGGCCGGCCTGCTCGGTCGCCATGTTCAGGCGCACCAGCTCGTCGAGGATCGTGCGGTGGTGCACGTTGCCGCGGCTGGCATGCCGGGCCACGGCTTCGAAGGACGCGGTCTCGCCGTCCGCGACGATGGGCAGGCTGCGCAGGGCCGGATCGTCCGTGACCATCTGCAGCCACAGCGTGAGCGTCTTGGCGGCGGCGGAGGTCTCCGTGTGCGGCAGGTGTTCCTCGGCTTCGCGCACGCTGGCCGTCACGACCTTGCGGTTCAGCCCCGTGGTGACCGACAGCTGGCTGATGTTCGGCTCGGCGCCCTTGGCCCGCCAGGCACGGCGCGCCTCGTCGATCAGGAGCTCCCGCAGCAGGGATTCGAAATGGGCGTGCTTGAGACCGAAGGCCAGTGCCAGCCGGACCACGGGGCGCAAGACGCGGGCACAAGCCTCCAGGGCCCAGCCCATGCGTTCGCCGGCCCCCTGCGCCTCGCCGGCGCGTGCGGAAACGTGAGCCTCAGGCCTGGCGCTTTTCAACCCAGTGCGTTTGGTCGCCATACAGCCTGTTCCCTCTTGCCATCGCCTCGTCGAGCTTCATGCGGTTGTGGAGCGTATCTGGAAACCACAAGCCACCGTCTCGGCCGGAGGCCTCTTGCGGAACTTCATCGGACCAGCGCAGCCGGATTTCGAACAGAACGCGCAATGGCAGGTGCAACACGGATCTCCTCGGGGATGACGAAGGGGCAGGCAACGCGCCGTTACCAAGTTGACAGCGACACGCGCTACTGTCCGACAAAGGCGTGCGTCCCACTATAGGACAAGAACGTCATGGATGTGAATTTTTCACACCCTCTCTTCCAACATTGAGAACGATGCCGAGAACTGTCACACAGCACCCGAAGAAGCCGGCCGCCGGACGGCGGCGCCGCTCGTTGAACGCCGCTCACGATCCGGCGGGCTCGGCGCGGCCGCCGAGAGTCGCCGAAGGCCTGAAGGCGCGCAGCGCATGGATGGCGGCGATGCGCGTGAGGAAGGCCGTGCATGCGCGGATCGTGGAGGCTTTCAGAAGGCATCTGGCCGGCTGCGGACCCGGGCCCTCGGATGAAGACCTCCTGACCTTCGCGAGACTGGCCGTCGCAGAGCAACGGCTCCTGCGCCGGCTGCCCTAGCACCCGCGTCCATTGATCCTTCAGGAGAGCCACCATGACATCCACCGCCATCGGGACCGCGAGCTCTTCCGGAGAGATCGCGTTCGGCAACCTGATCGATCTCGCGATGCTGCGCACGGGCGCCGTCTCCGCCGAAGTCTGCGAAGCCTGCAGCACCATCAACCTCGGCTCCGCGCGCTTGTGCAAGGGGTGCTCTCACAAGCTGCCGGCCTACTACGCCGGCGAACCGAACGACACGGTGCCGACCAAGGCGGGTGCCCGGCCGGTGGTGCACGGATGGGCCCGGGTCTGGGACCTGATGGCCTTCTGGCTGGTCATCAATTCGCTGGCGGGCGTGACGGTGCTCGTGCCGGTCCTGTCATAGCCTTGGCAGGTCCTGCGATGCGAAGCAACGCAAGCCAGATCACACCGGCCCAGCCCGATTGGAGCGGCTGGCAGCCGCCGGGGCCCGCCATTCCACCGCACCAGATGACCAGGGTCTGCGACGCCTGCCGGACCCTCAACCGGGACACTGCCCACTACTGCCGCAGTTGCGCTCGAAAGCTTTCGCCGGTGCAGACGCTTTGGCCGATCGAGCAGGGGCCTGCCGATGCGGACAAAACACAGGCTCGGCCACCGTTGCTGGACACCTGGCCCCCGGCACGCGCCCAGCGTGCAGCCGGCACGGCCCGGCGTGTCCTGGGAATTCCGGTGCCGCCCGGCGTCGACACGTCGATCGTGTGGCTGCTGATCGTACTGGCCCTGCTGCATGCGGCCTTCGTGCTCTGGTACCTGGGCCGGTCGGCGACACAAGGGCCGCCGCTCTCGCTGCCGAGCCCGGGCGCGTGGCAGTCGACGCAGGCGCCGGAAAGCCGGCCACCGGCCGAGGCAACTCAGACGGCCAGGCCGACGACCGAAGCCGTCACC
Source organism: Variovorax sp. JS1663 (assembly GCF_002157355.1). GTDB lineage: Bacteria > Pseudomonadota > Gammaproteobacteria > Burkholderiales > Burkholderiaceae_C > Variovorax. The sequence continues at coordinate 747 of NZ_LYMK01000025.1, read as the reverse complement.
GACACAGATCGATCGCGCACTTCGCAGGAGCTTGCCGCATCGCAGCCCCCGGCGGCCGAGCGCGAGCCGGTCGCTGCGACGCCAGCCGATCCTGTCGCCACCACGGTGGCGGTCGATGATCCAGCGCCCACCCCGGCCGAAGCTTCGGCGGCGCCGCAGGTCGCCGAAGCCTACGCGCCCGCTGCCGAACGCGCGCGGGTGCCGCAACCCCGGCCCACGCGCGTGACAACAACGGCCGTGGCCCGGCCACCCGCGAACGTCCATGAGCCTCTCAATGTGACCGAGACGGCAAGGGACGCCGAGCCCGCGCAGATCGCGCAACCGAAACCGAACGAATCCGCGCCGGTGCCGCTGGCGCGGCCGGATGCGGGCGAGCTTCGATCCAGGCCGATGCCACAGATCCAGACGGCCACGCGCGCCGCAACGACGTCCAGCCACTGCGACCGCTACAACCCGTTCGGCGAGGCCGTCTGCCTGAACGCGCCCAGGTCGACGGGCCAGGTCATGCAGCCATCGCAATTCGGCGGCCGCAATACGGCAAGCGCCGCAGTCCGAGGAGGGTCGAACGCCGGCAAGAACGACCGTTGGGCCTTCGCGGCGGGCGGAGATGGGGGCGGTAGCGGGGGCGCAGGTGGCGGTGGAGCCGGCGCAGGTGGCGGTAGCGGTGGCGCAGGTGGCGGTGGAGCCGGCGCAGGTGGCGGTGGAGCCGGCGCAGGTGGCGGTGGAGCCGGCGCAGGTGGCGGTGGA
>NZ_LYMK01000024.1 GCF_002157355.1 Variovorax sp. JS1663 | reverse complement strand
CGCCTACTCCGTCACGGCCAAATGGCCGGGGCGGGGGAATTTACGTGTCGATCAGTGGGGGAGTTTGCGTGTCGTTCGGGGATCACCACTTTGTTGCGCTCGTTGTTGCGCAGCGAAGCAATGGTCGAATCAATGCCCGCCCGGCCCAAGAAAAAGGCCCCCGACTCTTTGGTAGTCGGAGGCCAAAGGACGCTCTTCCGGCCGTGAGCCGGTTCGCGCCGAGGGAGAGACTTGCAGGGATTGCGAGGGGCTACTTCTTGCCCCGCTCGCGGAAGTCGATGTCGGCCAGCTGCTGGTCGAATGTGAAGCGCTGCCGGTAGTAGCGCGGCCTGGCGGCGATGACGCCCGAGCGCATCTTGCTGCGCAGGCGCCGCAGCGCCCAGAGGATCGTCCGGTTCTTGTACGAGGCGTACCCGAACACCGCACACACGGCGAAGGCGATCGCGAGGGTCCACCACGAGAAGTAGAAGAGCGCCAGCACCATCGGTGCGCCGGCCTGCGGGGGCAGCGGCGTGCCGGGGATGCGATAGGACTTGCCGGTGCGCGGCCAGTAGCTGCTGCTCATGCGGGCTCCGATTCAGCGACGGCTTCGGTCGAGGTCGCCTGGGCCTGGGTTGCCGCCGGCAGCGAAGTCACCACGGGGCCCGCGTTCGGATTGAAGCCGCGGTGCGTGCAGTACTCGGTCGCTTCCGCCCGCGTCATGGACGACACCTCGACGAAGCTCTCGTAGCTGATCAGACCGTCGGCGAGCGCCGCGAATGCCTTGGACTCGAAGTCGTTGCCGCGTTCGGCCACGAGTTTGCGGACGGCCAGACCCCATTGGTGGGACGGCAGGTCTTCCACTTTCCGCTTCACCTCGCGGTCGAAGACGCACCAGGAGCGGAAGGCGATGACCTTCCCGTCGAGCCGGCGCGCGAGCTTCTGCGCGATGACCAAGCGCACCTGCTCGATGAACTCGTTGGCGACGCGCGCGTGCTCCACCGGGGGGAAGAGCTGCAGCGTCCGCGACAGCGCGCGATCAGGCGTCTCCGTGTGCATGGTGGCGTAAGCAGCATGGCCCGTGGCGCCTAGCTCGAAGCCAGCGCGGGCACTGTCCATGTCGCGGATCTCGCCCATCTGAATGACCTGCCCCTTCCGGCGCATCGCGTTCGGGCCGACCATGTCCATCGAGCGCAACTGCGCGCCCACGCCCACCTCGGTCTGAGTCGGCTCAGGCATGAAGCCCTGCGCGTAGCCCTTCAGGAGGTACTCCACCGGCTGCTCGTAGGTGAGGATGTGCACCGGGTCGTGCCGGCGCTCCTCGAGGCGGTACCGGTGCGCGGCTGCCAGCAGCGTCGACTTGCCCGATCCGGTGGTCCCGACGATCAGCACCATGCCGTAGCGCGGGAACAGGTTGTCCATCAGCTCCGGCTCCAGGCCGAGCTGCGCGCAGGTCGGGATCTCCTGCGGCATCGCGCGCAGCGTGATGTTGACGCCCGAGGGAGTGTTGCCCACCGAGCAGCCCGTCGCATTCAGGCGGAACGACAGCACCTTGTCCCGAGAGATCACTGCATCCACCCGTGAGTCGATCGCGTTGGCCGCGCCGATTTCGGTCTGGCCGCTCTCATTGAAGAGATGCGCCAGGATCGTGTTCACCTCGGAGTCGTCCAGGCGGCGATCCGTCACCGGATGCCACATCCGGTTCACCTCGGCCCAGACGAAGTCGGTCGAGGAGAACTTGATGTCGGAGACGCCCAGATCGTAGACATTGGACAGGAAATCGTTCAGGTCCAGGCGCCTGATGTTGCCGATTGGCAAATGGAAGCGCGGGACCGCCCTTTCTGCTGCGTCGAGCACGGGCTATTCCAGTGGCTTCCAGCGGCTCGAATCCTCGAATCCCGCCTGCCGCGTGATGCGGAACATCGTGTTTCCGACCGAGATCGTGTTCGGGCTCTCGTGGTCGACCATGGTCTGCGCGCTGGCGACGACTGGGATGGTGACCATGCCCCGCTTCCACAGATCGTAGAAGAGGCGCATGCCGAAGTAGGTCTTCTCCAGGTTGGCCACGTTCAGGTCGAAGATCTGCTGCGCCTGCGCGCGGCCGGTGGCCACGGCCTGGGCCACTTCCTTCTTCCAGAACGCCTGCTCGGCGCTGTCGCGCGGTAGAAGGCTCTTGACGGTGGACATGTCCGCGGCGTCTTCGGTCGGCAGGCCGAGCAGCAGCCAGTCGCGCCAGGTCGGGGCGATGGCCACGAAGCGCGCGGGCTCTTCGATCCTGTAGATGGCGCCCGACACACGCATGGTGGTCGCTTCCAGCGAGATCGCGTCGCGGCTTTCCATGATGACGGGAGGCAGCACGCCCGGCCCCATCATCAGGCCACCGAAATCGAAGCGCTTGTCCAGCTCGCGGTCGCGCTTGCCAACCTCCGCTGCGATCTCGCGCGAGCGCTGCAGCAAGCCCAGTCGCGTGCCCAGGCCGAATGCCGTCTCGCGCAGCGCGGTCTCGCGCACCATGCTCAGGCGGCTTTCCGACTCGGTTGCGCCTTGCGCATTCATGAGCGAGTCGATTGACAACGATTGCGTCTGCGCCGATGCCGCTTGCCCGGCGGCAAGCGCCATCACGACGAAGGCGATTCGCGAGGCCTTGATGAAGGAGGTCCTGTTCATGGGGCTCAGGGGAATCAGAAGGCGCGGTAGCGGATCTCGACGCCCGATGGCAGCAGAACCAGGTCGGCCCGCTGTCCGAGTTGGTAGCCAATGTCGCGCATCACCTCGTCGACGGGCACGCCGAGGGCATGCACCTGAACGTAGAGCGGCAGGCGCGGGGTCGGGCCGGTCACGGACAGCTTCTGGCCGGTCACGGGCTCGAGGTTCCTGAGGAGGTCGTTCGCGTCTCCGCGCCAGGTCACCCAGAGCTTGCCATCGGCCATGCGTGGAGCCGGCGCCTTAGCGTCAGCGCTGCCCGTGAAGGCCGCCTGTTCTGCGGATTTCTGGAAGAGCCGGTCGAGCTGAACTGCCACCGGGTCACTCGAAGGAGTCGGCGCCGGCGGCGTGGCACAGCCGACCAGAGCAAGGAGCGCGGCGACTGCACCAGCGCCGAGGGTCCGCGAAAAGTGTGTCATATCGGTACGAATTTGGTTGGCGAGCGCCTTTAGTTCGTGCCGATACTATCTCACGGCGTAATACACGGCAAGGCAACGCACACATTTCGCATGCATTCCGATGCGTCGCTGTTGATCTTTCGACACGAGCGTCCCGATGGCGCTCGCCCGCGGAGAGACGCTACGCCGCCATTCGGGGCGCTCGGTGGTCGACGTCGACTTCTTGCGGACCGCGCACGCGAGACTCCCGCATCCTGGCCAGCTCGCCGGTGCGCAGCGCCTCGAAGATGGACTCGGTTGTCACGGCCTTTTCGCCCGTGACGCGCTCGGCCAGCCAGCGGCCGCAGTCCTTGAGGACGGACCACACCTCCTGGAAGAGGCCACTCGGAGCCGGCTCGGTGATCTCCATCTCGCCGCTGCTCCAGAGCGCGAACGCGTGCGCCGCGCATTCCTCCGGATGCGAGCACTGGCGCGCTGCCTCGATCTCGCCCAGTTGGATCAGGGCCTGCTGCGTGCGTCTGGCGAGCGGCTTGTGCGCTGCGAACTCCCGCTGCATGGCCACCCGCTCCTCGACGGTGAGCATGTTCTCAGTCGCGAAGTGCCAGGCCTCGTGCCGCGCGGCGCGGTCCAGATTCTGGGCATGCAGGTTCAGCAGGATCCCGTTGTTGATGTACTTGCCGGCGACCTGGCGGTGCGTGGCGAAGTCGTACAGGGCGTCCATCAGCTTCACGTGCCGGGCAGTGCCCATCATGAGCTCGCACTCGGCGAGGACACGGTTCACTTCGGCCTGCCCGTTGCGAGCGCCCTTCCAGACGGGGGACATACTGTAGAGCGGCATAGGTCCTCGCAGGGCTTCCTTGATCTCGAGGGTCATTTGGAACTGCGGCACGTCGTATGTCGTGCCGTTGAGGTTCACCTGCCCCATGGTCACCTTCGCGCCCAGCGGCTTCAGGAGCTTGTCGGCCAATTTGGGCAGGATGTTTTTGTAGAAGTCGTCGAGGCTTTCACTGCCGCCAGCGCGGCCGCCGTTGCGCATCGCCTGGGTGATCCAGGCGAACTGGCTCACCGCGGGGATCGCCGCGGCACGTTGCATGAGTCGGCGCAGGATCAGGCCCGACCATTCCTCCGTGTTGGTCACGAAGGGCGCCGCAGGCGTGTTGCCGGACCAGCCGGCCTTCCTGCCCTCCTCCGCTGCGGCGACCATTTCCGGGTCCTTCGGGTCGTACTTCACACCGCGCAGCTCGAGGGACGCCTTCGAGCGGATGGCGCTCTCCAGCAGAGACCGGTCGGAGTAGTTCGCGCCTTCGCCCAGCCGCCCCATGAGCAGGCGGATGACGGCTTCCCGCGCTGCGGCTCGGCTGGCCTTGCCGCCGGCCTGCGCCCAGTCGCTTTGGATCTCCTCGACGAAGAAGAGGTTGCCCCGCTCGGTGATCCGCGCGTGCGCCATGATGTTCTTGTCGACAGTGCCGTCGAGAGCGTCCCGGAAGTGCGGGGTCGCATAGTCCCAGGCCTTCGGGAGCAGATCGCGCAGCGCCTTCATCTGGGCTTGCATCCTGCTCGGCAGTTCCGGATCGTCCATGAGCGACTCCAGGCTGAAGGCCAGGTCCGCGGCGTCGTACTGCATCGCCTCAAGGCGGTATTCCAGCTCGCTCAGTTCGTCCTGGACGTTGTCGCGTTGGGAGTTGAGCACGTAGAGCAGCTCCTTGTAGTTGCCGCCAGGGTGCCGCCATGAGGCGTATCGCGGGCTCGCGAGTTCCAGCTCTTTGACCGTGGGCAGCCCGGACAGCACCAGGCCCGCGACCTGCTCTTTGGTGAGGGACTTCTCGTTGGAGGTCGCCAGGCTCTCCAAGATCTTGCTGTCCTCCAGCTCGGACCGTTTCACGCCCTTGGTCTGTAGCGCCCGGATCATGGACGCCCATTGCTTGGGCGGCGCCTTGCCCTGATTGCCGTCAATCAGGAGGTGATGCAGTTTCGAGAAGAACCCCGCACCACCCGTCGCTGCAGCCGTTTCGAGCGTATGGCGCGCATTCAGGTAGCAGTAGCGGTCGCCTTTGGAATTGATCATTCGTGAAAGCCTATTGCTGCGGAAACATGGTCGCAGCAAGTATAGGTTGCTGGTTCGCAACATCGATGGAAGTTTTTTCGCGTCGGCACTCGCGGCGCGCCGATCGCCCGCCCCGGAGTTGGTCGAGCGCTAGCCCAGGTCGCTCGGCTTTCGCTGGTTGAGGGCTGTCGCAGCGCTCTACCAGCGCCTGAGGAACCAGTGCGCTCGCTGGTCGAAGTCTGGTGCAGCGCTCGACCAGACGCCCCTCAGCAATCTCGGCCCGCGGTAAAGGCACTTGGTAGAAGTCTGGCCTAGCGCTATGCCAACTGCCATCGGCGTCGGGGGTGCGCCGCAGTCATCGCCACACCCTGGTCTAGCGCTAGCCCAGTCCTGGTCGAAGTCTGTTCGGCCGCCCTCGGCCGCCCATGGACGCTCCCGCCCCCCCTCCTGGCGGTCTGTTGTCCTGGTCGAGCATTCGACCAGTTCTGTGTTCTCGCTAAACCAGCCTTGCGCTGGTCTAACACTGGTTCAGCGCTCGCCCAGGGCTGCTGCAGCGTTCTGCCGGCCGGTATGTCCTGCCTTGACGGATCATCGGTGCATGTGAGATTCTTGTCTGTGACGGAGTATTTCCGCGAACCAACAGGATCTTTCATGAGCAATGCATCTGGCTCGCCCATCGTGGCGGCCATCGACCTCGGCTACGGCCTGACGAAGTTCACGCGGCGCAATGCCGACACCGGAGCCGTCGAGTACGACCTCTTCCCCTCTGTCGCCTTCGGCGTCGATCGCCGTCGCTACGAGCTCGAGGAGCGTCGCAGCGAGAACGTGACGGTGGTGTCGTACAACGGCGAATCGTTCGTCGTCGGCCCGGACGTCATGAGCCGTGCTGCTTCCAGCTCGGACTTCGGGCGCCACCTGGACGACAAGTACTACGAGAGCGCGCCCTATCACGCCCTCATGCGCGGCGCCCTGGCCTATATGGACGAGGACCACATCGACGTCCTGGTCCTGGGCCTCCCCGTCAGCCACTTCCGAGATCCAGGCAAGCCCGCCGCCCTCAAGAAGGCCTACACCGGCAAGATCAGCCTGGACGGCGAGCGCAGCGTGGTGATCGACAAGGTCGTCGTGCGTCCGCAGCCGATGGGCGGCTTCTACAGCCTGGATCGGCAGATCGACGGCATCAACGCCACCATCGCGCGCTTCCCGCAATCGGGCCTGAAGCCGCTGGCGGACTGGAACCAGCTGGTCGACACGATGACCGTCGTGACGGTCGATCCGGGCGAATACACCCTGGATTGGCTGCTTGTGAACCGCGGCAAGCCGAACACCGACGTCTCGGGCGCCGCCGGCGATGCTGGACGCCATCGCGTGATGACTTCGGTGAAGGAACACCTGGAGGCCAAGCTCGGCCGGGCCATCGCCCCGTCGAACCTGAATCGCCTGAACAACTCGCTGCGCACCGGCGCCGTCTTCAAGCTGGACGGCCGCGCCATCGACATGAAGGACCCGGAGATCCTGGCAGCCGCGCGCCGCGCCGTGCGCGATCCGGTGAGCATCATGATGAACGGGATCAAGGGCGCCTGGGACATCATCGACATGGTGGTGATGGTCGGTGGCCACCCCGCGCACTACGCCGAAGAGATCGCCGAGCGCATGCCCGACATGCCGATCTACGTGCCCAAGCACTCCGTCTTCAGCAACGTCGAAGGCCTGCAGCTGATCGGCGAAGGCGTCGCCCAGGCCGAGGCTCGCGCCGCCGTTGAAGCTGCCTGAGGGTGACCATGACTCGCCACATTGAGATCCGTGTGGGGGTCTCCCACGCGGAGAGCCCGGCCAAGGTCGGCCGGGAAGGTGCACGCAAATGAGCCAGAGCGACGACGTCCTGGACTTCCGCGTCCGGTTCCACCGCGACGAGAGTCCCATGCTTTTTCGCGCGATCGCCGGCCTCGAAGCAGCGCCTGGCATGCGCAAGCGAAACCTGTTCGTGCGCCAGCTCATGGAGATGGGCTTGATGGTGATGGAGGAGCGGATGCGCCGCCAGGACGGTCTCTCGACCCGAGTTTCCAGCGGACTCGCCGACGAGGTGAGCGCCTCCGCCGGGACGATGGCGCGCGCTTCCGGGCGGCCTGCGGCGATCCAATCGGCCTCTCAAACGCCAGTGTCACCTGGAACCGATCGGGCTGCGTCGGCCGATCCGGGCCCCGATGCCTTTGCCAAGACGCCTGTCGCTACGAGCCCGGCTACGACTCCGAGCGAGGCCGGGCCGCCGGCGCTTACTCCTGCTCCGGCTCCCGCTGCGCGGATCGTGGCGATCGCAGCTCCGGTGGATGGGAACGTCCCGCCTGGCGACGACGATCGCCCCCCTCCTCGACTTGGCGGCGCGAGAGCCGTCCGGATGCTGGACGGTGAGTCGTTCGAATGAACCGTCACCGAAATGCGTCGCAGGTAACTGCGGCTAATCGTGATTAGTCACAGTGGCATGTCGTCTCCTGTCCAGATCGTCTGTTTTTCAGGCAAACGAAATGTGACGAATCGCGATTGCTCACAGTTGCGCGTCGGATTCTGGCGGTTCAGCGGCTCGCATGTAACTGCTGCTAATCGTGATTAGCAGCAGTTATGTGGCGGTCCACCCGAAGCGACCGGAAGGCAGTCTTGCAGGCAACTGTGGCTAACCGTGATTAGCCGCAGTTCGGCGACTAGTGAGCTCAGGCCTGGCGGGAGCTGCCGTCCACCCTATCGGGAGGCAGGTCTCGACTTGCAACTGTCCCTTATCACGATTAGCCGCAGTTGCTCGCACGTGCTCGAAGAGTTGCTCACACGTCGAATCTGCCATGCGACTGTGACGAATCGCGATTAGCCACCGTTACACGCACCCCTTGTTTTCGCCTGTTTTTTGGACTTGTTACCAGAACACTTCACAGATATCAGCCACTTGAGCAAGTACCGGGCGAATCCGGCCCCTCCGCATAGTTACAGATTCGAGCAAGGGCCCTTGGGAGCAAGACCCAGTCGGACCGAATCCCTCCTGAACTCGCCCAGCCCTGAACCAGCCCCAGACCAGCCCTGCCCCCACCCCTCCAACGCGGGGATCGAGCCACACATGAACAGCCATCCACACACGAATCAAAGCTCCTCGGAGTACGGCCCGCATAGCTCTCCGATCCCAGGGAGCGATTCCCTTCCGAGCCTGGCCCCTTTGCTGACCAGCGCCCCGGCGGACTCTCCCGCCCAGAACTTGTCGGCCACCGAGCGCCTCAGCGCCTGGTACGCGTCCGCCACGGAGCAGGTCTCTCCCAAGACGGCCGCCGTCTATCGCCGGACCTACTTCCGCCTGGTCGATCGCGCCGCTGCGGACCGCGATGTCGATCCGGACTTCGTTGCCACCGCAGACCTGATCGAGCTCCTTCAGACCGACACGACGATCAAGCTAGGCACGAAGTGCACCTACAAGGCGGCGATCATCTGGGCTCTCAATCAGCCTGACCTCGGGTTCTCACCGGAGATGCGGGACCACGGCCTGAAGCTCGCCCGGGCATTCGACCCGCGTGAAAGCGCGGAGCAAGAAATCTTGCGTAACACACGTCCTTCGGCTCGGTCCATTCCCGAGAAGGATCTGGGCATCCTGCTGAACGGCCTTCTGAGTGCCCGCTCCTCCCGTCAATCGTGGGCAGCCAAGACCACTTCCTGGCTGAACGCCGGCGTCGCGACCGGTGCCCGGCCGGGCGAGTGGGAGTTCGCGTACTGGTTCGATCGTGATCGACGGATCCTTCGGCTACCCAACTCGAAGCTGAAGAAGCAGGCTCCGTTCAACTGGCTGCACATTCCCGAGCGTCTTCTGAACAGTGCGGACGCGGACCTTGCCTCGATGGCCGAAGAGGATCTCGAGAATGTCTCGGCTGTGGTCGCCGCGGCGAAACGGCACTCCGATGCCCTGGCCCGAAACCTCGCCTTCTTCGACCAGGCCGAGGCCAGCACCGATGAGAGCAACGCCGAGGCGATCGAAACACTTCGGCGGCTGCGAGCCTGGGAGCTGCACAACGCGGGGCTCGCCTGGCGCGACATCGAAGTGCCGGTTCGCTGGGTCGGGGCAGTGGATGCCCATCTGACCAACCTCCAGCAATACCTCTCGGGCGCGCCGGACCGGACTGGAGAACCTACGTTCGAGCGCTACTACGGCGGGTGCCGGGTCGCATTGCACAAAGCGTGTCGCCGCGCTTTTCCTGACGGTCGGCTCTATTCGCTCTATGACACCCGGTCGACCGCGGCGGCCAACATGCAGGCGACGATCGGGCCTGAGGCGGCAGCTGCAGTCATGGGCCACTACATGAAGCGCAAGCGCACGATCAAGGCGAACTACGCCGGGGCCGACCGAGCGTACCGAGGCGCTGGTCGTTTCTCGCCGGGCCTGGCTGATGCCCAGAACCAGCGCGACCAGGCAACAGATCGCGCTGCGCCGCAGGGTCCTGCGGAGGGCGGGACCGGTGACGCGCCGGAAGCACCGACTGGTGGCGACGGGCCACTGTTCGGCGAGTGACGGTCGTTTCGGTCATTGTTGCTCTGCGCAACAAACCCCGCACCAACGCTGCACACGGACGGCCCGCTCCGCCTTTTGGCCTAAGGCACCAGGGCCGTACCCGAGGAGAGCCCGCCGGCCCCCAATGCGTGTTGGTTGCGTGTCGCGCGCGCGGCGGTCCGAAGAGGCAGTAAGTAGGTGGACAGTGGGAGATGGCGCGCCCCCGCGGCGGGCGCGCGCAGACCAGAGAGGATAGGCACGGCGCTCGCGGCATGGCGGTGGCATCGGCTCGCCGACAGCTGCCACGGTCGGCCGAGCTCAGTCGGCGACCCGCGCTTTCTGAAACCTCCACCCGAGATTCATGCCGGCAGCTGCGATCAGGATGGCTGCCGAGCCGACGAGCTGCAACGGCTGGCACAGACGACCGCCAGGGTCGCCGCCCCGAACAGGCAGCGCCAGAACAGGAGCTCGATGACCGGCTGCCCCGAGCGCACGACGAACCAGCCGATGGTTCCCGAGATCAACATGGCCGCAATCATCTGTAGCGTGCCGATCGTTCTTTTGTTCATTACCTCTGAGAGTGCCATGCAAGGGGGCCGCCCGTTGCCATACCCGAGATAGTTATCCGGTTGAACTGTTTACTTGTGCTCGCCTCGACGGTTGAGTCCGCCATATCGGCCCTCGCGACTGGGAATCCGGGGGCGTTTCGGTCCAGTTGAGGCGCCCGGCATTAGGAAGCAGTCCGGAGAGAGGGCAGCGCAAGGTACCGAAATCGACAGTGTTTCACGGAAATCTCTGGACACAGTTTTTCTTGTTTCCCGACAACGGGTTACCTGGCTTTTCATTTCGCGCTGAGCAGAATGTTTCACGGAAATCGCCGCCACGCGAGTCGGAGCCGGCTCGAACAGTTCATAATTCAGTTACTAGTAACTAAACATAGCCGGAGCCGTCCGTGAGCGCTACGCCATCGCCGCAAACGTCCCCTTGGTCCCCGTCGCCTGGGCGAACTCCCCTCACCATGTTCGCGCTGGAGTCCGGAAAAGGATGGCCGCCCTATTGCTCGCTGGCCGAACTCGCTCGCATGCTGACGATGATGCACGGGCACGAGGCCCCGACCGAGTCGTCCCTCAAGAAGTGGAGCGCGACTGGGGAGTTCGCCGCGTGCGTCGCGGCTGAACCAGCCCCGGCCGCGGCCCACCCGCCGGAACCGCGCGCGTCCACCCGCGAGGACCTGTTACCGCGAGGAAAGCGCGCCGGACGACCAGGCCTGCGGCTGAACACGCGAGCGGCGATCGCTCGGGTTTACGAGCTATGGCCACACTTGGCGGACAGCGGCTCCCAGGCCGTTCTCGACCTAGCGGTCGCACGGGTGGCTGAAGGCCTCCAGTCGCGACTCGCCCAGATCGCGCCCGCCGGGCAACCGCCCTCCCCTTCATCTCCAGCTCCGCCGGCCGCCCCAGCTGCTCCATCCGTCGGTTCGGCCGCCGGCGTCCCAACCCTGCAGGATCTGGAACGGAAGATGACCGCGATGCACAAGGAACTGGTCGAGGTGAGGCGCGAGCTCGTGCAGTTCACGGCCCTGAGGAACAACCTCATCACGAGGCTCGACGACGCGGTGGCCAGAACCCAAGAAGCAATGAGCGCCACGGGCGCGCGGGCCGGCAGCGGACCAGATCCGCTCGTAGAGGCCAGGCGCGATCGAGACATGGGCGTCGTAAAGTCGATGCTCGCAGAGATCCTCGAGTCACTGGGCAAGAGGTAGCGAACCGGAATCGATCCCGTCGATGAGGTAAGGGCCCCGACCTATGGCGCCCCAAACGGGCCTGGAAAAGGTAGCTCACAAGGCGAGCACCGGGCGCCGGAAGTAGCCGATGGACGGTCCATCACCTTTGGGGCGACAGTTCGTGCATGGTCCGTCTGCGCCACGCGATCGAGATGCCTGGGGCGATGGACGGTCCATCAGGCGCTCAAAAAAAAGGGTGATGGACCGTCCATCACCCCTCTCGATAGAGCCGGGAAGCAGCCTACTCGAGCAACAGTTTTCCCACGAGATCAGCAAGTGCCTGGCGCTTCTCCGGCGGCAATTGGACCTGAAATTTCAGCAAAGCGCGGCCCTTCGAGTCAGAGGTGAGTACAGCCGTTGCCTTCTTTCCTACCTTGGCACCAATCTCTATGTCCGCGGTCCGACTGCTGTCTCCCCGACCTGCTTGACCAATCAGCTGGGCAAGCACCGCACCGGGAGACTTTAAAACGCCCTGTGCAGCGATCGCACGTGCGCGCGCGAGCAGCCCCTCTGAGTCGGCCTGGTGGGCGTCAGTGAGGTCTTTGGCCCAGCGAAACTGAATGTCGAGCGGACTCGGAAAGGCTTTGACGACGGCCTCAGGCAGACGAGCGAGCGCAATCGCCCTGCTCACGTCGCTCTGTTCCCGGCGAATGGCTTCGGCGAGCTTTCGACCCGATGGATACAGCCCCTTGTCGAGCGCCTTCGCGTAGAACATGCCCTGCTCCCATGGCGACAGGTCCTTGCGCGAGCGGTTCTCCAGCTCCATCGCTACGAACAGCATGTGCTCGGTGGCATCCTCGATCTGTGCCCGAATCGGCAGGCCCAGATCCAGGCAGGCTTGGTGGCGGCGATGGCCGTAGATGATCTCGAAGTCGCAACCGTCGACCGGCTCTGAAAGTGGCCTCACCCGGATGGGCACCTCGTTCCCGCCGTTCTTCAGAATGTCGTCCTTGAATGCCTCCCACGCCGCGCCCTCGAAGGACGCGGTGTCCCGGTTGGCCCAGTCGGATCGCCGGATTCGCTTGGGGTCCAGGACCTTGACCGGGGAGGCGCCCTTGAATTCCTCGGCCATCCGCTCAGCTTCCTCCGCCCGCTCGCGCAGAGCCTTGTTCTCCTGGTGGACGGTCGACTGCCCCTCCATGAAACCCATCAGCGTCCCCGGCGCAGTCTTGGGTTTGGAAGGAGGCGGCGGCGGAGTGGATGCCGACCTGGGCTCAGGAACCTGAATCCTCTGAGACTTCTCCATGAGGTTCTTGGCCATTACGCGACTCCTTCAATCACAGCGGAAACAGGCTTGACTGGGGCAGCGTTGGCCCGCTCTTCAACCTGGGTATCCCAGACCTCGCGAATCGATCCCTCGACATACTCGACGAAGGTGTCGTAGGCATCGCGAGCGCGCTTGAACGTCCGCGCATTTCCATCGTACTTGGCGACGTCGTAGACCGTCCCGAACTCGGCGCTTGATGACGACGCGACCGCCGTCTTCGGAATCTCGACCGGCAGAACCTTTTCTGCGTAGGTCTGGCCGATCCACTGGCGCACGACGTTGCTCGCCGAATCGGAAGAGTCAACCCTCGCGAGCAGGACGTGCATGAAGGAGAAGTGCTTGTCATAGCCACGTTGGGCTTTCAAGTTCGCCGCAACGTCTGAGAAGAGCGTCCAGAACTGGGCGGCGGACGCGAAGTCCAGCGGGTTCGGCGGTAGCGGCATGATGATGCCGTCCGCTGCCATGAACGCCGCGATCGTCATATAAGAGAGGGCAGGGGGCGTGTCGATGATGATCACGTCGTACTCGCTTCTCACGTCATCGATAGCCAAGTCGAGCACGCTCCAGAACTGGAACTCCGCGTCTCTGGATTGACGCGAGGGGAGGGCGAACTCGGCGCCGAACAGCAGTGGAGCTGCCGCTACGATGTCGATTCCATCCCAGTAGGTCGGCCTGATTGCGTACCGAATGCTTGACTCCGTGCCCATGGCCAGAGGAAGCACTGTCTGATCTTCTTCGACTTCGGTGTCGGGCAAAATGCCGAAGAGTGTGGTCGCCGAACCCTGGGGGTCGACGTCGATCATGAGGACGCGGTGCCCCCTGAGCGAGAGGCCCTGGGCCAAGGTCACCGCGGTGGTGGTCTTCGTCACGCCACCTTTGAAGTTGCCGACGCTGATGGTTACCGCTTCGGCGCCTTGCGGGCGTCGCTGCTCTTTCCGATACTCTCGAATCCATTCGCGACTCTCGGCGAGCGTGAACTCACGACGGCTGCCAGACGGGTTCAAGTTTCCCGGAGGCAGCCCGCCTTTGGTGAGACGATGGAGGATCGAGCCCCGTTCAGCGCCGCAGAGCGCAGACAGCTGGCTCAGGTTGAACGCCGGCGCGCTCTTCCTCGCCGTGGGAGCCAGCATGGCCGAGCGGATCTGGCCCATCATGGCGGTCGCCTTCTCGGCCTGGTCAGTGATGTCCTCGATCGACACCGACTTCAGCCTGTTTAGTTTTAGCTTAGTCATCACAACTCTCCTTGCGAACGGATTTTCCGTTCCTTGACACAAATTTGAATCTGGCGCGTATTGTGTCAACGCACGGTGCTTTTGCAAAGGAAATCGGGGTGTCGTCCCCGAAAACATTCACATGGCTTCCCGCCGATCTGTCTCCGTTTCGATTCCATATTGATGCGCCGGGTTTTGATAGTTCAATCCCTTAATCCACTTAAGAATCTTTACTGCGAATTTTCTCCTTAAAAATCAACAACTTAGGAGAGATTTCGGAGTGGGTTCGGGAAGTTTCGGAGTTGTTTCGGGGAGAAGCAGAGGGGAGCCGGGGCGACATGTGAGAGTTTTCGGGGTGGAGCAGAGTGAGTTCGGGGAACGCCGCGGTTGAGACCCAGAGCGGCCTTCCGGTGGTGTTTCGGGCCCCGTTTGGACCCGAATCTGGGACAAATGACCCCTCCTGCAACCCCTTCACGTGAAGGTTTTCGGGGAACGCTCGCCCCCAACATCTGCATATGTGAAGCTTTTCGGGGAACCTGGAACCTAAAGATTCCACTTTTCAAAACTCAAGCCCCTCAATCCGGCGATCAGAACGACGTTTGCGGGCCACTTCGCGTGAACTCCAGATTTCACATATCTGGTGCGCTGGCATATAGTCGGGCCGCCATGGACCTCGAGCCCGCTCTGCCACCGTCGCCACCAAAGCCAAAAAGGCGATCCGCCGAAGTCGTGCTCCACGCGGCAGAGGTGGAGGACACCCGCCTGCGCAAGCCGGTCAACACGCTGGCAATGCAACCGAAGTCCCACAGGATCACGGTGCTCGGCCGAAAGGTCTGGAACAAACTCCTGAAGGAAGCGCAGCGGCAGGGCATGGATGAGGAGACTCACAGCTCGCCGCTACGCGAGATCGTCCGTGGCATCGATTTCAATTCCAAGGATGTCGAGCAGGTGAAAAAGCACCTGCGGGCCATGATCACCACCCTTGTCGAATGGCAGTCGCCAACAAAAGGGGAGGGGGCTGCGTGGGAGGCGTGCGCCATGCTCGCGCATGCAAAGCTGGAGAAGCGCCGCGGCGGCGAGGTGTGGGTCGAGTGGTCGTACGCAGTGAACATGCGCCAGGAGCTGCTGCAGCCGTTCGTGTGGGCCGATCTCGACATGGAGATCCTGTTCCAGTTCAGTCACCATCCGGCGTTGGCGCTCTATGAGATCTGCGCCCGGTACAAGGGCGTGGGGCGCACCCCGAGGCAGGACTGGAACTGGTGGCGGCCGGTGCTCACCGGCAAGCCCGACGGCGAGAAGACGGCCAACTTCGAGTACCGCATGTTCAAGAGGGACGTGCTGAATAAAGCGGTCGCCCAGATCAATCAGATCAGCGACCTCGAAGTCGAACTGAAGGACTACAAGGAAGGCCGGTTCGTCAAAGACATTCAGTTCCTCATCCGGCCGAAGAAGCAGCGCTCTCTGCTGGCCTCGATCGACGGGCCAGTCGACCTAGCGCTGCTGAATCGGGCGGAGGCCCTCGACATAGACCCCGAGAAGGCGGAGACGTTGATCTCGGAGTTCGGCCCAGAAGCCTTCCAGCGCGGGCTCGACGGCCTGGAGCGTCGGGTCAAGAGTGACTTCGCGGAGCCCGTTCGCGACAGCTATCGCTATTTGAAGAGCATGCTGCCCAGCGAGGCGAAGATCGTCGTTGCCAAGATTGAAGAGGAAGCAGCTCGCGCTGACCCGACCAGTCCCGAGAGCAGGCGGGAACAGGAGGCGCGGATGAAGGAGTGGAACGATAAGTTCAAGACGCGAATTCGCGAGGAGCTGATCGCCGAGCTGCAGGCGCTCCCGGTCGAGCAGCAGGCCGTTATCGCCGGCGAGCTGCTCGAGGACCTGACACGACGCAACGCTCACGCGAGCATCCTCAAGCGGCTGCAGACCAGCGGCTGGAATCACAACCTGGTGCGCGGCGAGATGATCCGGTTCTACGGGCTGCGGTCGAGAGGCGAGGGTTGGGACGAGCCCACGGCGGAGCAGTTGCTCCAGGTCGCCGCGGAGAGCCGACCCGCATAGGGCGGTTCGGAGGCGACCAGGCCGGCCACTTTGTTGCGCCTATTGTTGTTGCTCGGTGCAACAAAGGGCGAAACAATCTCGTGACCTCTTCTCGGAACCAATGAACGCTGCCACCCCATCTCCTTCGGCACCAGCCTTCCAGCCACGTCCGGGCCCGTGCACCATCAAGCACACCTTCTCCTCGCTTATGGACATGGAGCTCGAGGCGGTCGAGTACGACGACGCCGCGCGGGTCGTGACGCTGAAGGCCAACGCCTTTGACAGCAGCCTGGTCGCTTCGTTCGCACTCCGCGACCTGCGCGAGGCGGGAATCATCGTCTACTACGACGAGACCGGCGAGCCGCGAGCGCCTGGCGCGCGGTGGCAGATGATGCTCTGCCTGGCCGGCGTTCTCTATGAGTGTGAGATCGCGCTGCAGTCCGACCTCTCTGGCGTGCACCGGCCCGCGGCAAGGCTGACTCCTCGAGGATGACGTTCGATCGGGAAACGTACGGAATTTCTTTTTCTGAGAGAAGGACCCCGTATTGAACCTGTTCGGGAGGAATCCGGTTCCGTTTGAGTTCGTTCAAAGTTAGGCCGGAATTCCATCAAATTTAGGGTCTAACTTTGACGGCGGCCTCCGTAAGTGATTGATCTGGTTGAAGAATCGGTCGGCGGGTGTCGTCGAAGTTTCAACGGCGCAGGAAGAGCAGGGCAGGGCCACTCCGAATCTCGAAGCGTGTGCGCGCTGCCAACGAGTCGAGCAACAATCGCCAACATGCCGGTCCCGGCCATCAGCGGACCTTCGACTCAACTTCTCAATCATGAAATTTGAGGGCCAGAACTTTGCTGCGGTGAATGAGCCATCCGACCACGTCCTCGAAAGCAGGCTACTCGCGCTAAAGAGCTATGGTCGGCATTCGTACGCATCCCTGACCTTCAGGTGGCCGGCGGCGGCGTCACCTGTATGGTTGAACGACGCTCAAGGAAACTATCTAAGCTTCGACGTCTCTACCTCAACGAGATTGCGAGCCTTTCACGACAAGCCGAGCCCGGTGTTCCCTGACGGCACCGTCCTTGCCTTCGGGGCCGGCGAACTGCGCCTCAAATCGGACGCCAATGCACGGTATCTGGATAGCTGCGTCCATGCCTGAAGCACAGGAAGATTTCCACGACGGCGTTCGCGTGAAACCATTCGTCCATGAGCAACCAGCTGCTGCTTTGTCTTAATGTTCCGCGGCATGAAACTGCGCCTGCCACAAGAAAGCTCAACGGCCATGCGGCTTACGAGCTCGCGAGTGGGGCTGAGTTAGGGCGCAGCGCTGTCTCCCTATAACTAAGTTGGGTCGCATCGTGGGCTCCCCGCACACCTTCTAACACCATCAGCCTTCCTCAGGTCACCGGTCGCGCGCCCACCAGCCCTGACGTCGTACTACCGGAGTCGCCGAAGCGCATGCGTGAGCATGTGGAGCGTTTCGCGCGCTACTTCCTTCGGGAAATGCACACAGATGGAATTCAGTTCGAGGCTGCAGAGTCTGCGTCTTCACCTGACCACGTGCCGTACAGGGCATACCTGTTCAACGACCGGTTCCACCTATTCGGCGCTTGCTGTTTTCGGTGGCGCGAATGGCAAGATGCGCCAGCTTCTTGGTCGCTGGACTGGCTCTGGCTCCATCCATACTTTCGTTCTCAAGGCCATCTAACCCGGGCTTGGCCTGTACTCGAGGAATCACATGGCCACAACTTTCATCTCGCGCCCCCCTTGTCTCCAGGTATGCAGGCGTTCCTGAGAAAGATTGGCCGAAATGAGACCTGACCCGTCGGGCAACCGCTTTCACCCTTGCCCCCGAGTATTTGGACGACAAGTTTGGGCGCCCAAAGCCGCTGTCCGATGGCACACACTCGAAACGCTATTGGCGCCGCCTGAAAACTGAGAAGGTTCAGTGACGCGCCACGCGAAGCCGAATGGCGCCGAGCTCACGCGCGGTGGGTTGCCGCAGAGTTTTAGCCGCTAAGAATCCTGACGTTCCGCATGTGGGGACCGACGCGGATGGCCGTCCGGCCTAACAGGCTCATGCCACGGTAGTCGACGGGGCGCGGGGCCTGCGTATCTACAGCGGGCAGGGCAGAATGCCAGAGCCAATAGCGGCCAGCAGCTTCGGCGCCGTTGCGAAAACCGAATTTCATTCTCGCCGCGGCTTACCTGGAGACTAGGCAAGCTCATCACATTGGTTCTCATTGAAGGGAACAGGTCATGGCAAAAAAGCCGTCCGAGGCCGACAACACCTCCCTCGAAAAGGCGCGAGACGCCTACAACAGCTACTACCGGGAACATGTCGAGCACCTCGTCTCCACGCGGGACAGGGAACGGATGTCAGAAGTCGAGGTAGCGGCTCAAATCCCAGACGCGAAGGTCAGGCTGGAGTTTGTGCGCCGAAGCATTAACCTAACCGAGGCGAATATCCTCCACGACACGTTTTACGCGACACCAATGACGTTCAACGTGGCTTTTGGCAGTTACGCCATAGGGACGGCAGTCGTCTTGGCCGCCATAGCCTATTTCACATCCGGCTACGCGGTCGCGGCGGCCGTCGCCTTCAGCTACATCTTTGGATATGTTCATGCGCGGGACGAGGCCATGAGCCACTTTCGAGAGTTCGAGAGCCACAACCGGGACGTCCCTTTTAACAAGGAATGCAATGAGGAATGGGAACTTGAACTCAAGGAACTGCGCGCACTGAGCCGCGACTTGCAACGCGCCGAGTGAGGCCCTACATGCCGACCGGGGTGGACGAACGTCAGCTTAGGAATTGAGCGAACGACTGCAACGGCCAGCGCCCTATGCGGGCGCTGCCGTCGGGCACAAGAGATGAGACAGCAGGTGGTCGATGTCGCGTGCGTTGCGTGACGGGCGAGGAAGCAGGGCTGGAATGACAAAGTCGGTCGAAGAGGCTTGCGCTGGCCAAGCAGTTCGCGCAGGCTTCCGCCGGAGTGACCGCTTTGCGCCGTTGAACTTCGACGGCTGAAGGTCGGTTCAGGGCTGCGGATTCAACCGGTCGATGCAACACATTCGCTGAACATCTCAGCGGGTGTATGGAAGCCGAGCGTCTTGCGCGGCCTCTCGTTCAATTGTCTAGCGATCGCATTGAGTTGAAGCTGTGAGAACCCTGAGATGTCCATGCCCTTCGGCATGTACTGCCTGAGCAATCCATTCGTGTTCTCGTTGCTTCCGCGCTGCCATGGGTTCTGCGGATCGCAAAAGTACACCTGAATGTCGGTGGCCAACGTGAACTTCTTGTGAGCGTGCATCTCCGTGCCTCTGTCCCAGGTCAGTGACTTGTAGAGCTCCTGCGGCAGCTTGCGGGCGTTCTTGATGAGTGCGTTGACGACGGTCTGAGAGACCTTGCCATCCAGCTTGACCAACATCACATATCGCGTTTGTCGCTCAACCAGCGTGGCGATCTGGCTGTTGGCGCTTCCGAAGAGCAAGTCGCCTTCCCAGTGGCCGGGAACTGCTCGGTCTTCAACCGTGGCTGGCCGCTCGCTGATGGAAACGGCGTCGACGATTCTTCCGTGGACGTCTGTCTTCTGCGTGTGATGGCGCGAGCGGCGCATGCCCCGGGTGCGCCTGAGATGCTGCAACAGCTCCTTCTTCAACGCCCCGCGGGCTTGAATGAACAGGCTGCGGTAGATGGTCTCGTGGGACACGTGGGAGGTCTCGTCGCTCGGGTAAGTATGCTTGAGCCAACCGGCAATCTGCTCCGGAGACCATTGCAGCCGAAGCTTCTCCGTGACGATGCGCGCCAGGTCCCGGTTCTCAGCCAGCCTGCAGCGCTTTGGTCGACGGGCCCGATCCCAGGCGGCCTGGTCGGCCTGGCTCGCCCGATAGCATCCCCGACCACCATTGCGCTTGATCTCGCGGCTGATGGTGGATGGCGCTCGCCCGAGGATCAACGCGATCGAGCGAATCGAGAAGCCAGCTGCCATGGCACGCGAGATCTCCTCGCGCTCGGCCAGCGTCAGCGCCATCGATGAACGGCTTCGCTCCGGTGGTCGAATGCCACCCGTACGGGACAAAATCTTTTGTACGGACGTGTGTGCCCGATTGAACAGTTGAGCGATCTGATGGAGGGTCCACCCCTCCCTCCAGCGCTGCCACATCAGCGCCTTCTGGCTGTCTGTGTAGTAGGTTCGTGTCCGGTACGCCATGCAACACTCCTTCTGCCTGCGGCAGTCATCAGTGTGTTGCATCGACCGGTTGAATCCGCAGCCCCAACCGGGCCTACAGCGGACGGCAAAGGGGCCCGGAAGCGGCCGTTGGATCCTCGCTGCACCTGTGCCCGCGCGGAACTGTGAAAAAGCGAAGGGTGCAACTTTGAAAACGGCGCTCGTAAGCTGTTGATTTTCCTGGGTTAGCAAGTGCGACAACCTTGGAGGAACTCATTCGCTTCGCCGACCGCTCGTTCACGGTTAGAACAACATTCCATCAAGATTAGGGTCTAACTTTGATGGCGGCGCGCGTAAGTCGTTGATTTGATGAGAAATCGGCCCTTCGCCTTATCTAATCGCTGCCGTCCTGGATAGCGAGCAGGGCAGGGTGGAGCGCACCCCAAGCGCATTGAAGCGCGTGCGCCGGACGCCGCGACGCCGCAGTGGTCAAGGATGGGCAGCCGGCTCGATCCCTGGCGTATTCGCCGCCGTCGGGGTCGTGTTGCGCTCTCCGATGGGCTTGAGCGCAGGGGACTGAGCCTGCTTGTTGCCGCAATAGGTCAACAAGGCCTCCTGCGGGCACCTGACGCCGATTATCCGAACCCGCGTTCCGAATTCCTCTACGATGATCACCATGGTCGGTCTGTATAGATCACTGAAGGAAATCCGCAAGGAGCGCAGCGACGCGCTCCGGGAAGTCCTTCGGCCTCAGGTCGCGGCAGCTCTTGCGGCGTTGCGATCACACGGCGTGAAGGTTGAGGCGATCGGGTCATTCGCGAAGCCCGGGGCCTACTTCGATCCAAACTCTGACATCGATCTGCTCGTGGAGGACGCCGCGGGTCAAAGCGACCTTGAGATCTGGCGGATGGCCCGAGAGTGGATCAAGGACGTCGAGGTGGACGTCGTCATGGCGGAGGCTTTGGACGCGGAGATGTTGGAGTTCATGAGATTCGGAGTTCATGATGAGTGAGCAAGCCATTGCGGCGATAGTCAAGCGCGCCTTGGGTCGTCTCGAAGCGGAGCTCGAGGCGATGGACGAGGACCATCGTGGGTTCGAAAGGACGCGCACCGAGGGCCCGACCTTCTATTCGGAGCGTAGCCATGCGTTGGCAATGGCCTCGCATATCCAAGGCCTGTACTCGCAGGCCGAAAACTTGTTGAAGCAAGTAATGGAGCAGCTCGGCGATGAGCTTCGCAAGACTGAAGCATGGCACAAGCAACTGCTGGAGATTGCTGCTGTCGAAGTCCCAGGCGTTCGCAGCGCCATATTGAGCGAACAGGCTTTTGCAGGTCTCGAATCGATGCTGCGGATGCGCCACGTCATCAGATCGAACTATGCGGGAGACCTCAAGCCCGCCCGAATTCTGGAGTTCATACCGGATGCAAGGGCTGCGATCGAGCACACCATCAGCGACCTTCATGCCTTTGCAAACGGACTGATCCACGGACCTGATGACGCGCCCGCTCTGACTCATCCTGCGCCGAAATAGGCTGGCGCGCGATTGAATCTATTGTTTCGATCATTGTTGCGCTGCGAACTAAAGAGCGCGACAAAGCGGACGGCGGACGCTTGCCTGCAGAGTTGAAGAGGAGGAGGTCCCGCGCGATCTCTCGCGCAGGTCGCGGCGACACTGACCAGCTGGCGTGCCGAGACCTGGAGGGAGCCGTGACCGGCCCAGGCCGTCTTGTTTCGTTTATTGCTTCGCTGCGCAACAAAGAGCGCAACAATCCCCCGCCGCGAGGATCAAGCGGCGGCGTCGGCGGTGAGCTGACTGAGGGCGAGCTCCGCGGCGGCACCCTTCGACGCCTGCTTCGATGAGGCCGCGGCCCGGGCCTCGAACGTGCCGCCGGCCAGATCGAGGCGAACCACACACTCGAACGCGCTCGGCGTCTTGGAGATCTCGACGTACTCGTAAGCTGGGAGCGGCCGCCCGGCCTTCTGCGCATATTCTTGGAGCAGCTGGATCGAGCGGCCCCGATCGCTCGCCGACGGTGCCGGCGCCGGGGTCGCCGAGCTCGTGCCGGCCTGAGCAGTTACCGCCGCGGGAGCGGGCGGGGCCATACGAGGCTCGACCTGAATGGCGCGCGCCTGACGCAGCACGAGCTGCACGAGTAGCGCCTCGGCAGCGAGGGCTTCAGCGCGGCGCTTCGCCGGCGTCGGTTCGGAGCGTGCCGAGAGGGATTCCTCGCCGAGGCCCAGTTCGGCTGTGCAGACGAAGGCAGGTGCGTTCGACGGACCAGTCGACGTGCTCGCGAAAGACGGCGTGCCCAGCCCATGCTTCTGGCAGAACTCCAGGAGCGCGCCCTTGGGGTTCCCGTTCAGGGGAGCCTGAACAGCAGCAGCGTGCTGTTGCGCGGGACCCGCCGTGGGGACTGCGGGGGAAGAGGAGGGCGCGTCGCCTTGCGTACGGTTCGGCCCCGGCCGGGCTACACCCATCAGATCGCAAAGCGCCAGTAGCGCGGCCGCCTGCTCGGCTGCCTTCTTCTTCCCGTTCGTGGCCACTGCGCTGTAGGTCAGGCCGCGTTCGGCGTCGCGCATCGTGGTCGTCGCCTTGAAGGATGGACCGGTCCGGCTCGGGAACTCCTCGAAGTGCACCTCGAAATCACTCAACAGGTCGATGGCGCGCGCATGGTGCAGGAACGACACGGCCGCGGCCGGCTTGGCCCGGATCATCGAGATGAAGCCTTCGGCAACTGCTGGTGGCAGGGCGGCGCGGCCCTCGATGAAGCGTACCGAGATCTTGTCGGCCAGCGTGCCGGCGGACATGCGGCGAAGCAGCTCGTCGACCAACGCCGGCGCGAAGTTGCCCGCAAGGCCCGCCTTCACGGCCTGGCCTAGCTCGTTGTCGGCCAGCCCGCGCAGCGCATTCAGGGCGTTCGCTTCCAGGGCAGCCTGTGTCTTTGCGAGCACCGGCGCCTTGTAGAAGTTGGCCGTCTCGGCCGCAACAGCTTCCGAGGCCTCGAGCAGCTCGTTGCTTATCGCGGTCAGCTTGTCCTGTGAGTAGGGCAGGGCGGTGCCTTGGATCAGCGCAACGAGCTGGCGCTGGTCCACCAGGTCGGCGTAGCGGCGCAGTGGCGAGGTGATATGGGCGTACGCGGGCACGTTCAATCCGTAGTGGCCGGTGAGAGTGCTCGTGTAACGCGCCTTCTGCGCAATGAGGTTGAGCCGCTCGGTTGCGGCCGCGGTGGTGGCATGACCGCCCGCGATCCACACCTCGAAGGATTCCGCCGCGGCGAGGCCTCGTGGCGCAGAGATCCGCGGCTCGTGGGATCTATATAGGAAGGGGACGTCGCTCCTGGCGGCGAGCTCGGCGACGGCGGAGTTGGCCGCGATCATCATCTCCTGCACCAGCAGGTGCCCGACCATCTCGCCGGCGGAGAAGTGCTGCACACGCCCCTCCTCGTCGGTGAGAAGCAGCTGTTGCTGGTCGAGGAAGGCGAGCGCGCCGCGCGCGCGCCGCTGCTTCAGGAATCCCCGTGCAATCGCGATCGCATCCACCATCGCCTGGTGAAGCGGGTGGGACTGGTCGGACGCGACGGATGGCACATCCTTGTATGAGAGGCGCTGCACCACGGTGATCTCGCGCAGGGAAGGGCGGGTGCCAACGTGCCGGCCGGCCTGGTCGAGCTCGAGGTCGATGAGGACGGCAGATCTGGGAACACCAGCTGTCAGCGTCGCCCGGTCCTCAGAGATCGAGCGAGGGAGCATGGGGCTGGTGGCCCGACGCCCGCGATAGATCGTCGCGCCTTGCTTTCGGGCCGCGAGGTCCTCGTCGCTTCCGATCACAACGTGGGCCGAAGGGTTGGCGATGGCCACGCGCACCGTCCAGCCGGAGTCGTTCCTGGCGATCCCGATCGCGTCGTCCAGATCGCGGGAGTGTTCTGCGTCGATGGTGAAGAGGGCGATGTCGGTGTGCATGGAATCATTGTGCGCAGAGGGGAAGGTGCGCCGTCAAGGATGAAGCTCGCGTCGGCCCGCGGGCAGGCAAATCAAAAAAAGACGTCGTCGCGAATGTTTCGAGTATTGTTGCGCAAGCAGATAAATTCCGCAGCAATAGTGCAGCGCAAATGAGAATTTTGCGCCGTGCCAGTCAGAGCGAACTAAAGGCAACATGGCGATCCTTCCCCCACCACCCGGCTCGGCAAAGCCTGCCGCGCCAGCTCGCCCGCAACCCGCGGAGCAATCGGGCGGCGGCGGGACCGCTGCGCTCATCGAGCGTGCGCGCACGCTGCGCTTCCAGTTCGACCAGAAGGCTCGCGCGCAGTCCGTCGTGGCCCAGGCGGCCCGCGCCGCAGCCGACGCCGCCGCCGTCACGACGCCGACCGGCACAAGTCCCACGAAGCGCGCGGTCAAGTATGACGTGAACCAGCAGGAGCTCATCGACGCCAAGGACCACATCGTCATTGGCGAGGCCGTGGCTGGATCGGGCAAGACGACCACCGCGGTGGGCTATGCGGCGGCGCGCCCGCGCGAGAAGATGATCTACCTGTGCTTCGGCCGTGCGAACGCTGACGAAGCCCGCCAGAGATTCCCGTCGAACGTCGACGTGTACAACGTCCACAGCCTGGCCTTCAACGCGGTGGGACGGAAGTTCAAGGACCGCTTGGTCCAATCCTGGCGCCCGCGCGACATCGCCGAGCAGCTCGGGGTGGAGAACCGAATCGCCGGCTGCATCGGGAAGACGCTCGCCTCGTTCTATGCCAGCGTGGACTCCGAGATCAACGCATCGCACCTGGCGGCCGTGGCCGATTGGGGCCTGACGCCGCTGGAACAGGAGCTCGTCCTCGGCCACGCCCGCGGCGCCTGGCAGAGGATCATTGCCCCCGGCTCCAAGATGCCGGTCACGCACGACACGTACCTGAAGCTCTGGACGATGTCGGGCCCGCGCCTGAACTACGACTGCATGATCCTGGACGAGGCGCAGGACACGAATCCGCTCACCGAGCAGTTGGTCATCGCGCAGCTCGATCGCTGCCGGCTCCTGGCCATCGGCGACCGCCACCAGTCGATCTTCGGCTTCCGTGGCGCCACCAATGCCATGCAGAACCTTCGCGCGCTCGAGGGAAGCCGCGTTGTGACGATGCCCCGCACCTGGCGCTTCGGCCCGAGGACGGCGGACGTGGCCAACAAGATTCTGCAGAACCTGAAGGGCGAATCGATCGAGATCCAGGGTATGGGCAAGGACACCGGTTGGGGCCGGCAGTCGACGCTGCTCACCCGCACGAACTCGGGCCTCTTCGAGGAAGCTGTCTCCCGTCAGGGTCGCGGCGTGCACTGGCTCGGCGGCGTCGAGAACTACAACCTCGACGTCATCGTCGATGCCTACAACATCTGGGCACGCTCGCTGCATGCGGTGCGTGCGCCGTTCATGAAGCGGTTCCGCTCGTGGAATGAGTTCGTCGACTATTCCGAGTCGTCGCGCGACACCGAGACCCGCATGCTCATCAAGGTGGTCGAGCGCCACGAGCACAAGATTCCGCAGCTTGTTGCCCAGGTGAAGAAGCACGAGGTGAGAGATCCGGCTGCGGCCAATCTCACCATGACCACGCTCCACAAGTCCAAGGGCATGGAGTGGGACTGCGTTCGCATCGGCAATGACTTCGAGTTCCTCTTTGAGGCCGAGAAGGAAATCTGCGAAACGGGCGAGCTTTCCAAGGTCACCGAACAGGAGGTGAACCTTCTGTACGTCGGCATCACGCGGGCCCGCGGCATGTGCAAGCTGAACGACGAGACCGAGCAATGGCTCAAGGAACTGCCCCAGCTGCAGGCCGAGCGCACGCGCGCTATCGAACTCATGAACAGCGTCGGCGCGGCGCGTCCTACGCACTGAACCTATGAGCGACACCATCGACACGATCACCCTCGACGGTGGCAAGTACACCGTCGAGCTGGGCCACAAGAACGGCCGCTTCTCCTTCACGGCGCTTCGCCACGGCGAGCCCTGGCGCGACATGTCCTCTGACGGCGACAACCTGATGCTGGCCATGTTCCAGCAGCTGCGCAGCCAGCAGGAACAGATCGCAAGGCTCGAACAGGCCGCCAGGCAACCTGTCCAGCGCACCATGCAACGCTGGGACGTCCGAGACGGAAGCACCCCCGCGCTGGAGGCTGAGCCCACCTACACGATGACCATGGATGCCGACAAGGGCCTGATCGAGATCCGGCCAGCCGGCATTGCCGATGATGACCTCGACGGCCTGCCCCAGTTGATGGTGGCGGTCGAGATCAGCGGCGGCGTCCCGCGCGCCTACGTCTACAACGACGTTCTCGACGGCGAGGTGCTCGCCGAGCACATTGCGCTTCCAGATGGCAACCTGGTTGGCCACCTGCACGCCGAACTGGACGTCAAGGCCATCGGCGAGCTGCTGCGCTCGCGCGCGGCCGCTGCATCCCAGTCCCCCGACTCTTCCGAGTCCGACCAGGCGCCGCGCGCCTGATCGCAGTTTTCCCATCAGCAACACGGCATCACTAAAGCCGATCACCCAGGAGCGACAGCATCATGACGACCACCACGTCCACCCTCAGATTCGGCTTCGCGCCGCGCGCCGCAGCGCCCACCGCGGCGCCCGCTGCTGCACCGGTGGCGAGTGCGCCCGTCGGCCAGCCGACCACCACCAGCACCGCGCCCGTACAGGAAGCCGCAGTCGTCGCCCAGGCCGCCGCCGCCGCAACTGGTGAAGCGAGCCAGGCGCCCGTGGTCGCCACGGAAGACATCACGATCATGCTGCCGATCGGCGGCCGCCAGGGCCAGGTGTTTGGCGGCGTCTTCGGGCGCATGGAAGGCGACAAGTTCCGCACCGACCCGCTGCTCAAGTCCATCTACCTGCTCGAGCTGATCGACGGCGCCGTGCCGGGTGGCGTTCGTGACGACGAGCGCGGCGAGATGCTGGAGCAGATGGGCGGCATCCCCGAGACGGTCACGATCTCGGTGCCGAGCGACCTGGCCGCATCGTTCAAGGCGACGCTCGCCAATCTGAGCGGTGCCCGCTGGCAGCAGCTCTACGAACAAGCCGGCGCCAGCGTCAACTCGATGATCAGGTTCGCGCTCAACAACGAAGCCCGTGTCGCTCGCGAGACCGTCGCCCAGATCGCGCGCACCGGCGGCGAAGTCTTCACCGTGCAGGTGGCCGAGCCAAAGGAACTGCGGTTCATGATGATCGCCGGCGACGAGTACGACGACTACGATCGCGAGCTCTCGGGCGTTCCCCAGGCCGTCGCAGGATCGCCTGTGGTGACCGCCGTGGCAGGCGAAGTGGCCGATGCAGCGTTGGGGCAGGAGACCCTCGCGAGCGCCTGTGGCGGCCGCCAGGAAGGCGACACGCTCAGCTATACCCACATCGAGCTTTTCACGGTCGTGGCGGAGAGCGCCGAGAACGCGGTGAAGGTGCAAGCGCTGGTGCCGGCTCAGCTGATGATCCGCACTGCGATGAGCGCCAGCGATGTGATGGTGAACGGTCAGCCGTATGTCCTGGCCGCCCCGTTGCTCGAAGACGAAAGCTCGACGGCCGACGCCCCGCGTTAACCTGAAAGCGGGACCCTGCTCGTCATCGTCCTGACTGAACTATTTCCAGTTAGTACACCGTGACAAGTAGCGTTCGCGAATCGAAAAACCGCTCAAAACCTTGCGGAAATCGAGAGGTTCAACGGACAATGACGCGCAAGGGGAGCCCTTCGGGGCCACCCAAAGGTAAAAATTCGAAGGTTATCGGCGACTCGCGAGAGCGGGTGAGCCAGCCCCGCAGCACCAAGACCAGGGAGATGATTCGGCCCTGGTAGCGGTGCGTTACGGAGTAGTTGTGCGCCTGCTGTCAGGCGAGCCAGAAACACAAGGGCAAAAAAAAAGCGAGCACCGGAAAAATCCAGAATGCTCGCCGCAGGTGACCAAGTCACCGATCAGGACAGAAGGGGAAATCGAGAGCGGGGAGCCGCACCTGACACACACACCAACTGATCACCAACCGTTGCCTCGGTACCGAGGAAGATGCCTTAAGGCGGTCTCTCAGTACCAGATAGCGGTGCGGGTTAGGGGTGAAGGACGAAGTCTCATACCAAACCAGCGCCACCAAAGAGTGTGAAAAACACCAAAGGGCTTAACTTGGCGCAATTATGGTAGAGACTTCGACCAAGTGTCAACGCGACTCTCTCCTCGCGGCGACTTTTTCCGTCCAGATCGGCTCTCAACGAGTCATCTGCGGCGCCATCCTCTGCGACTTAGGTCAGACTTAGGCCAGACTTCTACCAAGTAGTAGGAAAGTGGAACTGGGCTGATTTCGCCGATGACCCCCTCCGCGAGGGGCGCTGAGCAAGTCGATTGAAGGTGCGGGCCTCGGGCCCGGCATTCTCGTGGATGGCCTTCTGGGCCACCGGCGCTCGCTCGTTTGCGTGCGAGCAGTGCAAGAGAGCGGTGTTCTATTTGAAGATGATCTGGACGAAGCGTTCGGGTCAGCGCTGACGTCGGTGCAAGTGGGCGGGGTTCATGAGACGGCACTCGCCTATGGCGTGCACGGCCTGACCCCGCAGGAGCAGTCTCGGTTCGGATACATGGCAGTGCTGAACCTGGGAGCGGATGCGAAACGCCGCCAGTCCATGTACCACGTGTCCATGCTTCAAGAGGTCATATCCGCGGCCGAGCGCATGCGCTTGCCCGACTTCTATGCGAGCAATGCCCTGTTCGCGAGTGAGAGATCTCGGCGCTCCTGGAACGTCAAGAGCATGCAGCTGTGCTGGGTCGACCTCGATTGCTACTCGCAAGGAATCGTTCCGACGGATGAGTTCGTGGAAACGCTTCTGGCTCGCGCGCACTTCGCAGGGATACCCCACCCTAGCCATATCGTCTCCTCGGGCCGCGGTCTCTACCTGAAATGGCTTCTCGACAAGCCAGTTCCCGATACCAAGAAGGAGGACTGGAAGCTGGTTCAAAAGATGTTGACCCAGCTCTTCGTCGATCTCGGCGCCGACGTCAAGGCGATCGATGCCGCGCGCGTTCTGCGAGTGGTGAACACAGTCAACGGAAAGGTATCTGGGAGGGACGATAGGGGCGACGGTGGGCTGGTACGTGTCGTGTGGGACAGCCACAGGCGTCACTCATTCGAAACGCTGTTCGAGGCCGTCAACTTGTTCGACGAGCAGACGACTATTGCGATTTTGAAAGCCGGGGCGAAGGTCGGCCATCGGGTCGGCGCCAACGCTTTCGTGCCGAACTTCACCCTGCCTCCCGGATACTATGGCAATGTCGATCGCCTGACGGCCTTCACGGACGCGCATCACGACAGGATGGCTCGCTTGGGAAGGAATGGGAAAAGCGGGCGCTTTGATCTGCCACTGTCGCTGGCCAGAGCCCTTGACCTCCGAGATCTGGCGATCATGCGTTGCCGGGCTAGTGGCTCAAGGGGCATTCCAGAAGGCAGCCGCGACCTTTTCCTGTTCTGGCTCGTGACCATGTTTGCGCAAGGCGGGGTGATCAATTCGGGTAACGTGTACGAAGAAGTCAGCGACCTGATCCAAGCCTTCGATGGGGTCGGGCTGCAGGGGCCTCGAGGATTTCTTCACCCGCAGCAGTCAGGTGCGCTGAATACGCTGATCAACCGCATTAGGGCGAGCGAAGCAGGTCACCGCGTGCGGTTCGCGGGCGGCGAGTGGGACCCACGCTACACGCCTTCGAACGACTACCTGATCAACGTTTTCGGGATCACCAGCGACGAGATGACTGGCCTGCGGACAATCATCGACCAGAACGAGAAGCGCGCCCGCGCTGATCGCAAGGTTGAGGGTCGGGCAGAGCGCCGTGAAGTCCGCAGCTCCTGGCAGGCGGATGCCCTGCGCATTCGTGACGAACTGTCCGCCGCGCGCGAGGCCGGGGACACCTCCGTCCCCGAGCGGAAGGTGGCGTCATCGATCGCCGCCAAGCTCAGCCTGGAAGCTCAGACCGTGCGAGCGTTTCTTCGCCGACACGACGACGCGGCGGCGCTCAAGGAAGCGCGAAAGGCGGGCAAGGCACCGCCACGGGTCTACCGCAAGGAAGCTGACCTCAGCCCAGAGCAGCTCGAGGAGCGGAATCGGCGCAACGCGAAGCGCAAGCACGCGCGCCTGGTCTCGGGGATCCGCAAAAACGGGTACCTCGGCGATGGAAGCCCAGAAGACGTTCAGGCCTGGTTCGATGCGAAGAAGGCGGCCTTTGAAGTGGAGATGGCGCGCAACGCAGCCGCCGTCATCGAGGAAGCCCAGGCGAAGCAGGAGGAGGGCGTTCGCAGAATGAACGCGCAGCTGGAGCGGCTGATGCGCAGGGTGACTGAGAACGCCGGCGTCCCCAATGCCAACGACGCCTTCGCGAATGGGGAAGCCCCGGCCAGCCAACCCGCGCCGGGCGAATCGGAGAGCATCGTCCCGGACGAGCATGACCAAGATTTGTTCGTGTCGCCGGAAGCAGAGGCTGTATCCAAAACAATATTCCGCGAAATAGATCGGCTGCGGGACAATTTGAGGAACAAGGACTCTCCGTCGATCATGAACACGCTACCCATCTCGCCAGCGAGCCCAGTCGAACCGACCGCCGTCGCCAGTGGGGCGGGGAAGTCGTCCAAGCGCGCTCTGCTGGACAAGGCCCGCAAGGCCCAGGCGAAGGAGGCGTTGCCGGCGAGCGCAATCTATCCCTCGGTCGGCACATCTGCCGCCCTACCTGCTGGGGCCGCGCCGGCCGCCGCTACGCCCATCGCCACGAGCGTGATCCCCCCGGATCTGCTCGAACCGTGGGGTGAAAGTGCTGCGGACGAGCCTGAACAGGCCGGGATGCCGGATCTCGATGATGGCTACCTGGATTCCTTCGCGGACGGGGATGCGCCAGCGGTGGGACAGCCGCCGGCGGCTGATTCCGCGCCGGCCGCTGGCCCGGCCGCCGGGGCCTCGCGACCGCTTCAGGTGCTGGCGTTCGCTCGCGGCACGAAGCCGGGGTCTGCAGCCGCGGCGCCAGGCCGAGGGTTTGGCTTCACCCGCCCTGCATCGCCGCCTCCGGTATCAGGCGCGCCGGCCCGACCGGCTGCGGCGGCGCCTGCAGGGTTCTCCCTGCGCAAGCCAGCCGCGCTGCCGTCAAAGCCTTTGGGGTTTGGCGCGCCAGCCCGCCTCTCAACCGGCCAGGCGAGCGTCAATGGCCAGTCGCAAGACTTCGCCAAGCTTTTCGACGAGCCGCACTACGGCGACGACGGCGTGCCCGCCACCTACCCGGCCTTGGACGTCTGGCCCAGCAACGATCTTCCCGCTGGCAGTCGCTACACGCCGGGGGAATGGGCCGGCGCGCGCAAGCCCGACGAAGAGCTTCCGAATGGACACGTTGTGGTCGAACTGCAGGTTGGCAATCCTCTCCGCTCCGCGCTGATCAAGGTGCCGCGCAAGGCTGCTCCACAGTCGAGCGAGAAGGCGGTTGCGAGCACAGTGGTGATCAACGGGAAGGTGGTCAAGCAGGAGCCGTATCGAGGCATTGACGACCCGATGGCCGATGCAATCGCCGACACGATCGTCGTCTCCAGGAAGTCCCCCATCGCCCCGGAAGTGCGGGGCGCGGTCGAGGGAGGCATCGAGATCGCGACGGGTGGGGTGAGCTCGTACTTCCGGATCATTCGCCCGCGAAGCCACTACACGGACCCGGACAAGTTCATCTACATCAACTCGAAGCTGCACATGAGCCGCTCACTGAGCGAGGCAGGCGCGCGAATGGCTCCGAAGGCGCCAGAGGCCCTCGCGGACGAGACCGTGGAGCGGGGCGAGCACGAGCAGATCGAGCAGGAAGAACTCGAGGCGGCGGAGGCGCCCCGGGGCTGACCGAGACATCGCGTAACCGATCGACCGTCGGCCCCCGCAAGGGCCAGATGGGTGTGTGGCCGAGAGCGCAGCCCGGGCGGGACTTTCTCGAAGCGCAAGCCGACTGTCAGATGGGGGTCACGCGGGTGCTGCCGCGCGATGCGGCGGCATGCCTTCGTGGGCCTTCGGCCGCCTGCCGCGCTTGTTGCTCGTCCCCTGGTTCTGCACGTAGTTGCAGACCGTCTCCAGGCTCACCGCTCCGACGCTGGACACAAAGTAGGCCCGGTGCCAGAACGCAGGCTTTTTGTAGAACGTTGCCAGGTGCTGCGCGAATCGGTTGCCGCACCGACGTGAGCTGGCCGTCTTCAAGTTGTTGATCAGCGTGGAGATGTTCAGGGCCGGATGGATAGAGGCCAGGATGCGTACGTGATCAGCCTCTCCGCCGAACTCGACCAGTTCGCAGCGCCAGGAAGCCAGGATCTCGGCGAAGGCTTCGCGCAGGTACGCCAGGATCTCCGGCGTCAAGGTTTGGCGCCGGTACTTGGTTACCAAGACAATGTGTAGCTTTAAAGCAAAAACGGCGTGTGATGCCGATGACTGCGCTTCATTCAATTTGCGACCTAACGTAAACTGGCGAGAATGCTAAAGGGTTTCGAGTTCCGCGCCTACCCCAGCAAGGTCGTTCAATCAATCTTGCTTCGCTGGATTGGTTGCCAGCGATTCATCTACAACGCACGCGTGCGTGAGGATCACTACTTCCGCACCATGCAACGCAAGCGCCTGGCGCTGGTGGGCCAGTACCCGGAGCAGGACCAGAGCTACGCGCGCTACATCGGCGACGGCAATGGCAACCCCGAAGAGGACACCCGCTGGCTGCGCGAAGTGCCGCCGCAGCTGCTGCGCAATGGCGTGGTCCTGTTTAGCCAGGCGTACACGAAGTTCTTCAAGAAGCTCGCCGGCAGGCCCACCGTCAAGAAGCGCCATGGACGCCAGAGCGTCTGGGTCACGAGCGAGCTGTTCCGCTTCGAGCCCGTGCCGGTCTCACAGGCCAAATCCGTGCAAGCCAGTCGCCAGCAATGGCGCCTGATCCTTGGCAACGCCAAGTTCCCGTGCGGCGAACTGCCATTCGCCATCACGTCGGTGCCGGAAGACCAGAAGTGGCAGCCGCCCAAGACCATCCACATCAGCGTGGACGCGGGTCGCTGGCATGTGTCGTTCTGCAATGAGGATGACGCGCTCGGTCCGGACGCGGCAGACACGCTCGTATACCTGCGCCAGTACAGCAAGGAAGAGCTGCTCGATCAAACGATCGGGGTCGACCTGGGCGTGAAGGTGCCCCTGATGGCCGCCGAGGCCCAAGGGATTAGCAAAGGCTTCGCCCTCAAACCGATCGAGCACGAGCGCCTGCAGCGCAAAGAAGTGCAGCGGCGGCGCTGGCAGCGCATCGCCGCGCGGCGCCAGGCCGGCTCCAAGAACAAAGCCAAAGCTCGGCATCGCGTGGCTGCCGCGGCGCGCTACGCAGCAGACTTGCGCAAGGACTTCGCTCACCAGGTCAGCCGGGCGCTTGTCGATCACGATGTGCGTCTGATCGTCTTCGAGGCGCTGCAGATCAAGAACATGACCCGCAGCGCCAAGGGCACCGCGGAAGCGCCGGGCAAGAATGTGCGCCAGAAGACAGGCCTCAACAGATCGATCCTGGGCTCTGCCTGGGGTCAGGTAAGGCTCTATACCGAGTACAAAGCCTTGGCCGCTGGCAAGCTGGCGATCCGGGTCGATCCCAAACATAGCTCGCAAGAGTGCTCGGCCTGCGGCCACACTCACCCCGACAACCGCCCCAGCCAGGAGCAGTTCGTCTGTCAGCGATGCGGGCACACCGAGAATGCGGACACCAACGCCGCGCGCAACATAGCGCGCCGCGGGGTCGAGGCAATCGTCTCGGGAAGCTACACCCTCAAGCGGAAGAAGAAGGCGGGCTCAGTGCTGCGCAAATCGAAAGCTGAGGACGATCAACGGGAGGGCCGGACTGGTCCGGGCACCGAGCAAGTCTCGGAGAGCCATGTCTGTGGAGACACCGTAAGACGCAGGCGGCGAAACGCCGCTCGCGCAGTCGTCGAAGAAGCAGAAACTGAAACCCCCACTACAAGCGCCTTGGCGGTTTAGTGGTGGGTGAAGTCATCACCCAGACGGAGCCGTCGGCGGCCATGGCCATGTGGCTGTCCGAGCAGGAGCCGCCGCAGGGCTTCACGGTGGATCGCGAGGTCGAGCTGCGCGTGACCGGCGAGTCGAAGGTGCGCTACCCGAAGCACTCTCTGGAGATCGACGAGGTGCGCGGGCACATCGCGAACGGCAAGCGGCCCGCGCGCCTGGCGCTCACCTGGAACGACCGCGTGTCGTTCGAGCTCACGGAAGGCTTCGCTCTGCGCAAGATCACGCAGGCAGCCTGAACCAATGTCGAAGCCGCTCATTCTGATGGCCTGCTCGTCGACGAAGCTTGGTCACCCGGCGCCGGCGCAGGACTTCTACCAGGGCGTCATGTGGCAGTCGCTGCGGGCGAACCTGCCCGACGGCCAGCTTCCGCACGTCGTGGTCCTATCGGCGTTGCATGGATTCATTCCGGGCAGCAGGGGTGGTCGAACCCTACGATAAGTTCATGACCCCTGTGCGCGCGCGCGAGCTCGAGTTCGACCTCGAGCAGTTCATCGACTCGATGGAATGGCCGAAGGACGTCACCCGCGTCCTGCTTGCGGGGGGCGGGCTCTACCGCTACCTGATGCGGCGAATGGCTGGCGAACTGATCCGTGCAGGCAAGCTGGCGGACACCCTTGAGTTCTCCGAGGTCAGCGGCGGGATTGGCCTGCAGCGCTCGCAGATCGGCAAGTTCGCGCGCGACCCTTCGTCCCTGCCGGTCGTCTATGCCGGCTACCACCCCAACGGTACGCCGCTGCTGCGTGAAGCCTGGGGCCTTCGCGTCGGCGATCGGGTGCGCACGACGGGACTGATGGCTTCGGGGAAAGCGGGCTCGCGCTTCGGTCGGATCGAGGAGCTGTTCGTGGGGCCGTCTGGCCCTACCGCGAGCGTCGAGTTCGAGGACGACCGTCCGCCACTCGCAAACGGCAAAGTTCGCGAGCCGCGCAGCCGTGGTGCATGGGTTGGCGTCGGAATGCTCGCTCTTGCCCCCGAAAGGCAGGTGGTCGGGCCGCTGCATAGCGTCAATCCGGCCAAGATCTGGAAGCCCGCCCCGGGGTTGGCGCTGCTGGCCGACATCGAGGACGAGGCCGACGATGTGATGGGTGCGCTGATCTGTGACGAAGCCGCGGAGGTCGGGGCCGAGAGCCCTTCTGCGCATTGAACGACGCCCTCCGCCGGGACATGTGGGGCGCCATCGGTTGTGTTCGACTCAGGTTCCATTGGCCGCTCCTTGTCGGTATGGGGTTGCGAGCGCAGAATCTGCCCCCAGCAATGGCAATTGCTGGCCGAAAGGCCTGTCAGAAGGGCGCGAGCGCTGAGATGCAGAACGCACCGGCGACTCGCCCGCCCGCTGAATGGTCCGGCTCCGAACCGCACCATGGCACGGGCTGCCGCTCGATTCCGAGATCGTTCGGGCCTGGCTCCGACCATCGTCCGGTCGTTGCGCGATAAAACCACGGTAGGCGATTCGCAGATCACTGCCTTGCGGAAGTGCGGTCTGTGCCGATATCCTTCTACGGAAGAAGAAAGCACAGGCCGCCCTCCGCGGCCCGACCATGGCCTCCTCCCCTACTTTTCTGTCTCGCCTCAAGCTCTCCGACCCGGACCTGGCGCTCCTGTGCGTGCCGGCTGCCTATGTCGACTGCACGAGCTCGATCTCTGATCTGGACGAGGCGGACCAGACCGGAGAGACGTCTCACCTCCTGAGCCTTTTAGTGACCGATCGCGTCAAGGCGGTCAACAAGGACAAAACGCCGGCGTCCTGGGGCGGACGGGTCATCACGTCCATGGCGGAGCTGCAGGAGAAGCAGTACCCGTTCTGGAAGAACATCGGTCGCCTGCAGATCGAGGTCGCGGACGACACCGGCGGCATCGCCTACCTGAACTCGTTTGCGCCCTGGGGCTGGCGCTCCACTGAGGTTGGCTCGATGGTTCACTTCCTGGGCACCGTGAAGCGCTTCGGCGGGAATCTGTACGTCGAGCCCGGCGCCGAGCAGCCGCACAGCGGTGCGATCGGCGGCATCTGGGCGCGCTACCTGGGCATGCCGGGGCGCGTCACGGGCGAGGCTGTCACCAGCGCTGTCCATGCGGTGCTGGACAAGGAAGCCGCTTACCTGAAGTGCGAGCGCCACATCGTCGCGGCCATGCAGCTGGACGAGGCGGGCGTGCTTGCGTGCGTGCAGTACGACCTGGCCGATCTCGCCGAGGGCGTGCCCGTCTTCTCGACCCTTCGCGATCTGCTCGTCGCCTTGCACCGGCCCGTGTCGGTTACAGCAGGCGAGCGCGCGCTCCAGCTGGCGCAGCGCATCGATGCGGCGTCGATCCGGACCGCCGCACGCACCCAGAGCAAGCGCCAGCCCCACCGGGACGCGCCACTCATCGTGCCGGACCAGCAGGTGCTCGACCTGGCCGCCAAGCAAGCCGAGACGCTCACGGACGATCAGCGCGCCGCGATCCTCGGGATTGCCAGAGCGCTTCGCTCGCCCGTGCCCATGAACGGCCTCATTCCGGGCGACGTCGGTACCGGCAAGACGCTCACCTTCCTGCTGCCCGCCATCGTGGCCCACCAGAACGGCGCGAGCTTGGCCATCATGGCGCCCACCATCATCCTGGCCAACCAGATCGCCAAGCAGATCCTGCGGCGCTTCGCCGGCGAGATCCGCGGCGTCGAGCGGGTCGAGGCTGGCAGGAAGATCCAGAACCGGGACCACATCCTGGTCGGCACCAGCGGCCTGACCAGCGCGTGCGCCAAGGCTGGCATCGTCCCCAACGTGCTGGTGATGGACGAGCAGCACAAGCTCTCGGTGCAGACGCGCGGCGCGCTCGTCGGGCCAGCGACGCACGTCATCGAGGCGACGGCCACGCCCATCCCGCGTTCCCTCGCCACCGTGTTCTTCGACGGCATGCAGGTCTTCACGCTGCGCCAGGCGCCGGTGGAGCGCTCGATCACGAGCCACATCGTCGACGTGCGCAGCCGCGGCGCCGTGACGCGGGCGATCCGCGAGACGATCGCGGCCGGCCGGCGCGTGCTGGTCATCTACCCGCGCGTGGACAGCGCGGAGGTCACCAAGAAGGCCAAGGCCTCGAAGGTGGGCGCGCAGCTCGATCTGGGCGCGGCCACGGAAGACACTACCCGCACTGCGCAGGGCGTCGTGGACGCTGCGGCGACCTTCGAGCAGGCCTTTCCCGGCCAGGTCGTGGCCCTCCACGGCCTCCTCTCGGATAGCGAGAAGGACGTGGCAATCGAGCAGATCACGAGCCTAGAGAAGCCGCTGGCTGTGGCCTCGGTGGTCGTGGAAACGGGTATCGACATTCCCGACATCGGCCTGGTCGTCATCCGCGATGCGGACCGGCTCGGCCTGTCCCAGCTCCACCAGCTGCGCGGACGCTTGGTCCGCAACGGTGGCGCGGCCGAATTCTTCATGATGGTCGAGTCGATCGACGCGCTGGAGGATGCAGCCCTCGAGCGCCTCATGGCCTGCAAGCTGACCACCAACGGGTTCCGCCTGGCCGAGATCGACATGAAGCAGCGTGGGTTCGGCTCGTATGTGGACGACAGCCAGACGGGATCCTCACAAGGCGTGTTCCGCCTGACCAAAATCGCTCCGGCAGACTTCCTGGGCATCGCCACGGCGACCGCGGCGGCGGGTGAGCCTGGTGCTGCAGACGTCGAGGACGCCAACGAGGCGGATGCGCTGATGCGCCGGGTGCGCAAGGAAGCCGAGAAACTGCGCCAGGCGGTAGCGGCCGGAGAGAGCCAGGTAAGGCCGGCCGTGCGAGACGAACCGACTCAGCCGGGAAATCTACCTCCGCCTCCAGGGTCCTTCAAGCCCCGCCCGCCTGCTGCGGCGCCGCGGCCCACTCAGACGGCGCCCCGGGTACTTCCAACGCCAGCAGCACCCTCAGGCCAGCAGCTGGGATTCCGCCTGCTGCCGGCCCGCCCGGAGGTGCGCCCGCCGGCGAATGTCGCGCCGGTCGTGGGCCGGTTTCCTTCGCCTGTGAGCCGCGCGACCGTTGCGCCGCCTCCTTTGCCGCCAGGTGCGATCGAGCGCATCAGGGCGGGATTCGACTTCTCCTCGGCCGAGCCGCTGCCCACGCCGACCGCAAAGGCCGATCCGGCGGCAGTTCCTGGCTTTCCACCGCGGCGCGCGGTCCCTCCACGGGGGTGACCTCGGTGAATCGAAAACAACCAAGTTCCGTCGAGGAAAAGAAAAGGACTCAGAAGATCCTTCGCAAGGGGATGTTCCTGATGAGCCCGAACACGACCGAGCTTGGCGCAATGAATGGCTTCCTCGGGGCTCATTGCAAGATCACCAATACGCTGCTGGAAACCTCGCGCCTGCGATACAAGGCCGGAATGCCGGCGTACAACCTCACAACTGCATGCCAGGCAGTCAAGGCGATTCGCAACTCCATCAGCTGGATCGAGCGTCACACCACCGCGCAGTCTGTTCAGGTGACGGCAGTGCGCGTGGTGCGCGCGTTTGAGCGCTTCTTCGATCGCGTTGCCAGGGGCGAGACGCCGGGCTACCCGAGGTTCAAGAGCATCAAGCGATTCACCGGCTGGGGCTACAAGCAGTACGGCGACGGCTGGTCATTGCTGCAGAAGAACTCGAAGATCAAGACCAATGGCTCGCGCGCCGGGCATAGCTACGGCGCCGTTCGCTTGACCGGCATTGGCACCGTGAGCCTGCGCGGCCGCACGCGGTTTGAGGGCGAGCCAATCACTGCGGAGGTGCTCCACCGCGGCGGCAAGTGGTACTTGAGCGTCACTTTCGAGGTGACGCCGGAGGCTGTCGCGCGCGAGGGCGGTAGAGCGTCCATGGCCTTCGATTGGGGCGTCAGCACGCTCCTGACCAAAGTGGTCGGTGATCCGATGACCGGTCAGGTTGAGGCGATCGACAATCCGTGTTGGCTCAAGAAGCAGCTCGACAGGATCGCTGAGATCCAGCAAGCCATTGCAGCGCTTGAGAAGCGCGCCAAGGCAGCCTCAGGCAAGCAGCGCGGCTTCCCCGTTTGCCATCAGCTCAAAAATGCCTATCGGCGCCGACGCTGCCTTCACGCGAAGATCGCCAATCAGCGACACGACTTCTATCACCAACTCACCGCCAAGCTGGTGAAGCAATACGGCCTCATTGCGACCGAGGAGCTTGAGGTCAGCAACATGGCGCGCGCGCCCAGGCCGAAGGAGGATCCGGGTAACCCTGGGCAGTACCTGCCCAACGGAGCAGCCTCCAAGGCTGGCCTGAATCGCTCAATTCTTGATGCAGCCCCAGCCGGCTTCGTCGCAAAACTTCGTACCAAAGCGGAAGAGGCTGGGTCGAGGTTCCAGTTCGTGCCCACGCGAGAGCTCAAGCCCACGCAGCGCTGCCATTTGTGCGGCGAGACGACCAAGCTCGAACTCAAGGATCGCCAATGGAAGTGCACCTGTGGTGCGACCCATCAGCGAGACGAGAACGCGGCCAGGACGATCCTTCGGTACGTATTCGAGGGCGCCTGGTGGAAGGACACAACAAACAGTGGGTTGGAACGACCCCGCCGCCCTCGGGCGGCTAGAAACTCCATCCAAGTCGGCTCGCCGATTTGGATGGAGTAGTTCATGGCTCGATCCAAACGATGCGCGCGACCGCGAAGCCCCACTGGCGCGCGAAGGTGCGCCAGGTCCTCCAGCGCCATGCAAGCGCCTTCGAGCGCACGGCGCCGGGTCAATATCAACTACGAGAAGCCGTCGCTGCCTGAGCGACAGAAACCCCAATGAGCAGAGCAATTCAAACCCAGAAGCGGCTTCAAGCCGAGGTCGACGCCTTCAACGATCATGTGCCCCTTGGCGCTGAGGTCGACTATTTCGAGTACGAGGGCGCGCCGCTCGTTCGGTTCAAGACCCGCACCTTGGCGCAGATCCTCAGTGGGCACACGGCGGTCGTCTGGCTGGAGGGAAAGTCGGGCTGCGTCTGCACGAGCCACTGCATTCCTGTGACGACCGAGGCGACCGCTGGAGCTGCGCGATGAGGCTTCTCGGAGGCGTCCCCACCATCTCGCGGCCGGTGGTGAAAGCCCCGATACTGTCGGGCATGGATCACAAGCCATCGAACGATCAGACCTCGCCGCCTGGCTGGCGCGCGGACGCCCTCTCGGCCGTTGCGCACCTGAACGGCGGTGACGTTCCGCCGGCTGTCGCCGCCGCGCTCCGGGCGTTGGACGTAGCGTTGGCCGCGCCTGACGATCTGGCAGCACTGGCGTGGCCGGTCCTCACTGAACGGGCCCAGGTGCACGGGACGGTCTTCGAGCCGGGGACGTCGACGAAGGCTTTGGTGGAAGAGGCCATTTGCTACTATGAGTTCGAGCAGCAGCCGCCACGGGTGGCGAGCCGAGCGAGTGTTCTTGACCGGTTCGGCGCGCAGGTCGGAGCGCTGACGAATTCGAAGTCCGAAGGCGACGACTGATTTCCTGGCGCGCGCCCTAGCGGAAATCTGTGCCGGCCCTGTATCGTGGAGAGAAAATGATCTCCGCAATGCAGCCTTCCTACAAACGTAAGCCTTTACTATTCGCCGCGAAGCTCGCAGGTGCCGCGCTGCTGGCGTTCGCCTCCCAGCTCGCTGGCGCATGGAACATCGGCGCCGCAGCCGAGCAGGCCTTCTCAGGTGCTGTCGCCAAGCATGCCCGCGCCGCGCTCCAGGAAAGAGCCGCCGCACCGGTGGCGCTGCCCAGCGGCCGCGGCTTCAGCTCGTGCGCGAGCCTGTTCCCCCAGAAGACACCCCTGAACGTCGCTTCGGTGAGCGCCGACTGGAAGCCGGTCGCGCTCTGCTCGAATCACTTCGCCGTCCTCTACTCGGGCCTGAGCAAGACGCCCCTGGTGACCTTCGAGCGGCTGACGCGTGCTCAGCTGGGCGACGCTCGGAACGAGCAACGCACTGAGCAGTTCTTCCCCGATCCACGTCTGCCGCGCGGCGCGCGCGCCGAGCTCGAGGACTACCGCGGCAGCGGTCGAGACCGTGGCCACCTTGCCGCGGCGGGCAACCAGCCGGATGCGGAATCGATGGCGCAGTCGTTCGCGCTGTCGAACATGATCCCCCAGGACCCGACCAACAACCGGAAGATCTGGTCGAAGATCGAGAGCGACGTGCGCAAGTATGTGCGCCGCGCCCGCGGCGACGTTTTCGTCTTCTCGGGCCCACTCTTCAACGGGCCGCGCCAGACGATCGGCGCCGGCCGCGTATGGGTGCCCTCGCACATGTTCAAGCTGGTCTACGACGAGGCCTCGGGCCGCTCCTGGGCCTACATCCTCGCGAACAGGGCAGACGCGCGGATCGAGGCGCCGATGGACTACCTGGCGTTTGTGAAGGCTACGGGCTGGAACCTGCTGGGGGCGGGCGGCGGCCAGCATCGCCAGGGGGCGGAGTTTTGACTGGACAGAGAAGGCGCAGTTTGTCCTTTGACGCAATGAAGAGGCGAGAGCAATGAAGGCATGCACGGTCTGCGGGGTAGCAAAGCCGTCCACGGAGTACGAGCGGCACAAGACCACGAAGGATGGCTTTCACACTCACTGCAGGGCTTGTCGCGCCCAGCAAAAGAGGGCGTACTATCAACTCAACAAGGCAACGCTTACCGCAAAAAACAAAGCTCGATTCGACCCGGTACGGCACCGTGGATACCAAAAGGTGAATCGCGATCGGACGAAGCACGCAGCGCTGCAAGCTTATGGTGGCAAATGCGCTTGCTGTGCGGAGACGACCCCTGGCTTTCTTACGTTCGACCACCCGAACAACGACGGTGCGTCGCATCGTCGGGCCATTGGGGGCAATGGGGTCATGTATCGTTGGCTCAAAAGGAACGGCTATCCGCCTGGGTTCCGCGTGCTTTGCTTCAATTGCAACTGCGCTATTGGCGCGTTTGGTCGTTGCCCACACCAAGATCCGATCGCAGGGCAACCTCCCGGAGAGGGGCAATCGGTGGGAGGCCCAGTGCCGGCCATGCCACTCAGCCAGACGAACGAAGTTCGAGCCGAGGAGAGCGGGAACCATGACCACTGAGATTCCGCCCGGCAGATGGTGCCTGTACGTCCTGGAATGCCGAGGCGGCGTCATGTACGCCGGGATAACCAACAAGCTGGCGAAGCGCTTCGCTGCGCACCAGGCCGGCAAGGGTGCGAAGTTCACCCGGGCGAATCCGCCGGTGCGAATTCTCGGCGCGAGGCCGTACGCCGATCGATCGGAGGCCTCCAAGGCCGAATACGCGATCAAGAAGCTGCCGCGCGGGCGCAAGCTCGCCTTCCTGAGTGCCGCCTGAAGACATGACCAACCCCAGGTCGAAGCGTTCCTCAGCCCGCCCTGCCGTGGCGACACCGCAGCCAGCAACCAAAGGTAAGTCGGGGTGGCTGGCATTGGGCGCGGCCGCGGCGGTGGTCCTGGTCGTCACGGCCGGCGCTGTCGTCTACCTGGCGAACCAACGAGGCGACGAGATCGCCAGAGAGCGGGCCGAGCGCACCGCGCAGCTGGCGGCCTTCCGGCTCGTCCAGGCGTTCGTGGATTCGAAGAGCGTCCTTGTCATGAAGGACGGCTCCCGCCGCGAACTGGTGGGCGCGACGGCCACTCTGCTGTCGACGAAGCCGATAGCTGGAAAGAAGCCGACCTGGCTGGTGCTGGGCCGGGCTGCCAGCGGCGTTTACTTCGGGCAGCGCTTCCTTGCGAACGAGAAGGGCGAT
Source organism: Variovorax sp. JS1663 (assembly GCF_002157355.1). Taxonomy (GTDB): domain Bacteria; phylum Pseudomonadota; class Gammaproteobacteria; order Burkholderiales; family Burkholderiaceae_C; genus Variovorax. The sequence continues at coordinate 65,711 of NZ_LYMK01000024.1, read as the reverse complement.
GTGGTCCCGGTGACCGATGCACAGGAGATTTCGGAAGAGGTTGCCCTGGGCGAGCTGCGCGCACAGATATCGGCCGGCGGCGCGGGCGCAGAGGCGACCCGGGCCTTTGTTCAGGCAGCGACGACGGGCAAAGCCGTGCCCGTGAGTCGTTAGGCGTCGGTCATTGAACGGCCAGAGCGCCCTGGGCATTCACCCGCACCGGGATCCACTTGGTGCAGGTGCCGAGCACGTCGTACGTGCTGCAGGCGTGTAGATACGCCCCGACGGGGCCCTCGACTTTCATCGCTGGCGCCGCGTGAGCAGACGGGAGGAGGTCGGGAACAACGGTCTTGCCGACGATCGCCAGCAAGCAAGCCGCGATGATGGCCAGGAACAGGTTGGTCGTACGCATCGAGCTCATGGGTCTCTCCTGAGCTCCGTTCTCGGAGCCAGCAGGGGCGATGGGCCGCGAGCAAGTCGCGCGCATCCCGCCTTTGGGGGATGCAACTGACGCGCTGGATCAGTACGCGAGGATCTTGGGTGACACGATCGCGCCGCCCTCTGCGGCGAGGCCTCGCCCGACCATCGTTTGGGAGGAAGCCGTCTCGCTTTGAACCACGGTGCGGACCAGCAGCATCAGGTCTGACGGGTCCAGGAAGCGCCCTGCGCGTCCGATGCCGGGGTGCACGCTGCTCACCCAGATCGGGCGAGTGATGATCCCTTGGCCGTTGCGCGTACGGTAGGCGAGATAGACCCAATGTCCGGCCATGTCGCTCTCGCCACGCTGGCGGTTCGCTGGCACGGCCCGCGCGTACGTTTGCGTGGCCTGCAGCGCGGCAGTCGTCATGCCGACGGCAGCGGCTACCTCGGGATCAGCGGCGCCGGCGCCGCGTGCACCACAAAGAGCAATGGCCTTCCCAGCGACGTCGGCGGTGTTGATGGAGCCGACGGTGAGGATGCTGCTTTCCGCGGCGAGTTGATCGCTCGCCCAGGTGGCGATCTTTGGTGCGTCGGAAGACAGCAGGGCGCCAGCACCGAACCAACCGTTCGCGACATCGACGACGTAGATGAAGACATCGTTCCCCGCCAGGGTGGCGCCAGCAGTATTGGTCGAAAGAGGGTCGACTCGCACGGACCATCCGGGGTTGATGGTGCGCGCGAGGTCTTGCCAGAATTGATACTCGTTTTTCATCCAACCAAGATACCGGTCATGGCGAGAAATGTGCAAGGCAGCGCTGAAGCTTTCATGCGGTCGCAATGCAAGCGCGCGCTGCGATCGCCCTCAATGACGGAACGGAACTGGCCCACCGGCGAGCACGTAGCCCGCCGCAACCAGACCAATCACAAAGGCGACGATCGTCCAGAGGTACGCATCGGTGATCCGATCGCCCAGGTTGTCGAGGTCTGCTCGAAAGAAACCCATGACAGCGCGCCGAAAGCCCAGCGACAGCGCCAGGCCAATGGCGGCGGCTACGGCCATGTGCCAGGCCTGCGCGGGGCGGTTGAAGCCCGCGAGGGAAAAGGTCCAGAGCCAGCCTGCTGCGATGAGCAGGAGTTCCGTGCGTGATTTGATGCTTCCGACAATCATGACTACTTACTTCAACCTGTGCACTGAGGACGTGATTGCCTGGGGGCGCTTGCGGGCGCCCAGGCCGGGTTCGGTGGCAACGGGCGTCCCGTCCTTCGCCTTGCGCGGCTTGATGGGATGGAAAGTGATCTTCTCGCCTCCGGGAATGAGATCGATCTGGCCCGTGCGAGGGTTGTGGCGCCGCCGCGCGGCGTACTCGGTGCGCTTGAAGGTCCCGATGCCCTGGATCCAGCACTCACCGTTGACCATGGCGCTGCTGACGACGCGGTTCATCAGGTTGAAGAATAAGGCCACGCCGAACTCGGGCGAGATGTTCATCAGCTCGGCCTCCTTGCGAACGACGGCGTTGGCGCTGTAGCGGGTGCGCCGCTTGCTCGGCTTGCGCTGCTGTGGTGCGGGGGTGGGCATGATCTATTGAAGGTGATCTTCGTAGAGGGACGAGGCCAGCTGGTGGGCCAGCTTGACCGTTCCGGTGGCGCCTTCGCGCTGCTTGGCGACGATCACTTCGGTGATCCCGGGTTCGGTGGTCTCGGGGTTGTAGGCTTCGTCGCGGTACAGGAACATGATCACGTCCGCGTCCTGCTCGATCTGGCCCGATTCCTTCAGGTCGGACATCATGGGGCGCTTGTTCGCGCGCTGCTCCACCGTCCGGCTGAGCTGTGCCAGAGCAACGACGGGGCATTTCAGTTCGCGAGCGAGCTGTTTGAGGCCCTTGGAGGCATCGCCCACGACCACGCGAGCATCGGCGCCCGGCTTGGCTGCGGCGCCGGCGGCGATCAGCTGCAGGTAATCGACCCCGATGATCAGCCTCTTGCCGGCGTTCTGCGCCGCGAAGATGCGCGAGCGCGTCCGGATCTCGGCAAGCGACAGGCCGGGCGACTCGTCGATGTAGATGTGCTGGTTCCCGAGCTTCTGCGCCGCCTCGTAGATCGATTCCAGCCGATCGGGTAGCTGCTCGGAGCTGTTGAAGATCGAACCTGGCACCCGGCCTGCGCGCGAGATCATCCGCTTGGCCATGGACGTGCCGCGCATCTCCATCGAATACAGGAGGGCAGCGCGACCCGCTTCGGCCGCGGCGAGCATGAAGTTCACCTCCATGGCGGTCTTGCCCATGGAAGGCCGCGCGGCAAGCACGATCAGATCCTCGTCGACCATGCCATAGCCCCCAAGCAGCCTGTCCAGGCTCGGGAATCCCGTCGTGACGCCCGAGTCGACCTCTTTGCCTTCCAGGCGCTGCTCGATCTGCTCGAGCACGACGGAGATGAAGCCGACCACGTGTTCAGGGCCGGTGCGTGACGACTTTGCCGAGGTCCGGGCGTTGCCAGCGGCGTCTTCGAGCATGGTGGTCAGAGCTTCCACCGAGGTCTGCCCGAGGGCGGCCTTCTCCACGACGAGCTTGGCTGAGGCGAGCACCGTGCGGGTCACGCTCAGGTCCTTGATCCGGGTCGCCGCCGCCTGGATGGCTTCCACGCTGGCCGTCAGGTAGGTGGGGTTCGTCGCGAGGTTGATCAGGTAGTCCTCGCCGCCCGTGAACACATTGTGCGTCCGCGAGGCGTCCACCAGCGCCGCCAGGTCGCGGGCCTGGCCCGACTGGCCCAGCTGCTGCCAGAGGCGAAACAGGTTGACGTGGATCTCCTCGCCGAAGTCCTGCGCGTTCAGGGTCGCTGCGATCTGGCCTGACAGGTCCTCACGGCCGTCCTGCATGAGGGAACACAGCACCGTGCGCTCACTGATCTGCGAGACAAGGGGGTCGATCGAGGGCGGTGCCGCTACTGCTTCGTTCGCGACCTCGGCCGGCAACTGTGGCTGTTGCGGACGTGGGAAGCCAAAAGGTGCGGTTGTTGCGGTCATGGAGAGATTTCGTACTAAACATTCTGAAACCGGTACCTTTAGGTTTCAGTTTTCAGAAAACTGCACTTACGGATTGCAGTTCGTGTTGATATTCTGGAGACAACAAGCAGCAACCGTCAATGCAAGTGCAAAAAGATTTCTGCGACTTTCCTTATCGGACTACCATCGCGGACGAAAAATATGATCAATACACTCACTCACTCAGCGCTCGACATTCGATGGTTTACCGAGTCAGCCTGGTTCCACTCCTCCGATGCGGCGGTGGTGCGCGCCGGGGTGCTTTTGCTCGAGGCGGCGTTCCGCTCGACACAGCCGGCGACGATCTCGGGCGACCCGTTGATCCTCTCGCGTTTGAGCGGTTTGAGCGCAAATGTTTGGTCCGAGAACGGCGCAAGCCTCCTGCAGGGGTTCGAGCAGGTAGAGGGTGGCGCATGGCGCCATACCAAAATGGGGGAGCTGTTCGATGCCGTGAACGAGCGTTTCGGGGCACAGATCAAGGAACTCGTCGCGTCGTCCGCGCTTGCGAGCCTGGCTGTGGAAGAGTTCCCCCTCGTCGGTGAGGTGAAACCAGCAGGCCGCAGCAAGGGAAAGCGTGCGCTGCCGAAGGACTACCAGTTCAACGAAGGGCTGGTGGCGAAGGCGGAGGAGGCCGGCTTCAGCACGGACGAGCACAAGGCGTGGCTCCTGCAGAAGTTCAAGGACTTCGCGACGTCGAGCACGCGCCTCTATTCGAACTGGGACGCCACCGCGCGCAATTTCTTCACCAGCTCCATCACCCAGCGAGACTTCTTGTCCAACTTCGGCTACTGGCCCCGAGACAGCAAGGCCCGGCTCATGCCGACCCCTGGTGCGACGGCGGCACCGCTGCGCTCCGGCCCGCAGTCGTTTGAGTCAGCGGCCCTGAGCGGTAGCAAGTCCTCGGTCGACCGGGTGCTTGCGAAGCGGTTCGGAGCCCAAAGCGACGTCCAGGATGCAGATGTCAAGCCCGCGGCGGCAGGTCCCGCCACTGGTGGCTTTGGATTCGGCTTCGCCCGCCACCGCGCCGCAGCGCCGGGAGCGGCAGCATGAGCACCCAGGAGGAGATCGCAAACGTCCTCGAGACGGCCGTTCAAGCCTGCGCCGCGTGCCGCCACGAACTCAATGACCTGGAGGTCACCGCCTGGCTGGCGGCGATCGAATCGTTCGGCCCGGAGGCGACCACCAAGTTCCTGCTGAACTGGGTGTCCACGAACAGCCGCAAGGCGCCAACCGTCGCAGATCTGCGCAAGGCGCTCGACCCGACGTTCGTAGAGGAGGAGACCGCGCTGGAGCGCCTGTACCTCCTGGTTTGCCGCGTCGGCCCCTATGACGCGCCCAAGCTGGAGGCGACTGGCCCGATGCTGAGCCGTGCCATCGTGAACATGGGCGGGTGGGCTCGGATCAACGAAATCATGCCGGACCGTGGTGATCGGTTCGCCTGGAACGCCTTCGCAGAGCGGTTCGCGACCGCCTTCGGAACGGCTCGCACGCAGGAATTCCAGGATTCGCTTCTGCCGCCCGACCGGCGCCCGGCGCTGCCGACGCCCAAGGGGCTCCACGAGATCAGTATGAGGGCGCCACGGGCCGAGGCAGACCTGCTCCTGATCGACGATACCAGTGCGCCCCGAGGCTGACCGATGGACGCCAGGACGCTGAATCCACTGGGCTCCGATGCCCTCGCCCTTGCCGACGTGATCGCGCCGGGGATGACGGGCGCGCTGACGACCATCTCCGAATGGATGGGCATGGCCGTAGCGGTCCTGTCGCTGTGCCTGCTGGGAGCGGTGATCTGGGCGGTGCAGCTGGACTACGAGGTCGTCGCGGTCACCCCCGGAGGGGCCCTGGTGCCATTGGAACAACTCGACAAGAAGAACGAGCAAGCCATCCGGGCCCGGCTCGCGGCGAACGCGCCGAGCGGGCAGTCCATCCCTGAGACGGCCGTGCCCACCGCGCCCGCACTCAACAACCCCGCCGCGAAGACAACGCAGACCCACCCAACGACCCGCAAGCGGGAGAGCAGCAAAGAATGAGCGCAGTGTTGAACAAGGCCAATGCGGCCAAGAAGGCGGCGGTAGCTGCGGGAACGAGCCCCAAGGCGGGTGGCGCTGCCGCACAGGTGAACAAGCTCACGCGCCTGGTCGTCTGGCTCTCCGTCGCGGTGGTCGCCCTGCTGGTGGCGCTGATCATTGCGTTCGTGTTCCTGACCCGCACGCACCGCGAGGTGATTGCTGCAACACCGGACGGTCGCCTGATTCCGATCGTCCCGCTGGACAAGCCCTACGTGAGCGACGCGCGCGTCCTCGGCTATGTGGACGAATGCGCCCGAATGGTGTTCAGCCACGACTTCCTGCACTGGCGCACCACGCTTCAGGGCTCGAAGACCTGCTTTACCGAAAAGGGCGGCGACGCTGTCGAAGAGGCACTCGCTCCCTGGGTAAAGGACATCGTCGACCGCGAGTTGACGATGTCCGTGAGCCTGTCGGACACCCCCGTGATTGCGAAGCGTGGGGAGTTCGATGGGAAGTTCGCCTGGCGCGTCCAGGCTCCGATCTCACTGTTTCGTCGGGGGACGAAGGTGAGCGATATGCCGCGGCCGTTCATCCTGCATGTGGTCGTGCGTCGCGTGGGACTCGACCAGAACCCGCGCGGCATTGCGATCGACAGCCTCCAGCTGGTCCCGGATTCGTCCAGGAACTAGTCCGACAGGTGCCATCCCCCTTTCACATCCTTTTGTAGACAACGAGGCGAGAAATCTAATGAGCGCGAACCAACCCCAGCAGAACGTCGACCACGAATCGATTGGAATGTCCTTTGCAACCGCTGAGATGGATGCACTGGAGAAGAGCCACCCCGAGTGGTATGCGATGTACAACGACGTGCTGCCCGACTCGCTGGCCAGCCGCGCCGAGCTCGCCGAGCTGTGGGCTACCGCGCCAACGCCGTTCGCCAACGCACTGATCTACGGCAAGTACACCATGCGCCTGGAGATCGCAGCGCACACCGGCATTCCGTTCGTTTGAATCGCGCCACGCGTTTCGGGCACGTAACGCGTTCAGACGAAGAGTTTGCAGGACAATATTGCTATGAACGAAAAGACCGACGCAAACGCGCGATCGATGAAGTGGGCAGCGCTCAGGGTAAACATGCGCCCGGCGATTGTGGTCGTCCTGATGGCCATGCTTGGATGCGTGTCCCTGGGCGCTTCCGCGCAAGGCGTGTCCCGCGTCGCCAATCCGGCCGCCTCGGGCGGGCCGGTGCCGAACCAGCAGCCTCCGGGACCCTCGGCAGCGAGCCCTTTGGCCCAGATCGGTCCCGCGCCGGGACAGTCGCCAGGAGCACTGCCATCCCCGGCTACGCCGCCTGCGCCGTCCGCCTCAGCGGCCATGCCAACGCCCTACGTGGCGACGACACAGGCTGTGCTGGACAAGATCGCGCCGCTCACGCCGAAGGAGATCGTGAACCTGCGCAAGCAGATCGACGAGCGCAAGGATGCGTTCAGCGAGAACATTTCCGGCCGCCCGCCGGCGCGGCCGACGAGCACCCAAACGACGGTTGACCTTTCGCCGGGTGGAACGCCCCCCGTGCTGCGGCTGGCTCCTCGCCAGGGCGCGACGATCATGTTCGTGGATGCGGCTGGGCGCCCGTGGCCTGTCGAAGCTGCGGACAACTTCAACGATGGCGGCTATGCCGTGTCGCAGATGGCCGAGCACGTCTTCTCGGTGGGCATGAAGCAAGCCCAGATCGGGAACATCGCCTTCAAGCTCAAGGACATCGCGCGTCCGGTCACCGTGACCGTGATGCCCGCCCAGGACGCCACGGACTACAACCTGGATCTGGTCGTTCCCAAGTTCGTGGGTGGCATCCCGCCGACGGCCATGGCGAGCGCCGCCCCCGCGCCGACCCACATGGCCGACGAGCTGATGGCCTACCTGTATCGCACGCCACCGCGTGAGGCCCGTCGCCTGACGGTGGCCGGCAGCGGCACTGACGAAATCATGGCCTGGCAGATCTCTCCCACCAGCATGGCGGTGCGCACTTCGGCGCAGATTCTTTCGCCTGCGTGGATGCGCCGCCAAGGCTCGTCCGATGGCGTCTTCGTCTACCAGCTCCCGATCACCCCTGTGGTCGTGATCGCGCAGGGCGGTGAACTGAGGAACGTGGCCCTTGGCGGCATCAGTGTCGAGCCCGTCGGATCAAACGCGACCTCAGTTTCGGGCGCCATCTTGTCGAGCGCGCGGAACCAGGGTTTCACCAAATGACGGCAGAAGCGCAAGTCAGCAACCCCGCCCTGAAGGACGGGGCTTGCGAGGAGAGATCCGAGCAAGCCCGATGTTGACCAGACCGAGCGGTAACCAGTCCGCTACGTTGAGTAGAAGTTAAGGACCCACCCCGGAATACTTCCTCAGTTCCGGGCTCTGGAAGTTGCAGATGCAGACAAGCTTCGGGTGAGCACGAAACGGTCTGCGACCGGCGGCCTTCAAAAGCCTCCAGGCTGCTACTCAACATGGTCGAGGGGAGCGGTGTCAGAAGGTCGTGAGACCTGCCGGCACCCGTCACCAGGCCCGTAAGGGCTGACTGCTGGATAGACAGTCTGAGCTGCACAGTTTGCAGTAGGAGATGGAGTCCTTGTGTCTGTTTATGTTTTGGACCGCAGTGGCAGGGCGCTGATGCCATGCAGCGAGAAGCGCGCCAGCAAACTGCTGGCCGCCGGTCGCGCGCGTGTGCATCGGGTGCAGCCGTTCGTGATCCGACTCGTCGACCGCACGCACGACGAATGCACCCTGCAGCCCCTGCGTTTGAAGCTCGATCCGGGCAGCAAGACGACAGGCATCGCAGTGGTGCGCGACATCGAAGCGATCGACGCCGGCACCGGCGAGGTTGACCGCGGCGCAGCCGTGGTGAACCTGACGGAGATCATCCACCGCGGCCGCCAGATCTCCGAGGCCCTGACGGCACGCAGTCAGATGCGTCGCCGGCGACGTGGCAACCTGCGCTACCGGACGCCGCGTTTCCTGAATCGCGGTGGCGACAAGGCAGGTTGGCTCGCACCTTCCCTTCGGCACCGTATCGACACCACAATGGCCTGGGTCGCCCGCCTGCAACGCTTGGCGCCGATCACGGCGATCAGTTCCGAGCTCGTGCGTTTCGACATTCAGGCGCTTCAAAATCCTGAGGTCTCCGGCACCGAATACCAGCAAGGCACGCTGTTCGGCTACGAGCTGCGCGAGTACCTGCTGGAGAAGTGGGGGCGCCAGTGCGCCTACTGCGACATCAAGGATGTGCCGCTTCAGATCGAGCACATCGTCGCCAGGATGCGCGGCGGCAGCAACCGCGCCTCAAACCTGACGCTTGCGTGCGCGTTCTGCAACCAGAAGAAGGGTGCGCGGAGCATTGAAGAATTCCTGGCCAAAGACTCGAAGCGCCTTGCTCGCATTCTGGTCCAAGCGAAGCGTCCGCTCAAAGATGCGGCCGCCGTCAATGCGACGCGCTGGGCATTGTCGACCGCCCTGAAGACCTTCTGCCTGCCGGTGGAGTTGTCTTCAGGCGGCCGCACAAAGTTCAACCGCAGCATGCTTGGCATTCCCAAAACCCATGCACTGGATGCCGCTTGCGTGGGCCAGGTGGATGCCATTTCAGACTGGGTTAGGCCGACTCTCGTCGTCAAATGCACTGGGCGAGGGAGCTATCAACGCACGCGTCTGGACCAGTTCGGCTTCCCGCGCGGTTACCTGATGCGAAGCAAGCGCGTGCATGGTTTTGGCACCGGTGACATGGTGGTCGCCGATGTGCCAAAGGGTCTCAAAGCAGGCAAGCATGCGGGCCGCGTGGCGGTTCGCGCGACGGGCAGCTTCAACATAAAGACCCTTCGAGATGGCGTATCCAGCGTCGTTCAGGGCATCAATCACAAGCACTGCCGCGTCGTTCAGCGAAACGACGGGTATGGCTATTTCTTCAACCGTGCCGAATTCACAGGACGTGAGCATGCAAGGCACAAGGCATCGGATGCTTCGCACCCGGCGCTCGACCTCCCTGCCCTGAAGGGCGAGGTTTCACGCGCATTTTGATGACCAACGAAAACCAAACCAACGACGGCGAACTCGAATTCGCGGATGTGGAAAACGCGGAGACCGCGGCGATCGCTGAGACCGCTGCCGAGAACGGGAAAGGCAGACGCCTTGACCCTGGCGCCAGGCGCGTGATGAAGTGGGTGGCGGGGGCGTTCGGCGTCGCCTTTGTCGCCGTGGTCGGTCTGGTCTTCATGGCCAGCGGCAAGAAGGAAATGAAGGCCCAGGTCGATCTGTCGGCCCGGACGAACACGGGCGCACAGACGGATGTCGTGCAGACCGACTATGAGCGTGGCCGACTGGCGGAGCTGCAGGAGCAAAAGGCTGCGAAGAGCCGCCAGGAAGGTGGCGTGTATGTACCGCCTCCCTCGGGCGCGCCAGTCGCTCACAATGGTGGAGCACCGGAACAGTTGGTTGGTCCGGGCGCGAGCTCGTACCAGACATACGTCACGACGCCGCAGGTCGCCATCCAGCCGGGTTCCTACCAGGATCCCGTGCGACAGCAGGCCATTCAAGAGGGTCTGAACCGTCAGCTTGCTCAGCTTCTCGCCGACGCCCCCACCGGCCCCGCTATTGCTCACGTGGCCCCTTACCAGGACCCCAAGGCGACTGGCAACGGGCAGCAGGGCGTCACGGGCCAAGGGCGAGGGGTTGCGGCCACGAACATCGCGACCGAGGATCCCGACCTTCCCGGCCCGCTGACCATCCACGCCGCGCGCACTACCTCCCCGATCGACACCGAGAAGTCCCCCTACGTCTCGGCAGAGGTCATCGGCGGCAAGTTCGCGGGCGCGTTCCTCAAGGGCACGGCCGTCCTGAATCAGGGCGAAGGCCTCCAGGTGACCTTCACCGACATCCGCTTCAACGGCAAAGTCGCCAAGATCAACGCGGTCGCGCTGGACGAGCAGACCTCGGCCGATGCGCTCAACGGCAACATCGACCGGCACATCCTGTCGCGCTATGTGCTCCCGATCACCTTCGCCACGGTGAGTGGTGCGGCAAGTGCGATCGCGCAGCGCAGCTCGTCGATCGTTACGAATGGGCTGTCGACTTCGGTGGTCTTGCCCGAGGCGACGGACAAGCAGGCCGCCGCGGCCGGCCTGTCGTCGGCCACCCAAGTTGGCCAGCAGCTGGTGCAGTCGTTGTCGCAGCAGAAGAACACGGTGAAGCTGCCGGCGAACACCACGATCGGCGTCCTGTTCAACTCTGTGCAGGCAGCTTCCTCCACCGCTCCAGCGCTCCAGCAGCAGGCCCAGGTTCAGCCTGAACAGCCGCAACGCTACCCACAAGCTGGTTTCCAGCCGCCCCAGCCGGCGGCCTCGTTCAACCTGGCGACGGGCATGAATTACGGCACGTTCGCTCCGACCGTGGGCCCGATCAATCAGGGGCAGGTTCGCTAAGAATGAGCAAGTTTGAAGAAAATGGCGCCGGGTCGCAGGGCAACGATGGTTCGCTCGATGATCTGTGGGGTGCAGAGGGCGGTTCCGAGGCTTCGGTCCTGCATGATCGCGATGAGCCGGGCTTCGACAACAGCGAAGCACGCGACACGCTGAGCGAGTCTCTCGAGGATCCCGTGGACGCGATTCCTCGCGACCCCGACGGTGATCCTGAGCCTGCGCCGAAAAAGAACTCCAGCATGCCGTTCTATGGAGCGGTTGGGGCGTTCGTGCTTGTTGCGGCCGGGCTGGTCGCGTACAAGACCGGCCTGGTCGGAGGTTCGTCGCGAAAGCCGATCGAGCCCACCATTGCGTCGGCAATGGAAAGGGATCCTGCCGGTGGGGCCAAGAGGCCCGATGGCATGGTCGACGCCGCCGGTGCCAGCAAGCTGACCACCTCGGATCTGCTCGGAGGGAGCGGCTCGAAGACGGTTCCTGCGTTCGACGCTGAAGCGGATCTCCTGGCGGATAAGGGAACTGGGCCTGCAGCTGCCCCGACAGCGCCGGCGGCTCCTTCGGCGGTCGAGGTTGCGCAGCCGGTCCAGAAGGCACCCGAGGTCGCTCCGGCAGTGGTGGCGCAGGATCCCGCCCCGGCCCCGGCCCCGGCTCCCGCAGCACCCCCGCCTGCGCGAGTAGACGAAGCACGGAAGGCTGCTCTTGTGGCGCCGCCGCCTGTGGAAGTGGCGAAGGAGCCCCCGAAGGCCGATGTGCCGATTGCCGCTGCCGTCGCCAAGGCAGAGCGCCCAAAGTCGCCCAAGCGAGTGAGCGTAGCCGCCGGGCCGAAGGTGGCGACGCCAGCAAAGGCTTCGGCGCCGCGCGTCGTGGCAGACAAGCCCGCGCGCATCGTACGACTTGCCGATGCCCGCAAGCCCCCCAAGGCGAGCGGCAAGGGGCGGGGCGCCGTCGGTCAGGACTCGACGCCCGAGTCGAGGGAAGTGCTGGCGGGCTGGAAGCTGCGCGGCACCTGGCCGAATCACGGTCCGAGCCAGCTCGCCTGGATTGCCGACGAGCAAGGCCGCCTGACGACGGTGTCCGTTGGCGCGACGGTAGCGGGCGCTCGCGTGCTGTCCATCGGTAAGCGCGGTGAGGTGGTGCAGACCACCGCAGGCCAGATCATTCCTTGAGGTCCTGACCCATGCCAGATTTCGCCAGCTTCCTGAATGAATTCGCTGCGCTCGGCAAGGCGTTCGTCCCGCTCGTCTACTGGGCGGCGCTGCTGATCGGCTTCTTCTTCACGGGCTCAGCCTTGCACAAGATTGCGAAGATGGGCCACGACCATGCCGGCGGCCAGCAGCCGACATGGGCGGGCGTGGGCGGCAACCTCCTCGTGACCATCGGGGCCACGATGCTCTCGGCCTGGGTTGATTCCCTGTCGAGGGACTTCGGGGGTCTCGGAGAGGGCGTCGCATCTCAGATGGCCTACATGCGCGACGGATCCTCCGGATCGCTGAAGCCTCTGTGGAACGCGATCTACGCCTGGCTCTTCCTGCTAGGTGTGTGCGCGATCTTCCGCGCATTCCTGCTTTTCAATCGTGCTGCGCAAGGGCACGCCCAAGAGGGCGATGGGTTCTGGCGCGGGTTCTGGCACATCCTCGGGGGAGCGATTCTCGTGAACATTGCAACCCATTGAACCGCACCCTTCCTTGTTTGTCATTCGGCGTTCGCGCCAATATCTTGACACGGTAGGTATACGCCTTTCGTCATAGCTTATCAACCAACAGTCCCGCAGGAGCTAACTTGAAAAACCTGATCTCCAACCTGAACGTCCGCATCGCCATGGGCCTTGTGAATCACGCCGCATTGGGCCGCAACGTCGCAGTAGCCATCGCAACCACCGCTCTTGCCAGCAGCGCCTTCGCGCTCGACGCCAACACCTCGGTGAACTCGTTGATCAACCTGTTCAAGCTTGGCATCACGCTGTTCCAGTGGGCGATGGTCCTGAGCGGCATGGCCTCGATCTGCTACGGCCTCCTGAAGTGGAAGAAGAAGGGCCAGGACAACGGCGGCGACCAGGTCGAAGGGCGCCAGATCTGGATGCCAATCGCCGCTGGCGCCGCGATGATCTGCATCTGGGCAATCGTCGAGTTCGCAGTGACCGCCGCCGGCGGCAGCACTGGTGACATCGGGAAGGTTCAATCGTTCTAACTCCAAAAACCGACAAAACGAATAATCCGCGAAAAACTACTACCGCAGCCTTTAAACTGTAGTAGCTAAGAGCGCGAATTTTCCGGCGCCCGCGAGGGCGCACCATGCTGGTCGACGTCGGGGAGGGTTCGTCCCTCCTGGCGGTCGGCCATTTTTGTGCCCTAGAAGAATGTTCAAACTCATCCCTGGTATCAAGCGCAGCGTCTTTCGAGACAACGACCCGCGGGCCAAGCAGGCCGACGCGGTCTTTGTCGCGCGCCGGCCCCAGGTGCTTGAGAAGGCGCGCTACACGTGCCAGGGGTGCCTGTACCGCTCGATGCAGACCGCGAAGAAGCCGACCAAGCTTCAGGTGCATCACAAGGACGACGACCACCACAGCAACGACGACAGCAATCTGGCGCCTATCTGCTTTCTGTGTCACGGCTACCCGCATCTGGGCTGCAAGACGGCTTCGACCGGGGGCGGCGGAGGTCTTGCATCGGACGCGCAGCTGGCGGCGATCCCAGAGCTTGCAGCGGCCGATCTGAACAACCTGCTGCGTGCCATCGGGGCGGCGATGTCCGATCCCAACGAGGCGGCTGCGGCAAAGCAGATCTACGACGTGCTGTGCGAGCGCGTGTTGCCCGTGCGCAAGGCGTTCGGCACGTCCAAGGCGCTGGATTTCGCCGGTGCCATGTCGAAGCTCAACTCGGTCGACTACGCGGCGCGCGGCGACGCCGTCTTCGACCTGCGCATCGTGTGGAAAGCGGACGTGCTGAAGAAGGCCGGCGCCGACATGCTCGATGACCACCCATCGTTGAAGCCGAGCTCGTGGCACGCCTCCTATGGCGAACTCGTGGAGGAGGCACTGGCCTCCCAGGCCTAAGCCCGAGGACCGGACCCGCAAGATGGCAATCACCCAAGCCCGCCAAGGTTCCTACCGCACCTCCGTCCCGACCGAGGAGGAGCTGCCCACGGCCGTCGGAAACGCCCCGGAGTTCGGCGTGGCCCACTTCGACCTGCAGGATGTCACCTCTGGCGGCATCTGCTACTCGACCCACGGTGGCTTTCGGCGCTTCCAGTCTGGCGGCGATCTGATGAATCTCATCTGGGTGACAAACCTGGACGTGGTGCCCAAACAGCTGCCCAGCCTGCGCTCGAACAAGTTCCTGCAGACCAAGCTCACGACGCTGGCGGAGGATCTGGGTGTCGAGCTCACCGGCTTCAAGCAGGTGAATGGGGTCGACAAGGGCGGGATGGTCGACGTCGCTCGTGTACTGAATCACACCCGCGACCTGGTCGTGGCGGCCTACCCGTGGAAGGCGCCTGATCGGGAGTGGAACAAGCCCCGGTTGAGTGAGTGCATCGCCGAACTGCTGCCCTCCGTGGAGCGCTCTGTCCCTCAGATCGAGGTTGCGCTGCGCGGAGCATACCAATCCTGGTCCAGCCCGCAGATGCAGCAGAAGATGATGTACGACCGCGGCTCGCGGATGATCTACTTCCGCCGCAACCGTGTCCAGCACGCTCTGGACGTCATGCGTACGCCGGTGCCGACAAGCGGCTGGTATCTGCAGCCGTTCTTGCACCTCGACAATCTGCTTGACCCGGGTCAGCCGACGTTGGTCGAGGTTGCAATCGAATGGAGGCATGCGGATGCAGACACGGTCTCGCTCATCGCCTTCGGTGCCGATGCCTCCAACACGACGATCCGTCGGTGGGTGTCGCAGATCGAATTGATCTGGTTGCTGAAGTACGCCCGTATCACGGTGCTGTCTGCCTATGCAGCGAACGCGGCCGCGCCGTTGCCTTCGCAGCTGCAACTTCCAAACGTGATTGCTGGCGATCCTGTCTACCAGCTGTCAATTCCGCACGGCTTGGTGGCCGAGGCCCACTGGGCGGGGCTGGCCAGGCCGATCTACAACCGCGCGAAACGCCAGTCCGACCCCACTACGACATCCGTCTGGTACCGAGCGATGGATCGCGCGATTTCTTTCCAGATGGCCCTCGCGGCGAAGGAGTTGGGCGGCAACGTGACCGGCTACGGCTCAGGCGGCGTGCAGGTGCGCATGGAGAACATGTCAGTACAGCAACTGCTTGAAGTAGCCGATGCCGTCGGCGCCAGTCATCCGTGCCTGGCGTCCGAGATCGTCGGCCGGGAGAGGGGGGATTCTTGAACGCAACAATTGCAGACAACGGGTCGCGACTCGCGCAAATGCTCGCGCAAGCGCCTGTTTCGGCCGGGCTTGACTATGCGAACTGGCTCACGATGTGGTGCCAGAGTGGCGCTCGCAACGAGACCGATAGGTCGATACGGCCGTTCCAATATGTGCCGCGCAAGGACCGTGCAGCCAACGATGTATTGGATGAGGACAACCTTGCGTCGATGCAGAGGCTGCTGTCGCATCATCCGGGCGCGCCGATGGCCTTCGCGGAGATCTGCCGACAGCCCTCGGGCTTCATGCGTCTGCGATCGCTGGTGGAGTACCTGAAGGTGCAATCCGACCAGCCCTCGGTGACCAATGCGAGCGATCAAGGTTCCGCCACGGCGTACGTGAGCCCGTTGCACGTCAACGAGGTGATGCGCGCCTTCCAGATCGATGACACCGACGAAGCCGAGCAGGAGATAACGCGACTCCGCGCAATCGCAAGGGAGCAGGTGATGCAGGAACTCCTCGGGATTGCAGCGACCGCGTCGGGACACGCCTTCAGCGCCGCAGCGAACACGTGGCTGCGCAAGGAATACACGCGCCGCCAGGCGGCCGAGAAGCCGCAGCGGATCGGGGGCGGTGCATCGGCCGCTTCCAGTGCCACCGGCGCGAGCCGCGAGCGGGGCCATGAACAGGCGATCGCCCTCCCGTCAGAGCGGCCCGCGCGACTGGCCTTCCGTGCTGGCACGCCGGGCGGACCGCAACCCGATGACGCACATGCCGAGCCGACCAGGACCAAGGCAGCTCCAACGACTGACAAGCCGCTCGGCTTCGGGTTCCGCCGGCCTGCTGGCTGATCGGTCCACGCATCCACTTTCCACGCGCATCGGGCGCACCAGACATCCAGGATCTCATGCTCATCAACGCAATCGAGTCTTTCATCTACTGGGCGGGTTCTCAGCTCTCCCTCGGCGATACCGATCTGGCGTGCGACTGGCGCGCCCCGATCCAGACGGAAGCTGACGCTCCGGCCGAGATCATGGCGCTCAAGAGCGGCAGCGTGGTGTCGTTCATTGAGATCAAGGGCATCCGGCGCTATGTCGGCGCAAAGGAATTCGAGCTACTGGCGCAGAACCTGGCCACGATCCTGTCGAACCGGATGAAGGCCGGCAACGGGCGCAACCACAGCATGTCGTTCTGCTTTCGCAGCGACCCGGCAGGCTCGGTCCGCTTGGCGCGCGAACTCATCGCGCCCATGTCGACGACGGCGAAGCGCCTCGGGATGACCGAGACCGCCTTCTTCGACGCTCGCGTCGAGGAGCTCGCGCGGGCCTGTACCGACGAGGCCGTGTACCTGGCCGTCTTCACGCACCGCGCCGGCATGAACTCCAACGAGCAGGCCAACCTGGTGGAACGCCAGAAGAAGGCGGCCGCCGAGCTGAGCAAGCGCAAGGTGAGCATCGCCTACAACGACACGTTCTCGCAGTCGATCGCACAGCCCTCCAACCTCTTGGTGACCCGCCACAAGTCCATGGTGGAGAACCTGGTCAAGGACCTGTCCGTCGAGATCAACACCGGCGGCACGTACCTGCTGGCCAACACGTTGACCGTGCGCGAGGCTGCGAACATGGTGCGTCGGGTGTTCGATCACACCGATTTCCCATCCACCTGGGCGCCGCGGTTCCTGGGGGACAAGGGCGCCATGGGGGCGAGCCCGGTGCGCCGAGCCGACGAGGCGGCGGTGATGCCCGTGGCACTGTCCCGCCAGATGATCCCCGCCAGCTTCAGGGAGGAGTTCAAGTCCTTCGAGTTCGCCCAGCAGGGCTCAACCCTCACGGCGAGCGTGGTCGTGGAGGTACTTCCGGAGGAGGGATCCCAGCCCTTCAACAAGCTGATGGAGAAGCTCGGCCGCACGATTCCGCTCGCCTACTCGCAGGACGTGATTCCCTCGGGCCTTGAGTTCCGCAAGGCCGACCAGTTCTTCGGCAGCTTCATGGCCGCCATGGGCGACTTCAACAAGGGGATAAAGCGCGGCTGGGACGAGCTCAAGCAGATCGAGAAGGAGGGCGGCTACATCGCGGCCACGCGCATGACGCTGACAACCTGGGCCAGGACCGAAGAGCAGCTGCAGTTCCAGGTGGAATATCTTCGCAGCTCGATTGAGGCCTGGGGCTCGACCGTCTGCTCCAACGAAACGGGCGAGCCGGCCCTTGCCGCCATCTCGACCGCGGCCGGCTTCTCGCGCGCCAGCTCAGCGCCCTACCTTCCGGCGCCGATCGGCGAAATCACCCGGATGTCGCCGGTGGTGCGCGCGGCGTCGATCTGGAAGACGGGGCAGCTCATTGCCTCGACCCTCGAAGGCCGGCCGTACCCGATCGCGCTTGGTTCGGGGATGCAGACATCCTGGGCAACGGTGGGCTTCGCGCCGACCGGCTCGGGTAAGTCGTTCTTCATGAACCTGCTCAACTCAGGGCTGCTCATGGCGCCAGGCGCGCAGGACGTGCCCTACGTGACGGTGGTCGACGTGGGTCCGAGCTCCAGGCTCATCATGGACCTCTATCGGGCCATGCTGCCGGCGAGCAAGCGCGACCAGGTAGTCTCCATCCGGGTCAAGAACTCCCCCGAATACACGGTCAACCCGTTCGACACCTTCCTCGGACTGGACCAGTGCACCGAGCAGGACCGGGACTTCATCGTCGCGGTGCTGGGCACCATCTCGCCGGGCCTGGGCCCTGAGGCGGACAAGTTCTTCCAGAAGCTGATCGCCGCGGCGTACGAGCGCTTCTCGCGCGCCTCCTCGGACGCGAAGCCCTGGCAGAACGCCATGGATCCCGAGGTCGGCACCCTGTACCTGCAGTTGGGCAACGAGATCGTCGATGGCCGCACCCGGGTGTGGGACGTGGTGGATGCCTTGTTCAAGGCCGGCCACGTCGTCATGGCCGAGCGGGCACAGCGCTACGCGATGCCGATCCTGAAGGACCTGTCGAAGGTCGTCTCCCAGCCCGACATCATGCTGATGTACGGCGAGGCCCTGGCCGCCAACGGCGTGGAGACGATGGTCAAGGTGTTCCAGCGCAACCTGAGCGCGGCCTCGACGGGCACCTACACACTCCTGAGCAGCTACACCCAGGCGAACCTGGGCGCGGCGCGCGCCATCTCGATCGACCTCGAGGAGGTGGTGGGCTCGACCACCTCGGAGGAGGGGCGCCGGCGCTCGGCCCTGATGTTCCTGTTCGCGCGCCGGCTGGGCGCCAAGAACTTCTTCGCGCGCTGGGAAGAGATCGCGCCGCTGGTGCCCGATCTGTATCGCCGGTACCAGAAGGATCGCGTCGAGAAGATGTGGGAGCAGATGAAGTTCCTCGAATACGACGAGGTGCACTACGCCTCGGGCGCCGAGTCCTTCCAGATGCTGCTGCAGCAGGACTTGCGGGTGGGCCGCAAGTTCAACATGGTCACGATGATGATGAGCCAGCTGATCTCCGACTTCCCGGAGGCGATCATGGCCAACTCGACCAACTTCTACGTCTTCGGCCTGGGCGACGGCAGCATGGCCGACCAGGTGAAGGCGGCCTTCAAGCTGAGCGACGCGGAGATGCAGGCGATCAGCACGCACTGCCGCCGGCCGGGCACGCTGTTCGCGCGCTTCGCCACCACCGAGGGTGTCCTCGCCCAGGTGCTCAAGACCACCGCCAGCCCGCTCGACAAGTGGGCCTTCACGACGAACGCCGCGGACGCACCGGTGCGCGCCGCACTTGCCCTCAAACTGGGCGGGACCGATGACAGCTACTGGCAGGCGCTGCAGCTCCTGGCCAGGATGCTGCCGGCCGGCACGGCCAAGCCGATGATCGCGGCGCTCATGGCCGAGAAGGGCGAGTTCGACGTGAGCGAGGAATCGGTCTCGATGGACGTCGCCGGCCGGCTGATCATCCGGGCCCAGGCTGAGGGGTTGCTCTCAAGCGACGGCCTCGATCCGGCGGAGGCAGAAGAGGAAGCGGTGGCCTGAGGCAAGGGAGGACGGACGGATCTGGCGCCGGTCTTTGCCCGCCTGCTCTCTATTGTTTAAAGACTCCACTGGCCCTGCTTGCGTCTGGGAGCTCGCGCGGTGTCCAGGCCGAGCGGGCCTGCAGCATGGCTCGCTGGCGCTGCTTGCCCGCCTACCACTCGATCATGAACGCACCGCCGCGCGTCGGCGTCCATGCGATTGCGAGCGCAGCTGCAGCGTGTCGAGATCCACTGGAGCGGCCAGGCAAGCAGGCCCGGCAAATCGCCGGCGCCCCCTGAAGCGCAAGGCCCGCCGCATTGAGGTCGCGGCCGTTCGGCGGCGAGGGGCAATTTCCTCAAAGAATCCGGAGGCTAGGGAATACAGCCTTTCGCGCATTCAAGCGTTCCACCCCGGCAGAACTGCCCGATGTACGCAGGGTTGTTTTTGTAGAACCCATGGCAAGCCTGCGCACAGGCAACGTAGCCACAGTAGTTGCCGTATTTGCCAGAGGTCGGGCGCGGGTCGGGCACCATGATGTTGGCCCTACTGCCGCCGGGCAGCGTCACCTTCAGTGCATGGGCCGCTTGATCGCGAGCTCGCAGCGTACCAGGAACTGCTGATGCGCCAGCGCATCAGCGACGCGGCCCGTGCCTGCATGCTCGCCTAGCCATGTGCCCAGAGACGGTGCCTAGTCCTGCATTTCCGCTAATCTAGCGGCCCAAAAAGGTAACGAACCACATGGCCCACCGCCTGCGCAAAGTCTTCGCCGTCAACATCCGCAACGCCAGTACCAACAGGGCGTCCGCCCACGTGGGGCAGCTCGACCTTCGGGCGCACACCATGGCCATCGGCGTGAACGGTGTAGGCAAGTCGAGCTACATGCGCCTGATTCCGCTCTTCTATGGCGCCACGCCCGAGCGGATCCTGCGCGGCACCCAGAAGCACAACCTCATCAGCTACACCCTGCCTGGACCGAGCAGCGCGGTCGCATTCGAATACGAGCGCGAAAGCGAGAAGGATCTGCGCCTGGCGGTCATGTTCGCCAAGCCCGGCGTGGAGCGGCCCGAGTTCATGATCATCGAAGGCGGCTACAAGGAGAGCTACTTCGTCGATGAGGACGGGGCGTTCGTGGAGCGCGACCGCTTCAAGGATCGCCTGGAGAGCATGGGCATCGAGGTCTCGCCCCGCTTCGAACTGCACGAGTACCGCAGCGTCATCCTCTACGAGCATCGCCACACGAAGGAGGGGCGCAGCCTTCGCTCCTGGGCAGCGCGGCACTCCCTCGGTCCCTCGAGCCTCTATGGGTTGGACCTGATCGCCGTGGCCATGACCTCGGAGAAGCTGTCCTTCCGCGACCTGCAGAGCCTGATCCTGGAGCGCCTGAACGACTCCGTCTACGAAGGCGCGCGGAACTCGAACAGCCGCCAGATGCGAAAGGACCGCAAGGACGTTGACAGCTGGCTGGCGAACGTCAAGCACGCGCAGGACGTGCTCAACGAGACCGTTCGGAAGAAGGTCATCGAAGAGCAGGTGGGCAAGGTGGGCGAGATGGCCATGGATCTCGGCTCGCTTCGGGCCGCCTGTGAAGTCAGCATCGACCGGCGCGCGGCCGAACTCGACATGCTGGACCTGGAGATCGGCCAGCTCACGGTGGCGATCCATGAACTGGAGCGAGTTGCCGCCGAGGGCAAGGAAGCGCATGACCGTACCGTCGCGAGCGCCAAGGTAGAGCTCGCCAAAGCCAAGGCGGACCTGGAGGAGGTCGTCGGCCGGGAGCGCCATTTCGAGTCCCTCGGCGTGCAGGCCATGGTGCAGAAGGACGCCCTTCAGAGCCAGTATGCCCATGACAAGCAGGTGGCCACCTCCGAACTGAAGCTCCTCACTGAACGGGTCAACGACGCTCAGCAAGCGCTTCAGGCGGCGCTCGCGAACATCGAAAGGGACTTGCAGGCCCGCAAGGAGCAGATCCAGGAGCAGCGGGAAGCCGCTGCCAAAGAGTACGACAGCCAAGTCGAGGTGGTGGAGCAAGAGCGCAAGGCGGTGCTGGAGGAACTCGACCTGGCCGAGGCGGCGCCCCGGCGAATCGAGATCCAGGAGCAGATCGCTGCGCACCATAAGGAAATCGGCGCCCATGACACTCTCTCCAAGGTCGCGGAAGCGCCCAAGGAGGCGCTTGACCATCGGGTGGCTGCCGATGCGGCCCTGGCGGCGGCCAACGAGGCCCTGTCGGAGCGGGGCCAGCATGTGGAGCGCACTGGCAACCAGGTGAAGTCAGGAGTCGCCCTGCAAGAGCAGGCGTTTCTGACCCTTGACCAGGCAGAAGGCGAGCTCTCCGCGGCGACAGCTCACCACGAGACCTTGCAGGCCCAGCTCAATCCTCCCGCCGGCAGCGTCCTGGCGACCCTGCGCGAGCACCCTCCCGAGGAATGGGCCAACGTCGCGAAGGTGCTGGACCCCGAGCGATTGCTGCGCACCGACCTGGCGCCTCGGTACGAAGGCATGGGCCTGGGAGGCGGCGCGGGCGGCGAAATCGGTGAGGTGAATGTTGGGCCCCTCGGCATCAACGTGGCCCCGGTGGAGCTGCCGCGTTGGGCAACCCACGACGGCGCGCGCGCACAAATCACCGAGTCGGCCGCACTGCTGCAGCGCATTCGTGACAAGCGGGACGACGCGCTCGCGGTCAGCAAAAAGGCTCAGGCGGAACTGAAAGCGGCCCGCGACGCTTTGCAGATCGGTCAGCACGAGCTCACCCGAGCAAAGGAGAGGCAAGTCGAAGCCGCCGAGGAGGCGGCCCGCGCTAAGCGTCACGTCGAACTCGAGATCGCGCGGGTGCGGAAGGAGCACGCCGACGATGCGGCCCGCCTGCGCAGCGCCGTCGTGGCTCTCGATGCGGAGCTCAGGGCGATCGTCCGGGATGAGCACCTGCGCCGGGCTTCCGTGGTGCAGCAGTTCAATGATCGCGTGGCCAAGTTGCGCAGCCAACGAGATGGCGCCTGGGGCAGCCTCACCGATCAGGCCCTGGCTGCAGAAGCGGCCGCGAAGGAGCAGCGCCAGCGCGCCCAGGACGCCCATGCCGCGGCCTTGAAGGGGCAGGGGGTCGATCCGACCCAGGTCACTGCGCTGCAGGAACGCATCGCAACGATCGAGGCCGAGCTTCTTTCCATCGCGCAGAACGCCCATCACGTTCAAGCCTGGCGCATGTTCGAACTCGAACTACTGCCGCTCAAGCTCGAGCGGGAGGCGCGGGCGGCTGAGCTTCGCCCGCGCCTGGATGCCGCCGTGCGCGACCAGGCCAAGTTCGAGCAGGATGCCGCCCAGCAGCGCGCCGAACTCACCAGCGCCGAGGCGAGGAAGCGATCGGCGCGCAACTCTACCGCGGAAGAGCTGGACGGCCTGCGCCGCCTTGCCAAGACCCATCTCGCTCCGTACCGACTCAAGGGTCCGCTTCGCGCGGGCGATGACAGCTACTACAGCCTCAGCAACGACACCAGGAACCGAATCGACATGCTCGAGGCGGCCACGCAGAAGCTGGAGGTCGCCACCCGCGACCTGTGTTCCAAGATGCGTGAGCGCTCCAGCGAAATCTCGCAGTGGCTCGATGGGCGGCAGGCCGATCACAGTGCGCTCGTGCACCAGCGCGAGCAGCAGGGTTTAGGCGAGGCCTACCTGCGTCACGAACGCGCCGTCGACTGGGGGCGGGCCGCGCTCGAATGGTTCGAGCCGCTTACGCACCGGCAGTACCACATGGCGCTGCGCCACGAGATGGAAGGTCTCTTCTCCGCGGCCGAGTCCTTCGTGAACCACATCGCCAACTTCGAGTCGCGGGTGTATGAGCTCAACCGGCAATTCCAGCGTTCGCTGGACCTGGCAACCGGCTTCAAGCGCTTCAACAACCTGCAGGTGCACATCTCGTCGACGGCAGCGTCGAGCCCGGCGCTGAAGGCGCTGCGCGAAATGCGCGACGCCAGTCTCGCGCGCACCAGTTCGTTCCGCACAGCCGCCGTCTCCAACCCGGAGCTGCCCAACGCCGAGGAGGTCGCGCTCATGCGCGCGTTCCGCGACCAGCTCCCCGACACCGGCACCCTGCAGGTGAACCTGGATGAGCACGTGCGCCTGGCCTTCGAACTGGAGGAGATGGGCAAGCCCATCCGCGTGGACAACGACCGCTCGATGACCGGCCTGTCCTCCAATGGCCTCACGCTCGTCGTCACGATGATGTTCCTGCTGGGTTTCCTTGGCATCGTGCGCGGGAAGAACTCGCCGGTGGGCATGACCTGGGTTATCGATGAGGTCGGGCGCGTGAGTCCCGACAACCTGCTGTCCTACCTTGACGTGCTCTCCCAACAGAACGTGACGGCCGTCTGCGCAGCGCCGAGCCTGGACCCCTCGCTGGGCGTTCTGTTCACGAGTTCGCACCAATTCGAGGAGGACGGATCCATCGGCAAGGCGCAGGCTCAAGATACTGCGGCGGAGTTTGATCTCGAGGAGGCCCTGCAATGAAGCTCGCGAGCACCCTGAAGGCCCTGCTGGCCGGCGAATTCATCTGCCCGGTCGCGCATCCGGACGGCTACGACCTCCTGATCGAGGAAGAGCATCGCACCGTGGTCGAGGCTTGGGTGGCGCAGCTGGGGTTGCGCCTGGTGCGCCTGAGCGACGAAGGCGCCTTCTTCCTGGCGCCCGAAGTGCCCGACGCCGACGCGCGTACCGCTGTTCGGGAGTCGCTGCGCAATGTGCGCGCGAACCTCTCGCCGATCGTGCCGGTGCTCGCCGCCATCCGCGAGGCGCAAGGGCAGGACTCCCACCTGCAGCCTGGGCTCACCCTGTGGGAATCCGAGCTTGCCGAGCGTGTGCGCCTCACGCCGGCACTGGAGCAGCAGGTGATGGATCTGGCGCTGCCCGGCCTTCGCCTGGATGCCAGCAGCAACGACCGGGTCTCGCGCATGCTGGAGTACCTGGTCAAGGAGCGCTACGCCGTGCATGTGCCCAACGACAGCCGCGGCTACAAGCTCACCGGCAAGATCGACTTCCTCTACGCGGTGCTCGAGGTGATCGCCGAGAACACTGACCTCATCAGCGACACGGGCGTGGTGGACCAGGAGCAAATGCGCCTGCCGGAAGCAGCCAAGGAATGACCCGATGAGCCCTTCGGATCGAAGCTCGCCGCTCAAGCCGGTATTCGCGGCGCTCAGCCGGCACGTCGAGGTGGTCGAGGAGGCCCTGCGCGATGTCGTCGGGGTCGACGGCGATGCGGCGCTCACGGACCCGGCCATTCGCACCCTTCGGGAACTCAACGTGCTGCGCCCGGCCGGGGAGCGGGGCTTCCGGCTGCATAGCCGCCTGCGCGAGTTCGCCAACGACATCCTCCAGATCCACCCTCTGTACCAAAGCCTCACCGGCATCGGCCAACTGGTCGAACAGATCTCGGTGGTCTGGCGGGAGCTGGATGACCTGCGCGCCGCGGGCGACTTCAAAGAGGCAGATGAGGCTGCCTCGCAGATCGAGCAGGACGCGTTCGACATCTCGGACATGGTCGAGCACAACCTGCGCTTGCTGGGGCTGCTGCTCAGCACCCGCTTCGGGAACGTGGACTCGCTGGCCGCCAAGACGAGCCAGAACCGCTACTACCAGCGCCAGAGCGGCGTCATGAGCAACGACCTCACGCGTCTGAGCCGCGCGGTGGAAAAGATCGAGGCTGAGGCACGGGAGCGGGGCCTGCAGCAGCTGGCGGCCATGCTGCGGAACACGATCCAGGCCCAACTGCCGCGCTGGACGCAGACGCTCTCCCAGTACCAGAGCCAGATCCGCCGCGAGCTTTTCAGCATGCGCGAGATCGAACGCAAGAACGTGTTGCTGGCGCGCACCGCCATGCTGCTGCGCCAGAACCCGGCCTGGCGCGGCATCGAGGAGCCGCTGCTGCCGGATGATCTCCCCGCGTTTCTTCTGTCCAAGCCCTTCCTGGGCCCGCCGCTGCCGCCCCTGCGCAACCATATGGACCCGCAGGACGACGACCGCACCATGAAGGACCTGATGCGCGATGAGGTGCAGTCGCTGCCCAAGCCGGTTGTCGCCCCCGAGCCCGTGCAGAAGGCTCCGCCGATCAAACTCGCGGCGCCCAAGGAATCCACGCCTCCGCCGGGCAAGCCCAACATGGAGGCCCTGGCCCGGCTGGCCCTGGCGGTGATCAAGAATGCGAGGACTGAGGGCGCCAAGACACTGTCCGTCATGGATTGGCGCGCCGGCGACGTGGTGGCGCGCCAGATGCCGCCGTCCCTGTGGCTTGCGTTTGCGTCGTCTGCCCTGCGCTACTTCAAGTTCCGGGTGGCGATCGTTCTGGACCCGCCGGTGCCAGGCGAGCGGTTCAGCCACACCTTCGGGGACGCCACAGCGTCGCCGACGCCCGACTCGATCGAGGTCTTCAAGCGCACGCTCGCGCGTCACCTGCCTGCGAAAGCGACGGCCCGGCGCGCGGCGGACCAAGACGCCGCCGGCGAGGGCGGGACGTTGGAGCTGGCGGCGGTTCAGGCGGAATGACCCCGGAGCAGTACACCTTCCTTCGCAACCTGGCGGCGAATCGCTCGGCCAGGCTGAGCTCGGCTATCGCCATGGAGATGGCACGAACCCAGGATCTTGGACGGATCCGCGGCCGAGCGGTTCTCTACGAGGAGAGCGACTTCCTCAAGGCCGAAACGAAGCTGCGCAATGCGGGTCTCGCCGGCGTCGCGCCGGCTCCCGGACGGCGGCGCTCCGAGGCAGACGATGCGGCGTCTGAGAAGGCGGCGGCAGCGCCGGTGACCGAGGGACTGGTCGCCGTGGTGGCGCTGGGAATCGAGGGCGTGAAGACGCCCCGAGGCAGCTTCCTTGCCATGTGCTGGCGGGAGGCATTGGCGATGTCCTTTGAGGTGCTGCTCGTATGCGAGAACCTCGAATCGATGCAGCGCATCCATCGCTACCGCTGGCTGGAGCCATACCTCAAGGGGCGCAGCGCCCTGGTGCTGTTCCGGGGGGCGCCCGATTGGTTTCGGATCGACGCAGCCAGACGCCTGGTCGAGGAGGACTCAAGGCCGGTGCTGGCACTGTTCGACTTCGATCCGCAGGGGCTGGTCATGGCGGCCAGCCTGCCGCGGCGCGAGGCCCTTTGTCTTCCGCCGTGGGAAGAGCTCGAGCCGATCGTGCGCGAGCGGAAGCGGCATGACCTCTACGGGGCTCAGGAGGCGGGGTGTCGCCCGACGCTAAATGCCTGTGGCGACCCGGAGATCGCCCTGGCCTGGGGTCGGATGCGCCTGCTCACAAGGGGCCTCAATCAGGAAGCCTTCCCAGAGAGGGAATGACCGCGCGCCGCCCGGGCTACGCCACCTTGGGCGTGGGTTTGGCAGTTTCGCCGTCAGGAGCGAAATCGCCTGGGGGCGCGCTCCATAGCTCGCAAGGATGACTTCTGCCGGCGGGGGGAGGTTCACTGCTTTTTTCAGCACCTCGCAGACCGAAATTGAGGCCGCGCGCTGCGGCAT
Organism: Variovorax sp. JS1663; assembly: GCF_002157355.1. Lineage (GTDB taxonomy): Bacteria > Pseudomonadota > Gammaproteobacteria > Burkholderiales > Burkholderiaceae_C > Variovorax. The sequence continues at coordinate 39,016 of NZ_LYMK01000024.1, read as the reverse complement.
CCTTCACAGGAGGAGCAGCTCTCTTACGCCGCTTGCAATGGCCTGGCATGCTCAAGCATGGCGCGCAGCCCGAACCTGTAGCGATCCAGCACGCCGGCGCGCAGCATGGTGAAGCCCCAGTCGAAGGACTGCTTGACGGCGTGCGCCGCGTCGATCGTCCCGTCGTTGTGCATGATCGCAAGGGCGCGCACCAGGACAGTAGGGGTCAGCTCTTCATTGCGAGCGATCTGCAGGAGCCTCTGAAGCTCAGGGCCGATGCTGGTGTGAAACTCCTCGCTCAGGTACTCCTCGATCGTTCCGAGATCGCCGTAGCCTTCCATCGAGCGCACTGGCACCAGGATGGGGTCGTCCTGGTCGATGCCGTCGATCCAGGCCAGATCCAGGCCGTCGATGTTCATGACCGAAAAGATGCAGTCCAGCTGCAGGAGCTGCTGCTCGATCGGCAGGGTGAAGTCACTCGCGTAGGGCGAATAGAGCGCCGATGCGACTCGGATCGGTGATAGTTGAGTTCTCATGGTCCTGTTCTCCTTCTTAGCGGGGGGCTCCGGGCGGCCTGTCCCGGAGCATCTTGTTTAAGCCGATCCGCCGCCCCTGTACGGCGCCGGCCAACTGCACTGCCCGGGCGTTGGAGGCAGCGAACCGCTGGCGCGCGGCGGCTTCGAACTGCTCTGCGCCGTCTGCGCGCAGCTCGTCCAAGCTGTCCTGCTGCGGCGACGCTTCGGCCCGGTGCTCCGCCTGGCGCCCACGCAGTTCGTCGGTTCGAGCTTCGGCCTGGTTGAGCTCGGCCAGGTCGGAAAGGGCCAAGGCATGGGCGTCGGCGCACCGATCGAGCAGCACCTCGCGCTGGAACGCCGCGTACTCCCGGGCAACACTGGCCATCGGCCGATCCGGGTCTGAATCCAGTGGCGGGGCTTCCTCATCGGGCAGGGGCGCATCCTCGTGCCAAAGCTCGAGCCGAGGCTCATCCCTGCGGGGCGTGATGCTCTCGGCGTTCGTGCCGGCGAAACGTTGCTCGGAGACGTCCTTGGGCTTTCCCCTCGTCGACACCGCGGCTTGGCTGAAATGGGCGCGCTCGACCTCGCGCTGGATCTGCCGGAACAGTTCCAGCCCCACCGCGTCCAGCTGAACGCTTCGGCGGTCGCCCGATCGCCGGGCTGACTTCTGGGCGAGGACGTGATTGCGCTCCCGCAGCTGGAACATCTCGACCATGTTGAGGGTGTTGCCCGGCAGGTGCTTCATGTCCGTGTGGCTGCTGCCATCGCGCCCTGCGCTCGAGCCAGCTTCCGCCCCGGAATCCGTGCCGGCCAGGGGATCGACGAACTCGTCGACGCCGAGGCCCGCGGTTGCATCCTCATCAGCGGCCGCCGCGCCGCCGGCCCCCGAGCCTGCGGCCGAGCTTCCCCCACTTCCAGCAGCCGCCGCACCGGTCGCATCTGCGCGGGCGAGGCCAAGCGCCTCCATGAGGGAAGGGCGGCGGGGAGACGTTGCTTTGGCGTCCATCGGTTCAGTGCTCCTGTGAAGGGAGGGGCGGGGCTAGTAGGCGTAGCTCTTCGAGCTGTGCCAGGGCATGGGTTGCAATGGACATCTTTCCGCCTACTCAGACGTCGCGTCGTATCGAATGCGCCTCATTCGCGCTGCGATTGTGGCTGCCAGCATTGACCGTTAGAAGTTCGTGCCGATATCATATTACGGGTTAAACAACTTCAACGAGGGTTTGAGCATGAACAGCATCAGAAACGCATCGAATGCCACGAGCGAGCGGGCAGAGATCCCCGCATTCCTTGCGAAAGGCGCGTCCTCCCCGACCGTGATCGGGACCGAGTCCAACTTCATCGGAGACCTCAGCATCAGCGAAGGCCAGGACCTTCACATCGAAGGCTGCGTGGTGGGCAACGTCTTCCACGGCGGCAAGGTTGTCGTCGCCGAGTCCGGCATCGTGCTCGGCTCCATCTTTGCTTCGCACCTGGAAGTGCATGGCGTCGTCGACGCGCCCGAAGGCGAAATCCTGGCTGCGAACCTCGTCGTGCATGGCACCTCGCGTATCACCGCCAGCGAAGTGACCGTGGCCTCCGGCTGCATGAACTACGAGCGCGGCGGCTTCATGAGCGCACAGATGGGCATGCTTGCGTCTGGCGAGGTCACCGAGCGCATCGAGTCGCTGCTGAGCAAGGAACTCGAGCGCGCAAGGGAACGCCGCGCCCTTATCGAGCTTGCGCGCGGCGGCGCACGCTCCTTCAGGTCGCCTGTCCGCGTCAGCGCTCCCCAGGCCAGCGCTCCCCAGGCCAGCGCGGCCGCTGCTGCCGCATTCGTTCCGGCGATCAACGACGAGCAGGCCCCCGCGTCCGCGCAGCCCGCAGTTGCTGCTGTCGCGCCCGCTGCCGATGCTCCCGCCGCCGCTCCTCGTGTTCCCTTCGCCCTCGTTCCCCCGGTCACCGACTCCGCAAGCGAAGAAGCTGAGGAGACGGATGGTTCGACCGAGTCGATCCGGGCCTACGCAGGGTGATGCCCTGTATGGCTGGACCCTTGCAAGAGCTGTTGAGTGAGGGTTCAGCCGTCGTCGTGGCGGCGACCTGCTGTCAAGCGGCTGAGCGGCCTCGCGCCATGGCAACCCTAAAGAACTGAGACCCCCCAAGATCCGACGTCCTGCCGATGACCTCGTCCCTCTCAAGCATGCCCAAGGGCACTTTCGACAGCAAGTTGGCGAAGGTCGTCTTTGGCGACGACGTCACGCGCCAGCGCGGGCCGCTTTCCGCAGAGCAGCAGAAGGAATGCGCCGAGAAGCTCCTGCGATGGCTTGATTCGACTGCTTCGATCGTGATCGCTCGTCACGCGGTGGAGGTCGATCGGCAACTGGTGTCAATGCTCCACGGGGAGCACCTTCGGGTGGTGGTCAAGTGGTTCGCTGAGAACGCCGCAAGCGTCGGCGGCCTCATGCCCAAGGTGACGCGATACGCCACGGCGATGACGCGCGCCGTGGGCTACAACTCCCTGTACCAGCCAGGTCCTCTTGAACGGTTCCGCCTCGCGCTCGAGATGGACAACCAGGGTGGCTCGACGTCGTCGAACGGAAGCTGAGGTCAACAACCCCGTCCTAAACGACGGGGCTTGCAAGGAGAAATCCAAACAAGCCCAATGTTGACCAGACCAAGCGGTAACCATCCCGCTACGTTGCGTAGAAGTTAAAGACCCACCCTGGAATGCTTCCTCAGTTCCAGGCTCTGGAAGTTGCAGATGCAGACACGCTTCGGGTGAGCACGAAACGGTTTGCGACCGAAGGCCTTCGTTGACCTTCAGGCTGCTACTCAACATGGTCGAGGGGAGCGGTGTCAGAAGGTCGAGAGACCCGTTGGCACCCGTCACCAGGCCCGTAAGGGCGACAGCTGGAAAGCCAGCCTGCGCTGCACAGTCTGCAGTGGCGAGAGATAGGAGTTCTGGTGTCTGTGTATGTTCTGGACCGAAGCGGCCGACCGCTGATGCCCTGCAGCGAGAAGCGCGCCCGCAAACTGCTGAACTGCGGTCGCGCGCGCGTGCATCGGCTGCAGCCATTCGTGATCCGGCTCGTGGACCGAACGCAAGACGATTGCACCCTGCAGCACCTGCGTCTGAAGCTCGATCCGGGCAGCAAGGCCACCGGGGCGGCCTTGGTGCGTGAGAGTGAGTCGACTGACGCCACCGGCGAGGTCCGACGCGCCGCGACCGTGGTCAACCTGATGGAGATCATTCATCGCGGACGCCAGATCTCTGAGGCCCTGACGGCGCGCCGCCAGATGCGTCGACGCCGCCGCGGCAACCTGCGCTACCGCGCGCCGCGGTTTCTCAACCGATGCGGCGTCAAAACTGGATGGCTCGCACCTTCGCTGCAGCACCGCGTGGACACCACGATGGCCTGGGTCAAGCGCCTGCAGCGTTGGGCGCCGATCAAATCCATCAGCTCCGAGCTGGTGTGTTTTGACATGCAGGCGCTGCAGAACCCGGAGATCTCGGGCATGGAATATCAGCAGGGGACGTTGCATGGCTATGAGATTCGCGAGTACCTGCTCGAGAAATGGGGCCGCGCGTGCGCCTACTGCGGAACCAAGGACGTGCCGTTGCAGATTGAGCACATTCAAGCCAAAGCACGCAGTGGCAGCAACCGCCCCTCGAACCTGACGCTGGCGTGCCAGTGCTGCAACCAAAAGAAGGGATCGCGTCCCATCGAGGAGTATCTCGCCAAGGACCCCAAGCGCCTGGCACACATCCTCGCGTATGCCAAGCGACCGCTCAAGGATGCGGCAGCCGTCAATGCAACCCGCTGGGCACTTGCCGACGCATTGAAGGCGACGGGCGTTCCTTTGGAACTCTCTTCTGGCGGCCGCACGAAGTTCAACCGCAGCATGCTCAGTGTACCGAAGACCCATTCGCTCGACGCTGCCTGCGTCGGCCTGGTTGATGCCATTTCAGGCTGGGTCAAGCCGGTGCTCACTGTCAAATGCACGGGGCGCGGCAGCTACCAGAGAACTCGGTTGGACAAGTTCGGCTTTCCGCGTGGCTATTTGATGCGCAGCAAACGAGTTCATGGCTTTGGCACCGGTGACATGGTGATCGCCAAGGTTCCGAAGGGCGTCAAGGCCGGCGTGCACGCCGGGCGAGTAGCTGTGCGGGCCTCAGGCAGCTTCAACGTTCAGACGCACCGGGATGGTATCGCTGCCGTCTTTCAGGGCATCAATCACCGGCACTGCCGCGTCGTTCAACGCAACGACGGGTATGGCTATTTTCTCAACCGTGCCATTTCAAAGACGTGAGCAGGCAAGGCACAAGGCATCGGATGCTGCGCATCCGGCGCTCTACCTCCCAGGCAAGAAGGCCACGGGTTCACGCGACTTCGGATGACTGACCACCAGATTGGCGAGAAGTCGCCCACGAAGCTGCGCCGCACCGCAAAACTTGCTAACAGCGCGCTGGTCCCCAAGGGCGTAGGCCTTGCGGTCGGCCAGTTCGGCCGCTCCAGGCAGAACCTGAGCGAAGCATGGGAAGCTGCGCGCGAGACGCGCCAGCGCCTGCTCAACGAGTCGAAGCTTCCGATCAAGACCGTGATTCTGAAGGATGGCTCCGAGCACGACCTTCCGACGGACCCGGCTGAGCGGTTCGAATTCCTCTACCGTGTGATGGATTGGAGCCCCGCCCACCACGCCAGCCAGATCAGTGCCGCGCGCCGGGCCAAATACGGCTCGATCGTGATGACGATCGTCGCTTTCGCGTTGGTCTGCTTCATGATTTTCAACGTGCCGATGTGGATCGCATTCCTGCTGATCCCGACGAGCCTGACGGTCCTGGCGGTCGGCGTTGCGACCACCTTTCGCTGGGCGCTGGTCGAGTACCAGTACACCCGGCGCTCGCTCGTCAACTTCAAGACGTTCCTCGTCCAGCCGAAATTCTTCCGATGGATTTTCTGCTGATCACCGTGCTGGCCGGTTCGCTCGGCATGGGTCAGCCCGCCCAGACCCACCAGGTCAATGTAGCGCTTCCAGCCCAACTGCCTGCGAACTGCGTGCAGGCGGCTGCCAACCGCTATGACGTGCCCGCCATGCTGCTGCTGGCCATCGTGAAATGGGAGTCGCGCGGCAAGCAGGCGGTCAACTGCAAGAACGCCGCCGGCGGCTGCGATCTGGGCATCGCGCAGATCAACACCAAGTGGTGGGCGCCGCATCTGATGAAGAACTACGGCATTGCGCCGGAGCGGCTGCTCAATGACAACTGCCAGGCCCTGATGGCCCAGTCGTACATCCTGCGGAAAGAGTCGCAGGCCGCGCAGTGCAAGGGCAACCTGTGGTGCGCCGCGGCGCGCTACCACTCGCCCAACTCGACCGAGCTGCAGCAGAAGTACATCGCACGGGTGTGGGACGAGCACCTTGGAATCTTGCAGCGAGGAGCCTTCTGATGGCCAAGGCGAACAGTGCGACGTCAAATGCGGCGAGCGCCGAGAGCCAGGGCATCCAGATGGTGCTGGGCATGGGGTTGGTCGTCCTGATCCTGGGCGCTGCGATCTGGTTCACCGGCTCCAATCGGATCGTCTACTACTTCACGCCCTTCTTCAAGGCGGTCGCGTGGCTTTACAACCTGGTGCCCGGTGGCGGCGTCACGTGGGGTCGCATCAGCTACCTGCATGACGCCTTCCGCGCCCGGCCGAAGGACGTTTCGATCTTCGACTTCCTGCGCTTCATCGACATGGCGCTCCTGCCGCTCGTCGCTCTGACCGCAACGGCCATGGTTGGCCTTGTCGCCTGGACCTTCACGCGCAAAGCGAACAAGCTGGCGCGCAAGCCGACGCCCGAATCGCTCACGCAGATCCTGTCGCGGCGATTCTCTGGCGTCGTGCCCGTGATGCACCTGGGCTCGCAGCTTATCCTGGACCAGCTTCCGAAATGGCGTCGCCAGGTCTGGCCGGAGGAGGTGCTCATGAAGCACAAGATCAATGGCAAGCCGATGCTCACGGACAGCAAGGTCAACCTCGACCAGATCCGTCTCTACTTCCAGGGTGAGCCGAAGCTCATCAAGGGCACGAACCGGCTCAAGAGCCACATGCTGGGCATCCAGCTTGTCTCCGTCATGCACGACCGCGGCAAGAAGGTGGTCTACCCCGATCGAATGAGCCCGACGGGCAAAGTCATGTACGCGCTGCTGGTCGCGCACGCCTTTGGCGGCAAGGAAGGCAAGAAGGAATACGAGCGCGCGATGAACGAGCTCAACTACTCGTGCACGGCTCACCCGGACGGCCTGCCTAACTTGACCGTGGCGCAGTGGATCTTCGACAAGTACCGCACACACGAGAAGGCGGCGAATCTTTTCGCAGTGCATCACTGGGAGTACACCTACCTGTACGCGCTGTTCTTCATGGCCAAGCGCCAGGGCAAGGTGACGCACCGGCAATGGATCTGGCTCAAGCCGCAGGACCGCATCCTGTTCTACGTGCTGAACACGGTGCTGCGCAAGGTGCCTCACACGGAATCGGCGGCCGTCTGGTGCCAGTACGACTTCGAGCGCAAGGCGGCCAAGGCTGGTCTGGTGCCGGTCAGCCCTCAGGGCCACCCCCAGATCGTTGTGCAGCCGGCCGAAGAGGCGATGGTCGAAGCCTGGAATCACTACGTCAACGGTACCGACGACGACGAGGACAAGTGGTGGGCCGAGGGACAGGTGTGGCGCCGCGCGAACAACGTGAAGCTGCAAGCTCCCCCGCTGCCCCCGGCCGAGGCCCTGGAGGTTGCGAACGCGGATACCCGGTTCGACGACGAGGCGCGCGGCGAGCGCGAGGAGTCCGCGCGGCGCTTCAATGCGAAGTCGCGCGACGGCGCTCAGTCCCTGATGGGCAATGGCGAGTCCATGGCTGACTTCGCAGCGCTGGCCGCGGCGGCCGGCCGGACGGGAGCAGCTGGCCGTGCCGGTGCTGCTTCTGGCGGCATTGATTTCTGATTTCCAACCTGAGCGACCCATGAACGATCTCAACACGCAGCCGGGCGCGGCGAACCCAGTCCCGACGCTTTCGCTGGCGGGCTCGCCATTCAACTTCATTGAGACCGGCATCCCGGACCTTGAGCGGGCTCATCCCGTAGCGCTATGGACCGCGGTGCGCCCCGGTGAGGTGTGGAAGATCTGGTGGAACGGACAGAAGTCCGAGCTGGAGCTTCACTTCAACGATTCGATTCTCTGGTCGTCGCTGGTGCAGCCGCTGCCGGGCCGCCTGCGGGAGCTGCCGGCCTATCGCCAGATCGTCGAGCAGTTCACGCATCCGGCGGAAGCAGGCACCGCCGTTCCGAGCATCCTCGGGCGGGCCTGCAAGGGACTGGTCGATCGGGTCAACTCGCCTCGCGCTCTCGGGCGGACGGCGCTGACGCTGGTGCGCTGGTTCCTCATGTTCATGGGCATCGTGCTCCTCGTGACGATGTGTTCGCAGTGGCGCGCCCGCAGTTCCGGCAATCTGCCCCCGGGCACGCACTACGGGGTGACCGTGCCAAAGAGCGATACCGCTCAGACCAATGAGGTCCCGCCGGAGCTGCGCGATCGCACGCTCGGCGATACCCTTTCGGCCACGGAGATGCAGGTGGTCGCCAACGTGTCGCGCGAGATGGGCATCCAGATGCGTCCGTCCGGGCAGCCCTTCGTGATCTTCAGCGACCCGAACTGCCCGTCGTGCAAGGACCTGGAGCCGAAGCTGTCGCAGATCGACCCGCGCTTCGTTCCGGTGATCGTGCCGGTTTCCTTCAAGGTCGGCTCGGAGGAGCTGGTCAGGAACGTGCTGTGCGCGAAGGACACCGTCTCGGCCTGGTCGGCGGCGATCGGCGGCTATGCGCCTACCGGCGACGCGGTGAGCGACGGCAAATGTGCTGGCGCCGAGGACAAGGCCATCAAGGCCAACGGCGCCTTCGTCGCGCTGAACTTCACCGGCACCCCGACGCTGGTGTCGGCGACCGGCAAGGTGATCGCCGGCTCGGGGTCGCTTGACGACATCAACAAATGGCTTGCCGAAAACGGTGGCCTGAAGGATGGGGCTGCGCGCTGATCGGCGCGCAGCCTGTTTTCCCCCCTGTTTTCCGCTCTCCCGCCCGTTTCCCGGCCATCGGACCTACGCATGCATGTTCCCGCCCTCAATGGCATGTTCGCTCGCTTGCGCGGCCTGGCGAACCGCCAGCCTCCGGGGACGGCGCCCGCCCCGGAGGAAGAGGCTCCACCCATCTCGCCAGAGGTCGCGGATTGCGTCGCAGCCTTTGACGACGGCCTGCGCGCGGCGGCCAGAGCTTGGTCGAGCGGCGCGCTGCTGCCCAAGGTCAATCCCCGCCGCGTGGAGCGGGTGCTGGAGGCGCTGACGTCGCGCGAGACGCTGGCGATCTCGGCACTCGTCGTGGAGATCGCGGCACCAGACAACGCCGTGTCCCCGGTCTCCACCCTGACTGCCACCAACAACGTGATGCGCGAGCAGTTCGTGCGTGGCGTCATGGGCGCCGTGATGGCGGCCCTCGTGGATGTCGAGAAGGCGCACCGGCCCGGCATGCTCTATGCCAGTGCGCTCCTGGACCGCACGCGCAACTGGATCGCCCGGCCGCTGTACAGGCAAAGCCCGGGCCCCGGCTCGGACACGAAGGAGCTGGAGGCGGCAAACGACGTGCTCTGCAGGATCGCCTGCGACATCCTGGAGGGCAGCGATGAGCAGGCGGCTGCGATGGTGCGCGTCGGCATGGTCGGGCCGCTGGGTGTCGCGCTGCAGATAACCAAAATGCTGCAGGAGACGCCGCGCTCCGTACTCGGCCTCCAGGTGGCCGGCTTCGAGTTCGCGGCGCGCGGGGCGGCCGAGGCAGCCGCGGACGCGGTCGACGTGGCAGATCCTGCGGGCACTGGCGCCACTGGCGCCAAGTCCTGATCGCCGATCCTGAACCCAGACTCTTTCCTTTCAAACGTCCAGCGCCAGCGCTGAACTGCACCACTCATGCCTCTCATCGAACAGCACCAGGAAGTAAAGCTCTCACGCAACATCGCCGACACGCGCGGGTGGGGTGCCAAGTACGCTGAGAAGCTCTCAAAGCCTGAGTTCCTCGCCGTCAATGTTCTGGCGGTGGTGCTGGCGACGGTCGCGATCAAGCCGCTCTTTCCCGTATGGGTGGTGGCCTTTCTCTTTCTGTTCTTCACGCACCTGAGCTATCGCGTAATCCTGCCGCTGCGCTACCCGCCGGACGGCGTAGACGAGAAGGGCAAGGAAGGCGACGGCATCATGTACGTCGGGCACGTGCGCTCGACCAATCCCTACGAGAACTTCCGCGAGGTGTGGATGGCCGATTCGGACCTGCGCACCCACTTCCTGATCCTGGGATCGACCGGCTCGGGCAAGTCCGAAACCCTCAAGGGCATGTTCTACAACGCGCTGTGCTGGGGCTCGGGATTCTTCCTGGCGGACGGCAAGGCGGACAACAAGATGCCGCTGGACCTCATGGCCATGTGCCGGATGCTGGGCGCGGACGATGACTTCCTGGCGCTCAACTTCCTGATCGGCGGCAGCTCGCCCGAGAAGATCCGCGCGTCGCGCCGCCGGCGCACGAACATGATCAACACGTTCTCCGATTCGGATGCGGACACCCAGATCCAGATGGGCGCCAACCTGCTCCCGAAGGCCGAGGGCGACGGCAAGAGCTGGCAGGAGAAGGCGCTCAACTTCTGGCGCTCCCTCGTCGCCGCGCTTTGCTACAAGCGGGACACGCAGGGCTTCGAGATCTCCGTGGGCACCTACATCGACTACATGGGCTTGCCCAAGGTAGAGGAGCTCTACGCCGAGGGCTATCGTGAGTACATCGAGAAGGGCGAGTGGTCCTACGGTTTCGTGGGTATCAAGAGCTATTGCGAGTCGGGCGGCTGCCCCGGCTTCATGGTCGATCGCGTGATCGCCAAGTACAACCTGCCCCCCGATCCGAACTCGGCAAGCCGCACGGGCCTGCCGACCGATCGCGGCCTGGGCGGCCGCGGCGCGCCGGCGGCGGCCTCGGGCAAGCCTGCCCAGAAGACCGAGCAGGACCAGGCAACCTACGACCAGCACGGCTACCGCATCGGCCAGCTGATGCCGGCGCTCAACCTGCTGGACAAGACCTACGGCCACATCTTCCGGGCGAAGTATTCCGAGATCGACATGGTCGACGTGGCGCTGAACAACCGCGTGCTGGTCATGATGATCCCGTCGCTGGAGAAGTCGGCCTCCGAAGCGGAAAACCTGGGCAAGCTGGCGATCGCATGCCTGCGCGTGATGATGGGCCGCAACCTGGGCGCCGACATCGAAGGTGACCGCTCGATGGTGCTCGAATCCAAGGCGACCGAGGCGAACTATCCATTCCTCGTGGCGCTGGACGAGCTGGGCTACTACTTCTCGGACGGTATCGCCGTGATGTTCGCGCAGGCCCGAAGCCTGGGCATGAGCATGATCGCAGCAGCGCAGGACATCGAGAAGCTCACCGAAGGTAGCCGCGCCTCCGAAGCGGGCGCGATGCTGGCCAACGCGGTGGCGAAGTATTTCATGCGGATCGACGATGCGCAGAAGACCCAGAAGCTGATCTCGGACTACGTGGGCAAGGCTCGGGTCGCGGTCTACAACCAGTACGCGCTCAACGCCGGCGGCTTCCGTCGCGACATGGCGGTATCGGTGGAGACCGTCGAGCGAGTGACGATCGACGACATGCAGAGCATGAAGACCGGCCAGGGCCTGATCAACACCCGCGGCAAGACCTTCGGCATTGCCGGCTTCTACGTCGGCGACTACCTCGACAAATACAAGATGAGGTCGTTCCGGCTAAACCGGTTCCTTCAGGTGCGGCCAGTCTCGATGGCCGAGGTCGAGGCGAACGCGATCAAGGCGGACGCACTCGAGGACAAGGTCTCCAAAGGCCTCAAGCTCATCGACATGCTCACATACAAGACGAGCCCCAACCTGCAAGTCGAGGATGACATGCTGATCGGGCGGATCTCGATGGTCGCGCAGGGCCTGCCGGCGAGCATCACCGGTGCCGAGCGTGGCGCAGCCCTCTACGTGGCGGCTCGCCGCGCTGCCGAGGATCTCGGACTGATCAAGGGTGCCGCGACCGGGCCTGATGCAGGTTCGCTCGGGGGTGGGGACCGCCCGCTCACGGACGCCGCCGTTGGAAACACGGCCCAGCCTGGCGCTGGAGCGGCGGCGGCACCTGCCGGTGACCCGGAGGAGAGCGTGGGTCTGCCGTCGTCAGGCGAGTTTGCGTCGTTCACCAGGCCGGGTGGCGCGCCTGCCGCGGCCGCGCCTGACGCGGAAGCCAATGCACCGACCCTCGCGCCGGAGGTAAGCGACGATCCGTTTGCCTACCTGGACGATGCGATCTTCGAGCGCATGCCTGTGGAGGAGGTCACTTCGCCCACCCGCCGCGCGCCCCCGGCGTTCCCGGCCTCGCCCGCAAACGCTACGGCTCCCGCTCCCGCACCGGTCGCGCCGCCGGTAGTCGCACCACCAGGCGCGATCGACGTGGACGCCTTCATCGACGGTGCGCTGGGAGGCAGCGCTGCCGAGCCGGCCCGGCCCCTTGGGGCGCCGACCACGGCTCCCAGCGATCCGGCGCTTTTTGCCGACCTGGACGGGGAGGGCGGTGCATCAGCTGCGAAGGATGCCGTGCAGGACCTCGCCGGCGAGCCGCTCGTGGCCGCCTCTGACATCTTCGCCCCCGACATCCTGTCGACGGCTGTCAAGGCCACTATCGCAGCGCTCATCTCCACAGGAGAAGTGGTTTACGAACAAAATAATCGCGGCGCGTCTGGAAAATCGACAGTTCCAACGCATAATGCGGCGGCAACGGCAGTAGTACCAAAGGCGACAGCTTCGGCCACGCTCGGACAGAACCCAGGATGGGTGACGAACGCGCTGGCCGGCGCCGAGACGACGCTGAAGAAGGTCGGGCCAGACGCGATCGGCTTCAATGACAAGACCCGCGAACTGGTGGTTTCGGTAGAGGCGGCTCTGGGCGGACCTGACCCGGTGGCTGCGGCGCAGATCACCGAGCGGATTGTCGCAGCCCAGGTCACTCCGGTCGAGGATGACGAGGTGCCGGACGGAAAGGAACAGAGCGTGGACGATTTCCTGGCGAGTCTCGGTGGGATGTAAGGCCCGACCATTTCGCTTTGAGGTGTGGTTTCCTCGGGAAAAGAGGCGAAGTCCTACTGGTTACAATCTGGTGGACTTGATATAAATGTTTGTAGTGCAGTTATTCCGTGGAAAATTGAATCGATGGATCGGGGTTGACCGATCGATGCTTTTGACCGACGAAACTGCGCCACGCCATGACCATCCTGAGCAACGATTCACCTTTTGCAACCACTCCGATCGCCGCGGCGGCCGGCAGTGAAGCGCGCCTCGAAGTGGCTGGCTTGGTTCATGGCGCGGCGCCAAAAGCTGATTCGCTCAAGCTCGAAGACGCCGCGCGTCTCATCCGCGAAACCGCCGCGAAGTTGTGGGCCGGATCGGCGGGTGCCGTCTCCGGTCTGGTACAGATGCTGCTCAACTTTTTCCGCTGGATCACCCGGCCGTTCCGTGCCGGCCCGGCGAATGGAACTGGTGCTCCTGCCGACGGGGGAGTCGGCGCAGGGAGCCCGGAAGACGTCAATCGCTTGCCCGATGGTCCGGCAGGAGACGAAGTCGACCTCGCCGCGCAGGCTGAAGCCGGGGAGACTCAAGAGTCGAAAGCGAGCATTGCGGCTGCCCGGGTGAACAGTGGCGAACTCGTCCCCGACGACTATCTTGGCCAAGACGAAGAGGTCAATGCGCAGGTGCCGGGTCTGACGAAGAAGGTGGGGAAGCTGGCTTTCCCCGCGGGACTGGCCGGCAGCAAGCTCGCGGGCGATCTTCCCCTCGGCGCGGACACGGTTGTCGGCACAATGAGGCGTCTGAATGAGAAGGTCCCAGATCTGAACGCCGTGGACGAGAGCAAGCTGCCCGCCATCATGGCAATAGGCCTGCTCGAAGAGTGCGTGTCCGAGGTGACGCAGGCAAAGGCCCAGGTGCGGGAGCTGGACGCGCAGATCAAGACGCAGCTGGGAGCGCTGGCCGCCTTGGGCGACACGCCGGCTGACCAACTGCTGGCTTTGGTGCTGGCGAGCGATGAGTTCGGAGGCCTGCCGGGTGCCGAAATCCGGCGCATGCACGCTGAACGGGTGGCCTGCGAGCAGAGGGCAGCAGCGCGGCAGCACGCCATCGAATCTTCCCTGTTGACCGCGAAGCAGCAGGGCCTGGATGTCATGGAGATCGCCACTCGCGCGAAGGTCGATGAGGCTTTGCCGGACTGGAGGGCGAGGATCGCTCACCCGGTCGACCAGGAGCCTGCAGTCCTGACTCCTGCCGAAAGGCGTGAGCTGGCCCTTGATGTCGATCCCGATCTGGAGATCGAACCCTCCGAGCCGAGCCCGCAGCGGGTGGCCAGCCTGAAGGCAGCACTGATTTCAAACGTTTCGAACAGCAATGAGCACGAACACGAAAACGATCGCCCCCGCGGCTAAGAAGGCCGCGGGCAAGGCAGCGGCCAAAGCGCCCCGGGCGAAGAAGCCCGCCGCGGAAGGCGCGGCCAAGAAGCGCGTAAACAAGCCTCGCGTTCTCTCCCAGAAGCAACTGCTGGCGCGGCAGGAGCGCCGCGAGATGCGTGAAGCCGAGCGGGCCGAACGCAACGCCAAGCGTCTCCTCCAGAAGGAGCTGGAGAAGAAGGAGCGCCTGGCCGCGCGCGAGGTGCGGAAGAAGCAGCGCGAAGCCGATAAGCTGGCCGAGCGTCTGGCGCGCAAGGAAGCAAAGTCAGCGAAGAAGCTCGCTCGCAAGCTCGGACGGCCTGGCGTGCCCGCGATCAAGAAGGACATGGAGATCGACCACGCCGAGCTTCTCAAGCCTTGGTCGGAGCGCCCCCTCACCGGTCGCGACGTGGACACGCTTTGCAAGCGTTTCGACCTCAACTCGACTGAGTTCGCCGCGGCGCTCGGTCTGCAGAATCGTTTCGCGTTCGCCAAGCTGCTGCGCTCGAGCAAGGTCATTCCCTTCGACGTCGAGATGCTCTGCCGGCTCTACGACGAGAGCCCCTCGCCTGCCCCGTGGCGCCGGTACGAAGCAGACGAGGTGTTCAGGGCGATGTACGGCCCGCTGATCGACCTGGTGAGCAAACCGGGCGACGACGAGGATCGCAGCTACGTCGAGATGCAGTACTCGAAGCGCTTCACGTCCGCGCTCGATCGCTCCTCGTCGACCGCATACCGCTGGATGGAGAAAACCGAAGGAAGCGGCGCTCGGCTGGTGATCGAGCTGCTCCTGCGCAAGCTCATGTCGATGCCGAACCCTCGGGAAGCGCTCGAGCGTATGTCGACCATCGTGCACCGTGTTCGTGGTGGCGATTTCGAGACGCGCGGTCCCGCTCCCTTGCCAGGCGTCCCCCGCAGCCGGCGCGGCCGCGCATCGGGTCGTAGCGCCGCCCGCCGCGGCGCGGCGATGCCACTGCCCATCCGCCCACTTACTCTCTGATCGGTGTCGTCGAAATGAAGCAACCGGTTGTTCTTCCGCCGCGCGACGAGAAGCGCATCGGTCGTGCCAATGGCGCGACGTTCTTCCGCTCCTTTCTGCTGACGGACCGCCGCCCGTCTGTCATCGACTTCCGCGAAACGCTCGTCGGCCTGGAGGGGACGAACCCGCGGGACCTGCCCGACGATCTCGTCTGGGCTGTCCACGGCACCCGCTCGATCTCTGACGCGAGCATCTACTTTTCCAAAGCCTCGATCGATGAGGGCAAACTCCTGTATGAAGTCGACGTCTGGTTGGGATTCGACCACCTGAAGGAGTCGACGACCTCGGTGACGGAGCAGATGGTTCGCAACTCGGGCCTTCTGACCTCGACGCGGCTTCGTTCCGACTACGAGCAGGAGCTGAAGGACATCGTGCTGTCGTATCTGGAGGGGCGGATCACGAAGAAGGACTTCAACGTGGTGTCGACGCTGAGCCTGCAGCATTTGCTGATCCAGTTTCCCTCGGCGGTCTGGCGTTTCATGCGCGAGCAACCCTATGTGAAGGCATTCATCCACCACGCGGTCGTGCGCGTTGCGGAGAAGAACGACAAGCGCGATGCGGTGGCCGCGCGCCTCAATGTCATCACCTTCCGCCCAGATCCGAAGCGGGTCGTCGAGGCGGCCGTGCGCCAGGACGCAACGATCAAGGTCACGATGTAGAGCCGACGATGATGGATTTTGCAATGATGAGCGCCGAAGAGGCGCTGGAACAGACGTTGGTCCTGGCGGCTAGGGCCAAGGAAGAGCGTCGCCTTGGTGCGCCTCCGGTTCGGCATGTCTCGCTCTCGGAAAGCGATCTGGAGCGGCTGCGCGACTGCCTTTTGGCCCACGTCGAGAACCTGGGGCATATCGAGCTGTCGTCGCCCACGATGATCGACGTCTACCTGAACACGGCGGCACGTTCGCTGATCGAGGAGGCGCAGGCTGCTGGGGTGTGCACCAAACCGGGCCTTCACTGGTTCGCCCGCCTGGGCAGCGTGTGCATGGTCCTGTTCGCCGATGAGCAGCGCCTGCGCTCCGTCGAGTCGGATCATTTGGTGGCGCTCGCCCACGAGAGCGCGATCCGCACCGCGCAGAAGGCCGGCCGGCCGTACAACAGCCAGGCGCTCGCGACCTACGAAGCCCGGGCTACCGCCGCCAATCACGGCGAGCGTATCGGCTAGCTGGCGCCTCCGGCGGGCCGAGCGGCCGGCGCCGCACCCAACACCTCAACGCCCTGTCCGACTTGCTCGGACGGGGCGTTGTTGCGCAAGCCCTGCACGGTTTTCCAAAAATCCCAGGCGCCTGAAACTCCCGCTGATACCATCGGCATAGGGGTCGTTCGTCCGTAGCAATACTAGATCGCGGATTGAAACGGCCAGAATCGCAGCAGGCCCGCGGCATCACGTTGCTCAGGGGTTGCCGCAAGCAAAAGGTTCAGGTCAGGATTTCCCATGCGTTTCGCACACCCTGCAACACACTCTGCCGGCTGCGCCTCGGGCGCGCCGCGGCCAACCTCGCGCTCGCGGAGGCATTCCGCGGCGCACATCGCCGGGGGCCTGTTCGCGGCGCTGGCGTCGATGCTCATGGCGGGCGTCGCCGCGGCGCAGGGCACCGGCACGACACAACTCACACAGCCCTACCTCGATGCGACCGGGGCGAACGACATGTCCACCCAGGCGTTCACCGCCTTGCTGGGCACGTTCTTCACGAACCCGTTCTCGGCGATCGGTACCGCGTCGACGCTGCTCGGCAGTATGTTCCTGGTCTTCAACACCTTCATCCTGGTAGCCGGCACCATCTGGGCGACCTACGGGATCGGCGTGGCCATCGTCCAGACTGCCCACGAAGGGCAGCTCATGGGCAAAAAGCTCTCCCAGGTCTGGCTGCCGATCCGGATGGTCACCGGCGTGGCGAGCCTGATCCCCGCGTTCGGCGGGTTCTCGCTCTCGCAGGCCGTGCTTGTGTTCGCGACGACGCTCGGCATCGGGGCCGCGAACCTCGGCTTCAACGCGATGATCGATGGCACGAACAACCTCACCACGGTGGTGGCTCCGTCCTTCGTCACCCCGAAGGCCCAGGGTGCGGCATCGCTGGAACAGGCGACCTTCGATCTATTCCGCTCGCAGGTTTGCATGCTGGCGCAGAACGCCTACGTCGAAGCGCACGAGCGCGAGGGGTTGAACATGACGGCCGAGCGGGTTTCCCGTATCGACGGCGCAAGCGGGAGCATGGCCGCAGTGACCTATGGGAAGCCTGGCTCACCTACCTACTGCGGTGGCGTGGGCGTAGACGCGACCCATGTCACCTCGGATGGCCGCAGCGCGGACTCTATGGGTGGCTACCGTGTGGCCTCGGTCAACTACGACAACATCGCTCGGGCGATGCAGCAGCGTGCAGCATCCAACTTCCCCAGCTACACGAGCAAGGTCGAGAACCTGGCGCGCAACTGGTACACAAGCTTCATCGCCAGCCAGAACGGTGGCCCCGCAGCTGTTTTGCCGAGGTTGGAGCTCGAGGGCATTGCGGCCAACTACTACGCTGGCATCAAGGATGCTGCCGGTAACCCTCAGCAGCAGACTCAGGCGCTGAACTCCTCGGCAATCGAGTCGATGAGGAAGTACGGCTGGTTCGGCGCCGGCGCCTGGTACGCGACGCTGGCAGAGGTCAACGCTGCGATGGCGCAGGCGGCCCAGAGCGTCAACTTTCGCGCGTTCCCGATGCTCGTCAACTCGGGCGGAAACAACACGAAGCTCAACGAAGCTTTGAATGGCCTGGTCGCGTCCACCGAGAGGGCAGAGAGCGCCCCGGAGAACGCGCAGGCAAAGGGCAACTCGTCCGGCCCACAAGCGCTTTGCGCGCTCCTTTCGAGTTCGCTTGCAGATGCAACGACGGCGCCCACGGGCAACTGCAGCTTCGGCCAGTCGTTTGCGATGAAGCTGATCGACCTGTCGACCTCTGGCGCCGGTGGAGCGACCGCATCGAGTGCCTCTGGCCTTCGCTTGGTCGATCCGATCATCGCCATGAAAAACATGGGGGACTACCTCATGGTCGCGGCCGAGTCCGGCTTCGTCATCTATTCATATGTGAAGCAATACAAGCCGGGAGGCGATGATGAGGACGGCAAAGGGGGGGGAGTGGTGTCGTCGTTGACGTCGGTCGCTGGATCGGTGATCTCGAAGGTGGCGAAGTTCACGCCCATGAGCGGCCTAATCACCGCGTTCGAATCCCTCATGGCCATTCTTCCGACGTTGCTCGGGGCCATGTTCATTCTCGGCGCAGTCATGAGCCTGTGGCTCCCGATGGTCCCCTTTGTGAACTGGTGGGGCGGGCTGGTGCAGTACCTGACGATATTCTTCGAGGGCATCGCAGCGGGCCCGATCTGGGCATTCGTCCACTTGGACTCGAACGGCGAAGGAATGGGTCAACGGACTGAAACTGGGTACCTTTTCATTATTAATATGCTGTTCCGGCCGTTCCTGATGCTCCTGGGATTTGTGGCGGCAGCGGCCCTTATGATCGTGATGGGCAGCTTCCTGTTCTGGATCTATCCATCGGTGATGGGTAACGTACAGGGCAACTCGATCACTGGCATCGCCTCGATCATCGGCTTCCTGGTCATCTTCTGGGTGCTCATGCACACGCTGGTGACGACTCTGAGCAACATGTCGGTGCTGTTGCCCGACCAGGCGCTCGCTTGGGCTGGCAAGGCCATTGGCGCGACGCTCGGCCGTGACGCGGACCAACAGACCCGCGGGACGTTCATGGCGTTTGGGAGATTTGGCCAGCAAGGTATGAGTGATGTTGGGCGGACTGCAGACGGAATTCGGGCCCAGCGAAAGGCAGACACTTTGCGTCAAGGTAGAGACCGGGCTAGTGGCTCTGTAGGAGCTGGAACAGGAGGTTGATCGATGAGTCAGTTTGAGCAGTTTTTGGCGGATTCTGGGCGAATTACAGATCGCCGAATTGCCGATATGCAGCGCCATTCGGAAGCGATTGGTGCTGAGCAAAGCCTCAACTCCGCCTACGAAGCGCTTCGAACCGTTAAGAGTTACAACGCTGGCAACCTTGCGATGAAGACCTTGGCCCTGAGGGAGCTTGCGAGGCTCGACCCCACGCATCCGCTCGTGCGGGATGCGGCCTTGCGTGAGTCCGTTACTATGGCCGCGAGGAAGGTGATGACGATGTCCGATAACTGGGACGATGTTCGCGATTTCGGTCAGAACTACAAGCTGCCTGGACGCTGAACTTCTTAGTTTTGGCTTGGCGCAATATGAGCTGCGCGCTGGCAGCTTCAGCGAGGATAGCCGCGGTCGCTGGTATCTGAACGTGGCGCAAAGCAATCTGCGCGACGCTCGGCCGGGACTCGGACCAGATGGCGTTCGGCCGGTTCGTTGACATCCACCACGCCCTGAAGGACGAGGATTCCTGCTGTGGCAGGCTGCGCGCTACGCACGGCCTGCCTCTTCGGTGGGTTCCTGCTTCGCCGGGGCTGCGCGCTTCGTCCTTGCGGACGCCGCGCGTCTGACCACCCCTCCACAGGCAGCGGGCTTTGAGGAAGAGGCCCGGACCGCGTGTCCCGCGGCCAGAATGTTTTTTGCGGCGTTGATGTCCGCGTGCTCTGTGTGGCCGCAGGCCACGCAGGCGAAGAGCGCCTGGCTCCTTCTGTTCTCGACGGCCTCGTGTCCGCAGACGCGGCACGTGCGGCTCGTATAGGCTGGGTTCACCGCCAGCACCTGGCCGCCGACGGCGGCCAACTTGTACTCCAGTTGGCGCCTGAATTCGCCCCAGGCGGCATCGAGGATGCCGCGATTGAGGCCACCCTTCTGGCGCACCTTCTTGCCCGGCTTCAGCGCGCTGCCGCGCGCCGAGGCGCTCATCGCCGCAATGCGCAGGTCCTCAATCGCGATCACGGGATGCTCGGCCGCCAAGCCGCTGGTGAGCTTGTGCAGCCAGTCGTTGCGCTGCTGCGCGATGCGCTTGTGCAGCGCGCGCAGCTTCACGACCGCCTTCTTGCGGTTGCACGAGCCCTTGACCTTTCGGCTGACGCTGCGCTGGTAACGCCGCAGGCGTTGCTGCTGCGCCTTCAACGCGGCGAGCGGAACGATGAGCCGGCCATCCGAAAGACCCGCGAAGTTCGCAACGCCCAAGTCGATGCCGAGCGTTGGCGCGACGTCAGCCGTGGGTAGCACTCCCGGCCGCAGCGTCTGGATTGCGACATACCAGCGCTCCCCCTCACGGGTGACGCTGGCATTGCGCAGCTCTCCGGTGACCTCCCGGCTCATGCGCATGCGCGCCCAACCGAGCTTCGGAAGCTGGAGGCGCCCATTGGCCGCGTCCAGCTTGAATTGCTTGGGATCCGGGAAACGAATGCCGGGCTCGGCGCCGCGCTTCTTGAAGCGCGGGTAGCTGGGCTTCCTGCCTGCCCGCACGTTCGCGAAGAAGGTCTGGAACGCGGCATCCAGGCGCTTCAAGACCTGCTGCTGCGGATGCACGGGGCCATCTGCCAGCCACCGGGTATCCGGCGCTGCGCGCCAAGCCGTGAGCCACTTGCACATGCTGGCAAAGCCTGCGTACTTCTCACCGCGCTCCCTCGCTGCTTGCTGCTCGGCTAGCGCGCGGTTCCAGACCCAACGCATCATGCCCGCGTAGCGCGCCAATTGCTTCTCCTGCGCAGGTCGAGGACGAAGCTGGAAGCGGAAGGCACGGAGAGAAGGATCGGCAGACATAAAAAAACAGTATGGGCAATCAGAAACGCTTCGCGCAAGGACACGAAGAAAAATAAGGCTTCCTTCCCCGCCTGGAAGGACGGGGCCCTTGACGCACGTTTGAGTAAGCCCGATCGCGGCCGACGCAGCGGCGTGCGCTTCGTTTGGCCCGGAGCCCAGGACGCGGTGGCCATAGCGCTCATAGATGTGATCCGGCGCGAGAACCAGCAGCTGCTCCTGAGGGTCCCGGAACACGTGGATCGCGCGCTTGCGCCAGGCGAGCGCCTCGATCTCGGGCGGAAGACCGATCGAGGAGGGGATGTACGCCTCGCCGAGCTCGGCGTCCCGGATCGATCTGAGTGTCATGGGTTTCCTTCGGACATCGGAATGTGCATGTTCCCGGCGCGCGGCTCATGTTCGCAACGACACCACAACACGGATTTGCAAAATTGCATCGTCAAAGTTGATCGTATCCTTGCATCGAAAAGTAGCAGCATGTTTTAATCAGTACATTGTGTTTGTAGAGACGTGCTAGCGAGGAACCAAAAAATGGCGAGACAGCGCAAAAAACTGTCACGCATCGGTGACCGGTAGTCCGACGGGGCGACCAGAACCCATTTCTCACACGTCACCCACCCATCCAACCGCCACCACCCTCGGCCTTTACCTCTCAAGCATGTTCAAGAAAGCACCTCGACGCGCCTCGGCGCTGGCAATCAGCAGCGCACCCCGCGCGGCCCTCTTCGCTCTCGTCCTGGGTGCCTCTACAGGCGGTGCGCTGGCTGGCTTCGTGGACAACCGACCCGCTCCAGCCCCAGTGGCGCCGGTGGCGGCGGAAGCTGGCGCGGCGGTGAAGGGCGGCGCGGTGGCGACACCCGTGGGCGGCGAAGTCGCGGCTCCTGCCGCACCGGCGGCACCCGTGGCGCAGTCCTTCACGATCTCGCGCCGCGACAAGACCATTCGGGAAGCACTCGTGGCTTGGTCGAGTCGCGCCGGCTGGACCCACGATCCCGAGCACTGGACTGTTCCATTCGATCTGCCTGTGCTCTCGTCGGCCGACCTCGGCACCGACTTCAAGGGCGCCGTGCGCGCGCTGCTCTCCAGCACGGACCTCACGAACATGCCACTGCAGCCCTGTTTCTATTCGAACAAGGTGCTGCGCGTCGTTCCCAAGGCGGAGCTCTGCGACCGGATGGCCGCCCACTGATTCGGGCGCCTCGCAGCCGAACCGACCAACGCTCGCTTAGGACCTACAGAGATCATGAAATCCATTCGCCTCGCACTGCTTCCCGTGGTTGCCGCCGTCCTTGCGGGATGCGCCTATCAAGAGCGAGTCCGCGTCGACGCCCAGGTGGCCGACAAGGACATCGCCGCCACGCGGAATGTCCTGATCGACCAGATCAAGGACTCGGAGAAGGTGCGTATCGCCGCGCAGGACGTGGCGCGCCCCTTCATCGCTGGCAATCAGGAGCCTTTGGCGCGTGAGATGCAGATGCCCTCGGCCCTGCGCCGCTCGGTGCCGATCACCGCCAACTTCCAGCGCGGCGCGGTTGACCTGCAGACCGCGGTCAATCAGGTCTCGGAAGCTTCGGGCCTGATCATCACCGCCACCCCGGATGCGCAACTTCCGCCGAGCCAGTTTGCTGCGAAGATGGCCGCGAAGGACGCGCCGATCCTCGGGCCGGCCCGCGTGCAGCTTCAGGCGTCGAAAGTGCCCCTGTGGCAGCTGCTCGACGACATCGCCCGCCAGGCGGACGTCTCGTGGCGCCCGGTCCCGAGTGGCGCTGAGTTCTATCGCGTCGAAACCCGGATCTTCCATCTCCAGGCGATACCGCAGATCGCGACGACCTCGGCCACCTTGGGACGCAATGGAGGCTCGAACACGGTCTTCGAGTCGCAAAGCAAGACGGGCTTCTCGAGCAAAGATCAGAACCTGATCTCGGGCATGAAGGACACCATCGACGCGCTGCTCACGATGAGCGGCAAAGCGGTGATCAGCCAGGAGAGCCAGACCCTCGTGGTCACCGACACGGCCAAGGCGCTGGCCCGGGTGGCCAAGTACGTGGAAGACCAGAACAAGCTGATGTCTCGCCGCGTGCGTGTCCTGATCGAGTCGATCGAGGTCACGACCAAGGACGACAACGACTACGGCATGGACTGGAACCTGATCTACAAAGCCGCGAACAGCGCCGTGTCGGTCGCATCGCCTGCCTCGCTGGTGGCTTCGCAAGTCGGCACGACTGGCTGGGGCCGCACGACCGGCAAGCTGTCGGGCAGCGACGCGGTGGTCCAGGCCTTGAGCGAGGTCGGCACGGTGGTGAATCGCCGCTCCTTCCCGTTTACGACGACCTCGGGCCGTCCGGTCACCCAGGCGATCCGCACGACCTTCAACTACGTCGACCAGGTGCAGGCCACTGCCATCAGCTCTTCGATCATCAGCACGAACGCGCAGGCGCCGACCGTGACGCAGAAGGAAGAGACCGTGGGCACGTTCGTGACCCTCGTGCCGACGGCGAAGGCCGACGGCACGATCTTCCTGTCGGTGAGCTTCGATGTGACCAGCGCACAGCCCCTGAAGGCGTTCACCGTGGGTTCCGGCGATTCGGCAGTGACGGTTCAGCAAAAGACGATCGACGGCCAAGGCGTGATCCAGGAAGTGCCGGTTCGTTCGGGCCAGACCGTTGTGATCGGGGGCATCGAGTCGAACTCGAACTCGCTCACCAACCGTCGTCTGGGGGCGAACCTCCCGCTGGCGCTTGGTGGCTCCGATCAGGGCCGCAACAGCAAGAGTCGGATGGTGCTGCTCGTGACCGCGATCGCGGAGGAGGGCGTCTGAGGCAAGCGAGCACGGTGCTTCGCGCCGTCTTGCCTGTCTGAACAGATCTCTCAGCGAACCAGGAACTCTCCCAGTGGCCCTTCTCAAAAAGAAAACGAAATCGAACCAGGACAGTGGTCGTCTGCCACTGGTGGTTGCGGTTGACGAACACGAGCCGAAGGCGATCGCTTTCGGCGTGAGCTGGCGCGCCGTGGCTTCACGTTCGTCCACTCGCTCCGATGCCATCAGGATCGCTCGCTCGGGCGGCGCGACCCATCTGGTGTCCTCGCTGCAGCAGTTCGGCTACGGCAACATCCCCGCGGACTCAGCGCCGGCGGGGACGCGTGTCTTCGCGGCTGCACGTGTCGCAGCGCGCCAGCATGGCGGCGACGCGATCTACGCGCTCAAGATCTTCCCGGACGGCAACGAATACTGGTTTGCCGTCGTCCGTGGTGGCCAACCCTCGTCGATCGACCGGGTGATCCTGTCCGACAACGACATGGATCTTATCGACGCTGCTCGCAAGGAAATCGAGAGCGGCCTTGAAGACGACATCACCTACGTGGTCTTCACCAACCTCGATGACCATGATCTGAGCGACAAGGCTCGAGGCCTCACCGTGCCCGACCTGCTGTTGGCGGCGTCCGGCGAAGAGGATCTGCTGCAGCCGCTGCCCAAGAAGAGCGGCGAGATCCCCAAGCCGGTGATCGGCGTCGTGGCGGTCGCCGTCCTCGTTGCCCTGGGCAACAAGGGCTGGAGCATGTATCAGGAGAAGGAGCGCAAGCGCCTCGCCATGCTGAACGCCACGGTCGATGAGCCGCCCGAGCAAGCCTGGGCGCGCGCCACGCAAGCTTGGGCAGATGGCCATCGCGCTGCCGACCCGCAAGGCCTTGCGGCGGTGCGTGTCTCGCTCGGCTCTGTGCCGCTCGTCTGGAGCGGTTGGGAACTGCAGAGCGCCACCTGCAACGCGGTGCCGCCCGCTCAGCCTGGCGACGCTGCTCAAAGCGATCAGCGTTGGTCCTGCACCGCGGTCTACAACCGCACCCAGCTTGGGCGCCTGAACCGCGAGATGAAGGACAGCATCCCAGATGGCTGGACCGTGCAGTACCGCGGCCTGAACACCTTCATGGGGAGCTGGTTCGTCACGCAGGCGGCCCAGCCCTTCAGGTACGAGGCGCTGCGCTCGGTCGAGAGCCACATGATCGATACCGTCAGCCGTCTCCAGAAGCTGAGCCCCGCGTTCGCGCAGGCCGGCGATCTGGCGTTCGTGCCGGTGGAGATCATGCCGCCCCGCAAGAAAGACGGGACCGCCGTGCCTCCGGTGGCGTCCGTGCCCCAGCTGCGTGCCGCCTCGTTCACCCTGAAGGCGCCCCTGCGCAGCATCGACGCCCTCATCGACGCGGGTATCGAAGGCGAATGGCAACAGATCGGAATGCAGTTCAAGCAGGCCGATGGCGAGAAGGTCGACATCAAGACCTCCGCGGTGAACGCAGACATCAAGGTCGTGATCTACGCCAGGGCTCAGTGAGTCCCCTCGGCCCCCAATTTCTCAAAGGCACTTCGCCCATGCAAAACCTTCGTCTCCGCCAAGCTGCAGCGCTGGCTGTCACCGTCTGCGCCAGCATGGCGTTCTCCTCGGCCGCACTGGCTGGCGACGCCCCTGCGGCGCTCGACCAGGCGCCCCGTACGGCCGCGATGCGCAGCAGCGTCCTCACCGTTGACACGCTCATCACCAACGAGAACCAGCAGGCACTCGCGCGCTCGATGAACACTTCGGTGGCCTCGGGCCTGGCGGAGGCGCCCAAGCCTGCAACGCCGTCGGGTCCGCCGGCCGGACAGATCTTCGTTCAGTCCATTTTCGGGATCGGCGATGACCTGCGGGCCAACATCGGCTTCAACGGGGAATCCTACGAACGAGTGCGCGTGGGTGCTCATGTCGGCAGCTGTGTGATCACCAGGATCGTGGGGCGTGCGGTCGTGCTCAAGCCTGCCCGAAGGGGCGTGCCCGCGGCGGCCTGTCCCACCGGCAAGTGGACGGGTGTGAGCCCCTTCCCGGCCGTCAATCTCGACCTGGTGCGCGACCTCGCGAAAGCCGGGGGCTCTGCGGCGCTGGCTTCTCCGGCCATCCCGACCCCATACGGTTCCCTTGGCGCTCCCTCCCTGCCTCTGCAAGCGGCTCCGCGCGCTACTTCGGGACAGCCGTCTTGGCCGTTCCCCCGTCCGGCCGGGGCGGGGGAGGCTCAGCAATCCGCTGCCACCAACTGATCAGGATCGGACTCGCTTGTAATGTTCGGACTCGGCAAATCCAAAGCCAAAGCAGCAGCCCCCGCAGCGCGCGTTGCTTCCGGCCCCCGGACGGTCGCCAAACCAGGTGCCGCCGCCGCCGGCGCGGCGCCGGCTGCCCGGCGGACCGTCTCCACCGGGCAGGCAGGTGCCGCCGCGACGGAGCCCTCTGACGTCTCCAACTGGGGTGGAGTTCGGTTCAGCCGCGCGCCCATCGCCATGGCCGACGACCTGGCCAAGATCCTCTTCGACAAGGTGATCAACGAAGAGGTGAAGCTCGCGCCTCACCTGTATGCCTCGATCGCCGTCGCCAAGGTGCGCGCGACCGACAAGGTCGTCTTGCTCTTCGTGGACAAGGAAAAGGCCAAGCGCGAGGAGGTCGAAGCTGTCGTCAACCAGCTGGCCAAGCGCAACTACCACCTCGTCGACGCTCACGTTCAAGGCTACTTCGCGAGCTCCGGCCTGGTGCTGGCGCTGTCCCAGGGCGACATCACCCAGTCGAGCTTGCAGTTCGAGCGGGATGTCTCGCGCGATCCGACGAAGAACGCGCTCATGTCGGCCTTCACCGACGTCGTGTCCTGGGCCTATGCCAACAAGGCCGACGACATCGACTTCGCGGTCGACCGTGAGGCGGCAAAGAGCCAGATCTGCTTCAAGATCGGCGGCCGCTACATCCGTCCCGAGCGCTTCCTGCTTCCGACCGACACGGTGATCGCCATGCTCGGCATCGCCTGGCAGAAGTCAGGCGGCGGGGCGTCGCCCCAGTTCGACATGAAGGTCGAGCAGCAGGCGCTGGTCAAGATCAACCTGCCGCGCAGCCCCGCGATCCCCGATGGCGCTCGCGTGCGCCTGCGCTGGAGCGGCATGGCCATCGACAAGGGTGTCGTGGTCACCACCCGGATTCAGCGCCTGGGCGAGTCGGCGGCGATCCGCTCGCTGGCCGAGGCGGGCTATCTGAAGAGCCAGATGGACATCATCCGCCGGGTGATCAACTCCGAAGGCGGCATGGTGGTGCTCGCCGGCGTGGTGGGCTCGGGCAAGTCGACCTCCCTGGTGCAGATGATCAACATGCTGCCCACCGACATCAAGATCCAGTCCTTCGAGGATCCTGTCGAGCTGGAGCTCAAGAACGCCTACCAGAAGACCATCACTCGCGACCTGGCACAGGCCGGCGACGACAAGTCCTTCCTGTCGGCGACTCGGGCGTTGTACCGGTCGGCGCTCGATGCGCTCTACCTGGGCGAGATCCGCGACCGCGAGACGGGCCTGGTTGCCCGCCAGGTGGTCGAGTCGGGCCACAGCGTCTATACGACGACCCACGCGCGCTCCAGCCTCGGTATCGCCGAGCGCTTCGCATCGCCTGCGATCGCAATCAACCGCGAAGTGTTGGCCACGCCGGGCATCCTGAAGCTCCTGGTGTACCAGGCGCTGCTGCCGACGAACTGCCCGCACTGCGCCTTGTCGCCCAACGACTACGCCCACGCCTTCACGCTGGACCCCGAACAGCTGGCTGAGCACAACCGCTACTTCGACCGCCTGGAGCGTCTATACGGCATCAGCCGCGACGTGTACCGCATGCGCAACTCGCGCGGCTGCAAGTTCTGCATCAAGGACGAGCTGCCCGAGCTCAACGGCTTCTCGGGCCGAACGGTCGTCAGCGAGATGGTGGAGCCCGACGAGCAGATGCTCGAGTACATCGGCGCTCCGGACGGTGCGCTGAAGCTCTTCAAGTACTGGCGCTCGATGGCGTCGGATCGCTTCGACGACGAGAACCTGACGGGCAAGAACACGATGGAATGCGCCATTTACAAGGCCGTTCGTGGCACGACGGAAGACGGCAAGTACGTCGGTCTGATCGACCCGCGCGAGATCGAGCCACGCTTCATGAGCTTCGAGA
The DNA here is from genome assembly GCF_002157355.1 of Variovorax sp. JS1663. Classification (GTDB taxonomy): domain Bacteria; phylum Pseudomonadota; class Gammaproteobacteria; order Burkholderiales; family Burkholderiaceae_C; genus Variovorax. Next base: position 11,280 of record NZ_LYMK01000024.1, on the reverse strand, counting down.
CGGTGGAAAATCGCCGCGATCACGAGCGCTCCGTCGCTGCGCGCCGCAACACGAGTCGGGTGCCCGTGTCGGAGAACTACGCCGTTGCGCGTGCTCCATCCGCAGCCGTGGTGCCGTTCCATCCGCCGGCGGTTGCTTCGCGGGAGGGCGCATAAATGAGCGTCAAGGTTCCTTTCGCGATCAGCCAGGCGGCAGCCAAGTTCCGCCGTCAGCGCGCCGACTACTACACCTACATCGCCGACAAACTCGACGGCGGCAAGGGCGACATCAAGCTGCTGGGCATCTTCGAGAAGGATGCCGACCGCTACGGATCGACCGCTCGTGCGAAGCTCTCCGCCTACTGGGCGGAGGAGTATTCGACCAACGGCGCGAACCTGTCGGCGGCCTGGCGCGGCACCCTGCCGGACGACGAAGTGGCCATCATCGACGTGGCGCAGGACGCGGGCGCCGGCGCGCTGCTTGCGGCGCTGCGAGATGTCTCGCGTATCGCCCGCCTCTCCGATCAGGTCCGCAACGAGTCGGTGGGAACGCTGGCCGCGGCGGCGGTCGGTCTGGTGATCGCCATCGTGATGCTCACGATCTTCCCGTGGTTCTCGGCCACGAAGCTCCAGGAGATCTATTCGTTCATCCCGCTGGATCAATGGGGTCCCAAGGGCACGTTCTTCAACGCGTGGGCCGAGAACGTGAAAGGCTACGGCCTATACCTCGTGCTGCTGCTGGGCTGCCTGATCGTGACGCTCCATTGGACGGTGAACAACCTGACCGGCGGGCTGCGTGACTGGCTCGACGGGAACGTCGCGCTCTACCGTGTGGTGCGCGACGTCAAGGGGGCATTGTTCCTGGCCACCATGGCGACGCTCACGCGCAAGCGGGGCAACACGATGTTCACCTTGAGCGAATCGCTCAGCACCTTCGCGCGCTCGGTGCGTTCGCCCTGGCTGCGATGGCGTGTCGAGCAGATCGCGGAGGGCGTGGATGCCACCGGAGCGGTCGGTACCGAAGCGTTCCGCACGAACCTGCTCTCGATGGAGATGTACTACTTCCTACAGGACATGCAGGAGGCACGGGGCTTCTCCGAAGGCTTCGAGGAGACCGGCCGCTACGTCGAGAAGACCATGCTGGCGAAGATCCTGAAGCGCATGGCTGTCTACCGCTGGGTCATGCTGATCTCTGCCGTCTGCTGTGTGATCGGCGTGATGGCTACCCAGTTCGGCGTCATCTACGAGATGAAGGGCGTCATGTCCGCCTACTACAGCACCAAGTGATTCCCTCCCTCAACCGAATCGATTTCCAACCTGATCTTCACCCCAAGGACCAAACCATGAAGAACTTCCGCAACACCCGCTTCGCCTCGAAGAAGAACGTCAGGGGCTTCACGCTCGTGGAGCTGATCGTCGTGATCGCCATCGGTGCTCTGCTCGCGCTGTTCGCGGTGCCGTACGCCCGCGGCGTGATCATCAACGGCAAGGTCGAACCGACCGCCAACGATGTCAACAAGACGGTGACCTCGATCCGCGGCAACTTCGCCGGCCAGGGCGTGACCCCGTACAACAACCTGGGTGTCGGCGCGGCCGCCACCGCGATCTTCGCGAACACCGCTCGCGGGCTGTCGTCCTCGCTGACCGTCAGCGGCAGCGGCGCTACGGCGACCGTGCAGCACGACCTGGGGGAGACCGGTGCTCAGATCACCGTGGCCTCGTCGACGATCACCAGTGCCGGCGACTCGTTCACCGTGAGCCTGCCGACCGTGAACAACGCCGCATGCCCGGGCCTCGCTGCCCAGCTCTCGCGCGTGGCCGAAGTGATCACGATCAACGGCGCCGCCGCAAAGGCTGTCGGTTCCACCTACAACGGTGGTATCGCGCAGAACGCCTGCACCGACGGCGACACGAACACCTTCATCTTCACGTTCCGCTGATTCTGGCGCGGCTGGGCCCTCCGGGGGGCCTCACTACGCGGCACGGGCCCGCTCCGATCCTGCTCACTCCCTTCCTCGAAACATGACCCCACGCTTCCCGCAGCAACCCGGGCGTGCGCGCCGCGCGCAGCAAGGCTTCAGCCTTGTTGAACTCATCGTCACGATCAGCATCATCGCGATCCTGTCGATCTACGGCCAGGCGCAACTCGCGAAGCTGTCGGAAGAGCAGATCGGCGTATCGGCGGGCAGTTACCTCAAGCAGGTCGCTGGCGCCGCCGAGCAGTACGCGCTGAGTCACTTTGACGATCTGGGCAACGGCGTCGACATCCCGGGCGTTGTGAACGACATCGCACCGACGATCGCCGAGCTCGTGACGGACAAGAAGCTTCCCGGCGGCTTCCCCTCGGGGCCGGACGCGATGCCGACTCGCCAGAGCCTGCGCATCGATGTCGTGAAGACCGACTGCCCAGGGGCCGGCTGCTCGATCGTGACGAACGTGTGCACCACGACGGGCGTGACCCTCGGTCGCGCCGAGATCCGCTACGACCTGGCGCAGGTCATGGTCGACCAGCAGGACGGCACCGGCGGCCAGTCCTCGTACACCGCGCCCGCAATGATCAAGGGTCCGTCACTCAACATCGCGAACCCGAATGGCGCAGTGGCCGGGACGGTGTGCTCGAGCGCGACCCTGAACACGGCCATGTTCCAGCAGTTCGTTCGGGTTCGGGATACACGGAACCCTGATTTGAGGGGAGATCTGAGCGCCCAAGGCAACCTGGCCATCAGTGGGACGTCTACCCTGACGGGCAACGTCGCCGCGGCGGGCAACGTGAGTGTCTCCGGCAGCGGCGGGTTCGGTGGTGCGGACCCCGTTGCCGTGCCTGCGGGACTGAAGGGGGTCAACACCCAGGACATGGTTGCCAGTGGCAACATCGTGGCCACGGACCAGGGCGCCGGGTTCACTGGAGCGAACGGCAACTACGTTGCAATGACCACGAACAGTGGCGGCGAAGCCGCGGTGGTGACATCGGGGCGCATGGCCGGCCGGCGACTGATTCCGACCGGCAGCTACACGAAGGGTACGGCGTGCGTCGAGGCCGGCGCCCTCGGCCTGTCGGCGACGGAGGCTTCCGGCTCGCTCGTAGTGTGCTCCTCCGGGCGTTGGACGCCGCTCACAACATCTGCTGTTGACGGCGGCGCATGCACATTGGAGGGGCAGGGCGCGTCCGACTCCGACGGGCTCACCCTGTACTGCACCGGCGGGCGCTGGACCTCGATGAAGCAGTTCCTCGCGCCGGCGTTCGACAACACGGCATGCGCAACCCCGGGCCAGGTGGGTTACTCGGCCGCTGTGGCAGGCGTCAAGAAAGCGATGCTTTGCCGCGTGAACCCGCAGGGCGGAGGTGCGGCTTGGAAGCGAATGGAGGACGTCACGACGAACCTGGTGTTCGTGAAGTCCGAGGAGGTGTCCGACCTTCAGAACGTGGCCAAGCCGACGTGTGCGAATCCCGGTAACCCGGGTGCGATTCCGATCATCCAGCTGATTCCGAAGGCGGAATCAACGAGTGACGGCGGCTTGGTGCGCTATGCCGTTGACTTGGGCGCTGCCTGGCAGGTACGGCTCTTGACGGGGGCCTCCGGCCCGATGTCCGGAGCCAGCGCGATCAGTTACACCTGGTGCTATTTCCCCTGATCCCCTACCCGGCTTTTCTCCTCCGTAGGTTTCCTAAAGTTGTGGTCAATTTCCCCCTGTGAGACACCCCAGATTTACTAAAAAAATGAGTTGTGGTCATTTTTGACTAAGCAAACTGGGTTTGCTCGCTCCGCCAACGGACGGGGCGTCGACCGCTCAGGCAAGTCACAATTGCTGACTCCCGGCTATACGGGCGTCGATCTGCCGCACGAGACTGCACTCAGACGTTCAAACTGAACCATTGCACGACAGCTTATGCACGCCAAGCAGATCGTAGGTTTACTAAAGTTGTGGTCATTTTCTCCCTGTGAAGACCCCCGGATTTACTAAGAAAAATGAGTTGCGGTCATTTTTGACTAAGAAAACAGGGTGTCCCGTTCTTGTGAGGGGAAGGGACCATCGCCCGGGAGCGACAGTGGGTGACAGGCGGAACTGAGCGTCAGCTTGCTGGAGGGCGGGAAGGACTGTTCAGGGCCCAAGGACTAAACCGCTGCCGCGGTAGCCCGCCGCGAAGACCGCGGCGTCAGTCGGTCATCGCGTCCCTGTCTATGTTTGGTTTGAGGCAATTGGCCTCGTCCTTCGACAGGAGCACGACCATGACCGAATCCACCCAAGCCATCTCGCCCTTGCGCCAACGCATGCTCGACGACATGCGCATGCGCAAGCTCCGACCCAGGACCCAGACCGGCTACATCCGTGCCGTGCGGTACCTCGCCGCCTTCCTCCAGCGCTCCCCGGACACCGCCACTGCAGAGGACCTCCGGCGCTTCCAGTTGCACCTGGTCGATCGCGGCGTATCCGCCATCACGATCAACGCGACCATCACGGCCTTGCGGTTCTTCTTTGAGGTCACGCTCGGCTGCGATGACGTGATGGCCGGGATGCGCTACGTGCGCGTTCCGCAGAAGCTGCCGGTGGTGCTCAGCCGGGACGAGGCCGTGCGCCTGATCGCGGCAGCGTCCAACCTCAAGTACCAGACCGCGCTGTCCATCGCCTATGGCACCGGGCTGCGCGTGGGCGAGATCGTCGCGCTGAAGGTCGACGACATCGACAGCCAGCGCATGACGCTGCGCGTCGAACAGGGCAAGGGCCAGAAGGATCGCTATGCGATGCTCTCGCCCGTCCTGCTGGAGCGGCTGCGCGCCTGGTGGCGGCTGGCTCACTCGCAGGGCAAGATGCTGCCCCATGGCTGGCTGTTCCCGGGCATGGATCCGCTGAACCCGTTGACGGCGCGCCAGCTCAATCGCGCCGTTGTCGCTGCCGCCGCGGCTGCCGGAATCGGCAAGCGTGTGTCGATGCACACGTTGCGTCACAGCTTCGCCACCCACCTGCTGGAGCAGAAGGTGGACATCCGTGTGATCCAGGTGATGCTGGGACACAAGAAGCTTGAGACCACGTCCATTTACACCCACGTGGGCACCAGAGTCCTGCGCGAAGTCGTCAGCCCACTGGAGAGGCAGCCCGCATAGGCACGGCTTCATGGCGCACTGCGCCCTGGAGGTCGCCGACATCTTCCGAACCCATGGTCCCGACTGGCGCAACGCGCAGCGCGGTCACCTGAGCCTGGGCCAGCTCAAGGTCATGTCGGCCATCGAACAGTGCCGTAGCGCGGCGCTGGGAGGCCATGTGCTGCGTTGCAATGGTTGTGGATACGACCAGATCGCCTACAACTCGTGCCGCAACCGGCATTGCCCGAAGTGCCAGGCCAGCGCGGCAAGACGCTGGCTGGATGCCCGGCAGGCCGATCTGCTGCCGGTGGAGTACTACCACGTCGTCTTCACCTTGCCGGCACCGATCAGCGCCATCGCCTACTGCAACAAGGCCACGATCTATTCCTTGCTGTTCGACATGGCCGCCGAGACCCTGACGACCATCGCGGCCGATCCGAAGCATCTCGGCGCAAGTATTGGAGCAACCTTGGTGCTGCACACGTGGGGTTCGGCGCTGACCCATCACCCGCACGTGCATGGGATCTTGCCGGGCGGTGGAGTGGCGCCCGGCGGCGAACACTGGATCGCATGTCGGCCGGGATTCTTCTTACCGGTGCGTGTGCTGTCGCGCCTCTTCCGGCGACGCTTCCTCGAAGAGCTCCAGAACGCACACCGAACCGGCCGGCTGCAATTCTTCGGCGAGTACGCCCGCGCTGGCCGACGCGAAGGCGTTCACTGAGTGGCTGGCACCTCTGCGCAAATGCGAATGGGTGGTCTACGCCAAGCGCCCGTTCGCCGGCCCTGAGGCGGTGCTCGCCTATCTCTCGCGCTACACGCACCGCGTTGCGATCTCCAACAGCCGGCTGATCTCTCTTGACGAACGCGGCGTCACCTTCCGTTGGAAGGACTACCGCTCCAAGGGCCGCACACGCTTGAAGACGATGACGCTCGAAGCCCATGAATTCATGCGGCGCTTCCTGCTGCATGTGCTGCCCAGCGGCTTCCATCGCATTCGCCACTATGGGCTGCTGGCCAACGGAGCGCGTGCTGCCAGCCTAGCACTCGCTCGAAAGCTGCTGCACCAGGAGGTCGAGAAAGTCTCGGATGCCGAAGTCGACTCCGGCACCGTCTCGGCAACCTTCACCTGCCCGCGCTGCGGCCATCCCATGATTGTTCTGGCAATCTTCACGCGCGACCAGGCCATCCCTCAACAGGCTCGACCACCATGACGGCAACACCGAGTCCGTCCGTGCCTCACGCCCATGCGCTACATCTGCCATTGCCGATGAGAAGACGCCTTGCGCTCGACCTCAGAATCGCCCCGGCGCAGCCAACTGCGCACCGCGCAATCGGGGGCGCCACGAGCGATCCGCGGCCTCTTGCCACCGCTCTCAGCCCATTGATCAGCTCGCTCGTCACCAGCAGCGCGCCCACCGAAGTTCGAATCGCCATAGGCTCGCGCCGCACCGAGCTCCTGCGTTGAATTCCGCGGTTTCCTCCCTGGGGGCTTATCCAACACCTGCCCTCAAGCCGTTGTCGTGTCGCCGCCTGTACGCCCGAAGGGCAGGTGTCGGACAACCCTTCACCATACCCGCCGGTCAGGACAATGCCGTCAACGGCCGGAAAGCGAGCGGAAGCGGTCGTTGCCGCTCGCGATCGGGCCCCAAGGGATTCCTATGACATAGGCGAAAGATCGGACACGGAGGTTCTATCCAATGTCCGCAACAGTACCTTGGGCGAGCCGGCGAGCGATCTTCTGACCAAGCGAGAAAGCCGCCTCGACGCTCACGACCTCAACCTCTGGGTGCCGCAGCGCCCATCGATCGCCGTCAGCGCGAGAGGCGAAGAAATGCACCTGGCAGCAGAAAGATTGCCGGATGCCGGTTTGCGGAACCGCCAAGGAAACAGCGGCGTCGGGTGGTTCGACCGCGCATAGCTCGTGCGGAGCCACCGTCAGCGACACCGGCATGCCCGTCTCCGGGCAGAGGGAATGCACGTGTGCGGCCTTGCCGATTACGGCTGGGAACATCAAGGTGTCGAGGGCGCACCAGGTGTACAGCCCGCGCCCCTCCACTTCGAAGGCATGGGGCGTTTGCCGCTGCGTGATGCCGTAGCCGACGATGTTGCCCGCCGGGTCGTACTCGATGTCAGGTGCCTGCCGCAGTACTGCGTCGACTTGGTCCAATGACTGCCCTGAGGCTCTAGCCAACACCCGCACTGACACCGGGGAGCCTTTCGCCAGCTCACGCAGGAGCGCGACAAAGACAGGAGCAAAAGCTTCCAGCCTGCTCCCGCGTGACAACCCGTCGATGACGAGCGCCGCGAAATCGCTCTTGTCGGTCATTGCGGCCGCACCGCTCTGCATGGCCGTTGCTCAGCCTGCGCAGCACGAAAGCTGCGTCACGTCCTTGGTGAAGGTCTGTGCTGCGAGCTTCAAACCTTCGACCATCGTCAGATAAGGGAACAGCTGGTCGGCCAGGTCCTGGACTGTCATGCGACCCCGGATCGCCAGCGCCGCCGCCTGGATGAGCTCGCCCGCTTCTGCTGCGACCGCCTGCACGCCCAGGATTCGGCCAGTGCCGACCTCGGCAACGAGCTTGATGAAGCCGCGCGTGTCGAAATTGACCAGGGCGCGCGGCACGTTGTCCAGCGTCAACGTGCGGCTGTCAGCCTCGATCCCCGTCTGATGCGCTTCGGCTTCGGTGTAGCCGACGGTCGCTACCTGCGGATCGGTGAACACGACAGCCGGCATCGCCGTCAGATCGAGCTCAGCCTCGCCGCCCGTCATGTTGACGGCCGCGCGCGTTCCGGCCGCCGCGGCGACATAGACGAAATGCGGTTGGTCCGTGCAGTCGCCGGCCGCATAGATGCCCGCGACGTTGGTTCGCATGCCGCGGTCGATGACGATGGCGCCACGCTCACCGAGCTTCACACCCGCGGCTTCGAGGTCCAGCCCGCCAGTGTTCGGCAAACGTCCGGTAGCCACCAGCAGCCGCTCCGCGCGCAGCTCGCCGTGATTGGTCGTCAGCACGAACTCGCCGCCGGTGTACGCCACCTGGCTCGCCTCGGTCTGCTCCAGCACCGCGATGCCTTCATCGCGAAACGCGGCAGCGACCGCCTCGCCGATGGCCGGATCGTCCTGGGAAAGAAGCTTGCTGCGCGCCAAGATGGTGACCTGGCTGCCCAGCCGTGCGAACGCCTGCGCAAGTTCCACCGCCACCACGGACGCACCGATCACCGCCAGGCGTTGGGGGATCACATCGGAGGCCAAGGCTTCGGTCGATGTCCAATACGGCGTCTCCTTCAGTCCCGGGATTGGTGGCACCGCGGCGCTTGCACCGGTGGCCACCAGGCAGCGATCGAAAGACACCTCCTGCTCGCCGCCCTCGCGCAGCGTCACCATGAGCGTATGGCTGTCCTTGAAGCGCGCCGTGCCGTGCACGACCGAGATGGCCGGCGTGCCGCTCAGGATGATCTCGTACTTGCCGTGACGCAGTTCGTCCACGCGAGCTTGCTGCTGCGCGAGCAGGCGGTCGCGCAGCACGGTCGGCGCCGCGGCGGACAGGCCGGAGTCGAACGGACTTTCGCGGCGCATATGTGCGACGTGCGCGGCGCGGATCATGATCTTGGACGGCACGCAGCCCACATTGACGCAGGTGCCGCCGATCATCCCGCGTTCGATCAGCGTGACGCGGGCGCCGTTTTCCACCGCCTTGAGCGCCGCTGCCATCGCGGCGCCGCCACTGCCGATGACAGCGACGTGCAGCGGCTGGTCGGCGGCGCCCGGCCGAGCGCCGCCGCCAAGCCATTCACGCGCCTTGCCAAGCAGCCCGGTGGGCGCCGATGCCGAAGTGCCGGCGCGCAGGGCTCGGTAGCCGGCCGCTGCCACCGCCGTCGTCAGCGCAGCCGGCGATGTTCCTTCGTCGAGCGTGAGCGTGGCCAGTCGATCCGGATAGGACACCGATACCGAGCGCACCCCCGGCACCTCCTGCAGCGCGCTGCGCACATGCTCGGCGCACGACGCGCAGGTCATGCCTTCAATTCGCAAGCTGGTCATTCAATTGCCTGTTCGTTTTGGGTTGAAGAAATGATGATTCACTGTCCCTGCGACAGCGCACTCGACGAGTCCGGAGCGCACGTGCGGTGCGCCGGCGCGAGCAGATCCCAGACCGCCACGCCGACCATGATCGCCAGGCCCGTGTAGAGCAGCCACTCGGTCCAGCCATAGCCGAAGAACGGATAGAGCGCCGCCAGCACGATCGCGGGGCCCACCATGCCCAGCACGCTGCGATGCCATTGCCGGTGGCTGAACCAGCCCAACCCGTTGGCGAGCAGCGCGACCACCGCGAACAGTGGCAGCAGCCGGGTGATGACGAGTTCCTCGTACTGGCTCAGGAAGCCCAGTCCGAGCGCCACCCCCAGGCTCCCAAGCGCCGGAAAGCACCCCGCGCAGCCCATCGCGGAGACGACACTGCCCAGTGCACCGGCCTTGTCCCCAATACGCGCAATCAGTCCCATGGCGAGAGGCCTATTGCTTGGCGGTCGACGGGTAGCCCGCGTCCGCCGTGGCCTTGGTCAGCGCCTGGACGCTGGTCTTGGCGTCGTCGAACGACACGACAGCCTGCTTCTTCTCGTAGCTCACGTCGGCTTTGCTCACCCCATTGACTTTGTTCAGCGCCTGCTTGACTGTGAACGGGCACGTCGCGCAGGTCATGCCCGACACCGACAGGGTGACGGTTTGCGGGGTGGCCCACACGGGGGCGGCGAACGCGGCGAGCAGGGCGAGAACAAGAAACAGCTTTTTCATGACGAGGTCCTTTCAATAGAACAAGGGCAACACATAGGGAAACGCGAGCGCCACGACGATCAGCGCCGCGACGATCCAAAACACGAGCTGGTAGGCGCGCCGCACCTGCGGCACGGCGCAAACCTCTCCGGGCTTGCAGTCCTGCACGGGCCGAAAGATGCGGCGGTAGGCGAAAAACAGGGCCACGAGCGCCGCCCCCAGAAAAAGCGGCCGGTATGGCTCCAGCGCGGACAGGTTCCCGATCCACGCGCCGCTAGCACCGAGCGTCACGAGGACCAGAGGGCCGAGACAGCAGGTCGACGCGAGCAGCGCGGCGAGGCCTCCTGCAACCAGGGCACCGCGCCCACTTTTGGCTTCCGACATTGCACTCATCCTTTCCACGTGTTTTCGAACGGGGGTAAGCTTACTTCCGTAGTCGAGTACGGAGTCAAGCGGTATGGGCATGGATAAGCAAGCGGACAACCTGAGCATCGGCGCATTCGCCGAGTCGGCTGGGGTGAACGTGGAGACCATCAGGTTCTACCAGCGCAAGGGCCTGCTGCCGCAGCCGGACAGGCCCTACGGAAGTATCCGGCGCTACGGCGAGACCGATGTGGCGAGGGTCCGGTTCGTTAAGTCCGCCCAGAGCCTGGGTTTCAGCCTCGACGAGGTCGCCAGCCTGCTCGCATTGGATGACGGCACCCATTGCGACGAAGCGCGCCAGGTCGCGGAGGAAAAACTCGCCGATGTGCGCTCCAAGCTGGCCGATCTCCACCGCATCGAGTCAGTTCTGGCCACGTTGGTTGACGACTGCTGTGCGAGTCACGGGACAGTCTCTTGTCCGTTGATTTCAGCGCTGCAGGAGCAGCCGTAGTCGCGCCCGGCACAAATTACTGTAAGTGCCCGGCGATCGGAAAGTTATTGACATTGGGTTGGCTGCCTAGGAGGTCACGATTTCTACTGCTATGTCCGCTGCCAGGGGCAGAGCGGAAGTCGTCGGCGGCGGGATGAATGTCCGCAGTTGGCCGAGGGCGACCGGCCAAGGCTCTCCACGGGCGCACCCCGATCGCAGGGCCGCGGCGGAGGACTTCGCTGCACGCTGAAGCGCCGACATCCGTCAGGTCAAACCGCGCAGCGCGACCGGCTTGATCTTCAGCCGTTGGGCGTTGCGGCCAAGGACGTCGTCGAGCGTGGCCATGCGTTTCGCGCCTGCGGCTTCGGCACACGCTAGGTGGAGCGCGTCGCCGGCACGCAGCGCACTCGCGGCATCCAGTACCAGCTCGGCCGCTCGATGAAAGTGCGCCGGCTCAACCGGCAACAGCCGCAGGTCGGCAGCCACCATGCGTTCGAAGCGCGACCAGGCGCCTTGAGCGTGTTGCGCGTCGATCGCGCCGGTGCGCTGCTTGATGCCAAGCGCGCTGGCGAACTCCGGAATGCACCAGGCCGCGGCGAC
>NZ_LYMK01000023.1 GCF_002157355.1 Variovorax sp. JS1663 | reverse complement strand
GCGCTCACGCTGGTGCAGGCGGGCGGCGGGGGCGGTGGTGGAGGCGGCGGCGGTGCCGTCCCACCTTCGGACGCGTGGCGCGAAAAGAAATCCCACACGATGTCCGGGTAGCTGGGCCCGCGCTGCAAGGCCCATTTGCCGTCGCGGCCCTGCGCGCCGCCGATCCAGTAATGGCCGTGGTCGGTGTCGCCCGGGTCGGGCGTGGCAGTGGGCCCGTCGTAGAACACGGTCTCGACCAGCGAGCGGCTGCCGACCCGCGCATCGACGGTGTAGAAGCTCTGCTGGCAGCCGTAGCCGCTGCCGTTGACCGGCGTGCAGGCGCGCTGCTGCGCCAGCGCCTCGGCCGGCGTGTCATGGCCCGTATCGCCGTTGAGCTGCAGCTGCGCATCGCGCAGGTTGCGGCCGGCGGGCTGGATCACGGTGCAGTCGCCGTTGTTCTGCAGCACCATCAGCGGGATCGGGTTGGCCGCGTTGCGCTCGGCCCGCATGTCCGACACCACCCGGCTCACCGCATGGAAGGTGGCACTGCCCGGACACCCGGAGAACGACACCGAGGCCGAGTCCTCGCCGTAGGGCAGCCCCGAGGCGCTGGCCGCGGCGGCGAAGTACTCGTTGTGCGTGACCGAGAGCACCACCGCCATCGCGCCGCCGGAGGACAGCCCGGTCACGTAGCGCCGCTTCGGATCGACGGCGAAGCGCGCCTCCACCTGCCGGCCGATCTGGTGCAGGTCCTCCGGCTCGCCGCGGCCCTGGTGCCGGTGCTGATCGAGCCAGAAGCCCCAGCAGTTGGTGTTGCGCAGGCCGTCGTAGCTGGTGATGAAGGGGGTGACGAGGATGAAGCCGTAGCGGTCGGCCGCCGCCGCCAGGCCCCAGTCGCGCAGCACGTCGTCGTGCGTCTGCTGGCAGCCGTGCAGGGCCATGACCATCGGCGCGGGCGCCGTGAGGCCGTCGGGCACATAGACCTTGTACTGGCGCTCGCGGGAGCCCGCGTAGCTTTGCGCGGAGAGGGTGAAGGCGCTGGTGGTGCCGGCGTCGGCCGGCAGCGCGGCGATGGCCAGCAGGGCGCAAGCGGCGAACCTGCACAACAGGGGGAAAGCCATGGGTCACCGTCCTTGCGGGGTAGTGCGGGCAACTGTATCAACGCGCAGGCTCGGCGAAGAAAGAAATCGCGACACATCCCCCATATTGCTGAAGCGAACGTCGACGGGTTGCCTCAGCATGCGCGGTGTGAATTCTTCGAAGTGACCACGATGGCCCAACGACCGGACGATGAAGACAATGAGCGCGAGACCACGCTGTACCACGGCACAACACTGGATGTCGCCGAGCACATCCTGGCCAGGAAGCAGTTCGAGGCGCGAGAGACCTACTTCGCGGCAACCCGGGACCTGGCGTGCCTGTTCGCGATCCGCTCGAGCAGGAAACGAGCGAATGCGCAACGCGCCGGTCACGAACTAGATCACTGCAGGCAGTTCGCCCGGATCGCCTGCGCATAGCGCGCCTGCTGCTCGAGCGCCGCGATCTGCTGCGCGGCGTCGCCCTGGGTCTCGCGCGAGGGCTCGAGCTGGAGTTCGCCGCCGGGGAACAGGATGAAGTGCTTCTTGCCCTTGTACCCGCCCGCCGGCTCCTTCACGCTGACATAGCCGCAGCCGACGCGGGTCTGCTTGCTGTACCAGACATGCTCGAATTGCGCGGAAGCGCCGTTGTCGAGCTTGGCGCGCACCGCGCCCTTCACGTCCTGCAAGGGAATCCAGTACGTCGAAGCCCACCACCCCGTCACGGCCACGGCGAACACGGCGATGCCGAACGCGACGGCCAGGAGGGCGTGCAAGCCCCGTGACTCGATCAAGGACCGTCTTCTGAACCGCTTTGCATCCACCGCCATGAACGCTCCCTTCTCGCTTGACGACACCAGCGCCCGAGTGTGAACGGCGCGGCCGCGCGGGCCCTCGTCACTATTGCTCTTGTCACGCGGTCCATGCTGGCGTATGCAGGCCTCACGCCGCCATCGCCAGCCGCTCGCGGACGAAGCGCGCCACGGCCCCCTCGTCGAGCCGGATGCCGCTCAGCCCGACATAGCCGTCCGGCCGCAGCAGGTAGAACGATTTCCCCGGGATGCTCGCACGGGCCAGCTCGGCCTCGTTCTCCGGGCCGGGCGGAATCGCGTGCACCCGCAGCAGCTCGCCGGCCGGCCAGCCGGTGCGGGCCGGCGGCTCCTGGCCGAACACGAGCAGGTGGAAGTGCAGGTCGTCCAGCTTCTCGAACACGTCCTCCACCGGCCCCTGCGGCGTGAAGCGCAGGCGCAGCCAGGGAAAGCGGTCGCCGGCGTACGGCGCGTTCTCGGGCGTTCCTCCCAGCGCCATCGACAGCGGGCTCTCCCGGTAGTGGATGCCGATCTGCGACACCGTGCGGAAGGCGGTGCGCTGGATGCGCGGCCGGCTCATGGCCAGGGCGCCGACGCGGGCCAGCACCTCGGTGCGCAGCAGGCCGGCGAACCAGCTGTCCGACACCACCAGCCGGAAGCCCCGGTCCGTGGTGTCCAGCAGGCGGCGCGCCACCGGCAGCCGCTCGGCCTCGTAGGAGTCGAGCAGCGAGGCGTCGGCCTTCCCCTGCGTGACCAGCGCCAGCTTCCAGCCGAGGTTGTAGGCATCCTGCAGGCCGGTGTTCATGCCCTGCGCGCCCAGCGGGCTGTGGATGTGGGCCGCATCGCCGAGCACGAAGGCGCGCCCCTCGCGGAAGTGCGAGGCGCTGCGGTGGTGGATGCGGTAGGTCGAGAACCAGCTGCAGCCCTTGAAGACCAGCCCCTCGCCGGCCTGCTCGCGCACCGACGAAACCACGTCCTCGAAGCGCACATCGGGCCGCCCGCGCAGCGCCTCGGGCAGGATGCCGACCAGCCGCCAGTGGTCCGTCCCGCGCATGGGGAACATCAGGTGAAAGCCCTCCTTCCACAGGTACACGTTCACCTCGTCGGGCACCATGCCGCCGCTGGCCTCCACGTCGGCGACGAAGAAGACATGCTCGTAGGGCGCGCCGGGAAAGCCGATGCCGCTCTGCTCGCGCACCGCGCTGCGGGCGCCGTCGCAGCCCGCGATCCAGCCCGCCTTCACCTCGCGCAGGCTGCCGTCGGGCCGCTGCAGCGTCGCGACGACGCCATCCGGCGTCTGCGTGAAGGCCATCAGCTCGGTGTTCCAGCTCACCGACAGGCCGAAGTCGTGCAGGCGCTCGCCGAGGATCTTCTCGTTGTCGTCCTGGCCGAGCACGAGGATGTAGGGGTAGGGACTGAGCCGCGCGCCGGCGTCCGCCAGCGGCACGCGCGCCATGCGGCGGCCGTCGGCCCAGAGGTTGGCGCCGTCGCCGCGCTTGCCGAGTGCCAGCGCCTGCTCCACCACGCCGAGCTTCTGGTAGATCTCCAGCGTGCGCGCCTGCACCCCGAGCGCACGGGTCTCGCGCGCCGGGTGGGCATGGCGGTCGATGATGAGGGTGCGCACGCCGCGGCGTGCGAGCTGGTTGGCGAGCATGAGGCCGGTGGGGCCGGCGCCGACGACGAGTACATCGGTGTCCATGGTCTTCCTCCTGTCGTTCCTGCGGGTGCGCATCAGCGCACCAGGTAGCCGTTGAGCGCGCGCAGGTCGTCCTCGCGCAAGTCCCCGGCGGCGGATGCGAGCCGGATGCGGCCCAGCAGATAGTCGTTCTTCGCCTGTGCCAAGTCCAGTTCGGCCGTGTACAGCCGCTGCTGGGCGTCCAGCACGTCCAGCTCGGTGCGGCTGCCCAGGTCGCGGCCGAGCGTGGTGGCCTCCAGCGCGGTGCGCGCCGAGAGCACCGACTGCTCCAGCGCGCCGATGCGGCTCACCCCGGTCTTCACCGCGAGAAAGGCGTCCTGCACCTGCAGCCGGGCATCGCGCTCGGCCGCGCCCAGCTCCTGCTCGGCCTGGTCCCGGCGCGCGATGGATTCGCGCCAGCGCGAGTTCAGCGCGCCACCCGTGTAGAGCGGCACCGTGAGCTGCACGCCGACGCTGGCGCCGCGCGCGCTGTCGGGCGAGACGGACGCCGGCAGGCCGCCGTTCTGGCCCTGGCGGGTGAAGCTGGCGACCAGGTCGACGGTGGGCCGGCCGCTCAGCCGGTACTTGTCGATCTCCGCGCCGGCGATGAGCAGTTCATTGCGCTTCACCTGCACGCGGGTGTTGCCGTCCAGCCCCCGGGTCTGCCAGCTCTCCAGGTTGTCGGGTTGGGGCGGCACGGGCGCGAAGCCGGCGCGCAGTCCGGCCAGGCCCTCGGCCGGCAGGCCGGTGAGCTCGCGGTATTGCGCCTGCCGCAGCGCCAGCGCGCTCTGGGCCGAGACCTCGCGCGCCGCCACGCTGTCGTGGCGCGCCTGCGCCTCCTGCAGGTCGGTGATGCGGCCGCGGCCCACGTCGAAGCGGGCCTGCGCGCGGTCGCGCTGCATGCCCACCGCGGTCATCTCGGCCTGCGCGACGCGCAGAGTCTCGCGCGCCAGCAGCACGTTGAAGTACGCCTCGGCCACGCGCCGCACCAGGTCCTGCTGCGCGTCGCGGTACCCGACTTCGGCCAGCGCGGTCTGCTGGTGCAGCTGCTTGCGCTCGGCGCCGGCCTTCGCGTCGTACAGCGGCTGCACCAGCTGCACGCCAACCTGGTGCACGTTGCCGCGGCTGTCCGACTGCGTGCTGCCGTAGCCCGTGCTGATCGTCGACTTCTCGCTCACCCGGTTCAGGCTGGCCTGCAGCGAGACCTGCGGCTTCAGCAGCGCGTCGCCCTGCACGGCCTTCTCGCGGCCCGCGATCACGGCCTGGTCGGCCGCGCGCATGGTGGGGTCGGCGCGCAGCGCGCTTTCATAGGAGGCCATCAGGTCGAGCCCGAAGGCCGCGCCCGACGCGCCGGCGACCAGCACCGCCAAGGCGGCCTGCTTGATGCGTATCGTGTTCATCCTCGTGTTCATCGTCGTGTCCGTGGAAGGTCATGCGGCCGCGGGCCGCTTCGCGCCGTACCAGCTGGCGTAGAGCGCGGGCAGGAAGAGGAGGGTGAGCAGGGTCGCGACGAAGAGCCCGCCCATGATCGACCAGGCCATCGGGCCCCAGAAGACCGAGCGCGTGAGCGGGACCATCGCGAGGATGGCGGCCAGCGCCGTCAGGATGATCGGCCGCATACGCCGCACGGCCGATTCGACGATCGCGGTCCACAGCGGCGCGCCGGCCGCCACGTCGTGGTCGATCTGCACCACCAGAATCACCGAGTTGCGGATGATCATCCCGGCCAGCGCGATCACGCCCAGCATGGCGACGAAGCCGA
The DNA here is from genome assembly GCF_002157355.1 of Variovorax sp. JS1663. Taxonomy (GTDB): domain Bacteria; phylum Pseudomonadota; class Gammaproteobacteria; order Burkholderiales; family Burkholderiaceae_C; genus Variovorax. The sequence continues at coordinate 103,733 of NZ_LYMK01000023.1, read as the reverse complement.
AGGGGATGCGGAAGGCGAAGAGCATCAGCGCCACGCCGATCAGCCCCAGCGGCGCGGTGAGCAGCACCAGCGCCATCTTCTTCAGGTCCTGCAGCTGCACCATGAGCAGCAGCAGCACGGCCGCCGCCATCAGTGGCATCACCGCGAAGATCGAGGCCTGCGACTTGCTGCTGGACTCCAGCGCGCCGCCGGTGTCGATGCCGTAGCCCAGCGGCAGCGTCTTCGCCAGCGCCTCGATCTTCGGCTGGAGCGCCAGCGCCACGTCGGGCGCCTCGGCGCCGGCCACGTCGGCGCGCACGGTGAGCGTGGGCACGCGGTTGCGGCGCCACAGCACGCTGTCCTCGCTGTCCAGCGACAGCCGCGCCACCTGCGAGACCGGCACGAACTTGCCGTCGCGCAGGTAGATGCGCGCGTCCTTCAGGTTGTTGAGGTCGGTGCGCTCTTCCTCCACGAGCCGGGCGATCACGTCGAGCTCCTTGTCGCCCTCGCGGTACTGCGTGATGGTCGTGCCGCTGAGCGAGCCCTGCAGCGCGGTCTTGACCTGGCGCGAGCTGATGCCGAGCTGGCGCGCCTTGTCCTGGTCGATGTCGACGCGCAGGCGCTTCAGCCGCTCGCCCCAGTCCTGGTTGACGCGCCGCACGTGGGGGTCGGCGCGCAGGACCGAGGCCACCCGGTCGGCGATGGTGCGCACCTGGGCCGGGTCCTGCCCGAAGACGCGGAACTGCAGCGGGTAGCCCACCGGCGGCCCGTTCTCCAGCCGGTTGACGCGGCCGCGCACCAGCGGAAAGCCGTTGTCGAGCAGGTGCTGGACCTTCGCCAGCACGCGCTCGCGCGCCTCGCCGCCCTTCGTCATCACCATCAGCTCGCCCAGGTTGAGGTTGGGCGTCTGCACGTCCAGCGGCAGGTAGAAGCGCGGGCTGCCGGTGCCGACGTAGCTGGTGACGGCAAGCACGTCCGGGTCTTTGCGCAGCTGCGCCTCGAGCGCCTCCACTTCGCGCTGGCTGGCCTCGAAGGTGGCGGACTGCGGCAGCCACAGGTCGACCATCAGCTCGGGCCGGTCCGAGGCCGGGAAGAACTGCTTGGGCACCGCGCCGAAGAGCGCGATCGAACCGGCGAAGAGCGCCAGCGTGCCGGCGATCACCCAGCGCCGCCGCGCCAGGCACCACTCGACCAGGACGCGGAAGCGTGCGTAGAAGCCGCGCTGGTAGATCGCATCTTCGTCATGGTGGCCCGCGTGCGGCTGCTCCTTCAGCAGCTTGAAGCCGATGTAGGGCGTGAACACCACCGCGACGATCCAGGACAGCATGAGCGAGATGCCCACCACCTGGAACAGCGAGAACACGTACTCGCCCGCGCCCGACCTGGCGAAGCCCACCGGCAGGAAGCCCGCCGCCGTGATCAGCGTGCCGGTGAGCATGGGGAAGGCGGTTGCCGTGTAGGCGTAGGTGGCGGCGCGGAAGCGGTCCCAGCCCTGCTCCAGCTTGAGCGCCATCATCTCGACCGCGATGATCGCGTCGTCCACCAGCAGGCCCAGCGAGATGATCAGCGCGCCCAGCGAGATGCGCTGCAGCTCGATGCCGAGCACATACATCACGAGGAAGGTCAGCGCCAGCACCAGCGGGATGCTGAGCGCCACCACCAGGCCGGTGCGCAGGCCCAGCGAGAAGAAGCTCACCACCAGCACGATGACCACGGCCTCCAGCAGGCTCTTCTTGAATTCGTGCACCGACTCGGCCACCACCTTGGGCTGGTCCGAGACGGCATGGACCTGCACGCCCACCGGCAGGCTGGCCTGGATGCGGGCGACGGTGGCGGAAAGCTGCTCGCCGAGGCGGATCACGTCGCCGCCCTTGCGCATGCTGACCGCCAGGCCGACGGCCTCCTGGCCGTCGAAGCGCATCTTCGAGGTGGCCGGATCGACCAGGCCGCGCCGCACCTCGGCGATGTCGCCGAGGCGGAAGGTGCGCCCATTGGCGCGGATGCCCATGTCGCGGATGCTCTCGACCGAATCGAACTCGCCGCTCACCGTGAGGCGCAGCTGCTCGGACGCGGTCAGCACCGTGCCCGCCGCATCGACCGTGTTGGCCGCGGCCAGGGTCGAGGCGATGAGCGAGGGGTCGATGCCCAGCGAAGCCAGCTTGGCGTTGCTGGCCTCGACGTGGATCTTCGGGTCCTGAGCGCCCACCAGCTCGACCTTGTTGACGTCGGCCACGCGCAGGAACTCGTTGCGCGCGGCATCGGCGAAGTCGCGCAGCTCGGCATAGCCGAAGCCGTCGCCGGTGATGGCGTAGAGGTTGCCGAAGGTGTCGCCGAACTCGTCGTTGAAGAAGGGCCCGCGCACGCCCTGCGGCAGCGTGGCCTGGATGTCGCCGAGCTTCTTGCGCACCTGGTACCAGACCTGCGGCACCGCGGCGGGCGGGGTGGCCTCGCGCAGGTTGACCTTGATCTGCGTGACGCCGGGCTTGGCGTAGCTGCTGGTGTAGTCGATCTCGGCGATCTCCTGCAGCTTCTTCTCCAGCTTGTCGGTGACCTGCTCGGCCATCTGCTGCGCCGAGCTGCCGGGCCAGGAGGCCTGCACCACCATGGTCTTGACGGTGAATTCGGGGTCTTCCTTCTGGCCCAGGCGGCTGTAGGCGAAGAGGCCCGAGAGGCCGAGCAGCAGCAGGAGGAAGACGATCATCTGCGGGTGCTTCAGCGCCCACTCGGAGAGATTCAATCTGCTCATGGCTGCGCTCCCTGCGCGCTCGCAGCCGCCTTCACCTTCTGCCCCGCATGCAGCATGTGCACGCCGGCGGTGACCACGGTCTCGCCGCCCTTCAGGCCGCCGGCGATCAGCACGCTGTCGTTCTGCGCGCTGCCCAGCTCGACGGGGCGCGCCGATACCTGCGTGCTCGCCGCATCCACCACCCACACCATCGGCTTGCCGTCCTGGTGGTGAATGGCCGACAGCGGCAGGCGGATGGCCGATCGGCCCTCCACGTCGGGCACGAAGACGGAGGCCGTCATGCCCAGCACCAGCGCCGCATCGGCGCCCTTGACGGCGATGCGCGCGGCGTAGGTGCGCGTCACGCTGTCGGCATCCGGCGCCAGCTCACGCAGGCTGCCCTCGTAGCGCTGGCCGGGCCGGGCCCAGAGCGACACCTCCAGCCGCTTCGCGCGCCGCAGCTCGTCGATGCGCGACTCGGGCACGCTCACCAGCACCTCGCGCTCGCCGTCGGCGGCCAGCGTGATCACCTGCTGGCCGGCAGAGACCACCTGGCCCGATTCGGCACTGATCGATGCGACCACGCCGTCGCGGTCGGCCACCAGCTCGGTGTAGCCGCGCTGGTTGACGCGCAGCTGCTGCTGCGCCAGCGACGAGCGCAGCTGCGATTCCGATTCGGCCAGCGCCAGGCGCTGCTGGTCCACCTCGGCCTGCGAGGCGAACTTGCGCGCCAGCAGCTGCTCGGTGCGCTGAAGGTCCACGCGGTTCTGCGAAACGCGGCTCCTCGCCGCGTCCACGCTGGCGGTGGCGGCCACCACCTGCAGCGCCTCCTGCGCCGGGTCGAGGCGCATCAGCGGCTGGCCGCGCCGCACGTGGGTGCCGATCTCGACCAGCCGCGCCACGATGCGGCCCGAGGCCTGGAAGCCCAGCTTGCTCTCGTAGCGCGACTGGACCTGGCCCGAGTAGGTCGCGCCCACGGTGCCGCTGCTTTCGCCGGCCACGACGCTGCGCACCGGCCGGATGTCCTCGTGGGCGGCTTCTTCCTTGGGGGCGCAGCCGCCGGCCAGCAGGGCGGCGCCGAGCAAGGCCAGCACGGTGGGGGGATTCATGGCGAGCTCCTTCTCCTTGTCGTCGTCGTTCATGGGCCCCGGGCTTCAGCGCAGCACGTAGCCGCGCCCTTCCATGCAGGCCTTGAAGGCCCGGTCGTAGGCGGACTTGTGCTGGGCCTGGGCCTGTTGCTGCTGCTGCGCGGCCTGGCGTTCCTTCATCTTTCCGCGCACCGCGGCACCGAGGGCACCGGCGGCGGCGCCGCCCGCCGGGTCGTGGTCGGCGATCGAGGCGATCGCCGCGCCGCCCATCGCACCGCGGGCCAGCGCGCCGGGCGGCTGGGGTGCGGGCGCCGCGGCGGTCTGCGCCTGTGCCGGGTCGAAGCCGGTCTGGTCGCGGGCCCAGGCGTAGCACTGGTACTTGTCCTTGTCCTGCTGCTTGGCGCTCTGGCCCTTGGCGGGGTAGATCGCGGGCGAGGCCGTGCCGGCGGCGTGGACCAGGCCGGCGGTGCCCAGGGTCAGCGACAGGGCGAGGATGGACAGGGTCTTGGAAGTCATGGCGGGTCTCTCTTTCAGGGGTTGGGGTTGGGGTTGGGGGCAGGAGGAAATCAGGCGGGAGGCTGCAGGCGCAGGAACAGGCTGGCGAGCCACAGGGCGGACACGACGGCGTGCAGGTAGAAGCCGGCGCCGCTGGTGGTCAGCGGGTTCCAGCGCGAGGGCGTGGGGAAGCGCAGGTAGCGCAGCTGCTGCGCCAGCGCGTTGCCGCGGTCACGCAGGCGGTGCCAGTAGGTGGTGGAGCGGAACTCCATCACCAGGAAGGCCAGGCTGATGACGAGCCCGCCGGTCTTCAGCAGCTCGGCGCGGGCGAAGCTGCTGCGCACGGCGTGGGAGGACAGCGCGGTGATGATGCTGCCGGTGGTGCCCAGCAGCAGCGCCAGCTGATAGAAGCGCAGCGTGGCGTACAGGCGCATGAAGTCGCACACGCCCTTGTATTCCTCCGCCGGGTCGCCGGAGACCGACTCCGGCGCCGCGTCCAGGACCTCGGCCGCGTTCACGACGCCGTCCTCCTGCGGCTCACCGTGCGCCGGGCGAAGCGCTTGCGCCCGCTCAGCACCTGGCACAGCTCGGCCAGGGACTGGAAAGGGGCGATCCGGCTGCTTTGGACGTCCTCGACGACGCCGGCGAGCGCCTCGGCGTCTTGGCGGTATACGCGGACCAGGTAGCTGCGAATCTCTCTCACGGGGGCTCCTTCTTTCGATGGGAGCCAGTGTCGAAAGAGAGCCTCTACTTATTGGCTACTTATTCGCGAATCGGCAGGCAGGGGCGGCAGCCGCGCACGCTGAAGCCCATGTGACGCGCTGTCTTACACTCTTCTGCACCCTTTTCTGCACCCTTGCACCGAGCCTGAGTGCCGTTCAGTCCTCGCATCGTGTTCGCCCAGTTCGTAGCCCTCGTTTCCGGAGGAGTTGATTCATGCTGAAGTCACTGCACCTTCAGGGCGTCGGCCCGGCGAGGGTGTTCGGGCCTGTCGAGTTCGCGCCGCGGCTCAACTTCATCTCGGGCGACAACGGCCTGGGCAAGAGTTTTCTGCTGGATATCGCATGGTGGACGCTGACGCGTACATGGGCCCGAGGCGTGCCGGCCGCGCCTCAGCGAGGCGCCAAGAAGTCTTCCATCTCCTACGCCTACAGTAAATCGACCCCCGGCGACTTCACCGAGGAAAGCGTGTTCAAGCACGCAGACCAGAGCTGGCCCGTCAAACCGGGGCGTCCACCGATTCCCGGGGTGGTGATCTATGCAGGCGTGGACGGCAGCTTTGCGGCATGGGACCCTGCGCGAAACTACTGGAGCGACAAGGATGCGCAAACGTTCGAGCGACTGCGCGCATTCAACTTCACGCCCGACGATGTCTGGAAGGGACTGGAAGGCGCGGGCGGTATCCGCCACTGCAATGGTTTGATTCAGGACTGGGTCCTTTGGCAGAAAGGCAACGACCCGGCATTCGGCGATCTGGTCAAAGTCCTGGACGCGCTTTCGCCCTCTGGCCAGGAGCACTTGACGCCGGGCGACCCTGTGAGGGTGGGACTCGACGTGACCGACTACCCCTCCCTGCGCATGCCCTATGGACAGGATGTCCCACTGGTCCACGCGTCGGCAGGCATGCGCCGCATCGCCGCGCTGGCGTACCTGCTCGTTTGGACGTGGCGCGAACACCAGTTGGCTTGCGCACAGACACGACGCAATCCAGCCAAGGAGATCATCTTTCTGATCGACGAGATCGAATGCCATCTGCACCCGCAATGGCAGCGGCGGATCGTCCCCGCACTGATGAATGTGATGCGCGCGCTGACGGGCAAGAACGTGCCGGTGCAGCTCCTGGTCGCAACCCACTCGCCATTGGTGCTGGCCTCGGTGGAGCCTGAGTTCGACGAAGATCAAGACGCGATCTTCACAATCAAGCTGCAAGCCGGAAAGGCCGAGGTCTCGCACGAGGCATGGGCCAAGCAGGGCGACGTGGTGAACTGGCTGGTTTCTGACGCCTTCGGACTTCAGCAGGCGCGTTCCGTGGAAGCCGAGGAAGCCATCGAAGCGGCGGAGGCGTGGATGCGCAACGACAAGCAGGCTCTCCCACCATACCTGTCCGATCAACAGCAGATCGATGAAGCGCTGAGGCGCACGCTGCCCGGTTCGGATCATTTCTGGCCTCGCTGGGTCGTCTGGGTGGAGAAGCACCCAGGACAGACGACGAGCGCATGAACCGCGTCGCCAACCCTATCGACGAGCCCGATGAGTTCGATGCGAAATGCCGCCAGAAGGGCCAGGAGTGGCTGGCGGCCAACCCGGGTGCGAAACGTCCCAAGGACTTGTGGTCGCCATTCAGGCTCGACTTGGCCAAAGGCTTTCAGAATCGCTGCGGATTCGGGGCGATGTGGATCTCGAGCGGCACCGTCGATCACTTCATCAGCTGCGACGAAGATTCTTCCAAGGCGTACGAGTGGTCGAACTATCGCTATATCGAAGGCTGGATCAACAGCTCCAAGAAGAAGCATCCGTCCAATGAACTTCTCGACCCCTTCGAAGTGCAGGAAGGGTGGTTCGAAGTCGATCTGCCCTCGCTCCAGTTGAAGCTGACCGATGCGGTGCCCGCGGCAGCCAGAGAGCGCGCGGAGTTCACGCTGAAGCGACTCAAATTGCGCGACGACGAGCGGATCGTTCGACAGCGGCGCGCATGGTATGAGCTCTACCAAACCAAGGATCTCACGCTCGAAGGCCTTCGCAAGATGGCGCCACTGATTGCCGCAGCGGTCGAACGACAACTCGCCGCCGCAGCAGCATAGGTGGCAGACGCTTCTTCTATTCCAGCCGCAGCGTCCGGTACAGCTTCTCGGTCCCAGCCGAGGGCGGCAGGCTCAGCGTGACCGACAGCGTCTGCTTCAGCCGGCGGTAAGCGCTGACCGCCTCGGGCAGCCGGTCGAGCCGGTGGTAGCAGCGCATCAGGCCCTGGTAGAAGGGCTCGACCACGTCGTCGGCCTCCAGCCCGCGCAGGTAGCAGGCGACGGCCTCCTCGTGGCGCTGGGCATGCTCCAGCGCGTTCGCATGGTCGGCCACCGCCTGGATGAACTTGCCGCGCAGCCGCTCGCGCATGGGAACGGGCCAGCTCTCGCCTTCCTCCTCGGCCAGGAAGGCGCCGCGGTAGAGCGCCAGCGCCTCGCCCAGGGCCGCGCCGTCGCCCGGCGGGGCGGCGCGCGCCGCCGCCAGGGCGCGCTCGAAGGCCCAGGCGTCGACCCACACCTGCGCCCGGTCGAGCGAGAGCTGGCCGCCCTGCTGGATCACCGCGTCGTCCGTTCCGAGCAGTCCGCGCAGGCGGCGCACGGCCGCGGCCAGCGAGCGCGCGGCGGCGTCGCCGGTCTCGTCGGGCCAGAAGGTGTCGACCAGCACGCCCTCGGGCGCGCTGCCGCCGCGCGCGACGATGGCCTTGAGCAGCGCCAGGGTCTTGCGCGGCGCCTTGCGGCCGAATTCGACCGGGTTGTCCTCGACCAGGAGCTCGAAGCCGCCCAGCGTGCGCACCCGCACCGGCCAGGGCCACCGCGCCAGCTCTTCCGCCGGCGGCGCGATGCGCCAGCGCCGGATCAGCCGCCGCACCAGATCGGTCTCGATGCCGGCCGCCAGCGCCAGGTGCAGCAGCACCGGCTTGCGCGTGACGGCGCGGTGCGCGTAGGCGGCCCGCGTGTGGTCGGCGGCGGCCAGGGCGAAGCCCTCGGCGAGCTTGGCCAGGGTGCCGGCGGCGTCGCCCTGCACGTGGGCGACGTAGGCCTCTTCCAGCAGCAGTTGGGCCTCCATCGCCTCCAGGTAGCTGCCGCGCGACAGGCTGCGCGAGCGCTCGACGATCGCCAGCGCCTGCGCGGCCTCGCCGCCGTCGGCCAGCGCGCTGGCGAAGAGCGCCGGGAACACGGCCAGGAAGTAGGCAGCGCCCACGCGCTCCACCGCCTCCAGCCCGCGGTGCGCGTATTCCAGCGCCGCCTGCGTCTCGCCCCGCAGCTGCGCCAGCATGGTGCGGGCGACGAAGAAGTTCATCTCGGCATCGCGCGTGCCGCGGGCCGGGTGGACTTCCATGCGCGCGATGCGCGCCTGCGCCTCGGCCGCGCGGCGGAAGGTCAGGTCGAGGTAGGCATGGAACTGCATCGCGGCGAACTCGGCGTGCGGCAGGCCCTCCTCGCGCGCCAGGTCCTCGGCGCGCTCGAAGCGCATGGCGGAGGCGTCGAAGTCGGCCTGCCGCAGGTCGTGAATGGCGCGGAAGACGAACCAGAAGGCGCGGTTGAGCGCGCTGGCCGGCAGGCACTCGACGGCCGCGTCGGTCTTGCCGATGAGTTGCAGCGCGAGCTCGTCCTCGGCCGCGTTGTGGAAGTAGGTGATCAGGTGGGTGGCGGTGACCAGGCGCTGGTTCCAGTCGATCGCCGCATCGTCCACCAGCGCGAGCAGCCGCGGCCCCAGGGCGCGCACGGCCGGATGCGCCGGCCGGCAGAAGGCGAGCGCGGCATGCAGGGCCGACAGGCTCATCAGCTCGACGCTGCGCGTGGGAAAGGCCGGCTCGCCGCGCATCAGCGGCTCGAGGCGGTCGACCCAGGGCGTGATCTCCGACCAGCCCAGGCGCGCATGCCACAGCGTCTGCACCACCGCGGCGCCGCAGGCGAGCTGGCCGACGGCGTCCGCGGCCTCCGCGAAGCGCTGGTGGCGCGCCTGCAGGATCTGCAGGGCGCGGTCGGGCGCGATGGCCATCAGCGCACGGCCTTCCCAGTAGCCGAGCCAGGGATCGCGCTCGCGCACCGGCGGCGGGATGCGGCCCAGCCAGTCGAGCAGGGTCTGGCGCCGGCCCTGCTCCAGAAGGCCCTCGGCATGCGCGCCGGCCAGCCGCGCGCAGGCGGCCCCATCGCCGGCCTCCCCGAAGAGCGCAAAGGCCTGCTCCCAGTGCCCCTCGGCCTCCATGAGCTGCGCGGCGCGGCCGGTCCATTCGCGCAGCTCGCCGACGGACCACGCCGCGCGCGCCTGGTGCTGCAGGAAGCTGCGGAACAGCGCGTGGAACTGGAACACGTAGCCCGCCGCCGGCTGCGCGACACGGCGCCGGTCGGTGAACAGGTGGCGCTTGTAGTGATGGTCGAGCAGGCGCCCGGCTTCCGGCAGGCCGGTGAGCCGTTCGGCCAGCGGCACGGTCATGAGCGGCAGGAAGGCCAGCTGCATCAGCGCACGCTGGTGCGCCGGCGTGGTGCCGTCGAACACGCGCTGCGCGAAGTAGCCGAACACGTGCTGCAGCGAGTCGGCCTCGTCCTCCTCCTGCGCCCCGGCGGGTTGCCGGGTGCGCGCGAGCAGCAGCGTGAGCCCGGCTGCCCAGCCGTGCGAGCGCAGCTGCAGCGCATCGACCCGCGCCTCGTCCGTCACGCCGCGCTTGCGGGCGATGGCCCGCGTCTCGGCCGGCGTGAGGCGCAGCGCCTCGCCGTCCACCGGCGCCAGCGCATCGTCCGCCAGCAGCGCGGCATAGGCCGCAGGCGGCTCGGCGCGGCTGAGCACGAAGACGTTCGTGCCCTCGGGCACCTGGGCCATGCCCTCGGCCACGATCGCGTGGAAGCCGGCGTCCTCGGGCACCTCCTGGAAGTTGTCGAGCACCAGCGCGGCGCCGGCGCCGAGGCCGGCGTACAGGTCGCGGAAGAAGCGCCGCGCGAAGCCGCGCAGGTCCGGCAGGTACTCGGGGGTCAGCAGCGGCAGCCGCTCGCCAGCCCCGGCGGCGGCCGCGGCCAGGCGCAGGTGGTAGACGAAGGAGGCGGGATCGGCATCGGCGGCATCGACCTGGTACCAGATCCCGCCGCGCTTGCGGGCCTCGCGGTGGCCGGCCACCAGGGTGGTCTTGCCGGCGCCGGGCTGGGCGCAGAGCCACACCACCGGGCGCCGCGCCGCCTTGTCGAGCAGGGCGGACAGCCGCGTGCGCGCGAGCACGTCGTGCAGCCGCGGCCGCGAGATCTTGGCGAGGGCCACCTGTTTGCCGGGCATGCGCGCCTCCTCGTGGCGCATGATACGGCGCGAGGCTACGATGCGGCTCGCGCCATGGGCGGGCGCGCATCAGGAGCTTTCATGGCAGCAACGGACGGCAACGGCAGCACGGCGGACTGGGGCGCGGTACGCCCGGCATGGTGGCCCTGGCTGCCCCTGCAGTGGAACCTGCAGGCACCGGAGAAGCTCACGCAGCCGATCAACCCCGGCTGGTCCTTCGGCAACGTCGTCAACGTGACGAACCTCAATTCGTCGGCACCCGACATCGAGCGCGACGTGCTGCAGAAGCACAGCTACGGGCGCCAGATCGGGCGGATGATGGACGCGGTGTCGGCACTGGTCGAGCAGTTGCCCGCGGCGGCGAAGCGCGACGGCCGCGTGGCCGAGTTCGTGGTCCTGGCGAAGGACGTGGCGCGCATCAAGGACGAGGCCCGCCTGCCGCGGCTGGAACGCCTTCGGATGGAGATCGAGGCGCTCGAGCGCGAGGATCCGCACGCTTACCGGGAGCTGCAGCGGATGCTGGCGCGCTAGCGCACTCCGGCGCCCGACCAAATCGACCCACCAATCCATGCGCAGCGTCGCACTCGCCGCGATTCGCCTCTGTCAAAAGTACCTCTCACCCTGCAAAGGGTTCTCCTGCGCATATCGGTACACACAAACCGGGATCCTTGCGTCAAATCTTGCAGATGGTCGCTACCCGAGTTGCGCCGCAGATCGATCTTCTACATTGCTTCCGCTTCACTCGTCAAAGTGAAGACTTGAAGCAGCGCAGGCGAGGCTGCTGGACCGTTCTTTCGAACGGACGCTCAAGTCAAATGCCACGCCGCTGACGAAGGATCGTTCATGCAGATGTGCGCCATTCCGTTCGGTACGACCGATTGGTCGAATGTCGAGCGTACTGAACACTACGGCGAGCGCGGCCTCGCCTACTGGCGCACACAAGTCTTCGGCAACATCCGCGTCCGGACGGTCGAGTACACGCCGGGCTATCGAGCGGCCCACTGGTGCAGCAAGGGGCACATTCTTCTGTGCACGCACGGCGAGCTTCACATCGAGCTTCAAGACGGTCGCGTCTTCACGCTGCGCCCCGGCATGAGCTACCAGGTTGCCGACGATGTCGAACCTCACCGCTCCTCCACAGAGGTTGGCGCCAGGCTTTTCATCGTGGACTGAGGAAAAGTCTTGCCCCTTCGGTGATCGATCGCGCGTCGATCACACGGTGCGGAGCGCCGCTACCACCGCCTCGCCCATCTCGCGCGTGCCCACGCGCTCGCAGCCGGGCTGGAAGATGTCGCCGGTGCGCAGGCCATCGGCCAGCACGCGGCGCACCGAGCGCTCGACGCGTTCAGCCGCATCCGCCAGGCCGAAGGAATGGCGCAGCATCATCGCCATCGACAGGATGGCCGCGAGCGGGTTCGCGAGGTTCCGGCCGGCGATGTCGGGCGCGGTGCCGTGCACCGGCTCGTACAGGCCCCTGGTGCCGGCGGCCATCGAGGCCGAAGGCAGCATGCCGATGGAACCGGTCAGCATGGCCGCAGCGTCGGAGAGGATGTCGCCGAAGATGTTGCCGGTGACGATCACGTCGAACTGCTTCGGCGCGCGCATCAGCTGCATGGCCGCGGCGTCGACGAACAGGTGCGTGAGCTCGACGTCCGGGTACTCGGCGCCCACGCGCGTGACGACCTCGCGCCACAGCTGCATCACCTCCAGCACGTTGGCCTTGTCGACCGAGCACAGCCTGCGGCGGCGCGCCCGCGCGGTGCGGAAGGCCACATGCGCGATGCGCTCGACCTCGGGCTCCGAATAGCGCATGGTGTTGAAGGCCTCGCGCTCGCCGCGCGCGTTGGTGCCGTGGCCGCGCGGCTCGCCGAAGTAGACGTCGCCGGTGAGCTCGCGCAGGATCATCAGGTCCAGGCCCTCGACCAACTCGGGCTTGAGGGTGGAGGCGCCGACCAGCTCGGGGAACAGGAAGGCGGGCCGGAAGTTGGCGAACAGGCCCAGCGCCTGGCGCAGCCGCAGCAGGCTGGCGCCCGGCCGCATCGCGAAGGGGATGGCCTCGTCGCCGGGCATGCCGGCGGAGCCGAAGAGGATGGCGTCGGCGCGGCGGCCGATGTCGAGGGTGGCCTCGGGCAGCGGATCGCCCGCGCTGTCGATGCCGGCCTGGCCGATCGGCGCCTGCGCCAGTTCCATGGCCTGGGCCGGGCCGAGCACGGCCTTCAACACGCGGACGGCCTCGGCCGTCACCTCGGGACCGATGCCGTCGCCGGGCATCACTGCAATCTTCATGGGAGCACTCTTCTTTCAGGGGAGGGAAAGGCCGGCGCGCTCGCGCTCGTAGGCCTCGATGCGCGCCGACTGGCGCAGGGTGTAGTCGAGCTCGTCCAGCCCTTCGAGCAGGCAATGGCGCGCGAAGGCATCGATCTCGAAGCGGGCCGTGCTGGCGTCGGGCACCGTCACGGTCTGCGCGGCGAGGTCGATGCACAGGCGCGTGCCTGGAAAGCGCTGCAGGGTGTCGAGCAGCCTGTCGACCAGCGGCTCCGCCAATCGCACGGGCAGCAGCCCGTTCTTCAGCGCGTTGGAGAAGAAGATGTCCCCGAAGCTCGGCGCGATCACCGCGCGGAAGCCGCCATCGGCGAGCGCCCACACGGCATGCTCGCGCGAGGAGCCGCAGCCGAAGTTGCGCCCCGCCACCAGGATGCGTGCATCGGCATACGCGGCATCGTTGATCGGAAAGTCCGGCCGCCGCAGGCCCTGCGCGTCATGCCGCACGTCGCGGAAAAGAAAGGCGCCGAAGTCCGCCGAGCGCGGCTTCTGCAGGTAGAGCGCCGGCACGATCTGGTCGGTGTCGACGTTGATGCGCGGCAGCGGCGCGGCCACGGCATCGAGCAGGGTGAAGGCTTCCATGGTCGAGGTCCTCAGGCCGGCATCAGTTCGCGCACGTCGGTGAGGTGCCCGGTCACGGCGGCGGCCGCGGCCATGGCCGGGCTCATGAGATGGGTGCGCGCGCCCGGGCCCTGGCGACCGACGAAGTTGCGGTTGGAAGTGGAGGCGCAGCGCTGGCCCGGCGCGACCTGGTCACCGTTGGTGCCCAGGCACATGGAGCAGCCGGCATGGCGCCACTGGAAGCCGGCCTCGCGGAAGACGGCGTCCAGCCCCTCCGCCTCGGCCTGCTGCTTGACCAGGCCGGAGCCGGGCACGACCCAGGCCTCCACGCCCGCGGCCACGCGGCGCCCGCGCGCCACCGCGGCGGCGCTGCGCAGGTCCTCGATGCGGCCGTTGGTGCAGGAGCCGATGAAGACGCGCTGCACCGCGACATCCGACAGCGGCTGGCCGGGCGCCAGGCCCATGTAGGCGAGCGCGCCCCGCATGGCCCCGGCCTTCTCCGGGTCCGCCGCGTCGGCCGGATCGGGTACGCGGCCGGAGATAGGCAGCACGTCCTCGGGGCTGGTGCCCCAGGTCACCATGGGCGCGATGTCGTTCGCATGCAGCCGCACCTCGCGATCGAAGACGGCACCGGCATCGCCGGGCAGCGCGCGCCAGCGCGCGAGGGCGCGCTCCCAGTCGGCTCCACGCGGGGCGTGCGGGCGGCCGGCCAGCCAGGCGAAGGTGGTGTCGTCCGGCGCGATCATGCCGGCACGCGCACCGGCCTCGATGGACATGTTGCACACCGTCATGCGCGCCTCCATCGACAGCGCGCGGATCGCCTTGCCGGCGTACTCGATGGCGTGACCCGTCGCGCCGGCCGCGCCGATGCGGCCGATCACGGCCAGGATCAGGTCCTTCGCGCCGACGCCGGCCCCGAGCCGGCCGTCGACCGTCAGCCGCAGCGTGCGCGGCTTGCGCTGCCACAGCGTCTGGGTGGCGAGCACGTGCGCCACTTCCGAGGCGCCGATGCCGAAGGCCAGCGCGCCGAGCGCGCCGTGCGTGGAGGTGTGGCTGTCGCCGCAGACGATCAACATGCCCGGCAGCGACAGGCCCTGCTCCGGCCCGACCACGTGCACGATGCCCTGGCGCTCGTCGTCCAGGCCGAAGAAGCGGATGCCGGCGGCGGCGCTGTCGTCCTGCAGGGCCTGTGCCATTGCGCGCTTCTCGGGGTCGGCGATGTGGCCGAGGTCCCGCGAGCCGGTGGGCACGTAGTGGTCCGGCGTGGCGAAGGCCAGGTCCGGGCGGCGCACCGGCAGGCCGCGCGCGCGCAGCATCTGGAAGGCGGGCGCCGAGCCGTCCTGCACCAGGTGGCGGTCGACGTAGAGCAGGCTCTGGCCGTCGTCGCGCTGCATCACGACGTGCTGCGCCCAGATCTTGTCGAACAGGGTGCGGGGTGTTTGAGCGACGGGTGTCATGGGGTGCGTTTCTCGGGGAACACCGCGGAACCGGCTTTGCCGGGCCGCTGGTGTTGCCCCCTGGAAGGGGGTTGGCGAAAGCGACACGTAGTGCGCGAAGCCTGGGGGTTAGTCCAGTTTTGCACCCGAAGCTTTGACGATGGATTCGTAGCGCTTGATTTCCGACACGATGAACTGCCCGAACTCCTCCGGCGTGCCGCCGCCGATCTCGGCGCCGAACTCGGCCATGCGGCGCTTGAGGTCGGCCGACTGCAGCACCTCGTTGGCCTGCGCGTTCAGCTTGTCGATGATGGGCCGCGGCGTGCCGGCCGGCGCCATCAGCCCGTACCAGGAGGAGGCGTAGACGCCGGGGAGGCCCACTTCGTCGAAGGTGGGCACGTCGGGCAGCGCGGGATTGCGCTTCCTGGAGGCCACTGCCAGCGCGCGCATCCGGCCGCTGGCGACGAAGGGCAGGCAGGTGGTGGTGTCCAGCATCAGCGAGATGTGGCCCGCCGCCAGGTCGGCCTCGGCCGGCGCGGTGCCCTTGTACGGCACGTGCACGATGTCGATCTTCGCGGCCGACATGAACTGCACCGCCGCCAGGTGCTGCGAGGAGCCGACGCCGCCCGATCCGTAGTTGAGCTTGCCCGGGTTGGCCTTCGCCGCGTCGATCACGTCCTTGACCGACTTGAAGGGCGAGGAGCCCGGCACCACCAGGATGTTGGGCACCGCCGAGACGTACACGATGGGCGCGAAGTCCTTGACGGGATCGAAGCCGAGCTTGGTGTAAAGGTGGAGGTTGACCGCGTTCGGGCTGATCGAGCCCATCAGCAGGTTGTAGCCGTCGGGCTTGACGCGCGCCGCCAGCTCGGTGCCGATGTTGCCGCCCGCGCCGCCGCGGTTGTCGATGACGATGGGCTGGCCCAGCTTCTGCGCCAGCGGCTCGGAGATCATGCGTGCCGTGGTGTCGACGCCGCCGCCCGCGGGCCAGGGGACCATGAGCTTGATCGGCTGGCTGGGATAGCCCGGCTCCGCTGCCGCGGCACCCGCCAGCGCGATCAGCACGGCGCTCAGGCAGGCATGCACTTTCTTCATCATGGGCTCGTCTCCTGTGCTTGTAGTGGGGACGATGCTAAGTACGGGCTGCTTGTGCGGCAATCACAATTAGGGCATGCATCCCATGAGCAAAGCTCATGTCTGAAAGTCCTCTGCCATGGCCCGTCGCCTGCCTCCCCTGAACGCGCTGCGTGCCTTCGAGGCCGCGGCCCGCCTGGGCAACTTCACGCGCGCGGCCGAGGAGCTGTGCGTCACCCAGGGCGCGGTGAGCCGCCACGTCGCCACGCTGGAGGGCTGGCTGCGGCTGCCGCTGTTCGAGCGGGCGCGGCACGGCATCCGGCTCACCGCCGCCGGGCAGGCCTACTTCGACACCGCGCGCGCGGCGCTGGACCAGATCGACTACGGCACGCGCCAGCTGCAGGCCGGCCCGGACGAGCGCCGGCTGCGCATCAAGCTGCCGCCCACCTTCGCGATCCGCTGGCTGGTGCCGCGGCTGGCGCGCTTCCATGCGCTGCACCCGCGCATCGACGTGCAGATCACCACCTCGCACGAGCGGGCCGACTTCGCGCGCGAGGAGGTGGACGTCAGCATCCATTCCGAGCCGACACCCCCCGCGGGCCCCGGCTTGCGGCGCCTGTTCGGCGAGACGCTGGTGCCGGTGTGCGCGCCAGGCCTGCTGGCGAACGGACCCGCGCTGACCCGGCCCGCGGACTTGGCGCATCACGTGCTCCTGTGCTCGATGAACCGCCCCAAGGACTGGCCTACCTGGCTGGCCGCCGCCGGCGCGCCGCAGATCGACGGCAACGGCGGCCTGAAATTCGAGAACGCGGCGCTGGCCTACCAGGCGGCGGCCGACCAGCTGGGCGTGATGGTGGCGCTCGACGCCTTCGTGCGCGAAGACCTGGCCGCCGGCCGGTTGGTGGCGCCCTTCGCGCTGCGCATTCCGACGATGGGCGCCTACTACCTGGCCTGGCGCGACCAGCAGCCCTTGCCCGAACGGGTGCGCGCCTTCGATGAATGGATCGCGGAGGAGGCGCAGGCGATGGAACGGGCCTGATCCTTCCCGACGGCAAACCATCACAAACGCCGGGCACGCCGGACTACAGCCCTTTTCCTTGGCTAGCGCATACTGGGCAGGTTGTGGACCGGCGAGAGACCGGCGAGAGCCAAGGGCTCATTGAATTCATGGACGACCTGCTGAAAGTCTTTGCCCGCGAGTACCCCGTCTGGCAAATGGTGCTGCGGGGGACGGTGGTCTACTGGTTCTTGTTGCTCGTCTTTCGATTCGTCCTGCGCCGCGACATCGGTTCGATGGGCGTGGCCGATCTGCTCTTCGTCGTGCTCGTGGCGGACGCATCCAGCAACGCGATGCAAGGCGAGTACAAGTCGATCAACGACGGGCTGGTGCTGCTCGGCACGCTGATCGCATGGAACTTCGCGCTGGACTGGCTGAGCTTCCGCGTCGAGGCGGTCTCGCGCCTGCTGGAGCCCACGCCCGTCGTCCTCGTCAGGCACGGCCGGCTCAACCACAGGGCGCTGCGCCGCGAGATGATTTCGACGGACGAACTGATGGGAAAGCTGCGCGAGCAGGGTGTCGAGCGGCTCGAGGAAATCCGGGTCGCACGCCTCGAGAGCGATGGGCAGCTGAGCGTGCTCAAGAGAAGCGGCGCGCCCGCGAAGCCGCCCACCCCCGACGATGGGCCGCCCGGCAGCTAAGCGCGCGGGTGCCAACGCACCCCCAGGGCGGCTGGCCGCCGAGCGGGCCAGCGGCCGGACCGCGATGCTGATCGTCGACATGATCAGCTTCTGGGACTTCGTGGACGCCGACAAGCTGCTGCCCGGCGCCGCTGCGATCGCTCCCCGCATCGCGAGGCTGAAGGCGCGGGCCCGCAAGGCGGGCGTGCCGGTCATCTATGCCAACGACAACGCCGGCCGATGGCGCTCCGACTTTCGCGCCCTGGTGAAGCAAGCCCTGGAGACGGAAGGCCCCGGCGCCGACGTAGCGCTGCAGCTCATGCCCGAGGAGGACGACTTCTTCGTGCTCAAGCCCAAGCAGTCCGCCTTTTTCGGCACTCCACTCGAACTGCTGCTCGATCATCTCGAGGCAGACCGCCTGGTGCTCACGGGCGTCGCGAGCGACCAGTGCATTCTGGTGACGGCGGCAGAGGCCGTGATGCGCGACCTGCAGGTCGTCACGCCGGCGGATTGCGTGGCCTCGCAGACGCGCGAGCGGAATCGATTGGTGCTGCGGCAGCTGGAAGACGTCCACGACATTCCGACCACGATGTCCTCCCGCCTGCGGCTGGGAGCGCGCTAGCGATCAATGGGTCGCGGTGCGGGGATGCTCGAAGAAGAAGCGCAGCATCTCGGCCGTGGCGTCGGGCCCCCGGGGATCGGTGTAGGAGCCCTTGGCGCTGCCGCCCGACCACGCATGGGGGCCACCATGGACCACCCAGTGTTCCGCCAGAACCCTGCCGTCCTGCGCGCGGTGGACCTTGCGCGTGGTATGGCGGCTGCCTGGCGCCGTGACCCGCTCGACTTCCGCGGCGCCCCCGGCGCCGGTGCTCGCCGCGACCACCTGCTCCCCGTTGCTCGCGTGCACGGTCGAGTCCGCATCGCCATGGAAGACGATGGTCGGCACGCCGCTCGCGGAACTCTGACGGGGGGCACCGCCACCTTGCATCGCCATCAGGGCCGCCGGAAGGTCGACGGCCGCGCCGGCCGCCAACCCGGAGTGGACCCCGATCGCCGCATACAGGTCCGGATAGGCCTCGCCCAGGATGGCCGCCATGGCACCACCCGCCGACAGCCCCGCCACGTAGACACGCCGGGGGTCGATCGCATGGCGCGCCATCACGTCCCGCGTCATGCCGGCCAGGAGCGCCGGCTCGCCGCGACCGCGCTTCTGGTGGCTGTGCTTGAACCAGTTCCAGCAACCCTGCGGATTGGCCTGCCGCGATTGGGCGGGGTACAGCACGAAGAAGCCTTGCGCCAGGGCCGCCTCGTTCATGGCGGTGCCGGCGGCGAAGTCGTCCGGGCCTTGAGTGCACCCGTGGAGCATCACCACCAGGGGCAGCGCGGCCTGGCCGGCCTGCGGGGGCACGAACAGCTTGTAGTCGCGACGGCCGGCCCCGGCATCCGCAAAGCTGCCGGTGATGAAGGTGCCGGCGGCATCGGCCTCGCGCGGCGGCACCGCCACGCCTTCTTCGGAGGTCGGCGCGTACGGCGGCAGCACGCGCGCCTCCACGTCGATCACGTCGTCCGGCTGCCCGGCCTGGGTCGGCACCTGCGTGGCACCGCGGAGCGCGGCCTGGATCGCCGCTGTGGCCGCGTGCAGATCGCCCGAGCGGGTGAGCTGCGATGCCTGCAGCATGAGTTGCTTGAAGTCGGGGTTCATGGGGTCTTTCAAGGAGGGCGGATACGCCCGGCGAGCGCCGTTTTGACGGCTGGGCTTGCATGCAGGGCGCCCAGCAAGGTGATGGATTCGATGGTGGCCAGCGCAAGCTCCGGGCCAACCTCGGGTGCGATCACCGCGAGGCCGAGCACCCGGATCTGCAGGACCTGCCCGGCCGCCTGGACGGCGCGCAGTTCCTCCGCGCTGAAGTGCTGAATGCCCAGCACCAGCTGCTTGCGTGCGACGACCTGGCGCACCACGTCGACCTGCGACGCCAGTTGGTTGCGGATGGCGGTGCGGATGAGGTCGGTGCGATTGGCATAGAAGCCCTCCTGCACCAGCAGGTCGATCTGGCCGAGATCCACGCAACCGAGGTTGATCGTGATCTTTTCGTCCGAGGGCTTGGCGGCTGCGGCCAGGGTGCTGCTTTTGCGGGGCATGGGCCATCCTACCATCTATATGGATGGTATATGGATGGTTTATGGATGGTCTATGGATGATTTTTCAGGCGAGCACGTCGACGCTCCGCAGGATCCACGGCAACTGGTAGGCGAGGTTCGCCACCGCCAGCCCCACGTGGAAGCGCCGGTTCGCTGTCCAGGCGTAGCCATGGACCAGCTTGTGCGCGTCTTCCTGCGCCACGCGAAAGCCCGCCTCGCCAATCACGGCGCAGATCAGGCTTTGGTGGGTAAGGTGCGTGCGGCCGACGCGCTCGTTTCCAAGGTCGTGGCCAGCCGCGCCGCGCGCTGCACCGACGCGGACTTGCGGTGGTCGATCAGCAGCACGGCCAACATGCCGATGGCGCCGGGTATGGCAATGGCGAAGAAGTTCTGTTGCAGCGGCAGTTTCAGGCTGACCAGCACGCCGATCACAATGGGCGCCAGGATCGCGCCGCCGCGGCCGATGCCCAGCGCAAAGCCCAGGCCGGTGGAGCGGATCGCCATCGGGTAGAACTGACCGGTGTAGGCGTTGGCCACGATCTGCGTGCCGATGGTCGAGGCGCCGGCCAGCCCCACCACAACGAACAGGAGTTCCTGCGGCATGGCAAACCCCAGCAGGCTGATGGACACCGCAGCCAGCGCGTACATGGACGCCAGCACGGTCTTGATATGGAAGCGGTCGGCCAGCCAACCGCCACCGACTGCACCGACGATCGCGCCGACGTTGAGCACCAGCACGAAAGTCAGCGCCGAGCCCAGGCTGTAGCCGGCGGCAGCCATCAGCTTGGTCAGCCAGGAACTGAGTGCGTAGACCATGAACAGGCACATGAAGAATGCGGTCCAGAACATGATGGTGCTGAAGCCACGGCCCTCGGCGAACAATTGCCGTGTGGGAGCGCCGTGGGCCTTGTCCCGTGCAGGCACCGTGAACTGGTCGCTGTCCTTCGGTTGGTAGCTCGGATCGACCCGCGCAGCGATGCGCTTGAGTTCCTCGTGACGGCCTTTGGCCAGCAAGAAGGGCATGGATTCGGGCAGTGACCTCAGGATGAAGGGGATCAGCAGCACGGGCGCGGCCGCCGCGAAGAACACCGACTGCCAGCCATAGCTCTCGATCAACCCTTTGCCAAGCAGTGCCGCCAGAATGCCGCCCACCGCGTAACCGCTGAACATCAACGTGACCAACGTGGCGCGCACCTTTTTGGGCGCGTACTCGGTCATGTGGGCAACCACATTGGGCATGACGCCGCCGATGCCCAGGCCGGCCAGGAAGCGCGAGGCGGCAAACAGCAGGGGGTCGCGGGTGAGCCCGGCCGCTGCCGTGAACACGCTGAACAAGGTGATGCACAAGACGATGGACCAGCGCCGGCCGATGCGGTCTGCCAAGGTGCCCAGGAAGATGGCGCCGAACGCCATGCCGAACAGGGCCGAGCTGACCATGAACCCCGCTTGCGCCGGGTCCACGCCCAGGTCTTTCATGATGGAGGGCAGCGCGATGCCCACGACGGCCAGGTCGTAGCCATCGAAGATGATGATCAGGGCGCACCAGAACAGCACGAGGCCGTGAAAGCGGTTGAAGCGGGCATCGTCCGCAAGTTGGTGGACATCGATGTGGCGCATGGTGTTTGTCTCTTTGGGGTTCTTGAAAGGGGGCTGCCGTCAGCGCCTGGTCACAGCTTCGACATCGGCGTGGCCAGGTCGGCCAGACGCCCGGCATCGACGGGTTTGCGCTGCTCGATGAGCCGGCGGGCAAAGCGCAGGTCGCGCGCTGCGTTGTGACCGATGGCGGCCTGCACCAAATCGCCACCCATGTAGAAGAGCAAAAAGCTGCCACTGGCCTCGTCGCCACGCCGCACCACGCGGTGCGCGGCGGTCGGGATGCCGTAGATCTGGAGGTTCATGCCGAACTGGTCGGACCAGAACCAGGGCAGCGGCTGGTAGTCCACCGTGTGGCCGAGGGCCGAGCGCGCCGCGGCGATGCCCTGCTCCTGCGCGTTTTGCCACGACTCCAGCCGCAGCCGGCGGCCGGCCCAGGGGTTGGGGGCCACGGCGACGTCGCCCGCGGCCAGGATGTCGGGGTCCGAGGTGCGGCACTGGGCATCGACGAGCACGCCGCCCTCGCAGGCCAGGTCCGCCTGGCGCGCCAGTTCGTCGTTGGGCACCAGGCCGATGCCCAGCACGATGGTGTCGCAACGCAGCGCGCTGCCGTCGGCGAGCAGGACATCCGAGCGGCCGTCCGCGGCCGGCGCGAAGCCGCTGACACCGGCCCCCAGCAGCACGCGGGTCCCTTGCGCGCGGTGCAGGGTGAGCAGGAGTTCCGAGATCTCGGCCGGCACGGTCCGTTCGCACAAGCGACTCTGGGTTTCCACGACGACCACCTCTGCGCCCTGCTGGCGCGCCGTGGCGGCCACCTCCAGGCCGATCCAGCCTCCGCCTACCACCACCACGCTGCGGCCAGACCCCAGCGCCGGTGCCAGCGCCTGTGCGTCTTCGATCGTGCGCAGGGTATGCAACGGCACCTGGTCGACGCCAGGCAGCGCGAGCCTCCGGGCGCGCCCCCCGGTGCACAGGATCAGCTTGTCGTAGGCCAACGCATCGCCATCGGCCAGCAGCACCTGCCTGGTGGCGCGGTCGATGCGGTGCACCTTGGCACCGGGTCGCCAGTCCAGGCCCAGGGCCTCGAAGGCCTCGGGCTTCATCAAGCGGGTGGTCTCGGGCAGCGCCGCGCCGGACAACACAGCCTTGGACAATGGCGGTCGCTCGTGCGGCGGGTGCGGTTCATCACCGATCAACACCAGCCGGCCCGTGAAACCCTCGGTGCGCAGGGTCTGCGCCGCCCAGCCGCCGGCCTGGCCGGCGCCGACGATCACGATGCTCTGGATCGGGCTGGCATCCGCGCATGCGGCGGCCGCGACCTCCGGTCGCTCAGCAGTCATGGGGTTCTCCTTGGGAGCGTTGCGTCAGTCGAGGGCCAGCCAGACGCGGCCGCCTTCGATCTTGACCGGGTAGGACCGGATCGCTTCGGTCACGGGTGCGCAGGTGGGCTGTCCATTGCGGACGTCGAACTTGCCCTGGTGCAACGGGCACTCGATCTCATGCCCTTCGAGAAAGCCTTCGCACAGCCGCGCGTGCCCATGCGTGCAGATGTTGTCGGTGGCGAAGATTTCCCCCTCCACGCTGTACAAGGCGAGATCCTTTCCGCCGACGATCATGCCGATGACATCGTCGGCGGGCACGTCGTCGACGGGTGCGGCGTCGGTCCAGTTCAACACGGTCATGGCGGGCCTCAGAGCGGATAGATGATGGAGTTGGGGATCATCTCGCTGTCGTAGATGACTTGGCGCGAAGAGAACTTGAGGCCCGCTTCGGTGCGAACGATGACATCGATGTAGCGGCCCACGTTGAACACCGTCGACAGCTCGGAGAGCTTGGTGCGGAACACTGCGTAGTTGGCCTCGCACTCGAAGCGATCGGACTCGGCCTTCTTGACGACGGGCGCGCCCACCACGTGACGCTGGTAGTACGGGTCGTGGAACAGTGTCTCGCGAATGCCGTAGACGCGGTCCCTGAGCATGCCCTTGCTCTCGAAGGAGAGGGTGGCCAACGGAAAGCCCCGTTCGAAATTCTCGCGCGGCTGCAGGCGATAAGTGCAGTCGTCGGTGAAGAACTCCGGCCACTTTTCCCAATCGCCCGAGCTGACGGCGCTGGCGTAGTTGGCGTAGAGCTGACTCAGTTCGAAGTAGTCCTGGAAGTCCATGATCTCAAGCCTCCATGACCTTGCGCCAGTATTCGTACATGCCACGTATCAGCGTCTCGGTCACCATGTGATCGGTGTCGCCGACTTCGCGCCCGCCGAGCTCGGCCAGCGTGCGGTGGAAAGGTTTCTGCTCGAAGCCCTTTTGCGACAGCTCGATGACCTCGCCATCGTCGGCCGAGACGAAGCCCGCGGGACCGAACAGGTTCGCCTGGCGCAGGCGCCGCTGCGTCATCTCCTCGCTATC
Organism: Variovorax sp. JS1663; assembly: GCF_002157355.1. Lineage (GTDB taxonomy): Bacteria > Pseudomonadota > Gammaproteobacteria > Burkholderiales > Burkholderiaceae_C > Variovorax. Next base: position 80,236 of record NZ_LYMK01000023.1, on the reverse strand, counting down.
GTCCTCGAAGCCGAAATGGGTCCAGACGAAATCGAAGGCGCCAGGGCCGCTCGGCTGGATGTGCCGCGTGGAGACACTGTTGACTTGCTGCTGGAAGATCACGCTCGGGAACAGCGTCATCATCACCGCCGTCGGGCCTTCCCACCAGGGCTCGGGCACGATGTCCAGGAAGCGGCCGTCGTTGAGCTGCATGCTCTCCTTGAAGCTCGACACCTGCGTCACCTGCTCGGCCTTGCCGCTGGTGCCGCGCGTCGAGATCATGGCAGCGTGCCGGTGGTGATCGTCCATCTTCAGCTGCGACTTGTTGTCGGCGCGCCAGAGGCCGAAGGTGACGAACCAGGTGTGCAGCAGGCCGGGGTGGTACGGGTCCTTGATGTTCTCCTGCATCAGCTTCCAGTTGCCTGGAATGCGCTGGCGGTTGTAGCCGAGGATCTTGAGCTTGCGGCCGTTGAAGAGGCGATCGAAGTAGCCCAGGATCGCCGGGCCCATGAAGTCCTCGAGCGATTCGACATCGGGATCGAACGACGCAAAGACCACACCGCCTCGCGTGGCGACCTTGAGCTTGTTCAGGCCATGCTCCGCGGGCTTGAAGTCTGGCGGCATGCCTCCGTTGATCTTGCCGTCCTGCTTGACGCCACGGCGGAACGGTACGCCTTGCAGGTCGCCGCCGAGCGAATAGTTCCATTGGTGATAGGGGCAGGTGAAGCCTTCGGCCTTCTTGTTGCCGTGCCGCTCGCGGCAGAACTGCATGCCGCGATGGGCGCACACGTTCTCGACAACGTTGATCGCGCCTTCGGCATCGCGAATCATGATCACCGATCTTTCGCCGACCACCGTGCGCTTGAAGTCGCCAGCTTCGGGAATCTCGGCCTCCAGACCAACGTAGCACCAATGGCTCTTGTAGAACAGGCGCTCGAGCTCGCGCCGGTGTTGCTCGGCCTCGGTGTAGGCCATGAAGGGTATGCGGCTCGTACCCTTGTCTTCCCAGTGGATCTTCTGGGGAAAGACGGATGCTGTGTCGTCCATCGCTTTGTCTCCTGTGCCGTGTCATCGCAGGACCGGCGTTGTGGGGTGAACGAATGATCCTCGTTGCGGGTTCATCGTTCAATAGAATATGAGTGATAGACAGCATTGATTTCGCGAATGTGAGGACGCGATGGAACTCAATGAGATCGACCTCAACCTGCTGGTTGTGTTCCAACAATTGCTGATTGACCGCCGCGTCTCGAAAGTGGCGACCAGCCTTGGGCTGTCGCAGCCCGGGGTGAGCAACGCGCTGGCGCGCCTTCGCAAGCTCACCGACGACCCCTTGTTCCTGCGAACGCCGAAGGGCATGGAGCCGACGCCTTTCGCGCAGCAACTCGCCGAGCCGACGGCGCGTGCCCTTCAGGTCATTCATGCAGCGATCAATCAGCGTGTCTCCTTCGACCCGGCCACGTCGAAGCGCGCATTCACCGTGGGCATGACCGACATCGGCGAGATCTATTTCCTGCCCAGGCTGATGAAGGAACTGGCGCACGTTGCGCCAGGTGTTTCGCTCAGCACGGTACGCAACACCTCGGTCAACCTGCAGGACGCGATGGAAGCAGGCCACGTCAATCTGGCGATCGGCCTGCTGCCGCAACTGAAGGCGGGCTACTTCCAGCGTCGGCTTTTCAGGCAACGATACGTTTGCATGTTCCGACGCGGGCATCCGCTCGACAAACGCAGGATTTCCCTTGACGAGTTTTCAGCCGCCGAGCACGTCATGGTGATCTCCGAGGGCACCGGCCACGGCCAGGCCGATGAACTCCTTCGGCGTCAGGCGGTTGCGCGCAAGATCGTCCTGACCGTACCGCACTACGTCGCAGTTGGCCACATCCTGCATGACTCCGACCTGGTGGCCACCGTCCCGGAACGCCTCGCACAAGCGTTGGTGACACCTTTCGGGTTGTCGTACGTGCACCACCCCGCGAAGCTTCCCGAGATCACGATCAATCTGTTTTGGCACGAACGCTACAACAAGGATCCTGCGAATGTCTGGCTGCGGGCCCTGATCATCCAACTGCACGGAGAGAGCGCCGGCAAGGTGTAGCCGGCCACCACCCATCACCCAGACCGCCAGCTGGGCCTTCGACCGACCGGCCGAATCACACCAGGCCCGATCCTTGGCCGCCGCCCCTCAGTCAAGCTTGACCTTCGCCTGCCGGATCACCTTGCCCCACATCGCGCGGTCGGTCTCGATGAAGGCGCTGAACTCGGCCGGCGAATTGCAGCGCAGTTCGCCGCCGTAGGAGCGCCACTTCTCCGCCAGGACCTTCGACTCGCAGGCCTTCTTCATCGCGGCGCTGAGCTTGTCGAGGATGGGCTGCGGCGTGCCCGCGGGCGCGAGCAGGCCCTGCCAGGCGATGGGCGCGTACTCGGGCAGGCCGGCCTCGGCGAAGGTGGGCACCTCCGGGAAGCTGGGATGGCGCGACTTGCCGGTGATGGCCAGCAACTTGAGCTTGCCAGCGCGGATGTTGCCGGCCGCGGCCGGCAGGCCGTCGAACATGAGCTGCACCTGGCCGGCGATCAGGTCGGTGTAGGGGCTGTTGCTGTTGTAGGGGACCAGGTTGGTCTTGACGCCCGCGGCCTCGTTGAACCACACGCCCGACAGATGCGAATAGCTGCCGATGCCGGCGGTGGCGACGGTGACCGAATCCGGCTTCGCCTTGAGCTCGGCGATGAGGGCGCGCGCGTCCTTCGCGGGCAGCGAGGGTGTGGCGATCAGCCCGGTGTTGAGCACCCCCATCAGGCTGATGGGCGCGAAGTCGCGCTCGGCGTTGAAGGGCAGCTTCGCGTAGAGGTGTGGCACCACCGACAGCGAGCTGGTGGTGCCGATGTAGAGCGAGTAGCCGTCGGCCGGCGCCTTGGCCGCGGCCTCGGTGCCGATGATGTTCGAGGCCCCCGGGCGGTTCTCGACAAAGAAGGACTGGCCCAGCACCTGGGTGAGCTCGGCCGCGATCTCGCGGGCGTTGGCGTCCGGGCCGCTGCCGGCGGGGAAGGGGGCAATGATCCTCACGGGCCTGGCGGGATAGTCCTGGGCCTGGGCGGCGGCCGTGGCGAGGGCCAGGGCGCCCAGGGCCAGCAGCGGGCGCAGGCGCGCGAATGCTTGCTTCATCGATGTCTCCTTGGGTGATGGGGGCGGGCGCATCGTACGAAAACAATGTGTGTTTGTCAAAATACGATAATCTGCTTGTTTTTTTACATCGCAATTGCCACAATCAGTCATCTGTTATCGACTGGAGACATTGAGCAATGAACACATTGCCCCAAGAAGCCCCGCCGTCGCTGCGCCTGCAGTTCAGCCACTTCGGCTTCCACGTACGCGATCTGCCGCGAATGGCGCGCTTCTACAAGGAGGCCCTTCGCTTCACGCAGACCGATGCCGGCGAGCTGGGCGCGGTTCAGCTCGTGTTCCTCAGCCGCGACCCGGCGGAGCACCACCAGATCGTGCTGGCCTCGGGGCGGCCGGAAACGCTGGCCTTCAACCCGATCAACCAGATCTCGTTTCGCGTGCCGGACATCGCGACGCTGCGGCGCTTCCATGTACGCCTGGTCGAGCACGGCGCGCAGGACGTGCAGCCGGTCACGCACGGCAACGCGATCTCGATCTACTGCCGCGACCCGGAGGGCAATCGGCTTGAGCTCTTCGTCGACACGCCCTGGTACTGCGAGCAGCCGCTGCGCGAGCCGATCGACTTCTCGCTGTCCGATGCGCAGATCCTCGCGCGGGCCGAGGCCATCGCGAAGCGCCTGCCGAAGTTCATGAGCCGCGCCGAATGGCAGGCCGGCGTGGCCCGGCGCATGGAGGAGGACCAGCGTGGATGAGAACCGGGTCTTCGACGTGGCGATCGCCGGCCTCGGCCCCACGGGGGCAACGCTGGCCAACCTGCTGGGCCTGGCCGGGCTCTCGGTGCTCGTGATCGAGAAGGAAGCCGGCGTCTACCCGCTGCCGCGCGCGATCCATTTCGACGGTGAGGTGCTGCGCGTGTTCCAGTCCATCGGCCTGCGCGAGGCGGTGCTCGCGCGCGCCCGGCCCGGCACGCAGGGCATGCATTTCGTCAATGCCGCCGGCGAGACGATGCTGATCCGCGGCGGCACTGCGGCCCTGGGGCCGCACGGCTGCGCGAACAACTACTACTTCCACCAGCCGGAGCTCGAAGGCCTGCTGCGCGAGGGGCTGGCGCGCTTTCCGGGCGTGGAGGTCCGGCTGCGCCATGCGCTGACCGGCATCGAACAGGATGGCGATGCGGTCACGCTCACCGTGCAGGCGCTGGACGAAGGCTGCGAGCGGCACTTCAAGGCCCGCTACCTCGTGGGCGCCGACGGCGCACGCTCCCCGGTGCGCGCGCACATGGGCAGCGCCCTGCACGACCTCGGCCTGCGCCAGCCCTGGCTGGTGTCCGACGTGCTGCTGAAGCGCCCGGCGGACCTGCCCGCCCACACCGTGCAGCACTGCGACCCGGCCCGGCCCATGACCTACTGCAACGTGACCGGCGCGCGCCGGCGCTGGGAGATCATGGTGCTGCCGGACGACGATCGCGAGGCGCTGCTCGCGCCGCAGAACCTGTGGCGCATGGTCGGGCGCTGGGTCACGCCAGAGGACGCGACGCTGGAGCGCGCCGCCATCTACACCTTCCACTCGGTGATCGCCGAGGGCTGGCGCCGAGGCCGGCTGCTGCTGGCCGGCGATGCCTGCCACCAGACCCCGCCCTTCCTGGGCCAGGGCATGTGCGCCGGCATCCGCGATGCCGCCAACCTCGCGTGGAAGCTGGAGGCGGTGCTGCGCGGCCGCGCGCCCGGGACGCTGCTCGACACCTACGAGAGCGAGCGGGCGCCGCACGTGCGCGCGCTGATCGAGCTCGCGGTGCGCCTGGGCAACATCATCCAGACCACCGACCCGGCGCTGGCCGCCGAGCGCGACGCGAAGTTCCGCGCCGGCGAGCCCGAGGTCTTCGAACTGCCGCCGCAGGCGCTGGGCGCCGGCGCCTTCGACACGCAAGGCGGCGCGCCGGCCGGCCGGCCCTTCCCGCAGCCGCGCCTGGCCGACGGCCGCCTGCTGGACGAGCTGCTGGGCCGCCGCGTGGCCGTCATCGGCCGCCACGGCACCATCGCCGGCGCCTCGCCCGCCACGCACGAACGCTGGGAGCGTGCCGGCGCGATCGTGATCGACCGGCCCGAGCCCTGCATCGCCGACTGGCTGGATGCGCACGGGGCCGACGCGGTCGTGCTGCGCCCCGACCGATATATCGTCGGGGTCGCGCGCACGGCCGATGAACTCGAACGCATCTCGCAATGGGTCCCTGCCGCGCCATGAACGACGACGAACGACCGACCCCGAGGACATCGCGTGAGCGAAGAAAAATCCAACTCCAGCCTGGAACGCATGCTCGCCGTGCTCGACCTGTTCGACGACCAGCACCTGGCACGCACGGCCGAGGACATCGCGGCGGCGCTGGAGGTCTCGCTGCCCACCGGCTACCGCTACGTGCGCACCCTGCTGGAGGCCGGCCTGCTGCAGCGCGTGGAGAACTCGCAGTACGCGCTGGGGCCGCGCATCATCCTGCTGGACCACTACATCCGCCGCGCCGACCCGGTGCTGCGCGAGGGCATCCCGGTGATGCGCGAGCTGGTCGAGCAGACCGGCTTCGACTGCGTGACCTCGGGCCTGTTCGGTATGCAGGTGCTCGACACCCACCGCGAGATGGGCAGCCGGCCCGCCACGCTGGCCTACGGCCGCGGCCGCCCCCGGCCGCTGTTCCAGGGCGGCGCGCCCAAGGTGCTGCTCGCGAGCTTCACGCCGGTGCAACTGCGCAAGGTCTTCGAGGCCCGGCGCGAGGAGGCGGTGCGCGCGGGCCTGCCGGGCGAGTGGAGCGACTTCCGCAAGTACTACGCCGCCATCCGGCGCACGGGCCATTACCTCTCGAAGGGCGAGCTGGAGCCGCAGTTGACCGCGGTGGCCGCGCCCATCCTCAAGGGCGACGGCAGCGCCTGGGCCGCTCTGTCGCTGGTGCTGGAGACCTCGCGGCTCGCGGTGGTCGACACGGCCAAGCTGGTCCGGCTGGTGACCGAGGGCGCGGCGCGCATCGGGGCCCGGCTGAACTGAGCGGCGCGGGGCTTCCTTCCTTCTTCTCTTTCTTCTTCCACACGGATTCGACTTCATCATGAAACTCATCAGCTACCGCTACCAGGACCAGGACAGCTACGGCGCCGTCCTGGCCGGCGACCGCGTGGCCGACCTGCGCGGCGTGTTCGGCACGCGCGCCCCCGACCTCAAGACACTGATCGCCGGCGACATGCTGGCCGAGGCCGCGCGCGCCGCGGCCGGCGCGAAGGAAACGCTCGCGCTGGCCGAGGTGCAACTGCTGCCGGTGATCCCCAACCCGGGCAAGATCGTCTGCGTGGGCCTGAACTATGGTGAGCACGTGCGCGAGACAGGCCGCACCATCACCGAGCAGCCGACCCTGTTCCTGCGCGTGGCCGAGTCGCAGCTCGCGCACGGCGAGGACATCGTGCTGCCGCCGGAATCGAGCAAGCTCGACTACGAGGGCGAGATCGCGATCGTGATCGGCCAGGGCGGCCGCCGCATCGCCGAGGCCGATGCCTGGCAGCACATCGCCGGCTACGCCTGCTACAACGACGCCACCCTGCGCGACTGGCAGAGCGCCACGCCGCAGTGGACCGCCGGCAAGAACTTCTGGCGCACCGGCGGCTTCGGCCCCTGGCTGGTGACCCGCGACGAGATCGCCGACGACCAGGTCATGACCCTGGTCACGCGCCTCAACGGCGAAGAGATGCAGCGCACCACCACCGACAAGCTGATCCACGGCATCCCGCGCCAGATCGCGCACATCTCCGCCTTCACGCCGCTTTCGCCCGGCGACGTGATCGTGACCGGGACGCCGGGCGGCGTGGGCGCCAAGCGCCAGCCGCCGGTGTGGATGAAGGCAGGGGACGTGGTGGAAGTGGAGGTGGATGCGATCGGGGTGTTGCGCAACGGCATTCGGGCCGAATAGGACCCGGGGCCTGCGGGCGCCGCGAAGGCGCCCCTAGAATCCGTGCCCCCGCCCGCCCTCGCAAGGGACAGTGCGGCCGCACGCCATGCCCCACATCCACGTCGAAGACCTCGTCAAGACCTATCGCGTCTCCGAACGCGCCCCGGGGTGGCTGGGCGCCCTGCGCGGCCTGCTGCAGCGCCGGTCGCGCACCGTCGAGGCGCTGTCGGGCGTGTCCTTCGCGCTGGAGCGCGGCGAACTGCTGGGCTTCATCGGGCCGAACGGAGCCGGCAAGTCCACCACCATCAAGATCCTCGCGGGCATCCTGCGCGCCGACGGGGGCAGGGTGGAGGTCGACGGGCGCGATCCCTTCGTGGATCGCGAGCGGCACGTCGGCCGCATCGGCGTCGTGTTCGGCCAGCGCACGCAGCTGTGGTGGGACCTCCCGGTCGGCGAGGGCTTCGACCTGCTGCGCGACATCTACCGGGTCGACCCCGCGCGCTACCGCCGCACGCGCGACGAGCTGGTCGCGCTGCTGCGGCTGGACGCGGTGCTCGGGCAGCCGGTGCGGCAGCTCTCGCTGGGGCAGCGCATGCGCGCCGAGATCGCGGCGGCGCTTCTGCACGAGCCGGAGATCCTGTTCCTCGACGAACCCACCATCGGACTCGATGCGCCTTCCAAGCTCGCGGTGCGCGAGTTCGTGCTGCGCGCCAACCGCGAGCGCGGCACGACGGTCCTCCTGACCACGCACGACATGCACGACATCGAGGCCCTGGCCCATCGGGTGATCGTGATCGGCCATGGCCGCGTGCTGGCCGACTGCCCGGTCGACGCGCTGCGCGCGCAGGTGCTCGCGCAGCGGCGGCTGGTCGTCGATTTCGGGCACGACGCGCCCGACGCGCCGGTGCTGCCGGGCGTCAGCGTGCACGCGCGCGAAGGGCGCACGCTGGTCCTCGGCTTCGACCCCGCGCAGATCGCGGCGCCTGCGCTGATCGCACGCCTCGCGGCCGAGCACGCGGTGGAGGACATCCGGCTGGAGGGGCTGTCGATCGAGGAGGTCATCGCCCGCTTCTATGCGATGCACGGGGCGGCCGAATCATGAATGCGCTGCGCCCCTACGCCGCCGCCTTCACTTCGCGCTTCCTGCAGATGCTGCAGTACCGCGCCGCGGCGCTCGCGGGCTTCGCCACGCAATGCTGGTGGGGCGGCATCAAGGTGATGGTGCTGGCGGCCTTCTATGCCGGCGCGCCCGACACGGTGCCGATGCCGCTGGCCGACGCCATCACCTACACCTGGCTGGCGCAGGGCCTGCTCGCGCTGCTGCCCTGGACCGGCGACCCCGAGGTGGCGCAGTCGGTGCGCACCGGCGCGGTGGCCTACGACCGCCTGCGCCCCGTCGACGCCTACGCGCTGTGGTACGTGCGCACCACCGGCTGGATCGCCGCGCGCGTGCTGCCGCGCGTGACGCTCATGCTGGCCTTCGCCGCGCTGGCGCTGCCGCTGCTGGGCTGGCGCGAATGGGCCTGGCAGCCGCCAGCCGGCGTGGCCGCCACGCTGGCCTTCGCGGTCTCGGCGCTGCTGGCCCTGCTGCTGTCGGCCGCGCTGGTCATGCTGCTCAACGTCGCGACCATGGCTGCCCTCAACGATCGCGGCGTCAACGCGCTGGCGCTGCCGCTGGTGATCGTGCTCTCGGGCAACCTGCTGCCGCTGGCCCTGATGCCGCCGTCGTGGCAGACGCTGCTGCTGGTGCAGCCGCTGGCGGGCCTGCTCGACATTCCGGCGCGCCTGTACTTCGGGCAGTTCGCCGGGTGGCAGGCGCTCGGCGCGCTGGGCCTGCAGGCGGCATGGCTCGTGGTGCTGGTCGGCGCGGGCCGCGCAGCGATGGGGCGCACGCTGCGGCGACTGGAAGTGCAGGGCGGCTGAGACCATGGGTACGCTGCCGCTGTTCATGCGCCTCGTGGCGGCCTCGCTCGGCGGCCAGCTGCGCTACCCGGCCTCGGCGCTGATGCTGACGCTGGGGCAACTGCTGGCCACCGGTGTCGAGGTCGTGGCGATCTGGGCGCTGTTCGACCGCTTCGGCAGCGTCCAGGGCTGGCAGCTCGGCGAGGTGGCACTCTTCTACGGCCTGGTGAACATCATGTTCGCCATCGCCGACGCACTGGGCCGCGGCTTCGACGTGCTGGGCACGGAGTTCCTGCGCACCGGCACCTTCGACCGGCTGCTGCTGCGTCCGCGCCCGCTGACCCTGCAGCTCATGGCCCACGACGTCCGCATCAGCCGCCTCGGCCGGCTGTTGCAGGGCGCGACCGTGCTGGCTTATGCCGGTGCAGCGACGGGCCTCGCCTGGACACCCGGCAGCGTGGCGCTGCTGCTGTGGGCCATCGCCGGCGGCGTCGCCCTGTTCCTGGGCATCCTGGTGCTGCAGGGCACGCTGTCCTTCTGGACCGTCGAAAGCCTGGAGATCGCGCACGTGTTCACCTACGGCGGCGTGGAGGCGGCGCAGTTCCCGCTGGCGCTGTACGCGCGCTGGTTCCGGCGCCTGCTGACCTTCGTGGTGCCGCTGGCCTGCGTGACCTACTACCCGGGGCTGGCCATCCTGGGCCGCCCCGATCCGCTCGGCGCGCCGGCGTGGTGGGGCTGGGTGTCGCCGCTGGCGGGCTTCGTGTTCCTGGCGCTGTCGTTCGTGGCGTGGAAGGCGGGCGTGCGGCGCTATGCGTCCACCGGCAGCTAGCCCATCCCCGGATCCGAACCGCCCGCGGGCGCAGTGGGGCGGGCGATGGAAGTCGGAAGGCCGATGGTGGCCGAGCGCTTCGAGGAGGCGGGCGCTGGGGGTGGTCCGCAGCTTCTGCCAGGACCTGGCGCGGGCCGAGGTCGAGGCCGGGCGCTGAAGAACCGGTGGGTACCTGGCCACGGAAGTGAGGGCGCCAGGGCCAAGTAAGCTCAGCGCCCATGAAGCAGCACAGCCCCAGGACGAAGTCCCGCAAGAACGCGCCAGGTTCTGCCGGGACCACCGCGGCGCCGGCCCCCCAGATGTTTGCGGTGCTGGCCCGTATCGAGACTGTGTGGCCCTCGCTCGGCCCGGTGGGCCAGCGCATTGCCGCCTTCATCGTCAGCAACCCGCAGGAAGTGGTCCACATGTCGGTGAGCGAAGTGGCGGAGCGCACCGGTTCCAGCGAGGGCAGCATCGTCGGCTTTTGCAAGAACCTCGGCGCCACCGGCTTCCAGCAGATCAAGATCGCGCTGGCCCAGGAAACCGTGCAGCCGGTGCAGTTCATCCACGAAGACCTGGAGCCGAGCGACGACGTCGACCTCGCCATCCGCAAGATCTTCCAGAGCAACGTCCAGACCCTGCACGACACCCAGGCCGCGCTGGACGTCCGGGCCATGCAGAAGGCGGTCGACCTGCTCAGGAAGGCTCGGCGCATCGAAATCTATGGCATCGGAAGCGCGGCCACCATTGCCGAGGATGCCCACTACCGCATGCTGCGCATCGGGCTCGACGTCAAGGTGGCGGTCGATTCGCACGTGCAGGCCATCAGCGCCTCGCTCACCGGACCTGGCGTGGTCACGCTCACCATCTCGCACTCGGGCAGCACGCACGAGACCGTGACCGCCACGCGCCTGGCGAAGGAGGCAGGGGCGTCCACCATCTGCATCACCAATTTCGGCAAGTCGCCGATCCAGGCCTTCTGCGACGTGCTGCTGTTCACGATGGCGCGCGAGACCAACTTTCGCACCGAGGCGATGACCAGCCGACTGGCGCAGCTCGCCATCATCGACGTGCTGATCGCCTGCCTCGCGCTCAGCGACTACGAGAAATCGGTCAAGACACTCCGGCAGACCTTCGACGTGCTGTCGCTCAAGCGGTACTGAACTTCATTGAACTCTGCTCAGTGCTTTGTTCTGATTCTTTGAGCATCATTCATTTTCCTGTCACCTGGGTTTCCTAAGCTCATCGGGGCTGGGGCGGGTCGCCGATCGCGCCCCTTCGATACCTCTCCCAGAAGGAACCCCACGATGCAACCTGTCTTCCTCGTCCGCGGCCTCGGCGCGGCCGCTCTTTTGCTGAGCCTTGCCGCGTGCGGCGGTGGCGACTCGGGCTTCGACGCCGGCGCCTTGGGCGCAACGGCGACCGGCAACCAGGCGCCGGCCGCGCAGAAGCCCGCCGGCGCGACGACCGGCGCTTCGACGGCGGATGAATCCTCCTCTTCGCCCACGCGCTGGGCGCCCTGACCCATCGCCCTCCTCGCCCTCCACATCTTCGAGTTGCAGCCATGACCACGAACCATCCCCCACGACGCGACTTCCTTCGCAAGACCGCCGGCGCCCTGGGCGCCGCGTCCGCCCTCACCGTGCTGCCGCCGTCGATCCGCCGCGCACTGGCAGTCGAAGCGCACGTCAAGACCCGCAGCATCAAGGACGTGCAGCACATCGTCATCCTGATGCAGGAAAACCGCAGCTTCGACCACTACTTCGGCACCATGCGCGGCGTGCGCGGCTTCGGCGACCGCTTCCCGATCCCGCTGGCGAGCGGCAAGCCGGTGTATTTCCAACCCAACCCCAGCGGCGGCGTGGAGATCCAGCCCTTTCGCCGCAATTCCAAGATCGGGAGGGCATTGATCGGATCCGGCACGCCGCACAACTTCCCCGACCAGCAAGCCGCGTGGAACCAGGGGAAGATGGATCGCTGGATCCAGTTCAAGAACCAGGCGACGATGGGCTACTTCCTGCGCGAGGACATTCCGTTCCAGTTCGCGCTGGCCGATGCCTTCACGATCTGCGACGGCTATCACTGCTCCGTCCTCACCGGCACCGACCCGAACCGCATCGTGTTCTGGTCGGGCTCGAACTTCAACCCGGAACTGCGCAAGCAGGGCATCAACAGCACGCACGCCGATGGCGAGCCCGTCAACTCGCGCTGCTGGCCCAGCCCGTCCAACTGGGTCGCGGGCCGGGCGCAGCAGGCGGACGGGTCGGGCCAGGTCGACCCCGGATCGGGTGCCTACAACTACAAATACGTCAACACCGCCTTCAAATGGGACACCTTGCCGGATGTCCTGCAGAAGGCAGGCATCAGCTGGCACATCTACCAGAACATGAACAACAACTGGACGGGCGCCATGCACGGCTGCCTGGCCTTCCAGAGTTTCCGCACAGCGCAGCCGGGATCGCCGATCTATGAGCACGGCCTGACGGGCGGCCCCGCGGCGGCGGACGGCGCCGTCAATTTCCTCGCCCAGCTCAGGCAGGACGTGATGAACGACACCCTGCCGCAGGTGTCGTGGGTGCTGCCCACGCAGGCCCTGGCCGAGCATCCCGGCAGCAGCGAAGGCACGGCCGGCGCCGCCGACTTCATCTCGGACGTGCTGGACGCGCTGACGTCCAATCCGAAAGTCTGGAGCAAGACGGTCCTTTTCGTGACCTTCGACGAGAACGACGGCTTCTTCGACCATCTGGCGATGCCGGCGGTGCCGTCGTACGACGCCAATGGCAACCTGATGGGCAAGTCCACCGTGGCGCTGGACGGCGAGTACTTCGACGCCTCCGTGGGCAACTACCTGAGCGCCGGCGACACCACCAGCGGCAAGATCCGCCCGTGGGGCCTGAGCTCGCGCGTGCCGATGTACGTGATCTCGCCGTGGAGCAAAGGCGGCTGGGTGGATTCGCAGGTGTTCGACCACACCTCCGTGGCCCAGTTCCTGGAGAAGCGCTTCGGCATCACGGTGGACGCCATCAGCCCGTGGCATCGCGCGGTCTGCGGCGACCTCACCTCCTGCTTCGACTTCGTCCACCCGAACGACCCGATCGTCCCCGCACTGCCCGACACGAGCAACTTCCCCGCGATCAATGCGGCGCAGAGGCTGCTGCCCACGGCCCCCATCACGACCGCGCCCGCCACGCCACAGCCGCTGTTCCAGGAGACCGGCGTGCGCCCGTCGCGTGCACTCCCCTACGAGCTGCACACCAGCGCGCGGGTGGAAGGGCGCGGCATGCTGTCGCTGACGTTTGCCAACAGCGGCAAGCAGGGCGCCGTCTTCCACGTCTACGACAAGCTGCACCTGGACCGCATCCCGCGCCGCTACACGGTGGAGGCCGGCAAGACACTGAGCGACACCTGGAACACGGGCCTCTCCGACAGCGGCAAGTACGAGCTCTGGGTCTACGGTCCCAACGGCTTCGTGCGCACCTTCAAGGGCGATGCCCTGTTCCACGACACCGCGGGATTCCAGCCCGAGATCCAGGTCGGCTACCAGCCCCACAGCGGCGACCTCTATCTGAGGGTGCGCAACAGCGGCAAGGAGACCGGCAGCGTGACGGTCACGTCCAACGCCTACCGCGACGATGGCCCGTGGACGATGAAGAAGATCAAGCCGGGCGACACCGACACGCAGCACTGGAACCTCAAGAAGAGCGGCGACTGGTACGACTTCACGGTCACGGCGCAGAACTTCGAGCGACGCTTCGCCGGCCGTGTCGAAACCGGCAAGGATGGCGTGAGCGATCCCGCCATGGCGCTGCACCTGGCGGCCTGAGCCGTCGTATCGGAGGATGGCCCCGCGCCGCACGGCCCTTGCGGCGACGGGTCCGGCAACGCCGCCTATTGCGCCAGCTGCTTGCGCCTGGTCCCGCCCTGCCGCTCCAGCATCCACCCCGGATACTCGGAGGGCAGGGCGCTCACCTTGTCCAGCTGCGCCAGCTCCTCGCCGCTCAGCTTCACCGCCGTCGCCGCGATGTTGTCGTCCAGCTGGTCCGCGCGCTTCGCGCCGATGATCACGCTGGTGACCACCGGCTGGTGCAGCAGCCACGCCAGCGCGACCTGCGCCACCGAGACCTTCTTCGCTTCCGCGATGGGGCGCATCGCGTCGATGACGTCGAAGGCGCGATCCTTGTTCACCGGTGGAAAGTCGAAGGTGGTGCGGCGGCTGCCCTGCTCGGCCTGGCTGCCCTGGCTATCGCGGCCGTACTTGCCGCTCAGCAGGCCACCCGCCAGCGGGCTCCACACCATCAGGCCGACCTGCTCGCTCTGCAGCATGGGCACCAGCTCGCGCTCCAGGTCGCGGCCGGCAATGGTGTAGTAGGCCTGCAGCGATTCGAAGCGCGCCAGGCCGAGCCGCTCCGAGACGCCGAGCGCCTTCGCGATCTGCCATGCGGCCCAGTTGGACACGCCCACGTAGCGCACCAGGCCCTGCTGCACCAGCGTGTCGAGCGCGCGCAGCGTTTCTTCGATCGGCGTGGCCGGGTCGAAGCCGTGGATCTGGTAGAGGTCGACGTGGTCCAGCTGAAGCCGCTTCAGGCTCGCCTGCACGGAATGCACGATGTGATGGCGCGAGGCGCCGCGCGCATTGGGGCCCGGACCCATCTCGCCCAGCACCTTGGTGGCGACGACCACGTTCTCGCGCGGAATCCTGAGGTTCCTGAGCGCCTGCCCGGTCATGATTTCCGAACGGCCCTCGGCGTACACGTTCGCGGTGTCGATGAAGTTGATGCCGGCGTCCATCGCGCGGCCGACCAGCTCGTCCACCTGGCCCTGCTGGAGCTGGCCGATCTGGCCCCACATTCCGCCCTCGCCGCCGAAGGTCATGGTGCCGAGGCACAGTTCCGAAACGAAGAGGCCGGTGCGGCCGAATTTCCTGTAGCGCATGAGGAAGACTCCTTGTCGAAGCCGCCCAGTATCGGCCTCGACCCGCGCCGGGCACATGCCGGATCGTGGCGCGAGATTGCCCGATCCTGCAAAGAAGCGCCCGCGCGATCTCGGGCAGTTCGAGGGCCATGGCTCAGACGAGAAGCTTGCGGATGCGCGCCGACACGAGATCGATCAGGCTCACGCTGATGACGATGATGATCATCACGGCACAGGTCTGCGCGTACTGGAAGCCCCGGATGATCTCCCACAGCACCACGCCGATGCCGCCCGCGCCCACCATGCCGACCACCGAGGCCGAGCGCACGTTGGACTCGAAGCGGTACAGCGCGTAGGAGATCCACAGCGGCATCACCTGCGGGATCACGCCGTAGACGATCTCGTGCAGCGCGCTCGCGCCGGTGGAGCGGATGCCCTCGACCGGCTGAGGATCGATGGACTCCACCGCCTCGGCGAAGAGCTTGGCCAGCACGCCGGTGGTGTGCACCCACAGCGCCAGCACGCCGGCAAAGGGCCCCAGGCCCACCGCCACCACGAAGAGCATGGCGAACACCATCTCGTTGATGGCGCGGCAGGCGTCCATCAGCCGGCGCACCGGCTGGTACACCCACCAGGGCACGATGTTGGCCGAGGCCAGCAGCGCCAGCGGCACGGCCGCGACCACCGACAGCGCGGTGCCCCACAGCGCGATCTGCAGGGTGACCAGCATCTCCTGCGCGTACATGCGCCAGTCGGTGAAGTCCGGCGGAAAGAACTCGGCCGCGTAGGTGGCCATGTTGCCGGAGTCGCGCAGCAGCTCGAAGGGCCGCATGTCGGCGCCCTTCCAGGAAGCCGCCAGGAGCAGCAGCAGGATGGCCCAGGAAAGATGCCAGGCCAGGCCGCGCTTGGGCGCGGCGGCCGCCAGCGGCGAAGGGGGGATGAGGACCGTGGGTTGCATGGGATCATCGCGCCGGCCGGCGCCGCGTCAGTTCAGCGTGGCGAGCTTCTTGTCGATGTCCGCGAGACGGGTCTTCTTGTCCGCATCGGCGAGCGCGGTGTCGGCCTCGATCTTGTTGCGCTGACCGAACAGGTCGAGCTGGCGGATCGGGACCAGCTGCTTGTCGCTCGATTCCTTGAAGCCCGAGAGCTTGGAGATCTTCATCACGATCTCCTTCTCGCGCGCATCGGTCTTGGCGTAGTTGTAGAAGAAGTTTTTCAGCTTGGCCTTGGTGGCCTCCGGCAGGTCCTTGCGCATGACCAGCGGATCGAGCGGGATCAGCGGCGAGGTCCAGACGATCTTGATGTCCTTGAACTTCTCGGGCGCGCGGTCCTTGATCTTGTCCATGTTCTCGCTGTTGTTGGTCGCCACGTCCACCTGCTTGTTGGCCACGGCCAGCGCGTTGGTCTCGTGGTTGGCGCTGCGGGTGAGCTTGAACAGCGACTTGGCGTCCACCTTGTTCTTCGCGAAGGCGTAGTAGCTGGGAACCAGGAAACCCGAGGTGGAGTTCGGGTCGCCGTTGCCGAAGCTCAGCGACCTGCCGTTCTTGATGACGTCGTCGAGCGTGTTGAGCGGGCTGTCCTTGTGCACGATCAGGTGCGAGTAGTAGCCCTGGGTGCCGTCGGCGTTGACCATCTGCGCGAACACCTCGCCGCCGGCGCGGTCCACCGCCTCCATGGCCGACTTGTTTCCGAACCAGCCGAGCTGCACCTTGTTGAAGCGCATGCCTTCGATGATGCCGGCGTAGTCCGGCGCGAAGAAGGCCGTGACCTTGAGGCCGGTCTGCCGGCTCATGTCGTCGATCAGCGGCTGCCAGTCCTGCTTGAGGTTTTGCGTGGCCTCGGTGGAGATGATGCCGAAGGCGATGTCCTGCGCGAGCGCGGCGGTCATGCCCAGGCCCAGTGCGAGGGCCGCACACAGTTTCTTGATCATGGAGTGACTCCGGTTGAAGGAAGAGGGGAAGGAGAGAAGAAGAGGAATCAGGCCGCCGCCGCCAGCGGCACCAGCGCCGGCTGCGGCAGCACGTGCACCTGGCCCCCGCCCGCCGGCGGTGCCAGCAGCTCGTCGGCCTGCACGCCGTAGAGCTCGCGCAGGAGCGGTGCGTTCAGGGCCGACGACGGGCCGTCGTAGACGATCGCGCCCTGCTTGAGCGCGACCACGCGCGGGCAGTACTTCATGGCGATGTCGACCTGATGCAGCGAGACGATCACCGTGCAGCGGTCCTCGCGGTTGATGCGCGCGAGGATCTCCATCACCTTGCGCGAGGACTCCGGGTCCAGCGAGGCGATGGGCTCGTCGGCCAGCACCACCTTGGCGCCCTGCACCAGGGTGCGCGCGATGGCGGCGCGCTGCTGCTGGCCGCCGGAAAGCGTGGAGGCGCGTTGCGCCTGGCACTCGGCGATGCCCACGCGCGAAAGCGCGTCGAGCGCCCGTGCGCGCTCCTCGCGGTTGAAGCTGCGCGTCCAGCTGCGCCACCAGGGCATGCGGTGCAGCCCGCCGACCATCACGTTGACCAGCACCGGCAGCCGCGCCACCAGGTTGAACTGCTGGAACACGAAACCCACCTGCGCGCGCACGCGGCGGATGCCGCGGTCGATGCGGCCGCGCTGCTGCACGCGCTGCCCGCCGATCTCGATCAGCGACTCGCTGCCGCCGTCGGCCGCCACCAGCCCGGCCACGTGGCGCAGCAGCGTGGACTTGCCGGAGCCGGAGGCGCCGATCAGGGCGACCATCTCGCCCCTGGCCACGTCGAGGTGGATGTTGCGAAGGGCGTGCCGGCCGTTGGCGAAATGCTTGTCGAGCTGGCGGATGCGCAGGGCTGTTTCCATCGTCGTGGTCGAAGTCGTCTAGACAACCGGGAGTCTGATCCCGGCCTGTGACGTGCTTTTGACGCTTTGACGACGGCCGCATGTCAGGGCGGCGCAGGGTGCTCAGTAGTGGTAGCGCAGCTGGGCGATCAGCAATGCGTCCTTCGCGGCCCGGTACGCGCCAATCTCGCGGATGATCACGACCCGAATGGCGCTGCGAATCGATGCCCTACATTGCGTCTGATTCATTCATCGCGGCGCAATCGGCCGGCCGGCAGCGGTCATGCCTGGACAACCGCACAAACACATCTACACGACCCGATGAAAACGCATGGGGGCTTCTGTCGACTAGCTGGCGTGTCGCTTCTGCTTGGGGCTCTCATGGCATGTGCTGGCGCCCCGAGAGCTCATGACGGACCTGAGTTGCCGAATACGATGACGCGTCGGATCCAAACGAGCCTGTCGCATTTCACCGTCCTGGCAGATGGGGTAGTGGGTGAATTGCCTGAAAGATGGAAATGCCGCCGCGGTCCGGCATGGATGGCCATGAAAGCATGGGCCTTGGATGCCGGTGAGGCGGAGCACATGACGCGCCTTATCGCCCAGCATATTGGCTTTGCCGTGACCGGTGAAGTACTTGTGTACGAAACGGAGCCTCAGGTTGCCCCGCAAGAGAGTCCTCACGGATACGACATCCAATTCACGCCGTATGACGGCTGACCGCATCCGCACCACAACCAGGGGCTCGCAGCTCAATTCCAATTTCGAAAACCACCAGGCATGAAGGGAAGGCTTTCTCCCAGCACGAAGCTCGACTTCGTGCTGGATTTCATCGATGGCATCGTTGGGTTTGGCCTCTTCTCAGGAGCTGCCCTGGCGGCGATTGTTGGGCAAGTCGTTCTAGGTGGTGTCCTGGTCGTTCTCGCTTTGGGCGTGTTCCTGAGGCTCAAGCGTCGGCGAGTGCGGAAATAGTAGGGATCGACCTCCGGGCCATGTGCAGTCATCAAGCACCAACGCTAAAGCACTCGCCGCCCCTCCCGCCACACCCCTCGCACCACCGCATGCCGTGACCCATCCGGCAGCTCGGCCATGCGCACGCGCACCAGGTCCGCGCGCAGGCCGGGCGCGAGTTCGCCGCGGTCGGCGAGGCCGGTGGCCTTCGCGGGGGCACGAGTCACGGTGGTGACCGCCTGCGGCAGCGTGAAGATGTCGTCCGCCACCAGCCGCATCACCGCACCCAGCAAGCTGCCGGGAACGTAGTCGGACGACAGGATGTCCAGCAGCCCCTGGCGCGCCAGCTCGGCCGCGGCGACGTTGCCCGAATGCGAGCCGCCGCGCACCACGTTCGGGCCGCCCATCACGGTGGCCAGGCCGCGCTCGCGCGCCGCCGAGGCGGCCGCCAGCGTGGTCGGGAATTCGGACATGGTCGCGCCCTCGGCATGTGCCTGCTCGACGTGGGCGACGGTGGTGTCGTCATGGCTCGCCAGCGCGATGCCGTGGGTGCGGCAGTAGTCGACGAAGTGGCGGCGATGCGGCTCCGCATACTGCGACTGCAGGGTCGCGGCATGCGCGACCTGGCGCTCGAACTTCTCGGCGCTCCAGCCCTTCTTGCCGGTGTAGTAGATGCGCGCGACCTCGAGGTTCTCCCACTGGCGCTGACCCGGCGTGTGGTCCATCAGCGAGATCAGCGAGACGCGCGGGTGGCCCTGGAAGGGCTCGAAGAGCTCGATGGTGTTGGGCGCCGGCAGCTCGCAGCGCACGTGCAGGTGGTGGTCGGCGCGCAGCAGGTCCTTGTGCGCGCAGTTGTCCAGCGTGGCGAGCGTATTGCGCCAGTTGCTGCCGCGAAGGCTTTCGGTGTCGGCCTCGCCCACGCCGAGCGCATCGAAGACGGTGGTGATGCCGGCGGCGGCCACCTCGGCATCGTGCGCCAGCAGCGCGGGCATCTCCGCCCACTGCACCTTGGGGCGCGGCATCAGGTGGCGCTCGAAGTTGTCGGTGTGCACCTCGACCAGGCCGGGCAGCAGGTAGTCGTTCTCGAGGTCGACGATGCCGGCCGCCGCAGTGTTGCCAGCGTCCAGCGCGGCGATGCGGCCCTCGGCCACCGCGAGGCTGCCGCGCACCACCTCGTCGGGCAGCACCATGCGGGCGTTGGCGAAGACGATGGGTTCGCTCATGCGGCACTCCTGAAGTCGGCGACGTTGACGCGGCGGGTAGCGACGGCCGCGCCCACTTCCGCGTCGTGGAAGATCCCCACCAGCGCGGCGCCGCGCGCGGTGGCCTCGCGGACCAGCTCGATCACGGTGCGCGTGTTGGCCGCGTCCAGCGACGCCGTGGGCTCGTCCAGCAGCAGCAGGGGCTTGGGCTTGATCATGTTGCGCGCGATGTTGATGCGCTGCTGCTCGCCGCCGGAGAAGGTGGCGGGCGGCAGGTGCCACAGGCGCTCGGGAATGCGCAGGCGCTCGAGCCAGCGGCGTGCCTCGGCACGCGCGGCCTCCAGTGCCTGCGGGTCGTCGCCGGCATCCTCGGCCAGCGGCTCGGCCACCACCTCCAGCGCCGGCACGCGCGGGATCACGCGCAGGAACTGGCTGACGTAGCCGATGGTGTCGCGGCGCAGCCGCACCATCTCGCGCGGCGTGGCCTCGGTGACTTCCACCGGGTCGGCGCCGGGCACGTGCACGGTGATGCGGCCGGCGCTGGCGCGGTAGTTCGAATAGATGAGCTTGAGCAGCGTGCTCTTGCCCAGGCCCGAGGCACCGTCGAGCACCACGCATTCGCCGGGCGAGACGCTGAGCTCGACGCCGTCGAAGACCGGCAGCGCGAGCTGGTTCTGGTGATGGAGGGTGAAGCGCTTGGCCACCCCCTGGAGCTGGAGCAGGGGCGCGTTCATGGTTGCAGGACCGAAGAGACGAGAAGCTGGGTGTAGGGGTGCTGCGGGTCGTCGAGCACCTGGTCGGTGAGGCCGGCCTCGACCACGCGGCCCCTCTGCATCACCATCATCCGGTGCGCGAGCAGGCGGGCGACCGCGAGGTCGTGCGTGACGATGATGGCGGCGAGCTGCATCTGGCGGGTGAGCTGGCGCAGCAGGTCCAGCAGGCGCGCCTGCACGGACACGTCCAGCCCCGAGGTGGGCTCGTCCATGAAGACCAGGCGCGGCCGCGTGACCAGGTTGCGCGCGATCTGCAGGCGCTGGCGCATGCCGCCGGAAAAGGTGCGCGGCGCATCGTCGATGCGGGCCGCGTCGATCTCCACGCGCTCCAGCCACTCGGAGGCAGCGGCGCGCAGCCGGCCGTAGTGGCGCTCGCCCAGGCCCATCAGCCGCTCGCCGACGTTGGCGCCGGCGGAGACATCCATGCGCAGGCCCTCGGCCGCGTTCTGGTGCACGAAGCCCCAGTCGGTGCGCGCCAGCAGGCGCTGCTCGGCCTCGCTCATCGCGAACACCTCGCGCAGGCCGCCGCCGCGGGTATGGAACTGCACGCTGCCGGCATCGGGCCTGTCGCGCGCGGCCACCGCGTTGAGCAGGGTGGACTTGCCGGAGCCGGATTCGCCCACCACCGCCAGCACCTCGCCGGGCCAGAGCTCGAAGGAGGCGTCGTGCAGGGCCACGCGGTCGCCGTAGCGCTTGTGGATGCCGCGCACGCGCAGCAGGGGCTCGGGGGCGGCCGTGGCCGTGACTGCGCTCATGCGGCCTCCGTCACGCGGTCGTCATCGGGCACTGGCGCATGGGCAGTGCCCTCCTGCTGCCGCGACTGGCAATAGTCCGAGTCGGAGCACACGTGCATGCGCGTGCCGCGGTCGTCCGTGATCAGCTCGTCGAGGAAGCTGTCGGTCGCGCCGCACAGCGCGCAGGCCGCGTCCCAGCGCTGCACCTCGAAGGGATGGTCCTCGAAGCCGAGGCTTTCCACCGGGGTGTAGGGCGGCACCGCGTAGATGCGCTTCTCGCGGCCGGCGCCGAAGAGCTGCAGCGCGGGGTTCATGTGCATCTTGGGGTTGTCGAACTTGGGAATGGGCGAGGGCGACATCACGTAGCGCCCGTTCACCAGCACCGGGTAGTCGTAGGTGGTCGCGATGTGGCCGTAGCGCGCGATGTCCTCGTAGAGCTTGACGTGCATCAGGCCGTACTCGGCCAGGCCGTGCAGCGTGCGCGTGACCGCCTCGCGCGGCTCCAGCCGCTGCATGGGCTCGGGCACCGGCACCTGGTAGACCAGCACCTGGCCTTCGGCGAGCGGCGTTTCGGGAATGCGGTGGCGCGTCTGGATCAGCGTGGCCTCCTGCGTGCGGGTGGTGGTGTCCACGCCGGTGGTGCGCTCGAAGAAGCGGCGGATGTTGACTGCGTTGACGGTGTCGTCCGAGCCCTGGTCGATGACCTTGAGGCGGTCGTGCGGCCCGATCAGCGCGGCCGTGACCTGGATGCCGCCGGTGCCCCAGCCGTAGGGCAGCGGCATCTCGCGCGAGCCGAAGGGCACCTGGTAGCCGGGAATCGCCACCGCCTTGAGGATGGCGCGGCGGATCATGCGCTTGGTGCGCTCGTCGAGGTAGGCGAAGTTGATGTTCGGGTCGGTGGTCATTCGTCGTCGTCCTTCGCAGTGGGGGCCCCGCGCATGCGGCGCACCAGGTCGAGCTCGGCCTGGAAGTCCACGTAGTGCGGCAGCTTCAGGTGCTGCACGAAGCCCGAGGCCTCCAGGCTGTCGCTGTGCGAGAGCACGAACTCCTGCATCTGCGCGGGCGACCCGACGCTTTCGCCCAGCTCGTCGGCGCGCAGGGCGCGGTCGACCAGGCTCATCGCCATGGCCTTGCGCTCGCTGTGGCCGAAGGCCAGGCCGTAGCCGCGGGTGAACTGGGGCGGCTCGGTCTTGCTGCCGGCGAACTGGTTGACCATCTCGCACTCGGTGATCTCCAGCTCGCCGATGGAGATGGGAAAGCCCAGCTCCTCGGGCGCGAGTTCGAGGGCCACCTCGCCGAAGCGGATCTCGCCGACGAAGGGATGGCTGTGCGAGTAGCCGCGCTGGGTGGAATAGGCCATGGCGAGCAGGAAGCCCTCGTCGCCGCGCGCCAGGTTCTGCAATCGGGTGGCGCGCGCGGCCGGGAAGCGCAGCGGCTCGCGCGTCAGGTCCACCGGCGCGGGGTCGCCCGGGGGCACGGGGCGGGTCTCGATCAGGCCTTCCTGGTTGAGCAGGTCCACCACGCGCGGCGCGGGAGCGGGCGGCTCGGCCAGCGCGGGCGCGGCCTCCTCGTCGGCCGGTGCATGGCCCTGCGCGAGCAGGCTGAAGTCGAGCAGGCGCTGCGTGTAGTCGTAGGTCGGGCCCAGGACCTGGCCGCCGGGCAGGTCCTTGAAAGTCGCGGAGATGCGGCGGGCGAGCTGCATGCGCGAGGTGTCCAGCGGCAGGCTGGCGCCCAGGCGCGGCAGCGTGGCGCGGTAGGCCCGCAGCAGGAAGATGGCCTCGACCAGGTCGCCCGCCGCCTGCTTGATGGCGAGCGCGGCGAGATCGGGGTCGTAGACCGAGCCCTCGGTCATCACCCGGTCCACCGCCAGCTTGAGCTGCTCGCGGATCTGCAGGGCCGAGAGCTCGGGTACGGCGGTATCGCCGCGCCGCTGCCCGGCGATCAGGCGGTAGCTTTGAAGGATGGCGGCTTCACCGCCCTTGACGGCCACGTACATCGCTCAGGCCTCCAGCTCGATCTGCGTGGTGCGCGGCAGCCCGACGATCTGGTACTGCGTGGCGAGGAACAGGTCCACGCCGCGCGGAAAGGCCGCATGCTGCGCCGCGCGCGGGGCGACGAGGCGCTGCGCCAGCGCGGGCGGCAGGCCGTCCACGCACAGGCGCGTGTGCGTGCGGATGCCGGGGCCGCGCAGGGTCCAGCCTTCCTCGTCCTCGCCGTCGGACAGCGAGGGCACGTCCACCACGCAGGTGGTCGACTGCTCCGGCGCGACGTCGGTGCCCTGCGCGAAGCGGTCGAACGCGGGCGCCTCGTCGCTGCTGGCGATCCAGGCGAACTGGGCCTGGGCCGGGTCGTCCACCAGCGTGCAGCCGCTGTGGAAACGCAGCCAGGCGGCGGCGTCGCTGCCGGCGAGCGAGGGCGAGAGCCAGAGTCGGCAGTCCGGATCGAGCAGGGCCAGCAGTAGCGCGGCCGAGGCCGCATGGCCGTGCTGCGGCACCTCGGCATCGTGCGGCAGGTCGACGATGCGGCCCGGATGCGAGAGCGCCTGCAGTGCCGCGCGGAACACGGCCTGGCTGCCCAGCGCGAGGTCGGAGAAGCCCGCGCCGACGGCGGACAGATCGGTGGTGGACATATCGGTGTTCATGCGTCTTCCTCTTCATCGCCATCGGCACCGCCGGCTTCGCGCGCGACGGTGATGAAATCGACCTTGCTGGCCTGCGCGCGCGCATGGCGCTCGGCGCGCCGCTGCGCGAGGTGGCGGCGGAGGGGCTCCAGCACGCTGGCATCCAGCGCCGCCTGCTGGCCCGGGTCCTGCAGCAGCGCGTCGGCCACCGCCGCGAGCTGGGCGTGGCGGTGCGAGCGGCCCAGCACGTAGGCCACGCCGACGAGCGCCTCCTCGCGCGACGCGCCGGCCAGTCGCAGCGCACAGCGCGTGACCGTGACCTCGCCGAGGTTGAAGCGCTCGCCGGTGCCGCCGGCGCGCCCCTGGACCATCGTCAAGCCGGTCTCGGGCGCGCGCAGCCAATGCGGCGTACGCTTCGCATGCTCGCCCAGCGCCTGCTCCAGCATCGGCAGCGGTGCACGCGCCAGCACGGCCATCCACTGCGCCCGGTCCAGCGGCGGGTTCGCAGGGTGGTTGTCAAAGGTATGAAACATGGGGGTGCTAACCTGGAAGAAGTTGTATAGACAAATCGAACAACGGGTGCCAGCTTAGGCACGGCCCATGTCCCTTTCATGACAAGCACGACGTCTTCTCCAGCCCTCGACCTCGCCACGCGCCCGCAGCGCGATTCCTTCTGGACCCGCATCGCCGCCGAGCTGGCCGAGGCGATCGCGCGCGGCGTCTATCCGCCCGGCGAGCGGCTGCCCTCCGAACACGCGCTGGCCGAGCATTTCGGCGTGAACCGCCACACCATCCGCCGCTCGCTGGCCAGCCTCAGCAGCCAGGGTCTGCTGCGGGTGACGCAGGGCAGCGGCACTTACGTGGAGGAGTTCGCGGTCGACCTGATGCTGGCCAAGCGCACGCGGCACCACCAGAGCATGGCGCTGGCCGGCATGCGCGGCGCCCTGCGTCTGCTGAGTTCTGGCACGGTGCGCGCGACGGCGGCGCAGGCGCGCGCGCTGCAGGTGCCGGCGCGCAGCGTGCTGCTTCGCCTGCAGGTGCTGCGCGAGGCCGAACAGCAGCCGCTGCTCGTCGGCGAGCGCTTCTTTCCATTGCCGCGCTTCGCGCAGCTGGCGACGGTGGTGCGCGAGACCGGCTCCATCACCGCCGGTTTCGCCGCCCACGGCGTGGCCGACTACACGCGCCAGGAGAGCCGCATCACGGCCCAGATGCCCGAGCCCGAGGTGGCCGCGCAGTTGCGCCAGCCGGCCACGCGGCCGGTGCTCTTCGTCGAGAGCGTGAACGTGGACACCGAGGGCGTGCCCATCGAGTTCGCACGCACCTGGTTCGCAGGCGACCGCGTCTCCTTGACGGTGACCCATGATGAGTAAGGCGCCGATGCACCGCTACGCGGTCTATTTCGCGCCGCGCGAGAACAGCCCCTGGTGGCTGGCCGGCAGCCGCTGGCTGGGCCGCTGCGCCGCACGGGCCGAGCCCTTGCCGCAGGTGCCGGTGCCGGGCCTGTCCACGCCGCGGCTGCACGCGCTGACGAAGGCGCCGCGCCGCTACGGCTGGCATGCGACGCTGAAGGCGCCCTTCGCGCTGGCGCCGGGCGTCGACGAGGCCCGGCTGCGCGAAGGCCTGCATGAGCTCTGCCGCGCCTTCCAGCCCTTCACCCTGCCGCGGCTGAAGGTCGCGCTGCTCGACGACTTTCTCGCGCTGGTGCCCGGCGGCGATGCCCACGCGATCGAGACCCTGGCAGGCGCGTGCGTGATGCGCCTGCATCCGCTGGCCGCGCCGCTCACGCCCGACGCGCTCGCGCGCCGCCGCGCGGCCGGCCTCACGCCCGAGGAAGATACGCTGATGCTGCGCTGGGGCTACCCCTTCGTGCTGCAGCGCTTCCGCTTCCACCTCTCGCTCACCGGCGCGCTGCGGGATGCCGAGCCCGCCGAGGTCGAGGCACTGAAGGCGGCGGCACGCCACCGCTTCGACCCATTGCCGCCCTGCCGCTTCGACACGCTCTCGCTGTTCGCCGAGCCGCGGCCCGGCGCGGACTTCCGGCTGGTGGAGCAGATGGAGCTTGGAACATGAGCGGGCGCCTGGTCTACGTGATGGGCCCTTCCGGCGCTGGCAAGGACAGCCTGATCGCCTGGCTGCGGGAACACCTGCCGCCGCACCTGCCTCTGCACCTCGCCCGCCGCACCATCACGCGGCCGGCGCGGCATGGCGATGAGCAGCACCACAGCGTCAGCGAGCAGGCCTTCGCGCTGCTGCACCAGGCCCAGGCCTTCGCGCTCGACTGGCAGGCCAACGGGCTGCGCTACGGCGTGCGCCACGACGAGATTGCGCCGCTGCATCGCGGCCGTTGGGTGCTGGTCAACGGCTCGCGCGCCTACCTGCCGCAGGCCCTGCTGAGGTTCCCGCATCTCACGGTCGTGCATGTGACGGCCAGCATCGAGGTCCTGCGCCAACGCCTGCAGGCGCGCGGCCGCGAGACGCCCGAGATGGTGGAGGCCCGGGTGCGGCGCGCGCTGGCGTTCCGCGCGCCCGCGGATGCGATCGAGGTGCGCAACGACGGCGCGCTCGCCGAGGCCGGCGCCCAGCTGCTGCAGGCTTTCGAAGGCCTGGCGAGCAAGGCCCGCTAGAAACGGGCCTTGACGAAGGCCGAGGGGCCGTGCAGCTTGACCTTGAGCTGCCCGGTGGCGGTGCCGCCGGTGCCGAAGTCATGCCGCAGGTCGATCTCGGTCGCGCCGTAGGACAACACCAGCCCGACGTTGTGCACCGGGAACCACTCGACGCCGAGGGCCGCGTTGTAGATATGGCCGTGCAGCTTGCTGCCGCCCTTGCGCACGCCGGAGAGGTCGGCGAAGAGGCGCAGGTCCGGCGTGATCGCATGGCGCACGCCCAGCTCCAGCAGCGGGGCGAAGGTATCGTCGCTGTCGTGCTGGATGAAGGTGGCGGTGGCGCCGTTGATGCCGGCGAAGGCGCTGGTGTCCAGCGTGGCCTTGTAATAGGCGACGCCGGCACCCACGCCGAACACCGTGTTGCCCGAGCCGATCCACCACTTGTAGGCCACCTTGCCGAACTCCAGCTTGGTCTGCAGGTTCACGTTGCCCAGCGCCGTGACGTTGCCCAAGGGCCCGACCGCGAAGCTGTTGGCGAAGCCGGTGCCGTAGTCGCGCTTGAAGCGGTAGTAGTCCAGCGAGAGGCCCTGGCTGTCGCCATGAAGAAGAACGATCGATGGGCGGCCCCTGCCCGGCGTTGAAAGCCGATGTGATGAAGGCCGCGAAGCTCCCCTGGCGCGAGCGCCAATCTAGGCCCCAGGCGGCGCGCGCCAATCTCCGGATGTCGTCTCCGGATGTAGGCGGTGGCCTCGGCGGGGAAGCTCGGCCGGCTAGCGCTCCGGCCGGCGCCAGAGCCAGATCGACGTGGCCAGCATGACCAGCGGGCCCGCGATCCGGGCCACCATCGGCAGCGACGCAAACTGCATCGCGACCGCGCTGATGGCCATGGCGACGCTGGCCGCCCACTTGGCCCGCCGCGACACCACCCCGGCCCGCCGCCATTCGCGTATGGGCGGACCGTAGATCGGATGCCCGAGCAGCCACGCCTCGAGCGCCGGCCACCCGCGCCCGCCGCACCACGCGGCCAGCAGGAGGAAGGGAACCGTCGGCAGCAGCGGCAGCACGACGCCGAGCAGCGCGAGCGCCAGGAACACGACCGCCAGCAGGCGCCAGAGCAGTTGCGTGACTCGGGTGGATCGCATCGAGGATGGGCGGGAAGGGAGGTCCGTCATTGTGTCGCCATCCCCGGCCCGGCCCCGGCTCAGGCCTCCTGCAGCCGCAGCCCGATGGTGCCGATCACGATCATGGCGATCGGCAGCAGCCGGCTACTTCAGCGCCACGGCCATCACGATCTCGACGGCCCCCGCGGCGAACAACCACAACCAGCCCATGCTTCCTGCTCCGTTATCGAGGAGCAGCGAAGATAGGGAGCGAGCCGCCGGCCCGCAAGTACGCACCTTCCGGTAACCATGACAAAGACGACGACCGCGGGCGCGCAGCGCGCCGATGTGCTGGACCTGGGCGGCAAGCCGCCGCACGTGGAATACGCGCTGAGCCCCAGCGGGCAGCGCCTGAGCGAGGCCTTCGTGGCGGTGGACCGCTGGGCCGAGGCGCATGGCCTGGCCATGGCGCAGGCGCGCGAGGCCTTCGACGCGCGCGCGGGCTGAAGGCGGCCGGCCGGGCCGCGCCGCGGATCAGCCCCGCAGGCCGTCGGCCGCCGTGATGATCTCCGCGGCGTCGGGAAAGTAGCAGAGCCTGTCCGGCCCCTCGCGCGCCTCGATGTGCGTCCACACGATGACGCCGGCCGCATCGACGAGGTAGTGGCCGACCAGCTGCGTGCCGTGCGCCGCGAAGATGGCTTCGTCGTCTTCGTCCAGCGCGAAGCCGTCCCGCGCGTTGAGCACCGGGTTGGCCGCCATCGGCTGCAGGGGCTGCGGCAGCACGCCGCCGGGATTGATGCGCGCGGCTTCGAAGCGCGCCACGGTCGTGCGGGCCGGCCACGCCGGCGGCTCGGCACTGCCCTCGGGCAGGAAGCCGACGCGCGGCACGCCGAAGGCGCGGTGCGTGCGGCAATCCGGGTCGGCCAGCAGGACGACCGGCAGCGGCCGGTAGCCGAAGTACAGCCGGGCGCGGGCCAACGGCGTGTTGATCACCGCCACGGTCTCGACGCCCTTGGCGCGCAGCGCGGGCTGCATCTCCGAGAGCTGCATCACCTGGCGCCGGCAGAAGGGGCAGTGCAGGCCGCGGAAGAAGCCGATCAGGAAAGGACGGCCGCGCAGATCGCCCAGGCCGAGCTGGCCCTCGCGGTTGACCGCGGGCAGCGCGAAGGCCGGCGCACGGTCGCCCGGCTGCAGCGGATTCTGCGGATCTCCCACGGATCACCTCCTTGGTGACGTTGTCCCGGCGAGCGAGGGACCACTACCGTAACACCGACAGCCAGGAGGCACAACGCGCGATTCCCGGACCCGCACCCCCTGTGCGTCGGCACGGCGGCGGCCCACAATGCCGTCCATCGCATGGCACGCCGCTGGCACCTCTTCCCCAAGTACGCATTGCTGATCATCGCGCTGGTCGGCGGCATGCTCGTCGCCAGCGGGGCGGTGGTCATCTACTTCTCGTATCGCGAGAACCAGGAGCACGTGATCGCGCTGCAGGCCGAGAAGGCACAGGCCGCGGCGACGCGGATCGAGCAGTACGTGCTCAACATCGAGCATCAGCTGGGCTGGACCGCGCTGCCGCGCCCGGAAGCGCCGGGCACCGATCTGCGTGACGCGCGCTACACCGAGTACCTGAAGCTGCTGCGCCAGGTCCCGCCGATCACCGACGTCGCCTGGATCGACGGCGAGGGGCGCGAGCAGTTGCGGGTCTCCCGCCTGACGATGAACGAGGTCGGCAGCGCCATCGACCGCGCGGCCGACCCGGGCTTTCGCAGCGCGATCGGGGGAAAGATGTGGTTCGGGCCGGTCTACTTCCGCCTCGGCACCGAGCCCTACATGGCGCTGGCGCGTCCGGCCGGCCCGGGCGGCGGCGTCACCATGGCCGAGGTCAACCTGAAGTTCGTGTGGGAGGTGGTCTCGCGCATCCAGGTCGGTGCCAAGGGCCTGGCCTACGTGGTCGACGCCAACGGCACGCTCATCGCCCACCCCGACATCAGCCTGGTGCTGAAGAAGACGGACATGGGCACGCTGCCGCAGGTGGCGGCGCGGCTGCGCCCCAATTCCGACGCGGCGCAGCAGGCCGCGCGCGACCTGTCCGGCGAGCGGATGCTGGCCACGCACACACGCATCCCCACGCTCGGCTGGACGGTGTTCGTCGAATCCCCGCGCGCGGAAGCCTTCGCCCCGCTGTACGCAACGCTCCAGCGGATGGCGCTGGTGCTGGTGCTGGCGCTGCTGGCCTCGATGGCGGCGACCTTCTTCCTGGCACGCGCGCTGGTGCGCCCGCTTCGCGCGCTGCAGGCGGGGGCGGCGCGCATCGGCGCCGGCGACCTGGACCGGCGCATCGAGGTCCGCACCGGCGACGAACTCGAGGGGCTGGCCGACCAGTTCAACCACATGGCGGCGCAGCTGCGCGAGTCCTACGCGCAGCTGGAGGGCAAGGTCGAGCAGCGCACCGCCGAGCTGAGCGAGGCGCTCGCTTTCCAGACCGCCATCAGCGGGGTGCTGCGCGTGATCAGCGAATCGCCGAACGACGTGCAGCCCGTCTTCGAGGCCATCCTCGACAACGCGATCCGGCTGCTCAACAGCAGCACCGCCTCGGTGTTGCGCTACGACGGCCGGCTGCTGCACCGGATCGCCCAGCGCAACTGGACGCCGCGCGCCATCGAGGACGCGGGGCGCTACTACCCCGGGCCGCCGGACCCGCGCATGCTCAGCGGCCGCGTGATCGCCGCGCGCACGGTGGTCACCATCGACGACGCGTCCGCCGATCCGGGCTACGACCCGCACACGGCCCTGGCGGGCGGCTGGCGGCGCATGCTGGGCGCGCCGCTGCTCAAGGACGGTGCGCCGATCGGCGTGATCGTGGTCGCCTGGACCGAGCCCGGGCCGACGCCGCAGCGCCAGATCGACCTGCTGGAGACCTTCGCCGGCCAGGCGGCGATCGCGCTCGAGAACCTGCGGCTCATGAACGAGACCAAGGAGGCGCTCGCGCAGCAGACCGCGACCGCCGAGGTACTGCGGGTCATCAGCAGCTCGGTGGCCGACGAGAAGCCGGCCTTCGACGCGATCCTCGACGGCTGCCAGCGCCTGTTCGCCGCCACCGGCATGGGCATCGCCCTGGTGGACGAGGGTGGCACGCTGCACAACGGCGGATTCCGGGGCGCCCGCGAGGCGTTGCTGCGAGCCATGGTCGGCGCCTTTCCGCGCCCGCTGGCGGGCAGCGCGACCGGGCTGGCGATCCGCGAGCGCCGCGTCGTCCACT
The DNA here is from genome assembly GCF_002157355.1 of Variovorax sp. JS1663. GTDB lineage: Bacteria > Pseudomonadota > Gammaproteobacteria > Burkholderiales > Burkholderiaceae_C > Variovorax. The sequence continues at coordinate 49,549 of NZ_LYMK01000023.1, read as the reverse complement.
ACGCCGACGTGCTCGGCGCCGCTGATGCACCGGCGCCGGTGCGGCAGGTGGCCGAGGCCGCGGGCAACTTCTCGATCGCCATCGCGCCGATGCTGTGGGACCAGCGCGGCGTGGGCGCGGTGATGGTGCTGCGCGATCCGCCCCACCCGTTCGCCGACAAGGAACTCGCCCTGCTCAAGACCTTCGCGGACCAGGCCGTGATCGCGATCCAGAACGCGCGCCTGTTCGCCGAGATCCAGGAGCAGGGCCGCCAGCTGGCGCTGGCCAACCAGCACAAGTCGGAGTTCCTGGCCAACATGTCGCACGAGCTGCGCACGCCGCTTAACGCGATCATCGGCTTCAGCGAGGTGCTGGCCGAGCAGATGTTCGGCGAAGTCAACGAGAAGCAACTGGAGTACCTGAAGGACATCCACACTTCCGGGCATCACCTGCTGAGCCTGATCAACGACATCCTCGACCTGTCGAAGATCGAGGCCGGGCGGATGGAGCTGGACCTGTCGAGCTTCGACCTGCCGCTGTTGCTCGACAACACGACCACGCTGGTGCGCGAGCGCGCGCTGCGGCACGGGCTGACGCTGGCGCAGGACATCGATCTGCGGCTCGGAGAATGGGTGGCCGATGCGCGCAAGCTCAAGCAGGTGGTGATCAACCTGCTGTCGAATGCGGTCAAGTTCACGCCTGCCGGCGGGCGCGTCACCCTGCGCGCGCATGCCCTGGGCAAGGAGGCCGTCGAGATCGCAGTGATCGACACCGGCGTAGGCATCCCGCTCGATCAGCAGGCGCTGGTGTTCGAGGAGTTCCGCCAGGCCGCCGGCAACTACCTGCGCAAGGCCGAGGGCACCGGCCTGGGGCTGCCGCTGGCCCGGCGCTTCGTCGAGCTGCACGGCGGCACGCTGCGGGTCGAAAGCGCACCAGGAGAGGGGTCGATGTTCGTTTTCACTCTGCCGCGGCGCACGCCGGCAGCGACCGCCGCGCAGGATTGATCCGCGGCGGCAACAGGAGGAACATGGCGCACGGCATCACGATCCCGCACGGCGTCCTGGTCAGCGCCGGCAGGATGACCGAATGAGAAGGAGTTCCAGGCCATGGCCACCATCCTGATCGTCGAGGACAACGAGAAGAACATGAAGCTGGTGCGCGACATCCTGCAGCACGACGGCCACGTCACGCTCGAGGCGACCACCGGAGGCGAAGGCCTGCGCCTGGTGGCCGCGGCGCGGCCCGACCTGGTGCTGCTGGACATCCAGCTGCCCGACATGGACGGCATCGCCGTGCTGCGCGGGATCCGCGCCAACCCGGCGCTGGACGCGACCCCCGTGCTGGCCGTGTCCGCCTCGGTGATGCCCGACGAGCGGCTGAAGGTCGTGGACTCGGGCTTCGACGCGCTCATCACCAAGCCAATCCAGCTCCGGCAATTCCGCGAGACCGTCCGGCGCTTCCTTCACAAAGGACGCGACCGCACCGATGGCACCGACAGCCAGGACCCACCGCCGCACACGCCATGACCGCCGCTGCCACCATCCTCATCGTCGACGACACGCCGCTGAACATCAAGCTCCTCGCCGACCTGCTGGGCACGCGGGGCTACCGCATCGTGACCGCGCCGTCCGGCGAAGAAGCGCTGCGCAAGCTCACCGCGGAAGCGCCCGACCTGGTGCTGCTCGACGTGATGATGCCCGGCATGAGCGGCTACGAGGTCTGCGCCGCGATCCGCGCCGACCCCGCGCACGCGATGCTGCCGGTCGTGCTGGTCACCGCGCTCGATCCGGTCAAGGAACGTGCCAAGGGCCTCGAGGCCGGCGCCGACGACTTCCTGAGCAAGCCGGTGGCGCACGCCGAGCTGCTGGCGCGGGTGAAGTCGCTGCTGCGGATCAAGCAGCTCTACGACGAGGTCCAGCGGCAGCGCAGCGAGCTGGCCGAGTGGAACTGGACGCTCGCGCAGCGCGTGGACGAAGGCGTGCGCGAGCTCGAGCGCATGAACCGGCTGCGGCGCTTCTTCTCGCCGCAACTGGCCGAGGCCATCGTCAACGGCGGGGCCGTCGATCCGCTGAAGAGCCACCGCTGCGAGATCACCGTCGTGTTCCTCGACCTGCGCGGCTTCACCGCCTTCACCGAGACCGCCGACCCGGAGGAGGTGATGGCCGTGCTGGCCGACTACCACGCGGCGATGGGCCGGCGCATCCTCGAGTTCGAGGGCACGCTCGAGCGCTTCAGCGGCGACGGCATCATGGTGTTCTTCAACGACCCCACGCCCGTGCCCGACCCGGCGCCGCGCGCCACGCGCATGGCGCTGGCGATGCAGCGCGACGTGGCCCAGCTGGCGGAGCACTGGCGACGGCGCGGCCATGCGCTGCAGCTGGGCATCGGCATCGCGCAGGGCTTCGCCACGCTCGGCGGCATCGGGTTCCCGGGCCGCATCGACTACGCCGCGATCGGCACCGTCACCAACCTCGCGGCCCGGCTGTGCGGGGAGGCGGCCGGCGGCGAGATCCTGGTGTCGCAGCGCGTCTGGGGCCTGATCGATTGCATCGCCGAGGCCGAGCCGGCCGGCGACCTGGTGCTCAAGGGCTTCGCGCGGCCGGTGACGGCATTCCGCCTGCGCGGCAGTTGAAGCCGTACCTCAACAATGTGGGCCAATGCCCAAGGAAGTCACGCATCGCGCACCCGGCTGGCCGGGAAAACCCCCGCCGCCGAATACAGTCGCCGGGTGTCCATGCTCGTGCTCCGCGAAATCGCCTCCCGTCCGCTGCCCGCCATGATCGCCGGCGGCGGCCATGTCGACGGCGTCCGCGTCCTGGTGGCCGCGGGGCTGGTGAAGGCCACCATTCCCCCGCCCCAGCGGACGATGGACGGCTACGAGCAGCTGCCCGCGATGGTGACCGAGATCACCAGCCTCGGGCGGATGATGCTGCGGCGCTTCCCGGCGGCCTGAGCGGCCAGCGCCCCTCGGGTGGACGACCGCCACCTGCCGGTGGCCGGGGCGCCGGCCACCCGTGCCCTTCAGAAGCGGTCTGCGAGCCCCATCGCCGGATCGCTCACCAGGTGCCGCCCGGTTTCCACGCGGCCTGCGAAGCGCCGATAGAAGGCGGGGTCGGCATCGCAGGTGACGGCGAAGTCGTACCAGTTGCCGCTGTCGTCGAGATTCCATTGCATGCGGCTGTCGCCGCCGCCCTTGACGCGCACGCTCCACGGGTCGCGGGACCTGTCGTCGCGGCCATCACGGCCATCGCGCCGATCGCGATCGTCATGGTCGTCGTGGCCATGACCGCCGCCATCCCCACGCCCATCGGGCCGCGGGTAGACCTTGTTGTGCTGCACGGTGAAGCGGCAATCGCGCCGGCCGTCGTTGCGCAGCAGCAGGTGGATGTCGCCGCTGCGCCGGTCGTAGCCCACGCGGATCTCGGGCAGTGCCGCGCCGCCGGCACGCAGCCGGTTCAGGTCGCCCTTGAAGTGGCGGTGGAAGCCGTTCGGGCCGAGCACCCACAGGTCGTAGAGGCCGGCGTCGTCGGTCATCGCGGCCCAGTCGCCGCTCAATTGCCTGCCGGGCTCGACCATGTAGCGGCGCGGCAGGCGGTCCGCCAGGTGCAGCTTGTCGTAGACGTGGAACACCGCGGCGGCGTGGCCGCTGTTGGCGAACAGCAGCTGGATGCGGCCATTGAGCGCATCGCTGCGCGCGCTGGCATGCAGCTCGTAGGGCAGGGCGCGCGACGGGCGCACGCCGGTGGCCTGCTTCGGGAGCAGGAGGTCGGTCGGCGGCACGATCTTCGGCAGCGCCTGCTGGGCCGCCGTGAGCGCATCGGCCTCGTCCTTGGTCTTGCGGCCGGCCAACGTGGGCAGCCGCTCGTCGTTCGGCCGCTCGAAGTTGAAGGCGCTGGTGAGGTCGCTGCAGACCGCGCGGCGGTAGGCGCCGATCTGCGGCTCGGCCACGCCGAAGACCTTCTCCAGGAACAACAGCGTCGAGGTGTGGTCGCAGACCTGCGAGTTGACCCAGCCGCCGCGGCTCCAGGGCGAAACCACCCACAGCGGCACGCGCGGGCCGGGGCCGTAGGGCCGGCCGTCCTTCGCCGGCTGGCTCGTGGTCGCGGGCGTGAAGTCGTGGTACTCGACGGCCACGTCGGCCTCCGCCATCGTGGTGCCGCCGGCCAGCGTGCCGTCCGGGTTGCGCGAGGGCGCCGACGGCGAGGGCAGGTGGTCGAAGAAGCCGTCGTTCTCGTCGAAGTTGATCAGCAGCACGGTCTTGCTCCAGACCTCGGGGTTGGCGGTGAGCGCGTCCAGCACCTGCTGCACGTACCAGCCGCCCTTGGCCGGGCTCGACGGCCCGGGGTGCTCGCTGTAGGCCGAGGGCGCGATGATCCACGACACCGCGGGCAGCCTGCCGTTCTGGATGTCCTCGCGGAAGGTCTCCAGGAAGCCGTAGGGCATGGTGTTGTGGAAGCCTTTGGCCAGCGGGCTGAGCGCGTCGTCGACCACCGGGTCGTAGAAGGGCCCGGCCGCGGTCACCGGCTGCGTGATGTCGGTGGCCGGCACGAAGACCGGACGGCGCGCCGGCGGCATCTGCTCGACGGCGGTGCGCCAGTGGCGGAAGCCCATCATCTCGTTGCAGCCGAAGTTGTCGATCAGGCTCTGGTAGACCTTCCACTTCACGCCAGCCTTCTCCAGGCGATCGGCATAGGTGGTCCACGTCCAGCCCTGGGTGGAGGGGCCGATGTCGTTGCCGCCGTTGAACTGGTTGTTCAGCGCCGCGACCTGCACGCGGCTGCCGTCGACCGGGCTGATGCCGTTCGGGCCGTTGGTGCCGCTCCAGTAGAAGAGGCGGTTGGCGATGGTGCCGGTGTGCATGCCGCAGTGGTAGTGGTCGCACAGCGTGAAGGCGTCGGCCAGCGCGCGCTGGAAGGGCACCTCCTTCTGCTCGTAGTAGCCCATCGCGAGCTGGTTCTTCGCGTCGGGCCACTTGTACATGCGGCCGTGGTCCCAGGCCGCCTGCGAGTCGGACCAGGCGTGCGGCGTGCTGCCGGCGCGCTGCGCATTGCCCTTGCTCTCGTCGAGATGGTAGGGAACGAAAGTGCTCGGCGGCGTGGTCTTGGTGTAGGTCTGGTGGAAGACGGTCTTGCCGTTCGGCACGGGAATCGCGAAGCGGTCGCCGAAGCCGCGCACGCCCTTGAAGGTGCCGAAGTAGCTGTCGAAGGAGCGGTTCTCCTGCATCAGCAGCACGACGTGCTTGACGTCCTTGACGGTGCCGGTGTCGTGGTGCGCGGGGATGGCCAGCGCGCGGCGGATGCTGGGTGGGAAGGCGGCCAGGGTGGCGGCGGCGATGCCGGTGCTCCGGAGAAATTTGCGGCGTGAGTTGGTGTCCATGGTTTTTCGCGTCGAAGGGAGCCGCAAAGGCTAGGCAGCCGCAATGTCAGCGCCATGACGAGGAATGTCGGACGCCACGCCGCGCCGCCATCACCTACCACTTTCGTCGGATCGCGGCGCCGACGCGAACTGCCTAGCATCGTCGTTGCCCGCGGCTACCCCGGGGGCTGACCGGCGCCATCGCACCGGACCCCACGCGAAGGAGGCCTCCATGCCATTCCCCGTGACCCAGCGGATGTCCGTCGCCGATTTCCAGAGGGGCATCATCGATCACTACTGGCCGAACCTGGACAGGGCCATCGACGGCAACAACGCGCTGAGGAGCATCCCCTACCGCAGCCTGCTCGCCTTCGACTATGCCGAGATCGGCGCCTTCCTCACCGACCCGCGGCGCGTCGAGCGCTTCCTGATCCCGCTGGAGCGGGAGATCCGCGCCAAGATCCGCTCCGGCACGCTCATGCCCCGCACGGGCGCCGAGGCCAAGCCCTACACCACGCCCAGCAAGTTCGCGACGCCCACCGTGTCGTCCGCCAACGCCTACCTGAAGGCGCACAAGGTGCTGTCGAACGCGCTTCGCAAGTTCGAATCGGAATCGGGCTTCAACCACGAGAAGATCCAGCAGGGCACCTTCTTCGCCGATGCCAAGGAGGGAACGCTGTTCTCCACCGCTGCCACCAGCGACAAGGCCGGCAAGCTGCAGCGCGTCACGCCCAAGATCCAGGAGGCCCCCAACAAGTTTCGGGAGCCGAAGCCGCCCGAGATGAAGTCGGTTCCATTGCCCAAGGGCGTGCCCACGGTGGTGGGCGACCTGGATGCCCTGGCCTTCAATCCGCTGCTGCGCCACGGCTACCAGTTCAAGGACGTGGGCGCGGGGGCCTACCACGGCGAATACACCCACCGCCTCCAGTGGTACGCCATCATCGCGGCCGCCGCAGCCAGGGACATCTTTCTCTTCAACAAGCCGCTCGAGATCTACAGGAGCATGGGCTACCAGTCCGCGAAGGCACCGGACGACCAGAACGGCGGTGTCATCCCGAGCGGCAGCGCGCAGCAGCTGTGGCTCTGGCAGGCGCTGTTCGACACGGCGGAGAACGCGGAGCGCGCCATCTCGCTCAAGACCGTGGCGTGCCAGGGCGGCCTCTCCGTCTACACCTGTCCGGAGAGCTTGAACAAGGCGCTGATCAGCTCGGAGTTCCTAGAGCGCAATGCCTACGATCCGTCCAGCTGCGACAACCTCTGGTGCCTGCGCATCCTGCTGGCCACGCGCTGGAAGAAGCGCTTCGACCAGAGCGAAAACACCGCCGGCTCCGGCATCGGCGGCGTGCAGAAGGTCAGCGGCCGGCTCGCCGACGGGAGGACCAGCGCGGTGATCTCCTCGTCGTCGATGCAGAAGGAGATGAAGACCTACAAGGAAGTCGAGGTCAAGAAGACCCTCTTCGGCCCGACATACAAGGACCCGATCACCGGCATGCTCACGAAGGACAAGACGGTGACGACGGAGATCAAGCGCACCGAGATCGGCTCCGAGATGAAGGCCAAGGAGACCCCCACGCTGCAGGATGCGGGCTACGCGCTCGTCTGGTACCTGCGCAACGACACGGTGAGCTAGGCGCCCTGGCGGTTCAGCGCGCCGCGAGCTGCCTGCGCGCCATCTCGCGGAACTCGGTCGGCCGGTGGCCCGTGTGCTTCTTGAAGAAGCGGCCGAAGTAGGCCTCGTCCTCGAAGCCCAGCTCGGCCGCGACCTGCTTGATGCTCAGCGACGAATACACCAGCTCGCGCTGCGCCTCGTGCACCACGCGCGCGTTGACCGCGTCCTGCGTCGACATGCCCAGCACGTCGCGGCACAGCCGCGTGAGCTGGCCCAGCGTGATCCCGAGTTCGTCCGCATAGCGCTGCGTCGGCTCGCGCAGCCGGAAACGCGCGTCGAGCAGCGCGCGGAAGTGCTCGATCTGCGCCGCCCTGCGCGAGCGTGCGCTCTCGGCGGCCGATAGCGCGACCTCGCCGATGCGCGCGACCTGCACGAAGAGCGCGACCAGCAGCGACATGCCCGCCGCCACGCGGCCCGCGGTGTGCACCTGCGATTCGCGGTCGATCGCCTCGAACAGCGGCATCAGCGCCTGCGCATGCCGGCTCGCGGGATCGACGCGCAGCACCACCGGGCGATGGATGTGCGCCAGCAGCTCCGGCGCCGCGGTGGCGGCCAGCGATTCGAGCGGCTTCTGCGCCGCGGTGATGACGGGGCCGTCGACATCGCTGTGGAAGCTGAAGCCATGCACCGAGCGCGCGGGCACGACGATGAGGCAGGGCGGCGCCAGGGACCAGCGCACCTCGTCGATGAAGGCCTCGCCGCCGCCCTGGGTGACGTAGAGCACCTGGATCAGCGCGTCGTGGAAGTGCAGGTCGATCTCCCAGTCGAACAGGCTCGATCGCTCCGGGATGCGCTCGATGTGCACCAGATCCGCCCAGGCCGGCTGCTCGCCGCTCTCGCCATAGAGCGCGACGTTGTGCACCGATCTGCGTGCGGGCTTGGCGGTGGATGCGCGGAAGGCCATGCACGAATTGTCCGGTCCTTCGCCGGCTTTGTCGATTGAAGGAAAAGGCCCTCTCGCCGATGCTTCCCACTACTGGAACGCAATCGAAAGCAGGAGACAAGGCAGCATGAACAGCGCACCGAGCATGGCCCGCGCAAGCGAATCGTCCGGGCCGCCCGACAGGGGATGGTTGGGCCTGGAAGGCCGCGTCTGCGTCGTCAGCGGCGCGGGCAGCGGCATCGGCGCGGCAGTGGCCGAAGGCCTGGTGGACGCCGGCGCGCAGGTCGCGCTGCTCGACCGCGACATCGAAGCGGCACGCCGCGTGGCGCAGCGGCTCGGGGATGCGGGCCGTGCGTTCGCGATCGAATGCGACATCGCCGACGAAGCCGCGGTGCAGGCCGCCGCCGCGACGGTTCGCGCGGAACTCGGGCCCGTGTCGGTGCTGGTCAACAACGCGGGGATGCTCAAGCCCGGCAGCCTGGAATCGGTGCCGCTGGCCGACTGGAACGCGGCGCTCGCGGTCAACCTCACCGGCTACCTGCTGTGCTCGCGCGAATTCGGCCGCGACATGCTCGCGCAGGGCCGCGGCAGCATCGTCCACGTGGCCTCGGTCTCGGCGCTGCATCCGCAGACGAAGAGCGGCGCCTACAGCCCGAGCAAGGCAGCGGTGCTGCTGCTGTCGCGGCAGCTCGCGGCCGAATGGGGGCCGCGCGGCGTGCGCAGCAATGCGATCTGCCCCGGGATGATCCGCACCGCGCTCTCGGCCGCCTTCTACGAGGAACCGGGCTTCGAGGCCCGGCGCGCCGCGGTCACCGCAAGCGGCCGCGTGGGCGAGCCGGTCGACATCGCGAACCCGGCGTTGTTCCTGGCCAGCGAGCGCTCGGCCTACCTCAACGGCGCCGAGCTGCTGGTCGACGGCGGCCTGGGCTGCATGTTGATGGACATGGTGCCGCGGCCCGGCTTCAACGACGGCGTGAAGGCGGCCGCCTGATCCACGCACACCCAGGAGACACACCATGACGCAGAACACATCCGCGCCCCGCGACATCACCTGCGACCTGCTGGTCGTCGGCTCCGGCTCCGGCGGCCTCTCGACCGCCATCGTCGCGAAGAAGCACGGCCTCGACGTGGTCGTGGTCGAGAAGGAGCCCTTCTTCGGCGGCACCACCGCCTACTCCGGCGGCGTGCTGTGGATTCCCGGCAATGCGCACGGCCGCGCGAACAACGCGCAGGACTCGCGCGAGGCCGCGATGACCTACATGCGCGGCCAGACCGGCCCCTTTTTCGACGAGGCCGCGGTTGGCGCCTTCCTCGCCCATGCACCGGAGATGGTGGAATGGTTCGAGCGCGAGACCGAGGTGCAGTTCGTGCCGACGATGTACCCCGACTACCACCCCGACGCCGCGGGCGGCGTGGACATCGGCCGCTCCATCCTCGCCGCGCCCTACAACGCGCGCGGCCTCGGCGCCGAGATCCGCCGGCTGCGCCCGCCGCTTTCGACCATCACCTTCGTCGGCATGATGTTCAACTCCTCGAACGCCGACCTGAAGCACTTCTTCAACGCGACGAAGTCGATCGCATCGGCCGCCTACGTGGCGCGGCGCCTCGCCAGCCACTTCAAGGACCTGCTGCTGTACCGCCGCGGCGTGCAGGTCACCAGCGGCAACGCGCTCGCGGCGCGGCTGGCGAAGAGCTGCTTCGACCTGGGCATCCCGATCCACACCGAGGCCGCGGCGCGCGAACTGCTGCTGCGCGGCGGCAAGGTCGCGGGCGCACTCGTGCGCGGCAAGACGCACGACATGCGCATCGCCGCACGGCGCGGCGTGGTGCTGGCCTGCGGCGGCTACCCGCACGACGTGGAACGCATCGCCAAGACCTACCCGCACCTGCGGCGCGGCGGCGAGCACCTCTCGCCCGTGCCCACCGGCAACACCGGCGATGGCCTGAAGCTCGCCGAGCGCATCGGCGGCAAGGTGGACATCCGCTTTCCGGGCGAGGGCGCGGCGGCCTGGATGCCGGTCTCGCGCGTGCCGCTCCGCAACGGCCGCTTCGGCGTGTTTCCGCACCTGCTGGACCGCTACAAGCCCGGCATCATCGGCGTGCTGAAGAACGGCCGGCGCTTCACCAACGAGTCGAACTCGTACCACGACGTGGGCGCCGCGATGATCGAAGCCTGCCGCGGCCAGCGCGAGACCGCGATGTGGCTGGTGTGCGACCAGGCCACCATCGGCAAGTACGGCCTGGGCTATGCCAAGCCCGCGCCGATGCCGCTGGGCGGGTTGATCCGCAAAGGCTATCTCTTCAAGGGCCGCACCCTGGCCGAGCTGGCCCGTGCGGCCGGCATCGATGCCGATGCGCTCGAGGCCACCGTGCGCGCGTACAACGTGGGCGCCGCGCAGGGCGTGGATGCGCAGTTCGGCCGCGGCACGACATCGTTCAACCGCTACCTCGCCGACCCCGACAACCGGCCCAACCCCTGCGTCGCGCCCATCGGCCAGGGCCCGTACTACGCGGTCAAGGTGGTGATGGGCGACCTGGGCACCTTCGACGGCCTGCGCACCGACGCGGTCGGGCAGGTGCTGCGCGACGACGGCAGCGTCGTGGCCGGCCTCTACGCCGTGGGCAACGACCGCGCCAGCATCATGGGCGGCAACTACCCCGGCGCCGGCATCACGCTGGGGCCCAACATGACCTTCGGCTACATCACCGGGCGCTTCATCGCCGGTGCCGTCGAGAAGCCGGCCACGCAGGAGGTGCGCCATGCCGCCTAGGCCCCTCGTCGACCACCGCATCTACACGATCCGGCTGCGCAGGATGAACGAGTTCATCGAGGTCTTCGACCGCATGGCGATGCCGATCCTGCTGCAGACGCTGGGGCATCCGCTCGGCTTCCACACCAGCCAGGTCGGGCCGCTCAACCAGTTCGTGCACCTGTGGGCCTACCAGAGCCTGGCCGACTACGAAGAGCGCTGCCGCGCGCGCGACGCGCACCCGGACTTCGCGCGGTACCTCGCCGCATCGGAGCACCTGATCGTGGCGCAAGAGACGCGCCTGCTGCGCGCCGTCGGGCTGCGGAGCGTGCCGAAGCACATGCAGGCCTGAGCGGCGCTCCCCCTCATTCGATTCACGATCACGACAACCGGAGACAGACCATGAAGACTTCGACCACCCGCGCCCTCACGCGCCGCAACATCGCCAAGGCCGCCGCGGCCGCCTGCCTGCTCGGCGCGATCGGCCCCGCCGCCATCGCCCAGCAGCCATCCAACTGGCCGACCAAGCCGATCCGCCTCGTCGTCGGCTTCCCGGCCGGCGGCACCACCGACGTGATGGCCCGCGTGGTCTCGGCGCCGCTGCAGAAGGCCCTGGGGCAGGCGGTGATCGTCGACAACAAGCCCGGCGCGAGCGGCAACCTCGGGGTGAGCGAAGTCATCAAGGCCCCCGCCGACGGCTACACGCTGATGGTCGCGCCGATCTCGGTGCAGACCGCGAACCCGCATCTCTTCAAGCCCGCGCTCAACCCCGAGAAGGACCTGCAGCCGGTGGTCAGCCTGGGCCACGCGCAGCTCTACCTGGTCGCGAAGAAGGACCTGCCCGCCAGGACCGCCAAGGACCTGGTGCAGATGGCCAAGGCCAGCCCCGGCAAGCTCAGCTACGGCTCGGGCGGCCCCGGCACGCAGATGCACCTGGTGGGCGAGCTCTTCAAGCAGCAGGCCGGCATCGACGCGGTGCACGTGCCCTACCGCGGCGCCGCGCCCGCGCTGCAGGACGTCCTGGCCGGGCAGATCGACTACTACTTCGACCCGGCCACCGGCTTCCAGCACATCCGCGAAGGCCGCGCCAAGCTGCTGGCGGTGACCGGCGCGAAGCGCTCGCCCTTCTTCCCGGACGCGCCGACGCTGACGGAGCTGGGCATCCCCGGCGTGGAGCTGGGCAACTGGTTCGGCGTGTTCGCGCCGGCCGGCACGCCGAAGGAGATCGTCACGCGCATCGGCGGCGAGATCGCGAAGGCGATGGCGATGCCGGACGTGAAGCAGCGCTTCGCGGACCTGGGCGCCGATGCGGTGGTGCAGGACGCGGCGGCGTTCCGCAAGACGATCGCGCAGGAGAGCGCGCTGCTCTCGGGCCTGATCCGCGATCGGCGCATCGTGGTGGACTGAGGCAGTGCGGCGCATGCCGCACGTCGGGAGTTGAATGATCTGCATGACGCCCTTGCAGAGACATCCATTCCATCCGGATCGGCCTTCGTCCATCATCGCGTCCGACACTTCCGCAGAAGACCCGGACCATGATTGCCGAAACCCAGACACCCACCGAATGGTCCCAGGAGGCCATCGCGCACTGCGTGTCCTCGGTCGTTCGTTCGCGCCGGGCCGTTCGCGCGTTCAAGCCACAGCCCCTGCGTCGCGAGATCGTGGAAGAGATCCTGAAGGACGCAGCGGCCGCGCCGAGCGGCGCCAACATCCAGCCCTGGCGGGTGTACGTGGTCAGCGGCGGGGTGAAGGATGAACTGACCGAGGCCCTGGTCGCCGCGTCCCGCGCCGGGACCGCGCCGGCGCCGACCCACTTCCCCGAACCCTTGCCGGACGTGTTCCGTGCGCGGCTGCTCGACTTCGGGGGCAGGTACTACGGCTCCCTGGGGATCGATCGCGGCGACACCGAGGCGCGCACGCGGCAGACCGAACGCAACTATTCGTTCTTCGGCGCCCCGGTGGGGCTCATCTTCAGCATCGACCGCCGGTTGAGGCCGCACAGCTGGATCGACCTCGGCCTGTTCGCGCAGAACGTGATGATCGCCGCCAAGGCGCGTGGCATCGACACCTGCCCGCAGGTCGCCTTCGCGCCGTTCCATGCGCAGATCGCAGCCCATCTGCAGATGCCGCCGGAGGAGATCACCGCCTTCGGCATGTCGATGGGCTACGGCGACTTCGAGGCCCCGGTGAACCAGGCCAGCATGCCCAGGGAGCGCATGCACGACTTTGCGCGGCTCCTGGGCTTTCCGGCCTGAGCCGGCCGTTGGAGAAAACCATGATGCTCAAGGACATATCAGGGGTGCGTATCCCCGACAGCCGACTCGCGCGCGTGCTGACCCAGCTCATTCGCGACACCGAGAGCGATCTGCTCTTCCACCACTCGGCGCGGGTCTATTGCTGGGGCGCCCTGACCGGGCACCGGACGGGCCTGGCATTCGACCCCGAGCTGCTCTATGTGGCTTCGATGTTCCACGACGTCGGTCTCACCGCGCGCTACGAACACAGCCAGCTGCGCTTCGAGGTGGACGGTGCGAATGCCGCGCGCGATTTTCTTCGGGGGCACGGCATCTCCGAGAAAGACATCGAGACGGTCTGGAACGCCGTCGCGCTCCACACGACACCCGGCATCCCGCAGTTCATGCGGCCGGAGATCGCACTGGTGCAGGCGGGGGCCGGCATGGATGTGGCCGGCCGCGGCTACGACCAGTTCACCGACGCGCAGCGCGAGGCCGTCGTCGCCGCCTTTCCCCGCGAAGCCGACTTCAAGCACGGCATCATCGACGCCTTCTACCAGGGCATGAAGCACCGCCCCGACAGCACCTTCGGGACCTTCAACGACGACGTCCTGGCGCACAAGGACCCCCATTTCCGCCGGGTCGACATGTGCAGCGTCATCCATGCGTCGAAGTGGCATGGCTAGAGCGCCGCGGCCCGCTACGTGCGGTCGGAAACCGAGCGCTGGGTCCCGCTGCTGCAGCGCCTGGACCTGCCCAAGCAGGCCCAGTGACGCCCCTCGCCGTGGGCGCAACCTGCTGCCCGGCAAGGCCGGTTCCGCGGGTGCCCCGAACGGCCGGTTCGTCTAGCGGATGACGCTCTTCCTGCCGAGCGCCTCGAGTTGCGCGCGCGGCAGGTCCAGCAGCTCGCACAGCACTTCCGTGGTGTGTTCGCCCAGATGCGGCGGATGGCGGCGCACATCGGCCCGTTCGCCGTCAATGACGTAGGGCGGCGCATGGACGCCCTGTGGCCCCGCCTCCGCATCCTCGAAGGCATGCCACACCTGCGCCTGCCGTGTCCGCTCGGACTGCAGGGCGTCGTACAGGCCCAGCACCTCGCCGCACGGGATGCCCGCGCCGTTCATGCGCGCGAGAAGATCCGCCCTCGCATGCCGCCGGATCTCGGCCAGCAGGATGGGCAGGAGCTCGGCGCGGTTCTTCGCGCGTTCGGTGTTCTTCTCGAAGCGCGGGTCGCGGGGCAACCCGGGGCAGAAGATGACTTCCTCGCAGAACTTCCTGAACTGGCCGTTGTTGCCCACCGCGATCACGACCGGTCCGTCCGCGGCGTCGAACACGCCGTAAGGCACGATCGACGGATGCGAGTTGCCGAACTTGGCGGGGTCGCGCTTGTTCAGCCAGGCGGTGAGGCCGTAGTAGGAGGTGATCATCATGCCGCTGTCGTACAGCGACATCTGGATGTGGCGCCCCTCGCCGGTGCGGGTGCGCTGGTACAGCACCGCGAGGATGGCCTGCGCGGCATACATGCCGGTGAACATGTCGACGGCCGCCACGCCGAACTTCAACGGGCCCTGGCCTTCCTCGCCGTTCATGGCCATCAGCCCGGTCTCGCCCTGGATGACGAGGTCATAGCCGGGACGCGACTTCTCCGGCCCGAGCACGGAGTAGCCCGAGATCGAGCAGTAGACGATGCCGGGATGGACCTTCCGCAGATCCTCGTAGCCCAGGCCCATCTTCTGAGCGCCGCCGTACTTGAAGTTCTGGATCACGACGTCGCAGCGCGCGGCCAGCTCGCGCACGAGGTCGCGGCCTTCCGGGTCCTGCAGATCGACGCAGATCGAGCGCTTGTTGCGGTTGCAGCTGTTGAAGTAGGAGGTGTTGGTCTTGCCGATGCGCTGGCCCCAGTCGCGCGTGTCGTCGCCCCGCTCGGGGTGCTCCACCTTGATGACGTCGGCGCCGAGGTCGGCCAGCGCCATGGCGCACAGCGGCCCGGCCATGACGCGGGAAAGGTCCAGGACGCGAATGCCGGCGAGCGGCTGGGACAGGGAGGTCATCGGCGTCCTGCGTTCAATGCGCCTGCTTCGGCAGGTTCAGGCTCTGGAGCACCGGGAGCCAGCGCTCTGATTCGGTCTTGATGAAGCGGTCCAGGTCCTCCGGCTGGCCGCCGCGCGGCTCCATGCCGATCGCGCGGGCGCGGGCCACGAAGTCGGGATCGGCGATCACCTGGTTCACTGCCTTGTTGAGCTTCTCGATTGCGGGCCGCGGCGTGCCGGCGGGCACCGAGAGCGAATACCACAGCGTGGCTTCCATGTCGAAGCCCTGCTCCTTGAAGGTCGGCGCCTCGGGCACCTGCGGCAGGCGCTTGCCGTCCATGACGCCCAGCACGCGCAGCTTGCCGGCCTTGATGTAGGGCAGCGCGCCGGTGATCGAGGTGCCATGGATGTCGATCTGGCTGCCCAGCAGGGCCTGCAGCGCGGGCGCATCGCCGTTGAACGGAATGTGGGTGGTGCTGAAGCCCTGCGACTTCTCGAAGCTCATCGGGGCCAGGTTGGTGAGGATCGCCGCGCCGGGCGAACCGCGGTTGATCTTGCCGGGGTTCGCCTTGGCCCAGGCGACCATCTCCTGGATGTTCTTGTAGGGCAGGTCGGTGCGACCGACCACGATGGCGGGCTGGTAGGCGATCTGCGTGACGGAGGCGAAGCCCTTCACCGGGTCGTAGGGCAGCTTCTCGTAGAGCACGCTGTTGTTCGCCAGCGTGCCGAGCGAGGAGACCAGCACCGTCTGCCCGTCGGGCTTGGCGCGCGCCACGTAGTCGGCCGCGAGGATGCCGCTGGCGCCGGGCTTGTTCTCGATGATGACGTTCATCCCGTGCTTGTTCAGCTCCTGGGCCAGGATGCGGCAGTACTGGTCGGTGCCGCCGCCGGCGGCGAAGGGCACGACGATGCGGGTGACCTGCTGTGCGACGGCCGAGCCGAGGGCGAACGCGCCCAGCACCAGGCCGCCGATGATGTTGCGGTAGCTCACGTTGTCTCCTTGTTCCGGTCCGGAAGCGGACGCGCGAAATCAGTCTAGAGGGGGCCCGCCGCGCCGGGACTGCAGGGATTGAAAAGCTGCTTTGCAGGCCGCGGCGCGGCGGCACCCGCGCGCCCGCCGACACTGCGGCCATGCAGGTGGCAATCCGCAGGATCGGCGAAACCAGGGACCAGCTGGGCGAAAGCCCTTGCTGGGACGCCGACGCGCAGGCCCTGAACTGGATCGACGCGCTGGCCGGCACGCTCTGGCGCCTGTGGCCGGAGACCGGCGCGCTGGAGCGCCACGGCCTGCCCGCGCCGGTGGGCGCCATCGCGCCCTGCCGCAGCGCGGCCGTCGTGGTCGCGCTGCGCAACAGCTTCGCGCGCTACGACTTCGCTTCCCGGGCGCTGGAGATCCTGGCCACCATCCCCGTGGACCACCCGCGCGTGCGCTTCAACGACGGCAAATGCGACCCGGCGGGCAACTTCCTCGCCGGCACCATGCACATGGAGCGCCGGCCCGGCGAGCGCATCCTGGGCGGCCTGTACCGGCTGCGCCCCGACGGGCGGGTGGAGCAGTTGGCCGACGACATCGGCTTCGCCAACGGGCCCTGCTTCAGCCCCGACGGCCGCACGCTGTACCTGGCCGACAGCCTGGAGCGCACGATCTGGGCCTACGACTACGACCCGCGCGGGCCCCTGGCCAACAAGCGCCTGTTCGTGGACACCCGGCGCTTCGACTCCGGCCCGGACGGCGCCACGGTCGATGCGCAGGGCTTCTTCTGGACCGTGCTCACCCGCGCCGGACGACTGGCGCGCTTCGCGCCCGACGGATCGCTGGAGCGCCTGGTGGAAGTGCCCGCTACCTATCCGACCAGCCTGTGCTTCGGCGGCCCGCGGCTGGACGCGCTGTACCTGACCTCGATCTCCCGCAGCGCCCGCCTCGAAGGCCACGCGCCGCACGACGGCGGACTGTTCCTCGTCGAGGGGCTTCCCGCCTCGGGGCGGGTGCCGCACTGCTTCGCCTGCCTCTAGGAAGAAGGGCCCGCGCGAAGCTCTTCGTCCTTCAGGGCCTCGGCCACGAAGTCGACGAAAGCGCGCACCTTCATCGGGAGCGTGCGGCTCTGGCGGAACACGGCAAAGATGCCGTTCGAGTAGGCGCGCACCGCAAAGCGGTATTGCGGCAGCAGCCGCACCAGCGCGCCGCGCTGCAGGTCGTCGCGCACCGTCGCCTCCGAGAGCAGCGCCACGCCCATGCCGCCGAGCGCGGCCAGCCGCAGCAGTTCGCCGTTGTTGGCGCTGAGCACGCCGCGGATGGCAAGCTCCTGCTGCTCGCCCGATTCGTCGATGTACTTCCAGCTGGTGGCCTCCTGCTCGCGCCGGTAGGTGAGGCAGCGCACCTGCGGCAGGTCGGTCGGGTGCTTGATGCGCGCATAGACCTTCAGGAAGGAGGGGCTGGCCACCAGCACCTCGTCGCTGGACAGCAGTCGCTTGATGACGAAGCCCGAATCGTTCGATTCACCGGTGCGGATGTCGACGTCGAAGTCGTGCTCCACCAGGTTGACGGGGTGCTCCGACAGCTCGATCTCCACCTGGATGTCCGGATAGCGCTGGGCGAAGCGCGGCAGCAGCGGCGCCACCACGCGCAGGCCGATGTGGGTGCGCGAATGAACCCGCAGGCGTCCCTCCGGCCGCTGGCGCGCATTGCGCGCGGCCTGCTCGGCCTCGGCCATCGACTCCAGCACGACCTCGGCGCGCGAAAGGAAGGCCTGGCCCGCCTCCGTCATCTTCAGGTTGCGGCTGGTGCGGTCCACCAGCTGGACGCCCAGCTCCTCCTCCAGCGCGCTGATGCGCCGCGAGATGGTGGCGGGCGACAGGCTGAGGCTGCGCGCCGCGGCCGAGAGGCTGCCCTTGCGCTGGGTGGTGACGAAGATGCGCAGCGAGTCGAGGGCCTTCATTTCGAAAGACGCAAAGAAGCTGTGCGCACGTTGGTGAGCCACGGCCGGTCGCCGTTCCTACGATTCACCCCAGCCAACACCACATCGACAGGAGCAGCGGCCATGGATTTCGGAATCTTCATTCTGATGCAGCAGCGAAACAAGCATAAGACCTCCCACCAGATCCTGCGGGACGCCGTCGAGCAGACGCGCCTGGCGGACGAGCTGGGCTTCGGCGCGGCCTGGTACGCGGAGCATCACTTCAGCAACTACGGCATGTGCTCGTCGCCGCTGACCATGATCGCGCATTGCGCCGCGGCCACCCGCAGGATCCGGTTGGGTACCGGCATTGTCGTCGCCCCGCTGTACACCCCGGCTCGCCTGATCGCGGACGTGGCCATGGTCGACCAGCTGTCCAACGGCCGCCTCAACCTGGGCATCGGCTCCGGCTACCAGCACTTCGAGTTCGAGCGCTTCGGTGTCTCGCTCGAAAGCGCCAAGGGCCGCACCTTCGAGATGCTGGACATGCTGGAGCTGGGCCTGCGCCAGCCCAAGTTCAGCTACCAGGGCGAGTTCTACCAGCAGCCGATGAGCGCCATCAGCCAGCGCGCCGTGCAGCAGCCCATGCCGCCGATGTGGATCACCAGCGTGGACCCGGCCTTCGTGTCGCGCGCGGTCCGGTCCGGCCACCACGTGTTCGTCTCGGGCGGCGACGGCGGCGTGGAGAAGATGCATGCCCACCGCGCCCTGATCGACAAGGTGGCGAAGGCCGAGGGCAAGGACCCGGCCGGCGTGCCGGTGGGCCTGCTGCGCGCGGCCTACGCCAGCAACGACAAGGCCGAGGTCGAGGCCTACCTCGACTGCGCCCGCTACCAGCGGCGCGTGGCACTGAGCCTGAAGCGCCGCACCGCGCAGATCGCCGACGACTACCAGGTCGAAGAGGGCATCGTCGAAGGCGAGCCCACGCTCGACGAGATGCGGGCCCTGCTGCCGGTGGGCAGCATCGACACCGTGATCGAGCGCGTGGTCAAGGAGATCCGCGCGCTGAAGCCGGTGCACTACTGCTTCCAGACGCAGATGGGCGACTTCGACCATCCGACCATGCTGCGCCAGCTCGAGACCTGGGCCAAGGTGATCATCCCCACCGTGCAGCAGGAGATCGCCAACGATCCGCCGCACCCCAGCACCGCCGAGCGCGAGCTCGCCGTGGCTTGAGCCGCGCCGCCGCCGCAGCAGAACGCACAAGGAAGCGCCATGGCCGAAGTCGCCGATCGCACCGTCCCCGCCGTCGAACCCGCGCTGTTCCGGCAGCTGCTGGGGTGTTTCCCGACCGGCGTGGCCGTCATCACGACGCGCACGCCCGACGGCAAGCCGGCCGGCCTGACCTGCAACTCCTTCAGCTCGGTGTCGCTCGAGCCGCCGCTCGTGCTGTTCAGCCTGCGCCATGCGAGCCGGCTGCTCGATACCTTCCAGCAGGCGGACCGCTTCGCGATCAACATCCTGTCGGACCGGCAGGACGCGCTGTCCGGCCGTTTCGCCTCCAGCCGGATCGAGGACAAGTTCGAGGGCATCGACTGGCACCCGGGCCTTTTGGACATGCCGCTCATCGACGAATGCCTCGCCAGCTTCGAATGCAGCGTGTTCGCGCGCCACGAGGCGGGCGACCACACGGTCTTCATCGGCGAGGTCCGCCACATGGGCGCGGGCGCGGCCGACCAGGCGCTGGTGTTCTACAAGGGCGCCTACATGATGCTGGCCGAATCGCTGCGCAAGCTGGTGGTGCAGGGCCAGCTGGGCGACGCCGACGTCGACGAGGCCTACCGCACGCTCTACGGCACCCTGCTGCGCCTGGCCTGCGAGCGCGGCGACGATGCCGAGCTGGCCGAGGTCGAAGCCGCGGTGGATGCGATCGAGGCGCACCCCGAGGACGCGCCGCGCGACCACCGCATCGAGTCGGCCAGCCGCTTCTTCCGCGCCATCGCGGCCGCGGGCCACAACCCCGCGCTCAACCTGATGGCGCAGACCATGACCAGCGTGCTGCGCGAGCGCATGACGCACGTGCTGCCAGTGCGCGCGCGCCCCGATCTTTATCCGCTGCGCCGCAACATCGCGCAGAGCCTGCGCCGGCGCGACGCCGACGCCGCAGCGGCCGCGCTCGACGAGCTGATCACGCAACTGCGCCGCGGCTGAAAGCCCCAGAGCGCGTCGCCATCCAACACGAGGAGACACGATGTCCATCGACTACGCCGGCTTCCGGCGCGAACTGGAAGAGTTCGCCCGCCAGTCCTGCCCTTCCGAGATCCGCGCCGTGGTGGCGGCGGGCCAGAAGGTCACCAAGCGCGAATACCAGGCCTGGCAGCAGATCCTCAACGCCAAGGGTTGGGGCGCCCCGAGCTGGCCCACCGAGGCCGGCGGCACGGGCTGGGACATCCGCCAACGGCTGATCTTCGAGGAGGTGATGGCCGAGAACGACTGCCCGCCGCTGTACCACCACGGCCTGGGCCACATCGGCCCGGTCATCATCCGCTTCGGCACGCCGGAGCAGAAGGCGCGCTTCCTGCCGCGCATCCTGGACGGCTCCGACTGGTGGTGCCAGGGCTATTCCGAGCCGGGCTCGGGCTCGGACCTGGCCTCGCTCTCCACCAGCGCGCGCCTCGAGGGCGACGCGTGGATCATCAACGGCCAGAAGATCTGGACCTCGCATGCCCACGAGGCCAGCATGATCTACATGCTCGTTCGCACCTCGCGCGAGGCGAAGAAGCAGGACGGCATCTCGCTCATCCTGGTGCCCATGGACACGCCCGGCATCACGGTGCGGCCCATCCGGACCATCGACGGCTGGCACCACCTGAACGAGGTGTTCTTCGACGAGGTGCGCGTGCGCGCCGACAACCTGGTCGGCGAGGTGGGCAAGGGCTGGACCTGCGCCAAGTACCTGCTGGAACGCGAGCGCCTGCCGCCGGCCAACGTGGCCCGGCTGGAACTGGTGCGCCGGCAGGTCGCGCGCCTGGTCGACGAGGCGGCCAAGGCCGCCGCCGGCCGGCGCGACTTCAGCGGCCTGCACCACAAGCTGCTGCTGTGCGAGGCCGACGTGAAAGGCGCGCGCGTGATGATGGCCCAGGCGACGGACGACCTGATCCACCAGCGCCCGCTGGGCGTGCAGCCCTCGGCCATCAAGATGACCTGCGCCGACGTCGCGCAGCGCCTGACCACCATCGCCCTCGACGCGGTCGGCCCCGATGCCGCCCACCGCTTCCTCGCCGAGGCCGGCGACGACCTGCCGGCCGCGACCTGGATCCAGAACTACATGTTCACCCGTGCCCGCACCATCGCCGGCGGCACCTCCGAAGTCCAGCGCAACGTGATCGCCAACGAACTGCTGGGAGCCTGAATGAAGCTCTCCCCCAGGCTCCCCCACTTCGTGTGGTCCGCCACCCCCCTCTCCGGGGGCAACACCAGCGGCCCGGCAAAGCCGGCTCCGCGGTGTTCCCCGAATGTCCGTGAAAGCTTCATGCGTCGCAGGCCGCGCGAAGCGCAGTGGAGTAGATGAAAACCATGTCCTCTTTTCCTTCCCTCTTCCCCGGCATGCTGCTCGATGCGGCCAGCCGCTACGCGCAGGACCATGCCGCCGCGGCCGAACTGCCGGGCGACCCGGTGCGCGAACTGGGCTGGACCGCCACCCTGGTGGCGGAAGAAGCCGGCGGCGTCGGCGGCACGCTGGCCGACCTGGCCTCGATCGTCGAGGGCCTCGCCGGCCAGGGCCTGCAGCTGCCGGTGGTGGAAAGCTGCGCGATCGTGCCCCTGCTGCTGCAGGCCGCCGCGCCCGAGACGGCCACGCGCTGGCTGGAAGCCGTGGCCGACGGCAGCGCGCAGATCGCGCCGCTGACGGCCCTGTCTTCCATGCCCGACGACACGGTGGTGCAGGCGCGCCACCTCGACATCGGCTTCGAGCTGAACGGGACGGTGCAGGGCGTGGACCTCTCGCTGCCCGCCTCGCACTGGCTGGTGCCGGCCGAGGTGGAGGGCGAGACCGGCCTCTTCCTCGTCGATGCCGAACGCATCGGCGCGCCCGCCGCGCGCTACCGCACCATGGAAGGCCGCCGCGGCGCGGACTTCCGGCTCGCGCGGCTGGCGGTGCCCGCGGGTGCCTGCATCGCCCGTGGCGCCGCGGCGCGCGATGCGCTGGCGGCCGCGGCCGACGCGGCGCTGCTGCTCACCGCCACCGACACCGTGGCCGCGCTCGCCACCCTGCTCCAGCAGACCATCGGCCACCTGAAGGAGCGGCGCCAGTTCGGCGTGACGCTCTCCACCTTCCAGGTGCTGCGCCACCGCGTGGCCGACATGTACGTGAAGTACCTCGGCGCCAAGGGCCTGGTCGTGCACTGCTTCCACGCGCACGAGCAGAAGGCGGCCGACCTGCGCCGCACGCTGCGCCTGGCCAAGGTGTCGCTGGCGGAATCGGCCCGCGCCTGCGCGGAGGCGGCGATCCAGATGCACGGCGGCATGGGCGTGAGCGAGGAAGTGCTGGCCACCCGCCTGGCGCAACGGCTGATCGCCTCGGAGTTCCGCTACGGCGACCGGCTCGCGCACACCGCGCGGCTGCACCGGCCGCAGGCCGAGGCCGCCGCCCCGGCTTTCCAATCCAACCTCACAGGGAGCGCACGATGAGCGTCCACCTCGAAGTCTCCGAATACATCGCCGTCGTCCGCCTGGACAGGCCGCCCGTCAACGCCCTCGCCCGCGACACGCGGCGCCAGCTGATCGAGGCCTTCGACGAGATCTCCGAACGCAGCGACGTCCGCGTCGCGATCCTCACCGGCACCGGCAAGTACTTCTGCTCGGGCGCCGATCTCAAGGACCGGCCCGACCCCGACAAGGCCGGCGACTTCCTCGGCCACAACCGGCTGACGCGCGAGACGGGCAACGCCATCCGCGAATGCGCCAAGCCGGTGATCGCGGCCGTCAACGGGCCGGCGCTGGGTGCCGGCTTCGGCCTCATGGCGGCCTGCGACATCTTCCTGGCCAGCGAGGACGCGAGCTTCGCCATGCCCGAGATCAACGTGGGGCTGGCCGGCGGCGTCTCGATGCTGCGCACCATGGTCGGCCGGTCGTTCACGCGCCGCATGTTCTTCACCGGCATGCGCGTGCCCGCGGCCGAGCTCTACCGCCGCGGCGTGCTCGACGAGGTGGTGCCGGCCGGGGAGCTGATGCCGCTGGCCATGCAGATCGCGCAGGAGATCGCGTCCAAGGCGCCGCTGGCCATCGCCTATGCCAAGCAGGCCGCCAACATGATGGACCTGATGCCGCAGCGCGACGGCTATCGCTTCGAACAGAACATCACCATGGCGCTGTCGAAGACCGAGGACGCACAGGAGGCGCGCCGCGCCTTCCTCGAGAAGCGCCCACCGGTCTACCAGGGGCGATGACATGCAGGCAACGGAAGTGGGGCGTGGCCTCGACGCGCTGTTCAGCCCGCGCTCGATCGCGATCTTCGGGGCCTCGGACGACGTCACCAAGATCGGCGGCCGGCCGCTGCAGTTCCTGCAGAAGTACGGCTATGCGGGCCGGATCTACCCGATCAACCGCAAGGCGGGCACGGTGCAATCGCTGCAGGCCTATGCAGGGATCGCCGAGCTGCCCGAGGCGCCCGAACTCGCGGTGATCGCCGTGCCGCCCGAAGGCGTGCTCGACGCGGTGAAGGACTGCGCTGGACGCGGCGTGCGCGCGGCGGTGGTGCTGTCCGCCGGCTTCTCCGAGATGGGCGAGGCGGGCGGCCGATTGCAGGCCGAGATCGGCCGCGTGGCCCGGGCCGGCGGCATGCGCGTCGTCGGGCCCAACTGCCTGGGCGCGATCGGCGTGCCGGACAAGTGCATCGCCACCTTCTCCGTGGCGCTGGAGCATTCCTTTCCGGCGCCCGGACCGGTCGGCATCGTCTCGCAGAGCGGCAACCTCGGCAGCTACACCCTGCGCCTGGCGTCCGAGCGCGGCCTGGGCATCAGCCGCATGCTGACCACCGGCAACGAGTGCGACGTCGACATCGCCGATGCGATCGCCTCGCTGGCGATCGACCCGGGCACCACCGTCATCCTCTGCTGCATGGAAACCTGCCGCGACGGCGCCAAGCTCCGGCAGGCCATGGCCATGGCGCGCGAGGCCGGCAAGCCGCTGGTGGTGCTGAAGGTGGGCGTGTCGGAAGCGGGCAGCGCGGCCGCGGCCTCGCACACCGGCGCGCTGGCCTGCTCGGACGCGGTGTTCGACGCGGTGCTGCGCCAGGGCGGCGCCATCCGCGTGCCCAGCATCGAGCAATTGCTCGAAGTGGGGCATGCCCTGGCCGTGGTCGGCCCAGGGCGCGTGCCCCGCGGCAACAAGGTGGCGGTGCTCACCGCGTCGGGCGGCTTCGGCGTGCTGCTCGCCGATGCGGCCAGCGCGCAGGGCCTGGCGCTGCCCGCGCTCGCCGCGCAGACGCAGGAGCGCATCCTGCAGGTCGTGCCCTTCGCGTCGCCCGCGAACCCGGTCGACATGACGGCGCAGGTCTCCAGCCGGCCCGAAGTGCTGGCCAAGGTGCTGGCCGCGGTCGCCGGGGACGACACCTGCGATGCGCTGGTGCTGCAGTCCGCCAACGCCTTCCACCTGCCGCGGCTGCGCGAGGTGTTCCTCGCGGCCCTCGCTCAGGTGCGGCGGGAGCATCCCTCGCGCCTCATCCTGCTGTGCGCCCGCGCGCCGCAGGAGGTGCGCGCACAGCTCAACGCGATGGGCTTCCCGGTGGTGGAAGGCATCGACGCCGCCTGCGCCACGCTCGCGGCACTGGTGCGCTTCGGCACGCGGGATGCCGGCGCGCCGCCGGCCGCGATCGAGCCCGCGCACGAGCCGCTGCCCGCCGACGCCTTTGCGACCGAAGCCGCTGCCAAGGCCGCCCTGGCCCGCGCCGGCCTGCCGGTGCTGAAGGAAGTCGTCGCCGGCAGCCGCGAAGAGGCGCTGGCGGCGGCGCGCGACATCGGTTTTCCGCTCGTGCTCAAGATCGTCTCCCCCGACATCGCGCACAAGACCGAGGTGGGCGGCGTGGTCGTCGGCGTGCGCTCCGAAGGCCAGCTCGTCGACGAATACGAAGGCCTGCTGGCCCGGGTGGCGCAGAAGGCGCCACAGGCCCGCATCGCCGGCGTGCTCGTGGCGCAGATGGTGCAAGGCGGCACCGAGCTGATCCTCGGCACCACCCGGGACCCGGTGTTCGGCCCCATGGTCATGGTGGGCCTGGGCGGCATCTTTGCCGAGGTGATGAAAGACGTGGCCCTGCAGCCCGCGCCGGTCGACGAGGCGCAGGCCACGGCGATGCTGCGCTCGCTCAAGGCCTTCGCGCTGCTCGACGGCGCGCGTGGCAGGCCCAAGGCCGACGTGCAGGCCGCCGCCCTGGCCGTGGCGGCGCTGTCGCGCTTTGCCGCGCGGCATGCCGGCAGCGTCGCCGAGATCGACATCAACCCGCTGGTGGTGCTCGACGCGGGCCGTGGCGCCTTCGCGCTCGACGCGCTGCTCGTTCCCGTCTCGACCCAGAAAGGCAACACGCCATGAATGCATCCCTCGAAGGCCGCGTGGCCTTCATCAGCGGCGCCGGCCACGGCATCGGCCGGGCCACCGCGCTCGCCATGGCCCGGCTGGGCGCCACCGTCGGCATCAACGACCTCAAGCAGGAGTTCGTCGAGGAAGCGGCCGCGGCCGTGCGCGCCGCCGGCGGCCGTGCCATCCCGCTGCCGCGGGACGTCTCCCACCGCGAGGGCATGCGCGAGGCGGTGCTGCAACTGGCGCGCGAGGCGGGCCGGCTCGACATCCTGGTCAACAACGCCGCCTGGGTGCGCTACCAGCCGCTGGAGGAGATCACGCCCGAGGTGATGGACCGCATGGTCGAGATCGGCTTCAAGTCCGTGATCTGGGGCATCCAGGCCGCGGCCGAGGCGATGGATCCGGAGCGCGGCGGCGCCATCGTCAACGTGGCGTCCATTGCCGGCTTCAAGTCGCCGATGCGCTCGGTGGTCTACAGCGGCATCAAGGCCGGCGTGCTGGGCATCACGCGCGCGGCCGCCGCCGACCTGGGCGGGCGCAACATCCGCGTGAACGCAGTCGCGCCGGGCGCGGTGCCCACCGAGGGCACGGCCAAGCACCGCAATGCCGAGCTCGATGCCAGGCGCATCGCGCGCACGCCGCTGGGCCGCCTGGGCACGGTGGAGGACATCGCCGACGCCATCTGCTTCCTCGCAGGCGATGGTGCCCGCTTCCTGAACGCGGAGGTGCTGCGGCTCGACGGCGGCGCCTCGGAGACCTCGCTGTGAGCGCCGCGACGGCAGGCCCGCGGCGGCTTCAGAACGTGTACGTCGCGTCCGAGCAGCCGCAGCAGCTCCATGCCTTCTACACGGCAGCGCTGGGCCTGCAGCTGAAGTTCAACGACGGCGATCGCTGGTTCCAGTACGGCGTGGGCAACACCAACGTCTCGCTGGCCTGCCGCGAGGAGGCGGCACCCGCCGTGTCAGGCCTGGTGATGGTGTTCGAGGTGGATGGCTTCGAAGGCGCGCAGGAGCGCATCGCCGCAGCCGGCGGCCAGGTGCTCGGCGTGCGCGACATGGGCAGCCACGGAGCGGTGCTCTCGCTGCGCGATCCCGAGGGCAACATCGTGCAGCTGTTCCGGCGCGCGCCGCCTCCGGCCACCACATGAGCGATGCGGCAACGCTGCAGGCGCTGCTGGACCGCGAGGCGATCCGCGACTGCCTGGCCCGCTACTGCCGCGGCATCGACCGCTGCGACGAAGAGGCCTTGCGTTCGGCCTACTGGGAGGACGCGACCGACTGCCACGGTGCGTGGCAGGGCAGCGCCGGCGGCTTCATCGACCAGGCGCTGGCCAGGCTGAGACAGGGCGGGCGACGGGTGCACCAGGTGACCCACGTGCTGATCGAGCTGCACGGCGATGCGGCGGCGGTGGAAAGCAGCTTCTTCGCGCTGCAGGCCACGGCCGCGCAGCCGGAACGCGAGACCTTCCTGTGCGGGCGCTACGTGGACCGCTTCGAGCGTCGCGCCGGCGAGTGGCGCGTGGCGGCGCGCACGGTGGTCTACGACTGGATCGAGGAGCGCACGCGGCCGGAGCTGGCGCAGGACGACGCCAGCCTGTTCGGCGTGCGCCAACCCACCGGGGCCGCGATGCCGGACGATGCCGTCTACGCGCTGCTGGGTCGTCTGCGCGCAGGGTAGGGCATCCACCGCAGAAGACGCGCAGCGGCGATGATGGCGCCATCCTGGTCCCTGATCGAGCGCCATGAAGATCGCGAGCTTCAACGTCAACGGTATCAACGGCCGCCTGCCGCGGCTGCTCGAATGGCTCGAGGAGGCGAAGCCCGACGTGGCCTGCCTGCAGGAGCTGAAGTCGCCCGACGCCAACTTTCCGGCGGCCGCGCTGCGCGAGGCCGGCTACGGCGCGGTGTTCCACGGGCAGCGCTCGTGGAACGGCGTGGCCATCCTGGCGCGCGGCAAGGTGCCGATCGAGACCGGCCGCGGGCTGGACGGCAACGCGCGGGACGACCAGAGCCGCTACCTCGAAGCCGTGGTCGACGGGGTCGTCATCGGCTGCCTGTACCTGCCCAACGGCAATCCATGGCCCGGCCCCAAGTTCGACTACAAGCTCGAATGGTTCGATCGGCTCTGCGCCCACGCACAGCGGCTCTTCGCCTGCGGATTGCCGGTGGTGCTGGCGGGCGACTTCAACGTCGTCCCCACCGATGCCGACATCTACAACCCGGCCTCGTGGCGAAACGACGCGCTGTTGCAGCCGGAGAGCAGGGCCGCCTTCGCGCGGCTGCTCGCGCAGGGCTGGACCGACGCCATCCGCTCGCTGCACCCGCACGAGGCGATCTACACCTACTGGGACTACTGGCGCAATCGCTGGCCGCGCAACGCCGGCCTGCGCATCGATCACCTGCTGCTCAACGGCGAGCTCGCACCGATGCTGACCGCGGCCGGCGTGGACCGCGACGTGCGCGGGCGCCCCGGCGCGAGCGACCATGCGCCCGTCTGGATCGAGATCGCCTTGCCGCCGAGCGCACGGCTCATGTCCAGCGATAGCAAGACTAGCCTCGCACCACGCTCCTGAACGCCACCGAAAGCGCGGCAAGCGCATCGCGTGGCCGACCATCCTTCACCCTCGAATGAAGCAGCACCGGCAAACGCGGCAGATCGGGAAGCCCGAGCTTGGGTCCGATGTCCACTGCGCCCAATGGCAGCATGCGCGGCGCCAATGCGGCGACGCCGAGGCCGGCCATCACGGCCGCAGTGACCGCCGCGACGCCGCCGCCGACGAAGATTTCCATCCAGGACACACCGGCCGCATCCAGAAGCTGCGCGGCCATGGCGCGCACGCCGCAGGGCTCGGCCAGCGTCGCTAGCGGCAGGGGCTCGCCTGCGCGATGCTGCCAGCCCGGTGCGGCGAACCAGCCGAATTGTTCTTCGACAAGAAGCTCTCCGTCACTGCGGCCAGCATGCAGGCGGACGATCACCGTGTCGAATTCGCGCCGATCGAAGCTCTGAAGCAAGTCACCCGACGATCCGATCCGGATCTCGATCAACAGTTGCGGGTCTTGTGCGTTCATGCGCGCGATCAGCGCGGGCAGCTCCGGCCCTGCGACATGGTCGCTGATGCCGATGGTGAGGCGCTGCCGCCCCTTGGCAAGGCCGGCGAGCGCGCGATCGTGCACCTCCAGGAGTTCACGAGCATGTTCGAGAAAGGCTGCACCCTTCGCGGAAAGCTCCACGTACCGCGGTGTCCGCTCGACGAGCCGGCAACCGAGCCTGTCCTCGAGCCGCTTCAGCTTCAAGCTGACCGCGGCCTGCGTCGTCTGCAAGGCTTCCGCCGCGCGCGTGAAGCTGCTGAGCTCGGCGACGCGAACGAAAGCCTGGACCGCGTCCAGATCGAGAGGGCGTCCGATCATTTCGAAGCATTATTGTTGATATCAATTTCCATAGCTTGCTCAACTAGACATGCGGCCATTAGTCTGCCGTCAGCCCACATGGAAAGGACTCTTGATGCCGCTGCTTCACATCGCACTGCGTGCCGGAAAGCCAGATGCTTACCGGGAGGCGATCTTCGACAGCCTCTACCGCGCGATGCGCGACACTTTCGACGTGCCCGAAGACGACCAGTTCATGGCCATCACGGAACATGACGCCGCGAACTTCCGCTTTGGCGCGTCCTATCTCGGCGTCGCGCGGAGCGACGATCTCGTGTTCATCCAGATCACGGCGAACAACACCCGCACCGTGGAACAGAAGAAGGCACTGTTCCGGCGCATCGCTCAGCTGCTCGGCGAAAGCCCCGGCCTGCGGCCGGAGGACGTGTTCGTGAACCTTGTCGAGGTCGCGAAAGAGAACTGGTCGATCGGAAACGGCCTCGCGCAATACGCTTGAGCATCGACGCTCCAGCGCGCGATCAGTCCGACAGCAGTCCGCGCTGTAGCGCAAGATCCCGCCAGCGCCGCCATTCGCGGGCGATATGCGCTGCGAACTCATCGGAAGTGCCCTCGCTCGGCTCGATGCCGCCCCGCCCCAGGGCCGCTCGCGTTTCCGGCTCGGCCAGCACGGCACGGATGTCGGCATGGATCCGGGACACGGTGGCCGGTGGCATGCCTGCCGGACCGACCACGCCCCACCAAGCCGACACGTCGAGCTCCTGCAGCCCCTGCTCGCGCAGCGTCGGAACCTGCGGCAGGCTGGCCAGGCGCCGCGGGCCGGTGACGGCGAGCGCCCGCACGCGGCCGCTCTCGAACAGCGCGATCGGGCCCGGCAGGCTCTCGAACATGCCCTGGATGTCCCCGGCCAGCAGGCCCTGATAGGCCGCCGCCCGATAGGGCACATGCACCATGTAGAAGCCCTCGTTGCGCTTGAGAAGCTCGGTCAGCAGATGGTGTTGCGTGCCTTGCCCCGGCGTGCCGTAGTTGAGCTTGCCCGGTTCGCGCCGGGCCCACGCGACGAACTCGGGCATGGTGGCCGCGGGTGCATCCGCGCGGACCAGCCAAACATAGGGCGTGCGGGCCACCTCCGCCACCGGCGTGAAGCTGCCGACCGGGTCATAGGGCGGCTGCCGCAACACGGCGGGCGCGACCGACAGATTGGCCGCCACGCCGAAGAGCAAGGTCGAGCCGTCGGGCCTGGCGCGGGCCACCGCGGCGGCGGCCAGGGTGCCGCTGGCACCCACCTGGTTCTCGACCACGACCGGCTGCGACCATCGCCGTGCCAGGCCTGCGGCGAGCAGCCGCGCGGTGGTATCGGGGGCGCCGCCCGCCGCGAATCCGACCACGATCTTCACCGGCCCGGAGGGGTAAGCTGGCGCGGAGGACGCAATCTGGGCCAAGCACAGGCCCAGCCTCAGGCCCGCGCCCAGGAGCCATCTGAATGCCTGCATCGCATGGATCTCCGCAGGAAGATGGGTGCAGATTAGCGGCAGCGCATGCAGTTGTTCAAAACAATCGTGAAAGGCCTCGCCGATGAGCCTCTGGAACCCGCAGGTGCATGACGACCTGATCAACTACCAGCTCAAGCGCATCGTCAACCTCGGCGGCCAGCCGGCCGTCCGGCTGTGCGAGGGCGGATTCGGCATCACGCGCAGCCAGTGGCGTCTGTTGGCCGCACTGACCGAAGAGGGCCCGCGCTCGGCTTCGGCATTGGCGCAGCGCTGCCACATGGAGCGCGCCCGCACCTCGCGGCTGCTCGCGCAGCTGATCGACCGCAGGCTGGTGGAACGCGTCGCGCCCGAGGGCAGCGCCGCCCGGCGCAACCTGCTGGCCGCCACGGAACAGGGCAAGGATGTCTACGCCCGCCTGTTCCCCCAGCTGGTGGAGATCAACCGCCGCATCATCCGGACCCTCGGCGAGGAAGAAGCGGCGCTGCTGGAAGGCCTGCTGGGGCGGCTCTTCGAGCAGGTGCAGCGCATCCACGCGGAGGGCGACGGCGTCGCCCAGCGTGCGGACCGTTGGCGCGGAGGCCACCGGCCGATGGCGCGATGACCGCTGCGCTCAATGGATGATGGCGAAGCGGATCGGCACTTCGCGCCAGACCTCGGTGCCGTCGTCGGGCGTCGGCTTGAACTGCCACTTGCGCACGGTCTCGATGGCTGAGCGATCCAGGCGGGAATAGCCGCTGGACTCCTTGACCTCGACGGTCGTCGGGCGGCCCGCGGGCGTCGTCCGCACGCGAAGCAGCACCGTGCCCTGCTCCCGGGCCGCCATCGATTCGGCGGGATAGGGCGCCTTGGGATTGGGGGGGTTCGGAGCCCATTCGCCGGAGGAGGTGGCGGGCGGCGCCGCGCAGGCCGCCGTCAACAGCGCGATTGCCACGCCCGCCGCGAGCGTCTTGCCTGTGTGCCAGGGAGTCATTGCATTTCCTGTCTTGTGGGTGTGAGGCCAGCGATCATGGCCCAACGAAGCCACCTGCTTCAAGCGGCGGCGGCCCAACGTGGCGCATTGACGGCCCAGGACCGCAGGCATAGCATCATTGCCCCTTCTGCGGAGGGGACGAGCAAGACCAAAACAGGAGACATCGTATGAATCGACTGATCTTGGGGGTGCTTCCATGCGTGCTCGCTGCCTGCAGCACGCCGTCCGCGGTCACGACGGGCGCCGCGCCGCAAGGGGCCGCCGCCGCTGCGCAAGGGGGCGCTCCCGCGCTGACCCACGCGCCCGTCCTCACCAAGCTCGAGAGCCCATGGGACATGGCATTCCTTGCCGACGGGACCATGTTCTTCACCGAGAAGTGCCACGGACTCTCGGTGCGGCAACCGAGCGGCACCGTGGTCAAGTTGCTCGGCATGAAGGATGCCAAGGGCTACGCCGCGACCGCGAACGACCTGTTCTGCGAAGGCCAGGCCGGCATGATGGGCGTGGCGGTCGATCCGAACTTCGCCAGCAACCGCTTCCTCTACGTGTACTCGACGTCGAGCATGACGGCGCCGGGCACCAACCGCGTGATGCGCTTCAAGGTCAACGCCAACGCGACCGCGGTGGCCGAGCGCAGGGACATCGTCACCGACATTCCCTACAAACCCCGCGCCAGTGACCACCCGTTCGGTGGCCCCGGCGCCCACAACGGCGGGCGGATCCGCTTCAGCCCGGGCGACGGTTTTCTCTACGTGACCACGGGCGACACGCACAACGGCGAGGTGCCTCAAAGCCCCACCCGCATCGGCGGCAAGGTCCTGCGCATCGACCGCGAGGGCAAGGCCGCGCCGAACAACCGCGCACCCGCGGGCTTCGATCCCCGGATCTACACCTACGGGCATCGCAACCCGCAGGGCCTCACCTTCCGGCCGGGCACGAACCAGCCGTACGTCGCGGAAAACGGGCCTTGGCACACCGATGAAGTCACGGCGCTGGTGGCCGGCGGCAACGGTGGCTGGGACCCGCGCCCCAACATCGGAGGCCGTGGGGCCTGCCCGGACAACTACTGCGGCTACAGCCCCAACCAGATGGGGGCCGTGGACCCGAAGGTGCGGTCGGCCTTCATGTCGATGACGGACACCAAGACCTACCCGGCTGCGATGAAGCCGGCCTGGACCAACGACGGCCTGTCGCAGGGTCTGTTCGCTGGCACCTTCCTGACCGGCCCGCGCTGGAAGTCGTGGGACGGCCGGATGATCATCGGCTTTGCAGGGATCGGGATCCACGGCACGCCGGTCGGCAATCGGCTGGACGTGCTCGAGATCAGCGCCGACGGGTCGACCGCCACGCGCACCACGGTGAGCCTGCCCATGCCCGCCGCGCGCTTCCGTTCGCTGGTGCAGGGGCCGGACGGCAACCTGTACGTGGCGACGGACGAAGGCGCCATCTCGCGCCTCACGCCGAGCTGATCCGCAACGGCATGAAGCCAGTCATCGCCCTCCTCATCGCGGGTCTGTGGATGTCGAGCGGCCCGGCATCCGCAGACGACGAGATGTACAAGACCAAGAACTGCTTCGCCTGCCACAGGATCGACAAGAACCACCTGGGCCCTTCCTTCCAGAGCGTCGCGGCCAAGTACGCCGGCGAGAAGGGTGTCGACGCGAAGCTGGCGAAGAAGATCCGCGAGGGGAGCGGCGGCGTCTGGGGGCCGACGCCGATGCCGGCGCAGACCCAGGTGACGGAAGCCGAGGCGATGACGCTGGCGCGGTGGATTCTGGCGATCAAGTAAGGCGGCTTGTCCCGATGCTCCAGATGGAGCCATCCGCCAACTGGGATATGTAAAGGTCGAACTGCGGCGTTCCCTCGATCACGACTTCGAACTGTTCGTTCAGCGGCAGCCTGAGTGCAATGGCATCGCGGACCTGGTCCAGCGTCTTCGCGGCGATGACGACAGACGTCAGTTGATGGCCAGCCGGCAACAGCGATGCGGACACCTCGGAATAGATTTTCTCGACCTCTTCGTTTCCGCCCATTTCAAAAACGAAGATCAAATGCCCGTGTGCAGTGTCGAGTCCGAACGGGTGATTTGTGCCATCCGGCGCTTCAACCCATGGACAGCTGAAGCCCCGCACTTCTCCGGAGCTGAAAGTCATCTGCATCGGCTTTGCAGGGTTGCTGACAACCGATTCCATCACATCAAAAGCGTCCGACCATCTGCCGAGTGACCGGGCCCGTTCGCAGAACTGTTTGACCTCTACAACTTCAAGGGCGATTTCGCGACCGCTTTCGATCAGCGCCTGTCGCCACTCGCCGGCGAGTTGGAAGAAGACGGGCCGCCGCAGCCGGTCGATGGAAAACTCGAACGCACGATTCAATCCTCGCTCCGCGGTACGGAAGGAAGCTTCAAGGTGCTCCATCACCGAATCGATGGCTGCCGAGAGCTTTTCCTGCTCCAGCGCGGTCGCGCTCTCGCCGAACGCATAGTGCGATCCCGCCATCTGCAGATACCAGCGGACCATGAGCAGCCTGGTGTTGACGGCGACCAGGTGCAAAAGTACGTCAAGCTTGTCACGATGGGTCGGCGACGGGGTGCAGGCCACTTGCGAGATGCGCCGACAGCGGTCGTGCAGCCCGATGATGCCAAGCGAAAGACCCATCTCCCATACGAAAGACAAGAGGTCGAAGTCGAGTCGCTCCTCGCCTGCAGGCGAAGCCTCACTCGGTCGATGCATGATCTCGACAGTCGAGGCGAAGAGAACCGATGTGGCGAAGATGTCCGCCATGCCTTCACTGCGCAGGACATCCGCTCCCAGAATGAAGCTGTCTGGTTTTGCGCGCGCCAGCTCCAGTGCTTCCTCGCGCAAAGCGGGGGAGTCGAAGACCTCGTCAAGGATCGTCCCCACCTTGTCACGGATGAAGTCGTCCCCGAAGGTTTGTCTGACCAGATCTTTGTCATGTGCCTTGATATGCCCGAGTTCGTGACAGAGGCCGTAGAACCAACAGGCCATGTACGCAGAGCTCAGGGGCTCCGCCTCCAGAGAGAGCACGGAGTTGGCCAGCTTTGTGATGCCGCGCTTCACCATGAGCGACTTGATGAACGCGCTGGCGGCGAAGTCCGGGTCGTCCTTGGCCAAGGACAGCTCGGCAATCAGTCGCAGGGACAGCTGCTCGAACAGTCCTTCAAGAAGATCCGGTGCGAATGTCTTGCTGGTCAGAAGGCCGCGGAAATCAGCCCAGAGCTCGATGTAGCGCGTGCTGAACACGGCGACGGGCTCCGAGAAGCCTTCAAGGCAGAAGACTTCCGGCGCCGCGTTCTCAACCCAATACACGGTGAACGCCGCGCCCAGCTGCTTCTCGGCACGTTCGAGCACGAAGTTCATCGGGGAGTTCAGCGTCCGATCGTACGGACGCATCCTTGCTGATCGGCCCACCTGCGACCGCAAGATGTCTTCGACCAACGACAGTTCGTCGGGATCCATCATGACGGGTCAGTCGGACTTGATCTTCTCGCGCAGGCGTTCGATGTCGTCACGCGTCGGGTTCTCGATCTCGATCTCTCCCACCTTGATGCGCTTGACCCTGCCGAGCTCGATGCACTTGATCACGAAGTTGAGAACAGTGGGGAGCGCCTGGACCGCCAGGGTTGCCGCGACGATCCAGGTGGCCTCCTGGCCCGTCAGATTGCTTCGCTTCACGAAGCGAGGCTGGGTCTCGGCTACGGCTTCGAATGCCTTTTTTCAGTTCTGCGACCTGGTCGTCGCGGGCAACTTCGATCTGCAGCTGCATGGAGCCTCCGTGGCCGGAATGCGTAAGCGCTGGGATGAAACGGACCACGATGCGCGACGTGTCCGTGACCGCCACCCTGCGTCCGAAGGTTTTCTGTCGACGAGTATGGTGAACCGGGCTGAGCGGCGCAATCCCTGGATGTGTGGATACCGAAGCGAGCCGTGTACGTTGAGCCGTACGCTCACACACCGTGCGCAACTCCTGAGAATGAGCGGGGGTGTCACAGTTGTCGTCGAATGGTTTTACCATTATATTGGATGACCACGAACGTCAACCAGATCCTCACCATGGACATTGATCCTCGCTACCACCTTCTCGCCCTCGAGCACATCGCTCAGCTGAAGGCGCGGTATTGCCGCTATATCGATACCAAGCAGTGGGAGAAGTTGGCCAGTGTCTTCACGCAGGACTGTCGCTTCGAGGGACTGGGCTCCGCGCCAGCAGGCGCGGACGTGGCGACCTTCGTGAAAGGCGTATCAGCGCGTCTGGCCCCCACGATTTCGGTGCATCACGTCCACCAGCCCGAGGTGGTGCTCACGAGCGCTTCGACGGCCCGCGGCGTCTGGGCCATGGAGGATTTCGTTGAATGGCAGGATGGAGGCGCCGTCAAGGAAGCACCGGGCGCGAAGGGATTCCGCGGATACGGCCACTATGAGGAAGAGTACCGGCGCGAAGGAGACACGTGGAAGATCAGCTTCCTGCGCCTGACGCGTCTGCGAATCGATCCGGTCCCACTTGACAGCTCCAATCCTCGGATGGGCAGTCGCCAAGCCACTCCCGACTGGATCGAGCAAGCGACGGCAAGACCTCCAGAAGAGCTCCTGAACTGGAGCACGAACTAGGTCGTCCCGCGGACTGTCCCGCCCCACCCGAGGATCTCGCACATGCTGCAACGCAGACATCTCCTTTCCTTCGCTGCTGCCACGGCCCTTCCCTGCCTCTCGTCTGCACAGGAAGTCTGGCCGCAGAAACCCATTCGGATCATCAATCCCGGAGCCGCCGGCGGCACGAACGACATCCTTTCCCGCTACATCACGGAGCCGCTCTCGAGGCTGCTCGGTCAACCCGTGTTCGTGGACAACAAGCCCGGTGCTGGAGGGATCTTGGGCGTGCAGTACATGTTGCAGCAGCCGGCGGACGGCTACACGATCCTTACCCATCACACCGCACTGGTTACGTCGCCACTGCTCAGTCCCAACGCGCGCTATGACGCCCTGAAGGATGTGGTTCCGCTTTCGCTCAAAGGGACCGCTCCCCTCGTGCTCATGGTTCATCCGTCCATGCCCGCGACGCTGTCGGAGTTTGTGGCCTATGGTCGCGCGAATCCACGCAAACTGGAATGGGGAACGTCCGCCTTGGGGGGCGTAGGTCATCTGGGCACGGAGGTCTTCAACGATGCGGCAGGAATCAAAGACACCGTCAGAATCGCCTATTCCGGCTCTGCGCCCGCATTGCAGGCTTTGGTGGGAGGGCAGATCAAGTACTTGCTGTCCTCGATCACTGCTGCGACGGCAGGTCTCGTTCAGGAAGGCAAGATTCGCATCCTGGGTGTCGCATCGCCGGCGCGCACCTCCCTTGCTCCGGGCATTCCCGCCATCGCGGAAGTCGTACCGGGCGTCGAGGTTGAGAGTTTCTATGGGTTCGTTGCCCGGTCCGGTACACCGCGGGCCATCGCTGCTCAACTGTCGGAGACAATTGCCAAGGTGATCGCCCAGCCCGAGATCGCGGAAAAATTCCGCGGCATTGGCATCCAACCGGCGAAGGGAGGGCAAGAAGAGTTCGCGGCACTGATTCAGCGTGAACACCAGCGGTGGTCGCAGGTCATACGGGAAAAGGCAATCAAGTTGGACGCTTGATCATGTCGACCCCATCTCTCGTGGTCCCGATGCTCGTCCTGTTGAGCCGGCGAGGGTCCATCAGTCCCGAGGATTTCCGCGCCTACTGGCAAGACGTGCACGGCCCACTTGCTGCACGTCTCCCTGGCCTGCATCACTACCGCCAGTTGCACCTTCAGGCAGAACGTGGGTGGTGGCCGGAAGTCGACGGAGTGGATCCTGGCGTACCTCCGCAGGACCGTGTAGATGGGATCGCTGAGATGGCGTTTGCGTCGTATGAAGGACAACAAGCATACGCTGCCCACGCACACCTCACGCGCGATGACGAGCAGTATCTCTTTCGTC
This sequence comes from Variovorax sp. JS1663, assembly GCF_002157355.1. GTDB lineage: Bacteria > Pseudomonadota > Gammaproteobacteria > Burkholderiales > Burkholderiaceae_C > Variovorax. The sequence continues at coordinate 12,371 of NZ_LYMK01000023.1, read as the reverse complement.
GCACGGTGCGCTATCTGGCAGACGAAGTGTCTGCGACTGAATCGACCGTCCGAATCCATCAGCCCGACACGACGCAAGCAACGCCGTTCCGGCTTTGCGTACTGTTTCGGCGCCGCACGGAGCTCAGCCCCTCGCTGTTCGCAGAGCGCCTGCGGGCGCTCCTTCTACCCATTTCTGACTGCACCGTCTGGACGCTGCAGCCACGTGACAATGGCAAGAACCACCTTCTGTCGGTGAATGTGGACCACGATACGCCGCCTGGCCGCCAGTACGACGCCATCGGTGAGCTCGGCTTTGCAAGTGCAATGCAGGCGCGGCAGAGACTCGCCGAACGTGGTTTTGTCGAACAGCAAGCCTCGGTGCTCTCCGCTGCTCACGTCTACAGAATTGAGCAAGTCGCACCGATGTTGCTGCAGGGACGCATGACATTGAGTGGGCGCCGAGGCCACACCGTCGCACAGCTCATTGCACGGGTAGGCGCTTCGAACCAGGTCGAACCTGCAGTACTGTCGTACTTTGGCGAACGGCTCAGCACCTAGCCATAGCTGGCGAGGCTCTGGGTTCGAATCCATATGCATAACGTGGCGGTGCCAAGGACACCCACGCAAGGACCACGGCCTCATGCAGCCCGGATCGGTCGGTGCCACTGGCATAATCTGCCAATCATGGCCAGCCGGCCTGCTGCTCGCAATTTGGAGCCCACACCATGCCCACCCGGAACGTCGTGCTGAGTGAACATCAACAGCAACTGGTGGAGACCCTTGTGCAGTCCGGTCGCTACCAAAACGCCAGCGAGGTATTGCGAGAAGGACTGCGCCTCATCGAGGCGCGGGAGCATCGCGAAAGCGCCAAGCTCAAGGCCCTGAAGCAGGCAGCGCGTCAGGGCTGGGCGGATGTGTCCGCTGGGCGGTACGCGGATGTTGCCGATGATCAGCTCGAAGACTTCGTCGGACAACTGGGGCGCCGTGCAGCGCAGCCTGCCACGACAGCGCGTTGATGCTTCGTTATCGGTTGTCGGAAGCCGCGCAGGGCGATGTTCTCAGCATCCTCGGCTGGACACATGATCAATTTGGCGAGGCTGCTCGCCTGCGCTACGAAAGCCTGATCGTCGCCGCACTTCGCGACGTGGCAAGCGAGCCCGACAGACCCGGCAGTCTCCCTCGGGCCGAACTCGGCGCGGGTGTTCGATCCTGGCACCTGCGCCTGAGTCGGAACCGCGTCAATCCGGATGTGGCAATCGTCCGGCGGCCGCGCCACTTTCTTGTCTACCGCTCTGAACCTTCTTTGGTCATCGTCGGTCGGGTGTTGCACGACGCCATTGAATTGGCGCGGCACCTGGACCCTGATACGTCTTGGACTTAGTCAGCCAGGCACTGGGTGCCGCCGCAGCCACGGCCAGCGCGCTTGGTACGACGCCACCTTGCGCTCGAACAGCGCGCGGTGCGGCACCAGCGGGTTCATCGTCAGCACGCCCTCGTACAGCAGTGCCAAGCCGTTCGGCGCATAGAGCTCGCCGGGCCGCACGCCGACGCAGGTGGCCGGGACGAGGAAGCGCTCGATGCCCTCGCGCGCGCTGCGCAGTTCGTGCCCGTAGGGATGCCCGAAGTGCGACTCGTACCAGAGGTGGACCCGCGCCTGGTTCGACGCCTCGACGGTGATGCCGAGGTCGCCCAGCACCTCGTTGACGTGTGCCTGCACGCTGCGCTCGGCGGCCTCGCTGGTGTCGGTGGTGTCGAAGTAGAAGAGGTCGTAGTCCTTGATGTCCGCCTCCGGGGCGCGGCCGGACTGGAGGTTCCACACGGTCTGGAAGAGGCAGCCAGCGACGAGCCAGCCATCGGGGAGCTTCAACGCGGGCCAGCGGGCGAGGATGGCGCGGTTGTGGCTGTTACTGAGGATGTCGGTGAGGAAGCGGGCTTGCATGGGTGGGCGAGGCGGCATGGGAGGGCCGGCAGGCATTGTGGCTTGGGTCTGATCTGGAGCTTCCTTAGGGGCGGGGGCGCGTTGCACTATGCTCCGGCGCGATTGCAGCCGGAGGACTTCAATGCCAGTGAATGAAAACAACGCGTCAAGCCAGCGCTCTTCGGGATCCAGTTGGACCTTGGCGGTCAGCGTGTTGACGGCCCTTGTCGCGGTAGGTACGGCGACGCTTCACCTGCTGGTCCGGGTCTCGCATCAGGTCTATCTCCAATCCTGGGGCATCGACGCGGGCGTGTTCCCGAAGCCCACGGATTGGCTACTGATCTACGGCTACTACGGCATGGTCGACCGCTCCGTCGCCGTCTTCAATGCCGTTGCAAGCAACCTTGGCTGGTTAGCCGTAGCAATGGTTGTCGCCGCTCTCTATCTGTTCGTGTTGTTCTCGCCGAGCGGCCTGGGCACGGGCACCGTGCCGAAGTGGCTGCAACATCCCCCATGGCGCCGGCGGCTCGCCAAATACCTGGTCATCGGTGGCCTTGTTGGCGCGGCGATTCCGGGCGCACTGGTCTTGTGGACCACGCTCATGGTGATCCCCGCCGCGTTGGGCGAGACCGCAGGCAAGGCACATGCCGAACGAGAGGCGGCGGAGTTCAAGAAGGGCTGCGAGCATGCGAAATACACGTGCGTGCAGCTCAAGAAGGGCGGCGAGTTGCTGGGCTTGGGGTTCGTGCTCGATGGCTCGCCGTCGCACATCGCCATTTACGATGTTCAGGTGCAGCGCGCTCGGGTCATACCTCGGGACGCTGTCGAGATGGTTTCGGGAAGGCCCCTTGGCGAAACTGAGTTAGTTACGCCTTGAACCCGCTCTACCGCTCTGATGATCTTGATCGATCCGGCAAAGACCTCTTTAGACTGCGAGCAGGCGTTCGCGCTCGTCGGTCTGAACTTCTCTAGTCGGCCAGAAGCGGTCTTCCGCTCGAACCATCCGTTTGAAGGATATGCCCTCCCAACTACTGGCTGGGGTCGGCAGCCAAGCCAGTCCAGAGACGGCACTTCATTGACCTGCATCAATTCCCGGCGCACATCGCAGCGTATCTTCGGCTGAGCACTTTGCCGCCAGCTCGGACGACCGAGTCGGCCAGATGCAAGGCGCGGGCGCGACGACGGCTCCGCCTTCCCCTTGACGACGCCGTCGAGCTGACCATCAAGGAGTGACTGCCATGACAATGTTGCGAAGAGCGGCACTTGCCGCATTGCTCACCGGCCTCATGAGCGCAGGAGCGGCTCTCGCTCAAGCGCCGGCTCCAGCCGGAACATCCGTGCCGACCGACGCGCAAGTGCGCGAACTGCAGCAGCAAGTTGAGACGGTGCAAAAGCAGTTGGACCAACTCATGGCCGCGCCCGACGCGGCCGCGCGCCAGCAACTGATGCAGCAACACTGGCAGAGCATGCAAGGCTGCATGGGACAGATGCACGACCGGTGGGGCATGGCGTATCCGTGGAGGATGGGACATCCATGGTCGATGACGGGACCCGGAATGATGGGGGGGAGATGCATCGTGGCCCACGCCCCAGGGCGTAACACCCGACCAATACAGCCAGCAGATGCGCGACTACACGCAGCGGATGCAAGAGCAGATGAACAAGATTGCGCAGACCCCGGACCCGCAGGAGCGCCAACGCCTCATGCAGGAGCACTGGCAAGGCATGTATCAGAGCATGCAGACCATGCGCGGCCGGGGATGGATGTCGGGCGGCGGCATGATGGGCCCCGGAATGATGGGTGGGGAAATGATGGGGGGCGGCCCACCGCCGAGTTCGAAGCCACTACCGGACGCCAAGTCCGCGGGCGCCAAGCTGGTCTCAACCTATTGCGTTCAGTGCCACGCAGCGCCGGCGCCCTCACTGCATACCGCGAAGGAGTGGTCCAGCGCGACCCAGCGCATGCACATCCACATGGACAGCCGCTGGCAGAGCATCAACACGCCGACTGAACAGGAGATGAATTCAATCGTCGCGTACATGCAAGCACACTCGGCGATAGCCCTGTGCTTGGTGACGGCGCGGGCCGCAGGAAGGTGCTGATGCACGAGGGAGCGAACGTCAGCTTCGTGGCAATGGGAACAATCGGTTTGCGCCCGGCTATGCCGTTTACTGCCCAGCAGTTCTTCGAGGTATTCGGCCGCTACAACGTCGCTGTTTGGCCGGCGCAGGTTGTTTTGAACGCGTTCGCCGGCCTTGCCATCCTTCTCGTCTCCCGAGGTCGGCCATCCGATGGCCGATGGGTCTGCGCCATCTTGGCGGCCCTCTGGGCCTGGATGGCAGTTGCGTATCACTTCGCTTTCTTCGCTGCCATCAACCCCGCCGCCTGGGTCTTCGGGGGTGTCTTCCTCATTGGGGCCATCTGGCTTGCCTGGGTCGGGTGCGTGCAGGGACGTTTGCAGTTTCGGGCGAGCGGCGGCTGGCGCGGATGGAGCGGTGCGGCGCTCATTCTGTTCTCGCTCCTTGTCTATCCAGCGCTCGGTTGGGTGCTCGGCCACCGATATCCTGCCTCGCCGAGCTTCGGACTGCCCTGTCCGACGACCATCTTCACGATGGGACTGCTGATGTTCGCCAGGGCGCCAGTGCCGTGGTCGGTGTACGTCGTACCCCTGTTGTGGGCCGCGGTGGGCTCGACCGCGGCTGTGACACTCGGCGTCTACCAGGACCTGGGACTCCTGGCCGCCGGCGCGTTGGCGCTTCTGCTGCTGCTTCGTCTCAAGAGCGATGGCGAAGCGGTATCGCGGAGGGTTGCGCAAGGTCCGAGCTCCCGAAGCGGTCGAAGCTGACCAGCCCCGCGACGACACCGAGCGCTGCGACGGGGCCTGCAGCGGGGTGGACGATGGAGGCCAGGATGGGGGCAACGAGGACGAGATGCCTGAGTCCCCAACTGTAGAGGACTCCGGCTCTTCGCACGTAGGTCTTTCCGGCAGCGCTCCAGCGATTGCGTGCCTCGGAGCCCACCGGCATCGCGCTGATGAAGCCCGCATGGTTGTAGTAACGCACCGCCATGACCGATGACAGGAGCGAGGCGAACAGCAGCGACATGAGAACGAACTCCAGCGCGAGTCGCACTGTGAACGTCGGCAGCCCAGGTGCGTCGCCGAAGGCCGAATGCAGCGAGGGAGCGGCCAGGGTCGCGGTGCCCATCAGCGCCAGCGCAGCCGTCGATGCGGTCATCGTCGCCGACATCAGCGAGTTGCGAAGCGTCTGCACAGCCAGGATTTCCGAGCCCTTCTGCGCCGAGACCGCGGCGAACCATTCCTCGCGCAGCGCCGCGTGCGCCGTGCGCGCGAGGCGTTCGGGCCTTTGGCGATGCCCGAAAGCGAGCGCGACCTCGTAGGACACGAGGACGGCTGTCGTGGCAAGCGCCGCGAGCCAGGTCGCCATGTTCGTCATCGGCCGACCTCAGGCCGCGTGCGGCGCCGGCGCACGCTTGCGGCGCTCGAAGAGCTCGAATGCGCCCATGCCCACCAGCATCGCAGCCACGAAGACGAGCGCCCTGAATTCGCCCATTCCGAGGGAAACGAGCGCCGGGCCGGGGCAGAACCCGGCGACACCCCACCCAATGCCGAAGAGCACGCTGCCGAGCACGAGGCGGCGGTCGATGTGGCGCGCCGAAGGCAGCCGCATCTCGGCGCCGAGACAGGACACCGTACGCCGTCTGGCCACCATGAAGCCGACCATGCCCACGGCGATGGCTCCCGCCATGACGAAGGCCAGGGAGGGGTCCCAGGCGCCGGCGAGGTCCAGGAAGCCGAGCACCTTGGCCGGGTTGGCCATGCCGGAGACGATGAGGCCGAGTCCGAAGACAAGGCCGGCGAGCAACGAAGCGAAAACAAGCATGAAGAACTCCTCAGATGCTGAGCAGGTGACGCGTCACGAAGACCGTGACGAAGCCGGCGCCCATGAAGGCGGCCGTGGCGACCAGCGAGCGGGGCGACAGGCGAGACAGACCGCAGACGCCGTGGCCGCTGGTGCAGCCGGAGCCGTAGCGTGTGCCGATGCCCACCAGCAGTCCGGCCAGAACAAGCGAGCCATACCCGGCGTCAATCTGTGGTTTGGGCAGTGCCGCGAACAGCAGGTAGGCCAGCGGCGCACCGACCAGACCCAGGACGAAAGCGATGCGCCAGGCGCTATCGCCCTTGACGGGCTTGAGCAGCCCTCCGAGCACGCCGCTGATGCCGGCGATGCGACCGTTGAGCAGCACGAACATCGCCGCGGCAATGCCGATGAGAGCGCCGCCGGCCAGCGCGGTGAGCGGCGTGAAGTGGTTCCAGTCAATGGACATCATTCTTCCTTGGGACAGTAGAGACGGTAGAGAAGGGCGAGGATTTCGAGCATCGACGGGTCGGCGACGCTGTAGAAGATGCTCTTTCCCTCGCGGCGCGTGTGGACCGCCCCTTCGTTGCGAAGAACACCGAGTTGCTGCGAGAGGGTTGGTTGGTGGATGTTCAGTGTCCGCTCGAGGTCGCTCACGCACATCTCGCCTTGCGAGAGCTGGCATAGCAGGAGCAGCCGGTCTTCGTTGGCAAGCACCTTGAGGGCGCCGACCGCCTCACCAGCAGCGCTGCGCAGGGCGTCGGGGTCGATGACGGGGGAAGGGTGCTGCATGGAGTAAGCGAATCAATATCGATTGACATAGTATGTTGTAAAACATAATATTAGTCAATCGATTGAACATCGCATCCACGGAACACCTCATGGCGACCCGCACGACAACCCAAGGCTTCTTCGACCCCAATACCTGGACGGTCTCCTACGTCGTCTGGGACCATGCGACAGAGCGCGCCGCGGTCATCGACCCGGTGCTGGACTACGACTTCAAGTCGGGGCACACGAGCACAGCCTCGGCCGACCGGCTGCTCGCCTACGTCCGGGAGAAGGGTCTGCAGGTCGACTGGATTCTGGAAACCCACGCGCACGCCGACCACCTGTCCGGCGCACGCTACGTTCAGGCGCAGGTCGGTGGACTCATCGCCATCGGCGAGAACATCCGTTCCGTGCAGGCAACGTTCAAGAAGCTTTTCAATTTCGAGCGCAGCTTCCTGCCGGACGGAAGCCAGTTCGACCACCTCTTCAAGGATGGCGAGGTCTTCAGGATTGGCGAGGTCGAGGCCACCGCGCTGCTGGTGCCGGGCCACACCCCGGCCGACATGGCCTATCTGGTGGACGGCTCCGTCTTCGTTGGCGACACGCTCTTCATGCCAGACGTCGGCAGTGCGCGCGCGGATTTCCCGGGTGGCGACGCTCGCCAGCTCTACGCCTCGATGCGCAGACTGCTGGACCTGCCGCCCGAGACCACGATGTACGTCTGTCACGATTACCCGCCTGCGACCCGACAGCCCCGGTGGCGGACCACCGTCGCCGAGCAGCGAGCCCACAACATCCATGTCCGCGACGGCATCAGCGAGGATGCCTTCGTCGCAATGCGCACGGCTCGCGACGCGACGCTCGAGGTGCCGACACTCATCCTTCCGTCAATTCAGGTGAATGTGCGGGCTGGGCAACTGCCGCCCCCCGATGAAAACGGCGTCGCGTACCTACGCATTCCGTTGAACGCCCTTCCCGTTCACCAGCCATCTGTAGCGAAGGCGGGCAATTGAACTTTCCTCAGCCGCGATAGCCAACGGCGAGGCCTCCGCCTGGCCCGGCTCAGTGACGATGCGGGTGCTGATGGCGGATGTCCGGAAAGTGCTCGTGTTCGTGCGCCAAGGGTTCATGACGATGCCAATGCGTATGCCTGGTCCCGTCCGATGGGCCATCAGCATGCGCATGCTGGTGATGCGGCTCGTGAGCCGGAGCGCCGAGGGTGATCCCTGCGCAGACACCTCACCGAGGTGCTACCTAAGAACGGTATGCGTCAGACGACTCTTCTGCATCCTCCGGACTGGCGATGCGGCGGAAAGCCATGGCTTGAAATGAGCGAGAAATCGCACAGACTCGATGAATGATCCGCGAAGCACAAGGCCCAGTCGCACACGCCGTGGGCAGCAGCCCGGACAACAAACTGCGTGAGGCGCTCCTCAAGGAATACGGAGATGTAGCGAATAACTTTCGTGGACTGGCGGACGTCCGGTTCAAGCTTCTCAATCTCCTGCCCATCGCGGCGGCAGCGACCGCTGCCTTCAAGGGCGACAAGCCTGACGGACTCACCTTTTTTATCTCGCTGTTTGGCTTGGCCGTCACGATCGGGCTGTTGGTCTACAACGCCCGCAACGACCAGCTGTACGACGAGCTTGTCGGCCGCGCCGCAGCCATAGAACGGGCCGTTAGCCTCCCCGATGGGGCGTACGCGAATCGGCCACGGCCCTGGCTGGACATACACGCCTTGGGGCATACGTGGAACGTCGATCATCGCAGCGCGGTAGCTCTGATCTATTCCGCGACGATCTGTCTTTGGCTGACGCTCGGACTGGCTTCAATCCTTGAGACGCTCAGGCAGTACTTCGTAGGGATCGGTTGGGATCGCCTCAAAGGATCGCACGCTCTGTTCGTGGTTCAGCTTTGCTCCTTTGCGGCAGCTGCGCTTGCCACGTTTGCTTGGGGGCAACGCATCGTCGGGGAGCAAGTCAGCGCGCGTAGGAAACTTCTAATCAGGCTGGCAAAAGAAGCGGTGGCGAGCATGCTTGCGACCACGTGGGACTTTCCCATGAGAGCGCCTGGCGAGCGGGCCATTCGGCTCTGTGCCTGTCTTGCCAGGAGCCGCGACTTCTTGGCCGAGCTTCATGACTTGCCCCTTTGCAAAGAGCTCACCGGGGTATCGAAGGCAAGGCTGTATCGCAAGGAGAAGCATGAGCGGCGACGCTTGTTGGCGGAGTTTCGGCAAGCGCGCAAAGCGGTCCGTGCGCGCTCGCGGTTCTTCGGTCAGCTCACCGGCGAGGAGCTTCAGGTCTACATTCCGGTGAGCTCTCCGGCCATGAGATCCGCGTATCTGGTAGCGCTGCTCACAGATCTTCCGGCGAGATGGATCTTCGATTGCTGGGCCGGGCGGAGAATCTCCATCTCCGGGCAAGCCGGGGCCGTCACGAAGAAGACCTGGGAGGATGACGGGCGGATAGGTCTGCGGAAGCCTCCTCCGCCGTCCCGACCGGCCAGGCGAGGTTCGTGATCGCGAGGGGAACGATCCCCGCGAAGAAGCCTCACCCCACCTCGCGCGCCAGCTTCGCCCGCCGTTCAACTTCCTTCGCGCTCGGCTCCTCCTGCGCAAACGACCCAAGCGGCACCTCTCCCGCCGGCACATAGGTGCTCATCACCACACCAGTCGCCGAGGTCCGCGAGGCGACCAGTCGCAGCGCACCCGGCTTCGCGCCAGCTTCAAACAACCGCTTGCCGCGCCCAAGCACCACGGGAAAAGTCCACACGTTGTATTCATCGATCAGCGACGCAGCCTGCAGCGTCTGGATCAGGTTGCCGCTGCCGATGATCTGAAGGTCCTGCCCCGGCTGCGACTTGAGCGCCGCGACGGCCGCGGCGACGTCGCCTTCCAGCAGCGCCGAGTTGTTCCACAGCAGCTGGCCCTGCTTCAGCGTGCGCGAGGCCACGTGCTTGCGGGTCGCGTTGAAGGTCTTCGCGATCGGGTTGCCGTCCGGCTGGTAGGGCCAGTAGGCCTCGAAGATCTCATAGGTCCTGCGGCCGAGCAGGAGCTCGCGGTCCTTGCCGTCCAGGCCGTTCATGTCCTGGCTGGCGGCCTCGTCCCAGTAGGGGAAGGTCCAGCCGCCGAAGGCGAAGTCGCCGGTGGGGTCTTCCTCGGGGCCGCCCGGGGCCTGCAGGATGCCGTCGAGCGAGAGCATGGTGGATGCGATGAGCTTTCTCATGGGTAACTCCTTGAGTTGAGAGTGGGGGCATGGACGAAGGCCGTCCCATCTCTACGTCGAACGAGCCTGGTCGATTTCGACACGATCCCGTTGGAAAAAAAGCCCCAGGGTTCGGGCGGGTCAGCCTCGCGCCTGGGCGAGGCATTCCAGTGCGTCGTCGCGCCACCACCCCACGGCGGCGAAGTAGCCTTCCCACACGCAGCCGTTGCAGCCGCGGCCGCAGCAGGTGGTGGGTTCGGGGGGTGGCTTGCGAAAGTTTTCTACACCCGCGGCGCGCAGGCGCTCGGCGACCTGGTGCAAGACCGCGCGGGCGGAGCAGGCATCGGTGACGAGGGGCGGCTGCAGGTCCATGCGCCGATGCTAGCGGGCGCAGCCCGCACGCGACTACTGCGCCTCGATGCTCGCCGCCTTCATCAGCTTCTCGGTCAGCGCGATCTCCGCCTTCAGGCTTTGCGAGAAGACCTCCGAGCTGCTGGGCCGCACGGTCGCGCCGGAGGCCTCGAGCTTGGTGCGCACCTCGGGCATGGCCAGCGCCTGGGCCAGCGCGTCCTGCACCTTCTTCACCACGGGGGCCGGGGTGCCCTTGGGCACGGCCAGGCCGCCGAAGGAGACGACCTCAATGCCCGGCACGCCGGCCTCGGCCAGGGTGGGCACCTGGTCGAGGCGCGCGTTGCGCTTGGGCGAGAGCACGGCCAGGGGCTTGAGCTTGCCTCCCTGGATGTGCGGCAGCGCCGGGCCGACGAGGGCGAGCGCAAAGTCGACCTGCTTGCCGGCCACCGCATTGGTGGACTCCGAGGCGCCCTTGTAGGGCACGTGCAGGGCCTGGGTCTTCGTGGCGGCGAGCAGCAGCTCGGCGCCCAGGTGCGAGGGCGTGCCGACGCCGCCGGAGGCATAGGCCAGCTTGCCGGGGCTGGCGCGCAGGCGCTCGACGAGCTGCTTCACGCTGGTGATGCCGGAGTCGGGGTTGACGACGATGACGGAGTCGGACTGGGTGATGCCGCCGACGTGCACGAAGTCCTTCATCACGTCGAAGCCGGGGTTGCGGTACATGCGCATGTTGGTGGCCATGGGCGAGCTGCTGTAGACCCAGGTGTAGCCGTCGGCCGGCGCCTTGGCGGCGAGCTGGGCGCCGAGGTTGCCGGCCACGCCGCCGCGGTTCTCGACGACGATGGGCTGGCCGAGGATCTTGGACAGGGCGTCGCCGGTGATGCGCACGGCGGTGTCGGGCGCGGTGCCGGCGAGGTAGGGCACGATCCACTTGATGGGGCGGCTGGGGTAGTCCTGCGCGTGGGCGCCGGCCACGGTGCCGAGCGCGGCCGCGGCGACGACGAGAGCGCGGCGGAGGGTGTTCATGGGTGTGTCTCCTGTGGATGTTGTAGCGGAGTTCTTCAGCGGATGGCGTCGCCCAGCAGCTCGCGGGCGATGGTGTTGCGCTGGATCTCGCTGGTGCCGGTGAGCACGCGGTACATGCGCAGCAGGCGGAACATGAATTCGACGCGGCTGCCCTGGACGATGCCCTCGCCGCCGAGCACCTGCACGGCGCGGTCGGCGATGCGGAAGGCGGCCTCGCTGCAGAAGAGCTTGGCCATGGAGGCGTCGGCACGCGCATCGCCCCCGGCGTCGAGGGTGCGGGCCACGCTGAGCATGAGGGCGCGCGCGGCGGCGAGCTCGGTGGCCATGTCGGCCAGGAGGTGCTGCACGGCCTGGAAGGCGCCGATGGGCTGGCCGAACTGGCGGCGGCGCGTGGCATGGGCAATGGCGTCGGTCAACGCGACGCGGGCATGGCCGAGCATGGCGGGGCAGTGCAGCAGGCGGTTGACGGTGATGCGGCCGAGCGCGAGGGCGAGGCCCTGGCCCTGTTCGCCGATGCGGTTGGCGGCGGGGATGCGGCAGTCGGTGAGCACGATGTTGCCGGTGCTCGTCTGGCCGGCGAGGGTCTTGTAGCCGCTCTGGACCTCGAAGCCGGGGCGGTCGCGCTCGACGAAGAAGGCGGTGGTTTCGCGGCGCGCGGGGTCGTCGCTGGTGGAGGCGATGACGACGGCCATGTCGCAGAAGGGCGAGCCGGAGATGAAGCGCTTGGTGCCATTGAGCACGTAGTCGTCGCCCACGCGCACGGCGCGGGTCTGCACGGCGCCGGCGTCCGATCCGGCCTCGGGCTCGGTGATGGCGAAGCAGATGGCCTTCTCGGCGCGGGCCACGGGGAGGATGAAGCGCGCCATCTGGTCGGGGGTGGCCTGCTTCGCCAGGGCGCCGACGCGGGGCGGGCCGGAGAGCTCGCCGAGCACGTGCGCGGCCAGGGGCGAGCCTGTGGCGTAGATGGCTTCCTTGATGAGGCAGTGGTCGTGCACGCTGAAGCCGGCGCCGCCGAGCTGCTTGGGCAAGGTGACGCCGTAGAAGCCGTGCTCGCGCGAGCGTTGCCACACCTCGTCGAGCAGGGCGCGCGGGGCGCCGGATTCGTAGGTGATGCCGTGCTCGGCGGCCAGGGGCTGGATCTCGTCGCGGATGAAGGCCTCGACGCGGGCGATGAAATCGCGCGCGGCGTCGGTGCCCTCGAAGGGCGGCATGCCGGCGGTGCGCGGCACGGGGGCGGTGGGGGCG
>NZ_LYMK01000022.1 GCF_002157355.1 Variovorax sp. JS1663 | reverse complement strand
GAGGCGGCGGGGGCGGGATCACCTGCGAGCGCAGATACCAGTTCTCGCCGGCGCCACCCGCGTCCGCGGCATACAGGCGGTATTCGAAAGCGCCCGCATCCACATGGCCGGCGCCGCCAAGTGCGAAGGCGTTCTTGGTGGTCTGGGCCGTGGTCGTCGCACCGTTCAGCGCGGTGATCACCTCGATGCCGTTGCCCGCGGTCTGGCCGCCAAGGCCGCCCAGGTTGGTGATCTGCACGGTGGTGTTGCCGCTGGCGATCGCCGTGGGGCCGTCGAGCACCAGGCGGTCCGAGGGGCCGCTCGTGCCGAGCACGGTGCCCAGCCGCAGCGTGCCGTTGTTGCCCACGTAGGGGCCGGTCACGGTCAAAGTTGTGCCGGCGGCAGCGCCGACCAGAGAGACGGTGCCGCTGTTGTTGAGCGAGGCCATGCTCTGGCTGAAACCGGCCAGGTCGAGGGTGGCGCCCGCGGCCACGCTGTGCGCCGAGGCGGCGCTCAGCGTGTTGGCCGCGCCCGCGCGCAAAGTGCCGCCGGCGACGGTGGTGCTGCCGGTATAGGTGTTGGCGCCGGACAGCGTGAGCGTGCCCGGACCGTCCTTGACCAGCGAACCGGCGCCGGGCGGAGGACCGGCCGAGAAGGAGCCATTCGACATCACGCCGCCGAAGCTGCCCGCCCCCACCGTCAATTGGCTGCCGTTGAGCCCGACGGTGCCATTGCCGTTCAACTGGCCGATGGATTGCGTTCCGTTGACCAGCTCCAGGCCGGACAGCACCTGCCCGGCCACGAGGTTGCCGGTGGAATTGACCGTGACGGTCGCCGTCGGCGAGAAACGGTTGCTGCCGTTCGCAAGCACGCTGCCGCTGCCGCTGACGACGAGGTCGGCCGGCACGTTGCCCGCACCGGCCAGAGTCAGGCTGGCATTGCCCTGCACCGTGGTCGTGCCGCCGTAGTTGTTGGCGGCGTTGTAGGTGTAGCCGCTCCAATTGCCGCCGACGCCGGTGAGCGTGATCCCGCCCGCACCGCCGATGCTGCCCGCAAAGACGATCGACCCCAGGGGCGCGACGTGCGTGAGCGTGGCGTTGGCATTGAGCGTGACCGGGCCGGTCCACGTGGACTGGCCCACAGGCGCGACACTGAAGCTGTTGTTCACGACAACCGGGTTGTTCAGCTGCGCCTGCGTGCCGAACGTGCCGCCGTTGATCGTGACCGGGCCGGCGCCGAGCGCGCCGACCGTCGTGACCGTGAGTCCGCCGGCATTGAGCGTGGTCCCGCCGGTGTAGGCGTTGACCGTGTTGATGGTTGTCGTGCCGGGACCGGCTTGCACCAGCGCGCCGTTGCCGCTGATCGGGTTGGTCAGCACGATGTTGTCCGAGCGGTTGACGATCAGCGAGGCGCCGCTGCCGACGGCGATGTTGCCCACCACGCTGCCCGTGGTGCCGCCGTTGCCCAGCTGCAGCGCGCCACCGCTGATCGTGGTGCCGTTGGTGTAGGTGTTGTCGCCGGTCAGGGTCAGGGTGCCCGCGCCGACCTTGATGACGGCGCCGTTGCCCAGCATCACCGGGTTGATGTAGAAGCCCCCGTTCTGGTCTGCCGAACCCGGCCCCGTGTTCGAGATCACGCCGCTGATGACGTCGTTCTTGCCGAGTGCGCCCACTTGCAGCGTGGCGTTGCCGAGCACGACGTTGCCCGAACCCGACAACGACCCGATCGCCGCCGCCGGCGCGGTGGTGTCGCTGACGTAGACCTCGCCACTGTTGATGACGGTGGCGCCGCTCAGGTCCGCCGTGTTCCCCATCTGGAGCGTGCCGCTGTTGTTGTTGATGGTGGCGGCGCCGCCGGTGCTGGTTTCCTGGAAGATCAGCCGCCCGCCATTGTTGTTGAGGGTCGCCTGCTGCGCACTCGCGCCTCCGCCGCCGAACAGCACGTAGGAACCCGCGCCGTTCGTGGTGATCGTCGCCGTGCCGGCATTCGCGCCGTTCTGGAACTGCAGGCCGCTGTTGCTGCCGTTGATGTTGGTGTTGACGCCGACCGGCACCGTGATGACCAGGTTGCCGGCGCTCGCCGTGGCGTCCTGGAAGCGCAGCTCGGCGTTCTCGAGAATGGTGACCGGGCCGCTGCCGAGTGAACCCGCCGTCGTCGTCCAGACGTTCAGTCGCCCGGCCACGCCGTTGCCCTGCAATACGGTGCCGCCGGTGTAGTTGTTGGCCGCGTTGTCGATGGTCAGGCGCCTCGTCTCGTCGCCCAGCGCATTGACGCCGGTGTTGCGCAGGGTGAGCGTGCCGCCTGTGATTTGACCGGTCAGCTGGTTGCCGGCGGTGCCGGCGACGTCCACCGTGCCGCCGGTCGCGCCCAGCGTGACGGCCCGGCCGCTGGCGAAGTTGTCGGCGCCGATGCGCAGCGTGCCGCCGTCCAGGACGATGCCCCCACCGTTGCCCAGGTTGGCGTCGGTGCTCACCTGCAGCGCGCCGGCATTGATCGCCGTGCTGCCCTGGTACGTGTTGGCGGCCCCCAGGACGATGACGCCCGCGCCGGTCTTGATGATGCCGTTGGGCCCGCTGATCACGCCGCTCTGCGTGGCGGTGCCGGCATCGTTGCTCTGCAGGGTGATGTTCGAAGGCGTCGTGTCGATCGCGCCCGCCAGGTTGTCACCGTTGTTGTAGGTGACCTGCGCGATGCCGGACGGCGCCAGCACGCTGAGGCCCGCCGCGACCACCAGCGTGCCCAGACCGCCCGAGCGCTTGCCGCGCGCCGCCGTGAGCTCCGACACGGCCACCCATGCCCCCGTCGCCTGGTTGAAGACGCTCCTGTAACTCTTGTTCATCTTGCGCTGTCCCTCTCATTGGTGATGCGGCATTGCAGCGCTGAGAATGATTCGCGGCAACGTCTACGAAAGTTTGCATTCTTACACATTGAGAACTTTGTGATTCACTCTCTTACAAAAATCGTTGCTTTTTGCACGCCGCCGGCGCACCGATGCGTCTGAGCCACAGGTCACGGTCGTGACCGCGAAGGCCGAGCGCCCTCGGCAGAATCCCGTCCATGGGAACTCTCTATCTCGTGCGTCACGGCCAGGCCAGCTTCGGCGCGGACGATTACGACCAGCTCAGCGAGCTGGGCCAACGGCAGTCACGTCGGCTGGGCGCGTACTGGCGCGAGCGCGGGATGCAGTTCGACGCGGTCATCACCGGCACGCTGAAGCGCCATCGCCAGACCTGGGAAGGGATCGCCGAGGGCCTGGGCCTCTCTGAGCAGGAGGTGCTGCCCTGGCCGGGGCTCAACGAGTACGACGCCGAGGCGGTGATCGCGACCATCCACCCCGAGAAGCTGCAGAAGCCCGATTCACCCGAGGCCTACCGCCACCATTTCCGGCTGCTGCGCGACGGGCTGGGCGCCTGGATGCAGGGGCGCACCGCGCCCGCGGGCATGCCGAGCTACGTCGACTTCCTGGCGGGAGTGACCACCGCGCTCGACCACGTGCGCGGCAGGCACCACGGGGCACGCGTGCTCGTGGTCTCCAGCGGCGGACCGATCAGCACGGCGGTGGGCCATGTGCTGGGCACCAGCGCCGAGACCACGATCGAGCTCAACCTGCGCATCCGCAACACGGCGGTCACCGAGTTCGCGTTCACGCCCAAGCGGCACATGCTGGTGACCTACAACACTCTGCCGCACCTGGACGGGCCGGCCTACGAAGGCTGGGTGACCTACTCCTGAGACGCTGCCGGCGCGCCGCTGCTGCCCTCGGCCAGCCAGCGCAGGTAGTCCGGCGAGCCGCCGCTGACGGGCACCTGCACGATCTCCGGCGTCTCGTAGCCGTGGCGCTCGCGGATGAATGCTTCCAGCGCCGCGTAGCGCGCAGACAGCGTCTTGATCAGCAGCAGCCATTCGGGCTCATGGTGCAGCGCTTCCTTCCAGACGTAGAAGCTGCGCACGCGCTGCACCTGCACGCAGGCTGCGAGCCGGGACTCGACGATCGCGGCGGCCAGCGCGTCGGCCTCATCCTCGGTGCTGGCGGTGGTCATGACGATGCAGGCGGACGAATCCATGGGTGTCTCCGGGTCAGGCTTGCCACACGCCGTAGCCGGCTTCGCGCAACGCGATGCCGAGCTCGACTTCCATCTCGCGCGCGGCTTCGTAGGGCATCGGGTTGTAGACCGCATAGAGCGCCGGCAGCAGCCGCAGCCCATAGTCCCGCACGAAGGCGTTGGCCTGAATGCCGGCCTTGTGCTTGTCGAAACGTACGTCGGGATCCAGACCCGTCATGCCCACGTAGACGAAGGGCTGGCCCAGCTGGTAATCGGGATTGGCACGGCGGAAGCGGGCGATGTTCCAGACCCGGTCGTCGAGCTCGACGACGTAGACATGGTGGTGCACTCTGGCGCGACGGCCCATCGCCGCCTCCCGTTCCCGCGCCCTACTTGCGCCGGATCAGGCCCCAGATGAAGAGCAGCACGATCGCGCCCACCACCGAGGCGATGAAGCCGGCCCCCTGGCCTGCCGTGTACCAGCCCATGGCCTGGCCCACGTAGGTCGCGATCAGCGAGCCGGCGATGCCGATCAGCGTGGTCACGATGAAACCAGCCGAGTCATCGCCAGGTTTGATGGCGCGCGCCACCAGGCCCGCGACGAAGCCGATCAGAATGGTCCAGACGATGCTCATGCGATTCCTTGAGTGGGTGTGTGACAGGGGACGGGCCGCTACCGCCGGCAGGGCCCGATTCATGATAGCGGAGCACTGTGCCGCTCTCGCGTCCTACACATCGCCCACGGGCCGCGCGCTATACCTGCGTCATGCTCGAAAAGCTTCCGGAAGCCATTGGCCAGGCTTTGCACGGCGTGCGCGCCGGCCTGGATGCGATCGCCTTCAACACCCTGGGCCTGCGCCAAGGCATGGCCTCGATCACGGTCGGCAGCCTGGCCTTCGCCGACCACGCGCCGCTGCCGCCGCGCTACACGGCGGACGGCGAGGGCCTGTCGCCGCCGCTGCAATGGACCGGCGTGCCGGCCGGCGCCGCTTCCTTGGTGTTGATCGTCGAGGATGCGGATTCGCCCACGCCGCATCCGCTGGTGCATGCGATCGCGGTCGGCCTTCCGGGCGAGGACGGCAGCCTGCCCGAGGCAGCCTTCCCCAGTGCCGACAACGAGGGTGCCGGGCTGCATGCCGGACGCAATTCCTATCTGCAGGCGGCCTGGCTGCCGCCGGACCCGCCGCCCGGGCACGGCGTGCATCGCTATGCCTTCCAGCTGTTCGCGCTCGACAGCGTGCCGGCGTTCTCGGACACGCCGGGCCGCGACGAGGTGATGGAACAGCTGCGCGCGCACGCGCTGGCCAGCGGCCTGCTGATCGGGACCTGCGAGCGACCCGACGGTTCGATCAAGATCGAGGACACCGCGCCCGGCGGCCCGGCGATCGCCGGCTGAGGCCTCAGGGCAGCGGGCCCGTGAAAGCGGTCGACAGCGGGAGGCGTGAGAGCTCGGCCAGCATCACGGCCAACTGCCCCGCCGCTTCGTCGACGACGGCCCGGCCCTTCTCGGCGCTGGCCGCAGCCGCATTGCCGGCGGCCCCTGCGGGGTTGTAGTCCTCCATCGCCCAGCCCAGCCTGGCGCTGCGGCCATTGCCCAGCAGCGGGTAGTCGGCCGCGCGCTGGCGGGAGGTCGAGCCGAAGTCGCGCGCGGCGCCCATCTCCACCTGCGACGGCGCCAGGGCCAGCATCATCGAGGTCTCGATCTCGCCCGCATGCACGCCGAAGCGGTGCTCCTCGGCGCTGAACTGCGCGCCGGCCTCGCCCAGCGGCAGGTTGAACCAGCTGGCGCTGTAGACGATGAGCCCGTGCGCCGCGCGCAGCTCGCGCGCCGCGATCTCCATCGCGCCGGTGTGGCCGCCATGGGCATTGAACAGCAGCAGCTTGCGCACGCCCGCCTGCGCCACGCCGGCGCCGATCTCGCGCCAGAGCCGGATCAAGGTCTCGGACGACAGCGTGAGCGTGCCGGGGAAGCGGGCGTGCTCGGGGCTCAGGCCGATCGCCTGGGTGGGCAGAAAAAGCACCGGCAGCTCGGCCGGCAAGAGGGGAAGGGCCGCGGCGACGATCCCGTCGACCAGCGTCGAGTCGACGCCGAGCGGGAGGTGCGGCCCATGCTGCTCGGTCGCGCCCAGCGGCAGCACCGCGACGGTGGCGGCCGGATCGAGGGCGGCGAAGTCGGGCGCCCGGAGCTGGGCCCAGAAGCGGCTGCGGACAGTGGACGGGGCGGTCATGCGGCGATCTTAGTGGCCGCGCCGCCCGCGAGCGGCAAGCACTGCGCAAACTTCGCGGCCAGGAAATCCACCAGCGCCCCCACGCGCGCCGGCACGAAACGGCCGCTCGGCAGCAGGGCATGCAGTGGATAGGACTCGGTGTCCCACTCCGGGAGCAAGCGCACCAGGGCGCCCGAGGCTTCGTCGCTGCGCACGTCGAGCATCGACTTCAGCGTGATGCCCCGTCCCTCGACGGCCCATTGGCGCGCCAGCGAAGCGTCGTCGGCGATGCGGTCGCCGTCCACCCGCACCTCCGTCCACTGGCCGTGCCGGGCGAAGCGCCACAGCCGCTGGCGCCGCCCGCTGCGGTGGAAGGTCAGGCAGTTGTGCTGCAGCAGGTCCTGCGGCACCTGCGGCGCCGGATGCCGCTGCAGGTAGGCCGGCGCAGCGCACAGCACCGGCCTGGAATCGGCGAGCTTGCGGGCCACCAGGCGCGAGTCGGCCAGGGCGCCGTAGCGCAGCGCGACGTCGACCTCGTCGCGCGTGACGTCCAGCGGCCGGTCGCCCACCGACAGCGCGAGCTGCAGGCCCGGATGGGCTTCCAGGAACTCGTCGAACCAGGGCAGCAGCGCGCCGCGCGTGAGGTCCGAGGGCGCAGCCACGCGCAGCATGCCGACCAGCGCACCGCGGTCGGCCGTCACGAGCGACTCGCCTTCCGCCAGCAGCTCGAAGGCCCGGCTCGCGTAGTCGAGCAGGGTTTGGCCCTGGGCGGTGAGGCGCATGGCCCGGGTCGAGCGCTCGAAGAGGCGGGCGCCCAGCTGCGTCTCCAGCCGCTTCAGCGCGGCGCTGGCGGCGGCCGGGGTCAAGCCCAGGCTGCGTGCCGCCGCGGTGAGCGTGCCACCGCGCGCGGTGTGCACCAGCACGAGCAGGTCGGAGATATTTTCAATCTTCATTTGAATGTGATGCAAATCCGGCCGGTATTATCAAATGAAGCACGAGCATCTACAGTGGCTGGCAATCATCGTTCTCCAAGGAACCCGCCCATGAAAGCCGTCGGCTACCGCCAATCTCTCCCCATCGACGATCCCGCTTCGCTCGAGGACCTCGCGCTGCCCGCGCCCACGCCGGCACCGCGCGACCTGCTGGTACGGGTGAAGGCGGTGTCGGTGAACCCGGTCGACACCAAGATCCGCAAGGGCGTCGCGCCGGAGGCCGGCCAGGCCAAGGTGCTGGGCTGGGACGCCGTCGGCACGGTCGAGGCGGTCGGCGCCTCGGTCACCGGCTTCCGGCCCGGCGACCGGGTGTACTACGCGGGCTCGATCATCCGCCCCGGCGCCAACAGCGAGCTCCACGTGGTGGACGAGCGCATCGCAGCCCACGCCCCGCACAGCCTCGACGACGCCCAGGCGGCCGCCCTGCCGCTGACCACCATCACCGCCTACGAGCTGCTGTTCGACCGGCTGCGGGTGCCGAAGAACGGCGGCGCCGGACAGACGCTCCTGATCATCGGCGGGGCCGGCGGGGTCGGCTCCATCCTGATCCAACTGGCGCGCCAGCTCACCCAGTTGCGCGTGATCGCCACCGCCTCGCGCGCCGAGACGCGCGCATGGTGCCTGTCCCTGGGTGCGCACGCGGTGATCGATCACGCAAAGCCGCTGGCCGCCGAGCTGCGCGCCGCGGGCCTTGGCGAAGTGGACATGGTGGCTGCACTGACGGAGACGCCGCGCCACTACGCCCAGATCATCGAAAGCCTGCGCCCGCAGGGCCAGCTGGCGGTGATCGACGACGCCCCGGCGCTCGACGCGATGCCGCTCAAGGGCAAGTCGATCTCGCTGCACTGGGAGATGATGTTCACCCGCTCGAAGTTCGAGACGCCCGACATGGCCCGCCAGGGCGAGCTGCTGGCCGAGGTCGCCGCGCTGGTGGACGCCGGACGCATCCGCACCACGGCCAACGCGAGCTTCGGGACGATCAACGCCGCCAACCTGCGCAAGGCCCATGCGCTGATCGAGAGCGGCAAGGCGCAGGGCAAGGTGGTGCTGGCGGGCTTCTAGGCCTCCAGGCGCGCGGAGCCCCTACTTCGCCCGCGCCACCCGCCAGACGGCATTGCCCACGTCGTCGGCCACCAGCAGGGCGCCGCCCTTGTCCAGCGCCACGCCGACCGGGCGGCCCTGCGCCTTCTCGTCGGCGCTCAGGAATCCGGTCAGGAAGTCCACCGGCGGCCCGCTGGGCCGGCCGCCGATGAAGGGCACGAAAACCACCTTGTAGCCCGCGAGCGGCTTGCGGTTCCACGAGCCATGCTCGCCAATGAAGGCCCCGTTGGCGAACTCCGCCGGCATGCCGCGCGGATGCGAGAACGCCAGGCCCAGCGAGGCGACGTGGGCGCCCAGGGCATAGTCGGGCGCCACCGCCTTGGCGACCATGTCGGGACGCTGCGGCTGCACCCGCACGTCCACGATGCCGCCGTAGTAGCTCCACGGCCAGCCGTAGAAGGCCCCGTCCTTCACCGAGCTGAGGTAGTCGGGCACGAGGTCGCTGCCGATCTCGTCGCGCTCGTTGACCACGGTCCACAGCACGTTGGTGTCGGGCTCCCAGGCCATGCCGTTGGGATTGCGCAGGCCGCCGGCGAAGAGGCGCTTCTCGCCGCTCCTGGCGTCGACCTCCCAGATCGCCGCGCGGCCTTCCTCGGCGGCGAGGCCGTTCTCGCCGACGTTGCTGTTGGAGCCCACCGTCACGTAGAGCTTGGTGCCCTCGCGGTTGGCGATCACGTTCTTGGTCCAGTGGTGGTTGAGGCCGGCGGGCAGGTCGGTCACCTTGACCGGTGCGGCATCGATGCGGGTCTGGCCCTCGGTGTACGGCACCTTCACCAGCGCATCGGCGTTGGCGATGAAGAGCTCGTTGCCCACCAACGCCACGCCGAAGGGCGACATCAGGTTCTGCAGGAACACCTGGCGCACCTCGGCCACGCCGTCCCCGTCGGCATCGCGCAGCAGCGTGATGCGGTTGGCGCTGGGCGCCATGGCACCGGCGCGCTTCTGGACCATGCCCATGATCTTCGAGCGGATCTTCTTGAGCATGCCGTCGTCCGACGATTCGGGCTTGGGCGGCTTGTTGCTCTCGACCACCAGCACGTCGCCGTTGGGCAGCGTATGGACCCAGCGCGGATGGTCCAGCCCGCGGGCCAGGGCCGTGACGGTGAAGCCGGGCGGCGCGGTCGGGCCGGCGGCGTCCGCCCAGCCCACGGCGGGCGCGATGTGAACGGTCGGCATCAGCGTCTTGTTGGGCGCCGGCAGCTGCGGCGTGGGGCCGACGCCCGCCTCGTGCGGCAGCTTGGCTGTCTCGCCGCAGCCGGCCTGGAGCAGCGCGGCGATGCACACGGCGGCGATGGTGAGCAGAGGGATGGATCGTTTCATGGCCATGAAATCCTTGGAAGGCAATCGCTGCCCGCGATGATCCGGGCCCCGGCCCCGAAAAATGTCGGCTGTGGGCGAATTCCGGCGTGGGCACACCCCGTCGCGGCGGCCCCGCTACCATTCAGGCGATGACCGACGACCTGTTCCGCTCCGATGCCTACCTGCGCGCCTGCGAAGCCCGCGTGCTGCGCATCGACGAGACGGGCATCGTGCTGGACCGCACGGTGTTCTACCCGCTGGGCGGCGGACAGGCCGGCGACAGCGGCCACCTGGTGCTGGCGGACGGGCGCGAGCTGGCGATCGCCGACACGCGCAAGGCCAAGGACGCCGAAGGCCGGCCGACGGACGAGATCGTCCACCTGCCGGCCCCCGGCCAGGCCGGCCTGCTGGAAGCGCTGAAGCCGGGCGACGCGGTCACGGCACGCATCGACTGGACGCGCCGCCACAAGCTGATGCGCTTCCACACCGCCACCCACCTGCTGTGCCACCTGGTGCCCCAGCCGGTGGACGGCTGCTCCATCACCCCCGAGTACGCGCGCCTGGACTTCCACATGACCGAGCCACTGGACAAGGAAGCCCTCAGCGCCGGCCTGGCCCGTTTGGTGGCCGCCGGCCATCCGCTGGCCGTCGGCGCCATCACCGACGCCGAGCTCGACGCCAACCCTGCCCTGGTCAAGAGCATGAGCGTGCAGCCGCCGCGCGGCACCGGCACCGTGCGCACCATCCGCATCGGCGAGCCCCAGGCGATCGATTTCCAGCCCTGTGGCGGCACCCACGTGGCGAACACGAGCGAGATCGGCGCGGTGGTCGTGACCAAGATCGAGAAAAAGAGCGCCAACACCCGACGGGTGGTGCTGGGCTGGGCCGCCTGAGCGGGACACCGGAACTTCGCTCCCCGCGCACGCTCCGACCGACCGGCATGGCTTTTCTTCGCTCCCTTCGTCTCGCGGCCTTCCTGGCCTCCACCCTCGCCGTCTGCCTGCCGGCGGCGGCCCAGCTGGCTTCCCGCGTCGGGTCGGTCGTCACCACCCCGCACGTGCGCGCGGAACTGGTCGCCCAGGCACCGCAGGGCGTCACCCCCGGTGCGCCGGTCTGGGTCGGCCTGCAGATCACGCACCAGCCCGAGTGGCACACCTATTGGAAGAACGCCGGCGATTCCGGCCTGCCCACCGAGCTGAACTGGTCGCTGCCGGCGGGCCTCTCGGCCGGCGAGATCGCCTGGCCGGTGCCGAAGAAAATCCCGATCGGCACCCTGGCCAACTACGGCTACGAGGGCACCGTGCTGCTGCCCGTGCCGCTCACGGTGGCGCCGGACTTCAAGCCCCACGCCGCCCTGACCGGCGGTGCCGACACGCTGGACATCAAGCTCAAGGCCTCCTGGCTGGTCTGCCGCAAGGAATGCATTCCGGAGGAGGGCGAGTTCCTGCTCAAGCTGCCGATGCAGGGCTCGACCGCGCTGCACCAGGCCTCCTTCGATGCCACGCAGGCCGCACAGCCCGCCACGCTGGCCAAGGCGGGATCGGTCGCCGTCGAAGGCCAGGCGCTCAAGATCCGGCTGGAGGGCCTGCCGGCTTCCGCGCAGGGCAAGACACTGGAGTTCTTCCCCGAGGTCGGCGAGCTGATCCGCACCGCCGCGGTCCAGGGCAAGGACTGGACGCAGGCCTGGGACGGCAACGCCTGGACCGCCACCGTCCCCCTGGCCGACCAGCGCAGCGCCAGCCCGGAGACGCTGCCGCTGGTGGTCGCCCTGGCCGAGACCGACCGCCAGCCCGGCCAACCGATGGCCTGGCGCGCCGAGGCGCCGGTCAGCGGCAACTGGCCGGCGGTGACGCCCCGTGCCCAGGTCTCACCCGCCCTGCAGGCGGCGCTGGAAGCCAACGCCGCGCCGTCGTCGCCCCGGCCCGCCGGCAGCTTCGCCGCCGCCTTGCTGATGGCCCTGCTCGGCGGGCTGCTGCTCAACCTGATGCCCTGCGTGTTCCCGGTGCTGGCGATCAAGGTGCTGGGCTTCACCCGGCGGGCCGACGACGACCGCGGCCACCGCATGGCGGCGCTGGCGTACACCGCCGGCGTGCTCCTCTCCTTCCTCGCGCTCGGCGGCGCCATGCTGGGCCTGCGCGCAGCCGGCGCCGAGCTGGGCTGGGGCTTCCAGCTCCAGTCGCCGGCAGTGGTGGCGGTGCTGGCGGCGCTGTTCACGCTGATCGGCCTGAACCTGGCCGGCCTGTTCGAGTTCCGCATGCTCGCCCCCTCCTCGGTGTGCAGCGCCGAGATGCAGCATCCGCTGGCCAACGATTTCCTGTCCGGCGTGCTGGCGGTGGTGATCGCCTCGCCCTGCACCGCGCCCTTCATGGGCGCCTCGATGGGCTTCGCGATCGGGCTGCCGGCCTCGCAGGCCCTGCTGACGTTCGCGATGCTCGGTTTCGGCCTGGCGCTGCCCTACCTGGCGGCCGGCTTCGTGCCGGCGGTGGCGCGCCTGCTGCCGCGGCCCGGCCCGTGGATGAACGTCCTGCGCCGCCTGCTGGCCTTCCCGATGTTCGCCACCGTGGCCTGGCTGGTCTGGGTGCTGGGCCAGCAAAGCGGCATCGACGGGGCCGGCGCGCTGCTGGGCCTGCTGGTGTGCCTGGCCGCGATCGTCTGGGCGCTGACGCTGCGCGGCCGCACGCGCCTGGTGCTGGCCAGCCTGCTGGTCGCGGCCACCGCGGTGCTGGCCGGCGCGATCGGCGGGAACGTGGTGCGCAGCGCGCCGCCGGCGGTGGCCGCCGCCACCGGCGATCGCTGGGAGCCCTGGTCGCCCGAACGGGTGAGCGCGCTGGCGGCCGAGGGGCGGCTGGTGTTCGTCGACTTCACCGCCGCCTGGTGCGTCACCTGCCAGTACAACAAGCGCAGCACCCTGTCCGATACCGAGGTGCTGGCCGAGTTCGATGCCAGGAAGGTGGCGATGCTGCGCGCCGACTGGACCCGCCGCGACCCCGAGATCACCGCCGCGCTGACCGCGCTGGGCCGCAGCGGCGTGCCGGCCTACGTGCTGATGGCGCCTGGCAAGCCCCCCCATGTGCTGACCGAGATCCTGAGCAAGGAAGAGCTGCGCGCGGCCTTGGCAAGACTTTGACCCTGCCCCTTCACGGGTTGTCACAAGGGGTTGAGGAAACCGTCCTAAGCTGTCGCGACAGTTGAATATTTGCAATCGGAGCTCAAGCTGACCATGACTTCATCGTCAACCCTCGACTCACGTTCCGTCCGTGCCGCCCGCCGCGCCCGCGCGGCGCTCAGCCGGGCCTCCCGGCGCGCCGTGATGGCCGCCGCCGTGGCCCTCGGCGCCACCTTCCTGGTGGGCGCCAACGCCGTGGCCGCACCCGCCGTGGGCCAGAAGGCCCCCGATTTCGTGGCGGTGGACACCAGCGGCAAGCAGCACCGCCTGTCCGATTTCGCCGGCAAGTTCGTGGTCCTCGAGTGGACCAATCCCGGCTGCCCCTTCGTGCGCAAGCACTACGGCAGCGGCAACATGCCCGCCACCCAGAAGGCCGCGACCGCCAAGGGCGTGGTCTGGCTGTCCGTCAATTCCACCGAGCGCGCCGCCAGCGACTACCTGAAGCCGGCCGCCCTCGACGCCTGGATGAAGGAGCAGTCGGCCGCGCCCACGGCGGTGCTGATGGACGAGGACGGGGTGATCGGCCAGGCCTATGCCGCGCGCACCACGCCGCACCTCTTCATCATCGATCCCAAGGGGACGCTGGTGTACGCCGGCGGCATCGACAGCATTCCCTCGAGCCGCGTGGACGACATCAAGACCGCGACCAACTACGTGAATCAGGCCTTGGGCGAGGCCTTCGGCGGCAAGCCCATCAGCGCCGCGACCACCCGCCCCTACGGCTGCTCCATCAAATACAAGTCAGCCTGAAATAGGCGCGCTCCCGGCTGCACCCAACTCGGGATGCGCCACCCGGGGAACACCGCGGAACCGGCTTTGGCGGGCCGCTGGTGTTGCCCCCACAACATGCACCCCTGCGACAATTCAGGGATGCCTTTCGCCCCCCTGAAGAACGACACCTTCCTGCGCGCCTGCTGGCGCCAGGCCACCGACCACACGCCCGTCTGGCTGATGCGCCAGGCCGGCCGCTACCTGCCCGAGTACGTGGCCACGCGCGCGAAGGCCGGCAGCTTCATGGGGCTGGCGACGAACGTGGACTACGCCACCGAGGTCACGCTGCAGCCGCTGGCGCGCTATCCGCTCGACGCGGCGATCCTGTTCTCCGACATCCTCACCGTGCCCGACGCGATGGGCCTGGGCCTGTCCTTCGAGGCCGGCGAGGGCCCTCGCTTCGCGCGGCCGGTGCGCGACGAGGCCGCCATCGGCGCGCTGCAGGTGCCCGACCTGGAGCGCCTGCGCTACGTGTTCGATGCGGTGGCGTCCATCCGCCGCGCGCTCGATGGCCGCGTGCCCCTGATCGGCTTCTCGGGCAGCCCCTGGACCCTGGCCTGTTACATGGTCGAGGGCGCCGGCTCCAGCGACTACCGGCTGGTCAAGACCCTGCTCTACAGCCGCCCCGACCTCATGCATCGCCTGCTCGCGGTGAATGCCGACGCCGTGGCCGCCTACCTCAACGCCCAGATCGACGCCGGCGCGCAGGCCGTGATGGTCTTCGACAGCTGGGGCGGCGTGCTGGCCGACGGCGTGTTCCAGGACTTCAGCCTGGCCTCCACCGCCCGCGTGCTGGCGCAGCTCAAGCGCCAGGGCGCGGACGGCCAGCCGGTGCCGCGCATCGTGTTCACCAAGGGCGGCGGACTCTGGCTCGACGACATGCGCGCGCTCGACTGCGAGGTGCTGGGCCTGGACTGGACCGTCAACCTGGGGCGCGCCCGCGCCCTGGTGGGCGAAGGCGCGGGCGCGAAGGCGCTGCAGGGGAACATCGACCCCAACGTGCTGTTCGCCGCGCCCGCGCAGATCGAGGCCGAGGTCGCGAAGGTATTGCAGGCCTTCGGCCGCCCTCACGCCGATCCGGCCTCGGCGGGCCCGACCCACATCTTCAATCTGGGCCACGGCATCAGCCAGTTCACGCCACCCGACCACGTCTCGGCGCTGGTGGCCGCCGTCCATGCCCAGTCGCGCGCGCTGCGCCGCGCCTGAGTCGGTTATGCCTTGTAAGCACTTGAGATAGCTTGTCACGCGTTTGTCAAGGGCGCAAATGGTGAGGACGGACTGACTTATGCACAAAACAGCTGTTGCATCGCGCCAAAACATCTGAGTTCTCGGCAGCCCCGCTCCTGTGCCATCGGCAACGCTAAGTTGTTGATTTACATAGGTTTTGAACTTTGCTCTTTTTACGGGCATTCCAGCGGAAGCCTTGATTCTCAAGGCTTGGCGGCCAGTCCGGCCCCGATATCAACAAAGTTATCCACAAGAAATCTGGACGGCCTCCAAAGCGCTGCCAAATCAACGACTTAGGCTACTTTGCTCCAACTTGCTTTAACCTCAGGTTCGAAGGAAAGCGCGCGTTGAACTGGCGTTTCGACGTTGCGGTGCAGACTCCCGCGCACAGCGCATTGGGGGATGTACTGAGCTATGCCAGCCCCCAGCCCGTGGCGCCCGGCACCCTGGTCCGGGTGCCGCTGGGCCGCCGCGAGGTGCTGGGCGTGGTGTGGTCGGTGCAGCCTTCCAGCCCGGACGAGGACGTCGCCGGACTGACGGCGCTCAAGCCCGTCGCCGGCGCGCTGGACGCCCTGGCCCCGCTCAGCGAGTCCTGGCGCGACCTGGTGGCCTTTGCCGCCCGGTATTACCAGCGCTCGCTCGGCGAGATCGCGCTGGCCGCCCTGCCGCCCCAACTGCGCGAGCTGAGCGCGGTGCAGCTCGCGCGGCGCCTCAAGCGCCAGGCGGCGCCCGGCACGGCCGCCACGGAGGCGCCGCGCGGCGGCCCGCCGCCGAGTGCCGAGCAGGCCCAGGCCCTGGCACGCTTCGAGGCCGAGGCGGGTCCCTTCCTGCTGTTCGGCAGCACCGGCAGCGGCAAGACCGAGGTCTATCTGCAGGCGGTGGCGGCGCTGCTCGAACGCGAGCCCGGCGCGCAGGCCCTGGTGATGGTCCCCGAGATCAACCTCACGCCCCAGCTGGAGGCGCGCTTCAAGGACCGTTTCGGCACCGCTGCCGTGGTCTCGCTGCACAGCGGCATGACCAACCCCCAGCGCCTGGCAAGCTGGCTGGCGGCCCACGGCGGCGCGGCGCGCATCGTGCTGGGGACGCGCATGGCGGTGTTCGCCTCGCTGCCCTCGCTGCGGCTGATCGTGGTCGACGAGGAGCACGACCCCAGCTACAAGCAGCAGGAAGGCGCCCGCTACTCGGCCCGCGACCTGGCCGTCTGGCGCGGCCGGCGCGAAGGTGCCAAGGTGCTGCTGGGCTCGGCCACGCCCTCGCTGGAGAGCTGGCACCAGAGCCGCCCGGCCGAGGGCAAGGATGCCGGTGGGCGCTACCTGCGCCTGGAAATGCCCACGCGCATCGGCACGGCGGCGCTGCCGGCGGTGCGGCTGGTCGACATGGGCCGGCAGCCGCCGCGCACCGTGCTGTCGGCCGCGCTGCTGGAGGCCATCGGCCAGCGGGTGGCGCGCGGCGAGCAGAGCATGATCTTCCTCAACCGGCGCGGCTACGCGCCGGTGCTGGCCTGCGGCGATTGCGACTGGAAGAGCGAATGCCCCCACTGCAGCGCCTACCGTGTCTTCCACAAGATCGACCGCACGCTGCGCTGCCACCACTGCGGCTTCACCGAACGCGTGCCGCGTGCCTGCCCCGCCTGCGGCAACCCCGACATCGCGCCGGTGGGCCGCGGCACCGAGCGGCTGGAAGAGCACCTGGGCGAGCTGTTCGCCGACGTGCAACGCCCGGACGGCAGCCCGGTCCGCATCGCCCGGATCGACGCCGACAGCACGCGCCGCCAGGGCGCGCTGGAATCGCAGCTGGCCGCGGTGCACGCCGGCGAGGTGGACGTGCTGGTGGGCACGCAGATGATCGCCAAGGGGCATGACTTCCGGCGCATCACCCTGGTGGCGGCGGCCAACCCGGACGGCGCGCTCTTTTCGAGCGACTTCCGCGCGCCCGAGCGGCTGTTCAGCCTGCTGATGCAGTCAGCCGGCCGGGCGGGACGGGACGCCGCCTATCTTTCGGCGCAGGGCAGCACCGCGGAGATGTGGATCCAGACGCACCACCCGCAGCACGCGCTCTTCGAGGCGCTGCGCCGGCATGACTACCCGGCCTTCGCACGGCGGGAACTGCAGGAGCGGGCGGCCGCCGGGATGCCGCCCTTCGCCTTTCAGGCGCTGCTGCGCGCCGACGCCCGTACGCAGGAGGCGGCGCAGGCCTTTCTCAACGCGGCCAGCGCGGCCGCGCAGGGACTGGAAGGGGCCGATCTCGTGACCCGCTACCCCGCCGTGCCGCACGCGATCCAGCGCGTGGCCAACGTGGAAAGGGCCCAGCTGTTGCTCGAAAGCGCCTCGCGGGCCGCACTCCAGCGCCTGCTGGCGGCCTGGCAGCCGGTACTGCATGGCTTGCGGCGCGAACCGGAAGGTAAAGGGGTGATCCGCTGGCTGGTCGACGTCGACCCCCACAGCATCTGAGGGAAGCCGGGCGCCCTCAGTGCAGCCCGATCGGCTGCTTGCCCATCTCGATGTACCGCAGGGCCGTGCGGCGCCTGCGATGGCCGGGCCAGACGAACAGGAGGAGGCTGCCCCCGCCCGTCGCGAGCGCCGCGCCGGTGCCCAGGGCACCTGCAAGCCAGAGCGAGGCCACGGTGGCCAGACAGACCACCCACAGCACCCAACGCAACCAAGTCATCATGGCGATTTCTCCCGGTTTTCACACCACTTTAACAGTAGCTTTGCAAACAGAAGAATTAGTCAAAAGAAATAGTTAGCACTATCAGCCAATGGTCACATGGGGTTGCAGCGCCTATCCTGGGGCCGGAGCCGACGCCGCCGTGAGCCGGGCGTCGGGCGTGAGGACAGGGCCCTCGGGGGGGCCGAATCCGGAAGGTCGTTGGCGTGAAAAGCTGGTTCTTGGCCCTGGCGGTGCTGGCTGCTGCCGGCGCGCAGGCGGCGGACATCGAGCTGGAAGGCAATCGCCTGGTGGTCAGCGGCATGCTGGACGGCAGTGCCGTCGACCAGTTCATGGAGCACCTGGGCAGCGGCAACGTGCGCACGGTGATGTTCGAGAACTCCCTGGGCGGCACGGCCGAGGTGGCCGGGGCCTATGCCCGCGCGATCCGGGCCAGTGGGGTCAACACGGAAGCCCGCGGCCAGTGCCACGCGGCCTGCGCCTATGCCTTCCTGGCCGGCAAGGAGCACCGCTTCGCGCGTGGCTTCCAGGTCAATGGCCTGCTGATCCCGCTGGCCGCGCGGCCCGATCCCCAGGATCTGGCCACCCGCTGGCGCGGCGACGAGGCGCAGAAGACCCTGGCCGAATTCACCGAGCCGGCCCCCGATTCCGGAGCGGGCGGCCTCAGGGAGCGCTGGCAGCCCACGCAGGGCGTGCTGTTCACCTCCACGCCCACGCTCTTCGGCCGCGTCTACAACACCTTCTACTGCGACGGCACCCAGGGGCGCGACATGTCGCGCTGCGAGGTGCTGTCCGACGCCGACCCCTACAAGCTGGGCGTGCTCACGCCTTAACGAACCCAACCGGCAGCCAGCGGGAAGCTGAAGAAGGCCGCCGCGGTCGTCCAGAGGATGATGCGCGCGATGCGCCCGTTGTCGGCGCCGAAGCGCTCGGCCAGCATGGCGACGTTGCTGGCACTCGGCAGCGCGGCCACCAGCACGATCGCGACCAGCGCCGCCGGCGCCAGCGGCACGCCCAGCGCGATCGCCGCGCGGCCGGCGCCGTACACCAGCAGCGGATGCACCAGCAGCTTGATCGCCGCGACCGACAGCAGGTCGGCCGGCCTGGCCTGCGAGGGCGCCGGTGCCCCGCTGCCCATGGCCGCGGCCACCAGCGCACTGGCGCGGTGCTCGCGCGCCAGCAGGGCCGAGCGGGCGAGCACCGCGCCGATGGTGAACAACGCCACGGGAGAAGCGGCATCGCCCAGCATCGCGATCGTGCGTTCGAGCGGCGCCCACAGCTCGAATCGCATGGCCGAGGCCAGCCCGCCCAGCAGGATGGCCCAGGGCATCGGGTTCTGCACGATGCCGCGCAGCGCCTGGCGCGCCGCCCGCGAGGGGCCGTGCGCATCGACGCCGTCCAGGCGCGACAGGGCGATGCACAGCGAGGACGTCAGCACCAGATCGAAGGCGATGGTGATGATCATCGGCGGGGCCGCCTGCGCGCCCAGGATCGCGATCAGCAGCGGCAGGCCCATGAAGCCGGTGTTGGGAAAGGCGGCCACCAGCGCGCCGAAGGCCGCGTCGTTCCAGCCGATGCCCTGCCGCCGCGCCAGCCCCACCGTGACGCCGACCACCGCCAGGGCGCAGCCCCCCCAGACGAGCGCCACGCCGGCATCCAGCAGTTGCCCGATCGGGGCGCCGGCGCCGAAACGGAACAGCATGCAGGGCAGCGCGAAATAAAGCACGAAGGCGTTCAGCCCTGGAATGGCCGCCAGCGGCAGCGCCCCGGTGCGCGCCGCCGCATAGCCGGCCGCGATTAGCGCGAAGAACGGGAGGGTGACCAGGAGAATCTGCAGCACGCGGGCGATTGTCGTCGCCGCACATGGCGACACAGCTTTCACACAGGCTTGCATCGGGCCACCCCCGTATCATTGCCCGCTTTGCGCCCGTCGCGCGCCCTCCCCGCCTTCCCTTCATGTCCGGTCTCAATCTCGCGCAGCAAGAAGCCGTCAATTACCTCCATGGCCCCTGCCTCGTGCTGGCGGGCGCCGGCTCGGGCAAGACGCGCGTCATCACGCACAAGATCGCGCGGCTGATCCAGTCGGGCCTGGCGCCGCAGCGCATCGCGGCCATCACCTTCACCAACAAGGCCGCCGCCGAGATGCGCGAGCGTGCGAAGGGCCTGATCGGGCGCGACGCGAACAAGGTGGTGGTGTGCACCTTCCACGCCCTGGGCGTGCGCATGATGCGCGAGGACGGCGGCGTGCTGGGCCTGAAGCCGGCCTTCAGCATCCTCGACAGCGACGACGTCACCAAGATCCTGAAGGATGCCGGCGGCACCACCGATGCGGCGACGGCGCGCATCTGGCAGTGGACCATCAGCAAGTGGAAGAACATGGGGCTCAACGCCGCGCAGGCCGAGGCCCAGGCGGCAGACGACAACGAGCGCATCACCGCGCGCATCATGGCGCGCTACGAAGAGCGGCTCACGGCCTACCAGAGCGTGGACTTCGACGACCTGATCGGCATGCCGCTGAAGCTGCTGCGCGAATACGAGGAAGTGCGCACCAAGTGGCAGGCCGCGCTCGGCCACGTGCTGGTGGACGAATACCAGGACACCAACGCCACCCAGTACGAGGTGCTGAAGGCGCTGGTCGGCACGCGCGGCCGCTTCACCGCGGTGGGCGACGACGACCAGTCGATCTACGGCTGGCGCGGCGCCACGCTGGACAACCTGCGCAAGCTGCCGGTGGACTTCCCCACGCTCAAGGTCATCAAGCTGGAGCAGAACTACCGCAGCACCAGCGCCATCCTGCGCGCGGCCAACAACGTGATCGGACCGAATCCCAAGCTCTTCCCCAAGACCCTGTTCAGCGAACTCGGCGAGGGCGAGCCGGTGCGCGTGGTCGATGCCGACCACGAGCAGCACGAGGCCGAGCGCGCGGTGGCGCGCATCGTGAGCCTGCGCAGCAGCGAGTCCGTCACGCAGGGGCCGCAGTTCAAGGAGTTCCGCGACTTCGCCATCCTCTACCGCGCCAACCACCAGGCGCGTGTGTTCGAGCAGGCCTTGCGCCGCGCGCAGATCCCCTACAAGGTCTCCGGCGGCCAGAGCTTCTTCGACCGCGCGGAGATCAAGGACCTGTGCGGCTGGTTCCGCCTCTGGGTCAACAACGACGACGACCCGGCCTTCCTGCGCGCGGTCACCACGCCCAAGCGCGGCATCGGCCACACCACGCTGGCCAGCCTGGGCACCTTCGCCAGCCAGTACAAGCTGAGCCTCTTCGAGGCGCTGTTCTCGCCCTCGCTGCCCAGCGTGATGGCCAAGCGCGCAATGGAGGGGCTGCACGAGTTCGGCCGCTACATCAACGACCTCGAATACCGCGCGCGCCGCACGCTCGGCGCCGAGGACGCGCGCGCCTTCCTGAACGACTGGCTCAAGGAGATCGAGTACGAGAAGCACCTCTACGACGGCGAGGACAGCGAGCAGGCCGCGGCCAGCCGCTGGACCAACGTGATGGAGTTCTGCGACTGGATGGCGCAGCGCTGCGGCGGGCAGGCGAGCGACCCCTCCGGCGCGACCATCGACAGCGAGGTCAAGAGCCTGCTGGAAGTCGCGCAGACCATCTCGCTCCTGTCCACCATCAGCGAGCGCGAGCAGGACCAGAACGTGGTCACGCTCTCCACCCTGCACGCATCGAAGGGCCTGGAATGGCCGCACGTGATGCTGATCGGCGTGAACGAGGGCCTCTTGCCCTTCAAGCTCGACGACGACGGCGGCCGCCAGCAGAAGGTCAGCGACGACACCCTGCAGCGCCTGCAGGAGGAGCGCCGCCTGATGTACGTGGGCATCACGCGCGCCCAGCGCAGCCTGGCCGTGAGCTGGACCAAGCGCCGCAAGCAGGGCCGCGAGATGGTGCCGGCCCAGCCCAGCCGCTTCATCGCCGAGATGGCGCTCGACCAGAAGACCGTCAAGGAAGACCCGCGCGAGAAGCTCAAGGCGCTGCGCGCCGAGTTCGCGCGCAAGGCCCAGGAAAGCGCGGCCGCCGCGGCGGCGGCGCAGCAGGCCGCGCCGGCCTCATGAAGCGGCTCGCCCTGCTGGCCGCGTGCCTCGCCGCTGTCGGCGCGTCGGCCCAGCCCGCCTGCCCCGCGAACGGCCGCGAGCTGCCGGTCGAGGCGCTCTACGGCGCATGGGAAGCGCGCATCGAGGGGCAGCCGGGCATCGCGCAGGTGCGGCTCCAGAAGCACCCCGACTACGCCGGCGTGCGCGGCACCATCAGCCGCACCGGCGGCACGAAAGCTGCATCGGTGGCGCAGCTGGCCGGCGACATCGACGACGAGGGCCTGCTCAACATCGACGAGTCCCTGGACGGCCGCGCCATCAGCGGCAGCTGGCTGGGCGAATTGCAGCCCGGCTCGTGCGGCAGGGAATTCAAGGGAACGTGGCGCAACGCGTCCGACGACAGCACGCATCCCTTCGTGCTGAACAAGACTGGCAGTTGGCAATGAACACACGCATCACCGCGCTCACAGCGCTCCTCGCCGGCCTCGGCTCCGTGCTGGCCCAGGCGCAGGCCCAGCCCGCGCAGACCCCGCCGAGTCCGCTCGCCGAGTCACAGCTGACCTGGCAGCAATGCCAGCGCCTGGCCGCCGACAAGGACGCGCGCCTGGCTTGCTACGACCGCTGGGCCCAACAGCAGACGCTGCCCGCGGCCGCCGTGCCCGCGGCGCCGCCGGTGCTCGCCAGCACCCAGCCGCCGGCGCCGGTGGATGCCGCCGTGCCGGCCACGCGCGTGGTTTCGGTCGGCGCGGAAGGCTGCCGCGACCGCCAGTACTCCGCGCTCTCGCGCTTCTGGGAGCTGGAGAACGGCAGCGACTGCGGCACCTTCGGCTTCCGCGGCTACCGTCCGCTCAACGTCTCCTTCTCGACCTCGAACCACAAGCCCGAGACACCCACCTCGCCCGCCGCCGGCCACACCGGCACCTACATCCCCTACCAGGCCAACGAGATGCGCATCGGGCTGTCGGTGCGCACCAAGCTTGCGCAGGGCATGCTGACGCAGGACGACCCGGCCAAGAAGGATTCGCTGTGGTTCGGCTACACGCAGCAGTCGACCTGGCAGCTCTTCAACGGCGACATCTCGCGGCCCTTCCGCACCACCGACCACGAGCCGGAACTGATGTACGTCTATCCCACAGACGTGCGGCTGCCCGGCGGCTGGCGCTGGCGCTACGCGGGCCTGGGCCTGGTGCACCAGTCGAACGGCCAGAGCCTGCCCTACTCCCGCAGCTGGAACCGGGTCTATCTGATGGGCGGCATGGAGCTGGACGACCGCTTCACCCTCACCGGGCGCATCTGGCAGCGCCTGCACGAGAGCGCGGCGGACGACGACAACCCCGACATCTCCAACTACATCGGCCGCGCCGAGATCTCGGGACGCTGGAACCTCAGCAGCGAGAACACGCTGGGCGTGACGCTGCGCCACAACCTGCGCGACAGTGGCAAGGGCTCCATCCGGCTCGAATGGCTCAAGGCCATCGGCGATTCGGCCAAGAGCAACCTGCGCTTCCACACGCAGCTGTTCCACGGCTACGGCGACACGCTGGTCGACTACAACCGCAAGCGCACGGTGCTGAGCATCGGGCTGAGCCTGGTCGATTTCTAGGGCCGCGCGGCCCCGTCGTCACTCGCGGGCCGCGAGGTGGTCGCGAACGGCCGTCACATGGTCGCCGACCTGGAAGATGGCCTCCCGCAGCGCCTCTTCCGAGCAACGGAGCTGCGCGCACCAGTAGCGCAGCTCCACGGGATCGTCGGCCAGGATGCGACCCGGGTCCAGTGGCTTGAAATGGCTCAGATCGTCGGTCATGCGGACTCCGCGGTGGGCAGGATCGGGTCTTTATAGGCCCCTGCGGACCGATCTGCAAGAAGGCGCCGCGGCCTCGCTCGCCCGCCGTCAGGGCGCGGGGCCGATGGCCCGTCCGTCCATCATCGGGCCGTGCACATACAGCACCTCCAGCGGCTCCGTGCGCCCGCGTACCGCGAGCAGCTCGGCGTCGCCGAACGCATCGGCCATGCCCGCCTGCCGCGCGGCGAACAGCGACAGCACCAGCCGCGCCGAGGCCTGCTTCGAATGGTCCTGCAGGCGGCTCGCCGTGTTCACCACTTCGCCAATGGCGGTGAAGCTGGTGGTCTGGAGGTAGCCCACCTCGCCGACGGCGGCGCGGCCCGCGTGCAGTCCCATGCCGAAATCCAGGCGCTGGCCGAACTGCGCCTCGAAGCCTTTGCTCCAGGCATCCATGCGCTCGCCGATGAGCCGGGCGGCGCGCAGCGCCTGGCGGCAGGCGGTGGCAAGGTCGGTCTCGAGGCCGAAGATCGCCATCACGCTGTCACCGACGAACTGGTTGGGGACGCCCCCGGCATCGCGCACCGCCGCGCCCACGGTCGCGAAATAGCGGTCGAGCACGTAGGCCAGGTCGAAGGGCCACTGCCGCTCCGACAGGCCCGACCAGCGCCGCAGGTCGACGAACAGGATTGCGACGTCGCGCTCGTGCCCGAAGCGGCCCACCGGCGCGGGCCGGCCAGGGTTCGGCGGGTGCGCGAACAGTGGCGTGACCTCGACATCGCCGCGCGGCCGCAACTGGCAGGCCAGGCGCACGTCCTGCGGCGCCCGCACGCGCTCGAGCGTGCGCTGCTCGTCCGTGCCGGGCGCCTCGACATGCGCCGCGGGCCCGATGACGCGCACCCGGCAGGTGGAGCAGCGCGCGCGTCCGCCGCAGGCCGACAGGTGCGCGATGCCGTGCGAGCGGCTCGCCTCCAGCACGCTCCAGCCGCGCGGCACGCGCACCGTACGATCGGGGTAGCGCAGCGCGATCGAGGGCCGGCCCGACCAGCGGTGGTACCAGCCGCGGCCCCAGCGCGCCGCGAGCAGCGCCGCCAGCGCGAGCAGGTAGAAGCGCTTGATGTTCTCCTCGGTCGCGACGAGCGCGCGCGCCTGTTCGGGCGTGGGCCGCTCGAAGGGAGGCAGCCCGGTCCATTCGAATTCGCGGCCCATCGAGAGGAAGCCCAGCGCCGCCAGAAGCGGCAGCACGACGGCCACGACCAGCAGCAGGTGGGAGAAGCGCCGGTACCACGGCTGCACGCGCAGCGCGAAATGCAGGCCCAGGCAGCCGTGCGCCCAGGCCGCGAGCATCAGCCCCAGCTGAGCGCTCGCACCCGGGAGGTCCCACAGCCCCCATACCACGCGCGCATAGGAACCCTCGATGCCATAGGCCAGGTAGGCGCCGCGCATCGCGGTCAGGTGCGAGGCCAGCAGCAGCGGCAGCGCCAGGCCCAGCAGCAGCCGCAGGCCCTCGAGCGGCGGCAAGCGCAGGGTGCGCCGCTCCCACAGCGCGATCACCGCCAGCGCGACGTGCACCGTGGCCGCTCCGTAGAGCAGCAGCGTGCCGGGCAGGCTGTGCCAGAAGACGTGCACGCCATCCAGGGCGGCCTGGGCCCGGGCGAAGGAGGCGATGCCCAGCGCATGGTTGAGCAGGTGCAGCGTGACGTAGGCCATCAGCACCACGCCGCTGGCCCAGCGCAGGTTGCGTCGCGAGGGCGTTCTCAGGGGCGGCGGGGAACGTCTGTCCATGCGGCGGGTCGGAAGGGCACCCGAGCATAATGCGCGCGCCCCTCCCATCCGGCATGGCCTCCACCACCCCTTCTTCCTCCTCCACCTTGTCTCCCCAGCCCGCCCAGGCCGGCACGCGCTCCAGCCTCGCGCTGCGGCGCATCGCGTTGCTGGAAGGGCTCCCGGACAGCCGCCTCGACCAGCTCGCCCAGCAGTGCCTCTGGCACAGCGTGGAGGCCGGCAAGCCCCTGATGCTGCGCGCCGAGTCCCAGGGCGAGGTCTTCCTGCTGGTCTCGGGCCGGGTGCGGGTGACCACCTACTCGGCCAATGGCCGCCAGGTGACCTTCCGCGACTCCGACGCGGGCGAGCATTTCGGCGACATCGCGGCCATCGACGGCGGCCCGCGTTCGGCCGACGTGATCACGCTCGAGCCCTGCGTGGTCGCGAGCCTGGACCGCGCCACCTTCCTCGCGCTGCTGCGCGAGGAGCCGCGGGTGGCCGAGCGGGTCATGCAGCGGCTTGCGGCCCTGGTGCGCCAGCTCAGCGAGCGCGTCATCGACCTCAGCACCCTCGGCGTGCAGAACCGGCTGCATGCCGAATTGCTGCGGCTGGCGCGCAGCGCCGGCTTCGACGGCAACGAGGCCCGGCTCGAGCCGGCGCCGCGCCACGCCGCGCTGGCCAGCCAGATCAGCACCAACCGCGAGCAGGTCACGCGCGAGCTCAACCTGCTGATGCGCAACGGCGTGCTGCGCAAGGACGGGCGTGCACTGGTGGTGGCCGATGCCGGCCGGCTGGAGCGCATGGTGGCGCAGGTGCGCGGCGACGCGAGCTAGGCGCCGCGCCCGCACCTGCCCTCAGTTCCAGCGGCCGCTCGCGCCGCCCACGCTGAAGCGACCGCCGCCCAACAGGCCCACGGCGATCGCACCGCCTAGATACAGGCCCTGCAATTCGAGCGCCCAGCCGCCCTGGCGGGTCATCGCGAACAGGTCGCCCATGTGTACCAGGCCGATGGCAACCAGCATGTTGACGACCACCACGGCGGCGGCGGCGCGCGTCCAGAGGCCGGCGATCAGCAGCAGCGGCGCGATCACCTCGCCGACGTAGACCAGGTACGCGAGGCCGCCCGGCAGGCCGGCCTTGGCGAGCATGCCGCCGATGAAGCCGACGCCAGCCGACAGCTTGAAGACGCCGTGCAGCAGGACGAGCACGCCGATGGCCAGGCGCAGCACGAGCTTTCCGGCGTCGTCGGCGTGGCCGGCCGGGGAGGCGGCGGAGAACGTGGCTGCAAGAGGCGCGGGCGAAGTGGAGACGGCAGGGGTCATGAAGGATCCTTGCTGGATAGGAAAGGGAGGGGAAAGGACTGCGCCTGCGCGCCGGATGCGTGCAGGTCCACATCGAGTTTGCAGGGACGGGCCAGGCCGGTATGTGCGTTTACGCACATTTTTCCGCGGCCCGCCTGATGGAGGCCGTGCGCAAACCCGGCGCCGGCCCGATCCCGTCCCACCCGCAACAATGCGCAGCGCCAGGCGATCCTCGACGCGGTGCGCTGCTCGCAGGCCGAGGGCCTCCTGGGCCGGCGAACGCGCTCAGCGGCCCGCGACGGCGGCCAGCGCCGCGTTGAGCGTAGCGCTCGGGCGCATCACCGCATCGGTCTTGCCCGCGTCCGGCAGGTAGTAGCCGCCGATGTCGGCCGGCTGGCCCTGCACGGCCGCGAGCTCGTCCACGATCTTCTGCTCGTTGCCGGCCAGGGCCTCGGCGAGCGGCTTGAAGCGGGCCGCCAGTTCCTTGTCCTCGGTCTGCTCGGCCAGGGCCTGGGCCCAATAGAGCGCCAGGTAGAAGTGGCTGCCGCGGTTGTCGAGCTGGCCGGTCTTGGGCGAAGGACCCTTGTTGTTGTCCAGCAGCTTGCCGGTGGCGGCGTCGAGCGCCTTGGCGAGCAACTTGGCCTTGGCGTTCCCGGTCTTGATGCCCAGTTCCTCCAGGCTCACGGCCAGCGCGAGGAACTCGCCCAGGGAATCCCAACGCAGGTGGTTTTCCTCCACCAGCTGCTGCACGTGCTTGGGGGCCGAGCCGCCGGCGCCCGTCTCGTACATGCCGCCGCCGGCCATCAGGGGAACGATG
This sequence comes from Variovorax sp. JS1663, assembly GCF_002157355.1. Lineage (GTDB taxonomy): Bacteria > Pseudomonadota > Gammaproteobacteria > Burkholderiales > Burkholderiaceae_C > Variovorax. Next base: position 82,255 of record NZ_LYMK01000022.1, on the reverse strand, counting down.
GACAGCATCTTGGCCGAGGTGCCCAGCTCCATGATGGGAAACAGGTCGGTCAGGTAGTCGCGCAGGATGTTGCCGGTGGCGCTGATGGTGTCCAGCCCGCGGATCACGCGCTCCAGCGAATAGCGCATGGCACGCACCTGGCTCATGATCTGGATGTCCAGCCCGTTGGTGTCGTGCTCGTGCAGGTACATCCTGACCTTGGTGATCAGCTGCGCTTCGTGCGGGCGGTAGGCGTCGAGCCAGAACACCACCGGCATGCCCGAGTTGCGGGCGCGCGTGACGGCGAGCTTGACCCAGTCGCGGACGGCGGCGTCCTTGGTCTGGCACATGCGCCAGATGTCGCCCTGCTCGACGTCCTGCGTCATCAGCACCTCGCCGGTGTTCAGGTCGGTGATGTTGGCCACGCCGTCCTCCGGGATCTCGAAGGTCTTGTCGTGCGAGCCGTACTCCTCGGCCTGCTGGGCCATCAGGCCGACGTTGGGCACGGTGCCCATGGTCCTGGGGTCGAAGGCGCCGTGCCACTTGCAGAAGTTGATGATCTCCTGATAGATGCGGGCGAAGGTCGACTCGGGCATCACGGCCTTGACGTCCTTCAGGCGGCCGTCGGCACCGTACATCTTGCCGCCGTTGCGGATCATCGCGGGCATCGAGGCATCGACGATGACGTCGTTGGGCGAGTGGAAGTTGGTGATGCCCTTGGCCGAGTCGACCATGGCCAGCTCGGGGCGGTGCTCGTGGCAGGCGTGCAGATCGCGCTTGATCTCGTCCTGCGTGCTCTGGGGCAGCGTCCCGATCTTGTTGTAGAGGTCGACCATGCCGTTGTTGACGTTCACGCCCAGCTCCTCGAAGAGCTTGCCGTGCTTCTCGAAGGCTTCGCGATAGAAGATCTTGACGCAGTGGCCGAACACGATGGGGTGCGAGACCTTCATCATGGTGGCCTTCACGTGCAGGGAGAACATCACGCCGGTCTTGCGCGCGTCCTCGATCTGGCCCTCGTAGAACTCCAGCAGCGCCTTCTTGCTCATGAACATCGAGTCGATCACCTCGCGGTCCAGCAGCGAGACCTTTGGCTTGAGGACGATGGTCTTGCCGCTCCTGGTGATGAGCTCCATCTTCACGTCGCGCGCGCGGTCCAGCGTCATCGACTTCTCACCGTGGTAGAAATCGCCGTGGTGCATGTGCGAGACGTGCGAACGCGAGGCCTGGCTCCACTCGGCCATGCTGTGCGGATTCTTGCGCGCGAATTCCTTCACCGCCTTGGGCGCGCGGCGGTCGGAGTTGCCCTCCCGCAGCACCGGGTTCACGGCGCTGCCGATGCATTTGTTGTAGCGCGCGCGGATGTCCTTCTCCTCGTCCGTCTTCGGGTTCTCGGGGAAGTCGGGAATCTTGTAGCCCTTGTCCTGCAGTTCCTTGATGGCGGCCTTGAGCTGGGCCACCGAGGCGCTGATGTTGGGCAGCTTGATGATGTTGGCTTCGGGCCGCAGCGTCAGCTTGCCCAGCTCCGCCAGGTTGTCCGGCACGCGCTGCGCTTCGGTCAGCGCCTCGGGAAACTGCCCCAGGATGCGGCTGGCGACCGAGATGTCGCTGGTGGCGACCTCGATGCCCGCCGGCGCTGCGAAAGCTTGAACGATGGGCAACAAGGAGGCCGTCGCCAGGCGCGGCGCCTCGTCGGTGAGGGTATAGATGATTCGGGAGTTTTCGGTGGTCATGGCGGCTTTCAGATGCACTGGACGCCAACGCCGGTCACAGGTGGACGGCGTGGTGAACGGGCGCAAACTTTAACAAGTCGAGGCGCGGTGCGCACGGCATTGTGGGGTATTTGGGGGTGACTCGCCGATACCGGGCGGCCGGGAGCAGCGCAAGCTTCATGCCATGCCTGCAGGAGCAGGCACGGATTTTCAGCGTTTCACCGAATGGCTACCATTCGGTGTGACCACTCTGACCCACCTCGCTGTCCTCGACGACGAAGTCGACATCACCGCCTTGCTCGCCCACTATCTGCAAGGACACGGCTTCCGGGTGAGCCAGCTGCACTCCGGTGCGGCCCTCTTCGAGCTCATGGCCAGAGACGCCCCCGCGCTCGTGCTGCTGGACCTGGGATTGCCCGGCGAGGACGGCTTTGCCATCGCGCGCCAGATGCGCGAGCACTGGCGATGCGGCCTCGTGATCGTCACCGGCCGGGGCGATGCCGTGGACAAGGTGGTCGGGCTGGAGGTCGGGGCTGACGACTACGTGACCAAGCCCTTCGACCTTCGCGAGCTGCTGGCGCGCATCAAGGCAGTGCTGCGCCGCCTTGCCCCGCCGGCGGAGGCACAGCCAGCCAAGCCCGACCCCCAGCCGCGCACCCGCATGCGATTCGCCGAATGGGAGCTGGACACGGCGGCGCGCCGCCTGCTGGATCCACGACGCAACGAGGTGCCACTGACCGCCGGCGAGTACGACCTGTTGAACACGCTGGTAGCACATCCGGGCCGCGTACTGTCGCGCGACTTCCTGCTCGAGAGCACGCGAGGGCGCGACGGCGGACCATTCGACCGCACCATCGATGTCCAGATCGGGCGCTTGCGCCGCAAGCTGGAAGATGACCCTGCCAATCCGCAGATCATCAAGTCGGTCCGGGGCGCAGGGTACATCCTGGTGCCCAGGGTCGAGGCAGGCTGAGATGGCCGGGACCCCGATTCCTGGAATCAGCGACGGCGCGGTTTTCCGCTCGCTCTTCACGGCGTATCCGGACTCCCTTCTGCTGGTCGACACCGAAGGCGTGATCCGCCTGGCGAACCCGGCAGCCGTCGAGCTGCTGGGCTATTCCGCCGAAGAGCTCGTCGGCCTTCCGGTCGACGCGCTGGTTCCCGATGCGATACGCCCGCGCCACGCGGCGTATCGCAAAGCCTATGCCGACCAGCCCCGTTCACGGCCGATGGGCACGCAGATGGACCTGGTTGCCAAGCGGCGCGACGGCAGCGAGGTCTTGGTGGAGATCGCGCTGAGTCCCCTGCAAGACCACGGCCTGCCCTACGTGGTCGCCGCCATCCGCAGTGTCAGCGACTACCCGCGCGTCAAGCAGGCATTGCAGCGGGCCCGGTACGCCGAGTGCCTCGCGCAATTCGGCCGCATTGCCGTGGATGCGCGCGAATCCCAGAGGCTGGTCGAACTCGTTCCCGCCATGGCCGCCGAGGCGCTGCAGGTCGATGCCGCAAAGATCCTGCTGCTCGAGCCGAGCGGCCTGGAGTTTCGCGTCGCAGGGGGCGTCGGCCTGCTGCCCGATGAAACGATTGGCGACCGCATCCCCAACGAGATCCAGTCGCCCTCCGGTGTCGTCGTCGCCGAGGGCAAGCCAGTCGTGGTCAGCGATTTCACCCAGGAGCGACGCTTCAACATCCCTTCGCGAGACCTCCTGGCCGGCCTGGCATGCGAGCTTTCCGTGCCGCTCGCAGACCGTGGCCGCATCATCGGCGTCCTGGCCGTGCGCTCGCTTGCGGCGCGTCCGTTCGGCGACGACGAGATCCAGTTCCTGGAATCCCTGTCCAGCATGCTTGCCACGGTGCTGCAGCGCACCAGCAGCGAGGAGGCACTGAACCACGCGCAGCGGCTCGAGACGGTCGGCCAACTGACGGGCGGCGTGGCGCACGACTTCAACAACCTCCTGACGGTGATCTCGGGCAACCTGCAGGTGCTGGAGGACACACCCGCCTATGCGGCCGACCCGTTCATCCAGCAGCTCGTCGGCGCCGCGTCGCGCGCCACGCGGCGCGGCGCGGAACTCACCAGCAAGCTGCTGGCGTTCTCGCGCAGGCAGGTGCTGGAGCCGACCGTCGTGGACACGGCCGCGTTGCTGCATTCCCTGACCGACATGCTGCGGCGCACGCTGGACCAGCGCATCGTGATCACCCTCGACGCCGAGGAAGTCTTCTGCCTGGCCGATCCGGTGCAGCTCGAATCCGCGCTGCTGAACGTGGCGATCAACGCGCGCGACGCCATGCCGCAGGGCGGCACGCTGGCCTTCAGCTGCCGCGCCGTGCCGGTACTGCCGACGGAGCTCGATCTCAAAGGCGACCAGCGCGCGGAGCACGGCTACGTCGCCATCGCCCTGGCTGATACCGGCATCGGAATGTCCGAATTGATCAAGGAGCGCGCCTTCGAACCCTTTTTCACCACAAAGGAAAGCGGCCGCGGGACCGGACTTGGACTTTCCACCGTCTATGGCTTCGCCAGGCAGTCGCAGGGCACGATCCACCTCGAGAGCGAGCCCGGCGTCGGCACCATGGTCACGCTGTACCTTCCACGGGTGGAAATCGATGCCGGCATCGAGGAATTCACCGATGCCGCAGCGCCGCAACGCATTCCTGCCGGGCTCCGCGTGCTGATCGTGGAAGACGACGCCGAGGTCCGGGCGGTGATGGAGAAGTTCCTCGCCGCGATGGGCTGCCAGGTCATTCCGTGCGGCCAAGCCGAGACGGCTCTGGACCTGCTGGCCTCCGAACCGGACGTCGGGCTGTTGCTCACGGACATCCTGCTCGGTGCCGGCATGCGGGGAACGGCACTGGCCGCCGTGGCACATGCCCAGCGCCCGGACCTGCCGATCCTCCTGATGTCGGGTTATTCCAGCGGCCTCCTCGACCAGCCGCAGCCGTGGGTCCTCCTGCGCAAGCCCTGCACGCGCGCCGAGTTGGAACAGGCCATGATCAAGGTGCTCGGCGCGGCTCAGTGAAGCGCCGCAGCCCGCTCCAACGGCGCTGCCGTGTGCTGGATGAAGCGCGTGAGCGCCTCCACCGTCGGTATCTGGATGTCGCGGCGGCCCTTCTCGATGAAGCGGATCACGTCGCCCCGCGCGAGTTTCGTCAGGGCCCGGCTCACCGACTCCAGCGTCATGCCCAGATAGTTTCCGATCTCGGCGCGCGTCATGAAGAGGGTGATCTGGTCATTGCGCAGGCCACGCTGCTCGAGTGCATCGGCCCAGTAACGCAGGAAGCCCGCCACCCGCGCATCGGCGGGCAAGGTGCACAGGGAGAGCAGCGAGTCGTGGTCGCGCACCAGCTCACGACTCATGGCCTCGTGCAGCGCCGTCAAAAGTGCCGGGGTCCGCAGCGCCGCCTGCATGAGGGCGTCGTAACGGACTGACCAGATCTCGCCCGTGTCGATCGCCACGGCGTCGCACCCATAGTGGCCGGCGGCGATGCCGTCCATGCCCAGCCAGTCGCCCTTGAATTGCAGGCCCACCACCTGCTCACGGCCCTCGTTGGAGAGGTTGACCATCTTGAAGAAGCCCGAGTTCACGACGTACAGGCTGCCGAACGACTGACCCACCTGGAAGACCGTATCACCGGCGCGCACGATGCGCCGCTGGATCGGCACCGTGGCCTCGAGCAGCTGCAGCATGTCCGCAATGCGCCGGGTACCGGCAACTTCAGGCTTGGCAGGGCTTGTCGATTTGTTCACTCTTCGTTCCTCTCAAATGGATGCCCAAGCGTAGAAGCACACTGCAACAGGACGGCCAATGCGGCTGCGGCCTGGGTAACAGAGGGTGAACGCACGATGTCCGTTCGGTGTCAACAGCCGGCGAGATGACGAATATTTGATCGAGGTCAAGCTCTCGGCGGCGGCAGGTCATACCTTTGCGGCTGTGAGCTCCGTCTTCTCCAAATCGTCTTCTTCCGCACCCACGCGCGACCCGCTGATCGCCGCAAGCCTTGGCGCAACCATCGCCGCCGCCAGGAGCCTTCGCGCCAACGCGCGTGTTGGCTCGGCCGGCCAGCCGCTGCGTGGGAAGAATCTGGCCGTGCTGCTCGGCGCCACGCCCAACGACGACGTTCAACGCCTGCACCTGGCTGCCCAGGCCCTCGGCGCCAGGGTGGCGGACCTGCGCTTTGCCGAAACCGGCGCGGGACGTGGAGGCATTCGGGCGCTCGGGCGCATGCTCGGGCGCATGTACGACGCGGTCGATTGCGAGGGCATCCCGGACTGCGTCGCGCGCCAGATCGAACAGGAAGCCGGCGTGCCGGTGTATCAGGGCCTGTGCCTGGATGAGCATGCGGCTCGCCTGGCCGCCGACCTCATGACGCTGCAGGAGCAGCACGCGCCATCGAGCGCGCCGCTTGTCTTCCTGGGCGACGGCACGACGGAGCGTGCCCGCCGCTTCGTCGCGGCGGCGCGCGAAGCCGGCTTCCAGGTGCTCCTGAACGAGAACAACCGGCCTGATGTGCATGGCGCCGTCCTGCTGGTCGACGCCACGCATACCGCGCGCTGGACGCTGATCGCGGGCCGGCCGATCGACGAGGCGCAGCGCTCCGAGAACCACCGTTGCGTCATCCAGGCCATGCTCCTGGATGTCCTCGTCAGGGGCTGAATCGTCGATGAGCCGCCCGAGTTCGCCGCCGTCAGCGACACCAAAGCTCGATCTGGCGGCCGAGATCCATCCACAAGGCCCGCGCGGCCATCGCAGCGAGCAACACGCCTGCAAGACGGCTTCCCCAATCCCTGCGAAGCGGGCCGCCATCGGCGCCGAGCCGCTCCAGCAGCCACGGCGCGAGCATCAGCGACAGGCCGCTGCCGGCGGCGAAAAGCGCCATGACCCCGGCCCCCTGGACGGGGCTGTTCGCCAGCCCGGCCAGCATCAGCGCCGAATAGAGCAAGCCGCAGGGCATGCACACCCACAAGGCGCCCGCGGCGAACAGCGTTCGCGCGGAACCTCCCGAGGGCCGCAGGCGCGCCGACAGCGCGCGCCCGGCACGGCGGGCCCAAACCGGCTGCCGCCCGAGCACCGCCAACATGATCCCCCAGCAAAGAATGAACACGTGCAGCAGCGCCCACAACGGGCGCAGGGCGGCAACCTGCACGCTCGCATCGGCCAGGTTCTGAACCGCGGCCGCAGCCAGCGCCCCGCCTGCCGCGTAGCCCGAGATCCGGCCCGCATGGAAGATCCACGATGCGGAGCCCCCCTGCAAGCCGTCCTGCAGTGCCGCACCGCCGCCGCTCGCGGGCGCCCGGACGATGCGAATCACCCCACCGCAGGCGGCTGCGCACATGACCGCACAATGCGGCCCGCTGGCGAGGCCCATCAGGAGCGCGGTGACCGCCAGCGCACCCTGCATGGTCAGACGACGCGCGAGAAGCGGGCGCGGGTGCGATCGGCCTGGAGATAGCGGTCGAACACCATGGCGATGGCACGCACGAAGAACCACCCCTCGGCAGTGACCTCGATGTCGTGGTCGCGAAGCCTCACCAGTCCCTGTGCCGCCAGCGGCGCCAGGGCCACCAGCTCATGCGCGAAATGACGCCGGAAGTCGATCAGGTGGGCTTGCGAGATGGCCTCGAAGTCCAGGCGTCCCTGGCACATCAGGGCCATGATCACCGCCCGCCGCAGCACGTCGTCGCGCGTCAGTGCCAGGCCGCGCACGACAGGCAGCCGGTCCTGGTCCAGGTGGTCGTAGTACTCCTCCAGGGTCTTCGCATTCTGGCTGTAGGTCGCACCCACCCTGCCGATCGCCGACACGCCGAGCGCCACCAGGTCGCAGTCCGGCTGGGTGCTGTAGCCCTGGAAATTGCGGTGCAGGCGGCCTTGCCGCTTGGCGATGGCGAGGGGGTCCTCCGGTAGCGCGAAATGGTCCATGCCGATGTAGACATAGCCGGCAGCGGTCAGTGCCGCGATCGAGCGCGACAGCATCTCGACGCGGGCTTTCGCGTCCGGCAACTCCATGGTGGAAAGGCGCCGCTGCGCCTTGAACCGTTCGGGTAGGTGCGCGTAGGCATACAGCGCGATCCGGTCGGGCCGCAGTTCGTTGACCTGCGCCAGCGTGCGATCGAAGGATTGGGTGGTCTGGCGCGGCAGCCCGTAGATCAGGTCGATGTTGATGGAGTCGAACCCGAGTCCGCGGGCACTGTTCATCAGATCGAAGACCTGCCTGGCGGGCTGGATGCGGTGGATCGCCTTCTGCACATCGGGGTCGAAGTCCTGAACGCCGAAGCTCAGGCGATCGAAGCCCATCTCCGCGAGCCGGGCCAGCCGATGGCCATCCACCGTACGCGGGTCGATCTCGATCGACTGCTCGCGCCCCGCCGCCAGCGTGAAAGCCCCGCTCAGCATCGACATCAGCTCGCGCAGCCCTGCGTCATGCAGGAATGTCGGCGTGCCGCCACCCAGGTGCAGCTGGCTGACCACGGCGCCCCGTCCCAGTTGCGCCGCCTGCAGTTCGATCTCACGGCCCAGGTAGTCGAGGTACTGCCTTCCACGGCTGTGATGGCGGGTGACGACCTTGTTGCAGGCGCAGTAATAGCAGAGCGATTCGCAGAACGGGATGTGGACGTAGACCGACAGCGTCCGGCCGTGCGCGCCGAGTTCGCTGCGCTGGCGAAGCGCGGTCACGTAGTCGTCGGCCGTGAAGGCGTCGACGAAGCGATCCGCGGTCGGATACGAGGTGTAGCGCGGGCCCGGGACATCGAAGCGCCGCAGGATACCTGGCGATGGCGCGGGCTGTGACGGATGGGCGGGGGCGAAGGCCAGACGGGGATTCATCGCGGCAAGGGTGAAGTCGTGGGCTCACTATGCCGGCTTGCCGGCCCGTGGCAGTTGATATGCATCAAGCCTGCGGTGTGTGCCGCCGCCCAGAATGGCCGCAGAACCGCAACACGCCCCATGAAACACGCAAACATCAAAGTCGCCTGTTCCAGCTGTTCCCTGCGCGAACTCTGCATGCCCGCGGCACTGGACGCCGACGATCTCCGCCGCATCGACGAGATCGTCGCGACGCGCAGACGCGTCCGACGGCGCGAGACCCTGTTTCGGACGGGCGATCGCTTCACCTCGCTCTTCGCGATCCGCTCCGGCTTCTTCAAGACCCGCGTGGCCAGCGAGGACGGCCGCGACCAGGTCACCGGCTTCCAGATGGCGGGCGAGATCATCGGCCTCGACGGCATCGTCAACGATGAACACAGCTGCGACGCGGTGGCGCTCGAGGATGCCGAGGTGTGCGTGATGCCATTCCAGCGCATCGAGGCCTTGTCGCGCGAGGTGAAGGCATTGCAGCGCCACATTCACCAGATCATGAGCCGCGAGATCGTGCGCGACCACGGCGTGATGCTTCTCCTGGGCAGCATGCGGGCCGAGGAGCGCTTGGCCGCATTCCTGCTCAACCTGGTTCAGCGCCTGCGCGCACGCGGCTTTTCCCAGTCGGAGTTCATCCTGCGGATGACGCGGGAGGAGATCGGCAGCTATATGGGTCTCACGCTCGAGACGATCAGCCGCACCATGTCGAAGTTCGTGGCGGACGGCATCCTCGAAATCGATCAGCGCAAGGTTCGCATCGTCGATCCGGAAGCTCTGCAGCGCATCCTCAATCCTCCCGGATGTTGATCCTGGCGGAAGGCGTGTTCAGCAGCAGCGTCAGTGCGGCTGCCCCTGCGGCCGTCAGCCAGAATACGAAGAAGGCAGCGGTGTAGACGGCCTGTCGGGACAGGCCGATCGATTCACCGCGCCAGTGCAGGTCTGCGGGGTCGACGAGCGCGAACACCAGCAGCTCCATCACGCAGGCCAGCAGGAAGGCCGGCCACAGCATCGACATCCAGCTCTGTTTCGTCATGGCCTCAACGCCTCGGTGCGCGCAGGTCGTCGGCCGGCGTTGCGGCATGGTTGCGCCCTGCCATCGCAGGCATCAGCTTCTTGCCGCCGGGGTCCCTGGCCAATTCCAATCCCTGGCGGTAGTAGTCGGTCGTCACCACCGGGTCCGGTGAACGCAGCGCAAGCCACAGTGTCGTGAAGCCCGCGACCACCACCGCGGCCGGCAAGGCCACTACCAGCCACACCAGCGGAAAGCACCACCAGGGCTCGCCCTCCGGCGCCGGAGCAGACAGTGCGCGATCATCGTTCATGACGGGGTCTCCTTCTCGTCGTTCAACGGGGCACCATGAAGGTGGCCTTTTCCGATACGTGGGCGCTGCCGTCTTCCGTTCCGACATCGAAGTGCACGGCATGCGAGCCGGCGCTTGAGGTGCCATAGGGAAGCTGCAGTGCAACCACCACCCATTTCGATTGCGCGGACCCGACTTCCACCGATGCGTTGGAGGCAACGCGCAGTCCAGGCAGTCCGTCCGCCTGGATGCGATAGCGCTGCGGCCGCTCGGTCGCGTTCATGATCTGCAGCCGGTAGACGTTCTCGAGCTGGCCACCTTCCACGATGCGGGCCATCGAGGCCCTGTCGCGTACCACGTCGACCTTCAGCGGCGTGCGCACGACAAGGCTGACGAGCAGCCCAAGCGTCAGCGCCGACAGCAGGGCGACGTAGATCAGCACGCGCGGACGCAACACCCGCCGCAGCACCTGGGCGCGCGTCCAGCGCCCGGCCATGCTGTTCTGGGTGGCATAGCGAATGAGTCCGCGCGGCAAGGCCATCTTGTCCATCACCGTGTTGCAGGCATCCACACAGAGACCGCACCCGATGCACTGGTACTGCAGCCCTTGCCGGATGTCGATCCCGGTCGGGCAGACCTGCACGCACAGGCCGCAGTCGATGCAGTCGCCCAGGCCGTGGGCGCGCGCATCGCTGCCCCTGGGGCGCACGCCGCGCGGGTCGCCGCGGGCGCCGTCGTAGCTCACGATCAGCGTGTCGCGGTCGAACATCGCACTCTGGAAGCGCGCGTAGGGGCACATGTAGGTGCAGACCTGTTCACGCATGAAGCCCGCGTTGCCGTACGTCGCGAAGCCGTAGAACAGGACCCAGAAGATCTCCCAGGCGCTCATGCGCGTCTGCAGGAACGCCAGCCCCAGCTCACGCACCGGTGTGAAGTAGCCGACGAAGGTGAAGCCCGTCCACAGTGCGAGCCCGAGCCATACCACGTGCTTGAACCACTTCTTGACCAGCTTCTCGAGCGAGAAGGCTTCGCCGTCCAGGCGCATGCGCGCAGTCCGGTTGCCCTCGATCCGGTGCTCGATCCACATGAACATCTCGGTGTAGACGGTCTGCGGGCAGGCGTAGCCGCACCATAGCCGCCCCGCCACCGCCGTGAACAGGAACAGCGAAAGCGCCGAGACCACCAGCAGGCCGGTCAGGTAGATCAAGTCCTGCGGATACAGCACCAGCCCGAGGACGTAGAAGCGCCGCGCCCCCAGGTCGAACAGCACCGCCTGGCGCTGCCCCCACTCCAGCCAAGGCAGGCCGTAGAACACCAACTGCGTGAGGAAGACCATGGCCCAGCGCCACCGCGCGAAGGCACCCTGCACCGTGCGCGGATAGATCTTCCGGTGCGCGGCGAAGAGGCGCCCGTCATCCTGCGCCTGCGCGATCGGGATCACCCGGCGCGCGGTCTGAACGGAGGTGGACGTCTTTGACATGGTGTTGGACCCGGCACCGGGGCTCAGGGCGCGGGGTTCGGCTTGTTCGACAGGCCCCACACGTACGATGCAAGCACATGGATCTGCGCCTCGGTCAGCCGGCCTTGCTGCGCCGGCATCTGGTTGGTCTTGCCGGTGTTGATGATCGCGATGATGGCCTCCTGCCCATAGCCGTGCAGCCAGACCTTGTCGGCCAGGTTGGGGGCGCCCATGGCCGGGTTGCCGGTGCCGGCAGCGCCATGGCAGGCCGCGCACGCGCTGAACTTGCTCTTGCCCAGGCCGGCGCGCACGGAGTCGTGCGGGGCACCGGAAAGGCTCAGGACGTAGTTGGCGACGTTCTTGACGTCGTCGGCACTGCCTACCGCCGCGGCCATCGGCGGCATGACGCCGGTGCGGCCCTGCGCGATCGACTCCGCGATCTTCTCCGGCGTGCCGCCATGCAGCCAGTCGCGGTCGGCCAGGTTCGGGAAGCCCTTGCTGCCGCGCGCATCCGAGCCGTGGCATTGCGCACAGTTGTTCAGGAACAGCTTCTCGCCGATCGCCATGGCCTCGGGTGCGCCGGCCACGCGTTCGACCGGCATGGACGCATAGGCGGCATAGACCGGCTCGAGCTGGCGCCTGGCGTTCGCAACGTCCTTGCCGTATTCGTCGCGCGTGCTCCATGCCAGCTCGCCCGGGTAGCTGCCGAGGCCGGGGTAGGCCACCAGGTAGGCCAGGCCGACGATGATGGTGATCACGAACAGGCCCATCCACCAGCGTGGCATCGGGTTGTTCGCTTCGCGCAGGTCCTCGTCCCAGAGATGGCCGGTGGTGCCGTCGGCATCCCCCGGCGTGCGCGCCCGGGCCACCAGCCAGAGCAGCACGGCACACAGCAGGATGCTGACCAGGGTGGCGATCGCCACGTAGTTCGACCAGAAGTCGCTGAAGAAGTCGCTCATGGGTGTCTTTCAGTCATGCTCGAAGGGCAGCCGGCCGGCATCCTCGAAGGCAGGTGCGCGCCTCCTGGAGAAGGCCCAGGCCAGGATGCCGAGGAAGACGGCAAACGACAGCAGCGTGGCGACGATGCGCAGGGTGGTCACGTCCATGGCCCGCTCCTACCTGACGGCGAGGCCAAGCGATTGCAGGTAGGACACCAGTGCGTCCAGTTCAGTCCTGCCCTTGAGTTCGGCGGGCGCCTTGGCGATCTGCTCGTCCGTGAAAGGGACGCCGACCCGGCGCAGGGCCCGCATGTGATCGGCAGCGACCGCACCATCCACTGGCGCCTTCTCGAGCCACGGATAGGCCGGCATGTTCGATTCGGGCACCAGGTCGCGCGGATTGGCCAGGTGGATGCGATGCCACTCGTCGCTGTACCTGCCGCCCACGCGCGCCAGGTCGGGACCGGTGCGCTTGCTGCCCCACTGGAAGGGGTGGTCGTAGACGAACTCGCCCGCCACCGAATAATGGCCATAGCGCAGCGTCTCGGCCCTGAACGGCCGGATCATCTGCGAGTGGCAGTTGTAGCACCCCTCGCGCACGTAGATGTCGCGGCCCACGACCTGGAGCGCGCTGGGCGGCTGCATGCCAGCCACCGCCTCGGTCGTGGAGCGCTGGAAGAACAGCGGCACGATCTCCACCAGGCCGCCGACCGCCACCACCAGCAGGATCAGCACCACCATCAGGAAATTGCTGGTCTCGACCTTCTCGTGCGAGAAGCCGGATCCGGAAGAACTGGAGCTCATTGGGTCTTTCTCAGGTAAGTGCCGCGGCGGGCTGCGGGATGGCGACGCGCTCCGAGCGGCCGGAGCTGACCGTCATCAAGACGTTCCAGGCCATCAGCAGCATGCCGCCCAGGTAGAGCAGGCCGCCGAGCATGCGCACCACGTAATAGGGATAGGTGGCCTTGACGCTCTCGACGAAGGTGTAGGTGAGCGTGCCGTCAAGGTCCACCGAGCGCCACATCAGGCCCTGCATCACCCCGGCGATCCACATGGCCGCGATGTAGAGCACGATGCCGATGGTCGACATCCAGAAGTGCGTCTCGATTGCCTTCACGCTGTACATCTCGGTGCGGCCATACATCCGCGGGATCAGGTAATAGAGCGATCCCATCGAGATCAGGCCGACCCAGCCGAGCGCACCGCTGTGCACGTGTCCCACCGTCCAGTCCGTGTAGTGGGACAGCGCATTCACGGTCTTGATCGACATCATCGGCCCCTCGAAGGTCGACATGCCGTAGAAGGAGAGCGACACAATCAGGAAGCGCAGGATCGGATCGGTGCGCAGCTTGTGCCAGGCGCCCGAGAGGGTCATGATCCCGTTGATCATCCCGCCCCAGCTCGGCGCCAGCAGGATCAGCGAGAACACCATGCCGATCGACTGCGTCCAGTCCGGGAGTGCCGTGTAGTGCAGGTGGTGCGGGCCCGCCCACATATAGGTGAAGATCAGCGCCCAGAAGTGCACGATGGACAGCCGGTACGAATACACCGGACGTCCCACCTGCTTGGGGATGTAGTAATACATCATCCCCAGGAAGCCCGCCGTGAGGAAGAAGCCCACCGCGTTGTGGCCATACCACCACTGCACCATGGCGTCCTGCACGCCGGCATAGGCCGAATAGCTCTTCATCAGGCCGGCAGGCATGGCCGCGCTGTTGACGATGTGCAGCAACGCGACCGCGATGATGAAGGCACCGTAGAACCAGTTGGCCACGTAGATGTGGCGCACCTTGCGCGTGCCGACGGTTCCGAAGAAGACGATGGCATAGGCCACCCACACCAACGCGATGAGAATGTCGATCGGCCATTCGAGCTCGGCGTATTCCTTGCCGCTGGTGTAGCCCAGCGGCAGGCTGATGGCGGCGGCCACGATGACCGCCTGCCACCCCCAGAAGACGAAGGACGCCAGCGCAGGCGCGAACAGCCGTGTCTGGCAGGTGCGCTGCACCACGTGGAAGCTGGTCGCCATCAGCGCGCAGCCGCCGAAGGCGAAGATGACGGCGTTGGTGTGCAGCGGCCGCAGCCGCCCGTAGCTCAGCCACGGAATGCCGAAGTTGAGCTGCGGCCAGGCCAGCTGCGAGGCGATGACCACGCCCACCAGCATTCCGACCACGCCCCACACCACCGCCATGAGCGCGAACTGCCGCACGACGGTGTCGCTGTAGACGGCCTGGGAGGAATTCGATGAATGCATTTCTGAAAGCCTTGTCGTGGATGCAGGCAGTGTCCCGTGTGAAGCGACGCTGCGTTTTGATGCAGATCAATCCCCGCGCAGGATGCGCTCCCCTTCCCGATCGATGTCCTCGAACTGACCGCGATCCACGGCCCACCAGAGCCCGCCGAGCACGGCCAGCACCAGCACCACGGAAAGGGGGACGAGCAGGAACAGGATGTCCATCAGCGCCGCGCCTCCACCGGCGCGACCAGGCGCGCCGCGTTCAGCACCACCGCCAGCGAGCTGGCGGCCATCCCGAGCCCGGCGAGCCAGGCGGGCAGCCAGCCGGCGAGCGCCAATGGCACGCACAGGGCGTTGTAGCCCGCGGCCCACCAGAGGTTCTGGCGCACCACCCGCAGGGTGCGGCGAGCCTGCGCGACGGCCAGCGGAATGGCCAGGAGGGAATCCCCGAGCACGACGAAGTCGGCGCGCGCCTGCGCCAGCGGCACTGCCGCGCCGACCGCGAATGAAGCATGGGCGTGGGCGAGCACCGGCCCATCGTTGAGTCCATCGCCCACCATCGCGACACGCCGTCCTTGCGCCTGGCGTTCGCGGAGGGCTTGCAGCTTCGCCTCCGGCGTGCAGTCGCCTTGTGCATCCCGGATGCCAGCCCGCCGGGCGATCGCGTGCACCGCCGCCGAGCGGTCGCCGGACAGCAGGTGCAGCGACAACCCTTGAGCCTCGAGCGCCGTCACGGCATCGCCCGCATCGGGACGCAACTCCTCGGCCAGCACGAAGCTCGCGATCCAGCCCTGCGGCTCGCCCAGATGAACCTGGACTGCATCCACCTGCAGCGCCGGGACGCCGCAGAAAGCCGCTGAGCCGAGGCGCAGGCGGCGCGCCGCGCCGCGCGAGTCGCCCAGGCGCCGCATGCGGCCCTCCAGCCCCATGCCGCCGTGCTCCGTCAGCTGGAGCAGTTCCCATGCCGGGGCAGACCGGAACTGCGCGCGCCAGGCATTGACGAGCGCCCGCGCGGCCGGATGCAGGGATTGCGCGCCGAGGGCGGCAGCAAGCTCGACGGCGTCGCCGGGCCGCAACCCTTTTCTACAGTAGACGCGGTCCAGCCGAGGAGTGTCGCGGGTCAGCGTGCCGGTCTTGTCGAACATCACGGTGTCTACCGTCGCCAGTGCCTCGAGTGCCTGCAGGTTGCGCACCATCACGCCGCGGCGCGCCAGCGCGCCGGCGCTCGCGAGCATCGCTGCCGGCGCGGCGAGCGACAGGGCGCAGGGGCAGGTCACGATCAGCACCGCAACCGCCACCATCAGCGCCTTGCCGGGATCGATCTGCCACCACAACAGCGCCGCCAGGGCCGCGGCGGCCAGCACCGCCGCCAGGAAGGGCCGCGCGGCACGATCGGCCACCCGGGCAAGCCGCGGCTTCTGCGTCGACGCGGCCTCCATGAGTGCAACGATCTGCGAAAAACGCGTGCCCTGGCCGAGCGTCTCGACACGGACCTGGACAGCCGATGAAAGGTTATGGCTGCCGGCAAGCACCCGAGCGCCGAGGGGCCGCGGCACGGGGCGCGACTCGCCGGTCAGCAGGGCCTCGTCGGCCGTCGTGTCGCCGGCAACGACCAGGCCATCCGCCGGAAAGGCCTCGCCAGGCAGCACACGCACCACGTCGCCGACGGCGAGGCGCCGGACGGCAACGCGCGTGAAGGCGCCGTCGGCGCCCAGCCGCTCCACGCTGTCAGGCAGGCGATTCATCAGCGACTCGAGCGCTCCGGCCGTGCGGTCGCGCAGGCGCGCCTCGAGCCACCGGCCCGTCAGGAGGAAGAAGACGAACATCGTCAGCGAGTCGAAATACACCTGCGCACCCAGCGGTCCCGCCGGGTCGAAGGTGGCGACGGTGCTCACCAGGAAGGTGATCGAAATGCCCAGAGCGACCGGCAGGTCCATGCCGATGCGCCGGAAGCGCAGGTCGGCGAAGGCGCTGCGAAAGAAGGGGCTGCAGGAAAACAGCATGACCGGCAGCGTGAGCACCCAGGCCGCCCAGTGCATCAGCTGCACGGCGTCGGCCGTCATGTCGCCGGGCCCGGCCACGTACGCCGGATAGGCATACATCATGACCTGCATCATGCAGAAGCCGGCCACCAGCCAGCGCCACAACGCCATCCTGGATTCCCGCGTGCGCCGGGCGCGCGCCGACATGTCCGTGGCGGGCAGGAGCGGGTAGCCGGCGTCGGCGCACGCTGCGAACCACAGCGAGGGCTTTGCCGAGGAGCCCGTCCAGACCACCCTGGCACGCCGGGTCGCCGCGTTGACGTCGACCTTCTGCACACCCGGCACCCGTGCCAGCGCCGCCTCGACCGTGAAGGCACAGGCCGCGCAGTGCATGCCCTGGATCACCACCTGGGATTCCCACCGACCGCCGGCGGCGTCGCCATCCAGGGGCCGGCTGAATGCCGCCCATTCGTCCGGATCGTCGAGCAGCGCCCAACCCGCTTCCCGCGCTGTGTCGGGGCAGGGGGTGGAACGATGAGGCGCCGGAACCGGCTGGGTTGCAGCTTGCATGCCGCGAGGCTATGGCCCTGCCCGGGTCGCAACCTTGATCTGGATCAAGCCCGATTGGCGTCGCACCCCTACGCTTGCGGCACTTTGACTCGACCAGGCGACATCATGTTCAAACGCATCCTCGTGGCTACCGACGGGTCCACGCTCTCGAAAAAGGCCGTGTCCGGTGCCATTGCGATGGCAGCGCAGCACGACGCCGACCTCGTCGCGCTCACCGTCGTTCCACGCTATCCCAAGAACTATTTCGATGGGGCCATGACCTTCTCGCACGAGGATGTCGCTCGCATCGAGCAGCAATGGGCCGAGAAGGCGCAGCGCACGCTGGACGCAGTCAGCGAGAAAGCAAAAGCTGCCGGGGTGCGGGTCAAGACCGCCGCCGTCAACTCCGATCTCGTGGCCGATGCGGTCATCGCGGCGGCAAAGAAGCACAAGAGCGACCTGATCGTCATGGCGTCGCACGGCCGCAAGGGCCTCAAGCGCCTGCTGCTGGGCAGCGAGACCCAGCATGTGCTGACCCACTCGACGCTGCCGGTACTGGTGCTTCGCTAGCTGGCTCTCCTTTTCGTTCACAGGACGCCAAACGATGAAGACACGATCCACCACCGGGCTGCAGGCAGCCGCATTCATCTTCGCCACGCTGGCGGCGACCTGCCTGCTGGTTGCCGCGGGCCTCGGCGAAGAGCCCCAACCGGCCGGCGCAACCGCTTCCGCGGTGATCGCGCATCACGAGTCCCCTTGAGCCACGCCCTGGAAGGAACAACCATGAACGAAGATCTGGTCAGGCGCATCGCCGGTCACCCCCAGTACCAGGAACTCAAGGCCAGGCGAACGCGCTTCGGCTGGATGCTGACCCTGCTGATGCTCGTCGTCTACTACGGCTTCGTGCTGCTGGTGGCCTTCAACAAGCCTTTTCTCGCCCAACGCCTGGGCACGGGCGTGACGACGCTGGGCATTCCCATCGGGCTGGGCGTCATCGTCTTCACCATTGCCATCACGGCCTACTACGTCAGGCGCGCAAACGCCGAGTTCGACGCGTTGACGGAGGCCATCGCCAAGGGAACCCTCCAATGAAAGACCGAATTCTTCGTGGCGCCCGCCGGGCGCTGTGCCTCTCCGCGCTGCTGGCCGCGGGTGCTGCGTGCTGGGCAGCCGGGGCCGATCTGGGCCAGGCACAGAAACAGGCCACCAACTGGACCGCCATCGGCATGTTCGGCGTCTTCGTCCTGGGCACGCTCTTCATCACGAAGTGGGCCGCTGCCAAGACCCGGTCGGCCGCCGACTTCTACACCGCCGGAGGCGGCATCACCGGCTTCCAGAACGGGCTCGCAATTGCCGGCGACTACATGTCGGCGGCCTCGTTCCTGGGCATCTCTGCCGCGGTGATGGCGGCCGGCTACGACGGGTTGATCTATTCCATCGGCTTCCTCGTCGGCTGGCCCGTCATCACCTTCCTGATGGCCGAGCGCCTGCGCAACCTGGGCAAGTTCACCTTCGCCGACGTCGCGGCGTTCCGCTTCAAGCAGACGCCGGTGCGCGTGTTCGCGGCCTCCGGGACGCTGGTGGTCGTGGCCTTCTACCTGATCGCCCAGATGGTCGGCGCCGGGCAGCTCATCAAGCTGCTGTTCGGGCTCGAATACTGGATCGCCGTGGTGATCGTCGGCTCCCTGATGATGGTCTACGTGCTGTTCGGCGGCATGACGGCGACCACCTGGGTCCAGATCATCAAGGCCTGCCTGCTGCTGGGCGGGGCCAGCTTCATGGCGCTGTCGGTGCTCTGGCACTTCGGCTTCAGCCCCGAGGCGATGTTTGCCGAAGCGGTGAAGATCAAGACCGACCTGGCATTGAAGGACGGCAAGACGGCGGCCACCGCCGCGACCATCGGCCAGTCGATCATGGGCCCCGGCAACTTCGTCAAGGACCCGATCTCGGCCATCTCCTTCGGCATGGCACTGATGTTCGGCACCGCCGGCCTGCCGCACATCCTGATGCGCTTCTTCACCGTGCCCAGCGCCAAGGAGGCGCGCAAGTCGGTGATGTGGGCAACCGGGTGGATCGGCTACTTCTATCTGCTGACCTTCATCATCGGCTTCGGCGCCATCACCTTCGTGCTCACGAACTCGCAGTTCGTCGATGCGAAAGGCGCACTCGTCGGCGGCGGCAACATGGCGGCGATCCACCTGGCCAACGCGGTGGGCGGCAACGTGTTCCTCGGCTTCATCTCTGCCGTGGCCTTCGCCACCATCCTGGCGGTGGTCGCGGGGCTGACGCTCTCCGGCGCATCGGCCGTCTCGCATGACCTCTACGCCACCGTCGTCAAGGCCGGCCAGGCGGACAGCGCCTCGGAGCTGCGCGTGTCGCGCATCACCACCGTGGCGCTGGGCATGCTGGCAGTCCTGCTCGGGATCGTGTTCGAGAAGCAGAACATCGCGTTCATGGTGTCGCTGGCCTTCGCCATCGCCGCCTCGGCGAACTTCCCGGTGCTGTTCATGTCGGTGTTGTGGAAGGGCTGCACCACGCGCGGCGCCGTGATCGGTGGCTTCCTCGGCCTTGTCACCTCGGTCGTGCTCACGGTGCTGTCGCCGTCGGTGTGGGAGGCGACGCTGGGCCATCCCGCGGGCTCGGCACCGTTCCCCTACGCCTCGCCCTGCCTGTTCTCCATGACCATTGCCTTCCTCGGCATCTGGGTGTTCTCGCTGCTGGACGGAAGCCAGCGCGCAGAGGTCGACAAGAACGGATTCCTGGCGCAGCAGGTGCGTTCCGAGACAGGGATCGGCGCCGCGGGCGCGAGCGGTCACTGAGGATCCGGGGAGATGCTTCGCGCCGCCGACGAAGCCGCGCCCGGGCCCTTTCCAGGCGCCTATCTCGAAGCGCTGTACGGCATCGACCTTCGAGACCTCGCGCGCCGGATCGACGAAGCCACCACCGTCGACGCGCTGGCGGTCTGCGGCGCCGGCGTCGACGACATCGTGACCGCGCTGCACGATGCAGGCGCGAGGGTCGAGCGCATCGCCCAGCTTGCCGGCGACTTCAACATGCGCCTGTTCGCGCGGCTGTGGTCGATCCATGCGCCGCCGGAGCTGGTGGCCAACAGCTGCCTGTTCGTCATGGGCAGCGAGGGGCGCGGCGAGCAGATCCTCAAGACCGACCAGGACAACGCCCTGCTGCTGCGCGACAACTTCGCTTGCGTGGGGCTCACGGGCATCGTCGAGCGGTTCAGCCTGGCGCTTGGCGAACTCGGCTATCCGCCGTGTCCGGGCCGGATCATGGTGGTCAATCCGCTCTGGTGCCAGCCGCTGGGCGCATTCGAGACCACCTTGCGCAGCTGGGTCCGCGATGGCGCGGCCGTCGGGCTGATGAACCTCGCGATCTTCCTGGACAGCCGTGCCGTCGCCGGCGATCCGGCGTTGCTCACCCGGGCACGCGATCACCTCGACGACATCCTGGACCCGGACGACGCGTTCCTCGCGCACTTTGCGAATGCGATCGAACTCTTCGACACGCATGCGCATTGGTGGAGTCGCCTGCTGGGTCATCTCGGCGACGAAGCCCTGGACCTGAAGAAGCTCGGAATCTTCCCGATCGTGCACGGCGTGCGCGCCCTCGCCCTGCAGCAGCATCTGCGTCCAACCGGTACGGCAGGGCGGCTGCGCCAACTGGTGGAGAAAGGGCAGATCGACGCGCCGCTCGCGCGGGACGTGCTGGACGCGCTGCATTTCCTCATGGCGCTCAGGCTCGGCCACCAACTGGTCCGCGGGCATGCAGGCCTGGCGCCGGACAACCTCGTGCATCCTTCCGAGCTGGGCACCCTCGAGCGCGACACATTGCGAAGCGCACTGGGCATCGTGCGCCACTTCCGCGCCGTGCTGGAGCACCGCTTCCAGCTGAACCTCCTGTAGTTGCCGACGCCGTCACGTGCGCGGCCCGCCGGCCAGTTCGCCATGAAGATCGACACCCACGAACTCGCCGCCACGCTGATGCCGGGGGCCATGCTGGGAATCGCGGGCCTGGGCCTGGGCGTCGTGCTGGCCGGCACACTGAGCATGGCCGAACGCGAGGCGCTGGCCGCGATGCTGGCCCCGCGCGTTGCCTTGCTGCTGCTGGGCGGTGCCGTTCTGGCGATCGCGCTGGGGGCGCTCGCACGCCATGCGTACGCGACATGCGTGAAGCACCCGGCCCGCCTCGCGGAGGCGGCGCAGGCGCTACTGCTGCATGGCACCACGCGCACGCCGCTGCTGCCGCTGGCGGTCACCTGCGGCAGCGGCGCCCGCGGGTTGGCAGGTATCGCAGAGCGGCTGGCGGACGAGCGCGACGCCTTGCGATCCGACGTCGATATCAGGGTCCGCGAGGCGGCGCGAAACATCGAACAGGAGCGCAACCGCCTCGCGGCGCTGATGTCCGAGCTGACGCAGAGCGTCGTCGTCTGCAACCTCGACGGCCGCATCCTGCTCTACAACCAGAGCGCGCAGCAGCTGTTCCGCGAGCTCTCGGGCAACGCCAACCCCTTGCTGATCGGGCTGGGCCGCTCGATCTACGCCGCGTTCGACCGGGAGCTTGTCACGCATGCGCTGGATCGCCTCCAGCAGGGGCTGCAGCAGGCCGCGCCTCAACCGACCGCGCACTTCGTCACCAGCTCTCATGCAGGACGGCTGCTTCGCGTGCAGATGGCGCCGGTCCGCGATGCGCCGGCCTCCCGACACCCTGCGGCGTCCCTGACCGGCTTCGTGCTGATGCTGCAGGACGTCACGCGCGAGTTCCAGGAGGATGCCGAACGTGATCGCCTGCTGCATTCCCTGATCGAAGGCACCTCCGCTTCTCTGCACAGGTTGCAGTCGGCCATGGACATGCTGGAACGGCCCGGACTCGATGCGGCCGCACGAGTGCGTTTCACGGGAACGGTGAAGGCGGAGTTGCAGGCACTCGCGGATCGCTTCCGCGCTCCCGGGGCAGGTGGCACGGGCAGGCGGTGGCCCCTGGAGGACATGCTCGGCAACGACCTGCTGCATGCAGCTGTCGCCCATATCGAGAGTCGAACGCCGGTGCGTGCCAGCGCGTCCTCGGGCGATGGCGCCATGTGGCTGATGGTGGACAGCTATTCACTGTTGCAGGCGTTGGCTGCGCTGGCCGCCAGGCTGGCGGATGAAATCGGCGTGGAACGCGTGCAGCTGCGCCTGCACGACGCCGGCGACCGCATCCATCTCGACATCGCCTGGCGCGGGACTGCGCTCAGCACCGAGACGGCCATGGGCTGGGAGTCGAGTCCGATGAGCGCGGCAGGGCAAGCCGGGCCTCTCGCCGTACGTGACGTGGTCGAGCGCCACGGCGGCGCGCTCTGGTTCGCGCGCGAGCGTGCGCGCGACGAGGCCTTCTTCCGCTTCGCCCTGCCGAAGGCATCACCTCGCGAACCGCGCCGGGCCTCCTTTTCCCTCTCCCATGCCGACAGCCGCCCGGAGTTCTACGACTTCGACCTGTTCCACGCCCGCCCCGCAACGCGAGAACTTCAGCACCGCAGGCTCGTGGACCTGGCCTACACCGCCTTCGACACCGAAACCACCGGCCTGGAGCCCGCGCGCGGCGACGAGATCCTGCAGATCGGTGCGGCACGCATCGTCAATGGCAAGGTGCTGCGCCACGAGTGCTTCGAGCAGTTGGTCGATCCAGGCCGCAGCATCCCGGCGGCAGGTCTTTCGATCCATGGCATCACGCCGGCAATGGTCGCCGGCCAGCCCCGCATTGCGACCGTGCTCGCCGCCTTCCATGCCTTCGCCGCGGACACGGTGCTGGTTGCCCACAACGCGGCTTTCGACATGCGCTTCCTGCAGATGAAGGAACTCGCCAGCGGCGTGCACTTCGACCATGCGGTTCTGGACACGCTCCTCCTGTCGGCCGTCGTCAGCCCGCAGCAGGAATCGCATGGACTGGAGGCGATCGCGGAACGTTTCGGCATCCCGGTGGCCGGCCGGCACACCGCCCTGGGTGATGCGCTACTGACGGCGGACGTCTTCCTGAAATTGATCCCGCTGCTCGCCGACAGGGGCATCCACACGCTCGAACAGGCCCGCGAGGCTGCCCGGCAGACCTGGTATGCCCGTCTGGACTATTGAGCGACGGCCCACGCCAAGCTTGATCCAGATCAGGCGTGAGGCCCGACCGCACACCTAGACTGTTCCGCTTGGAAAGCGTCCTGGACCCTGGACAAGCGTGCCCCATGCTGACCGCCTACATCACCCACCCTGACTGCGAACGACACGACATGGGACCGGCGCATCCGGAGTGTGCCGAGCGGCTGGCCGTCATTCACGACCAGCTCATGGCGCAGGGCTTGCTGGACTATCTCATTCCCTACGACGCGCCCCTGGCTTCCGACGAACAGCTGGCCCGGGCGCATTCGATGGCTTATGTGCGGGAGCTGGTCGCCGCCTCGCCCGAGGAAGGGCTTCGCTTCGTCGACCCGGACACGAGCATGAATCGCCACACCATCGCCGCGGCACGGCGCGCGGCCGGCGCGCTCGTGCTCGCGACCGACCTGGTCCTTGCCCGCAAGGCCAGCGCGGCGTTCTGCTGCGTCCGGCCGCCAGGGCACCATGCGCAGCGCACCGCCGCCATGGGCTTCTGCTTCTTCAACAACGTCGCGGTCGGCATCCGGCATGCGCTGGACGTCCACGGCCTGCAGCGGGTCGCGCTCGTCGACTTCGACGTCCACCATGGCAACGGGAGCGTGGACATCCTCCGCGGCGACGAGCGCGTGCTGATGTGCTCCGTGTTCGAGCAGGGCATCTATCCGTTCTCGGGTGAGCAGGACACGGGCCCCTGCATGATCAACGTGGCCCTGCCCTCGCGCTCCGGCAGCGAGCGCTTTCGAGACGCGGTGACGACCCATTGGCTGCCGGCGCTGAATGCCTTCGAGCCCCAGCTCATCTACGTGAGCGCCGGCTTCGACGGACACCGCGACGACGACATGGGCAACCTCGGATTGCTGGAGGCCGACTATGCCTGGGTCACGACGCAGATCATGGGCATGGCGCGGCGCCACTGCGCGGGGCGCGTCATCTCGGCGCTGGAGGGCGGCTATGCGGCGGGCCCCCTGGCGCGCAGTGCCGCGGCACACATCAGGGTGCTGATGGGTGCAGACTAGGGCGTATGGACAAGCACTACCTGGCACCGCTGCTGGCGCCGCAGTCGATCGTCGTCTTCGCAGGCCACCCCGGAGAGACCGTACCGGGCACCCCATCCCAGTCCGTGCGCGAAGCGCTGACGGCCACGCGCTTTTCCGGCACGCTGCAATTCCTCGACATCGGGACATCCGGCACGCTGGCCGACCTGGCACAGGCGCGCGCCGACCTCGCGATCATTGCGCTGCCACCTGCCGAGATCGAGGCCGCCCTCGAAGTCGCCGGCCGCATTCGCTGCCGCGCGGCGCTGGTCATCTCCACGGGCGTGGGCGCGGACAAGGCCGCCTCGCTGCGCCGGATCGCGCGACGCGATGGCGTCCAGCTGCTCGGACCCAATTCGCTGGGCTTCCAGCGGCCTTCGCTGCAACTCAATGCCAGCGTCGCCGGCCCCCTCGCCAAGCGCGGACCGCTGGCGCTGGCTGCACAGTCGGGTGCCCTGACCGCATCGATGCTCGACTGGGCGCGGCAGAACGAGGTCGGATTCTCCAGCGTCGTCTCGCTGGGGCCGCACACCTGCGTGGACATCGCCCAGGTGCTGGACTTCTTCGCGAGCGATGCCGCCAGCCACAGCATCATCGTTCACCTTGAAGGCATCTCGAATGCGCGGCATTTCATGAGTGCACTTCGTTCGGCCTCCCACGCGAAGCCGGTGATCGTGCTGAAGGCCGGCCGCAAGCCAGCCGGCAACGAGGCGGCCCATACGCACAGCGCATCGATCGTCGGCAGCGACGACGTGTTCGATGCCGCGCTGCGGCGGGCCGGCGCCGTCCGGGTGCGCTCCTTCGTCGAACTCTTCTCCGCAGCCAAGTGCCTGGCATCCCGCTACCGGCCGGTCGGCAGGCGGTTGGCGATCGTCTCCAACGGGGGCGGCCCCGGCGTACTCGCAGCGGACTGGGTCAACGAGATCGGCCTGCAGCTGGGCAAGCTGTCCGCGGCTTCCCGGCTTGGGCTTCAGCCCCAGGTCCCCGCGCATGCCTCCCTCTCCGACGTGATCGACCTCTCGGAAGAGGCCCAGCCGGCGCACTTCCGCGCGGCCATCGATGCGGCCTTGGGGGACCCGGACATCGCCGGGGTGCTGGCCATCTTCTCGCCGAAGATGGGCCGCGACCCGGTGGCGATCGCCGAGGCGCTGGCGGCGATTCCCCAGCCGATGAGCAAGCCGCTGCTGGCGTGCTGGATGGGCGACGCGTCCGTGTCGACGGCCAGGACGGTGCTGGCGCAGGCGGGCATCCCGAGCTTCCGCACGCCGGAAGCGGCCGTCGGCGCATTCGGCAACATCGCCACCTTCTACCTGAACCAGCAGCTGCTGCAGCAGACGCCGCCGCCGCTGTCGCCCCTGGCCAAACCCGACGTCGAAGGCGCGAGGCTGGTGATCGAGAGCGTGCTGGCGGAGCGTCGCCAGGTCCTGACCGAGATGGAGTCGAAGGCGCTGCTGTCCTCCTTTCACATTCCGATCACCCGCACGCTGCTCGCCCGCAGCGCCAACGAGGCGATGATGATCGCGGCACAGCTCGGGTTTCCCGTCGCCCTCAAGATCGATTCGCCCGACATCGCCCACAAGTCCGACGTCGACGGCGTGGCGCTCAATGTGATGAACGCCGCCGGTGCGCGCGACACCTACCTGAGCATCGTGGAACGGGTTTCGCAGCTCGCCCCCGGCGCACGCATCAACGGGGTGACCGTCCAGCCGATGGTGCGCACCAGGCGCGGCCGCGAGGTCCATGTCGGGGTGGTGACGGACGATCCCTTCGGCCCCGTCATCGTGTTCGGCGCAGGCGGCACCATGATCGAGCTGGTGGACGACCGGTCCATGGAACTGCCGCCTCTGAACCAGTTCCTTGCACGCAGCCTGATCGAGCGCTCCCGCGTCGCCGAGACGCTGGACGAATGGCGGGGCGCGGGTGCGGCGGACAGGGAGGCCCTCGAACATGTGCTGCTGCGCGTCTCCGAGATGGTCTGCGAGCTGCCCGAGCTGCGCGAGATGGACATCAATCCCGTCATCGTGGACGACTCGGGCTGCGTCGCCGTGGATGCCCGGATCGTGATCGGCCGCGCGCCGTCGCCCATCGGTGGAGCGGGTACCGACTACCAGCACCTGGCCATCCTGCCCTACCCGTCGCGCTACAGCCGGGAATGGCCGCTGCGCAACGGCACGAACTGCACGGTGCGGCCCGTGCACCCCGACGATGCGCAGATGCTCCAGGCCATGGTGCAGCAGCTGACGCCGGAGAGCCGCTGGTTCCGCTTCGTCTCGCGCTTCCAGGAGCTGCCGCCCGCGATGCTCGCGCGCTTCACGCTCATCGACTACGACAGGGAGATGGCGCTGGTCGCGGTCGTGCGGGAACGCGCTGCGTCACCGGAGGGCGTCGCCGCCGACAAGGAGCGGATCGTCGCCGTGTCGCGCTACTTCACCAATCCCGACCAATCCACCTGCGAGTTCTCGCTGGTGGTGGCCGACGACCACAAGGGCCAGGGGCTCGGTTCCCGCCTGCTGGAGAGCATCATCGAGGTGGCGCGCGACAAGGGGCTGGCGGAGATCCAGGGCCTGGTTCTGTCGGACAACGCCGAGATGCTCAAGCTCGTGCGCCGGCTGGGTTTCGCAGTCAAGCCCTTCCCCGAGGACCCGGAATTCAAGCTGGTCACCCACGCTCTGTGAGCGGCCCCGGGGTGACTCAGTGCGCAAGGCCAACAGCCGGTGCCACCGGCACATACGAAGTGATCGCGCCACGCCGCACGAGGAGCGCCACGGTCTCACCGTCTGCGACGGATGCAAGGGCCGCGTCGAGGTCGGTGAGTCCGTCGACACGCACGTCGTTGACGGCCAGTATCAAGTCGCCGAAGCGCAGGCCGGCTCGATGCGCTGCACCGGATGCCGACCTCACGTAGAGCCCGGGCTCGAGGAGGCCACCCGCACCCTTCCCGGTGCGCTCGAACAGTTCCAGGCCAAGTCTCACTTCATGGGAGGCCGAAGCGACGGCGCGCTTCGGAAGGTCGGGCGCACTTTCTGCAACGACCACCTTCACCGCCATCGCCGCCTTGCGGCGCCAGATGCTTAGCGTGAGCCCGCTTCCGGGGCGCGCGCCCGCCACGCGGTCCTGGATCTCCGCGTGCGCCATCGGCGTGCTGCCATCGATGCCCACGATGACGTCCCCACTGCGCAGGCCCGCCGCAGCGGCCGGACTGCCGGGGTCGACCCGCACGATCAGGGCCCCCGATGCGGAGTCGAGTCCGAATGCGGGTGCCAGGTCCAGTGTCATGGCCTGCGTGCGTGCGCCAATCTGCCCCCTCGTCACATGCCCTGCCGATCGAAGCTCAGCCACGACGCGCATGGCGGTGTCGATCGGCAGGGCGAAGGAAAGGCCTCGGTATCCTCCATCTGGTGAATAGGCCATCGAATTCACCCCGACGACTTCGCCGCGCTCGTTGAACAGAGGGCTCCCGGAACTGCCGGGATTGAGCGCGACGTCGGTCTGAATAAGCGGTACGCCGCTGCCGCCCGGCAAGAACCGGGGATTGGCGCTGACCACGCCGGCGGTCAGACTCTGGTCGAAGCCGAACGGCGACCCCAGCGCTGCCACCCACTCGCCGGCACAGAGGCGCGCGCTGCTGCCGATCGCGGCGACGGGCAGATTTGCCGCGCCGATCTTCAAGACCGCGATGTCTGTGCGCCGATCCAGTCCGACCAGATCGGCCGGCAGGCGCCGCTGCCCGCCGAGTTCCACCGAGAGCGTCTGCGCTCCGGACACCACGTGCGCGCTGGTGAGAACCTGCCCCTCCGTGTCGATGATGAAGCCGGTGGCCGATGCGCGCCCCGAGTTCCAGGGAGACAAGGCCCATCTGTCGGCCGCATTGGCGTCCGAGCCTTCCGCCAGCACGGTCACCACCGCCGGCGCCTGGCGCACCACAGCCGTCACGAAGTCCGCGGCCTGCTTCGATACACCGGCCGGGTCGGCGCATGGGCGGTCGCGCGCCCATGAAGCACAGGCGCCGGCGAGCGCGAGCGCGAGCGCGCCCAGCAGGCTTGCCAGGGCGTTGTGCGCAATGCGCCCCGCAGCCATTCAACGCACCAGCAGGACGGGCACCTCGCATCGAGCCAGCACCTTGGTGGCCACCGATCCGAGCACGAGGTTCCTGAGCGCGCCGACGCCATGCGACCCCATGACGATCAGGTCGAACCGGCCGCCTTCGGCACGGGAGGCAATCTCGTCCGCAGGATGACCCACCTCGTGGACGTAGGTGGCCTCGATGGCCTGCTCGCTCAGGATCTTCCGGATCGGTTCCAGCACGACGCGCGCATCGTCATCGTAGTAGCTGCGCACCAGATCCGGCCCGGCAAAGGCTGCGGCGCGATGCGTGACGGGCAGGACGACGTAGAGCACCGTGTAGGAATGATTGGCGCCAAGGAGGTCCTTGTGCGTCGTGAGGTAGGAGAGCATGCGGCGCGTGTAGTCGCTGCCGTCGACGGCCAGGAGGACCTTCATGGCGTTGCCTTTCGAAGAGATCGGGATGTCCCATCTTCGTCTTCCCTCCAGGGCGAGACCTTGCGCCAGATCAAGCCCCACGGCATCACGTTGCCGATACTGGTCGCATCTCAACCGACGACAGGAGCATGCGATGTATCAACGAATTCTGGTCCCCATCGACGGCAGCACCACGTCCAAGCGAGGTCTGGAGGAAGCCATTGCGCTGGCCAAACTCACGCAGGGCCGGCTGCGTCTTTTCCACGTGATCGACGAGCTCTCGTTCGCCCTGTCGATGGACGCCTATGCGGGCCACGCCGGCGACTGGCTCAACATGCTGCGCGAGAACGGCAGGCGCCTTCTTGCCGACGGACGGGACGCGGCGCAGGCGGCTGGCGTCGAGGTCGAAGCTCAGCTCTGCGACACCTTCTCCAGCTCTGTCCACCAACTGGTGGTCGACGAGGCCACCAGGTGGCCCGCGGAATTGATCGTCCTCGGCACGCACGGGCGCCGCGGCGTCGGCCGCGTCATCATGGGCAGCAGCGCCGAACAGATCCTCAGGTACTCACCCGTGCCGGTGTTGCTGGTGCGCGCGCCCGAGGCGGAAAAGAAGACGGCACCGGACGAAGCGAAGCGGGTCAGCCTGCCGGTCGGTGCGCTCGCCTACGAGTGAGCGTGGACGATGCGCGGGCGCCCGGCGCATCGGCTCAGCGCTGCCGTCCCAGCCAGCGGGTGGCAAGCAAGCTCACGTCCACCGGCTGATCCGTGGCCACTTCGAGCGTGAAGGCGCGCTCGTCCTGTGCCAGGGGCTCGTGGGTCGCGAGTTGACGCTCCAGCACGGCCACGGTCGCCTCCGAGGCATCGTTGCCGTGCAGGGCACGCGCCGCCACCCGGCGCCGCAGCTGCGCTTCCGTGGCACGGCAGGACAGGATCGCGAAAGAAACGCGCAGTTCGGCCGCCAGTGCATGGAACGCCATCCGCTCCTCGCGCCGCAGGAACGCGGCATCGACGATCACCGGGTAGCCTGCGTACAGGGCCAGGCGGGCGCACTGCGCCACGCGCGCGAAGGTGCGTTGCGTCGCGTCCTCTGAGTAGACCTCGGCATTCCGATCGCCCGAACGCTCGAGTGCCGACAGTCCGAAGAGCCGCTTGCGCTCGACGTCAGAGCGGATGCGAATCGATCCCGTCGCCGCCACGAGCGAAGCAGCCACCGTCGATTTGCCGGAACCCGAAAGCCCGTGCGTGATCAGGAGGCGCGGGGCACCGTCCGTGTCTTGCGCCAGGCGGCTCGCGAGCGTCAGGTGATCGGGCTCGCCCGGCGGCGACGCCTCCACCGGGGCCGCTGCCGCGCGCAGGCGGGAAACCAGCGCGCGCACCAAGGCCCTGTACACCTCGTAGAAGCGCAGAACCGGCAGCCCCGCGTAGTCGCCCCCCTGCTGCAGGTATGCGTCCAGGAAGCGCCAGGCGAGGTCTGGCCGGCCGTGCGCCTTCAGGTCCATCGTGAGGAAGGCGACATCGCTCATCACGTCGATCCAGCGCAGGGCGGGATCGAACTCGATGCAGTCGAAAGCGGTCAGGCTTCCGTCGAGCAGCACGAGGTTCGACAGATGAAGATCACCGTGACACTCGCGCACGCGGCCGTCGCGCTTGCGAGCCGCCCACGCCGTGCGCAACGCCCGCTCCTGCTCGAACACCCACGCCTGCAATGTCGCCGGCACCCGTGCGCCACCCGACATTCGAAGGCGCGCCAACGCGTCGATGGCCGGATGTCCCGCCAGGCGAGGGTCGCCGAATGCGCTCTCCTGGGCGGCCACAGCCGCGTGCTCATGGAACATCGCCAATCCGTGGCCGAACTGTTCGATCAGGCGTTCGCCCGGCCGGTCTGCCGCCAGCAGACGACTCAGCAGCGCTTCTTCGGGAAAGCGGCGCATGCAGACGGCGAAATCGACCGGCACGCCGCCGCCCCCCAGGCGCGGCGCCTCGTTCGTGCCGCGAACGGGCAGCACACCCTCGTAGAGCATCGGCGCAAGCCGCCGGTTCAGCCGCACCTCCTCCTCGCAGAATCGTCTGCGCGCATCCAGGGCTCTGAAGTCGACGAAGCCCAGCGAGACCGGCTTCTTCAGCTTGTACGCCGTCCGCTGCGTCAACAGCACCCAGGAGATATGGGTTTCGATCAGCGTGACCGGCTCGCCGGTGTCGCAGCGCAAACGCTCTCGCAGCGCCTCGACGCGGCGGCGGCCCAGCTCGACTTCCGGCGATGGCTGCAGGTTCATGTCGACAGGGTCTCAACCGGTCATCGGGGACCGGGTCGATCGTGGTTCTCGTTGGTCGTCTCGGCGCGGCAGTTCGCCGCCCACGGTCCGGAGGCCGTCGAGGAGTTCCTCGACCACGGCACGGTCCGCGTCCGGCAGCAAGCTGGCGCGCAAGCGCTGCTCGCGATCGCACTGGTGCATGCGCCACTCCAGTTCGTCGATCAGGACCATGATGTCCGCACGGAGCCGCGGGTCGCCGCTCGCGGCGAACTCGGCCAGCAGGCGCTCGGGGTCGTGCGCATCCAGGCCGGTGCTGGAGAACGAGGACTGGATGCGCTGCATGCGCCGCACCCCCGCTTCGAGCACCTTGTGCAGCCCCGGCGCGGCGAGCGCCATCTTCGCTTCGAGCCAGGCGCGTTGCTCCTGGAACCGCTGCAACGTGCCTGCCAGCCGCTCGATGCGCGGCAACGCATGCACCAACGGCACCGCCGTGGCGGGTGCCGGAAGCGCGTCCGCTGCGGCACACGCCGCGGCCGACACCGCGGCGAGCACAGGCGCACTGAATTCGCCGGGAACGAGCTGACTGGCCATCCGCGCACGCGCCAACGGCGACGAATCGGTCTCCACCAGCGCCATCAACCACTCCGCGACCGCGAGGATCTGGCCGTCCAGGGTGAACGCCGCTCCGGCAATGCCGCGCGGGTATCCGAAGCCATCCAGCCGCTCGTGATGAAGCAGCACGGCGTCCGCGACAGCCTCGCCCGCACCTGCCATGTCGCGCAGGACCCGATGCCCCACCAGCGGATGCGTCACGATGTGGCGCCATGCCTGCGCGTCAAGGCGCTTGTCCCGGCGCAGGTACGCGGGGTCGATATACAGCTCGCCCACATCGTGCAACAGCCCTGCCACCGCGAGCTGGCGGTGCCGCTCGCCTTCGTCGGGCCGCAGCCGGCGCGCCAGTGACATGGCGAGCATCGCGACACCCACCGCGTGGTCGAGCCTGTCGTTCTGGATCTGCACGAAGATCGTCAACAAGGATCGGACCTGCACCGACAGCGCGAGGGCCGCGAGCGCTTCCGGTGCCGGCCGCGCGGAACCCGATGCGCAAAGCGCCCGCAGCAAGGGGTACCTCTCGAGCAAGGCCTCGCCGATCGCGCCGAGCCGCTTCGGATCGACCCCGTCGGCAATCTGCAGGCAGCCTTCGAGCGGTCTGCGCAGCTTGTGCTGAAGCAGCCGCTCACGCACGGCGGCATCGACGCGGGAGCCCTTGACCAGCAGCATGGTGCCGCCGCTGGAGATGATGTCATCCGCCGTTTCGACTTCATGCCCGCGGGCCGCTGCCACCACCACGTGTTCGAGGTAGTGAGGATTGACGCTGGCGGGCGAGTTGGCGTTCATGATTCCTTGGGGGGTGTCATCGTTCGAGACCGGGAGACGCCATCGTATGGGCCTTGCCCTGGCCTGCTCGCAGCGCAGCGAGCGGCCGAGCCGGAATCGCACGATTCCTTGATGCAGATCAAATCGCTGTTGCCTCGAAACGACTACGCAGCCCTGGATGGAAGCGGCGCCAGCATTTTTCCACCTCGACCGCCGCGAAGACCAGGGCAGCGCACGCCATGCAGATGCCGAGCTCACCGATGGCCAACGCCTCGGTATGAAACACCGCCTGCAGCGCCGGAACATAGATCACCGACAGCTGCAGCCCGAGAGTCGAGAGCACGGCACCCGCCATGGGCAGGTTGCTTCGCCATCCCAGCCTGAACAGCGATTCGGTGTCCGACCGGATGGCCAGGACGTAGGCCATCTGCGAGAGTGTGAGGACCGTGAACACCATGGTCTGCCAGTGCATCCCGGCCGCCGTGGCCCAGGCCTGCACGGCGAGGCAGAGCGCGGCGATCAGCAGCCCGACCCACAGCACGTGCTGCCACACGCCACCGGCGAACAAGCTCTCGCCCGGTGGCCTCGGCGGCCGCTGCATCACGCCTGCCTCCGCCGGCTCCGCCGCCAGGGCCAGTCCGGGCAAACCGTCGGTGACCAGGTTCACCCAGAGGATGTGCAAGGGAAGAAGGGGGATCGGCATGCCCACGAGCGGCGCGAGCACAAGGGTCAGGATCTCCGCGGAATTGCCGGTGACCGCGTAGCGGACGAATTTGCGGATGTTGTCGAAGATGCGGCGGCCTTCACGTACCGCCCCGACGATGCTGGCGAAGTTGTCGTCGAGCAGCACCAGGCTCGCCGCCTCGCGGGCGACGTCGGTGCCGCTCCGCCCCATGGCCACACCGATGTCGGCCTGCTTCAGCGCGGGCGCATCGTTGACGCCGTCTCCGGTCATGGCAACGAAGCGGCCTTCGGCCTGCAAGGCCCGCACGATACGGATCTTCTGCGCCGGGTCGACCCGTGCATAGACGTGCACGTCGTCCGCCTGGCGCCGAAGCGACATGTCGTCCAGCGCGGCCAGTTGCGGACCCGTCAAGACGGCCGCCCCTTCCCCCGCGATGCCGAGCTCCCGGGCGATGGCGAGGGCTGTCGCCGGGTGGTCGCCGGTGATCATCACCGGACGGATTCCCGCCGCCAGGCATTCGGCCACAGCCGCCTTGGCCTCGGGCCGGGGCGGATCGGCCAGGCCGACGAGGCCGAGCAGGACCAGGTCGTTCTCGATCTCCTCCGCCGACTGGGCGCGTGGGTCCGCCGTGCACGAGCGCCGCGCCACCGCCAGCACGCGCAGTCCCTGCGCGGCCATGCCCGCCGCCCTCGCGAGCGCGGCCGCCCGGTCCCACGCAGCCGATGGCGCGCAGCGCGGCAACAGCGTCTCCGGCGCACCCTTGACCATCACGGCCCAGTCCTGGCCTTCGCGATGCAGCGTGCCCATCCGCTTGCGGCCCGAATCGAAGGGCCACTCGTGCAAGCGGGGCTGCGCGGCGCGCAGGGCGAGCACGTCCAACCCCTCGCGGGCGGCCGCTTCGATCAACGCGGTCTCCGTCGGGTCACCCACCCACGCGCCCGCGGTGTCGGGGCTGGCGTCGTTGCACAGCACGGCGGCCGCCCACAGCGCCTGCGGCGAGCCTCCCAGGCCGTCGACGGCCCGCACCTGCATGCGGTTCTGCGTCAGCGTTCCGGTCTTGTCCGAGCAGATCACGCTGACCGATCCCAGCGTTTCGACCGAAGCCAATCGCCGCACGAGCACGTTCGACTTCACCATGCGTCGGGCGCCGAGGGCCAGCAACACGGTCACCACGGCGGGCAGCGCCTCGGGAATGGCCGCCACGGCCAGACTGATGGCCGTGAGGGCCATCAGGATCACCGGCTCGCCGCGCAGCACGCCGGCGGCGAACAGCAGTCCGCAGATGCACAGCGCGAGCAGCGACAGCCGCTTGCCGAAATCGGCCAGCCGCAGCTGCAAGGGCGTGCTCCGGGTGCCGGTGTCGCGCAACAGCTCCGCGATGCGGCCGAGCTCGGTGCCCACGCCCGTCGCCACCACCAGGCCCTCCGCACGGCCGTGGGTGACCAGGGTCCCCTTGAAGGCCATGTTGTGCCGGTCGCCCAGCGCGTGCTCGCCCGGCGGCAGGCGGTCGGCGTGCTTCTGCGCCGTGACCGACTCGCCGGTGAGCGTCGATTCGTCGATCTGCAACTGCACGGCCTGATGCAGCCGCAGGTCGGCCGGCACGAGGTTGCCCGCCTCCAGCAGCACCACGTCGCCCGGGACCAGCTGCGCCGCGTCGATGGCCGCCGCGCCGCCATCGCGCCGCACCGTGGCGTATGGACTGGCCAGGCGCTTCAACGCGTCGAGCGCACGCTCCGCCCGCCATTCCTGCATCAGCCCGATGCCCGCGTTGAGCAGCACGATGACCACGATCGCAACGGTGTCGGCCAGGTCGCCGATGAAGCCCGACAGCAGCGCGGCCGCGATCAGCACCAGCACCATGAAATCGCGCAGCTGATCGACGATCCGTCGCAGCCAGCCGCGCGGCGCCGGCTCCGCCAGACGGTTCTCGCCGTGGAGGGCCCTGCGCCGATGCGCCTGGTCCGCCGTCAAGCCGATCTGCGGGTCGACCCCGAGCCGCGCGGCCAGCGTGTGCGCCGGGTGCAGGTGCGCGTCACGCCGCCATGCGTCCTGGGTCTCGGCGTCCGCAGAAGAGACCTGGCTCACGCGTCTGCTGCGACGGACATCGCGGCCGCCGCGCCGGCTTCTTTCTTCCCTTCGGATGCCGCCCTGACCAGCAGCACGGGCACCGGCGCCATGCGCAGCACCTGCTCGGCATCGCTGCCCAGGAGCGCACGCGTGACACCATGGCGGCCGTGCGTGCCGATCACGATCAGGTCGGCATGCCAGGACTTCGCCTGCTCGACCACCAGCTCCGAGACACGGCCGGCGACGGAGGTGAACAGCACGCTTTCGGCCTGGATGCCGGCATGCCGGGCGCGCTCCCGGCCCTGCTCCAGCACCTTCGACCCCGCTTCGGTCATCAGCGGAACGATGTCTGCGCTGTAGGCCGCGAAGGTTTCGAAGCCGGTCACGTATTTCAGCTCGTCGACGACGTGGATCAGGCGGATCGTTGCACCGGTGAGCCTGGCGAGGCGCATGGCCTCGTCCAGTCCGCGCATCGAGGGCGTGCTGCCGTCGATGGGAACAAGGATGCGTTGGTACATGGCGGGAGCTCCTTCGAAGGATGCCAGATGGGGTCCGGCCAGTGTCTGCGCCTCCAGCTGCACGGGACTTGATCCTGATCAAGCCCAATGGCCACGGTACGGGCTCGCGTTGATCCAGCGCAAGGAAGCTTGCCCCTCGATGGAGGAGCATGTGATGGACCCGATGCAAGGAGATCGAAATGAGCAAAGTCCTGGTGGTCGTCTATTCGTACACGAGCACCGCCCGCCGGGCGGCGCAGCTGCTGAGCCAGCAGCAGGGCTGGGAGCTGGCCGAGATCGAGGAAGCGCGGCCGCGAAGCGGCGTGCTGGGCATTCTTCGCTGCATCCTCGATTCCATCTTCCGGCGCTGCCCGGAGATCCGGTACGACGGCCCTCTGCCCCGGAAATTCGACGCCGTCGTGCTGGTGTCGCCGATCTGGGCCGGGCGGCTCGCCGGGCCGATGCGCACCTTCGTGACCCACCGGCGCGATCACCTGCCCGAAGTGGCCGTGGTGTCGGTCATGGGTGGGCGTGGCGCGCCGAACGCAGTGGCAGAGATCGGCCGCATCATCGGGCGCGCGCCTTTCCTGAGCGCCGCGTTCACGGCGCGCGAGGTGGACGACGGCAGCTTTGCCGGCAGGCTGCGGGCGTTCGGGTCAGCCGTCGCGGGTGTGAAAGATTCAAGTGCCGTCGTCCGGCCGGTCGCCCTCTCGCCGCAGGTTGCCTGAGGCCCAGGCCGCATGCGCGGCGCACCAGGTCCTTCCTTTTGCGCTGGCGCAAGGCCCGCGCGGGCGGGGCGGCGCATGCTGACGATCCTTTCGACTTTGCAAGGAAAGCGCCATGAAGCCCGTCACCCTCCTTCTCATGCTGGCCATGATCTTCAGCAGCCCGGGCTTCGCGGCGGAGTACACGCAGCCCGGCCAGCTCAGCCCTCCGCCGGGACCCGCGAAGAAGCTCGGTGACGCCTCGCGCAAGGCCGCGCAGGAGGCGGAAGCCGCTGCACGCCAGGCCGCTGCCGATGCGAAGAAAGCGCTGGAGCGCAGCGAAGAGACCGCGGGCAGGGTGTCCAAGGCGATCGCCGAAGGGATCCGCCGCGCGGCACGCAAGGCAGCCGAGTCCGCCACGCGCTTCGAAGCAAAAGCCGACGCTTCGGCGGCCAAGGCAATCGATGCCAGCCGCGATGCGGCCCGCGCCGCCGCGGACGGAAGCAAGCGAGCCGCAGCAGCCGCACGCGAGGCGCTGGCGAAGGCGGAAGAGGCCTCCCGGCGCGCCGTCTCGTCGAGCATGGAAGAGGCCGGCAAGGCGGCGGAGGCGACGCGCTCCGCACTCAGGCAGGCGGAAGAGGCGACGCGTTCCGCCGCGGAGGCCGCCCGGGAAGCCGCTCGGCGCACCCGCGACGCGCTGCGGCCAGCAGCCCCGCCAAGCCCCGGCAAGTGAGGCGAGGATGGCTGGCCAAAGCCTCGCGGTTCCCGGCGCACCGGCGATGCACGCCATGGTGCTGTCAGGCGCCGGGCAGCCGCTGCGGATGGAGCGGCGCCCGCTCCCCGAGCCCGCCGCCGGCGAAGTGCGGCTGCGCGTTCTGGCCTGCGCCGTTTGCCGCACCGACCTGCACATCGTGGATGGCGACCTCCCGCTGCCCGTGCTTCCCATCGTGCCGGGCCACGAGATCGTCGGCGAGGTGGAGGCACTCGGTCCGGACGTGCTCGGGCATCGCCTTGGCGATCGCGTCGGCGTGCCCTGGCTGGGCCACAGCTGCGGCCACTGCGCCTACTGCGCACAGGACGCCGAGAACCTGTGCGACGCGCCGCGCTTCACCGGCTACCACCGCGACGGCGGCTTCGCCAGCCACGTCGTCGCCGAGGCCGACTATTGCCTGCCGCTCGGCCTGGCCAAGCCGCCTGCGGAAGTCGCGCCGCTGATGTGCGCGGGCCTGATCGGCTGGCGCTGCCTCAAGGCCGCCGGCGGGCGCGCGATGCGCCTGGGTCTGTATGGATTCGGCGCGGCCGCGCACCTGATCGCACAGGTCGCGAACGCCCAGGGGCGGCAGGTGCACGCCTTCACGCGGCCGGGCGACAAGGCCGGTCAGGACTTCGCGCGAAGCCTGGGCGCCGCCTGGGCCGGTGGCGCCGACGAACTGCCGCCCGCGCCGCTCGATGCCGCGATCATCTTCGCGCCTTCCGGCGAGCTGGTGCCGGCCGCGCTGAAAGCGGTCCGGAAGGGCGGACGGGTGGTGTGCGGCGGCATCCACATGAGCGACATTCCCGCATTCGCCTACCGCCTGCTGTGGGAAGAGCGCCAGCTCGTCTCCGTGGCCAACCTGACGCGCCGCGACGCGCGCGAATTCCTGGAGGTCGCGCAGGTGCACCCGCCGCAGGTCCACGTGACCGCGTATCCGCTCGCTCGCGCCAACGAGGCGCTGGCGGATCTGCGCGGGGGGCGGCTCAACGGCGCGGCCGTGCTGCTGCCCTGAGCGCCGGCCGAGATCGGGAGGACGCTACCCCTGCGCTTGCCATGCGACATCGATGCCGGCATGTCGATCCCGGTTTCGCCGCACCACATCCTCGAGCTGGCGCCTCATCCCGTCGAAGGCGTCGCGAAGCGCGACGTGAATGTCTTCGTTGTCCACCCGGCTGATGGTCAGCTCCTGGCCCGGCACGGTGACCTGGATCCTCACGGCAAACCTGCGGCCCTGGTGCTGGTGCTTGTGCGCCAGTTCGATGCCGATCCTGCAGGCGATGATGTCGCCGCAGAAGCGTTCCAGCTTCATGGCCTTTTCGCGAGCGGCCGCCTCGACGGCGGGCGAAGCCTCGGTGCCGAGGAACCTGATCTCGACGGCTTGTCTCATGGATGATCTCCTTCCTATCTGCGCGGAGACCGCACGCGCGGCCCGGAGCAAAGATTCGCGCATGCGCGCCGCCGCGTCCTTGATCCAGCGCAAGGTCCGATGGGCCCATCGTCTCAACAATCGCCAGCAACGACCCTGCGCGAGGAACCGCCATGAACATCATTGCACCCATTCTTCTTGCGGCCGGCCTCGCGGCGCTGCAGCCTGCCGCATCGGGAGCCCCCTTCGTCGATGCACCCGTCCTGGCGCCCGGCACGCACGCCAGCGGCGGCATCAGCGAGGAGGACCGCGAAGAGATGCGGCAGAAGCAAGGGCTCTACACCCTGCACCTGGCCTTTGCCGAAGCACGCAGCGGCGCCTACCTGGCCGGCATCACCCTCCTGATCGAGCCGCTGGACCGCGGGGCGCCCCTGGGCCCCTACGCCGATTGCGGTCCGCTCTTCAACGTGGCCCTGCGGCCGGGCGCCTACCGCGTCACGGCCATCTACCAGGGCGCCACGCGCACGAAGACCGTCCGCGTCGGAAAGGCGGCGACACAGGCCACGCTCTATTGGCCGGAGCCCGGTGATTCCTGACCGCCGGTTTCGGACGATCCCACCCACCACGCCGATTTGATTGGAGAACAGCATATGAACGACCTTCGCGCCCCGCGGGGCGTGCCGAACGGCAAGCCGGACGAACAGGCATCCACTCGGCACCCGGCCGCGCCGTCACAGCCGCTGCAGTTCTTGTCGCCGCTTCGCAACGGCTACGTGAAGACGGCACTGGAGTTCCAGCGCGCCCTCATCGAGTCGCAAATGCAGATGCAGCGCAACCAGTTTCAGATCTACACCCAATGGCTGCGCTCCGTCGGCGCGATGAACCAGGATGCGTGGGATCAGTGGGCATGCCGCTTCGGCGGCGGTGTGCCGCTGGACGGTTGAGCTACCGTGCCGTCGCGGATTCCGCTGCGGACACCCGGCCTGGCCGCCAGCAGATCGCCGGGACGGCCGCCCGTTCAGCGAAGATCGGCGGCCACATATCGGCGCGGAGACCGGCGCGGGGGGAGGCGGGATCCGGAAAGCGGTAGAACTCTTCGTTGAGGTAGCGCGCGACGTCCACGACGTCATCGTCGCCCCACCCGAGCGCTGCATCCGACTGCCAGCGCCAGACTTGTGCCTTGAGGCTCGGCCAGTCCGTGGCGAGCCGCCTCTGCCGCCAGTGCACCTGGTCCGTGTGGCAGGCGATGCAGTGCGTCTCATAGAGCAGCGCACCGCGCGATTGAGCTTGGACGGCTGTTGATTGCACCATCGTGGCGAGCGCCATCGTTGCAGTCCAGGAAATCAAGACTCGACCCATGGAAATCTCCTGCATTCGGCGCGCGACGAGTGCGCTGAGGGGAATCGTAGGCAACGCTTCCAGGGATACGGTTGATCTGCGTCAAGGTCGGCCGAGACGAAGGTTGATCCGGCGCAAACGTGCGCAGCGCGACCCGCTCCAACATGCAGACCTCTTTTGCTGAAGGAGCGCATCATGATCCGCAACCTTGGAACTCTCGACAGGACCCTCCGTATCGTTGCCGGAGGCGCGCTGGCCACGCTGGCATGGGCCGACACGATCGGCCCCTGGGGCTATCTCGGCGTGGTCCCATTGCTGACCGGCGTCGTCGGCATGTGTCCGGTGTACACGCTGTTCGGCTTGAACACCTGCAGCGCGAAGGTGTGAGTGCCGCCATGCCGAAGCTCGCGGTCATCCTGGCTTCGCTGGCGCTGGCGGGCGCCGCCCTCCTGTGGCTTGGTTTCAAGGTATTGATCTTCCTGGTCACGCGCGACTAGTTCGCTCGAAGCCGCCCAATGCATCGGACTTGCGCAAGATCAAGCAACCGCCGGGCATTGCTGCCTACATTGACACAGCGCGGCCCTTCTTTCGCGCTTTCATCCACCCATCCATCGAGGAACCACCATGAGCAACCTGAGACTGTTGGACCCCATGTTCGGCCACGACTTCGACACCGCGCTGCGCCGCTTCTTCTCTCCCTCGGTGTTCGAGGGCGAGGCCGCGCCACCGAAGATGCGCATCGACGTTACCGAAAACGACAAGACCTTCACCGTCAAGGCCGACATCCCCGGCGTGAAGAAGGAGGACATCAACATCAGCGTCGACGGCAATGTCGTCAGCATCAACGCCGAGACCCGGAGCGAGAAGGAAACCAAGGACAGCGGCGACAAGGTCCTGAGGAGCGAGCGCTACTACGGCTCCGTCTCGCGCACCTTCAGCCTCGGCCAGGACGTCGACGACACGAAGGTGGACGCCAAGTATGCCGACGGCGTGTTGACGCTGGACCTTCCCAAGAAGGCGCCCACGCCGGCTTCGAAGATCGTCGTCCAGTAAGGTGCCGTGCCGTTCGCCGAAGCCAGCGCACCCGTCCTCAGCGGCCGGTCGCTGTGCAAGACCTACGGCAGCGGCGAGGCGGCAGTCCACGCCTTGCGCGACGTCGACATCGACGTCGCCCGGGGCGAATTCATCGTGCTGCTGGGAGCTTCCGGCAGCGGCAAATCCACGCTGCTCAACATCCTGGGCGGCCTGGACCTTCCGACTTCCGGCGAGGTCACTTTCCAGGGCCAGCGCCTCACGCATGCGAGCGAAGACGAGCTGACGCGCTACCGGCGCGAGCACGTCGGCTTCGTGTTCCAGTTCTACAACCTGATCCCGAGCCTCACGGTCGCCGAGAACGTGGCGCTGGTGACCGACATCGTGCCGCACCCGATGCCCGTGGACGAAGCGGTGGCCCTGGTCGGACTGTCGCCGCGCCACGACCACTTTCCTTCGCAGCTCTCCGGCGGCGAGCAGCAGCGCGTGGCCATCGCCCGCGCCATCGCCAAGCGCCCGTCCCTGCTGCTGTGCGACGAACCCACCGGGGCGCTGGACTACCCCACCGGCAAGCTGGTGCTCGACGTCATCGCGCGCATCAACCGCGAGTTCGGCACCACGGCGGTGGTCATCACCCACAACGCCGCGATCGCGGGCATGGCCGATCGCGTCATCCGGCTCTCGGACGGCCGGGTGGCGAGCATCGAGCGGCCTGCCCGCAGGCTCACTCCCGCGGAACTGTCGTGGTGATGCCATGAAGGCGCTGAAAGCGATCGACCGCAAGGCCGTGCGCGATCTTCGCGTGCTGTGGAGCCAGGCTCTGACCATCGCCCTGGTCGTCGCATCGGGCGTCGGCGCCTTTCTGGCCACGCTCTCGGCCGTCGACTCGCTGGCCTCGGCGCGGGACCGCTTCTACGTGACAGGGCGCTTCGCCGACGTGTTCGTCACCGCGAAGCGCGCACCGCAGGAAGTCGCCCGGCGCCTGCGCGAAATCCCGGGCGTGCTGGACGTCCAGACGACGGTGGAGGCGCCCGCGCGCGTGACGGTGTCCGGCAGCACCGACCCGGTGATCGGCCAGCTCGTGGGCGTCGGCGCACGCGAGCCGCGCCGCCTGAACCGCCTGGTGCTGCGCAGCGGACGCTGGCCCGAGCCCGGCACCCATGCCGGCGGCGAGCTGCAGGTGCTGGCATCGGAGAGCTTCGCCAAGGCCCACGCCCTGCATGCGGGGGACGCCGTGACCGCGCTCGTGAACGCCAGGCAGCGCACGCTTCGCATCACGGGCACCGCGCTGTCGCCGGAGCACATCTTCGGAGGGCTCATGGGCGTGCCCGACCTGCGCGCCTTCGGCGTCTTCTGGCTCGACGAGGACGAGCTGTCGGCCGCGGTCGACATGGAGGGCGCATTCAGCCATGCATCGCTCAAGCTGGCGCCCGGCGCCTCCGAGCCCATGGTGATCGACGCGGCCACACGGCTGCTCGCGCGCTTCGGCGGCGCGCCGGCGCACGGCCGCGACTCGCAACCCTCGCACGCCATGCTGGACAACGAGATCCGCGAGCAGCACGTGCTCGGCAGCGTGGTGCCGTCGATCTTCCTGGCCGTGGCAGGCTTCCTGCTGCACGTGGTGACCGCCCGGCTCGTGGCCGCGCAGCGCGAGCAGGTCGCCGCCCTGAAGGCCCTGGGCTACGCCAACCGGGCCATCGCGCTGCACTACGTCAAGCTCGTGCTGCCGATGGTCATCGGCGGGTACCTGGCCGGCCTGCTGCTGGGCAGCGTCATGGGTGCCGGCATCATGCGCCTCTACACGGACTTCTTCCGCTTCCCCGAATTCGATCACCACATTCCGCCGGGCCTCGCCCTGGCCGCGCTCGGCATCGTGCTGCTCACGGCCCTGCTCGGCACGCTCAGCGCCATTGCCGCGACGGTGCGCCTGTCGCCGGCGGAGGCGATGCGGCCGCCCGCGCCGGGGCGGTATCGGCGCGCGCTGCTGGAGCGCATTCCGGTGCGGGTCGGCACGTCGGTGCGCATGATCGCGCGCAACATCGAGCGCCGCCCGCTGCGCGCCGCGGTCACCACCGGCGGCATCGCCGCCGCCGTGGCGATCGTGATCATGGGCAACTTCTTCCGCGATGCCATCGACGCCATCGTGCACACGCAGTTCGACCTGGCGCTGCGCGGCGACGTCGTGGTGTGGAACGTGGACGTCGTCGATGCAGGCGCGGCGCGCGAGCTGGCCCGGCTGCCGGGCGTGCTGCAGGTCGAGGCCGGCCGGCGCATCGCGGTGCGCTTCCGCCACGGGTGGCGCGCGGAAGACGGCCTGATCGACGGGCGCGCGGCGCAGCCGCTGCTGCAGCGGGTGATCGACGTGGACGGCCGGCACGTCCCCGCCGGCACGCACGGCATCGTCATGACCGATCGCCTCGCGGACAAGCTCGGCCTGCGGCCCGGGGACACCGTGGACGTGGAGGTGCGCGAGGGGCGGCGTGCGGTCGTCCGCGTCGTGGTCGAGCGCACGGTGCGGGACATGATGGGCCTGAACGCGTTCATGCGGCGCGAATCGCTCAACCGCCTGCTCGCCGAAGGCAACGTGGCCAACAACTTCGCGTTGCGCGTCGAGCGCGGAATGCTCGCGCGCGTGCTGGAGTCCACGCAGGCATTGCCGAAGGTGGCGGGCGCCTTCAGCAAGGCGACCATGCTGCGCAACATGAACGAGGTGAGCGCGCGCAACATCCTGATCATGAGCGCCGTGCTCACCGCGTTCGCGGTCGTGATCGCGGTGGGCGTGGTCTACAACAACGCGCGCATCGCGCTGGCCGAGCGGACCTGGGAGCTGGCCAGCCTGCGCGTGCTGGGCTTCACGCGCACCGAGGTGTCGATGCTGCTGCTGGGCGAGCTCGCGCTGGTGATCGCCGTCGCGCTTCCCCTCGGGATGATGCTGGGCTGGGGCCTCACGAACGCCATCGCCCAAATGCTGCGCTCCGACCAGTTCCTGTTCCCGGTCGTGATCCGGCCGCCCACCTATGCCTGGGCGGCCATCGCGGTCGTCGCCGCGGGGCTGGCGAGCGCGCTGGTGGTACGGCGCCGCATCGATCGCCTGGACATGGTCGCCGCACTCAAGACGAGGGAATGATGATGAAGCGAGGTCTCGTGATCACCGCCGTTGCCGCCGCCGCGGTCATCGGCGCCATCGGCTGGGCCTTCGCCCCGCGCCCGCTGGAGGTCGAAACGGCCAGGGTGTGGCGCGGGCGCTTCGAGCAGTCCATCGAGGAAGACGGCCGCACGCGCCTGCGCGAGCGCTACACCATCTCGGCGCCGGCGGCGGCCCGCCTGGCGCGCATCCGGCTGCGCGAGGGCGATCCCGTCCACGCGGGCGACGTGGTCGCGCAGTTGACGCCGGTCATGCCGTCGATGGTGGACGAACGCAGCCTGCGCGAGGCGAACGCGCGGCTCAAGGCGGCCGAGGCGGCGGTGACGGGCGCCACCGCGCGCGTGGACCGTGCCCGCATCAGCCAGGAGGAAGCCCGTTTCGAGCTGCAGCGCACCGAGAAGCTCGCGCGCGACGGCTTCGTGTCGGCGTCGCGCTTCGACAGCGCACGGCTGGCCCTCGATGGCACGCGCCGCGAACTCGAGGCGTCATTGGCGGCGCGCGAGGTCGCGGCCCAGGAGCGCGCGCAGGCGGCCGCCATGGTGCAGCCCGCCGCACGCAACGATCCCGGGACGCCCCTGCCGCTGCGCGCGC
This sequence comes from Variovorax sp. JS1663, assembly GCF_002157355.1. Classification (GTDB taxonomy): domain Bacteria; phylum Pseudomonadota; class Gammaproteobacteria; order Burkholderiales; family Burkholderiaceae_C; genus Variovorax. The sequence goes on along the minus strand of NZ_LYMK01000022.1, from coordinate 37,793 downwards.
CGGTGTCGGGGGTCGTGCTGCGCGTGCCGATCCTGAGCGAGGCGACCGTCGCGGCCGGCACGGCCCTGCTCGAGGTGGGCGACCCGTCGCAGTTGGAGGTCGTCGTCGAGATGCTCACCCAGGACGCCGTGCTCGCCAAGCCGGGCACGCGCGTCGTGGTCGAACGCTGGGGCGGGCCGTCCGTGGAAGGACGCGTGCGCCGCGTCGAGCCCGCGGCATTCACCAAGGTGTCCGCCCTGGGCGTCGAGGAGCAGCGCGTGAACGTGATCGTCGACCTGTCGCAATCGCCTGAAGCCTGGGCCGCCGTGGGAGACGGCTTCCGCGTGACGGCACGCGTGATCACCGCCACCGCCGACGATGCGGTGCAGGTCCCGGTGGGCGCGCTCTTCCCGGCGGAGGACGGGGTGATGGCCGCCTTTGCCGTCGAAGCAGGCCGCGCGGTGCTGCGGCCGCTGGAGCTGTCGGGCCGCGGCAACACGATGGCCTGGGTGCGCGCCGGGCTGCAGCCGGGGGAACTGGTGATCGTCTACCCGCCGCCGGGCGTGGCGGACGGCCGTCGCGTGCGCGCCCGGCAGAATCCGTGAAAGCTTCTTGAACCGGGCTCCAGGGCTCATGCGCCGCTGGACGAGAAGAGAGGCGCCAGCCGGCCATTGCAGGCGGCCTCGCGCCCAGATCAAGGTGCCGGGCTGCGCCCGCCGTCCTGTCCGATGCGCACCAGCGGCAACTGGGAACGCACGAAGCTGAGGGCGTACTGCAGCGCACCCGCGCTCTCGGCATGCAGCGTGTACAGGGGTTGTCCGAGTTCCACGCGGTCGCCCAGCCGCACGTGCATCGTCGCTCCGGCTGCCGGATCGCGCGGCGCACCGGCGAGCTTGGCCGCGCGCGCGACCAGGCGCGTGTCGATGGCGCGGACGGTCCCCGCCGCCGGCGCCGTGACCGGCTGCGTGTGGGCCGCCCTGGGCGGCTGCCTGGCGCCGCCCTGGGCTTCGCGGATCGCCGCGAATTTGGCGAGCGCACGGCCGTCGGCAAGGACTTCGCGGGCCAGCGCCTCCCCCGCGCCGGCCGCGCTGCGCCCCGCCATCTCGAGGACGCCCGCGGCGATCTGCAGCGCCCGCTCGCGCAGGTCGGCCGGCGCATCCGGCTGCCGTTCGAGCACCGCCATCACGTCCATGGCCTCGAGGGCCGGACCGATGCCCCGTCCGACCGGCTGGGTGCCGTCCGTGCGCTGGACGCGCACCTGGATGCCGAGCGCGGCGCCGACGGCCACCAGGCTGCGCGAAAGCTGTTCGGCCGCCGCCGCGCTGCGGACCTTGGTCAGCGGGCCGACCGGCAGGTCGATGAGCACGCGCTGCGACCCCGCCGCGACCTTCTTCGACAGGATCGACGCCACCAGCAGCCCTTCGCTGTCGAGGCTGAGCGGGCGCTCGACGCGGATCAGCATGTCGTCGGCCGGGCTGATGCGGGTCGTGCCGCCCCACGCGATGCAGCCGCCCTCGCGCTCGACCACGCGCCGCATGGTCGCGAGGTCCAGGTCCACGGGCGCCAGCGTCTCCATGGCGTCGGCCGTGCCGGCGGCGGACGTGATCGCACGCGAGGACGTCTTGGGCATCAGCACGCCGCAGGCCGCGACGATCGGGACCACGAGCAGCGTCGTCCGGTTGCCGGGCAGCCCGCCGATGCAGTGCTTGTCCATGACGGGCGACACGCCCCAGTCGATGCGCTCTCCGACGTCGACCATGGCCCGCGTGAGCGCCACGGTCTCGTCGAAATCCAGGCCGCCGCCGGCGCACACGGTCACCAGCGAGGCCAGGTGGATGTCGGAGAGACGGCCATGGCTGACGTCCTCCATGAGCAGGCGCAGCGCGGTGTAGTCGAAGCGCGTGCCATGGACCTTGGCGCGCAGCGGCGCGAGCGAATCCTGCACCGGCGGATGCCGGACGTCGACCTCCGCGCCATCGGCCGCGCCGAGCAGGCTCCAGGCCGCCTCGGAGAACGCGATCTCGTCATGCCGCAGCCAGTCGCCTTGCACCTGGTGCAGCAGCGCGAGCACGTGGCGGCCGTTGCCGATGACCTCCACCTGGGCCTGGGACTGGAATCCCTCCGCCCGGCACACGGGGCAATCGCCGCGCAGGTACACCACCGGCTGCTGGTAGGTGTCGATGCCGGCGCGGCGGGCCCGCAACGGCCTGGTAGCGCTGAGCACCGTGTCGATCACAGCCGATGGGCCTCGCGGTAGGCGGGGACGGTCGCCGGCCACCCGTGACGTTCCTCGATCGCCAATCGCAGCGCGTCGGCCGCCACCGGCTCCCCGTGCGTGACGAAGACCCGCCGCGGAGCGCGCAGCGCACCGATCCAGGTCAGCAGCTGCTCGCGGTCGGCATGGGCCGACAGCGTGTCGAGGTGCGCCACCTCGGCGCGCACCGGCACGTAGGCGCCATGGATCTTGACCGCCTCCGCGCCGGCCAGCAGCGCCGCGCCGCGTGTGGCCGCGGCCTGGAAGCCGGCGAACAGAATGGTGTTCTTCGCATCGGGGGCGTAGGCTTTCAGGTGGTGCAGCACGCGCCCGCCGGTCGCCATGCCGCTGGCCGACACGATGATGGACGGAAAGCCGAGGCTGTTGAGACGCTTCGATTCCTCCACGGTGTTGACGATGGTGACCTCCCTGCCGATGGCGGCGCACTGCTCTGCGCTCAAACGGTGTTCGTCGAGGTGGCGGCGGTAGATCCGCGTCACGTCGGCCGCCATCGGGCTGTTGAGGTACACCGGCATCTGCGGGATGCGGTGGGCGCCGCGCAGCAGCTGGATGCAATGCAGGAGGGTCTGGGCGCGCCCGACCGCGAAGGAGGGGATCACGACGATGCCGCCGCGCGCGGCGGTCCGGCTGATGATGTCCGCGAGCGCGCCCAGCGTGTCGGCGTCGCGATGCCGGCGGTCGCCATAGGTGGACTCGATCACGACATAGTCCGCCTGTTCCGGCGCCTCGGGCGGCCGCATCAGCAGATCGTCGCTGCGCCCGAGATCGCCCGAGAACAGGATGCTTCCACCGTCCCAGCCGATGCGCACGCTGGCGGCGCCGAGGATGTGGCCGGCGCGCCGCAGGCGCCAGGACCAGCCCGGCCAGGGCGCGTGCTCCTGGTCGAACGCAAGTGTCTCGAAATGCTTCAGGGCTCTTCGCGCGTCTTCCTCCGTGTACAGAGGCAGTGCCGGCTTGTGCTTCGAGTGGCCATGGCGATTCGCGAACTCCGCCTCTTCCTCCTGGATCCTGCCCGAGTCCGGCAACAGCAGCTCGCACAGCTCGCGCGTCGCCTGCGTGCAATAGACCGGCCCCTGGAACCCGAGCTTCATGAGCCGGGGCACGAAGCCGCTGTGGTCGATGTGGGCGTGAGTGAGAAGCACCGCATCGATGCGGTCCGCATGGATCGGCGGGCCCTCCCAATTGCGCAGGCGCAGCTGCTTGAGGCCCTGGAACAGGCCGCAGTCCACCAGCAGCCGCCGCCCTTCGTGCTCCAGCAGGTACTTGGAGCCGGTCACCGTGTCGGTCGCGCCGAGAAATTCGATCCGCATCGGGGGTCCTTCCATCGAGCCGCGTGGCCGCACGCGGCGGCAACGGGCGAATCCATCATGCCGGTCGATCGCCGCTCGCTCTTGATCCAGCGCAATGCAGCGGCGCCAGCCGCCTCCTAAAGTCAGTCTGCGGCCCGTGTGGCTGCCCCGCCAACTCTTCAAAGGAAGTGACAGATGAAATCCGACACACAACTGCGAACCGACGTCCTGGCCGAACTGGACTGGGACCCCGCCATCCACGCAGCTGCGGTCGGCGTGACCGTGAAGGACGGTGTCGTCACACTGACCGGCCACCTCGGCAGCCATGCGGAGAAGGTGGCCGCCGAACACGCGGCGCAGCGTGTGAACGGCGTGAAAGCGCTCGCCGTCGAGCTCTCGGTGAAGCTGCCCGCCGGCGAGGAACGAACCGATGCGGACATTGCAAGAGCAGTCGAGCATGCGCTGACCTGGAGCGTGTGGGTCCCGAACGGCAAGGTCTCAGCCATGGTCGAGGGCGGCTGGGTCACGCTGAGCGGGGCGGTGGAATGGGAATTCCAGCGCCGTGCGGCGGAGCACGCGGTGCGTCCGCTGATGGGCGTCACCGGCGTATCGAACATGATCACGATCGCTCCACGCCTGAAGGCGGCCGACATCGAGAAGTCGCTGCACGAGGCGCTGGCGCGCCAGGCAAGGCGCGAGAGCGATCGCATCGACATTTCGGTCGCCGGGTCGCAGGTCACATTGCGGGGGCAGGTCCACTCCTATGCCGAATACGATGCGGTCCGCAATGCGGCCTGGTCCGTGCCAGGCGTCGCGTCGGTCATCAACGACCTGCAGGTTCGGGACTGAATGCCGTGCTGGGCCTGGACACCATGTTCGATGCATGCAGCGGGACGACGGACGGCGTGATGTTCACCCGCAGCAGATGCATGGAGATCGACGAGTTCCTGCAGGATCATGAAGAGTGGACCCGGATCCTTGATGGCGGGGTTCTGAATCCTCATTGAAGAAAGGGGCGCATCCCGCCCCTTGTCCCCCGGCTCAGGCGCCTACCTTGAGTTCGTTGATCACGCTGGTCACGCCGGGTGCCGACCATGCGGCCCCCTGCGCCGCGGCGCGCTCGGCCCAGGAGTGCACCGTGCCTTTCAAGGTGGCGGTCGCACCGCTGACCTGGACCTCGATGCGATCGGCTTCTCGCTCTGCATGGCGCGCCAGCGCTTCCCGGATGCGGGTCGTCACGTTGGACGACATCACCCTCGGCTTGATGACGATCTCATTGGTGAAGCCCAGAACGCCGGTCAGCGAGCGGATCGCCTGGGCGGCCGCGTTGCGCTGGTATTCCCAGTCGACATCACCCCGCAGCGTGACCCACCCTCCCTCGACCTTGACCGTGAGGCGCTCGTCCGGCACCAGCGTGTGCCACGTGAGCGCCGCCTCGGCGGCCTGGGCAAGCTCGGAATCGTTGCGCTTGTGCCCTGGCGCCAGCTTGACGTCCAGTTCCACGGCGAGCGCCTTGACACCCTGGACGCGTTGCACGGCGCGTTCCACCAGGTATTTCTCGCCGTAGGTTTCGAGGTGGCCGCTGAGCGTCACCACGCCCTTGTCGACCGCGACGCCGACATGGCTCGCGTTCACCGCGGGATCCCACTCGAGCTCCTGCTCCACCTCATGCTTCAGTTGAGCATCGGTTTTCATGATCTGCCTTTCAATTTGTCAATCAATGGGTCACCATCTGCGTGAATCGACGCAGCTTTGCGGGCAACCTGACGTCGCTGCGCCCGCGGAGCCATCGTGCATCCGGCGCCGGTTCACCTTCTTGCGCCAGCGCAAGCTCAGGTGCTGCCGAGGACGGCGCCAGGCTTGATCTCGATCAAACGCACTGCGGCGCGGCCTCACTAGGATGGGCTGCACCTTCACTCACTGCGAAAGAAGCTCCCATGAACGACACCCTGCAAGCGGAATCCGTCAATTCGGCACCCGTATCCGGCGATCACCAAGCATGCATGGCCAGTTCGCGCATGGGCGACACGCGCGCCCGGCTGGAAGACGCGCTGCGCGGCATGCGCACACACTTCGGCGACATCCAGGACACCACGGTGCACCGGGCGCGCGACGCGCTCCGTTCGGCCGACACGGCCGTGCATCAGCATCCCTACGGCGTGCTGGCGGCCATTGCCGTGACGGGGCTCCTGGTCGGCTACCTGACCGGCCGCCGCTGACCTGCCCGGCGTGGCCTTGGCGCCTGTGTGCGCCGGCCCCGGGAACGACCATGTCACTGTTCGAGCCCTGGCTGTCCTGGACAACCGCGATGGACGTGGCGGCCGCCGCAGCGTCCGGCCGCGAGGCCGTGGCACGCTGGCGACAGCGCAGGCTGGCTGATCTTCTCGATGCCGCGGCTCGACGCTCGCCTTTCTACCGCCGGCTCCTCGCCGGACGGGATACGCACGCTGCGGACCTGGCTCGCCTGCCCGTCATGAACAAGAGGACGCTGATGGCGCGCTTCGACGAGTGGGTGACCGATCCCGCCCTGCGCCTGGAAGACCTGCGACGCTTCGTGTGCGACTCCGACGCCATAGGTGCTGCCTACCTGGGACGCTACACCGTCTGGGAAAGCTCCGGCAGCAGCGGCGAGCCTTGCATCTTCGTGCAGGACGCGCGCGCCATGGCGGTCTACGACGCGCTGGAGGCGCTCCGGCGGCCGCCCCTGACACCCCTGCGGCGCTGGCTGGATCCGTGCTTCCAGGGCGAGCGCATCGCCTTCGTCGGCGCCACGAACGGGCACTTCGCCAGCACCGTCTCGATGGAACGTCTCAAGCGCCTGAACCCCTGGCTGTCGGCGCATCTGCACAGCGTCTCCTTTCTGCAGCCGACGCCGGCGCTGGTCGACGAACTCCATCGGCTTCAGCCCACCATCCTGTCCACGTACCCGAGCGCGGCCGTCCTGCTGGCCGAAGAACGCCTCGCCGGACGCCTGTCGCTCGACATCCGCGAGGTCTGGACCGGCGGAGAGGACCTGTCGGAACGCGCGCGGGCCCTGGTGCGCTCGGCCTTCCACTGCCCTGTTGCGAACAGCTACGGCGCTTCCGAGTTTCTCACCCTGGCCTTCGAGTGCCGGCACGGGCACCTCCACTTGAACGACGACTGGGCCATCCTGGAATCGGTCGATCGGGAAGGCCGCGCGGTTCCGAACGGCAGCACGGGCGCGACCGTCCTCCTGACCAACCTCGCCAACCACGTTCAGCCCTTGATCCGCTATGACCTGGGCGACCGGGTGACGCTGGATGCACGGGCCTGCCCTTGCGGTTCTCACTTTCCGACCCTCGAAGTACAGGGCCGCTGCGACGACACCCTCAGACTGGGGCGCCGGCGCCAGGTGTCGGTGCTTCCTCTTGCGCTCAGTACCGTGCTCGAATCCGAGGCGGCGCTGTTCGACTTCCAGCTGCTGCAGGAAGGCCCTTGCGAACTGCTGTTGCGCTCGGGCTCGCGCGACGCCGGCGACACCGCCGCGCTGGAGCGCGGCCGGCGCGCGCTCGAGGCCTTCTTGCAGGGCCAGGGGGCCGGCGAGGTACAGATTCGATGTGACAGCGCGCCACTGGGCCCGTGCGGCCGCAGCGGCAAGCGCCAGCGTGTGATTGCCGCGCCGCTCGCCTGAAGCGCCGCCCGCCGTTCCCGTTCAGTGGGACAGCAGCAGGGGGATCCGGGACCGCGCCAGCATGTCGTGCGTGACGCCGCCGAGGAGCACTTCCCGCAGCGGACCCTGGGCATAGCCTCCCATGACGATCAGGTCCGCGTCCATGCCGGCGGCGCAGGACTGAAGTCCCCGCGCGATGTTGCCGATGGCCAGGTACTGCTCGGCCTCGGCATGCACGCCGTGGCGCCCCAGCCAGTCGACCATCTCGCGCGCGCTCACCTGAGCCTCCTCGAAACGTTCCGACCTGCTGAGGGTGACCAGCGACACCTGCCCCGCCTTGCGCAGGAACGGCAGGGCGTCCCGCGCCGCCAGCGCCGATTCGCGCGAAGCGTTCCAGGCCACGAGGATGCGCTCGCCGATGGTGTGCAGCGGGCCCGCGGAGGGCACGATCAGCACGGGCCGGGCGGCTCGCATCAACAACTGGTCGGCGAGGTCGCGCGCGGCGGCTGCGAGCGGCCGCTCGCCGCTTTGCGGGTCCGGGTCTGCCTGGCCCAGCACCATCAGGTCGCACGTTCCCGCCACCTTGACGAGGGCCTCGATCGGCGGCCCGTCCACCGTCCGATGCTCGAACGACGGCGGCGGGTACCTGCGGACGAAGTCGCCGAAGAGATGCGCGACGGCCTGGGCACGCAGGGCGAGCAGGTCGTCGTGCCCGCCACGGACCGACGGCTCGCCGTCTCCCGGGGCAGGCGGCGCACCGCCGGCCGGAAGCCCGGTGGGCACGACGCCGATCAGATGGCCGTGATGCGCCCTTGCGAGGCGCGCGGCGACCTCGACGCGCCGCTCGCAGGCGGCGCTGTGGTCCAGATGCACTGCAATCGTCTTGATGTCCATGGGGTCGTCTCGCCAAGTGGGGCAAGCTGATCTTGAGGCACGCCGAGCGGACGCGGCTTGATGTCGATCAAGCTCGAGCACCGTCCACGTCCAGTGGATGGGTGCCGGACGCGATCCGGCCGCGCCTTGAGCCATATCAAGGAAGCCGCACGCCGCGGGCCGCAGCATGCCTCTCACGTTCGCCCCAGGGGATTCTCTTGACTGTCCGCCATCTCGACCGCCTGCTGTGCCCCGCTTCGATCGCGTTGTTCGGAGCGTCGTCGCGCCCAGGAAGTGTCGGCGCCGCCGTCTGGCGAAACCTGCGCGCCGGACAATTCGCCGGCCCGATCTATCCGGTGAACCCCAAGCATTCGCTGCTCGACGGCGAGCCGGTGTTCGCCTCCGCCGCCCAGTTGCCCACCGCACCGGACCTCGCGGTGATCTGCACCCCGGCGGCGACCATCCCCCGGATCGTCGCCGAGCTGGGCGAGCGGGGCACCCGCGCCGCCATCGTCGTCACAGCGGGCATGAGCGCACTGCAGAAGCAGGCAGCGCTCGATGCGGCACGACCCCATGTGCTGAGGCTGCTCGGACCCAACTGCATCGGCCTGCTGAGCCCGCACCTGGGCTTGAACGCGAGTTTCGCCCATACGGACGCACTGCCCGGCGACATCGCCTTCGTCTCGCAGTCGGGCGCCCTGGTCACGGCCGTGCTGGACTGGACGCGCAGCCGCGGCATCGGCCTGTCGCACATGATCTCGCTGGGCGACCACTGCGACGTCGACTTCGGCGACCTGCTCGATCATCTGGCCAGCGATGCCCGCACCCGTTCGATCCTGCTCTACATCGAGTCCGTGGAGTCGCCGCGCAAGTTCATGTCGGCCGCGCGCGCCGCGGCGCGCAACAAGCCGGTCATCGTCGTGAAGGCTGGCCGTGCCGGCGGCGGGCTGCTGGCGGCTGCTTCGCACACAGGCGCGCTGGCCGGATCGGACCTGGTGTACGACGCAGCCATCCGGCGCGCCGGCATGCTTCGCGTCGACACCCTGCACGAACTCTTCATCGCCGCCGAGACGCTGGCCCGGTTCCGCGCCAACCACAGCGAGGTGCTGACGATCATGACCAACGGCGGCGGGGCAGGCGTGATGGCGGCGGACGCGGCGGCGCGCGCCGGCATCGCGCTGGCCGAACCGGGCAAGGCGCTGCTCGACCAGCTCGATGCGGTGCTGCCCGGGCATTGGTGTCGCGCCAACCCGATCGACATCGTCGGCGACGCACCCGTGGAGCGCTACACCGCCACCCTTTCCGCCCTGCTGGCCGACCCGGCGGCCGGCGCGATCCTGTTCGTGCACGCGCCGACGGCCATGGTGCGCAGCGACGACATCGCCAAGGCCTGCCTGCCGGTGCTGCGAACCGCGACGCCACGCGTCCTGGGCTGCTGGCTCGGCGACGCGTCGGTGGCCCAGGCCAGGCAGCTTTTCGAGCAGGCCGGCGTGCCCGACTACCCCACACCCGAGGATGCTGTGCGGGCATTCGAGATGCTGCAGACCTACAGGCGCAACCAGGCGCTCCTGACGGAGACGCCAGCTTCGTGCGAACGGCCAGCGCCGGAACTCGCCAAGGTGCGAAGGACGCTGGAGGAAGCGCTGTCCGCCGGCCGTGAATGGCTGGACGAGGTCGAAGCCAAATCATTGCTGCAGGCCTACGGCATACCGACGGTGCGCACCATGCGGGTCGACGCATCGGCCCAGGCCGTCGTCGAGGCCGCCGAGCAGCTGGGCTATCCCGTCGCTCTCAAGATCGTGTCGGACGCGATCACGCACAAGTCCGACGTGGGCGGCGTGCGGCTGGACCTCCGCGATGCCACGATGCTCTCAAGGGCGGTGGACGACATGCTCCGGTCGGTTGCTGCCGCGCGTCCCGACGCACCGATCGATGGCCTCAGCGTCCAGGCGATGGCCTGCCGGCCGCATGCGCAGGAGGTAATCGTCGGAGCAAAGGTCGACAACGTCTTCGGCCCGGTCGTGCTGTGCGGCCAGGGGGGCACCGCGGTGGAGGTGTTCGCCGACACAGCGGTCGCGCTGCCGCCGCTCAACCGCAGCCTGGCGCGTGAGCTGGTCGCCCGCACGCGGATGGCGCGCCTGCTCGCCGGCTATCGCAACCATCCGCCGGCGCGCATGGACGCGTTGTACGACGTCCTGATCGCGGTGTCGGAGATGCTGGCCGATCTGCCCGCACTGGCCGAGCTGGACATCAATCCGCTGTGGGTCGACGAACAGGGCGCTCTGGCCCTGGATGCGCGCGTCCGGCTCGCCAGCGTACCTGCGTGCGGCACCGATCGCTTCTCCATCCTGCCCTACCCGCAACAGTGGGTGCGCCACCTCGCGTGGGAAGGGCGCAGCATCACCGTGCGGCCGATCCGGCCCGAAGACGAGGCACAGCACGATCGCTTCCTGCGCAGCCTCGACCCGGAGGACATGCGGCTGCGCTTCTTCCAGATGCGCCGCGATCTGCCGCACAGCGAGCTCGCGCGCCTGACCCAGATCGACTACGACCGCGAAATGGCCTTCATCGCCGAAAGTCTCGATGTCCAGGGCCAACCGGAGACCCTGGGCGTGGCGCGCACCGTGTGCGACCCGGACAAGGCGGACGCGGAGTACGCCATCCTCGTGCGCTCCGACCTGAAGGGGCACGGCCTCGGCCGGATCCTTTTCGAGCAGTTGATCGAACATGCGCAATCGCGCGGCATCGGCCGGCTGGTGGGCATCGTGCTCCGGGAGAACACCCGCATGCTGCGGCTCGCACGGGCCCTGGGCTTCCACGAGGACGTCGCCGCGGCGCCGGATCCCACGACGCGGCGCATGGTCAAGCCCCTGTGTGCGGCAGCGACCGAATGCACGCCTTCCAGCCTCGCGCCCGCGGAATGAACCCGGAGGCTGCGCGCGGCATCGTCAATGCGCGATCAGCACCGGCACCGTCATCTGCGCCAGCACTTCCCGCGTCACGCCGCCCAGCACCATCTCGCGCAGGCGAGAGTGCCCATACCCGCCCATGACCACCAGGTCGCTTGCCAGGTCGGAGACACGGGACAGAAGCGCGTCCGCGATGCCGATCTCGACGACGTTCTCTTCGACCGCCGCCTGCACGCCATGGCGCCCCAGCCAGCGGACGGTCTCCGGGATCAGCAGACTCTTCTCCTGCATCGCCCCGGGCGCGTGGAAACTCGCCAGCTTCACTTTGCAGTCGCTCGCCAGCAAGGGCAGGGCTTCGCGCATCGCGACTGCGGCGGGGCGCGAGCCGTCCCAGGCCATCAGAACGTTCTTGCCGACCTGGTCGAACCGGCCCGCGTAAGGGACGACCAGCACGGGCCTCCCCGCTTCGAGCATCACATGAGCCACCAGGCCGCGCACCGGGATGTCCGACGGGCTCGCGGGATCGTCCTGGCCCAGCACCACGAGATCGCTCGTCCGCGCATGGGCGATCAGCTCGTCCAGCGTCGTCCCCTCGACTTCCCTTAGTTCGTGGGGCACCGGGGGACAGTCTCGCAGTTGCGCCCTGAATGCCTCGCCGATGCCCTCCGCACGCTGGCGCAGGTACTTGGCGGATTGGGCGATGTAGTCGGTCATGCCGGAGGGCAGCGCGCCGGCGGGGATCGTGCCGTCCAGCAGGCCGTTCGGCAGCAGGCCGACAAGATGAGCCCCCTGGCTGATCGCAATCTGCGCGGCGAGCGCGACGCGTGCTTGGCACCTCGGCGTGTGGTCCAGGTGCACGAGGATGGTCTTGATGGTCATGCGCGTTCCTTGGTCGATGCTTCACCCATCTTCGGCGCAGGCAAGCGCTCCCGGATTGATTTGCGTCAAGGCCGCGCACGGTCTCCAGCGGCGTGGCTCGTGCGAGAACGCCGCATCGGCCTTGATCCACCGCAAGGGAATGGGCGGCGGCCTTCCCTAGACTGGCGCCACGCTTGGGGAGCCGCACCTTGAACGACTTTCGATCGATCCTCGTCCATCTCGACGGCAGCGTGCACGCCCAGAGCCGCCTGCACGTTGCGCATCGCATCGCAGCACATCACCACGCGATGCTCACCGTCATGTTCGCCGTGACACCCCAGTACCTGCCGCTGCACCTGCTGCAAGGCCATTCGTTCAGCAGCCGAATGCCGAGGAAGGTCGACGCGGGTCATCGCTCCCGCGCGCTGGCCCTGTTCGAACAGGCCCGCTCGGCAGGCGGCTGCACGGTGACCTGGCAGGAACTCGATGGCGAACCGGTCGTGGAGCGCCTGGCCCGGCGGGCGCTTGCCTCGGACCTTCTGGTGCTCGGGCAGCGCGACCCGCTCGACGCGTCCGGCTTCGACGTACCGGGCGACCTGACCGAAGCGACCATCATCGCGAGCGGGCGCCCCTCGCTCGTCGTGCCTTTCGCCGGCACCGCCGCCCCGATTCCGCAGGTCGCCCTGGTGGCCTGGAAGTCCACCCCGGAGTGCGCACGCGCGCTGGCCGCCTCGCTGCCCTTTCTTCGGAAGGCTACGCAAGTGCACCTCGTCTGCGCATCCGATGCGCTCGACGAAAGCGACCCGGCGCCCGTGCATCTGCCTGCCTACCTGCGCCTGCACGGGATCGACCAGGTGCACGAGCATCGCCCGCTCGCGGACCACGAGGCGGGCCATGCCATCCTGTCGCTGGCCGCGCAGACACGAGCCGACCTGATCGTCATGGGCTGCTATGGGCACAGCCGCGCACGCGAACTGGTCCTCGGCGGCGCGTCGCGCCGGATCCTCGAGTCGGCCCAGGTCCCGGTACTGATGTCGCATTGATGCAGCGCAAACCTGCCTGGCCGCACGCCGTCAAGAATGAAGCGCTCGCACGAAGGCCGGTGGCGAGCCATTCCCACCACCCGGCAGCGAAGGAAAGCGCGATGTACCGAAAGATCCTGGTTCCCCTCGACAAGCTTCTCGCCACCGCTTCCTGAGATGAACCTCCGCACCGGCCGGCGCCTGCCATGGGCTGCGGTTCTCGCCTGCGCCTGCTCGCTCTGTGCGTGCAGCATTGCCCCGTCGCTGTCCTCCGCACGGCAAGGGCGACCGGAACCGCACGGTGGACCGGATTTCCCGGGTCTCGTCGCCAGCCGAAGCGCGACAGTGGTGGACATCAGCACGCTGCGCGTGGGACGCGACGAGAGCGAGGGCGAGATGAACCTGGAGTTCGCGCCCGAGAACGACTTCGCCGACCGCCTCGCCTGGCCGCTGCCCGCCCGATTGCAACTCAGCGAGATCCGGGACATCGCCTCGGGTGTGATTCTCTCCAGCGACGGGTACATCCTGACGAGCGCCCACGTGGTCAGCCAGATCGACGAGGCGCAGGTGCGCCTGGACGATGGGCGCCGCTTCATGGCGCGGCTCGTGGGCAGCGATCGGCAGACGGACGTCGCACTCTTGAAGATCGATGCCGACGGCCTGCCCGTCGCCACCATCGGCGACTCGTCTGCGCTGTCGCCGGGCGACTGGGTCGCGGCGATCGGCGCCCCATTCGGGTTTCACGGAAGCATCACCACGGGGGTCGTGAGCGCGAAGGACCGTTTCATCGCCGGCGCCGGCGAAATTCCCTTCATCCAGACGGATGCCGCCATCAATCCGGGCAGTTCCGGCAGCCCGCTGTTCAACCATCGCGGCGAAGTGGTGGCGATCAACTCCATGATCTACAGCGGCAGTGGAGGCTATATGGGTCTGTCGTTCGCGGTTCCCATCAATCTCGCGATGCAGGTGGCGGCCCAGCTGCGGGCGACGGGAAAAGTCCGGCGGGCGAGGATCGGCGCCGAGTTCCAGGAGATGACGCCGCTGCTGGCGCAGTCCTTCGCGCTGGCGCATGGCGGGGGCGCGCTGGTCGCCAAGGTGGAGCCGGGCAGCCCGGCCGAGCGCGCGGGCCTGCGCGTGGGCGACATCGTGACGGCGATCGACGGCAACGTCCTGCCGCGGCATGCCGAAGTGCTGCAGCGCATCGGCAGTGGAACACCCGGAACGCGCATCGAGCTGGCGGTCTGGCGCGACGGCACGGCCCGCACGGTCCGCGCCATCCTGGCCGAAGCGCCGCAAGCGCCGCTGCCGGCGCCCGCGGCGGCGATCGAATGGAAGCACGGCCTGGGCCTCGTTCTCGGCGAGCTTTCGCGGGCGCAGCGGCTGCAGCTCGGCATCGAGGGCGGCCTGATGGTGCGCGAGTCGTCGGGCGCAGCCCGCAGCGAGGGCATCCGCAGCGGCGACGTGATCCTCGCCGTCAACGCACAGCGCCTGAGCACCATCGAGGAGTTCCGGCAAGCCGTGTCGCGCACGCCTTCCAGCCAGGCCATCGCCTTGCTGGTCATGCGCGAGCGGCGCGCGGCGTACGTGCCGATCCGGCTCGCCATCCCGGCTTTTCCACCCTAGAGAAAGAACGAAAGGCCGCTGATGAGCCTACCCATCGACGAACTCGACCGCACTTTCCATGCCGCCATCGCACAATGGACGCGAGGCCTGTCGCCCGCGGCCTTGATGCTGGCCTGGTCCGACTGGGCAGTTCACATGGCCGCGCAGCCGGTGCGCAGTGCCGAGGTAACTGTGGCAGGGCTGCTCCGCCCCCCACCGCATGGACCGACCACCCCCGATCCGACCGAGCTGGACCGTCGGCTCGCCCATCCGGCATGGGCGCGCTGGCCATTCAGCATGTACCGGGACGCCTTCCGCGACGTCGAGCAGTTCGTGCGCAATCTCACCAGCGATGTGCCCGGTGTCGAACGCCATCACGGCGAGATTGTCTCTTTCGCGGCACGCCAGCTGCTGGGCATGTGCTCGCCGGCGAACTTCTGCGCCACCAACCCGGTGGTGAGCGAGCGCACGAGATCGACCTGGGGATGGAACCTGGTCCGGGGTGCGCTCGAATGGAGCGAAGACTTCCGGCGTGTCGTGTCGGATCAACCTCCGCAGGGCGTCGAGGCCTTTGTGCCGGGAAAGGACGTCGCCTGCTCGCCCGGCAAGGTCGTGCTGCGCACCCGGCTGATGGAGCTCATCCAGTACGAGCCGACCACCGCGACCGTCCATCCCGAGCCGATCCTGGTCATGAGCGCCTGGATCATGAAGTACTACATCCTCGACCTGTCCCCTGACAACTCGCTGATCCGCTACTTGGTCGGCCAGGGCCACACGGTGTTCGCGATCTCCTGGAAGAATCCGGATGCCGCCGATGCAGACCTGGGCATCGAAGACTACCTGCGGCTCGGGCTCATGGCGAGCCTCGAAGCCATTCACGCCATCGTGCCGCGCCGCAGGATCCACGCGCTGGGCTACTGCCTTGGCGGGACCCTGCTGGCCATCGGCGCCGCAGCGCTGGCCCGCGACGGCGACGACCGCCTTGCCACGCTGACACTGCTCGCCGCGCAGACAGACTTCACCGAGCCCGGTGAGCTCGGCCTGTTCATCGACCAGAGCCAGCTCAGCTTCCTCGAAGACCTGATGGCGCGCCAGGGCTACTTGAATGCATGGCAGATGGCGGGCGCCTTCCATCTGCTGCGCGCGATGGATCTGATATGGACACCCTGGGTCCAGAACTATCTGCTGGGAGAGCGTGCACCGATGACCGACCTGATGGCCTGGAATGCCGACGGCACGCGCATGCCGTACCGCATGCACGCCGATTATCTGCGTCGGCTGTTCCTCGAGAACGACCTGGCAGAGGGGCGCTTCCCGGTCGACGGGCGTCCCGTGTCGCTGGGCGACCTCCGTTTGCCGATCTTCGCCGTGGGCACTCGCACCGATCACGTGGCGCCTTGGCGATCCGTCTACAAGCTCAACCTGCTGTGCAATACCGACATCCGCTTCGTGCTGACGGAAGGCGGCCACAACGCAGGCATCGTGAGCGAGCCTGGGCATCACGGCCGCTCCTACCGGATCCATGACAGGCGTCACGACCACCCGTACGTACCGCCGGACACCTACGTGGCACAAGCGATGCGCGTCGAGGGATCGTGGTGGCCGGCATTGGACGAATGGCTGTCCACCCATTCATCCGCGCGAGTCAAGCCGCCGGCCATGGGCCATGCGAAGGCGGGCTATCTTCCCTTGTGCGATGCGCCTGGGCAGTACGTGGCAATGCGCTGATGCGGCCGGACGACGCGATGCCTTGATCTGGCGCAAGGTGCGCGGCGCCAACCTCTCCCAGAATGCTCCTGCCGACACCGACTTCACAGCGCCGGCAACCATCCAAGGAAGGAGATCCGATGAAATCCGATGCGATGATTCGAAGTGACGTGGTGGCCGAGTTGAACTTCGATCCCGCGATCACGGCGACCGACGTGGGTGTGATCGTGAAGGACGGTGTGGTGACACTGACCGGCCATCCTGCCAGCCACGCGGAGAAGCACGCCATCGAGCGCGCGGTGCAACGCGTCAAGGGCGTCAAGGCGATCGCGATCGAGATGAATGTGCGCCTGGCGGCAGGCTACGAACGTACCGACGCCGACATCGCGATGGCGGTGGAGCGCGCACTGGAATGGAACGTGCTGGTGCCCGACGGCAGGATCCGGCCCATGGTCGAGAACGGCTGGGTCAGCCTCATCGGCGAGGTCGAGTGGGCCTACCAGCGCCAAGCCGCCGAGTTTGCCGTCAGGAATCTGCTGGGCGTCACCGGTGTCACCAACCGCGTGCTGGTCAAGCCGAAGTTCACTCCGACCGACATCGAGCAGAACATCCGCGACGCATTGCAGCGCCAGGCCGATCGCGACGCCAGCCAGATCAAGGTGACGGTCGAAGGTGGGCAGGTCTCCCTCTCCGGCACGGTCCGCTCCTGGGCCGAGCGGAAGGCAGCCCAGGGCGCTGCATCGGCGGCGCCAGGCGTCGCGAGCGTGGTCAATCACCTGCTGGTGGAGCCCTGAGCATGCGCGTTGCGCTCGTGACAGGCGGCACCGCCGGCATCGGGGCGGCGGTAGCGCAGGCATTGCTCGCCGCGGGATACCGGGTGGCCGTCAACTATGGGACGCATGCGCAGGCCGCACAGGACTTCGCCGGCCGCACCGGCATTCCAGCCTTCGCCTGGAACGTGGCCGACGCGGCTGCATGCAGCGAAGGCGTCCTGCGCGTCGAAGGCGAGATCGGGCCCATCGATGTCCTGGTGAACAACGCCGGCATCACCCGCGACGCGATGCTGCACAAGATGACACACGAGCAATGGCGCGAGGTGCTGGACGTCAACCTGGGCGGCTGCTTCCACATGTGCCGCGCGGTCATCGAAGGCATGCGGGAGCGCCGCTTCGGGCGCATCGTCAACGTCGGTTCAGTCAACGGCCTGTCAGGCCAGATCGGCCAATGCAACTATGCCGCCAGCAAAGCGGGCATGGTGGGCTTGACGAAGTCGCTTGCGCTCGAAAGCGCGTCACGCAACATCACCGTGAACCTCATCGCCCCCGGCTACACGGAAACGGCCATGGTCGACACTGTCGCACCAGAGATCATGGCGCAGGTCCTGAAGACCATTCCTGTGGGCCGGCTCGCCTCGCCAGCCGAGATCGCGAACGGTGTCGTCTTCCTCGCCTCCGACGAGGCCTCGTACATCACGGGCACCACGCTGTCCATCAACGGCGGCAAGTACATGGCCTGAGCGCCTCTTGCTTCCCCTTCGTTCACATTCCAAGGCACCCCGATGACCACAATGAAAGCTGCCGTCGTCCGTGAATTCGGCCAACCCCTGCGCATCGAGGACATGCCCGTGCCCGAGGTGGGCCCAGGCCAGGTGCTGGTCAAGGTCGCCGCGTCCGGCGTGTGTCACACCGACCTGCACGCCGCCAGCGGCGACTGGCCGGTCAAGCCACGCCTGCCGTTCATTCCCGGCCACGAAGGCGTCGGCCATGTGGCTGCCGTAGGCGCCGGCGTGAAGGCTGTGCGCGAGGGCGACCGCGTCGGCGTGCCCTGGCTGCACACCGCCTGCGGCCATTGCGAGCATTGCCTGACCGGCTGGGAAACGCTCTGTGACGAACAGCAAATGACCGGCTATACCGTCAACGGCGGCTACGCGGAATACGTGCTCGCGGATCCAGGCTACGTGGGACATCTTCCCGGCAATGTCGGATTTACCGAGATCGCGCCAATCCTCTGCGCGGGCGTGACCGTGTACAAGGGCCTGAAGGTGCTGGACTGCAAGCCGGGCGACTGGGTCGCCATCTCCGGCGTGGGCGGGCTGGGCCACGTCGCGGTGCAATACGCGAAGGCGATGGGCTTGCACGTCGCGGCGGTGGACGTCGAGGACGAAAAGCTGGAGCTGGCTCGCGAGGTCGGCGCCGACATGGTGGTCAACGCGGCGAAGACGGACCCGGTAAGGGAGCTGCAGCGGTCCCTGCGCGGCGCCCATGGCGTGCTGGTGACTGCCGTCTCGCGCGATGCATTCGCGCAGGGACTGGGCATGCTCCACAAGCGCGGCACCATGTCCATGGTCGGCCTGCCGCCAGGCGATTTCCCCCTGCCGATCTTCGACATGGTGCTGAACGCCAAGACGGTGCGCGGCTCGATCGTCGGCACCCGCAAGGACTTGCAGGAGGCCTTGGCCTTCGCCGGAGAAGGCAAGGTCCGCGCGGTCTGCGCAGAGGATCGTCTCGACAACATCAACCTCATCTTCGACGACATGCGACGCGGCAGGATCGAAGGCCGGGTGGTGATGCGGTTGAGTGACGAAGCTTGAGGCCCATCATGGAACGCCTGTCCCCGTCCGACCGACACCTCCTCTCCGATCGCCTCGAACAAATGCGCCAGCAGGTGCTGGAGGAATTGCGGTGCACCGCATCCACAGCAGGGCTCGACGCGTCCTTGCAGCCCCAGGATGTTCGCAACCATGCCGAAGAAGCCGAGACGCACCGTATCGACGACGTGCGATTCGCGGAGATGGAGATCGACCGCAGCAGGCTGCGCGGCATCGAGCAGGCGCAGCAGCGCATGGCGGAAGGCCGCTACGGCACCTGCGCCGACTGCGGTGAAGAGATTGCCTTGGAGCGGCTGATGACGCAGCCCATCGCCGTGCGTTGCGCGGCCTGCCAGACCACCTGGGAGGTACGCCGGCGCCGCGGGCCCAGCGGCCCGTCGCCCGTCTGAGCCGCCAGCGGCTCGGCTTCCGTCCTGGTAGCCGCCGAAGCCCTCTTCGGGAGCAGACGCGCGCGGCTTAAGGCGTTGTTCATCTACATCCTCGAACATGTCCGCATCCCCCGTTGGCGGGGACTGTCACAGCAGACGTGTTCATGCACCCTTCCCTTACGACATCTTTTGATCCGAGGCCACCATCGAGCCCTCGCGGCCGCCAGCCCGGCGCGTTCGCCATCCACGTCGCCGACGACCCGGGGCGGCACGAGGTCGAGGACTTCATCTGCCGCGTCTACGCCAATCGGTACGGCGCGCAGATTGTCGAGTTCGCACCGGTCCTGGTAAGCCTGCGAGATCCGGCAGGCACGATGGTGGCCGCCGCCGGCTACCGCGCCGCGGCGCAGGCGCCCCTGTTCCTCGAGCGCTACCTCGAAGCCCCGATCGAGACGATCTTGGGGGGGCACGTCGACGAACACCCGTCACGGGACTGCATCGTCGAAGTCGGCCACCTGGCCGCCACGCGTGCCGGAGAGGGCCGTCGCCTGATCCACTTCCTGGGCGCGCATCTGGCTGCCCAAGGTTTCCAATGGGTGGTGGGCACGCTGACGCGGGAACTCAGGCATCTCTTCCTGCGCATCGGCGTCACGCCCGTGGAACTCGGCCGCGCGGATCCGGGAGTGCTCGGGGAGCAAGCCGCGTCGTGGGGCAGCTACTACGAGCACGGGCCGGCCGTGCTGGCGGGTCATCTCCCCCAGGCGATCAGACGCCTGACACGAGAGACACGCCGCGCGGAGCTGGATCGATGAGCGCTCCCGTCATCGATGACGGCCGGCATCAATGGAGCGCCGGCGACGTGAGCGCCGCCGCGCAGAGCCTGGCCGACCAGCTCACGGCGCAGGGAACGCGCGTGCTCGCCTCCTGGTTGAACAACAGTCCTGCATGGGTCGTGATCGACCTCGCCTGTGCTCGGGCGAAGGTCGTTCACGTCCCGCTGCCGCTCTTCTTCACAACTGCACAGGTGTCCCACGCGCTGGCTGCTGCCGGCGTCGACACCCTGGTGACGACCCCGGCGCTGACCACGGGCTGGCGAGACCACCCATCGCAGGCGCGCGACATCGCCGGTGAAACGCTGTCCCTGATCCGTCTTCCGTTTCAAGCGGTGCCGATGCCCGCCGGCACGTCCAAGATCACGTTCACGTCGGGCACCACGGGGACACCGAAGGGCGTGTGCCTCGGCGCCGAGAGCATGCGGACCGTCGCCGATGCGCTGGTGCGGGCCCTGGAGCCTCTGGACATCCGGCGCCACCTGAACGCGCTGCCGTTTGCGGTGCTGCTCGAGAACATCGCCGGACTCATGGCGCCGCTGGCGCGCGGAGCGACCTGCGTGGTCCTGCCGCTGCAGGAGATCGGGCTCAAGGGTTCGTCGAGCTTCGATCCCGCCGCGTTCCAGGAGGCCGTGCAGCGCCACACGCCGCACAGCATCATCCTGCTGCCGCAGATGCTCCGGGCCTGGGTGGGCCACCTCATGCAGTCCGGCGTGCGCGCGCCCGACTCGCTCAGGATGGTCGCCGTCGGCGGGGCCGCCGTTGGCCCCAAGGTGCTCACCGCGGCGCGCGCCCTTGGCATACCCGCCTACGAGGGTTACGGCTTGTCCGAAGGCGCGTCGGTGCAGACGCTGAACCTGCCCGATGCGCAGCGTGTCGGCAGCGCCGGCCGCGCACTGCCCCACGCGCGGCTTCGCGTGGCGGCCGACGGCGAGATCGAAGTGGCCGGCAGCCTGTTTTCCGGCTACCTCGGCGACCCGGCGCCTGCGCCGCCCTGGTGGCCGACGGGCGATCTGGGGTGGATCGATGCGGAAGGTTTTCTCCACGTGCAGGGCCGCAAGAAGCTGTTGCTCATCACCTCCTTCGGGCGCAACGTGTCGCCAGAGTGGGTCGAGACCACGCTGCGCGACGAAGCCGCCATCATGCAGGCCGTCGTCTTCGGCGACGGCGAGCCCGCACTCAGCGCGGTGCTGTGGCCCGTGCAGCCCGGCGCATCCGACCACGTACTGCAGGCAGCCGTCGACGCCGCCAACGGTGCACTGCCCGATTACGCGCACATCGGCCACTGGACACGCGGCCGCGCGCCGTTCGATGCCGAATCTGGCATGGCGACGCCCAACGGCCGCCCCCAGCGCGCTGCCATCCTGGCGCGACATGCAGACGCCCTGGGCATCAGCGCTTCCAACCGGATTTCAACGGACCTGCCATGAGCTTCAACAACCGACTGATCGATCAGACCGCCGATGCGCGTGCCAATCTCCTGGCCGCCCCGATCATCCAGGGCTGCCTGCGCGGCGAGGTATCGCTGCCGAGCTATCTGGCCTTCCTGACCGAGGCCTATCACCACGTGCGGCACACGGTCCCGCTGCTTCGCGCCTGCAAGGCGGCCCTCCCCGCACGCCACGCCTGGCTGCATGCACCGCTCGACGAATATGTCGAAGAGGAACAGGGCCACGACGAGTGGATCCTGGACGACATCCGCGCCTGCGGCGGCAACGCGGACCTTGTTCGCCATGGAGCGCCCGGCCACGCTGCGGAAGTGATGGTGGCCTATGCATACGACATGATTGCGCGGCGCAATCCACTCGGCTTCTTCGGCATGGTGCACGTGCTCGAAGGCACGAGCGTCTCACTGGCCTTGATTGCCGCCGACCAGATCCAGAAGCCGCTCCAACTGCCCGACCGCGCCTTCAGCTATCTGCGCTCGCACGGCACGCTGGACCAGGACCACACGGCGCACTTCGCCATGCTGATGGACCGCATCGACGATGCCAGCGACCAGGCCGACATCGTGCACGCCGCCTGCGCGTTCTACCGGCTCTATGGCGACGTGTTTCGCAGCCTGCCCCTGCCGCAGATCGATGCTGGAGGTGCCCGATGAGGGCGGCCGAAGCACGCGTGCTCCTGACTGGCGCCTATGGCGGCATCGGCGAAGCCAGCGCGGCCGCTCTGATGCGTGCCGGCGCATCGCTGCTGCTCACGGGGAGATCGCCCGCCAGGCTGGCAGCCCAGGCCCGGACGCTGATGGCCGGCCGAACGGGGGATCCGCGGCGCATCGAATGGCATTCCGGCGACCTGGCCAATCCCGCCGACATGACCTCGCTGTGCGAGGCCGCGATGGCGTGGGAATGCAACGTGATCATTCATGCAGCGGGCGTCGCCGGCTTCGGCCGACTCGAGGCCGCGCAAGACGGGGAGATGGCGCGTCTGCTCCAGGTCAACCTGTTGGCCCCGATGCTTTTGACGCAGAAGATGCTGCCGCATCTGCGCAGCGTTCCGAAGGCGCAGGTGATCTGCATCGGTTCCGTGCTGGGATGCATCGGGCTGCCTGGCTTCAGCGTCTACAGCGCCAGCAAATTCGGCCTGCGCGGCTTCGCCGAGGCGCTGCGCCGCGAGACAGCGGACACCTCCGTGCGCGTGCAGTACCTCGGCCCGCGCAGCACGCGCACACGATTCAACAGCCGCGAGGTGGAAGCCTACAACCGCGCGACAGGCACGGCCATGGACGATCCGGAGACGGTCGCCCGCGCCGTGGTGCAGATGCTCGAGTCGGTGCCGGCGGAGCGCTTGCTCGGCTTCCCGGAAAAGATCGCCGCCCGCATCAACGGCCTGGCGCCGGCCATGCTGGATGGCGCATTCGCAAAGCACCGACGCAGCCTGCCTGCGCCGCCGGACCTGTCGGCGCAGCCTGCAGCCGACACGCAGACGCGCGCATCGGCGACTGCCGATTCACATTCCATCACCCCGTTGCCCTGAGGACCTTTTCCCATGAGAAGCCTGATCGATCACGTACCTGCCTTCATGCTCCCGCGCCGCCGATGGGTGGGCGTGCTGCTGGCCGCGGTCTTGACGCACGGGTTGGTGCAACCCGCCAGAGCGGCGAGCCTGCAGGACTCCATCGTCCAGCTTCAGGGCGACTGGGAGCAGATCCGCTACAAGACGCCACCGGCGGAACGCGAGAGGCGCTTCGAGGCGCTGGCCGCTCAGGCACGCAAGGTCAGCGAGGCCAACCCGGGCCGCAGCGAGCCGCTGGTGTGGGAAGGCATCATCGTCAGCTCATGGGCAGGCGAGAAAGGCGGCCTGGGCGCGCTCGGCCTCGTCAAGCAGGCCAAGGCGCTCTATGAGGAAGCGATCCGCATCGATGGCGATGTGCTCGACGGCTCTGCCTACAACAGCCTCGGCGTCCTCTACTACAAGGTGCCGGGATGGCCGGTCGGCTTCGGCGACAAGGCGAAAGCCAGGGAGTTGCTGGGGAAGGCCTTGACCCTCAATCCCAAGGGCATCGACCCGAACTTCTTCTATGGCGAGTATCTGCTGGAGAGCAAGCAGCCCGAGCAGGCCATGATCTACCTGGAGCGCGCCTTGCAGGCGCCGCCGCGACCGGGCCGGCAGATCGCGGACGAAGGCCGTCGGGAAGAGGCGCGCACGCTACTCGAGCAGGCTCGCAAGGGACGCTGAGCGCGCGCGGGCCTGCCAGCGCCGCTCAGCGAGACCTCGCGGCGAAGCGCACGACGACGCGCACGCCCTGCCCCGATTCGTTCCTTTCGAACACCAGCTCGAGCCCATGCAGGTCGGCGATGCGCCGGACGATCGACACGCCCAGCCCGCTGCCGCTCTCCGGCTGGCCCTCGGGGCGATAGAAGCGCTCCCCGAGACGTGCCAATTGCTCGCCCGACAGCGGCTGCCCCTCGTTCTCCACCTCGATCTGCTCCCCGCCGATGCGTAGCGTCACGGTGCTTCCGGGCGGCGAATAGCGCACCGCGTTGTCCAGCAGATTGCGCAGCAGGACGGTCAGCAGATGGGGATCGCCCAGCAGGGGCATCGGATGCCGGTGCCGCGGCGGCCATTCGCAGACGAGCTCGATCCTGCGTCGCTCGGACAGCAGCAGGCAATCGCTGATCGCTTCCTCGACGATGGATGGCCATTGCACTTCGACCTTCATGGCGGCAATGTCGCTGGTCTCCAGGCGCGAGAGCGCCAGCAGTTGCGCGACCAGTCGCCCCATGCGCTCCATGCCCGCGGTGAATTTCGACTCCGCCGCCATGCGCTCCCCGCCTCGGGCGGCGCGGCGCACCACGTCCCATTGCGCGCTCAGGGCTGCCAACGGGGTGCGCAGCTCGTGTGCCGCATCTGCGGTGAAGCGGCGTTCACGCTGAATCATCGCATCGATGCGCGCGAACAGGCCGTTCATGGCGTTCACCATCGGCTTCAGCTCCCTGGGTGTCGCGTGCATCGGCACCGGCTCCAGGTCGTCAGGCCCGCGCCGCTGCAGATCGGTCGTGAGCTGATGAAGAGGCGACAGCGCACGGCGCACGGCCCACGCCATGGTCAGCAGCAGCACCGGAAGCACGAGCAGCCACGGCACGATCTGGCTCGCAGTCAGGCCGAACACGATCTCGTCGCGCTCGTAGGTCTTCTGGCCGACGGCGACGAGCCACGCGCCATCGGAAGAGCGCAGGTAATACACACGCCATGCCTGGCCGTTGAGTGTCTCGTCCGAGAAGCCCGAGCGCTCGGGGCGATACGGCATCTGGGCGATATCGCGGTCGGCCAGCACCAGGCGGCCTCGCGCATCCCATGCGGCGATGGCAAGATCCCGCAAGTCGGAATCTCCCGCCTCCTTGCTGCCCTCGTGCGGCGCAGTGGGAAGCGGGATGGCCCGGGCCGCGGACGGATCGCCCATCGTGCGCAGCGCCTGGCGTGCGAGGAGGATCAACTCGGTATCGAAGAGCTCGTTGACCTCATGGCGCGCGCGGTGGACGGACACCAGCAATGCGACGGACCACACGAGCGGCGCGCACAGCGCCAGATAGATCAGCAGCCGCCTTTGAAGGCTGGGCGAACGGCGGCCCGCACCCGTGCTCATACCGATGCTTCGCCGGACCCGAGCGCATAACCTACCCCCCGCACCGTGCGAACGATGGCGGGATCGATCTTGCGCCGCAGTCGATGAATATGCACCTCCAGCGAATTGCTCTCGGGCTCGTCGCCGCTCCAGTCATAGAGCTTCTGCTGAAGATGTGCCTTGGACAACACGCGCGGCGAATTTGCGAACAGGGCTTCGAGCAGGGTCATCTCGCGGCCCGTCAGTTCGACCGGCACGCCCTTCCATCGCACCAGCCTGGCCGCAGGTTCGTACTCGAGTGCACCTTTGCGCCACACCGGCTGGGTCTGGCCGGACGCGCGCCGTGCCAGGGCCCGCAGACGTGCGGAGAGTTCGTCGATCGTGATGGGCTTGACCAGGTAGTCGTCCGCGCCTGCATCGAGGCCGGCGATGCGCTGCTCGACGGCATCTCTGGCGGTCAGGATCAGCACCGGCACGTTCAGCCCGCGGTCGCGCCAGCGGACGAGCCAGTGCATACCATCTTTCCCCGGCAGCCCGAGATCCAGCACGATGGCATCGAAGTTCGCGCCGGACAGGGCTGCATCCGCCAATGCCCCGGTGTTGAACCAGTCGACCGCCTGTCCCAGCTGGCGCAATCCAGCCGTCAGCGCCTCGCCCAACGGCGCGTCGTCTTCAACGATGAGAATGCGCATGGTCGTTCACTCGCAATGCGATGCACCCGATTATGCGGACGCCTCCGGGGCGTCGGCGAGCAACGATGCCATGCGCATCGAAGCTCGCTTGCACGCACACCAGCTCAGGAGGCAGCGCCCAACCCAAGCGGTGCCGGCACGACGTTCACGATGCGTGTGAACAGCTGCCTGTATTCCTCATCGGGTTCGAACCCGGTCAGCGGATCACGGTTCGCGCCGAACGCCTCGTCGAGGTCGGCCCAGTCCTCCTGCGTCAGCACCCGCTCGGCCAGCGGGAGGATCTCGCGCTCTTCCATCGCCATGTGCGAGAGGTAGAAGTCGACGTACTGCCCGAGAGCTTTCTCGAAGGCCTCCCGCCTGGCCTCTCCCATCATCTCGAAGCCGAGGAGAGCGTGCTCCACGTTCCGGATGCGGCGTTCTCCCAGCGCATGATCTTCGTCGAGCCGGTCCAGCAATTCGCGCGACAGGGGCGTGCGTGCGCGCAGCTTGGGAAACAGGAGTTCGGATTCCTTCCGGTGATGCCGCTTCTCCGGGAACTCGTCGACGTAGAACAGCATGGCCCGCAGCACGCCGAAATCCGGCAGCGTTTCCTGCCGGCGATGCTGGGCCAGCAGAAGCACGATCGAGCGCAGCATGGCCGAAAGCGCCCCGTGCTCCTCGCGGATGATCCTGGTGGTGGTGTGTGTCATCGGAGACTCCATGGAAGATGCTCCGAGGCTCTCATGCGGATGTTCAAAGGACCTTGCTGCAGATCAAGGAACAGGCTGCAGGATGCGTTCGGGCGGTCCATGGCTGGATGTCACCTGCCGTGCCGAGTCGGCCTGGTCGACGCCCGTGTTGCGCAGGTGCAAGGCGAGTGCGGCATCCAGCGTCTGCACGTGGTGCACGAACCAGCTCCCGAGTTGCCGGGCCATCTCCCGGACCTGGAGGAGGCGTCCCTCCCCCGCCTGGAGAAGGCCCTCGCGCATCACTTCGAGCACGACGTGGTGCTTGCTGCGATGGCTCGCGGCGCCGGCATGGCCGGTGGCCTGCATCCACTCATCTTCCGCGCCGAACACCTCGGCCGCATGCTCGACGAGCGCGCGCCATGCCGGTTCGAGGTGCTCGTTGTCGGCGTCCTGCACCCGAGCCAGCCGTTGGACGAATTCCCGGTGCATCCTGTCCAGGACAGGCACGCCGAGGGTCAGCGAGTCGGACCAGCTCAGTGTCATCATTCAGGTCTCCTGCAGATCATGACGCCACGTTATCCCTGCGGAAGATGCAGCACATTGACATGGCGCAACATCGGCCACGACGAAAGGAATCCGCCTGGATGGCAACACGAAGTGCCGGCCTGCTGATGTACCGCCGCAACAGCGGCCTGCTCGAAGTCCTGCTGGTGCACCCGGGAGGGCCTTTGTGGGCCAGACGGGATGAAGGCGCGTGGACCTTTCCGAAGGGCGAGTACGACGCCGAGGCCGAGGATGCCGTCGACGCGGCCAAGCGGGAGTTCACCGAGGAGACCGGATTCGCACCCGGGAGCGGCCACGCAAGCCTCGGAGAAGCGCGCCAGCGCAGCGGCAAGCTCGTCTGCGCCTGGGCATTCGAGGGCGATTGCGATCCTGCGGCGCTTTCCTCGAACAGCTTCGAACTGGAGTGGCCGCCGCGATCGGGCCGTATCAGAAGCTACCCGGAGGCGGATCGCGCAGCCTGGTTCACTCCAGCAGAGGCACGAGTGCGGATTCTTCCGGGACTCGTGACATTCATCGATCGGCTCGAAGCGTCTCTTCGAGCGTAGCGTCGCAGGACGGGCCGCTGCATCCCATTGCGAATCGCCCAGCCCAAATCCCCTTGCGCCGGATCGGCGCCTCAATGCGCTTCCGACAGCTGATCCAGGATGGCCGGATTCTCCAGCGTCGACGTGTCCTGCGTGATGGCTTCTCCCTTGGCGACCGAACGCAGCAGGCGCCGCATGATCTTGCCGCTGCGCGTCTTCGGGAGGTTGTCGGCAAAGCGGATGTCCTTGGGCTTGGCGATCGGACCGATCTCCTTGCCGATCCAGCTGCGCAGCTCGGCGGCGAGCTTGCCGGCCTCTTCCCCCGTCGGTCGCGAGCGCTTGAGGACGACGAATGCACAGATCGCCTCGCCGCTCGTCTCGTCCGGCCGGCCGACGACCGCCGCCTCTGCGACCAGGTCGGTGCACGCCACCAGCGCGGACTCGATCTCCATCGTACCCATGCGATGTCCGCTGACGTTGAGCACGTCGTCGATGCGGCCGCCGATCGTGAAGTAGCCGGTCTGCGCGTCGCGCGCCGCACCGTCACCCGCGAGGTAATAGCCGCGAAGCTCCGCCGGGTAGTAGCTCGTGCGGTAGCGCGCGTCGTCTCCCCAGATGGTACGGATCATTCCGGGCCATGGCTTCTTGATGACCAGGATGCCGCTCTCGCCATGGGGCAGGTCCTCGCCGGTCTCGTCGACGATGGCGGCCGCGATGCCGGGGAAGGGTAGCGTGCACGACCCCGGTACGAGGTCGGTGGCACCAGGCAGCGGCGTGATCATCTGTGCACCGGTCTCCGTCTGCCACCAGGTGTCGACGATCGGGCAGCGGCCACCGCCCACGTGCTCGTGGTACCACTCCCATGCAGCCGGATTGATCGGCTCACCGACGGATCCGAGAATGCGCAGACTGGTCAGATCGAAGCGCCGCGGGTGGACTGCCTCGTTGCTTTCAGCCGCCTTGATCAAGGACCGGATGGCGGTAGGGGCCGTGTAGAAAACCGTGACCTTGTGGCGCTCGATCATGCGCCAGAAGCGCGCCGCGTCGGGATAGGTCGGAACACCTTCGAACACCACCTCGGTCGCCCCGACGGCGAGCGGACCGTAGGCGATGTAGGTGTGGCCCGTCACCCAGCCGACGTCGGCAGTGCACCAGAACACGTCATCGTCATGGAGATCGAAGGTCCACTTGGCGGTCACTGCGGCCTGCACCAGGTAGCCACCGCTGCTGTGCTGCACGCCTTTGGGTTTGCCGGTGGAGCCGGAGGTGTAGAGCAGGAACAGCGGGTGCTCCGCCTCCACCCATTCGGGCGCGCAGACCTCCGGCTGCACCTGCATCAGTTCGTGCATCCAATGGTCGCGCTGCTGCCACGCAATCGGGTTGCCGGTGCGACGGTACACGACGACGGTGCGCACCGCCTCGCAGCCGCCCATGGCGAGCGCTTCATCGACCAACGCCTTCAAGGGCAGAGTCTTGCCGCCCCTCACCTGCTCATCGGCAGTGATGATGGCGATGGCACCGGTGTCCGCGATCCGGTCCCGCAGCGAATGCGCGGAGAAACCACCGAACACGACCGAGTGCACCGCGCCGAGGCGCGCACATGCCTGCATGGCCACGACGGCCTCGACCGACATCGACATGTAGATGACGACGCGGTCTCCTTTGCCGATGCCCCGCGCCTTCAGCGCATTGGCCATCCGGCAGGTCTGCGCGAGCAGTTGCGCGTAGGTGGTCTGCGTCACCTTGCCGTCGTCGGCTTCGAAGACGATCGCGATCTTGTCGCCCCTGCCGGCCGCGACATGGCGGTCCAGGCAGTTGTACGACACGTTCAGGGTGCCATCTCCGAACCACCTGTACATGGGCGCCTGGCCGGTATCCAGCACGGTCTTGAACGGGGTCTTCCATTCCACGAACTCACGGGCGATCCGCGCCCAGTAGCCCTCGTAGTCCGCCTCGGCCTCGGCAACCAGCGCGTCGTATGCGGCGCGGCCGGCCACATGGGCGCGGCGCGCGAGCGCGGCCGGTGGAGGGTAGTGCCCAGAGGTTCGCTTTTCGTCCGATGAGGTCATGCCTTTGCTCCTGTTTGCACGGCAATCGTCGTCGACCCCGCTTCGGGAAACCTTGCGCTAGAGCAAACCTCCGGTGCAGAAAGGAAGCTTGTTTCAGATCAAGGAATATCCATCGGACTCACTGTAGGCTGGAACCGCAGCGCTGAGTGCGCGGGGCACCAGAGCGGAAGGAGACGACGATGTGTGCAATGCGAGACGCCATGGAACCCGGGCTCTCGGAGCTTCCGAAGCCGCATCCGGAGTTCTGCACCGAGGAGGAAGTGAGCCGCCTGGTCCACGCCTTCTACTCGAAGGTGCGCCGCGATGCGGTACTCGGCCCCATCTTCGAGTCGCACGTCCCGGAATGGGACCGCCATCTGGCCAAGCTGGTCGATTTCTGGTCATCCGCCCTGCGGGGCACCGCCCGGTACCGAGGATCCCCAATGCCCAGGCATGCCGCCCTGCCCGGACTCACACCCTGTCTTTTCCACCGCTGGCTCGCCCTGTTTCGCGAGACCACGGCGAGCCTGGACAATCCGGCCCTGCAGGCACGTGCGGACGACCTGGCACATCGAATCGCGGGCAGCCTGTGGTACGGCTATCAATCCAGACACGGCGGGCCCGGCGCCAAGTAGAAGGACGCCGAACGGGTCAGGACGCGCCGGGGGCGGGAGCGACCGGCGCTTCGTCCCGTGTCAGCAAGTGCTCCAGCAGTTCCCGCACACCGCGGATCTGCTCGCCGAACGGCAAGGCGCCGACACCGCGGAAGAACAGTCCCTTCTTCACGTCGCCGCGCAGGGCCGCGGCCAGCTGGGTGTCGATGCAGAACTGGCCCCAGGCGGCCAATCCGTCTCGCAAACCGCATTGTGCGAGGCAATCGAAGGCCAGCGTGCAGCGCGGCTTCACGTGTGACACGCTTTGCAGCTTCTCCTCCGCCTTCAGGTAGGCCTTGAGCCAGTGGGTCGCCACGGCACGCGCCGGCAGCCCCGCCACGCTGGTGAACTCGACCAGGTCTGCGTCGCGCGCCTGTGCGAGCACGCGCTTGAACTCGGGGTGTGCATCGCACTCCCGCGTGACGGCGAAAGGAGTGCCCAGCTGCACGCCGGCAGCTCCCAGCCGCTGAACACGCGCGATATCCCCGAACCTGCGGATGCCGCCCGCCGCGATCAACGGGATCTCCTTCTCGATACCGGCACTGCGCAGAAAGCCGATCGACTGCGGGATCACGTTCTCGAAATCGAAGCGAGGGTCTGCCAGGTCCGCGATCTTCGCGGCGCCGAGGTGGCCACCCGCAAGCTGCGGGTGCTCGATCACGATGGCATCGGGCAGACGCTTCCTGCGCTCCCACTTGCGCACGAGCAGCTGCACGCCTCGTGCGTCCGACAGGATGGGCACGAGAAGCGCGGCCGGATGGTCCTGCGCCAGCTCAGGCAGGTCCAGCGGCAGCCCGGCGCCGACCACGACGGCATCGATTCCGCATTCGAGCGCACGCGTCACCGACGGTGCGTACTCGCCCACCGCACGCATCACGTTGATGGCCAGCAGACCGCGCCCGCCCGAAATGCGGCGTGCTGCCTGGATCTCTCGCGCCAGCGCCTCCAGGTTGGCCGCATTGATGTCTTCCTTGGCGCGTCGTGTTGCAACATCGCCCGGTGCAAGGTCACGCGTCCGCTCCATCAGGTCCGGGTGGTGGCGGCGCAGGTCGACCGAAGAGATCGTCCCCATCGCACCCAGCGCCGCGACGCTGCCGGCCAGGCGGTGCGCCGAGACGCCTACGCCCATGCCGCCCTGGACAATCGGCAGAAGCGCCCGCCCGCCCAGGCGCAGCGGGGCAAGGCCGCTCGCGCAACTCAGCGTCATCAAGGATTCAGGGTCGGACGCCGTCTCGGGCGGCGATTCGATGTGGTCGGCAAGCATCATTGGGGCGGCGCCAGGCACCTGCGCGCCATCGGTTGGAACTCCTCCCACGTTAATGCCTCGTCTCAGCCGACATGTTGACAAAGGTCAAGCTTGGAGCTTGCCAGACAGGTCGCAAGGCCTTCCTGGCCCCGGGATGCTCATCGGAACAGCCGTTGACACACGCCGTTGACACAGTGTTTCCCAGTGATGCGCCACGTTCAACGCCCGGTCAAGGGTCGCGCCTAGATTGAAGCCACGCCAGCGACATGCCGGATTCCCCTCACCAGGAAGTCGGGGCGCCACGAAGGAGACAGCGATGAACGCAACGACACATGGCTACGAGCTGCGCTTCCACGCCCTGTTCGAGGGCCGCCGCAACTATGCATTCCCGTGCGACGCGCTTGGGCACGTCGACATGGATGCACTCAGCGACAAGGCGCGAATCAACTACCTCTATGCACGCGCCGTCATGGGCATCGATCTCACATCGCCCGAAGTGCGCCCCAGCCTGTCACATTGAGCAGGCGGGTCGCCGGCCGATGCGTGTCGCACCGGTGCCTGCTTGCATTCGAGGCCGTTGCGTCTGCGCAGCGCAAGAACTGTGCGTCGCGCTGAGCGCACGCCCAAAGACTGCCCCGCTACGCTGCAGGCTCTCAATCTTGCATAAATTGGATGATGTTCAAACGCATTCTCGTCGCCGCAGATGGGGTCACCCTCTCCGACGAGTGGGCCGCCGCGGCGCACAACTTCGCCGACCCTCGACTGGGTCAGAGAGGGAGGCAAGCGAATGTTCAGAAGCAAGAAAGCCCTTGACCAACGCCATAGCGTCGTACTGCGCAGTGCCCAGCGCTCACGCATGCGCGTGAGGGCGGCAAGCGCGGTGAGCTTCTCCAGCATCAGCTGGTTGAGAACGAATTCATCGGGGGTCTGCACCTCGATGCCGAATGGGTCAAGGACCTCCTTGGGAAAATCCTTCTCGTTCCATGTGACGATCGCATAAGCGAGGGTCTTCTGGCAGCACCGCCGGGCGAATGAAAATGAATTACAGGCCCAGGCCGAACAGGACTACGCCACCGAGCGTCAGCGCCGCTGCCGAGAGCTGGCCGCGCCTCTCTGTGGGTCCCAGCCGAACCGCTACGCGCCCGGCCATCGCGTCTCTACTTGCACTGTTCGTGCATTGCCTGCATTCGCTGACGCATCTCTGGTGTCATCGATTTCATGTGCTCTTGCATCATCGCCTGCTGCTCTGCGGACGGCTTGCCGCTCATCATCTTCTTGTGCATGTCGCACATGGACTTCATCTCCATCGTGTCCATGTTCCCGTGAGCATGGGCCTCGCCTTTTTCCGGAGCTGCAGCACAGGCGGCTAGTCCCAGGGCGAGGAAAGCCGCTGCAGCCAGAGAAACTGTTCGTGAGATGACATTCATGGGACTTCCTTTACGGTTAACTGTGGAGCATCGAGCACCGCAACTCCACACTACGGGCGTGGCCGGTCCAGCCAGTTGACATGCATCAACCCGGGCTGAACAAGTCGCGCTCTATTTCGCAGCCTCGATGGCCGTGACGAAATACGAGCCGTCCTTCTTGTCGGCGGTGAATCGCACCTTGTCGCCTTGCTTCAGGCCTTCCAGGAGCTTCGGGTCTGCTGCCGTGAAAACCATCGTCATCGCCGGCATGTCGAGGTTGGCAAGCGGCCCATGCCGGAGCGTGACCTTCCCTTGTTCGAGGTCCACCTTGCGCACTTCTCCTTCGGACTGAGGTGCGGCTGCCGCGGCGCCAGGCGGGTGGTGCGAGGAGTGCTCTCCACCTTGAGGTGCTTGCTGTGCTCCGACGGAGGACGCGAGCAGGACAGCTGCAAGGGCCAATGGGTGCAATGTTTTCATATGAATCTCCGTTAGGTCTTGGGATAGGTGGCGAACACACTGGAGCGGCCCGCCTTGTCGATGAGAAGCACCTGGAACGGGTCCTTGCGGGAACCCACTCCATGCCCGGAGAACCCACGGGCATTCCAGGGACGCTCAGGCCAGCGGCGTTTGCCTCCTGTGCGAGCAGGCGTTTGACGTCTGCGGCAGGAACGTGGCCTTCCAGGGCGTAGCCGCCAACAATGGCCGTGTGGCAACTGCCGAACTGGTCCGGTATTCCGTGGCGCTTGCGAACGGCGCTGGTCATCTGCTTGGAACGCTTGCTCCCGCATTTGCGTGCTCTCGAATTCATCTGAATCGCCGACGCGAAGGCCGACCGATGCCCGTGCTGACGCACGAGCGCCATGAGGCCTCGCGCGGAGGCCTCAATGGGTCAGATGGTTCGGGGTGGACGCTCCTGACCGTCCGAGACAAAGCTCGCGGGAGGCGCGTAAAGGTCTGGGAACACCGTGAAGACGGGCTGAGGCGCGGCAATGGCCACAGTGGCGCTGATGAGGCCGGTCACGGAGCAGAACGCAGAACAGAGATTGCACTTATCCGCAGCGCTGCCGGCCAGGTCCGGGGCGCCGCTGCCGGCGTGGTCATGGCCGGCGCCATGGTCCTGCGCAGTGACCTCGTGTTGCTGGTGTTCATGTCCGACCGCGCTCGCTTCATGGCCATGCGTGTGTTGGGTCAGTTGAACCTCGGTCTGGAGGCCAAAGCCGCCCACCGGACACAGCAGGCCCGCAGCCAGTGCGCCCCGAATCGGGAGCAGTACGGCCACCAGAAGCATGAGCCAGCGGCGAAACGTCTTCACAGCAGTTAGGTTAGCACGGGCAGGAAAGTTCAATCTGTGTAGCTCGGCTATTCGCCGCGCCACCCTCGGCACTATGAACCCTGCTCCCGGGGGAAGGTCAAGCCGCAAGAAAAGTCTTGACCCTGACACGATGGGAGGGTTGACAGTTGCTTCACCAACACCGAAAGGACAAGCAATGGTCACCTTCCAGGTCAGCGACATGACGTGCGGGCACTGCGCGACCACCATCACAAAGGCCGTCATCGCAGTGGACAAGTCCGCGCACATTAAGGTCGACACCCCACGAAAGTTGGTTCGCGTCAGCGGCGCAGTGCCGGTGGCGGCTTTGGCCGCTGCCATCCGGGACGCCGGCTACACGCCGCAAGAGGTTCAGGCAGCACCTGCCTCGGCCGCCGCGGCGCCGCGAACCGCAACCGGCTGCGGGTGCGGCTGTGGAACCCGGAAGGCAGCGCCATTTGACGCACGTCAAGGAGCCGCGCCGGCTGCTGGCTCATGCTGCCACTAGTACAGGAGCCCACCATGGACCAGCAGCACGCCCGCCCGTCTTTCTGGAAGACGCCCTTCGGAGTCATCTCGACGATAGTCGCCGTAATGGCGAGCATCTACCTATGGGTCGCACACAAGGACCACGTGCTGGCGCTGCTGCCCTTTGCATTCCTGGCCGCATGTCCGCTGATGATCGAGCCGCTCGACGCGATTGCGGCTTCAAGCAGAGACGAAAACGGGAGCAAGCATGCAGCAGGAACACCTTTCGCATGGGGGGCATGAACACCATGACCATGGGCAGCCCGTAGCTACTGCGGCTTCGGGCGGTGCATACACCTGTCCGATGCACCCCGAAGTGCGCCAGGTAGGGCCAGGCAAATGCCCGAAGTGCGGGATGTTCCTCGAGCCCGTGGCCGCGCCGTCGGCCCATGCCGCGAAAGCGGGCGATCCACACGGGCATCAGCATCACCACCCTGTAGCCACCGCAGCACCGCCCGCCCCGGCAGCGAAAGGTGGCAGGGAAGTGGAATACACGTGTCCGATGCATCCACAGATTCGCCAGATGGGGCCTGGAAACTGCCCCATCTGCGGCATGGCGCTGGAACCGGCCATCGCAACCAGCGAGACCGGCGAAAGCCCGGAACTGCGGGACATGACCCGCCGCTTCTGGATCGGATTGGCGCTGACCTTGCCCGTCTTCTTCCTGGAAATGGGAGGGCACCTGTTCGACATCGGCCATCTGGTCAGGGCGCAGACTTCCAACTGGATTCAGATGCTGTTCGGGACCCCCGTTGTCCTGTGGGCCGGTTGGCCGTTCTTCGCCCGCGGATGGTCTTCGCTGCAAAACCGCAGCCTGAACATGTTCACGCTCATCGCCCTCGGCACCGGAGCGGCATGGGTGTACAGCATGGTTGGCACATTGGCACCCAGCCTGTTTCCTCAAGCCTTGCGGGGCCACGGTGGAGCAGTCGCGGTGTACTTCGAGGCTGCGGCGGTCATCACGGTCCTCGTGCTGCTGGGCCAGGTGTTGGAGCTTCGCGCTCGCGAGAAAACATCCGGTGCCATCAAAGCGCTTCTCGACCTGGCCCCAAAAACAGCGATCCGTGTGCGAGAAGACGGTTCAGACGAAACAGTGCAGATCGACACCATCCAACCCAGTGAGCTGCTGCGCGTGCGTCCCGGAGAGAAGGTCCCCGTCGATGGCGAGCTTGTCGAGGGCAACGGCACAGTGGACGAATCCATGGTCACAGGCGAGCCGATGCCTGTATCGAAGGCTGCGGGCTCCAAGGTGACGGCCGGAACCATCAACCAAACAGGTAGCTTCGTCATGCGCGCGGAAAAGGTCGGCGCCGACACCCTGCTCTCTCAAATCGTTCACATGGTCGCAGCCGCCCAGCGCAGCCGAGCTCCGATCCAGCGCATGGCAGACCAAGTGGCCGCGTGGTTCGTGCCTGCGGTTCTTCTCGTCGCAGCGCTTACGTTCGTCGCTTGGCTTGTGTGGGCCCCAAGCCCGGCGGTTTCCTACGCGCTCATCGCGGCAGTGGCCGTTCTCATCATTGCGTGTCCCTGCGCGCTCGGCCTCGCTACGCCGATGTCCATCATGGTGGGAGTCGGGCGCGGCGCGCAGCATGGCGTTCTCATTCGCGATGCGGAGGCACTCGAGCGCATGGAGAAGGTCGACACTGTCGTCGTCGACAAGACGGGTACCCTCACAGAAGGCCGACCCAAGGTCGTCCACGTTGAGCCTGCAAGTGGGTTCGGGGCCGACGACGTCCTGCAGAAGCTGGCCAGCGTCGAGCGGGCCAGCGAGCACCCCTTGGCGATGGCCGTCGTCGCGGCGGCTCAGGAACGCCATCTGCAACTCGCGGACGTGACGGACTTTGACTCACCTGTGGGCAAGGGAGTACTCGGAAACGTGGCCGGGGTGAACGTGGTGAGCGGTGCGGCCAAGTTTCTCGCGGAGCACCACATCGACGTGTTGCCTCTCAATGCTGCGGCCGAACTGCAGAGAGCCAGGTCGGCCACAGTCATATTCGTAGCACTAGGCGGGAAGCTCGCCGGCTTCGTCGCCATCGCGGACCCGATCAAGCAAACTACGCCCGCGGCTCTCAAGGGTTTGCGAGACGCGGGCGTGCGCATCGTCATGCTCACTGGCGACGGCAAGACGACTGCGGAGGCCGTCGCCAAAGAGCTCGGCATCGACGAAGTGGTCGCCGAGGTGTTTCCCGAAGACAAGGCAACCATCGTTGCGCGGCTGCGCAAGGAAGGTGGCGTGGTCGCGATGGCCGGCGACGGCGTGAACGATGCCCCGGCGCTCGCCGCAGCGGATGTCGGGATCGCGATGGGAACCGGAACGGACGTGGCGATGGAAAGCGCGGGCATCACCCTGCTGAAGGGGGACCTGATGGGTATCGTCAAGGCGCGCAAGCTGTCGCACATGACGATGCGCAACATCCGGCAGAACCTATTCCTGAGCTTCGCGTACAACGTCGCGGGGATCCCAATCGCTGCAGGCGTTCTCTATCCCTTCTTAGGTCTACTTCTATCGCCCGTAGTGGCGGCTGCAGCGATGGCGTTGTCCTCCGTGAGCGTGATAGCGAATGCTCTGCGCCTGCGTTCTGCGACAGTCGACTGAGAGCTTGTTGGCTTTTGACTAGTTCAGCATCCGAGGCTTTTCGCGAAGTAATTCAGTTGTCCCCAAATGCCTCAGTGAAATCGGCGAATTCTGGGAGCTAGATCCGCATCAAACCTCGACGGGCGAGTAGGTGCAGCCCAAGGCCAATGACGAACGCGATCTCGACGTTCCAGATGCACATCGCCGCCGTGACCAACGCGACGACGCGAGTTGTGCGGCAGCGCTGCGCCCATCGCCAGCTGTGCGCCGGACAGTGCCAGGATGACACCCAGTACAGACGGCGGGAACATTGCGAAGATGGTCGAGACGGAGCCGCTGAAGAACACCGCGAGTACGACAAGTACCAATCCCAGGATAACGGTCGCGCCGCCAGTCCGGGCACCGAAAGCAACATGGGCCGCCATGCCACCCGCGCCATTGCACATCGGAACGCCCCCTCCCCGACGCCGCCACATTCATCAGCCCTGTGACCTGCCCCCTTCAGCCGTGCCAGTGTTGAGTTAGCGAGTCCAAGGTTTTGGAGACTACTTGATCTCCGGTGAT
>NZ_LYMK01000021.1 GCF_002157355.1 Variovorax sp. JS1663 | reverse complement strand
CGGTCACGACCTGGAGGTCGTTGGCATGGATCGCCGCATTGACCTGCACGGCACGCGCGAGGATGGCGGCGTAGTCGGACTTGCTGGCATCGAGGCCCAGGCCGTCGATGGTCACGGTGCCGCCGCGCACCACGTAGCTGTCGAGTCCGCCAAGGGCGTTGTATTGCGGCGTGCCCGTCGTGAGCGTCACGCCGGCAGCATTGATGAAGGTGCCCCCACTGACCGATACGCCGGCTGGGTTCGCAAGGATGAACTCCGCCCGCTGGCCCGCGATCTCGACCGGTCCATTGATGTAAGACGGGTTGCTGGAGCTGACCTCGTTGACGATGACACGCGCCGGGCCTGTCGCGAGATAGGGGTTTGCGGTTATCCAGCCGCCGATGCCCGACTGCACGTTCATGCGCGAGTTGTTGACGATCACGCCTCGACCCGAGACGTCGAACTGGACGTACTGGTTCCTGGAGACGCCCGCCGCACTCGGCGTCGTGGTGTTGATGACTGGA
This sequence comes from Variovorax sp. JS1663, assembly GCF_002157355.1. Taxonomy (GTDB): domain Bacteria; phylum Pseudomonadota; class Gammaproteobacteria; order Burkholderiales; family Burkholderiaceae_C; genus Variovorax. Next base: position 108,981 of record NZ_LYMK01000021.1, on the reverse strand, counting down.
ATCCCGTTGGGCGCCACGAGGATCGTCGGGCGTGTGCCCCCAGGGGCCATGGGATTGGCGACGATCTGGGCGGGCGCCGGTGCCGCGGCGAGCAGCGCCGTCGCGAGCACCGCCGAAGTCGCCCCGCTGGCCTTGCCCGCGCTCATGGCGGCTTCGTGCACGACCATGCGCATGCCGCGTGCGGCGTTGAAGACGATACGGTGAAGGTGCCTGTTCAAGTTCTTGATCTCCCTGTGCATCCGGGGAGATCAAGCTCATGGCTTCAGCGTTGTTGCTGCCTCGCTCCCGTTGCGGGGCGCGATTCTGGGGCAGTTCTTCTCGGCAGAATCTGATCAATTGTTGCGGTGTCAACTCAGAAACAATGCTGAACGGCGCTTCCCAGGATCGAGCAGCGGTGCGGGTGAGGGCCTGTCGATAGCAGGCCAATCACGCCGCTTGACCTTCCCATGATGGTAGGGTTGAGACTTCCCGCACCCATCAGGAACAGGACTCCCATGAGCGACGCCTTGACCCTCCCCACCGCTGCCGGCAGCAGTGCGCCCACGCAATCGCTGCAGATCGAGGGCATGACCTGCGCGTCCTGCGTGATGCGCGTGGAGAAGGCGCTCGCCAAGGTGCCCGGCGTGGCCTCGGCCACCGTCAACCTGGCCACCGAGAAGGCGGAGATTCGGCTGGCCGATCGCGCGCTCGACGTGCAGAGCCTCATCGCCGCCGTGCAGAAAGCCGGCTACGAGGCGCACCGCGTCGAAGAAGAGGCCGCACCCGCGGCCGCACCGTCCGCACACGGCTGGCTCGATGCGTGGCCGGTCATCCTCTCCGCCCTGCTCTCGCTGCCGCTGATCCTGCCCATGCTGGGCCTGCTCGTGGGGCAGGACTGGGTGCTCGATGGCTGGGTGCAGCTCGCGCTGGCCACGCCGGTGCAGTTCTGGCTGGGCGCGCGCTTCTACCGCGCAGGCTGGAAGGCGCTGAAGGCTGGCGCAGGCAACATGGACCTGCTCGTCGCGCTCGGCACCACGGCCGGCTACGGGCTGAGCGTCTATCTGCTCATCGACCATGCCGGCCACGGCATGCCGCCGCATCTCTACTTCGAGGCCTCCGCGGTGGTGATCACGCTGGTGCTGCTGGGCAAGTGGCTCGAAGGCCGCGCCAAGCGCCAGACCACCGAGGCCATCCGCGCGCTGAATGCCCTGCGACCCGATCGCGCGCGCGTGCGCCGCGGCGGCGTCGACCGCGACGTGCACCTCGCCGACGTGAAGCTAGGCGACCTTGTGGTGGTGCGGCCCGGCGAGCGCGTGCCTGTCGATGGACGCGTGCTGGAAGGCGCGAGCGAGGTCGACGAATCGCTGATCACCGGCGAGAGCCTGCCGGTTGCCAAGCAGGCGGGCGACGGCGTGACAGGCGGCTCCGTCAACGGCCAGGGGCTGCTGCTGGTGCAGACCACGGCCGTGGGCGCCGAGACCACCCTGGCCCGCATCGTGCGTCTGGTCGAATCGGCCCAGGCGAAGAAGGCGCCGATCCAGCGCCTGGTCGACCGGGTCAGCAGCGTCTTCGTGCCGGTGGTGATCGTCATCGCGCTCGCGACCCTGCTGGGCTGGGGCCTGGGCGCCGGCGACTGGGAGCGCGCCATCCTCAACGCGGTGGCGGTGCTCGTGATCGCCTGCCCCTGCGCGCTCGGCCTGGCGACGCCGACCGCGATCATGGCCGGCACCGGCGTGGCCGCGCGCCACGGGGTGCTGATCAAGGATGCCGAGGCACTCGAGGTCGCGCATGCGGTGCAGGTGGTGGCCTTCGACAAGACCGGCACGCTGACCGAGGGCCGGCCGCAGCTGGTGGCCCTGGAGGCGGCGAACGGCGACACCGCCGGGCTGCTGCACGCCGCCGCGTCGCTGCAGGCCGGCAGCGAACACCCCCTGGCGCATGCGGTGCTGGAACGCGCGCGGCAAGACGGCATCGCGATCCCGCGCGCCGCGGAGCTGCGCGCGGTGGCCGGACGCGGCATGGCCGCCGACGTCGAGGGCCGCGCGCTGCGCCTGGGCAGCACCCGCTTCATGCGCGAGCTCTCGGTGCCGCTGGGCCGCTTCGATGCGCTGGCGACGCGGCTGCAGGCCGAGGGCCGCACGTTGTCCTGGCTGGCCGACGTGACAGACACGGGCAAAGGCCCCGTTCTGCTCGGCCTGCTCGCCTTCGGCGATGCGCCCAAGCCGCAGGCCGCGGCGGCCATCGCGCAGTTGCACGCGCAGGGCATCCGCACCGCGCTGGTCAGCGGCGACAACCGCGGCAGCGTGGAGGCCGTGGCACGGCAACTGAAGATCGACACCGTGCGTGCCGAGGTACTGCCCGAGGACAAGGCGGCCGTCATCGCCGCGCTCAAGGCGGAGGGCCAGCGGGTCGCGATGGTGGGCGACGGCATCAACGACGCGCCGGCGCTCGCCGCGGCCGACGTGGGCATCGCGATGTCCACCGGCACCGACGTCGCGATGCATGCCGCGGGCATCACGCTGATGCGCGGCGACCCCTCGCTGGTGGCCGATGCGATCGACATCTCGCGACGCACCTACGCGAAGATCCGCCAGAACCTGTTCTGGGCCTTCGTCTACAACGTGGTGGGCATCCCGCTGGCCGCTCTCGGCCTGCTGAGCCCGGTGATCGCGGGCGCGGCCATGGCCTTCAGCAGCGTCAGCGTGGTGGGCAATGCGCTGCTGTTGCGGCGCTGGACGGGAAAGGCACGATGAACATGGAACCCTTCAACATCGGCGAGGCCGCGGCGCGCTCGGGTGTCTCGGCCAAGATGGTGCGGCACTACGAATCGCTGGGCCTGATGCCCAGGGTGCACCGCACCGAGTCAGGCTACCGGCAATACACCGGCAACGACGTGCACACGCTGCGCTTCATCCGGCGGGCGCGGGACCTCGGCTTCAGCATGGCGGAGATCGCCGAGCTGCTGAAGCTCTGGCAGAACAAGCGCCGCGCCAGCGCGGACGTCAAGCGCATCGCACTGGCCCACGCCGCGGATCTGCGTCGGCGGATCGAGGAGATGGAGGCGATGAAGCGCACGCTGGAGCGCCTGGCCGACTGCTGCCACGGCGACCACAGGCCCGACTGCCCGATCCTGGACGAGCTGGCCGAGAACTGAAGCCTCAGCGCTGCCAGTCGCCCGGCACGTACACCTGCCCGTCCATCAGGCGGCGGGCGCTGCGGCTCATCACCGCCTTGGTCACGGTCCACGTGCCTGCGCTTTCCGACGCCTCGGCGCCCACCTTCAGCGTGCCCGAGGGATGACCGAAGCGCACCTCGTCGTGGCGCCCCTGGCCGAGCAGGCGTGAGACCAGCGTGCCCGGGATCGCAGCCGCCACCGCGATCGCGACCGCGCCGGTGCCGGTCATCGCGTGGTGCAGCTTGCCCATCGAGAGGATGCGGGCGCACAGGTCCATGTCCGCCTCGCGCACCGGCTTGCCACTCGACGCGGTGTAGCCGCGCGGCGCCGCGACGAAGGCGAGCTTGGGCGTGTGCGGGCGCTTCGCCGTCGCTTCCTCGGCGGATCTCGCCAGGCCCATGGCCACGGTCGCGTGCGCACGGATGGCCTCGCAGCGCGCGAGCAGCGCCGTGTCGTCGTTGAAGCCGCGCTGCAGTTCCGCCCCAGTCAGGCCCAGCGTGGCCGCGTCGATGAAGATGGTGGGGTTGCCAGCGTTGATCAGGGTCGCCTCGACGGCGCCCACGCCCGGCACGTCGATCACGTCGACCTGACGCCCCGTGGGGAACATCGCGCCGCCCTCGCCGCCCTCGTCCGCGCCGGGCTCGAGGAACTCCAGCTTGATCTCCGCCGCCGGGAAGGTGACGCCGTCGAGCTCGAAGTCGCCGGTCTCCTGCACCTGGCCGCCCTGCATCGGCACGTGCGCCACGATCTTCTTCTGGATGTTGGCCTGCCAGATCCGCACCGTGGCGATGCCGTCGGCAGGCGCCTGCACCAGGCCGCGCGCGATGGCGAAGGGCCCGACGGCGGAGGTGAGGTTGCCGCAGTTGCCGCTCCAGTCGACCACGGGCGACTCGATCGCCACTGCGCCGAAGAGATAGTCGACGTCGCAGTCCTCGCGCGTGCTGGGCCCGACGATGACCACCTTGCTGGTGCTGGAGGTCGCGCCCCCCATGCCGTCGATCTGCTTGGCGTAGGGGTCGGGGCTGCCCGTCACACGCAGCATCAGCGCATCGCACGCGGCGCCGGGCTGCCGTGCCGCTTCGGGCAGGTCGTCGGGCGTGAAGAACACCCCCTTGCTGGTGCCACCGCGCATGTACGTGGCGCGGACGGCGATCTGGGGCGTTATCGTGTTCATGGTTTTCCTTGGGTGAATGCAATGCACACCGGACTGCCCGTCTGCGCGATGGGTTGCACCTGCGCCTGCGCGTCGCCGCCCGGCAGGGCAACGATGGTGTCGGCGTCCTCGTTGGCGGCCAGCAGCGTCGATGCGCCCGGCAGGCCGGCGATGAAGCGCGGCACCTGGCCGCCCGTGCCGATCCACGAGGGCGCGCTCAATGCGCCACGCCCGGGCTCGACGGCAAAGCGAACCACGCTCCCGTGGCCGCGGTTGGAAACGAACAGCAGGTTCTGCTGCGCGAGGTACACGATGCCCGCGGCCGTGTTCTCGCCGGCGAAGTCTTCGGGAACGCTCGGGACGCGCTGGAAGGGCGCGAGCCTGCCGCTGTCGCGGTCGAAGGATGCGCCGAGGACCTGGCTCGAAAGCTCCAGCACGATCCAGGCGTGCCGGCCTTCGGGCGACAGGACCATGTGGCGCGGACCGCCGCCCGGCGCCACCTCGAGCGACGCTGTGAGCGACAGGCGCCCGGACCTTTCGTCGAACGCAAGTGTGTGCACCGCATCCGCGCCTTTGTCCGGCACGAGCAGCCAGCGCCCCGACGGATCGAAGACGAGCTGGTGCGGGTGCGGTCCGCGCTGCTGGCTGCGGTGCGGGCCCATCCGTTCCGGCAAGGCCAGGCGGTGGGCCACGTCGCCCAGGGACCCGTCGTCCTGCACCGGGAGCGACACCACGCTGCCGGTCGCGTAGTTGGCCACCAGCACCCAGCGCGCCCGGGGGCTGAAGACCAGGTGGACCGGGTTGCGGCCCTGCGTGCCGCGCCTGCCGATCGGGCAGAGCGCACCGTCCGGCGAGATCGCGAAGCTGCTGACCGCGTCGCCGTCGCCATGGACGGCGTGGAGGCAGCGCCCGGCACGGTCGATGGCGAGGTAGGACGGGTTGTCGCCGGCCTCTATCGTGCGGGCATGGACCCATCGGCCATCGGCTTCCACATCGAAGACCTCGATCCCCCGCCCGCGGGCATGGCGCTCGCGCGTCGTGCGGCAGCCGACATAGGCCCGGCCCGGACAGTTCGGCGGTTGGAGGCTGGCGTTCGGATTCATGGCTTGACGCTGTGATGAAATGAATTTTATGATCACTTTAGACATTTCACAATTCATCAATCGGAGACAAGCCCTATGACGACCATCCGCCGCAGGACGCTCCTGCACGCCACCGCCGCCGCCCTTCCCCTGGCGCTCGGCCTCCGGCCAGGCGCCGCCCAGGACAAGTTCCCGGGCAAGCCGGTCACCCTCATCGTTCCGCAGCCGGCCGGCTGCGATGCCGACGTGGTGTGCCGCAGCCTGCAGACGAAGATGCAGGAGGTCCTGGGCCAGCCGGTGGTGATCGACAACCGCGGCGGCGCCGGCGGCAACATCGGCACCGCGCTCGGCGCCAAGGCGGCGCCGGACGGCTACACCGTCACCTTCGTCAACCAGGGCACCATGGCGCTCAACCCCGCGCTTTACCCCAACCCGGGCTACAAGGTGGACGCGCTGGCGCCGGTCACCTGGCTGACGTCGATCGACCTGGTCATCGTGGCGCACCCCTCGGTACCGGCCGCCAACCTCAGGGAGTTCCTCGATCTCGCGCGCAAGGCGCCCGGCAGGTACACCTACGGCACCGCCGGCAACGGCAGCGCCAACCATCTGGCCGGCGAGATGCTCAAGTCGATGGCCAAGGTCGACATCACGCACGTGCCGTACAAGGGCGGCGGGCCGGCCATCATCGCGGCGCTCGGCGGCGAGATCAGTGCGGTGGTCGCCTTCCCGCTGGCCGCGCTGCCGCACATCCGCGCCGGCAAACTCAAGGCCCTGGCCGTGACGGGCAAGCAGCGATCCCGGGCGCTGCCGGACGTGCCGACGGTCGCCGAAAGCGGCGTGGGCGGCTACGAGTTCGCCTCGTGGATGGGCCTGGTCGTGCCCAAGGGAACGCCAGACGCCGCCATCCAGGCCCTCCATGCGGCCGCCGCCGCGGCGTTGAAGGACAAGGACGTGGCCGAGCGCCTGGCCGCCGGCATGACCGAGCCCGTCGGCGCGGGGCCGAAGGAGTTCGGTGCGCTGATCGCACGCGAGGGCCAGCGCTGGTCCGCGCTGATCAAGCAGTACGGCATGAAGATCGACTGAGCGCCCGGCACCCTAGACTAGCGGGATGCCCAAGGCCAACGCCCCCGCCACCCCTGACCTGACCTCGCTGCAGCAGCGCGTGGTGCGCGAGATCGTCGCGCTCGTGCGGCGCGACAACCGCCTGGCCGGCGACCATCTGCCCGAGGTGCACATCGCCCAGCGCATCGGCACCTCGCGCTCGCCGGTGCAGTCGGCGTTGCGGCACCTCGCCCAACTGGGCGTGCTGCAGCAGGACGTGAACCGCGGCTACTTCCTGAGCGTGGACGCCAAGGACTGGGACGGCGCGGTCGCCGGCCTGCTCTCGACCGACGACCCGCTCTACCTGCGCATCGCCGAGGACCGGCAGGCCGGCGCGCTGCCCGACGAGCTGAGCGAGGCCGAGCTGATGCGCCGTTACGGCGTGGCGCGCAGCACGCTGCGCAAGGTGCTGTCGCGCATCTCCGAAGAAGGCTGGATCGAGCAGAGCATGGGCCACGGCTGGCGCTTTCTCTCGATGATCGATTCGCCGGATGCGTACGAGGAGAGCTATCTCTTCCGCCAGTCGATCGAGCCCGGCGCCCTGCTGGGCCCATCCTTCGTGGCCGTGCCCGCCCAGCTCAAGCAGCTGCGCCGGGAACAGCAGCGCATCGTCGATGGCGGCTTCGAGACGATGACGCCCATCGAGCTCTTCGAATCGAACAGCCACTTCCACGAGACGCTGGCCGAGTGGGGGCACAACCGCTTCGTGCTCCAGTCGGTGCGCCGCATCAACCAGCTGCGGCGCCTGATCGAGTACCGCCAGGCCGCGCAGCGCCGCGCGCGGCACACCCAGGCCGCCGAGCACCTGGCCATCCTCGATGCCATCGAGCAGCAGGACCTGGTGCAGGCGGCCAGCCTGATGCGCGCCCACCTGGACGGCGCGCGCCGGGCCAAGCTGCGCGATCCGCAAGTCTTCTCGCACGCAGCCTGAGTGCCGCGGGGCGCTGGCATGAAGCCGGGGAAAACCCTCGGCTGTTTTTGACGATATTGATCACAAAATACAATCAACCGAGAGCGCAAAGCCTTCGCGTCATGGTCCAGCCGGGCCACTCATGAACACCCCACAAGGAGATCCCCCATGCGTGCTTCCATTCGACGTCTTCTCGGCATCGCGGCCACCGCAGGCATCCTCGCCGCGGCCCCATCGGCACATGCGCTGGACATGGTGCGCTTCATGGCGCCCGGCTCGCCGGGCGGCGGCTACGACCAGACGGCCCGCACGCTGGGCAAGGCCCTCGTCGAGGCCGGCGCCGCCAAGAGCGCGATGTACGACAACAAGAACGGGGCCGGCGGCACGCTGGGGCTGGCGCAGTTCACCAACAGCGCCAAGGGCGACGTGAACGCCCTGTGCGTGATGGGCGCCATCATGGTCACCGGCATCGTGCAGAACAAGCCGCAGATCACGCTGGCGAACGTCACGCCCATCGCGCGCCTCTTCACCGAATACAACGTGATCGCCGTGCGCAAGGACTCGCCCTACCGCAGCTTCGACGAGCTGATGGCGGACTTCAAGAAGAACCCTTCGGGCGTGAAGTGGGCCGGCGGCTCCAAGGGCTCGGTCGACCACATCGGCACTGCCGAACTCGCCGGCGCGGCGGGCGTGCCCGTTGCCAAGGTCAACTACATCCCCTTCGGCGGTGGCGGCGAGGTGATCTCGGCAACGCTGGGCGGGCATGTCTCCGCCATCACCGGCGGCTATGCCGAACTTGCCAAGTACATCGAGGGCGGCCAGTTCCGCGTGCTCGCCGTCGGCTCGCCCACGCGCATGCCGGGCGTGGATGCGCCGACGCTGAAAGAGGCCGGCTACAACATCGAGATCGGCAACTGGCGCGGTGTCTACGGCGCCGCCAACCTCACGCCCGCGCAGCGCAAGGAACTCACCGACGCCGTGCTCGCCGCCACCCAGACCAAGGTGTGGCAGGACGCGCTGAAGACCAACGCCTGGTCGCCCAGCGTCATCAGCGGCGACGCGTTCGGCAAGTTCGTGGACGACGAGCATGAGCGCCTGCGTGCCGTGATGACCAAGGTCGGCCTGATCTGAGCGCCCCGTCGAAAGAGCCACGATGAAAACCCCACCCGTCATCCAGCACCTTCCGCTCGCCGGCCGTTCGGTGCGCTACGTCTCCATCGCCGAGGTGCCTGGCGTCGATGCCCTGCCCTTCTCGCTGCGCATCCTGCTGGAGAACCTGCTGCGGCAGGCGAGCCGCGGGGTCGACGCGCAGGCCGAGATCGATGCGCTGCTGGCCCGGCGCGTGGGCAGCGGCCTGAGCTTCTATCCCGTGCGCGTCTTCGGCCAGGACATCCTGGGCCAGGTGATGCTGGTGGACATGGCCGGCCTGCGCGATGCCGTGGCCGACGCCGGCGGCGATGCGTCCGCGGTGCGCCCCAAGGTGCCGGTGGACGTGATCATCGACCACTCGCTGCAGGTCGACCGCTGGGCCAGCCCCGACGCCCGCCGCATCAACCTTGAGCGCGAGTACGAACGCAATGCAGAGCGCTTTGCCTTCCTGCGCTGGTGCAGCAGCAGCTTCGAGGGCGTGCGCATCGTGCCGCCGGGCAAGGGCATCATGCACCAGCTCCACATCGAGCACATCGGCAAGGTGGTGTGGACCGAGACGGACGCACAGGGCGAACTGGCGATGCCCGACACCTGCGTCGGCACCGACAGCCACACGCCCATGATCAACGGCCTGGGCGTGCTGGGCTGGGGTGTGGGTGGCATCGAGGCCGAGGCAGTGATGGTCGGCAAGCCGGTCGCGCTGGCGCTGCCCGAGGTCGTGGGCATCGAGGTGAAGGGCCGGCTGCGCGAAGGCGTGCTGCCCACCGACATGGTGCTCGCCATCACCGAGAAGATGCGCGGACTGGGCGTGGTCGGCAAGTTCGTCGAGTTCTTCGGCAGCGGCCTGGAAGCCCTGTCGCTCGGCGACCGCGGCATGATCGCCAACATGGCGCCGGAGTACGGCGCGACGGCGGTCTACTTTCCCGTCGACCGCCGCACCATGGACTACCTGCGCATGACGGGCCGCGACGAAGTCCAGCTGGCGCTGGTGGAGGCCTACGCCCGCGCACAAAAGCTCTGGCGCGACGAGACGACGCCCGCACCCGCCTTCGACGAGGTGGTCACGCTCGACCTCGACGCCATCCGCCCCTGCCTCGCCGGCCCGCGCAACCCCGAGGACCGGCTCGACCTGGAAACCGTGCCGACAGCCTTCCTGGGCCATCACCAGGAGATCGCCGGCCGTCCGGTCGATCCCGCCCGCGCCGTCCCCGTGGCGGGCGAGGACTTCAGCCTGCACGACGGCGCCGTGGTCATCGCGGCCATCACCAGCTGCACCAACACCGCCAATCCGGTGAACATGATGGCCGCCGGGCTGGTGGCGAAGAAGGCGGTCGCGCTGGGCCTGCGCACCCGGCCCTGGGTCAAGACCTCGTTGGTGCCGGGCAGCCACGTCACGGCCGCGGTGCTCGAGAAGGCAGGCCTCCAGCAGGCGCTCGACCAGCTCGGCTTTCACGTCGCCGGCTTCGGCTGCACCACCTGCAATGGCGGCTCCGGCCCATTGCCGGAAGCGCTGGCCGAGGCGATCGAGCGCGAGAAGCTGGTGGCGACCGCCGTGCTGTCCGGCAACCGCAACTTCGAAGGGCGCATCCATCCCAACGTGCGCGCCGCCTACCTGGGATCGCCCGCGCTGGTCGTGGCGTATGCGCTGGCCGGATCGGTCACCATCGACGTGACGCGCGAGCCCCTGGGCACCGGCACCGACGGGCAGCCGGTGTACCTGCGCGACGTGTGGCCCACGTCGCAGGAGATCGCGGCGGCGGTGGACGGGGCCTACGAGCCGGAGATCTTCCGCGCCAAGTACGCCGACCTGTTCGACGGCGGCGCGCCCTGGGACGCGCTGGCCGGCGAGCGCGGCGAGCGCTTCGCCTGGCAGGAGAACAGCACCTACGTGCGCCGCCCCCCCTACTTCGAGCAACTCACGCGCCAGCCCGAAGCCGTGCAGGACATCGTCGGCATGCGCCCCCTGGTCATCCTGGGCGACTCGGTGACCACCGACCACATCTCGCCCTCCGGCGCCATCAGCCTGGGCACGCCCGCGGCCGACTTCCTGCTGGCCAAGAGCATCGAGCAGCGCGACTTCAACAACTACACCACCCGCCGCGGCAACCACGAGGTCGCGGTGCGCGCGACCTTCGCCAACATCCGCCTGCGCAACCGCATCGTGCCGGGGGTCGAGGGCGGCATGACGCGGCTGATGCCCGAGGGCAGCACCCTGCGCATCTTCGAGGCCGCCAACGAGTACCTTCGCCGCGGCGTGCCGCTGACGGTGATCGCCGGCCGCAACTACGGCTGCGGCTCCTCGCGCGACTGGGCGGCCAAGGGCGTGGCCCTGCTCGGCGTGAAGACGGTGATCGCCGAGAGCTTCGAGCGCATCCACCGGACCAACCTGGTGGGCATGGGCGTGCTGCCGCTGCAGTTCGAGCCCGGCACCACGGCCGAGTCGCTGGGCCTGGACGGCAGCGAGACCATCGATGTCGTCGGTCTCCGCGAGGACCTCGAGGTCGGCGCCACGGTGCAGGCGGTGATCCATCGCGCCGACGGCAGCATCCGGACGGTGCCCCTGACCGTGCGGCTGGACACCGCCGAGGATGTCGAGTACTGGCGGCACGGCGGCATCCTCCCGCGCGTGTGGCGCGACTACGTGGGCGCGGGACCGGGCGACCGCACCGATCAGCCGGGCGCCGCTTAAGTCTTGCGCTCGTAGCGGATCGATCCGAGGTCATCAAATTCCATCCAATGGAATTGGATGGCTGCGCACCCGGCGCATGCCGCCTAAGCTTCGCCCATGCCCTGCACCACCGGGCGAAGAAGAGACATCCATGCGCGCATCCCCTCGCCATTCCGTGCACCGCCGCGGCTTCCGTCGGCTCGCCGCATCGGCCGCCCTCGCGATGCTGGCGGCTGCCAGCCCCCTGGTCCACGCGGCCTTTCCCGACAAGCCTCTGCGCAATCATCGTCCCCTTCGCGCCCGGCGGCGGCACCGACGCCATCACGCGCGCCCTGGGCATCGGCATGTCGCAGGCATTGGGCCAGCCGGTGATCGTGGACAACAAGCCGGGCGCCGGCACCGTCATCGACACCGACGCGGTCGCCAAGAGCGCGCCCGACGGCTACACGCTGGTGATGTCGACCTTCGCGCATGCGGTCAACCCGTCGCTGCAACCGAAGATGCCCTACGACACCGACAAGGCCTTCGCGCCGGTGGCGCTGATCGGCATCTCGCCCAACGTGCTGGTGGTGCGGGCCGACCAGCCCTACAAGACGGTGGCCGACGTCCTCGCCGCAGCCAAGGCCAAGCCCGGCAAGCTGACCTTCGCCTCGCAGGGCAACGGCACCTCGGCGCACCTGGCCGGCGAACTCTTCAAGAGCCTGGCCAAGGTGGACATCACGCACGTGCCCTACCGCGGCGCCGGGCCGGCCATGACCGACCTGCTCGGCGGCCAGGTCGACATGATGTTCGCCACCGCGGCCGCGGCCCGCCCCTTCGTCAGCGCCGGAAAAATGCGCGCGCTGGCAGTGACCACAGCGCAGCGATCGCCGGCCTACGCCGACGTGCCCACGCTGGCCGAGGCCGGCGTCGCGGGCTACGCGGCGGAGAGCTGGTACGGGCTCTATGGACGCGGCAGCAACGCGTGCACCATTCGATCGCCCTGCTGCACACGATGCCCAAGCCGGTGATCGCGGCGGTGAACGGCTCGGCCAACGGCCTGGGCGCGGACATGGCGCTGGCTTGCGATTTCGTGATCGCCCCGGAGGATGCGAGCTTCGCCTGGAGCTACATCAAGCGCGGGCTGATTCCGGATGGCGGCGGCATGTATTTCCTGCCGCGGCGCGTAGGGCTGTCACTCGCGAAGCAACTCATCTTCACCGGGCGCAAGGTGGAAGCCGCGGAGGCGCTCTCGCTCGGCATCGCCGACCGCATGAGCCGGCCGGATGCATTGCTTACCGATGCGCAGGCCTGGGCGCGTGAGCTCAGCGCGGGCTCGGCCGCGGCGCTGGCGCTGAGCAAGTCCATCATCGACAAGAGCTTCGAGCTGCCGGCCGAGCAGGTCTTCGCGCAGGGCAGCCAGGCGCAGGGCATCTGCTACACGACGCAAGAGCATCGCGACGCGGTGCTGGTTTTCCTGAACGCGAGCAAGGAGAAGCAGGCATGAGCGAACAGAACCCCATCGCGCGCTTGCTGAAGCCGCGCAGCGTGGCGGTGATCGGCGCCTCGGCCGACCCGGGCAAGACGGCAGGCCGGCCGGTGGCCTACCTGCAGAAGCATGGCTTCAGCGGCACGATCTATCCGGTGAATCCGCGCGCCGCCGAGATTGGCGGCTTGAAGAGCTATCCCGACGTGGCGACACGCTGCGCGACTTCGCGCCGCTCACCGTGGTGGGCTTCATTCCGCATGCGGTGGTGGTGCGGCCGGACTTTCCCGCGAAGACGCTGCAGGAGCTGGTCGCGATGGGCAAGGCCGCGCATCGACGCGGCGCTGCTCGAGCGGCTGCCGCGCCTGCGCCTCATCAGCCAGACCGGCAAGCTCGCAGGCCACGTGGACCTGGAGGCCTGCACCGCGCGCGGCGTGGAGCGCGACAACTACGAGCGCTACTTCGGCATCGCTTTCGACCACGTCAATCGCTTTGCCGAGGGCTCGCTGACGGAAGCCGTCAATCCGGAGGCGTTGGCGGCCCTGCGCCGCTGAGGGTCGCGCCCGGCGAAGGCGCCGGGGGTGACATGATCGCCAGGGTGTACCTGACGAGGAACGCCATCCGCGCATGAAGACCCCCGACATCGCTTTCCAATCCGCCGACAGCTTCACCCGCGCCGAGTTGGCAGCCCTGTGGAACCGGGCCTACGAGCACTACTTCGTGCCGGTGGCCTTCGACGAGCAGCGCCTCGCGCGGCACCTGCGGCGCGCGGACGTGGACCTGGCGCAGTCCCGCGTGCTGGTGGCCGACGGTGAGCCGGCGGGCCTGTCGCTGGTGGGCCGGCGGCAGTCGCGGGCCTATCTCGCGGGCTTCGGTATCGCGAGCGCGCAACGACGTCGCGGGCTGGCGCGCCGGTTGATCGAGGTGCAGCTCGCGGCCATATCGGCGGCCGGCACGCAGGAGGTGGCGCTGGAAGTGATCGAGCAGAACCCCGCCCGCCTGCTCTATGCCGAAGCCGGCTTCGAGGCGCTGCGGCCGCTGGAACTGCTGGAGGGCACGCTGGAGATGCGCACCACGGAATCCAAGACCCTGGATATGGCGCAGTTGGCAGCCGTGCATGACCACTGCAGCACCATCGTGCGCCCGACCTGGCGCCGCGAATGGCGCACTGTGCTGGACGCGATCGAGCACGAGGACGCGGTCGCCATCGGCGTGCAGCGGGCGGGAGAGATCACAGGCTATGCGCTGCTGCCCGACCCGGCTCTGCACGACGGCACGCTGCTTGATGCCGCGGCCATCGACGAGGCCGCCGCGCACGCCCTGCTGGATGCGCTTTCCGCCACGCGGTCCGGCACCCGCTGGCGCCTGGTCGACGAGCCCGACGGCAGCCTCCTGTTGGGTGCGGCGAAGGCGCGGGGCTTGGCGCCCGCCCTTCGCCAGATCGAGATGCGCCGGCGCTTCTAGCTAGGCGCGCTTCAACGGCGCCGCGCCGGAACTTCGGACTGCTTCGCCATGCAGCCAGCTCAGGAATGCCTCCACCGGCGGACGCTTCGCATGCCGGGGCGGGTACACGGCGAAATGAGCCTTGATCTTGATCGCCATGTCGGGCGGGAAGACGGGCCTGAGCTTGCCCTCCGCCAAGTGCATGTTGGCGGTCGTCGCGCTCTCCAGTGCCACCCCCAGTCCCTGCGTGGCGGCATCCAGTGACATCTGCGCACGGTCGAAGCGGACCGCGAACCGATCCGGCGCGCGCAGCTTCGTCAGGCCGCCGAACCAGTCCGACCACTGGACGATGCTCACGTTGCTCTGGATCAACGGCACCTGAAACAGTTGCTCGGGCCGCTTGAGGCGGTGCTCGCGGATGAACGATGGACTCGCGAGCGGAAGGATGTACTCCTCGAACAACGGCTCGACGATCAGGTCCGGCCACTGCGGGATGCCGTAACGGATGTCGATGTCGGCCTGACCGAGTGCGAAGTCGCTCTGCGTATGAGCCGCCGAGAGGTTCAGTGCGATGTCCGGGCAGGCCAGCGCGAAGGCCTTGAGCCGGGGGATCAGCCACAGGCTGCCGATGCTGGGCGCCGAATGCACGTAGAGGCTGTTGCTCACGCCCTGGCGCAAGTCGTCGGTGGCGACGGAGATCGCCGACAGCGCGCCGCCCACGCGCGATAGATATTGATCTCCGGCCATGCTCAGCCGAACGCCATGCGCACTGCGCTCGAACAGCCGCACGCCGAGTTGAGACTCCAGGCGGGCCACCTGGTGGCTCACTGCCGAAGCAGTCAAGTGAAGCTCGGACGCCGCGAGCGCGAAGCTGCGGCGTCGCGCGACAGCCTCGAAGGCCTGCAGATTGACGATGGGCGGCAATAGCGGCATGGGGTCAACCCGGTCTTTGAATGACGGATCGTCATCTTAGTCTGATAACTCTTCGCTTGTCGTCATGTTCGTTCGCCGCAACCATACGCAGGACGCCACGCCAGGCATCGGCCTTCGCGCCATGACGCGCCTTCCGATCGACGTGCTGGCGCCTGGCTTCACCCCTTTCTCAATTCATCAGGAGACAACTCAAATGCTTCTCGAAAACAAGGTTGCCGTCATCACCGGGGGCGCTGGTGTCAACGGCCTGGGCTTCGCGACCGCGCGCCTCATGGCGGCCCATGGCGCCCGCGTGGCGATCCTCGACCTGGCACGTGCAGAGCCGCAAGCCGCCGCCGCGTCGATCGGCGCAGAGCACCTGGGCCTGGTGGCCGACGTGACCGACAAGGCGTCCTGCGACGCGGCCATCGCGGCGGTGATCGAGCGCTTCGGACGCATCGACGCGCTGGTCAACAACGCCGGCATTACCCAGCCGGTGAAGACGCTCGACATCACCGCGTCGGATTACGACCGCATCCTCGATGTGAGCCTGCGCGGCACGCTGTACATGTCGCAGGCGGTCCTGCCGCAGATGCAGCGCCAGTCGGAGGGTTCGATCATCTGCATCTCATCCGTGTCGGCACAAAGGGGCGGCGGCATTCTCGGCGGCCCGCACTACTCCGCCGCCAAGGCCGGCGTGCTCGGCCTGGCCCGCGCGATGGCGCGCGAGTTCGGCGCCGACCACATCCGCGTGAACAGCATCACGCCCGGCCTGATCGGCACGGACATCATCAAGGGCAAGCTCACCGAGGAGAAGAAGGGCGAGATCGCCGAGACGATTCCACTCGCTCGGCTGGGCCGCGCGGAGGACATCGCCGGCGCCTGCGTCTTTCTGGCCAGCCCGCTCTCGGCGTACTGCACGGGCATCACCCTCGATGTCAATGGCGGCATGCTGATCCACTGACCCGACCGACCGATTTCGACCACCACTGGAGACAAACATCATGCAACGCAGACATCTCGTCCTCGCCGCCTTGATCGCATCCGCTGTCGCGGCGACGGCACAGGCGCAGACCACCAAGCTCACGCTGGGCCATGGCGCAGCGCCTGGAAATCCGCGGCACGAGGCCGCCATCAAGTTCGCCGAATCCATCAAGGCCAGGACCAGCGGCCGCTACGAGGTGCAGGTCGCGCACTCGTCGCAGCTCGGCGACGACGCCGCCATGGTGACGGCACTGCGCTCCGGCACGCTGGACATGTCCGCCAACAGCCAGGGCGCGATCGCCAACGTCGTGCCGGAATACGCGGCGCTCGGCCTGCCCTTCCTGTTCAAGGACATCGAAAGCGCCTGGAAGCTGCTCGACAGCCCCGTCGGCGAAGACTTGGCCAAGCGCACCGCGGCGAAGGGGATGGTGGTGCTGGGCTACTGGGACAACGGCATTCGCCACATCACCAACGGCAAGCGCCCGATCAAGTCGCCGGCCGACATGAAGGGCCTGAAGATCCGCACGCCCCCGGACGCCATGACCATGGACATCATGCAGGCGCTCGGTGCGGACGCGCAGCAGATCAAGTTCTCCGAGTTGTACGTGGCGCTGCAGCAGGGCGTGGTAGATGGGCAGGAGAACCCGCTCGCCAACATTGCCTCGGCCAAGCTGTACGAAGTGCAGAAGTACCTGTCGCTGACCGGCCACAACTACCAGGCGAACCCATTCGTGATGAGCAAGCGCTCCTGGGACCGCCTGAATCCCGCCGACCAGAAGCTGTTCCAGGAAGCGGCGGTGGAGGCGACGCAGTACCAGCGCAAGCTGTCCAAGGAAGCCGACGAGAAGCTGCTGGCCGAACTCAAGGCCAAGGGCGTGCAGGTCGAAACGGTTCAGCGCGGCCCGTTCGTCGAGGCCACCCGCAGCGTCTACAACAAGTGGTCGAGCGGCGCGACCGGCGACTTCGTCAAGCGCGTGATGCAGCATGCCCAGTAGGCCGCACCGGGAAGCTCGTATGCAAGTTCTTGACTTGATCGACCGCACGATCGGCACGTTGTGCCGCGGCGTGCTCTACCTCACGCTGTCGGTGGTGTTCGCGATCCTCAGCGCCAACGTGTTCCTTCGCTACGTCTCGGGCACCAGCCTGGCCTCGGCCTCCGAACTGCCGGAACTGCTGTTCCCCTGGATGATCATGGCCGGCGTCGTGCTGGCCGCGCAGCACGGCTCGCACATCGCCGTGGTGCTTCTCACACAGAAGCTCGGCACTGCACGCCGCTGGGTGCTGGGAGGCGGCTCGCTGGTGGTGGCGGTGCTGTACGGCTCGCTGGCCGCAATGGCCTGGCCGTTGGCCGAGGTCGCAGCCGACGAGCGGACGCCAATGCTGCAGGTGCCTGGCTCCTACAGCGTCTGGTGCCTGATGTTGGGCTTCGGCCTGCTGGCCCTCACTACGCTCTGTCACCTGCCCAAAGTGTGGCGGGGCGTCCAGGAAAGCACCGAAGAACAGGCGGAAGCCGCCGCGCACGGAGCATGAAATGACCGCAGTGATCATCGTTCTCTTCGTCGCCGCGGCGCTGTTGTCGATCCCGATCGCCCATGCGCTGGTGCTGGCCTCCGTGGGTGGTCTGTTGCTCATCGACCGGGTGCCCGTGCACCTGGCGATCGAGCAGATGCTGGCCCAGACCCAGAGCTTTCCGCTCATCGCCATTCCCTTCTTCATGCTGACCGGCGCACTGATGGTCAGCGGGCGACTCGGCAAGAGCCTGGTCGACCTGCTGTCGATGATGATCGGCCGCGTGCACGGCGGGCCGGCACAGGTAGGTGTGCTGTCCTCCACCATCTTCGGCGGCGTCTCGGGCTCGGCGGTGGCGGATGCCTCGGCCATCGGCTCGATGCTGATCCCCTGGCTGAAGCGCCTCGGCTACCCCGCTCCGTTCGCGGCAGGCACGCTGGCCGCAGCCGCCACCATCGACATCCTGATCCCGCCCTCGATCCCGATGATCGTGTACGCGCTGGTCTCGGGCGCGTCGATCGGCGCACTGTTCGTCGCGGGCATCCTGCCCGGCCTGCTGATGTGCGGCGGCTTCATGCTGGTCTGCTACGTTCAGGGGCGGCGGCGCAACTTCCCACGCGACACCACGCCCTTCCAGTGGAGCGCCTTCGGCAAGCAGCTGGCTTTTGCGGGCCCCGCCCTGCTCATGCCGGTGCTGATCATCGTCTTCCTGCGCTTCGGCATCGCGACGCCGACCGAGGTGAGCGTGATGTCCACGCTGTACGCACTGGTGGTGGCCGGCGTCATCTACCGCGACCTGACGCTCGCCAAGCTCAAGCATGCCGCGATCGAGGCCGGCATCTCCACCGGCGTGGTCCTGCTGATCATCATGGCCTCCAGCGTGGTGGGATGGATCGTCACCTACGAACAACTGCCGGCCGAGTTCACCCGCTTCGCCAAGGAGACGCTCCAGTCGCCCTGGATGATCATTCTGGCGATGAACCTGATCATGCTGGCCACCGGCATGTTCATCGACCTGCCCGCAGCCGTGCTGCTGCTCACGCCCATGTTCGTTCCGCTGGCTGCAGCCGTCGGCATGGACACCGTGCAGCTCGGGATCATGATGATCGTGAACCTCTCCATCGGGCTGTACCACCCGCCCATCGGCACCACGCTCTTCATCACCAGCTCGATCGCCAAGGTGCGTATCGGCGATGTCGTGAAGGAGCTGATTCCCTTCTATGGGGTTGCCATCGCGCTGCTGCTCGGCTTCGCGTATCTCCCCTGGCTGACCATCCGTTGACCACCTCATCTTCATGGAAACACAAATGACCGACCTCTCCGCACTTTCCGAGCGGGCTCATCGAATCCGCCGCTACGCCCTGCGCATGGGCGAAGTGCAAGGCCAGGGCTACATCGGCCAGGCGCTCGGCTGGGCCGATGTGCTCGCCGCCGCCTACGGCCACGCCATGAACTACCGGCCGGAAGACCCGCGCTGGGAAGGCCGCGATCGCTTTCTGCTCTCGCACGGCCACTACGCCATTGCCTTCTACGCCGCGCTCATCGAGGCCGGCATCGTGCCCGAGGAAGAACTCGAAACCTACGGCAGCGACGACAGCCGACTTCCCATGTCGGGCATGGCGACCTACACGCCCGGCATGGAAATGTCGGGTGGCTCGCTGGGCCAGGGCCTGCCGATCGCGGTCGGTATGGCGCTCGGCCTGCGCCACAAGGGCAGCGCCTCGTTCGTCTACAACTCGATGTCGGACGGCGAGCTGGACGAGGGCTCGACCTGGGAGGCTGCGATGTCCGCCGCCCACCATGGGCTGGGCAACCTGATCTGTCTGGTCGACATCAACAATCAGCAGGCCGACGGCGCCTCGGGCAAGGTACTCGGCTTCGAGCCGCTGGCCGACAAGTGGGCCGCCTTCGGCTGGCACGTTCAGCGCGTGGACGGCAACGACCTGCCTGCCGTGGTGGCTGCCTTCGATGCTGCCAAGAACCTGAAGGTCGCGAAGCCCCGCGTGATCCTCTTCGACACGCTGATGGGCAAAGGCGTTCCTTTCCTCGAGACGCGCGACAAGAACCACTTCATCCGCGTCGATCCGCCCGAATGGCAGCAGGCCATCGACCACCTGGACCAGAACCGCCCCTGAGAGGACATGCAATGAACACCACGACCACCCCGGCCAAGCCACGCCTGACGACCTCGGCCATGATCGCCTCCATTGCCGGCGAGGGCCAGCGCGTGAAGGCTGCCCCCTTCGGCAAGGCCCTCGTCGAACTGGGCCGCGAGCGCCCCGAGATCGTCGGCATGACGGCCGACCTCGCCAAGTACACCGACCTGCACCTGTTCGGCCAGGCCTATCCCGAACGCTTCTTCCAGATGGGCATGGCGGAGCAACTGCTCATGGGCGCCGCCGGCGGCATGGCGAAGGAAGGGTTCATTCCCTTCGTCACCACCTACGCCGTGTTCGGAACGCGTCGCGCTTTCGACTTCGTGCATCAGGTGATCGCCGAGGAGAACCTCAACGTCAAGATGTGCTGTGCGCTCCCGGGCCTGACCACCGGCTATGGACCCAGCCATCAGGCCACCGAGGACCTGGCACTGATGCGGGGCATCCCGGGGCTGACCATCGTCGACCCCTGCGACGCGCTGGACATCGAGCAGGCCGTGCCGCAGATTGCCGACCACCCGGGCCCGGTGTACATGCGCCTGTTGCGTGGCAATGTGCCCCTGGTGCTCGACGAATACGACTACAAGTTCGAGCTGGGCAAAGCCAAGCTGCTGCGCGACGGTCAGGACGTGTTGATCATCTCCAGCGGCTTCATGACCATGCGCTCGCTCGAAGTCGCGCAGGCGTTGGAGAAAGACAGCGTCAAGGCTGCGGTGCTGCATGTGCCGACCATCAAACCGCTGGACGAGGCGACGATCCTTTCGGAAGTCAAGCGCGCTGGCCGCCTCGTGGTGGTGGCGGAGAACCACTCGGTCATTGGCGGCCTGGGCGAGGCAGTGGCCGGCCTGCTGCTGAACACCGGCAATGCACCGAAGCAGTTCCGCCAGATCGCGCTGCCGGATGCGTTCCTCGATGCGGGCGCACTGCCGACGCTGCACGACCGCTACGGCATTTCGACGGAAACCATGACGGCCCGGATCAAGGGCTGGCTCTAGGCCGAGGGCTTCGCGTGGACGGCTGGAAACCGGGCTTACGAAGACTGTGGGCTCTGGGACAGCCTCGGGGCCTGCCCCCCGCACTTCGCCAGATCGAGATGCGCCGGCGCTTCTAGCGGCCCGCGCGGCGCCGCTCGCGGGCGCGCCGCACCTGGCGGCTGTCCGAGGCCTCCCTGGCCTGGCGCTCGCGCTCACTGCGCTTGTCGCGCGTGCGCTTCGACAGCCAACGCGCGAGCAGGAAGCTGCAGGCGCAGGTCACGACCAGGATGAAGATGCCGACCGGCCCGAAGTCCATGTGCGCCTCCTCAGAGCACGCGGACGATGCCGCTGGGCTTGAAGCCCAGGTCCGCCGCCTTGCCCTTGCGCGCGCGGCTGCCGCGGGCGTTGTTGAGGCTGCGGATCTCCAGCGTCTCCTCGCGCTCCTTGCCGCCGCGGCCGATGCCTTCGATTTTCACGCTGCGCGTGTAGGCCGCGGCACCCGCCAGGGTGTCCTTGGCATCGAGGTCGATCAGCGTGAGGCCGCGGCCACCCTTGGGCAGCGCCTTCATCTCGAGGATCTCGAAGGTCAGGATGCGCCCGCCGGCGGAGGCGCAGGCCACATGGGTGGCCGGCGGCATCGGCTCGGCGCCGCTCGCGCCGCCCACCAGCGAGGGCCGGCACAGCTGTTCGCCCTCGCCCACGTCGACGAAGGCCTTGCCGCCGCGCTGGCGCGAGATCATGTTCTCGACCGAGGCGATGAAGCCGAAGCCACCCGTGCTGGCCAGCAGCAGCGCGGCGCCGGCCGGGCCCGCGAAGTAGTGCGCGGGATGCGTGCCGCTCTCCAGGTCGATCAGCGTCGTGATCGGCTGGCCGTCGCCGCGGCCGCCCGGCAGCGAGGCCACGGCCACGCTGTAGACGCGCACGCTCTTGTCCTTGGCGGTGCCGAAGACCAGCAGCGTGTCGACCGAGCGGCATTCGAAGGCGCCGTAGAGCGCATCGCCGGACTTGAAGCTGTACTCGGGCGCGCCCGCGCCGTTGGTCCGCTCGCTGGCCCAGCCCTTCTGCGTGCGCACCCAGCCCTTCTGCGAGACGATCACCGTGACCGGCTCGTCCACCACGCGCACCTCGGCCACGGCACGCTTCTCGGCCTGGATCAGCGTGCGGCGCGGGTCTTCGAAGGTCTTGGCATCGGTCTCGATCTCCTTGACCAGCAGGCGGCGCAGCGCGGCCGGGCTGCCGAGGATGTCTTCCAGCTTCTTCTGCTCCTCGCGCAGGTTCTTCAGCTCCTGCTCGATCTTGATGGCCTCCAGCCGCGCGAGTTGGCGCAGGCGGATTTCCAGGATGTCCTCGGCCTGCCGATCGGTGAGGCCGAAGCGGGCGATCAATGCGGCCTTGGGCTCGTCCGAGGCGCGGATGATCGCGATCACCTCGTCGATGTTGAGCAGCACCAGCTGCCGCCCCTCGAGGATGTGGATGCGGTCCTGCACCTTGCCGAGGCGATGGCGCGAGCGCCGCTCGACGGTGAGCTCGCGGAAGGCGATCCACTCGTTCAGCATCTGGCGCAGCGACTTCTGCGTCGGCTTGCCGTCGATGCCCACCATCGTGAGGTTGATCGGCGCGGAGCTCTCGAGCGAGGTCTGCGCCAGCAGCGTGGTGATGAATTCCTCCTGGCTGATGCGCGAGGTCTTGGGCTCGAACACCAGGCGCACCGGCGCGTCCTTGCTGGACTCGTCGCGCACGCCGTCGAGCACCGCGAGCACGGCCGCCTTGAGCTGGGTCTGCTCGGCGCTCAGCGCCTTCTTGCCGGCGCGCACCTTGGGGTTGGTGAGCTCCTCGATCTCCTCCAGCACCTTCTGCGAGCTGACGCCCGGCGGGAGCTCATGCACCACCAGCTGCCACTGGCCGCGCGCCAGGTCCTCGATCTTCCAGCGCGCGCGCACCTTGAGCGAGCCGCGGCCGCCGCGGTAGGCCTCGGCGATCTCGGCCGGGCTGCTGATGATCTGCGCACCGCCGGGGTAGTCGGGGCCGGGCACCAGGGCGAACAGTTCCTCGTCGGGGAGCTTGCCGTTGGACTTGATCAGCGCCACGCAGGCGTCGGCCACCTCGCGCAGGTTGTGGCTGGGGATCTCGGTGGCCAGGCCGACCGCGATGCCGCTGGCGCCGTTGAGCAGGGTGAAGGGCAGGCGCGCGGGCAGCAGGCGCGGCTCGTCGGTGGAGCCGTCGTAGTTGGGGATGAAGTCGACCGTGCCTTCGTCGATCTCGTCGAGCAGCAGGCTGGTGATGCGGGCGAGCCGGGCCTCGGTGTAGCGCATGGCCGCGGCGCCGTCGCCGTCGCGGCTGCCGAAGTTACCCTGGCCGTCGACCAGCGGATAGCGCTGCGAGAAGTCCTGCGCCATGCGCACCAGCGCGTCGTAGGCGGCCTGGTCGCCGTGCGGGTGGAAACGGCCCAGCACGTCGCCGACCACGCGCGCGCTCTTGACGGGCTTGGCGCCGACGGTGCCGTTGGCACCGCCGAAGCCCAGGCCCATGCGCGACATCGAATAGAGGATGCGCCGCTGCACCGGCTTCTGGCCGTCGCTGACGTCCGGCAGCGCGCGGCCCTTGACGACCGAAAGCGCGTATTCGAGGTAGGCGGTCTGCGCGTAATCGGCCAGCGTGAGGGCCCCGTCCTCTTCGGGACTCTGGAAATCGAGGGGAGGTTGGGAATCCATGGCGAGAGAGTCTGTGAGAGCGGCAAGTGTAGTGGCCGCGTCGGCCCTCTCCCGGCCTCCGGCCGGCCATCGGCCACTCAGGCGAGCGTGAAGGCCTCGTGCACCGCCGACTGGACGCTGCCGCCCAGCACGGCGCCACCGCCCGCGACGTAGATCCAGTCGCCGATCACCGCCGCGCCCACCGCATGGCGCGGGGTGGTCATCGGCGCATGGCGCTGCCAGCGGTCGGTGCGCGGGTCGTAGCTCTCCATCTGGCCGAAGACCTTGGCCTGCCGCGGCACGCCGCCGACCAGGAAGCCGCCCTCGCCGCCCATGGCGTAGTAGCGGTCGCGGTACACCACCAGCCCATGGCCCGAGCGCGAGGTGGGCAAGGGCGCGCGCAGTTCCCAGGTGTCGCGCGCCGGCAGGTAGACGTGGTGCAGGTCGGTGTTGTATTCGAAGGTGTTGAATCGGCCGCCGATCACGTGGATGCGCCCGTCATGGGCCACGCAGCCCACGTGGTCGCGCGCGCCGGGCAGCGGCTTGCGCGCGGACCAGCGGTCCGCCTTCGGGTCGTAGACCTCGTGCCAGCCCACGCTGGCGCGCTCGGCCGCCGGCTCGGAGGCGCCGCCGATCAGGTGCAGCATGCCGTCGAGCACCACGGCCGCCCCAGCCCCGCGCGGGCGCGGCAGCGGGGCGATCGCGGTCCAGCGGTCATCGGCGATCTCGTAGACGAAGGCCTTGTCGTCGGAGCGCCGGTTCTGCTCGGTGAAGCCGCCGAAGGCCCACACGCGCCCGCCTTCGGACGCCACTGCCACGTGGTTGGCGCCGCGCGGCAGCGGTGCGCCGGACAACCAGCGGTCGGCGGCCGGGTCGTAGACGTGGTGGTAGTCGCGGTTGACCGCGCCCTCGCCGTAGCCGCCCACGATGTGCATGCGGCCTTGCGTCGCAGTGGCCCAGGCCATCTCGCTGCGCGGGATCGGCAGCGCCGCGCGTCCCACCCAGCGCCCGGGCGTGCCGGCCGGCGCGGGGCTGTCGGTGACGCGCTGCGCCTCCTGCTCGGGCGTCATGTGATGCGGCACGCCGCCCTGAAGGCGCGCGTAGGGATCGGGCGAGGACGGCGCATGCGGCAGTGGTTGCGCGCGCGCGGTGCCGTCGAGGGCCAGGGCCGCGCACGCGAGGACCAGTCGTCGGCGCTGCATCGCGGCCTCCCTTACTGTCCGGAAATTCGATTCGAGAGCTTCAGCGAGGCCGGGTTCGCATCCGCTTCGGCCGCGGCCTGCGGCGCTGCGGCCAGGTCCGGCATGGCGGGCATCGCGCCCGGCGACGACGGCATGTTGCCGCGCCCCAATGCGCCGCCGCGCGGTGCCGCGAGCTCCATGCGCACGCGGCCCGGCGCCTTGCCGCCGCCCGCGGCCGCCGAGGGCTTGAGGTAGGCGTAGAGCTGCAGCACGGTCTTCACGTAGTTCTGCGTCTCGCGGTAGTTCGGAATCTTGTTGCCCGCGCGCTGCACGGCGCCCTCGCCGGCGTTGTAGGCCGCGAGTGCGAGCGAGATGTCGTCCGGAAACATCGCGATCAGGTCGCGCAGGTAACGCGCGCCGGCGCCGATGTTGATGGACGGATCGAAGAGCTTCTTCTCGATCGAGCCGCGCTTGTCGGGGCCGACGCCATAGCGCTGCGCGGTCGCGGGCATCAGCTGCATCAGGCCCAGCGCGCCCTTGGGCGAGACGGCCTGGGCATCGAAGCCCGATTCCGTCGCGACCAGGGCCTGCAGGAGCTCGTAGTCGATGTCATGCCGCTGCGCTGCTTCGCGCAGGGCTTTCTGCGCAGGCTTGTAGCTGGGCGAGGCCTCGAACAGGGCCAGCAGCGACTGCGATGCGCGCGGCACCTTGCCGTCGATCGCGCCCGCGCGGCCGCGCGCCAGCGGGCCGATGCCCTGAGCGGTGTCGAAGGCCTGGCCGCCACGGAAGAAGAGTTGGTATCGCTCGTCGAGCTTCTCCGACGCGAAATGGGCCGTGCCCTTCTCGTCGATGTAACCGAAGATGTCCGAGGCGTGCGCAGGCGACAGCCATGCGCACAGGGCCAAGAGCAGGAAGAGCGGGAGCCGCCACCAGCGGCCGGGAGCGTGTCTGGGATTCATCGCCGGGGGCGCAATTGTCGTCGATGCGCACGCATCCGTGCGGGAACAGGCCGGCAAGTCCCTCCATCCAATGGCAACAAGAGGTCACGAATGCAGCCACTCGAACGAAACCGCACTGCCGATGGACACGCCGGCCTGCCCGATGCGGAACTCGCGGCGCGGGCCGCGCAGGGCGAGGCCGGCATCGATGCGCTGCCCGAGGCCTTTCGCACGGTCTTCGTGCTGCGCGCGGTCGAGGACCTGAGCATCGAGGAAGTGGCCGCGGCGCTGGAGATTCCCGAAGCCACCGTGCGGACGCGCTTCTTCCGCGCCCGCGGCCTGCTGCGCGAAGCGCTCTCGCGCGAGATCGACGTCTCGATGGGCGACGCCTTCTCCTTCGCCGGCGCGCGCTGCGACGAGATCGTCGCGCACGTGATGGCCTCCATCGCAGGCCCGCCCACGCGCCCGCCCGCCTGATCCCCTTCCCCACCCCACCTTGAAAAGGAGACCACCATGTCCTTCCTTCGGACACCCACGCCCGTCGCCGCGCGGCGCTTCTTCCTCGGCCGCTCGGGGCTGGTGCTTTCGGGCACGGCGATCGCCCTGCTTTCGGGCCAGGACGCACTGGCCGCCAAGGCCGGGGGCGACGGCGCCGGCGACGTGCAGATCTTCAACACCGCCCTCGGCTCGGAGTACGAGGCCATCGCCGCCTATCAGGTCGGCGCGGAGAGCAAGCTGCTCGAGAAGCCGGTGCTCGACCTGGCCGTGACCTTCCAGGGCCATCACCGGACGCATGCCGCGCTGCTCGCAGCCACCGTCGAGAAGCTCGGGGGCAAGGCCGTGACCGTAAAGACGAAGTACGACTTCCCGACCGCGCAGTTGAAGTCGCAGGCCGACGTGCTGCGCTTCGCCGCCAAGCTGGAGCAAGGCGCGGTCAGCGCCTACCTGGGCGCGGTGCCGCTCTTCGACGACCGCGCGCTGACCAAGGCCGCGGCCAGCATCCTGGGCGACGAGGCGATGCACTGGGCGGTGCTGCGCCAGGCGCTGGGCGAGGCGCCGGTGCCCGGCGCGGGGGTTGGCGGACCACACGAAGTGGGGAAGCCTGGGGGAGAGCAACATCCTTCGCGGAACCGGCTTTGCCGGGCCGCTGGTGTTGCCCCCGGTGAGGGGGTTGGCGGACCACACGAAGTGGGGGAGCCTGGGGGAGAGCGTCATTTCAGACGTCGACCTCGACGTCATCCGCCCGCAGCTCCATCAGCTCGCGCCGCGCCGCGGCCTCGCCCTTGCCCATCAGCTTGGTGATCTCGCCCTGCGTGCCCTGCAGGTCGAAGCGGCCCAGGCGCACCTGCAGCAGGCGGCGGGTGTCGGGGTTGAGAGTGGTTTCCCACAGCTGCTCGGCGCTCATCTCGCCGAGGCCCTTGAAGCGGCTGATGGTCCAGGCGCCCTCGCGCACGCCGTCCTTGCGCAGCTTGTCGAGGATGGCAGTGAGCTCGCCTTCGTCGAGTGCGTACATCTTGGAGGCCGGCTTCTTGCCGCGCGCCGGCGCATCGACGCGGAAGAGCGGCGGCTTGGCCACATACACGTGGCCGGTGTCGATCAGCTTGGGAAAGTGGCGGAAGAAGAGCGTGAGCAGCAGCACCTGGATGTGCGAGCCGTCCACGTCGGCGTCGGACAGGATGCAGATCTTGCCGTAGCGCAGACCGGAGAGATCGGGCGTGTCGTCGGGCCCGTGCGGGTCGACGCCGATGGCCACCGAGATGTCGTGGATCTCGGTGTTGGCGAAAAGGCGGTCGCGCTCCACCTCCCAGGTGTTGAGCACCTTGCCCCGCAGCGGCAGGATGGCCTGGCTTTCCTTGTCGCGGCCCATCTTGGCGCTGCCGCCGGCGGAGTCGCCCTCGACCAGGAAGACCTCGTTGTGGGCCGTGTCCTTGCTCTCGCAATCGGTGAGCTTGCCGGGCAGCACGGCCACGCCGGAGCCCTTGCGCTTTTCCACCTTCTGGCCGGCGCGCTGGCGCGTCTGCGCGGCCTTGATGGCCAGCTCGGCCAGCTTCTTGCCGTAGTCGACGTGCTGGTTGAGCCACAGTTCCAGCGCCGGGCGCACGAAGCTGGAGACCAGGCGCACGGCATCGCGCGAGTTGAGCCGCTCCTTGATCTGGCCCTGGAACTGCGGGTCCAGCACCTTGGCCGAGAGCACGTAGGAGGCGCGTGCGAACACGTCCTCCGGCAGCAGCTTCACGCCCTTGGGCAAAAGCGAATGCAGCTCGACGAAGCTCTTCACGGCATTGAACAGGCCGTCGCGCAGGCCGCTCTCGTGGGTGCCGCCGGCGCTGGTGGGAATCAGGTTGACGTAGCTCTCGCGCACCGGCTGGCCTTCCTCGGTGAAGGCCACGCACCACTCGGCGCCCTCGCCTTCGGCGAAGTTGTCGGCGTTCTTGTCGGCATGGCCTGCGCCCTCGAAGAGCGGGATCACCGGATCGGCGTTGAGCGTCTGCATCAGGTAGTCGCGCAGACCGCCCTTGTAGAGCCACTGCTGCGTCTCCTTCGTCTTCTCGACCACCAGCGTGACGGTCACGCCCGGCATCAGCACGGCCTTGCTGCGCAGGAGGTGCGTGAGCTCGCCCACCGGCAGCACGGCCGATTCGAAGTACTTGGCATCGGGCCAGGCGCGCACCGTGGTGCCCTGGCGGCGCTCGCCGCTGTCGATCGGCCGGACCTGGAGCGGCTCGGTCACGTCGCCGCCCCCGAAGGCGATGTGCGCGGCCGAGCCCTCGCGGAAGGACTGGACCTCCAGGCGCTTGGACAACGCATTGGTCACCGACACGCCCACGCCGTGCAGCCCGCCGGAGAAGCTGTAGGCGCCGCCGGCGCCCTTGTCGAACTTGCCGCCCGCGTGCAGCCGGGTGTAGACCAGCTCGATCACCGGTGCCTTCTCCTCGGGATGCAGGCCGAAGGGAATGCCGCGGCCGTCGTCCTCCACGCTGACCGAGCCGTCGGCGTGCAGCGTGACCTTGATCTTCTTGCCGTAGCCGGCCAGCGCCTCGTCGGCGGCGTTGTCCAGCACTTCCTGGATGATGTGCAGCGGGTTGTCGGTGCGGGTGTACATGCCCGGGCGCTGCTTGACGGGCTCGAGGCCCTTGAGCACGCGGATCGAGCCTTCCGAATAAGCCGGGGGAGTCTTGCTGGGAGTCGCCATGGGGGCGGATTGTATGCGTGGCACGCGCAAAAAACTGTATGGGCATACAGAGCCACGCTGATGACCGGAGCGCATCAGCGGCGGGCCGAAATATCAACAATGCCCGTCGCACCCTGCCGACGCGGGCTTGCTCTTTTGGATACATTCGTCCGGATGCACCCCTCGCACCAGCCGCTGTCCCTCAAGCAAGTCCTCTTCTGCGGCGCCATGATCGTTACGCTCTCAATGGGCATCCGCCACGGCTTCGGGCTCTGGCTGCAGCCGATCACGCAGGAGAACGGATGGACCCGACAGAGCTTCTCGCTCGCGCTCGCGATCCAGAACCTCGCCTGGGGCGTGATCGGTGTCTTCGCCGGCATGCTGGCCGACAAATGGGGCGCCTTCCGGGTGCTGGTGGCGGGTGCCGTGCTCTACGCGCTCGGGCTGGCCGGGATGGCGCTGTCGCCCACGCCCTTCACGTTCGCGCTGACCGCCGGCATCCTGATCGGCGCGGCGCAGGCCGGCACCACCTACGCGGTGATCTACGGCGTGATCGGGCGGCAGGTCCCGGTCGCGAAGCGCTCGTGGGCCATGGGCGTGGCTGCCGCTGCGGGCTCTTTCGGCCAGTTCCTGATGGTGCCGGTGGAAGGCCGGCTGATCGCCGGACTGGGCTGGCACAGCGCGCTGCTGGTGCTCGCCGTGATGGTGCTGGTGATCGTGCCCCTCGCCTTCGGCCTGCGCGAGCCGCGTCACGGCGCCACCCCGCTCGCGCACCGCGACCAGACCATCATGCAGGCCCTGCGCGAGGCCTTCCGCTATCCCAGCTTCGTGCTGCTGATGGCCGGCTATTTCGTCTGCGGCTTCCAGGTCGTTTTCATCGGCGTGCACCTGCCGAGCTACCTGCGCGACCGGGGGCTTTCGCCCGAAGTGGCGAGCTACGCGCTGGCGCTGGTGGGGCTGTTCAACGTGTTCGGTACCTACATCGCGGGCGAGCTCGGCGCCCGGCTGGCCAAGCGCAAGCTGCTGGCGGCCATCTACCTGGGACGCGCGGTCGCCATCGCGGTGTTCCTGCTGGCCCCGATCTCGCCGCTGTCGGTGTACCTGTTCGCCGCCGTGATGGGCTTCCTGTGGCTGTCCACCGTGCCGCTGACCAGTGGCATCGTGGCCCAGATCTTCGGCGTGGCGCACCTGTCGATGCTGGGCGGCTTCGTGTTCCTGAGCCACCAGGTGGGCTCCTTCCTCGGCGTCTGGCTGGGCGGCTACCTCTACGACACCACCGGCAGCTACGACATCGTCTGGTACATCGCGATCGCGCTGGGCGTGTTCGCCGCCCTGGTCAACCTGCCGGTCAAGGAAGGCGCGATCGCGCGCCCTGCCGCCCAACCAGCCTGAGGAAGCCTCCATGCAGCCGCGCATCCGCCATCACCTCGTCCGGGCCGGATGGCTGAGCGCGGCAACGCTGGCGCTGCTGGCCGTGTTCGCCCTCTACACCCGGCCAGCTTTCCTGGTGACGCTGGTCGACCAGCTCTGGGCCTGCTTCTGAACCACGACCTCTCGCCCTCCCCGTGGATCGCCCGCTGGTCGCACCTGGCAGCCCCGGGCGCCAGCGTGCTCGACGTCGCCTGCGGCGCCGGCCGCCACATGCGCTGGTTCGCCGAGCGCGGCCTTTCGGCGACCGGGGTGGACCGGTCGCCCGAAGCGCTGGCCTCCGCGTCGCGCTTCGGCCGGACCGTGCTTGCCGACATCGAGGATGGGCTCTGGCCCTTCGCCGGCCAGTCCTTCGGCGTGGTGGTCGTGACCAACTACCTGTGGCGCGATCGCCTGCCCGACATCGTGGCGGCGGTTGCCCCGGGCGGCGTCCTGCTCTACGAAACCTTCGCGGCGGGCAACGAGAGCGTCGGCAAGCCCTCCCGGCCGGATTTCCTGCTGCAACCGGGCGAATTGCTGGCCGCCTGCACCCACCTGCGGGTGGTCGCTTACGAGGACGGGTTCCTGCCAGCGCCGGATCGCTTCGTGCAGCGCATCGCGGCGGTCCGGGAGGCGTCGGGAGCCGACTTAGCACCTCCGCGTTACCCCCTCTGAGCCGGGGCTGGGCCACTTAGTAGAATGACTGCTTTCCGGCAACCTACGAAGAGACCCCCTTGGAGCAACTGACAGGCAGCATCGTCGCGCTCGTCACGCCGATGCACGACGACGGCAGCGTCGACTATCCCGCCTTGCGCCGGCTGATCGATTGGCACATCGACGAAGGCACCGACTGCCTCGGCGTGGTCGGCACCACCGGGGAATCCCCCACGGTCGACGTCGAGGAGCACTGCGAGATCATCCGCGTCTCCGTCGAACAGGCCCGGGGCCGCGTGCCCGTGATGGCCGGCTGCGGCGCCAACTCCACCCAGGAAGCGATCGAGCTCGCCAAGTTCGCCAAGGGCGTGGGCGCCGATTCGCAGCTGCAGGTGGTGCCCTACTACAACAAGCCCACGCAGGAAGGCCAGTACCGGCACTTCAAGGCCATCGCCGAGGCGGTGGGCGACCTGCCCATCGTGCTCTACAACGTGCCCGGCCGCACGGTCGCCGATATGGCGCACGACACGGTGCTGCGCCTGGCGCAGATGCCCGGCATCGTGGGCATCAAGGAGGCCACCGGCAACATCGAGCGCGCCCAGTGGCTGATCCGCGACGTGCCGAAGCACTTCGCCGTCTATTCCGGCGACGACCCGACCGCGGTGGCCCTGATGCTGTGCGGCGGCCAGGGCAACATCAGCGTCACGGCCAACGTGGCACCACGCAAGATGCACGAGCTGTGCGTGGCGGCCATCGCCGGTGACGTGAAGCGTGCGATGCAGATCCAGTTCGAGCTGATGCCGCTGCACCGTCACCTGTTCGTCGAGCCCAATCCCATCCCGGTGAAGTGGGCCATGGCCCGCATGGGCCTGTGCGGCGGGGCGCTGCGGCTGCCGCTGACCGAACTCGCCGAGTCCGCCCGCCCCGTGGTCGAATCCGCCCTGCGTGCCAGCGGCCTGCTCAAGGACTGACCTTCTTCATCTTTACCTGCCGTACACGAACTCCGGCAAACCTTTTGCAAGGCCGGCGCTCTGATGGACGGCGCTGCGGCCCGACGATTGCGCCAAACATCCCCCTAGGAAGACGACGTTGAAAACCATTCCGCGACTTGCACTGCTGGCCCTGGTCGCCAGCCTCGCCGCCTGCTCGGTCCTCGAGAGCGACAAGATCGACTACAAGAGCGCCGGCAAGGCCCCTTCGCTCGAGGTCCCGCCCGACCTGACCCAGCTGTCGCGCGAGAACCGCTACGCCATCCCCGGCAACGCGGTCTCGGCCAATGCCTACCAGGCCGGCGTCGCGAACGCACCGGGCATTCCTACGGCGGTGCTCAACATGGGCGACGTGCGGATGGAGCGCTCGGGCACGCAGCGCTGGATCGTGGTCAACCGCCCGGCTGACCAGCTCTGGGAGCCGGTGAAGGATTTCTGGCAGGAGAACGGCTTCCTGCTGACCACCGACCAGCGCAACCTCGGCATCATGGAAACCGACTGGGCAGAGAACCGCGCCAAGCTGCCGCAGGACATCATCCGCGGCACGTTGGGCAAGCTGGTCGACGCGATCTACTCCACCGGCGAGCTCGACCGCTTCCGCACCCGCATCGAGCGCAACGCCAGCGGCGGCACCGAGATCTTCGTCAGCCACCGCGGCATGCAGGAGGTCTACAACAACGCGCGCCAGGACCAGACCGTCTGGCAGCCGCGCCCCAGCGATCCCGAGCTGGAGACCGAATTCCTGCGCCGCCTGATGGTGAAGCTGGGCGTCTCGCAGGAGCAGTCGAAGCTGATCGCGCAAACCACCGCGCCGGCACGCACGGCCCGGGTGGCCACCGTCGAGGGCCAGCCTGTGGTCCAGATCAATGAGAACTTCGACCGCGCATGGCGCCGCGTTGGCCTGGCGCTGGACCGCACCGGCTTCACCGTCGAGGACCGCGACCGCGCCGCCGGCGTCTATTTCGTGCGCTACGTGGCGCCCAACCCCGACAAGAAGGAGCCGGGCTTCTTCGCCAAGATGTTCAGCTCCAGCAAGACCGAGGCGCCGCTGAAGTACCGCATCCTGGTCAAGGGCCAGGGCGAGGCGAGCACGGTGTCGGTGCAGAGCGACAGCGGCGCAGCGGAAACGTCCGCGAACGCGCAGCGCATCGTCCAGGTCATCGCGGACGACCTGCGCTGAGCGCCGCCCGGGCATGCTGCGTTTTCGCAGTCTGGGCAGCGGCAGCACCGGGAACGCCACGCTGGTCGAGGCGACCAGCGGGGGCCGCGTCTCGCGGCTCCTGATCGATTGCGGTTTCGCGCTCAAGCAGTTGGACGTGCGCCTCGCAGGCGCAGGGCTTGCGGCCTGCGACATCGATGCGGTCTTCATCACCCACGAGCATGGCGACCACATCGGTTGCGCGCGTGCGCTGTCGCGACGAGAACGCATTCCGGTCTGGATGAGCGAAGGCACCTGGCGGGCCAACGGCGAACGCAATTTCGAAGGGCGCGTGCATTTCGCGCGCGATGGCGTGGACATCGTGGTCGGCGATCTGCTCATCCAGCCCTTCACCGTGCCGCACGATGCGCGCGAGCCGCTGCAGCTGCGTCTGAGCGACGGCGCGCACAGCCTGGGGGTGCTGACGGATCTCGGGCATGCGACGCCATACGTGCTGTCCCGCCTCGCGACACTCGATGCACTCATGCTCGAGTTCAACCACGACAGCGAGATGCTGTCGCGTTCGGCCTACCCCTATGTCCTCAAGCGCCGCGTCGGCGGCGACTACGGGCACCTGTCGAACGATGCGGCTGCAGCGATCGCGCGCGCACTGCACCATGGGGGCATGCGGCACGTGCTGGCCGCACACCTGAGCCTGCAGAACAACCGGCCCGAGATTGTCCGCCGTGCGATGGCCGAAGCGCTTTGCGCCGCTGAGGACGAGATGCTGACCGCGACCGCGGCCGAGGGGTCGCCGTGGCTTGCATTGCAGTGAACCTGCAATGAAAAAAGCCGCCCTCGCGAGGGCGGCCTTCGGGCTTCGCAGATTACTGCTTGGTCTCTTCCTTCTTCTTGGCCGCATCGGTGGCAGCGTTCGCCGCGTCCAGCGCCGACTGCGCGCCGGGCGATGGAGCAGGTGCCGCAGACGACGTATCGGGCGCAGCAGGTGCGGGTGCCGGTGCGGGCGTGACGGCAGCAGGCGGTGGGGTCACGACGGCCGGCGCGGCCTCCTCCTTCTTGCCGCAGGCAGCGAGCGCCACAGCAACGGTCAACGAGGCGAGCAGGACGGACTTTCTCATTACAGGGCTCCTTTGATCTGGACGAAGGTCTCAAAGAAAAAATTCTAGACCTCTACCCTGACTGCACAGCCTCTTCCCTTGCGATTCGCGGCATTGGCTTACAAGCCCAATGTCGTTGCCGGAAATGCGGGCCTCGCGTGGCGGAGGCACTCTTCCAGGCGTTCGCGCAATGCACGGCGGCCCCCCGGGTCACGGCCGCAGACACCGCGCACGCGCTGCGCATCGATGCGCGAGAGGAACCAGCCCGACGTCCAGATGCCGCTAGGCACCTGCGGCAGTCCCGGTCCGTCGCAGGCCCGGCAGTCGATGATGTGGCTCCACATCCGGCGCCAGTGCACGAAACGCGCATGCTCGCGCTCGAATACGTCGAAGCGCTGCGCCAGCATCACGAAACCGCGGCCGGCGCCCGACCAGGCCTGCAGGGCCTCGGCCGTCGCCCGTTCGCCCAGCGGCCAGTCGGCGAAGTCGGCATCCGCCAACACGATCTCGCGCCAGTTCTCGCGCGCGGCGGCGGCCAGCGCGGCGTGCACGTGTGCCTCGAAGGCACGGCGTCCGTCGAAGGCCCCATCGGGCAGTCCATCGGCCACGGATTCGTCATTCGGCATGCAGCCACCCCGCTTCGCACCAGTCCTCCAGGAGCGCGCGCGCGTCCTCGCTCGCCGCGGCGAGATCACGCGCGTCCAGCGCACGCTGGTCCGCCAGGCGGCGCATGAGCCGCGCATCGCGGCCCGAGGCGCGGAAGCTCTCGCCGTTGATGTAGAGATGGCGCGCGTCGTAGAGCATGCGCGTGCGGCGGTCCAGCGCCACGCCGTGGAGCTCGGCAGGTGCCGCGCCCTGCTCGAACCAGACGGTGGGCTTGGGCTCGGTCATCGATTCGCCGAGCGCCCGGGCGATCGCATCGGGATCGCGC
Source organism: Variovorax sp. JS1663 (assembly GCF_002157355.1). Classification (GTDB taxonomy): domain Bacteria; phylum Pseudomonadota; class Gammaproteobacteria; order Burkholderiales; family Burkholderiaceae_C; genus Variovorax. Next base: position 74,103 of record NZ_LYMK01000021.1, on the reverse strand, counting down.
AGCGCGGCGAGCACGGCCTCGCGCGCGAAGTTCTGCAGCGCGGCCGGCATCTCGGCCGGGCCGGACACGGCCGATTGCGCCGGGTCGCGGTAGTGGACGGCCGCGCCCGGCGGCGCGTCCTGCAGGGCCTCGGCCTGGGCCTCCGCGATGCGGGCCAGCAGGTCAGCGCCCAGCGGGGCGGCCGCCGGTGCGCGCAGGCCGATCGAATAGGTCATGCAATCGCCACCCTCCGCCACGCCGTCGTGCGCGTAGCGCGGCGGCAGGTAGAGCATGTCGCCAGGCTCGAGTACGAAGCTCTGCTCGGGCTCGAAGTGCGCCAGGATCTTGAGCGGCAGGCCGGGCTCCAGGCGCAGGTCGCGCTGCCTGCCGATGGACCAGCGCCGACGCCCCTGTGCCTGCAGCAGGAACACGTCGTAGCTGTCGAAGTGCGGGCCGACGCCGCCTCCGTCGCCGGCGTAGCTGATCATCAGGTCGTCAAGCCGCGCATCGGGCACGAAACGAAACTGCTGCAACAGTTCATGCACGCCTTGGTGGTGCAGGTCCACCCCCTGGACCAGCAGGGTCCAGGCAGGCTGCTTCGGCGAAGGCAGGGCTCGGCGTGGGAGCGGCCCGTGCCTGAGCGTCCAACCCGTCTTGCCGTGCCGGATCAGCCGCGACTCCACCTCCTCGCGGCCGGCCAGCGAGAACAGCTCCTCGCGTGCGAGCAGCGGCACCATGTCGGGAATGGCCCGGCGTATCAGCAGGGGCTTCTTCTGCCAGTGCCGCCGCATGAATTGCGAGGCGCTGAGGCCACCCAGCAAAGCCATCGGTCGATCGATCTCCATGGGAGAATTCTCGTATGGAAATCACTGAACAATGCGTGGTCGGCCTGACCTGGACGCTCAAGGACACCCTCGGCGACGTGCTGGACGTGCTCGAGGAACCGGTCGAGTTCCTGGTCGGCGGCGACGACCTCTTCGTCGCGATCGAAGCCGCCCTGATGGGTCACGGGCCGGGTGCGCGCGTGCAGATCCAGCTGGAGCCGGAGCAGGCCTTCGGCGACTTCAACGACCAGTTGCTCTTCCTGGAGCCGCGCTCGCTCTTCCCCGAGGGCGTCGAGGAAGGCATGACCTTCGACGGCGCCGCGCTACCGGCGGGCGTGAACGCCGACATGCCCAAGGACACGATCTACACCGTGAGCGAGATCTATCCGGAGCACTTGGTGCTCGATGGCAACCATCCGCTGGCCGGCATCGCGCTGCGGCTGGATCTGACGGTGCGATCCGTTCGCGAAGCCACTGAAGAGGAGATCGGCCGCGGCACGGCCGGCACGGGATTCTTCAAGGTATCCACGATGGCGCCGGGCAATGACACGCTGCACTGAGCGGCATCGACAACGAAAAAGCCGGGCAATGCCCGGCTTTTTTCTGGCACTCGCCGTTCAGAAGCGAGAGATCTGTCCGCCGTCGATGCGCACGCGATCGCCGATGCGCAGGTCGCCCGGGCTCGGCACGTCAAACGAACGGTAGGCGCCGTTGTCGGTCTGGATCGAGACGCGGTAGCTTTCGTAGACGCGCGGCGCATTCGCATTCGCCTCCACGCTGTTGCCCAGCAGGGCGCCGCCGATCACGCCGAGGGCCGTGGCGGCGGCCCGTCCGCTGCCATGGCCAATCTGGTTGCCGACCACCCCGCCGATCACGCCGCCGGCCACCGCACCGCCGCCCGAGGTGCCGGCGCCGGAGGTCTGGCTGCGGATCACCTCGATGTTGGCGACGTGGCCGTATTCCACGTAGGCGGATTGGCTCACCGGATAAGTGGGCTGGTAGGGGTAGCGCGAGGTCTGGTAGACCGGCTGGGGTGCCACGCAGGCGTTCAGCGCGGCCAGCGCGAGAACGGAAGCGCCAATGGCGAAAGGACGAGTCGGGATTTTCATGGTGTGTGTACTCCTCGTAACAGGCTCGGCGCGGGGACGCGCTCTCCATGTGCCCCACTAACGCGCTGCGCGCCGGCCCAGATGACCAGGGACCCCATGTTGAAATCTTCGACGCGAAGCACCCGTTGCCGGTTCCCGATCTTTACCTGTGAGCAACACACCGGAGGCCCCGCAGGAGGGGGCCTACAGGCGGCGTTTCGGGTTCGATATCAATGCTTGCCGGTGGACCCGTAGCCGCCTTCGCCGCGTTCGCTGGGCGGGAATTCGGCCACCACCCGGAACTGCGCCTGGACCACCGGCACGATCACCAGCTGAGCCAGCCGCTCCATCGGCTGCAGCACGAACGGGGTGTCGCTGCGGTTCCAGGCGCTGATCTTCAGCTCGCCCTGGTAGTCGCTGTCGATCAGGCCCACCAGGTTGCCCAGCACGATGCCGTGCTTGTGGCCCAGCCCCGAGCGCGGCAGGATCAGCGCGGCGTAACCCGGGTCCGCCAGGTGGATGGCGATGCCGGTGCCCACCAGTTGCCAGCCGTTGGGCGCGAGCGCGACGGGCTCGTCGAGGCAGGCGCGCAGGTCCAGGCCGGCACTGCCGGGGGTCGCGTAGGCAGGCAACTGGTCCTGCATGCGGGGATCGAGGATTCGGACGTCGACTTTCACTTGGAATGGTTCTTTCGTTGTTGCTGCAACTGTTGCTGCTTCTTCGCGGCTTCTTCCAGCCATTGCTTCCAGTTCTCGATGCCCGGCGGCAGCAGCACGCGGCGCAGCTTGTGGGCCAGCCAGAGGCCGCCGCCGAACAACAGGATCACGATGCTCAGGGGCGCGCCGGCCGCCAGCAGCACGACCAGCACCAGAAGCCACGCCAGGGCCAGGCCCTTGATCAGGTTGCGGCCCAGGCCCGCGACGGCTGCCGCCGGACGCACCGGCGCCTGCATCCCTGGCACGGCCCCGGGCTGGGCCTGGACCTCTGGCGCTGGCGTCATGCCGACGTCGAGCTGGTGGTCACCCTCCTGCCCCGGCCTCCGGGACTGGGCCGCCCGCGCGCTCAGTTGCTCGACATAGCGCGCGAAATCGCCGTTCGGCGGCGTGTTCCATTGCTGATGGTCCAATCAGGCACTCCCGGGCAGCCGCGCCGCGATCTCGGCCACCAGCTCACGCGCCAGCGCGAGCTTGGGCGCCCGGGGCAGCTCGCGTTCGCCCTGCGCATCGACCAGCAGCAGACTGTTGTCATCCTGCCCGAAGGTCAGGGGGCCGATGTTGCCGACCAGAAGCGGAATCCCCTTGCGCTCGCGCTTGGCGCGCGCATGCGCGACCAGGTTCTCGCTCTCGGCGGCGAAACCCACGCAGAAGAGCCTGCCCGCACGGGCGCGCTCGCTCTGCGCCACGGTGAGCAGGATGTCGGGGTTCTCCACGAAGTGCAGCACCGGCACCTGGCCGCTGCCGTCCTTCTTGATCTTGTGCTCGCTTTGCGCGGCGGGCCGCCAGTCGGCCACCGCCGCCGTGGCGACGAAGATCGATGCATTCTGCGTGGCCTGCAGGCTGGCCTCCAGCATCTGCCGGGCCGACTGCACGTCGATGCGGACGACGCCGCGCGGCGTGGGAAGGTGCACCGGCCCCGCCACCAGCGTGACGTCGGCCCCCGCCTCGCGCGCCGCACGCGCGATCGCGAAGCCCATCTTGCCCGAGGAATGGTTGGTGATGCCGCGGATCGGGTCCATCGCCTCGAAGGTCGGCCCGGCCGTGACCACCACCTGCCGCCCCGCCAGTACCTTGGGCTGGAACCGGGCCACGATCTCCTGGTAGAGCTGCTCGGGCTCGAGCATTCGGCCATCGCCGGTCTCGCCGCAGGCCTGCCAGCCGTTGCCCACGCCCAGCACGCGGGCGCCGTCGGCATCCACCTGCCGCAGGTTGCGCTGGGTGGCGGGGTGCACCCACATCTCGCGGTTCATGGCCGGCGCGATCAGGAGCGGCACCCGGTCGATCGGTCGCGCCAGGCACAGCAGGCTCAGCAGCTCGTCGGAGCGGCCCTGCACCAGCCGGGCGATGAAGTCCGCGCTGGCCGGCGCCAGCACGATCGCGTCGGCCTCCCGGCTCAGGTTGATGTGCGGCATGTTGTTGGGCTCGCGCGCATCCCATTGCGACAGGTAGACCGGCCTGCCCGACAGCGCCTGCATGGTCACCGGCGTCATGAACTGGGTCGCCGCCTCGGTCATCACGACCTGGACGGTCGCGCCGCCTTTCACCAGCAGCCGGCACAGCTCGGCCGACTTGTAGCAGGCGATGCCCCCGGTGAGGCCCATGACGATGTGTTTGCCGGCGAGGTCTTGCATAAGCCGGCAATGTATCAGCCCCACACCCGCAGGGTGCCCCTTCGCCTTCGAGGCCATGGAGCCCCACCTATAATTCCAATTTCCCACTGCCCGGACCCGCAGGTCCGGAACATGGCATGACCAAATTCGTCTTCGTCACCGGTGGTGTGGTGTCCTCCCTCGGCAAGGGAATCGCCTCCGCCTCCCTGGCTGCGCTCCTCGAATCGCGCGGCCTCAAAGTCACCCTTATCAAGCTGGACCCCTACATCAACGTCGACCCCGGCACGATGTCGCCGTTCCAGCACGGCGAGGTCTTCGTCACCGACGACGGCGCCGAAACCGACCTCGACCTGGGCCACTACGAGCGCTTCATCACGACGCGCATGCGCCGGGCCAACAACTTCACCACCGGCCAGATCTACAAGTCCGTGCTCGAGAAGGAGCGCCGCGGCGACTACCTGGGCAAGACGGTGCAGGTGATACCGCACATCACCAACGAGATCCAGGAATTCGTCAAGCGCGGCGCCGGCATCGGCACGCCGCACGAAGTGGACGTGGCGATCGTCGAGATCGGCGGCACGGTGGGCGACATCGAGTCCCTGCCCTTCCTGGAGGCCGCGCGCCAGATGAGCCTGCGCATGGGCCCCAACAACTCGGCCTTCGTGCACCTGAGCTACGTGCCCTGGATCGCCGCGGCCGGCGAGCTCAAGACCAAGCCCACCCAGCACACGGCGCAGAAGCTGCGCGAGATCGGAATCCAGGCCGACGCGCTGCTGTGCCGCGCCGACCGCCCCATCCCCGACGACGAACGCGCCAAGATCTCGCTGTTCTCCAACGTGCCCGAGTGGGGCGTGATCTCGATGTGGGACGTGGACACCATCTACAAGGTGCCGCGCATGCTGCACGAGCAGGGCCTGGACGGCCTGATTTGCGACAAGCTGCGCGTCAACACGCCGCCGGCCAACCTGCGCCGCTGGGACGACCTGGTCTACGAGGTCGAGCATCCGCAAAAGGAAGTGAGCATCGCGATGGTCGGCAAATACGTCGACCTGTCCGACAGCTACAAGTCGCTCAACGAGGCGCTGCGCCACGCCGGCATGAAGAACCACGCCCGCGTGAAGATCGACTACGTCGACTCCGAGACCATCTCCCCTCAGGACGTGGCCAGGCTCGGCAAGTACGACGCCATCCTCGTGCCCGGCGGCTTCGGCCAGCGCGGCGTCGAGGGCAAGATCTCGGCAGCGCGCTTCGCCCGCGAGAGCAAGGTGCCCTACCTCGGCATCTGCCTGGGGATGCAGGTCGCGACCATCGAGTACGCGCGCAACGTGGCGGGCCTGAAGAACGCCAACAGCACCGAGTTCGACCCCGACACCAGCTGCCCCGTGATCGCGCTGATCACCGAGTGGAAGGACCACGACGGCACCATCAAGCAGCGCGATGCGAAGTCCGACCTCGGCGGGACCATGCGCCTGGGCGCGCAGAGCTCCGACGTCGCGCCGGGTACGCTGGCCCACAGCATCTACGGCGACGTCGTGACCGAGCGCCATCGCCATCGCTACGAGGCCAACGTCAACTACCTCGACCAGCTGCGCAGCGCCGGGCTGGTGATCTCGGCGCTCACGCAGCGCGAGCACCTGACCGAGATCGTCGAGCTGCCCCAGGACGTGCACCCCTGGTTCATCGGCGTGCAGTTCCACCCCGAGTTCAAGTCCACGCCGTGGGGGGGTCACCCGCTGTTCAACGCCTTCATCAAGGCAGCACTCGAACACCAGGGCACGGACAAGCAGGCATTGAAGGTGGTGGCATGAGCGGCGCAGGACCGCTCCAAGCCGCCAAGGCTCCCTCGGGGGCAGCGCAGCACACGAAGTGGCAAGCGTGGGGGGATCTATGAAGCTCAGCGGATTCGACATCGGGCTGGACAAGCCCTTCTTCCTGATCGCCGGGCCCTGCGTGGTCGAATCCGAACAGCTCCAGATGGACACCGCTGGCACGCTGAAGGAGATCACTTCTTCGCTCGGCATTCCCTTCATCTTCAAGAGCAGCTTCGACAAGGCCAACCGCTCCTCGGGCACGAGCTTTCGCGGCCCGGGGCGGGACAAGGGCCTGGAGATCCTGGCCAAGGTCAAGCGCGAACTCGCCCTGCCGGTGTTGACCGACGTGCACACCGAAGAGGACATCACGGCCGCCGCCCAGGTGGTCGACGTGCTGCAGACCCCCGCCTTCCTGTGCCGCCAGACCGACTTCATCCGCGCCGCGGCGCAGTCGGGCAAGCCGGTCAACATCAAGAAGGGCCAGTTTCTCGCGCCGCACGACATGAAGAACGTGATCGACAAGGCGCGCGCGGCCGCCAAGGAAAAGGGCCTTCCCGAGGACAGTTTCATGGCCTGCGAACGCGGCGCCAGCTTCGGCTACAACAACCTGGTGTCGGACATGCGCTCGCTCGCGATCATGCGTGAGACCGGCGCGCCGGTGGTCTTCGATGCCACGCACTCGGTGCAGCTGCCAGGCGGCCAGGGCACCAGCTCGGGCGGTCAGCGCGAGATGGTGCCGGTGCTGTCGCGGGCCGCGGTCGCGGTGGGCGTGGCGGGGCTGTTCATGGAAACGCACCCGGATCCGGCCAAGGCCCTGAGCGACGGACCCAATGCCGTGCCGCTCAAGCACATGAAAGCGCTGCTCGAGACGCTGCTGGCGCTCGACACCGTCACAAAGAAGAACGCATTCCTAGAGGACAGTTTTCAAGCATGACCAGCGCCTACATCATCGCGAACGTCGAAGTCACAAATCCGACGCAGTACGAGGAGTACAAGAAATGGTCTTCCGAAGCCATGAAGGCGCACAACGCCGAAGTCTGCGTGCGCGGCGGCAAGGTCGAGGTGCTGGAAGGCGACTGGCATCCGCAGCGACTGGTGGTGCTGAAGTTCCCAAGCTTGGAGGCGGCGAATAAGTTTAATGCCTCGCCGGAATATGGAAAGGCACGCGAAGCACGTGCCGGAGCTGCGATCATGCGCATGATCGTCGTAGAGGGCGTGTAAGCGCTGCCGCGACGAAGGCCAAGCAAGCAAGTTTTGATATCTGGAGCAAAGCAAGAATGAGTGCAATCGTTGACATCGTCGGGCGCGAGATCCTCGACAGCCGCGGCAACCCCACCGTCGAATGCGACGTGCTGCTCGAATCGGGCACCATGGGCCGCGCCGCCGTCCCATCGGGCGCGTCCACCGGCTCGCGCGAGGCCATCGAGCTGCGCGACGGCGACAAGGGCCGCTACCTGGGCAAGGGCGTGCTGAAGGCGGTGGAGAACATCAACACCGAGATCTCCGAGGCCGTGCTGGGCCTGGACGCCAGCGAGCAGGCCTTCCTGGACCGCACGCTGATCGACCTCGACGGCAGCGACAACAAGGCGCGCCTGGGCGCCAACGCGACGCTGGCCGTCTCCATGGCCGTGGCCCGCGCCGCGGCCGAGGAATCGGGGCTGCCGCTGTACCGCTACTTCGGCGGCATGGGCGGCATGCAGCTGCCGGTGCCGATGATGAACGTCATCAACGGTGGCGCGCATGCCAACAACAGCCTGGACCTGCAGGAGTTCATGATCATCCCCGTGGGCGCGCCCAGCCTGCGCGAGGCGGTGCGCTACGGCGCCGAGGTCTTCCATGCCCTCAAGAAGATCCTGAACGACCGCGGCATCAGCACCGCCGTCGGCGACGAAGGCGGCTTCGCGCCCAGCGTGGAGAACCACGAGGCCGCGATCCAGCTGATCCTGGAAGCCATCGACAAGGCCGGCTACGCCGCCGGCACGCAGATCGCGCTGGGCCTGGACTGCGCCGCCAGCGAGTTCTACAAGGACGGCCAGTACGTTCTCGCCGGCGAGAACCTCACCCTGTCGGCCGGCAACTGGGCCGACATGCTGGCGACCTGGGTCGACAAGTACCCGATCATCAGCATCGAGGACGGCATGCACGAAGGCGACTGGGACGGCTGGAAGCTGCTGACCGAACGCCTCGGCAAGCGCGTGCAGCTGGTGGGCGACGACCTCTTCGTCACCAATACCAAGATCCTGCAGGAAGGCATCGAGAAGGGCATCGCCAACTCGATCCTGATCAAGATCAACCAGATCGGCACGCTGACCGAGACCTTCGCCGCGATCGAGATGGCCAAGCGCGCGGGCTACACCGCCGTGATCAGCCACCGCTCGGGCGAGACCGAGGACTCCACCATCGCCGACATCGCGGTGGGCACCAATGCCGGCCAGATCAAGACCGGCTCGCTCTCGCGCTCGGACCGCATCGCCAAGTACAACCAGCTGCTGCGCATCGAGGAAGACCTCGGCGACGTCGCCAGCTACCCCGGACGCGCCGCCTTCTACAACCTGCGCTGACCCGCCGGACAGCGCACCATGCGCTCGCGCATCGTTCCGATCATCCTGGTCCTGCTGCTGCTGATCCTCCAGTGGCAGCTGTGGACCGGGCGCGGCAGCGTGCGCGACGTCGCGCAGCTCAAGGACAAGCTGGCCGAGCAGAAGGACGCCAACGCCAAGGCGGCGCTGGCCAACGAGCGGCTCCACTCCGAAGTCAACGACCTCAAGGAAGGGCTGGAGATGGTCGAGGAGCGGGCCCGCCAGGAGCTGGGCATGGTCAAGCCCAACGAAGTGTTCGTACAGATCACGCGCTGAGGGCTGCCCTCGTGCGAGTGATCGCGCTTTTCGGCGCAGACAACAGCGGCAAGGCCGTCCTCGCCGAAGCGCTGTCGCAGCGGCTCGAACAGCGCGGCGTCGCCGCCACGCTCGTGGTCGCACCTCTGTCGGAACGCTCGCCCCATGCACTTGCGCTCGAGGCGTATCGCAACGCCCTGATCCTGCTGGTTGCATCGGCCTCGCCGACGCCGGTCGATGACGCGCTACGGGCAGCGCTGATCGGCGCGAAACTGGGCTTTGCGGTCGTGCACGGCGACGGCGCAGAGCAACTGGCCAATGCCTGGAACGCGATTGGCGCCCCGGCGGATTCCGATGACCGCGGCAGTGCGCCTCCCGAGGCCAACGCCACATGGTCCTGGGCCTGTGACAAGTGCTCCGACCCGACCTGCGAGCATCGCCTCTTCACCGAGCTCCTGGCTCAGCGCCGCTGAGCGCCGGAAGCGCTTCATCCCACCAGGAACCGAATGCACCGCTCCCTCGTCGCCCCGGCCTTGCTTGGCCTCGCCTGCATCACCGCCTCGGCCGCGCCGGCGCGGGCCACCATCGAGAACGAAACCCACCCGACCCGCTGCGCCGAGGAAGACAACGTCTCGCTGAACCTGGCCGGCGCCGCCATCCGCCGCTTCCGCGTGGAGGCGCTGCCGCCGGCCTACCTCGCTTCCATCGAGCAGGACCGCACGGCGCCCGACTTCTCCAATTGCAACTTCGACGGCGGCGCGCACCCGACGGACCCGCGCTACACCTTCAAGGAACGGCGCGCGGTGCTGCATGACGGTCCGCGCTGGCAGATCGTCGGCATCACCCTGCCTTCCTTCTGGCGCCCGCAGCGCGTGCCGGTGCGGATCGACGGCCGCCGCGACCGGGGCTTCCACATGATCCAGCTCTTCGACAAGACCGGCGCCAAGCCGCTGGAAGCGCTGGTGATGTATCCCTCCGACGGCTATTGGCGCCTCAAGCCGCTGCCGGCCCCGCGCTTCGGCGACGGCGTGTACGGCTCGTCCTTCGTGATGGGTCCCGTCGAGCAGGCAGGCAGGCCGGTGGCGACCATCACGTCGATCGCGATCGACACGCAGCCGCTGCGCTTCACGCTGAAGTTCGCGAACGGCGGCCAGGCCCGGGTCGACGTGCGCGAGGTCAGCGAGGCACGCACGACGCTCGACGTCAGCCTCAAGCCCGGACGCCGGCAGGGCGCGCGCTTCGCGGTGCTGCGCTCCATGTACGTCGAGCCCGACAACGCCGACATGAGCGAGGTCTGGTGGAAGACGACGCCGGATGCCGCGCCGCGGACACGCGCCCTGCCCGAAGTCTCGAAGCTCGAGGCGGCGGATGTGCGCTTCGGCCGCAGCATCCCCTCGCGCCACAACACCAGCGCACCCGACATCCGCTTCGGCGACTTCCGGTCCGGCGCCTCGCGCTGAGCGTCGAGGCGCCAAGACGCTACTGCATCACGGGGCTGGCCGGCTGTTGATCGCCCGGCGAGGTGAAGAGCTGGGCCGTATCGACCGCATCGAAGCGGTACTGCTTGCCGCAGAAGTCGCAGCCCACCTCGATGTCGCCACGCTCCACCAGGATGGACTCGGCCTCTTCCTGGCCCAGCCCGCGGATCATCTGCGCGACGCGCTCGCGCCCACAGGTGCAGGCGAAATGCGGGCCCAGCATCCCCGCCTGAGGCTCAAAGCGCAACAGCTTCTCCTCCCAGAACAAGCGGCGCAGAATTGTCTCGACATCCAGCGTGAGCAGTTCCTCGCGCGTCAGGCTGGACGCGAGGATGGCGATGCGGTTGTAGTCCTCGTTGTGGCCGATCTGGTCCACGTGGATCGGGTCGCCCGTGCCGCGGCCCGTGCCCTCGAGATTGGCCTCGCCCTTGACCGGCAGGCGCTGGATCAGCAGACCGGCCGCGACCTGGTCGTCCGCAGCCAGCACCAGCGCGGTGTCGAGCTGCTCGCTCTGCAGCATGTAGTGCTGCAGCACCTCACTCAGGCGTTCGAGCTTGCGGCCCTCCCCGTCGGCCAGCGGCACCACGCCCTGGTAGGGCTGCTGCCCCGGCAGCTTGTCCTTGGGGTCGAGGGTGATCGCGCAGCGGCCCTTGCCACCGGCATTGACCATCTCGGACAGGTGGGCATCGGCCGGGATCTCGCCCAGCACCTTGGCGGTGGCGCGCAGGCTGAGGTCGGGCTTGACCTCGGCCACCGCCACCTTGACCGGCCCATCGCCGAAGATCTGCAGGATCAGCGCACCGTTGAACTTGATGTTGGCCTGCATCAGCGTGGCGGCCGCCGTCATCTCACCCAGGAGTTCGGCCACCGGCGCGGGATAAGCACCCGTGCCCGTGTTCGACGCGCGCCGTGCCAGGATCTCCTGCCAGGCGTCGGTCAGGCGCACGATCATGCCGCGCACCGGCAGACCGTCGAACAGGAACTTGTGCAACTCGCTCAAGGCATCAACCTATCTTTTTCAGGCCCTTCGCGAAGCGACGGCCGTTGTTCACATAGTGCTCGGCGTTGTGCCGGAGCTTTTCGGCGGCGGCCTCGTCGAGCGTGCGCACCACTTTGGCCGGCGCGCCGATGATCAGCGAGTTGTCGGGAAACTCCTTGCCCTCGGTCACGACGCTGCCGGCACCGACGATGCAATTGCGGCCGATCCGGGCCTTATTCAAGACCACCGCGCCGATCCCGATCAGCGAGTTGTCGCCCACGGTGCAGCCGTGCAGCACGACCTGGTGGCCCACGGTCACGTTCTCGCCGATGGTGAGCGGAACGCCCGCGTCCGCGTGCAGCATGGACAGGTCCTGGATGTTGCTGTTGCGCCCGATGGTCAGCGTGTCGCTGTCGCCGCGCGCCACCACGCCGAACCAGATGCTGGCGTTCTCGCCCATGATCACGCTGCCGATGACCTGCGCGCTGTCGGCGACATAGGCGCCGGGGCCGAGTTGCGGCGCCACGCCGTCGAGTTCGTAGAGGGCCATCGCCTTGCTCCTGCTGCTGAGTGGGGAAAACTAGAATTGTAGGGATGCAGCACCCTCGCCTCGACGCCCTGGCCGCGCTGCGCCTCACCGAACCGGATGCCAAGGTGGCGGCCACCCAGGCCGCCGCCGCGCGCATGCGCGTGCATCCGGCGCCTGCCGAGCCGGTGCGTGTCGACGGCGACGAGGCCGGCGTCCCCGGCCGGCCGGAACGCCCGCTGCGCGTGGCCGCCACCGCGGTGGAAAAGCGCTCGCCCTTCACGGCCGAGGGCCGCGCGGCCCTGGTCCACTCGATCTGCCACATCGAATTCAACGCCATCAACCTCGCGCTGGACGCCGCCTGGCGCTTCGATGGCATGCCCGAGGCCTACTACCGCGACTGGCTGCGCGTGGCCGACGAGGAAGCACAGCATTTCACCCTTCTGCACGCGCATCTGCAGGGCATGGGGTGGCGCTATGGCGACTTCACGGGCCATGACGGCCTGTGGTCCATGTGCGAGAAGACCCGCCACGACGTACTGGCCCGCATGGCGCTGGTGCCGCGCACGCTGGAAGCACGCGGCCTGGATGCGACGCCGCTGATCCAGGCCAAGCTGCGACGCGTGGCCACGCCGGACGCGATGAAGGCCTGCAACATCCTCGACATCATCCTGCGCGACGAGATCGGCCACGTGGCCATCGGTAACCACTGGTATCGCTGGCTCTGCGAGCGCGACGGGCAGGACCCGATCGCGCACTACCGGGTGCTCTACAGGCGCTACGAGGCGCCGAGGCTGCGCGCGCCCTTCAACCTCGAAGCCCGCGCACGTGCGGGCTTCACCGAGGAAGAGCTGGACGCCCTTTCCTCACCCGCTACTTCGGAACAGTCTCGGAAGGCCGCCTGAAGACCAGCAGCTTGGGCGTCAGGCGCTGCACGACCTCGCCACGCTGGTTGAGCGTCTCGCTGCGCACCACCACCATGCCGCGATGGGGCTGCGAGCGCGAGGGGATGACTTCCAGCACCTCGCTCTCCACGTGCAGCACGTCGCCCGGCCGGGTCGGCCGCGGCCACTCGATCTCGCCGCCGGCGCCGATCACGCCATCGGCCAGCGGCAGGCCGCTTTCCACCAGCAGCCGCATGGTGATCGCGGCGGTGTGCCAGCCGCTGGCGGCGAGCCCCTGGAAGAAGGTGCTCTTCGCGGTCTCGGGGTCCAGGTGGAAGGGCTGCGGATCGTAGGCCTTCGCGAACGCGACGATCTGCGCCTCGTCGAGCGCATGCTCGCCGCTCGTGAAGCGGGTGCCGGGCGTCAGGTCTTCCAGGTACAGCTGGGCAGCCATGGCCTTCTCCTTTCGTCGGGAGCTGCGATCTTGGCACGCAGGGCTCAGATGCGCTCGAGCACCGTGGCGATGCCCTGCCCGCCGCCGATGCACTGCGTGGCGAGCGCATAGCGCCCCTTCTCGCGCACCAGCAGCGAAGCCGCTTTGCCGGTGATGCGCGCGCCGGTGGCACCCAGCGGGTGACCGATGGACAGGCCGCCGCCGTCCAGATTGACCGTGGCCATGTCCAGGCCCAGGTCACGGATGCAGGCCAGCGCCTGCGAGGAAAAGGCTTCGTTGATCTCGACCACGTCCAGGTCGGCCACCGTCAGCCCGGCGCGCGCCAGCGCTTTGCGCGTGGCCGGGATCGGACCGATGCCCATCACGGCCGGGTCGACGCCCACGGTCGCGAAGGAGCGGATGCGCGCCAGCGGCTGCAGGCCGTGCCGCGAGGCGAAAGTGTCGCTCGCCACCAGCACCGCGGCGGCACCATCGGTCAGCGGCGAGGAGGTACCCGCCGTCACCACGCCATCCGGCCGGAAGGCCGGCTTCAGGCCGGCCAGCGCCTCCAGCGAGGTGCTCGGCCGGATGCAGCCGTCGGCGCTGACCAGCTCGCCGGACGGCGTGCGGATCGGCACGATCTCGCCGGCCAGTCGACCTCCCTCGCGCGCGGCCGCGGCCTTGCGGTGCGACTGCACCGCCAGTTCCTCCTGGTCGGTGCGGCTTACCTTCCAGCGCTCGGCCACGTTCTCGGCCGTCTCGCCCATCGAGATGTAAGTGGCGGTGTCGGCCTTGAGCTCCGGGTTGGGCGAGAAGTTGAAGCCGCCCTGCGGCACCATGGTCATCGATTCCACGCCCACGCACAGAAAGGCCTCGCCCATGCCGGCCTCGATCTGGGCCGCCGCGATGTGCACCGCCTGCATGGACGATCCACAGAAGCGGTTGACCGTCATCCCGCCCACCTCGTGCGGCAGGCCGGCCAGCAGCCCGACGATGCGCGCGAGGTTGTTGCCCTGCGCCGCCTCGGGGTAGGCACAGCCGAGGATCACGTCCTCCAGCAGGGCGGGGTCGAGATCGGCGCGCTGCAGCAAACCCTTGACCACCTCGGCGGCCAGCGTGTCGGGCCGCACTTCGGCAAGGGCGCCCTTCCTGGAAAAGTGGAAGGGGGAACGGGCATATCCGGCAATGACGGCTTTCATGGAAATCTCCTGGATCAAAAACTACCTACCTATTGGTAGATACTTTGGCTCAAAAAAATGGCACCCGCAGGTGCCACGCGATGTCCCTCACGCTTCGATCGACCGCTTCAACTGGGCGATGCACTCATCGAAGTCCTCCACCCGGCCCGTCATGCGCGCTGACAGCAGCGCGCCCTGGCAGACCGCGAACACGTAGGCGGCCAGTTCCCCCACCGGCACGGCGGACTGCCGCTGCGGCAGGAGCGCGCCCAGCACACCCGTGAGCCACAGCACCTGCGTGCTGCGCAGCTCACGCACCGCCTGGCGCAGGTCGTCATTGATCACCTCCCACCCCGGCGCCAGCGCACCCGCCGGACAGACACTGGAACCCGCACCCAGGCCGTCGCGGTACATGCGGAAATAGCCGTCAAGCGAGGCCTGCGGCGTGCGCACCTTGGCCCCGGTCCAGTCGCGGAAGGCCTGCGTCGACGCCCGCAGCACCTCGATGCCCAGCGCCTCCTTGGTCGGGAAATGGTGGTACAGGCTGGGCTTGCGGATCCCGACCTGGTCGGCTACGTCCTGGAAGCTGAAGCCCAGGTAGGAGCGCGTCTGGATCAGCTCGCGCGCGACGCGCAGGATTTGCTCGCGCGTGCTGAGGGATTCGGCGGAAACAATGGCCATCTACCTACTATAAGGTAGTCTCTCCAACCTTGCAACGCCCCTCAATCACTCTTCAGGCCGGCCGCCTTGACGATGCGCTCGTTGCTCTCGTACTCGCTGGCGATCTCGTCGCCGAAGGCATCGGCGCTGCCACCGGTCGGCACGTTGCCGGCGGCAGCCAGCCTCGCGCGCAGGTCGGGGCTCTCCAGTGCCTTGTTGATCTCGACGTTGTATTTCGCGATCAGGATGGCGGGCGTGTTGGCCGGCGCGAAAATGCCGAACACGGAGCTGAGATTGGCGGCCGGGTACCCGAGCTCGGCCAGCGTCGGCACCTTCGGCAGGCTCGCCAGGCGCGCGGGCGCCCCCACCGCCAGCGGGCGAAGCTTGCCGGAGCTGATGTGCTGCGCCAGCGCCGGGCCCGGATTGATGGAAAGGATCTCGAACTGGCCGCCCAGCGCGTCGTTCAGCTGCTGTGCACCGCCCTTGTAGGGGATGTGGGTGATGTCCACGCCAGCCCCGCTGCGCAGTTCCTCCAGCACGATATGGCCCAGCGAGGCCCGGCCCGAGGTGGCCCAGCGCACCGCGCCAGGGCGGGCACGCGCATCATCCAGCAGCGTGCGGAAATCGCGCGTGCCGGTGGCTTCCGTCGCCAGCAGCAGCACCGGCGAGTACATGACGCTCGCCACCGGCGCAATGTCCTTCAGCGGATCGAAGGGCGACTTGGCGATGTGCGGGTTCAGTACCAGCGGGCTGATGGCCGAGAAGCCGAGCGTGGCGCCGTCGGGCGCCGCCTTGGCGACCGCGTCCATGCCGATGGTGCCGCTCGCACCGCCCTTGTTCTCGACCACCACCGTGCTGCCCAGTTGCGCGGCCAGCTTCTCGGCCAGCGCGCGGGCCACGAGGTCGCTGACGCCGCCGGTCGGATAGGCCACCACCATCCGGATGGTCTTCGGCACCGACTGCGCGTGGGCGGCCGACAGCGCCATGCAGCAGACCAGGGCCGGCAACGCGGCGCACAGGCGAAAAGAAAACGTCCAGGTCATGGGCATGTGTCCTTCATGCACTCGGGTGTTCTTCGACAGCCTGCGATTCTGGCGCGACACCATCCCGGCTGCCGGCGTCGGGGCATTGGCACTCTCTCACCCACGGGGATGGTGCTGGGCGTGAAGTTGTTTCAGGCGTTCGCGCGCCACGTGCGTGTAGATGGTGGTGGTCGAGATGTCGGCATGTCCGAGCAGCAGCTGCACCGCGCGCAGGTCGGCGCCATGGTTGAGCAGGTGCGTGGCGAAGGCATGGCGCAGCGTGTGCGGCGACAGCGGCACGTGGATGCCCGCCGCCTGCGCATGCTTCTTGACGATGATCCAGAACATCACCCGCGTCATGCCGGCCCCGCGGGCCGTGACGAACAGGTCGGGCGTCTGCTGGCCGTCCAGGATGGCGGGCCGCGACTCGTGCATGTAGCGCTCGATCCAGCGCCGCGCCTCGCCGCCGAAGGGCACCAGCCGCTCCTTGCTGCCCTTGCCGAGCACGCGCAGCACGCCGTCGTTGAGGCTCAGCTCGAAGACCCGCAGCGCCACCAGCTCGCTCACGCGCAGCCCGCTCGCATACATGAGTTCGAGCATCGCGCGGTCGCGCAGGCCCAGCGGCGTATCCACCTCGGGCGCGGCCAGCAGGTCCTCCACCTGCTTCTCGGACAGCGTCTTGATCGCCCGCAGCGACTGCTTCGCCGGCACCAGCCTCAGGCTGGGGTCGGCAGCGATGCGGTGCTCGCGCACCGCCCACCGGAAATAGCGCTTGAACACGGTCAGGCGGCGGTTGGCCGACGTGGCCTTGCCCCTGGCCGTCAGGCGCGCCCCCATGTAGGCCTGCAGATCGCTCTCGAGCGCGGCATCGAGCGCCCGGCCGTCCCGTGCGTGCAGCCATCGCGCCAGCAGCACGAGGTCGCGCCGGTAGGCCGCCAGCGTGTTCTGCGACAGGCCGTCCTCCAGCCAGAGCGCGTCGATGAATTCGTCGATCTCGGGCAGGGCGAAGGGCGGGTCGATGGCCTCGGTCATGGGGGCGATGATGACAAACAAAAAAGCCGCCCGTGGCGCGGGCGGCTCGTCGTCGAGGCGGACGGATCAGTTGTCCAGCGTGAGCTTCTGCTTCGCCACCACCTGCTTGTAGACCGCGTACTCGGCCTTGATCTGCTCGGCGAACTGCTCGGGCGTGTTGGCCACGATCAGCGAGCCGGTGTCCTCGATGCGCTTGCGCACCGCCGGGTCTTCCACCGACTTCTTCACGCCGGCGTTGATCTTGTCCACCACCTCCTTGGGCAGGCCCTTGGGCCCGAGGATGCCGTAGTAGGCCATGCGGTTGACCGGCTCCAGCCCCACTTCCTTGAAGGTCGGCACGTTGGGCAGATCCTTCAGCCGCTGCGGCGCCGACACCACGATGGGCACCAGCTTGCCGGTCTTGATGAAGGGCAGCGCCGAGGGGATGTTGTCGAACATGATCGCAACCTGGCCCGCCACCACGTCATTCAGCGCCGGACCGGCGCCGCGGTAGGGGATGTGGGTCACGAAGGTGTTGGTGAGGCTCTTGTAGAGCTCCATCAGCAGGTGGCCGATGCCGCCGGTGCCCGAGGAAGCATAGGAATACTTGCCGGGATTCTTCTTGATCTCTGCAACGAACTCGGCATAGTTCTTGGCCGGGAAGCTCGGGTGCACCGCGATGATGTTCGGCGTCGCCGCGATGTTGACGATCGGCGTGAAGTCGTTGACCGGGTCGTAGGGCACCTTCGGGTTGATGGCCGGGTTGGCGGCCGTGCTGGACACGGTGGCCACGCCCAGCTTGTACCCGTCGGGCGTGGCACGCGCCGTCTCGGCCGCGCCCACGATGCCACCCCCGCCCGCCTTGTTGATGACCACCACGCTCTGGCCCAGCGCCTTGCCCAGCGGCTCGGAGATCACGCGCGCCACGATGTCGGTGGTGCCGCCCGGCGCGAACGGCACCTGCAGCTCGATGGGCTTGTTGGGATAGCCCTGCGCCCAGACGGGGCTGGCGATCACGGCCAGCGCGGCGACAGCCGCGAGCGCGTTCCATTGACGACGTTGCATGAGGGTGCTCCTGGAGATACGAAAACAAAGCCCGGATGCTAACGGCTCCGCCGTGGCGACACTTCGTGGATAACCCACGGAACGCAGCGTTTATTCTCGGGCGGTGAACTTCGCGCAGCTGCTCTTCCCCGACTTCTCCCTGATCGCCTGCGGCTGGCTGCTGTGCCGTTACACCCCGCTGGACCGCCGCGTCTGGGACCAGGTCGAGAGCCTGGTCTACTACTTTCTTTTTCCGGTCCTGCTCTTCCACTCGATCGTGCGCAGCCCGCTGGACTTCGACGCCACCTCGCACCTGCTGACGGCCGGCGTGGGGGTGGGCCTGGCGGGCATCGCGCTGGCCTACGCGCTGCCCTTCCTGCCGGGGCTGCGCACCCACATCGACCGCCGCGACCATGCGGCAAGCGCGCAAGTCGCATTCCGCTTCAACTCCTTCATCTGCCTGGCGCTGGCCGACCGGGTGGGGGGAGCGGCCGGCCTGCTGATGATCGCGGTGCTGATCGGGGTGTGCGTGCCGCTCTTCAACATCGCCGCAGTCTGGCCCATGGCGCGGCATGCGGACGCTGGCTTTGCGCGGCAATTGTTGCGGAACCCGCTGATCATCGCGACGCTCAGCGGCCTGGCGGCCAACCTGCTGGGCTTCACCGTACCGGACTGGCTCGCCCCCACGCTCACCCGCATCGGCGCCGCATCGCTGGCGCTGGGCCTGATGGCCGCCGGCGCCGGCATGCAGTTCGCGACACTGGCGCGCGGCAAGGCGCTCGCGGTCTCGGTGCTGACCATCCGCCACCTGGTGCTGCCGCTGATCGCCTGGGGCCTGGCGCTCGCGCTGCGGCTGGACGCGGCGCAGGCCGCGGTGCTGATGACTTTCTCTGCCGTGCCCACCGCTTCCAGCGCCTATGTGCTGGCCGCGCGCATGGGCTACAACGGCGCCTACGTGGCCGGCCTGGTGACCCTGTCGACGCTGCTGGGGGTGGCCAGCCTGCCCTTCGCGCTCTCGCTGATGCGCTGAACCAGGGCAGGATGGCTACCATTCGCGCGATGCGCCTCCTGCTGCTTCTCGCCGCGGTCTCGCTTGCGCCCATGGCGCAGGCCCAGGAGTACGCGCGCTACCTCGGCGGATGGCAGGGCCCTTTCCTCCTGTACGTGGCGCAGCAGGACACGGGCGCGCAGGGCCCGCCGTCGGTCTACAACGGCAGCCTGCAGATCGCCGCGGATGGCAGCGTGCGCGGCCAACTGCCCGACGCGGCCTGCATCCTGACCGGCTCCAGCGCCGACTTCGTCTCCACCGCCAATGCCTCGCTCGACCTCGACATGAGCGGTTGCAAGGACACGCGCTTCAACGGCCATTTCACCGGCAAGCTGATCAACAACCCGATCCTGCGGTACGCCTCGCTGAGGCTGAGCTCGATGCGCTCGCTCGACACCGGGACGGCGCAGGTGTCGGCCATTCTGCGGCGTTAGCGTGCTGGCTCGATCCGGACCAGGGTGAACTTCCCGCCCACCTTCTCGGCCAGGAAGCGGATCCTGTCGCCGGCCTGGACCTGGTCGAGCATCGACGGCTCGCCGGCCTGGAACACCATGGTCATGCCGGGCATGTCGAGGTTCTTGAGCGGACCGTGCTTGAGCGTGATCTTCCCGTTGTCCTTGTCGACCTTGCGAACCTCGCCGTCGGCGAGTTCCACCGGCGCGGATGCGGCAACGTTCACGGCACCCTTCATGCCGGCGTCGTAGTGCCCCGGCTGCAGGCAGGCGAAGTCGATCTGCCCCGCCTGGGTGAACTGCCAGATCACCTCGCCGGTCCCGCCCGCGGCCAGCGTCACCATGTTCGGGTCGGCATGTTCCATCTCGGGGTTCTTCTTCATGGCCTCGTAGTGTTCCCTGAGCGCCTTCTCGGTGCCGAGCACCAGTTCGTGCTTGAGCCTGCCGGAGTTGGTCACGACGAAGCGGACGGTCTCGCCCTGCCGGACCTCGATGCGGGCGGGGTTGAAGCGCATGCCGTCGGTCATGTCCACGTTGACGGTACGGGTCACCTTGGCAGCCGTGCCGGCTTGGCCGATCCGGCTGTCGTCGTGGTGGCCGCCGGCATGCGTGCCGGAAGCTTGGGCAGCGGCCGCAAAAA
This sequence comes from Variovorax sp. JS1663, assembly GCF_002157355.1. Taxonomy (GTDB): domain Bacteria; phylum Pseudomonadota; class Gammaproteobacteria; order Burkholderiales; family Burkholderiaceae_C; genus Variovorax. Next base: position 53,886 of record NZ_LYMK01000021.1, on the reverse strand, counting down.
GCGCGAGAACGGCCAGGCTGGCGCGATACAGGTTTTTCATGGAAGTGCTTTCGAAGCTTGGGTTGTGAAGATTTCGTCAATGGCCCGAGTGGCCGCCGGGCTTGCGGACCTGGACCTCGATGTTGGGTGCCGGCATGTTCCGCGCGGGCATCGCGGCCGCGCCGGCGCCGCGGGCGCGCGGCGCCTCGGGCAGGCTTTCGCCGAACTCGTAGGCCACCTGGCCCTTGGGATGCCTGAACCAGCCGGGGTTGGTGTAGTCGCCGGGCTTCTGCCCCCTGCGCACCTTGACCACACTGAACATGCCACCCATCTCGACCGAGCCGAAGGGACCTTCGCCGGTCATCATCCGGGCCGTGTTGTCGGGAATGGGCATCTCCATCTCGGTCATGTCGGCCATGCCGCGCTCGCCCATCACCATGTAGTCGGGCACCAGCTTCGTGATCTTCGCGACCATGTCCTTGTGGTCGACGCCGATCATCGTGGGCAGGTCATGGCCCATCGCGTTCATCGTGTGGTGGCTCTTGTGGCAGTGGAAGGCCCAGTCGCCCTCCTCGTCCGCCACGAACTCGATCTGGCGCATCTGGCCGACTGCCACGTCGGTCGTGACCTCGTGCCAGCGCGTGCTCTTCGGCGTGGGGCCGCCGTCGGTGCCGGTGACCATGAACTCGTGGCCGTGCAGGTGGATCGGGTGGTTGGTCATCGTCAGGTTGCCCATGCGGATGCGCACCTTGTCGCCCTGCCGGACGTTGAGCGAGTCGATGCCCGGGAAGACGCGGCTGTTCCACGACCAGAGGTTGAAGTCCAGCATGGTCATGATCTTCGGCGTCGCGCTGCCGGGCTCGATGTCGTAGGCGTTGAGCAGGAACACGAAGTCGCGGTCCACCCGGTCGATCAGCGGATGCTCGCCCTTCGGGTGCGTGACCCAGAAGCCCATCATCCCCATCGCCATCTGCACCATCTCGTCCGCATGCGGGTGGTACATGAAGGTGCCGGGGCGGCGCGCGACGAACTCGTAGACGAAGGTCTTGCCCGGCCCGATCGGCGGCTGCGTGAGCCCGGACACGCCGTCCATGCCGTTGGGCAGGCGCTGGCCGTGCCAGTGGATGCTGGTGTGCTCGGGCAGCCTGTTGGTGACGAAGATGCGCACGCGATCGCCCTCCACCACTTCGATGGTGGGCCCGGGAGACTGCCCGTTGTAGCCCCACAGGTGGGCCTTGAAGCCGGGCGCCATCTCGCGCACCACCGGCTCGGCCACCAGGTGGAATTCCTTGACGCCGTTGGTCATGCGCCAGGGCAGCGACCATCCGTTGAGGGTGACCACAGGGTTGTAGGGGCGGCCGTTCGGCGGCGCCGGCGGCGGCACGGTGTCGGGCCGGGTCTGCAGCACCGGCTCGGGCAAGGCGGCCATCGCGGCCTTGCCGACCGATGCGGCGGCCAGGGCGCCGGTGATGGCGCCAGCGCCGCCGAGGAAGTTGCGTCTGGTGTTCATGTGGATTGCGAAGTCGTGATAGCTGCTCAATGCGCGGCGCCGGACGCGGCTTCCCCAGCCGGGCCCGCCATGGGTGTCGAGAAGGCCGCAGGCTTGCCGATCACCGACGCGGCGAGCGCCGCATCGGCCAGCCAGAACTGCTGCTGCGCGTCGATGGCCTGCGTCACGCCCGCGACCTGGTCGCGCGCCTCCGCCAGCAGCTCGAAGACGCCGATCAGCATGCCGTTGTAGCGAAGCAGGTTCTCGTCGGCGATCGCCTGGCGCAGCGGCACGACCTCGTCGCGGTAGTGGCGCGCGATGTCGTAGGCGGTGCGGTAGGCGGAGTAGTCCTCGCGCAGTTGCGAGGTCGCGCCGCGCACCGTCGCGTCGTACCGGTGGGCCGCCGCGAGAGACTGCGCGTTCAGCTGGTCGCGGCGGGCCGAACCCCAGTCGAACAGGGGCAGCACGATGTCGAGCTCGAAGCCCCTGCGCGTGCTCCTCGTGCGCTCCGCGTTGTCGAACACGGTGTCGCGCCGGCCGCCGATCTCGACGTCGATGAAGGTCGACAGCAGGTTGATACCCTGCGACTTGCCTGCCACGTCGAGCTGCGCGCGGGCCAGCTGCACGTCCAGCCGCTGCTCGCCGCCGGCCGCCGCCACCTCGCGCGCTTCGCGCGGGGCTTTCGGCAGGTCGGGCAGGCGCTCCGGCAGCTTCAAAGACGCAGCCTGGGCGTCATCGAGGCCCAGGGCCCGGACCAGCTCCTCGCGCGTCGCCGTGGCGGCATGCCGCGCGGCGGCCAGCCTCGTCGTCGCATCCGCATAGAAGACCTGCTGGCGCGCCCGCTGCAGCTTGCTGAAATTTCCAACCAACTGCATGCGGCGCGCCAGCTCGGCGCTGGCCTCGGCCGACTGCTGCACCTGCTCCGCGTATTGGAGCAGTTGCCGGGCGGCGACCGCCCGGACCCACGCCTGCCGCACGCGCGTGACCTGGTCGACCACCGCGCCGGTGAGCTGGACCCGGGCCTGCACCGCCTGGCTGCGGGAGATCGACAGCCGCTGCGGCAGCAGGATGAGGTCCACCAGGCCGAAGGACAGCAGGCGGCCGATCTCCAGCTCGTCCTTCAGCCGCATACGCTCGAAGGAGAACACGGGGTTGGGAAGGCGGCTCGTCTGGTTGGCGGCTGCGATCTCGGCCCAGCCCTGGGCCAGCAGCGCCTGCAATGCCGGGCTGTTCGCCAGCGCGAGCTGCACCGCGCCCTCCTGCGACAGCGGGCCGGCGAGCAATTCCTGCGACAGCGCGGCGCGGCGCTCGCGCTGTTCCGGCGTGCGGCCGAGCTCGACCCTGCCCTGGGTGAACTGCGGGGCGCCGGCATTCGTCTCCTGCAGCGCGTCATCGATGCCGACCGTGGCGCAACCGGCCAGCAGCATGACGGCGCCTGCCACGGCCGCGAGGCGCAGGCACCTCGTCATGGCCGCGACTCCTTCTGCGCAGGCATCGGCACGGCGTGGCCCGCATGGGGATCGGCAGCCTGGGCCGGCGCGCCATCGCCGGTCGAGCCCTGGCCGGCGGCCTCTTCGGCGTAGGCACGCCAGCCGCCGCGGGCGCGGACCGCGTCGTTGGCCTCTTTCCAGGCAATGGCCTTTTCGTCCTTGAACGGACGGTAGCCGTCGAAAGCGGAGCGGAAGGACAGGGGCGCCTGGCCATCGGCCCCAGCAGCGGTCGCGGGCACCGTCTGCGCGACGGCCGTCAGCGCCGCGAGCGCGGGCAATGTCGCCAGCCAACGGGCCGGCCATGGATGGAACATGAAGTCCTCGCGATGTGCATGAACGAAATGGCGTCGGCAACCCTGTCGGGCCTTGACGTCAGGCGAGATGCAGGCGTGCGCGCGCCAGGCCGGCAACCGAGGTCAGCGGCGAGGGCGGGACGCGACTACGCGCGAGGAGGTTTGTCGAGGACGCGCAGCGGCGGGCTTGCCGGCGCGACGAAGGATGCCGCCAGGTCGGCCTGCGGCAGGTCGCTCTGCGGCAGGACCGGCAACGCGCTGACCATCGCGTTGGCGTGGCAGGCGGCGCAGGTACCGCATTGGTGGAATTCGTCCGGCTCGCCTGCGGCGCCGTGACTGGTGCCGTCGTGCCGGGACTGCTGCATCGCCGTGCCATGGTCGTGGCTGGCGTGATCGTGCGAATCTGCATGCGCCGGCATTTCGGCCACCGCGGCCGCCGATACCGGAACGACGCAATAGACCATGGCCGCGGCCGCATAGCCCTGCAAGGGCAAAGCCAGCATGAAGAGCCACAGCAGCAGTGCGCGCAGGCGAAGCATCACAGGATTCTATCGACGGGCCGATACGGCACACATGACAAGTTTGCAAGCTCGCATCCCGCCAAAGGCTGCTATTGACCTTCCCATAGGGGGAAGGTCCAGGCAAAGCGGCGAGGCACAATCGGCCCGGGCCGAGCAGCCCCCCACCCCACCCCAACGACACGCACCCCATGGCGAACTTTCCCGAAGACATCTACACCGAGCCTTCCGATCTGGATGGCAAAACCCTGGCCAACCTCGGCCCCCTGCGCAGGATGGCCGGCCTGTGGCGCGGCGAGAAGGGCGTGGACGTCAAGCCCAAGGCGCAGGGCCCGAAGACGCAGGTCTACGTGGAGCACTACGAGCTGCAGCCGATCGACCCGCAGACCAACGGCCCCCAGGTGCTCTACGGCTTGCGCTACCACACCTTCATCCACAAGCCGGGCCTGAGCAAGATGTACCACGACCAGGTCGGCTACTGGCTCTGGGAGCCCGCTACCGGGAACATCCTGCACACCCTCGCCATTCCGCGCGGCCAGATCGCGATGGCGAGCGGCCGGGCCAGCCCGGATGCCGACCGCTTCGAGCTCACGGCCACGCGCGGCAGCCTGGTGAACGGCATCGTCTCCAACCCCTTCATCGAGCATGCCTTCACCACGCTGGAGTGGCGCATCGAGGTCGCCTTCAACGCCGACGGAACCTGGTCGTACAACCAGGACACGGTGATGCAGATCCAGGGACAGGCCGAACCCTTCCACCACACCGATCGCAACACGCTCACGAAGGTGGGCGAACCCTCGCCGAATCCGCTGGACGCAGGCCGCGCCAGCTGACTGTTCTTCTTCCGCTGTCGAAGGACTGTGCCCCGTCTTCCATGGCGTGGCATCGAACAATGGCGTCACGCCGTCAAGGCAACGCCACTGTTCCTGAATGTTCGAATTTCAACCCCTCACCCTCACCCACGAAGCAGACACACCGCCCTCCGCCCCACGCCTCGCCGATCGGAGCATCCGATGAGCGAGAGCCCCGATCCCGCGCTCGCGGCGCTGCTCGCCGCCCTGCTCCATGCGCATGAGGACGCGGGCCGTCTGCCGGTCGCACAGCTGCGCCAGCGGCTCGGTCTCCCGCAGCGCCTCGTCATGCGATCCCTCTCCACCCTCATCGATGCGAAACTGGTGGAACTCACGAGGCTGCATGATCAGAATATCGCCGCCACCCTGACCGACGCCGGCCTGGGCTTGGCGCGCCGGCACCAGGATCTGCGGATTGAAGCTCTACGAAAGACTGTTCCATGAACTGGAGCGCGCCATCCGGGATGGCGTGCTGAGGGCGGGCGAACGCCTGCCCTCCATCCGCGAGACCTGCCGCACCCGCCAGTTGAGCGTCACCACGGTGTCCCGGGCCTACCTGCAACTGGAAAGCCGCGGCCTGATCGAGAGCCGGCCGCAGTCCGGCTACTTCGTGCGTGCGCTGCAGGCCGAGCCGCCTTCGGAGCCGATTGCGGTCTCGCAGCCGCCGGACACGTCCACCGATGTGGACGTCAGCCGGCTGGTGCTCGCCACGCTGAAGTCGATCCGCTCGCACGGCGCAGTGCCGCTCGGCTCGCCCTATCCGGACCCGACCCTGCTGCCCTGGCAGCGCGTCCATCAGCAGATCGGCGCCATCGCGAAGCGCCTGCGCGATGCGCGCACCGTGCTCGACGACCTGCCACCGGGCAATCCGGAGCTCATCCGGCAGATCGCCCGGCGTCACCTCGAATCCGGCCTGGCCGTGGACCCCGGCGAGATCATCGTCACCGCGGGCGCCACGGAAGCCATCAACCTGTGCCTGCAGGCTGTCGCCAAACCCGGCGACGTCATCGCCGTGGAATCGCCCACCTACTACGCGATGCTGCACGCCATCGAGCGCATGGGCATGCGCGCCATCGAGGTGGCCACCGATCCGCACGAGGGGATCGACCTGGCAGCACTCGCGCGCGCGATCGAGCGCCAGCCCGTCGCCGCCTGCATGGTCATGCCCAATTTCCAGAATCCGCTGGGCTTCGTGATGACCGACGAGAAAAAGCGCGCGCTGGTCGCGCTCAGCGCGCGCCATGGCCTGCCGCTGATCGAGAACGGCGTGTACAACGAGCTCTACCACGGCGAGGCGCCGCCGACCACGCTCAAGTCCTTCGACACCGAGGGGCTGGTGCTGCACTGCAATTCCTTCTCGAAGAGCCTGACGGCCGGCGTGCGCATCGGCTGGGCCATGCCGGGGCGCTATCGCCAGGAGGTCGAGAAGCTGAAGTTCCTCAACACGCTGAGCACCCCCACCCTGCCCCAGCTGGGCGTCGCCGAGTACCTGAAGAACGACGGCTTCGAGCATCACCTGCGCCGGGTGCGGCAGACGCTGGCGCAGCAGGCCGGCATCATGAGCTCGATGGTCCGGCGCTTCTTCCCCGAGCACACCCGCCTTTCGCGCCCGCAGGGCGGCTACGTGCTGTGGGTCGAGCTGGCGCCCCAGGTGGACACCATGGCGCTCTACCGCGAGGCGCTGGAGCGCGGCCTGACCATCGGCCCCGGGCGGATGTTCTCGACCTCGAACACGTATGGCCATTTCATGCGGCTCAACTACAGCTACGCGTGGTCGCCGGAGATCGAGGCGGCGGTGATCGAGCTGGGCCGGATCGCAGCGGCCATGACCGCCCGGAGCACACGATGAGCACCGATCCGCTGCTGTCGTCGATGCTGGCCCGGCGCTCGGTCTCCCCGCGGCGCCTGGGGCCGCCCGGGCCGAGCGCAGCGCAGTTGGCGCTCATGGTGGATGCGGCGCTTCGCGCGCCGGACCACGGCCGCCTCCTGCCCTGGCGGCTCATCGACTTCGGCGACGCGCAGCGCGCCGGACTGGCGCAGCTGTTCGAGGACGAGAAGCGCCGCAGGACACCCGATGCGACAGCCCAGGACATCGAGCGCGCCCGCGCACATGCCACGCAGACGCCGACGATGCTGGCCTTCGTCGTGCGGCCCCAGCCGGATGCCGCGGTGCCCCTCCATGAGCAGTGGCTGGCCGCGGGCGCGGCCCTGGGCCAATTGGTGCTGGCCGCCCATGCGACGGGCTTCGGCGCCATCGTGCTCAGCGGGGAGCGCTGCCAGGATGACATCCTTCGCCAGGCGCTCGGCATCGCGCCCGGGGAGACCCTGGCTGGCTTCGTCAGCATCGGGACCCTGATCGCGTCCCCACCACCTGCGCCGCACGTGGACCGGGAACGCGTCCTGTCGGACTGGAAGCCCTGAGTCACCACCGTCGCCGGCGGCCGCGAAGAGCGCAGTCCACGCGGCAATGAGCGCCGAACTGTGTCTTGGCGCGCTTCGGTCGATCGAATACTTTCGAGCAAGCCTGGGGGATCCCTCCTCGGGCGCTCTGATGGAGTTTGTTCGATGACCGTTCGACGCGAAGTACCCGGTATCAGGAAATACGACGGCCCCGCCGGAGGCTGGGGCGCCCTGCGCGCGACCGCGCAGGCCATTCACCTGCAGATGGAGAAGATCAAGGCACCGATCACGCTGCTGCGGACCAACCAGCCCGACGGCTTCGACTGCCCGGGCTGCGCCTGGCCGGACAAGGAGCATCGGTCCACCTTCCAGTTCTGCGAGAACGGCGCCAAGGCGGTCACCTGGGAGGCGACGAGCAAGCGCGTGCGGCCGGAGTTCCTGGCGCAGAACACGGTGTCCTCGCTGCTGGCGCGATCGGATTTCGAGCTCGAGGACATGGGCCGGCTGACGCATCCGCTCGCCTACGACCGCGACACCGACACCTTCCGCGCGGTCGCGTGGGAGGACGCGTTCCGCCGGATCGGCGAGATCCTGCGCAGCCTGCCGCCCGACCAGGTCGAGTTCTACACCTCCGGCCGGGCATCGAACGAGGCGGCCTATCTCTACCAGCTGTTCGCGCGCGAGTACGGCACGAACAACTTCCCGGACTGCTCGAACATGTGCCACGAGGCCACCAGCGTCGGGCTGCCCCAATCGATCGGCATCGGCAAGGGCACGGTGTCGCTCGACGACTTCGAGCGCTGCGAGCTCATCCTCTCGATCGGCCACAACCCCGGCACGAACCATCCGCGGATGATGGGAACCCTGCATGAGGCGTCGCGGCGCAACGTGCCGATCATCGTGTTCAACCCGCTGCGCGAGCGCGCGCTCGAGCGATTCGCCGATCCGCAGAACCTGGTCGAGATGGCGACCTACGGCTCGACCCGCATCGCCTCGACCTACTTCCAGGTGAAGGCCGGCGGGGATGCGGCCGCGCTCAAGGGCATCATGAAGGCGCTGCTCGCGCTGGAGGCCGAGCGGAGCGATGTGCTCGACCGTGCGTTCATCGAGGCCCACACGGAAGGCTTCGACGCGCTCGCCGCCGACCTCGAGGCGGCGGCCTGGCCCGACATCGAACGGTCGAGCGGCCTGGCCCGCGAGGCGCTCGAACAGGTCGCGGCCGCCTACGCGAAATCGAATGCGACCATCGTCACCTACGGCATGGGCGTCACGCAGCACAACAAGGGCACCGCGACCGTCCGCCTGATCGCCGACCTGCTGCTGATGCGCGGCAACTTCGGCAAGCCGGGCGCGGGCATCTGCCCGCTGCGCGGCCATTCGAACGTGCAAGGCAACCGGACGGTGGGCATCACCGAGAAGCCGCCGACCGACTTCCTGCGGCAGATCGAGAAGGTCTTCGGCTTCGAGCCACCCGAGGCACATGGGCATGACGCCGTGCAGGCCATGGAAGCGATGATCGACGGCTCGGCGAAGGCGCTGATCTGCCTGGGCGGCAACTTCGCCGTCGCGCTGCCCGATCCGGCGCAGTGCTTCCCGGCGATGAAGAAGCTGGACCTGAGCGTCCACGTCGGCACCAAGCTCAACCGCTCCCACCTGCTCGTCGCGAAGGAGACCTACGTGTTTCCCTGCCTCGGCCGCACGGAGCTCGACGTGCAGGCGGGCGTCCGGCAGTCGATCACCGTCGAGGATTCGATGTCGATGGTCCACGCGTCGGCCGGCAAGCTCGCGCCCGCATCGGAGCATCTGCGCTCCGAGCCGGCCATCGTCGCCGGCATCGCGCAGGCGACGCTGCCGGACAGCAGGGTGCCATGGATGGACCTGGTGGCCGACTACGACCGCATCCGCGACCTGATCGAGCAGACCATCCCGGGGTTCGAGGACTTCAACACGCGCATCCGCATGCCCGGCGGCTTCCGCCTGCCGCTGCCGCCCACCGAGCGCCGCTGGACCACGCCCTCGGGCAAGGCGCGGTTCTCGGTGTACGGCGGCGTGACGGAAGATGCGAATCTCTTCGCCGGCGACGTGTTGCGCCTCGTGACCATCCGCAGCCACGACCAGTACAACACCACGATCTACGCCCTGGACGACCGCTACCGGGGCGTGTTCGGGCGGCGCGACGTGCTGTTCATGAGCGAGACGGACCTGGCCGCGTGCGGGCTCGAACACGGCGATCTCGTCGACATCGAGACCGCCACGCCAGGCCGGCCGCTTCGCCTCGAGGGAATCACCGCCATTGCCTACGACATCGCACCCGGCTCGATCGCCGCGTACTACCCGGAAGCGAACGCCCTGGTTCCGCTGGATTACATCGACGAAGAAAGCGGCACGCCGTCGTACAAGTCCGTTCCGGTCCGGGTGACGCGCTCGGCGGCTGCCGCCTGATGCCAGACGGGCTCAGGTCAGCTGGTACGGATTCGCCGGCTCGATCTCCGCCGGGACCTCGCGCTCGCACAGCTCGAGGATCGAGCGCTCGATGGTGCGCGTCATGGCATCGAGCGCCAGCGCGTTCGGCGCGGTGCCGAAGGGCTCGGCCACCTCGTTGGCAATCGCTTCCAGCGCGATGAGCGTGTACGAGACGAACACGCAGATCAGCGGCGTGAAGAGCACCGTCGAATCCACCAGGCCGAACGGGAGCAGGATGCAGTAGGCATAGACCGTGCGATGGAGCAGCACGCTGTACGCGAACGGGATCGGCGTCGACACGAGGCGCTCGCAGCCGCCCACGGTCTTTCCCATGTCGTTGAGCTGGGCGTCGAACATCCAGGTCGTGGTGTCCGGTACCCGGCGGCCTTCGCGAACGGCGAGGCTGCCGCGGAGCTCGTGGAGGATGGCGACCGGCCTGTAGAACTTGTGGCCCAGGGATTCGGCCCGCGCATCTCCGAGCAGCCGGCGCAGATCGGGCATCGGATCGGTCTGGCGCAGCTGGTGCTTGAAGGCATAGACGAAGGCGACCATCGTGTGCGCAAGCCGCGTGCGCTCGGCCTTGTCGACGCTTTCGGGCAGATAGCAGAGCATCTGCGAGCTCAGCGCGCGCGACGCGATCAGCAGGTTGCCCCAGAGATGCCGCGCCTCGATGAAGCGGTCGTAGCTGGCGTTGTTGCGGAACGCGAGGAAGATGGCCAACGCCACGCCGAACAGCGTGAACGGCGCCGTGTTGAGCGGGATCTTCTCGCCGAAGACGCGTCCGTGCGTGAAGACGGCCAGGCAGCTGACGACGCCGACGAACACCAGCTGCGGAATGATCGTGCGCAATACCGAGCCGTTCCACACGAACAGGAGGCGGAACCAGTTTTGCTTGGGTCTGATGATCATGATCTGCTGTCTCCAAAAGGCTGACAGCAAGGGTAGCCCGGTGCACCGATCGACCGGTACACACCTGCATCGGGGTGGCAGGAGCACAGTCAGGGGTGCGTACTTGGCTACGGAGAGCTTCGGCGCACCGGGAAGGGAAACTGCAGCGCAAAGAAAAACGGGTTACAGCAGATCTGCTGTAACCCGTTGATTCTTGGCGGAGTGGACGGGACTCGAACCCGCGACCCCCGGCGTGACAGGCCGGTATTCTAACCAACTGAACTACCACTCCTGGTAGGCTGCGTTCGCTCCGGTTGGAGCCAAGTGCCGCCGACTTGTGCCTTCTTCACTTGCGTGAAAACTGGCGACCCTACGGGGATTCGAACCCCGGTAGCCACCGTGAAAGGGTGGTGTCCTAGGCCTCTAGACGATAGGGTCATAAACCTAAGAACCGCGTTGCGATCAACGCTTGTTTTCTCGACGCCCTGATGGTGGAGGTAAGCGGGATCGAACCGCTGACCTCTTGCATGCCATGCAAGCGCTCTCCCAGCTGAGCTATACCCCCTGTGGGTGTCGAGCCTCAAATTATAGCGTGGAAATTCAGGCTTCCTGTAGTCGCTTCAAAATTTCTTCACGCGAGAAGAGTGCGAGCACGGCGTCGAGCGACGGCGTCTGCGCCTTGCCCATCACGAGCACGCGCACGGGCATGGCCAGCGCGGGCATCTTGAGGCTGTGCGCGGCCAGCACTTCCTTGATGGCGGCGGCGATGGACACCTTGTCCCAGGCCACCGTGGCGAGCTTGTCGGACAGGGTCGCGATCGCGGGACGTACGGCTTCAGTCACGTGTTGCGTGCGATCGGCGTCGCTGGCCTGCACGTCGGCATAGAAGGCCGCCGCCCAGTCGGCGAGCGCCACGGTGGTCTCGCAGCGATCCTTGAACAGCGCGCAGATCGCGCGGAGCCGCTCGTCGGCCGTGATGCCGCGTTTCGCCAGTTGTGCCGCGACCAGCGGCGCGAGTTCCTCGTCGGGCTTGGCCTTGATGTATTGCGCGTTCACCCAGGCGAGCTTGGCCGCGTCCCATTGCGCGGGGCTCTTCGACAGGTGCGAGCCGTCGAACCAGCCCACCATCTGCTCGCGCGTGAACAGTTCGTCGTCGCCGTGGCTCCAGCCCAGGCGCGCGAGGTAGTTGAGCATCGCCTCGGGCAGGTAGCCGCCCTCCTCGTAGGCGGTGACGCTCACCGCGCCGCGGCGCTTGGAAAGCTTCTGGGCGTCCTCGCCGAGGATCACGGGCACGTGCCCGAATTGCGGCAGGGGCGCGCCCAGCGCTCGGAAGATGTTGATCTGCCAGGGCGTGTTGTTGATGTGCTCGTCACCACGGAACACATGCGTGATGCCCATGTCCCAGTCGTCGACCACCACCGCGAAGTTGTAGGTCGGTACGCCATCGGTGCGCACGATGATCAGGTCGTCGATCTCGCGGTTGTTGATGGTGATCGGGCCCTTGACGAGGTCGTCCCAGGTCACGTCGCCCTCGGGCGGATTGCAGAAGCGGATCACCGGCGGCACGCCCTCGGGGATCGGAGGCAGCACCTTGCCCGGCGCCGGCCGCCAGCGGCCGTCGTAGAGCGCCTTCTCGCCGCGGGCGCGCTGCGCCTCCTTCATCTCGTCGAGCTCGGCGGGCGTGCAGTAGCAGCGGTAGGCCGTCCCGGCGGCCAGCATCTGTTCGACGACCTCGCGATAGCGATCGAGGCGCTGCATCTGGTAGACCGGGCCCTCGTCGTAGTCGAGGCCCAGCCAGTGCATGGAAGCCAGGATCTGCTCGACAGACTCCTGCGTCGAACGCGCAACGTCGGTGTCCTCGATGCGCAGCACGAACTGGCCGCCATGATGGCGTGCATAGGCCCACGAGTAGAGCGCGGTGCGCGCGGTGCCGAGATGGAGAAAGCCGGTGGGCGACGGCGCGATGCGAGTGCGAACGGTCATGGAATCAGTGGCGTAGCGTGTCGAGGCCGCGCGAGAGGTCGGCGCGGATGTCGTCGATGTGGTCGAGCCCGACCGCGACGCGGATCAGGCCCTGGCCGATGCCGGCGGCCTGGCGCTGCTCTTCGGTCAGGCGGCCGTGCGAAGTGGTGGCCGGATGGGTGATGGTGGTCTTGGTGTCGCCGAGGTTGGCGGTGATCGAGAGCACGCGGGTGCTGTCGATCACGTGGAAGGCGTTGGCACGCGCCGCCTCGGGCGTGTCGCCCGGCACGTCGAAGGACACCACCGCACCGCCCTGCCCCGACTGCTGGCGCATCGCCAGCTCATGCTGCGGGTGCGAGTCCAAGCCTGGGTAGTAGACACGCTTCACCCCGGGCTGCGCCTCGAGCCACTGCGCGAGCGCGAGTCCACCTGCGCAATGGGCTTGCATGCGGATGCCCAGCGTCTCCAGGCCCTTGAGCACGACCCACGCGTTGAAGGGCGACAGCGCCATTCCGGCGGTGCGCACGACGGTCGCGAACACGTCGATCAGCTTCTGCGAGCCGCAGATCGCACCGGCCAGCACCCGCCCCTGGCCTTCGAGGTACTTGGTGCCCGAATGGATCACCAGGTCCGCGCCGAACTCGGTGGGGCGCTGCAGCGCCGGCGAGCAGAAGCAGTTGTCGACCGCGAGCAAGGCGCCCGCGCCGTGCGCCAGGTGGGCCAGCGCGCGGATGTCGCAGACATCGGTCAGCGGGTTGGTGGGCGTCTCGGCGAACAGCAGCTTGGTGTTGGGTTTGATCGCGGCCTTCCACTCCGCCACGTCGGTCTGCGAGACGAAGGTGGTCTCCACGCCGAACTTGCCGAATTCTCGGCCGATCAGGTTGAGGGTGGATCCGAACACGGAGCGCGAACACACGACGTGGTCACCGGCCTTGAGCAGGCCCATGCACATCATGAGGATCGCGCCCATGCCGCTGGCCGCACCGATGGCGGCCTCGGTGCCTTCCAGCGCGGCCAGGCGCCGCTCGAAGCTGGCCACGGTCGGGTTGGACGTGCGCGTGTAGGTGAAGCCGTCCTCGGTGCCGGCGAAGCGGCGCGCCGAGGTCTCGGCATCGGGCTGCACGAAGCTGCTGGTCAGAAACAGCGCCTCGGAGTTCTCGCCGTACTGGCTTCGCTCGAGCGCAGCACGCACGGCGAGGGTGTCGCGATGCAGGCCGGGGGGCAGGGATCGGTCGGTCACGTTCTCAGGTCTCGCTCAGGTTGGGCAGTGCGAGGCGCGAGGAATCCTCTTCGGTTTCCTCGATGCGCGGACGGTTGCCGTTCATCCGCGTGATGGCCTCGGTGTCGATGTCGCCGGTGACGTACACGCCGTCGAAGCAGGAGGCGTCGAAGCCGTCGAGCCTGAGTCCACCGGCGGGCGCAGCCTTCAGCACGGCGCGCTTCATCGCCTCCACATCCTGGTAGATCAGGGCGTCGCAGCCGATCAGCTCGCGCACCTGCTCGATGGTGCGGTCATGGGCGACCAGCTCGTCCTTGGTCGGCATGTCGATGCCGTACACGTTGGGGAAGCGCACCGGCGGTGCCGCGCTCGCGAGATAGACCTTGCGCGCGCCGGCGTCCCGCGCCATCTGCACGATCTCGCGGCTGGTCGTGCCACGCACGATCGAGTCGTCCACCAGCAGCACGTTGCGCCCCTTGAACTCGCTGCCGATCACGTTGAGTTTCTGGCGCACCGACTTCTTGCGCACGCCCTGCCCCGGCATGATGAAGGTGCGGCCCACGTAGCGGTTCTTCACAAAGCCCTCGCGGTACGGGATGCCCAGCAGGTGCGCGAGCTGCGTCGCGCTCGGGCGGCTGGATTCGGGGATCGGGATGATCACGTCGATCTCGCTGGGCGGCACGGTCGAGATCACGCGCTGGGCCAGGGTCTCGCCGAGGTTGAGCCGCGCCTGGTAGACCGAGATGCCGTCCAGCACCGAATCGGGCCGCGCGAGGTACACGAACTCGAACATGCAAGGATTGAGGGTGGGCGATTCGGCGCACTGCTGCGCGTGCAGATTGCCCTGCAGGTCGATGAAGATGGCCTCGCCCGGTGCCACGAAGCGCTCGAAGGCGTGGCCCGAGCCTTCCAGCGCGACCGATTCGCTGGCGACCATCAGCGTGCCGTCGGCGCCGCGTCCGACGGCCAGGGGCCGGATGCCATAAGGATCGCGGAAGGCCAGCAGGCCATGGCCTGCGATCAGCGCCACCACTGCATAGGAGCCGCGCAGGCGCTTGTGCACGTTGCGCACGGCGGCGAAGAGCGTCTCGTTGTCGAGCGTGCCACCGCGGGTGGCACGGTCGAGCTCGTGCGCGAGCACGTTGAGCAGCACCTCGGAGTCGCTCTCGGTGTTGGTGTGGCGATGGTCGGTCGAGAACAGCTCGGCGCGCAGCGCGTGCGCATTGGTCAGATTGCCGTTGTGCACCAGCACGATGCCGAACGGCGCATTCACGTAGAAAGGCTGGGCCTCCTCCTCGCTGAAGGCGTTGCCGGCGGTCGGATAGCGCACCTGCCCCAGGCCCACGCCGCCCGGCAGGGCCCGCATGTTGCGGGTGCGGAACACGTCGCGCACCATGCCCTTGGCCTTGTGCATGAAGAACTTGCGCTCCAGCAGGGTGACGATGCCGGCCGCATCCTGCCCGCGGTGCTGCAGCAGCAGGAGCGCGTCATAGAGCAGCTGGTTGACGGGTGCGTTGCTGACAACGCCGACGATTCCACACATTGAAGCGATCCTCTCAGGGTCTCAAGGCAGGTAGCTTGCCAATTTTTCAGGCAGAGCGGGCTTGAGGCCCTGCAATGCCGCATCCAGAACAGTGGCGCTGCGCGACTCGCGCCACCAGGCCGCGTCCGCGAACGCCAGCAAATGAACCATGACCGCCGCGACCAGCAGCGCGACGGCACCGCGCGCCAGGCCGAAGACGGCGCCCAGCAGCCGATCCACCGGCCGCAGGCCTACCGCGGCGATCAACTTGCGCGTCAGCGAAGCCACCAGCCCCACGCCGAAAGCCACCGCCACGAACACCAGCACGAAGCCCGCCGCATAGCGCCAGGAGCCCTCCGGATCGCCGAAGGGCAGCCAGGCGCCGACGTCGGCCGCGAACCACTGCGCGCACAAAAAGGCCGCCACCCAGCCTGCCAAAAGGATCACCTCGAACACCAATCCCCGCACCAGACCAAAGAGCATCGACACCACCAGCAGCACGATGGCGATCCAGTCGAGCGCAGTCACGTCCGCCTACAAGCTGAGGACGGCTGCCGACAAAGACAAGCCCTTGACCTTGCCGGCCGCCTTGTCGGCCTCGGCACGGGTGCCGAAGGGACCCACGCGCACCCGCGTGCGCTCGCCGTCCGAGGTCTTCGCGACGTGGGTATAGGTCTTGAGGCCGGCCTTTTCCAGCTTCTGCCGCACCTCGCGGGCCTTGTCGGCATCGGCGAAAGCGCCGACCTGCACCACGAAGCGGCCGTTCTCGTCCGCCGCGGCGGGGGTGCTGGTCGTGGGCTTGGCAGCGGCCGCCGCGGCGGTCTTGCCTTCAAGGAGGGCGCGGGCGCGGTTACCGTCGTCGGCGGACTTGGCCGCGGTCTTGGTGTCGGCTTTCGTGTCGGGCTTGGCCTCGGCCTTGGCTTCGGTCCGGGGCTTCGGCTCCGGCTTCACCTCGGGCCTGGGCTCTGGCTTCGCCTCCGCCACACGCGCAGGCTTGGTTTCTGCAGGCGGCGCGGCCGGCGCCGGCCGGGAGGGCGGAACCTCGGTGCCGTCCGCCATCTCGGTGATCATTTCACTGCTCAATGGCTTGGCCGCAGCCGGCGGGGTCGGTGCCGGCGCGGGCGCGGCGCTCGTCGCGGGGGCCGGCTGCGCCGGCAGGGTCAGCGGCTTGGTCTTGTTGCGGTCCGGGATCTCGATCGGGATGTCGACCGACACCGGCCGCGGCTGGGTGTCGAACAGGAGCGGGAACCCGACGACTCCGACCAGCACCAGCACCGCCGCCCCGAGCAGCCGGTGCCGCGCGCGCCGACGCATCGCCTCGATGCTTTCGGCCGGCGCCGCCGCGACGCTGGTGTTTCGCCCTTCGTTGGCCTGCGGACCGCGGGAGCGGAACTTGAAGAACGCCATGAAATTCGATTCCCTGATGGAGTGCAGCGTGAGGTAGAAAAGGCGCCGGAACTCAGGCCCATCAAGCGTCCGGCGGCAGGTGCCGGGCCCGCAGACGTGGTGTTCCGTGCTCGAGCACACCACCCACTGTGAAGAACGATCCGAAGACCACGATTCTATCAGCGGGGTCCGCGCGATCGATGGCGGCCTGCAGCGCTTCCATGGGTGCCGCATGCGCGCTGGCGGAGGCGTCCGCACGCTTGTTCTGGGCCTGCCATTGCGACATCAGGTCGGACGCCTTGGCCGCGCGCGCGGTCGGCAGGTCCGTGAAGTACCAGCGGTCGATCATGGGGCCGATGCGCGCGAACATCGGGGCCAGGTCCTTGTCGGCCATCACGCCGAACACGCCGTGGGTGGTCGGATAGAAGCCCATCGCGTCGAGGTTTTCGGCCAGCGCCGCCACCGAATGCGGGTTGTGCGCCACGTCCAGCACCAGCGCGGGTTCGCCTGGCACGATCTGGAAGCGGCCCGGCAACTCGACCGTGGCAAGCCCCGTGCGCACGGCCTGCGCGGTGACCGGCAGCCGCGTCCGCAGCGACTCCAGCGCAGCCAGCGCACCGGCCGCGTTGACCAGCTGATTGGCGCCGCGCAGCGCCGGGTAGGCCAGGCCGCTGTAACGCCGCCCGCGGCCGGCCCAGCCCCACTGCTGCTTGTCGCCCGAGACGTTGAAGTCGCGGCCGACGCGCCACAGGTCGGCGCCGATGGCCTCGGCATGGTCGATCACGCTTTGCGGCGGCACCGGATCGCTCACGATCGCCGGCTTGCCGGCGCGCATGATGCCGGCCTTCTCGAAGCCGATGCTTTCGCGATCGGGACCGAGGAATTCCATGTGATCCAGGTCGATGCTGGTGATGACGGCGCAGTCGGTATCGACCATGTTCACCGCATCCAGCCGGCCGCCCAGCCCGACCTCGAGGATGGCGACATCCGGCTTGCTGGCTGCGGTGCACAGGAGGATGGCCAGCGTGGTGAACTCGAAGTAGGTCAGCGCCATGTCGCCGCGCGCCCGCTCCACCGCCTCGAAATGCGCAGCCAGGGCCTCGCCCTCGACCGCCTCGCCCGAGAGCCGCAGCCGTTCCTCGAAGCGCACCAGGTGCGGCGAGGTGAAGACCGCCGTGCGATAGCGCGCGCTCATGAGGATGGCTTCGAGCATCGCGCAGGTCGAGCCCTTGCCGTTGGTGCCGGCCACGGTGATCACCGGGCACTCGAACACGAGGCCAAGGCGGCGGGCCATCTCACGCACGCGATCGAGCCCCAGCTCGATGTTCTTGGGATGCAGGTGCTCGGCGTGTGCGAGCCAGTCGGCAAGGGTTTTCATGGAGCCCGGAATTGTCGCCCAGGCGCCGCGCGGGCATCATCGTGGCATGACCACCACCCTCTACGGCATCACGAATTGCGACACCGTCAAGCGCGCCCGCGCCTGGCTGGACGAACAAGGCATCCCCTATCGCTTCCACGACTTCAAGAAGGAAGGCGTGCCCGAGACCGAGCTCGACCAGTGGCTGCGCGCGCCCGGCTGGGAAGCCCTGGTCAACCGCCGCGGCACCACCTGGCGGCGCCTGGACGACGCAACGCGGGATTCGGTCGTCGACGCTGCCTCCGCCCGCGCCGTGCTGCTGTCCAACCCCAGCCTGATCAAGCGTCCCGTGGTCAACTGGGGGCCACGAGGCGGCGTTACGACAGGATTCGATGCTGCCCAGTGGAAAAGCCACACTGTGTAAACGGTTGAACCCGGACCAGCGGATCGCATCGAACAAGTTCAGCGGGCCTCGCGCCCCGTTCTCAGGAGTTCCGACATGCGCCCCCCCTATTCCCTTCGCAAGCTGACCGCCCTCTCTCTGCTGGCCGTCCTGGCCGGCTCCGCCACGATGGCGCAGGCGGCCGAGGTCTGGGCCCGCGTGGTCTCGGTCACGCCCTCGCACGAAACCACCGGCAGCACCCGCTACAACGTTACCTACGAATACGGCGGGAGGCACTACACCATGGTGACCGACGCCCGGCCCGGCGCCAGCATCCCGATCGAAGTGGGCGACTACGGCGTCGCGACGACCTCCCCGGTCGCCCCGCAGCCGCCCATCGCCGCGGCGCCCGTCGACATTCCCCGCCCCGACTGGAACAACGTGACACCGGAGCCCGGTGTCGTGGTCTCGGGCGGCGGCGGCGCGCCGGTCTATGCCCAGCCCCAGCCGGTCTACGCGCAGCCGGCGCCTGTCTACTACCCCGCGCCGGTCTATGTGGGCCCGGCTTACTACCCGGCGCCCTACGTCTATCCGCCGATCGGCCTCTCGCTCAACCTGGGCTATTCGCGCGGCTGGCGCGGCGGCTGGCACGGTCGCTGGCGCTGAGCACGGCCGGCGAGCCTGCCGGTCCGGCCTAAAATCACGGGCTTTCCAACCCTTGCAGGGGCTCGCCTTCGCGGGGCGCGCGTCCGGCGGCCCAACGCCGTCGGAGTCCCTTCCAGACCAGCATGACCGAATCCCTCTCCAGCGCCACGGTGTCGACCAAGGCGAACGTGTATTTCGACGGCAAGTGCGTGAGCCACAGCCTCACACTGGCTGACGGCAGCAAAAAATCGGTGGGCGTGATCCTGCCCGCCACCCTCACCTTCAACACCGGCGCGCCGGAAGTCATGGAAGGCACGGGCGGCAACTGCGAGTACCTGCTCGCCGACAGCAGCGAGTGGAAGGCCTCGGGCCCGGGCGAGAAGTTCAGCGTGCCCGGCAACTCCAGCTTCCAGATCCGCGTGAGCGGCGAGCCCTACAGCTACATCTGCCACTTCGGTTGAAACGGGATTCGAGCATGGCCACCATTCTTCAAAGCATTCCCGCCGGCCAGAAGGTCGGCATCGCCTTCTCCGGCGGGCTGGACACCAGCGCCGCGCTGCGCTGGATGCGCAACAAGGGCGCCATCCCCTACGCCTACACCGCCAACCTGGGCCAGCCCGACGAGCCGGACTACGACGAAATCCCGCGCAAGGCGATGCTCTACGGCGCCGAGAAGGCACGCCTCGTGGACTGCCGCAGCCAACTGGCAGCCGAAGGCATCGCCGCCCTGCAGGCCGGCGCCTTCCACGTCACCACCGCCGGCCTGACCTACTTCAACACCACGCCGCTGGGCCGCGCCGTCACCGGCACCATGCTGGTGTCCGCGATGAAGGAGGACGATGTCAACATCTGGGGCGACGGCAGCACCTACAAGGGCAACGACATCGAGCGCTTCTACCGCTACGGCCTGCTGACCAACCCCGCGCTGAGGATCTACAAGCCCTGGCTGGACCAGACCTTCATCGACGAGCTGGGCGGCCGCGCCGAAATGTCGGCCTTCATGCAGAAGGAAGGCTTCGCCTACAAGATGTCGGCCGAGAAGGCCTACTCCACCGACTCCAACATGCTCGGCGCCACGCACGAGGCGAAGGACCTCGAGCACCTCAACAGCGGCATGAAGATCGTGCAGCCGATCATGGGTGTGGCCTTCTGGCAGGACGAGGTGGAGGTCAAGCGCGAGGAAGTCACCGTGCGCTTCGTCGAAGGCCGTCCGGCGGCGATCAACGGCGTGGAGTACCCGAACCTGGTCGAGCTGCTGCTCGAAGCCAACCGCGTCGGCGGCCGCCACGGCCTGGGCATGAGCGACCAGATCGAGAACCGCATCATCGAGGCCAAGAGCCGCGGCATCTACGAGGCCCCGGGCCTGGCGCTGCTGTTCATCGCCTACGAGCGCCTGGTCACCGGCATCCACAACGAGGACACCATTGAGCAGTACCGCGACCACGGCCGCCGCCTGGGCCGCCTGCTCTACCAGGGCCGCTGGTTCGACCCGCAGGCCATCATGCTGCGCGAGACGGCCCAGCGCTGGGTGGCGCGTGCGGTCACGGGCGAGGTGACGATCGAGCTACGCCGCGGCAACGACTACTCGATCCTGAACACCGAGTCTCCGAACCTCACCTACAAGCCCGAGCGGCTGACGATGGAAAAAGGCGAGTCCAGCTTCTCGCCGGCCGACCGCATCGGCCAGCTGACGATGCGCAACCTCGACATCGTCGACACGCGCGAGAAGCTGGGCATCTACACCCAGGTCGGCCTGTTGTCTTCAGGCCAGGGCGCTTCGCTGCCCCAGTTGAAGAACGACGAGTCGAAGTAAGCCGGTGTCCGGCACGGAGGCGGCTTTTCAGTCGCCGCCCCCGCCGCAGCCCGACCCGCCGTCGCCGCCGCCGTCCCCACCATCGCCGCCGCTCGACTCGCTGCCGCCGAAGCCGTCGGCATCGCCGGCGCTGGCACCGTCGCTCTCGCCGAAGGCACTGCCGCAGTAGGCATCCGAGCTGGAGCGGGCGTCGATGTCCTTGCAGTCGGGCACGTAGCGGAAGCCGCCCTCGATTCCGAACTTCGCATCCAGCGCGAACAGCAGCGGCAGCCGTGTCGGCTGGCGCGGATCGATGCTCTCCTCCTTGCAGGCCCAGTACCAGGTGCGGCGCAACCCGTCGTTGCGGCGCGCGTCGCGGCCCAGCACCTCGGCCGGTGTGTGGTGCAGCAGGCCGCCGAAGGCCGCCGCGCACCAGCGCTGGTAGCCTTGGGTGTGGAGGATGAACTCGTGCCAGGCGGTGTCGACGACCTTGGAAGGCATGGCGACAAACTTGCGGCCGCTGCGCAGATGCGCCATGAAGAACTGGCGCAGGCCGCGCAGCACCAGGTCGAAGTCGCGCTCCTGCAGTTGCGGATAGGCGGCCCGCAACTTGGCACCGAGGAAGCGTGGGAAGTGGGCCTCGCGCACGAACTGCCGGCGCGCGCTCATCTCCCAGGCCTTGAGGGCCGCCGCCAGCGCCAGCCCGACGAGGATCGAGGCGATCAGCGACGCGGCCGTCCGGTAGCGCACCACCACCAGCAGGCCAACCACCCAAAGCAGCCGCCGGCTCCACAGCAGCACCTGGATACGGCGCCGGAAGTTGAGCTGCAGCAGCTCCGTCACACCACCACCGGCTCCGGCTCCAGCCGGATGCCGAAGCGCTCGTAGACGCTGGTCTGGATCGCCTTGGCCAGGGTCATGACCTCCCCGCCGGTGGCCGGATGCGCCTTGCCGCCACGGTTGACCAGCACCAGCGCCTGCTTCTCGTAGACACCGGCGTTGCCCATGGTCTTGCCTTTCCAGCCGCAAGCGTCGATCAGCCAGCCCGCGGCCAGCTTGATGCTGCCGTCGGCCATCGGGTAATGCACGATTTTCGGATCACGCGCGATGATGTCGGCGCACTGCTCCGGCGTGACCGTGGGATTCTTGAAGAAGCTGCCGGCGTTGCCCAGCACGCGCCAGTCCGGCAGCTTGGCGGTGCGGACGGCGCAGACCCAGTCGAAGATCTGCTGCGCGCTGGGTGCATGGATGCCGGTTTCGGCCATCTTGCGTTCCAGGTCCAGGTAGCCCAGAACCGGCTTCCACGGACGGGGAAGCCGCAAGCGCACCCGCGTGATCAGCGCCCGGCCGGCCAGGCCGAAGTCGTTCGGACCGCCGGCGGCATGCTTGAACACCGAATCGCGGTAACCGAAAGCGCACTGGGCCGCATCCAGCATGAAGCTGCGGCCGGTGACAAGGTCGATGGCGTCCAGCGACTCAAAGCGGTCCTGCAGTTCGACCCCGTAGGCGCCGATGTTCTGCACGGGGGCGCCCCCCACCGTGCCGGGGATCAACGCCATGTTCTCCAGACCGGGGTAGCCTTCTTCCAGCGTCCAGCGCACCACGTCGTGCCAGGTCTCGCCGGCGCCCGCCTCGAGGATCCAGGCGCGCGGCGTCTCCTCGACCAGGCGGCGCCCCATGATCTCCACCTTCAGCACCAGCGACTTGACGTCGCCCGTCAGCACGATGTTGCTGCCGCCGCCCAGCACGAACTTGGGCGCTGCATGCCAGCGCGCATCCGCCAGCAATGCGGCCACATCGGCCTCGCCGGCGATGCGCACCAAAGAGTGGGCGCGCGCGACGATGCCGAAGCTGTTGTGCGGCTGCAGCGGTACGTTGTGCTCCACGATCATGGGAGAATTGTCGCATCCGTACCGCGCCATCCAGGAGGAGTGTCCATGCCGTCATTCGATACCGTCTGCGAACCCAATCTGCCCGAGGTCAAGAACGCTGTGGAGAACACGGCCAAGGAGATCGCGACGCGCTTCGATTTCAAGGGAACCGCGGCGGCCGTCGAACTCAAGGACAAGGAAATCACGCTGACCGGCGACGCCGAATTCCAGTTGGTGCAGGTCGAGGACATCCTGCGCAACAAGCTGACCAAGCGCAGCGTGGACGTGCGCTTTCTCGACAAGGGCGAGGTGCAGAAGATCGGCGGCGACAAGGTCAAGCAGGTCTTCAAGGTCAAGAACGGCATCGAGAGCGAGACCGCCAAGAAGATCCAGCGGCTGATCAAGGACAGCAAGCTCAAGGTGCAGGCCGCGATCCAGGGCGACGCGGTGCGGGTGACCGGCGCCAAGCGCGACGACCTGCAGGCCGCGATGGCGCTGATCAAGAAGGACGTGCCGGACATGCCGCTGTCCTTCAACAATTTCCGGGATTGACCGCCCGATGAAGGCCCTTCTTGCCCCGGTGCTGCTGGCCGCGGCATGCGGTTTCGCGCACGCCCAATCCATGATGCTCACCGGCACCATCGGCAGCCGCGCGATCCTGATCGTCGACGGCAGCGCGCCCAAGACGGTGGCCGTCGGCGAGACCTTCAAGGGAGTCAAGCTGCTGTCGCTCTCCACCGACCAGGCCTTGGTGGAGGCCGGCGGCAAGCGTGTGGCGCTACGCATGGACCAGCCGGTCAGCATCGGCGGCGGTGCCGGTGGCGCAGGCGGCAGCCGGATCGTGCTGCCTGTCTCCAGTGGCGGGCATTTCCGGGCGCAGGGCACTATCAACGGCCGCAGCGTCGACTTCATGCTCGACACCGGCGCCACCACTGTCGCGCTGTCCTCGGCGGACGCGCAGCGCATCGGCCTGGACTACAGCAAGGGCCAGCCGGTGCGCATGAACACCGCCAATGGCGTCGCCCAGGGCTGGCTAGTGCGGCTGAATTCGGTGAGGGTGGGCGACGTCGAGGTCTACGACGTCGAGGCCGTCGTCTCCCAGCAGCCCATGCCCTTCGTGCTGCTGGGCAACAGCTTCATCAACCGCTTCTCGATGCGGCGCGATGCCGACCAGATGGTCCTGGAAAAAAGGTTCTAGGCCGCCGCGGCCGTCACCACGATCTCGATCTTGTAGGCCGCATTGGCCATCGCCGCCTGAACGGTGGCGCGCGGCGGCGTGTGGCCGGGCGGAATCCAGGCATCCCACACCTCGTTCATGGCGCCGATCTCGCTGATGTCGGCCAGGAAGATCTGCGTCATCAGGATGCGCGACTTGTCGCTGCCGGCCTCGGCCAGCAGCCGGTCCACCATGGCCAGCACCTGCGTGGTCTGGCCCCGGATGTCCTGCGAGGTGTCATCGGGTACCTGGCCCGCGAGGTAGATGGTGCCGTTGTGAACGGCAGTTTCCGACAGTCGCGGGCCGACGTGGAAGCGTTGAATCTGGGCCATGGATGAATCCTTTCAGGTCTTGGCTTTGGAGCCCAGCCTGGACTCCGTGCCGGCCGCAAGCCGGCGGATGTTTTCCCGGTGGCGCCACACGAGCAGCATGCTGATCGCGATCAGCGCGAGCAGCACCTCCAGGCGCAGCGGCCACGCGATGCCGCCGCCGATCAGGTAATAGGCCGGCGCAAAGAAAGCCGCCACGATCGAGGCCAGCGAGGAATAGCGAAAGAAGATGGCGATGATCAGCCAGGTCAGCCCGGTCGCCAGCCCCAGCAGTGGCTCGATGCCCAGCAGCGCGCCGGCGGCCGTCGCCACGCCCTTGCCGCCCTGGAAGCCGAAGAACACCGGGTACAGGTGCCCCAGAAAAGCCGCCAGCCCGGCCAGCGCAGCGGTCCCCTCCCCCAGGCCCCAGGGCTCGCCCAGGCGATGGATCAGGAACACCGGCAACCAGCCCTTGACCGCATCGAGCAGCAGCGTGGCCAGCGCCGCGCCCTTGTTGCCCGAGCGCAGCACGTTGGTGGCGCCGGGGTTCTTGCTGCCGTAGCTGCGCGGATCGGCCATGCCCAGCGCCCTGCTCACGATCACGGCAAAGGACAGCGAGCCCAGGAGGTAGGACAGGAAGATCGCGATCAACGAAGGCAGGTAGGAACTCACAGTGTCTCCAGGCGGATCGGGCGGCATGGCGCCGCCCGGCGGCCGGCTATTCTGCCAGCGCGCACTGCACCGGCTTCGCGCCCAGCAGCCGCACGCAGACCTGCGGGTCGATGCCGACCAGGTAGCCGCGCCGCCCGCCGTTGATGGCGATCCTCGGTAGTTCGAGGATGGTCGACTCGATGTAGACCGGCATCGCACGCCGCGTCGCGAAAGGCGAGGTGCCGCCCACCAGGTAGCCGCTGTGCCGGTTCGCCACCTCCGGCTTGCAGGGCTCCACCGACTTCGCGCCGATCTGCCGCGCCAGGTTCTTGGTCGAGACCGTGCGATTGCCGTGCATCAGCACGATGAACGGATTGGCGTCCTGGTCCTGCATCACCAGCGTCTTGACCACCGTGAAGGGGTCCAGCCCCAGCACCTCTGCGCTGTGCCGCGCGCCGCCGTGCTCCTGGTACTCGTAGGGATGCTCGGTAAATGCGACGCCCTCCGCCCGCAGGAGTTGGGTGGCGGGCGTTTCGCTGATGTGCGCTTTCTTCTTGCTCATGCGGCCGCCGCCGGGCCGCCCCAAGGCGGCCGTGCCGCCCCCTCGGGGGGTGGAGTTACGCGCACGCAATGCGTGAAAAGCCGGGGGGCCGTCATCAAATCGCAGGGTCCCGCATTTCCCAGCGCAGCTTGTCGACCTCAGCCAGCACGTCCTCCGAGAGCTTGTGGCCCCAGGTGTCGATGTCCTCATCCAGCTGAGCCAGCGAGGTCACGCCGATGATGGTGCTCGCCACCTGCCACTTGCTGTAGCAGAAGGCCAGCGCGAACTGCACCGGCGTCATGCCGGTGGCGGCAGCCAGGGCGTTGTAGCGCCGGGCCGCGGCAAGTGCCTCCGGCCGGCCCCAGCGCTGCTTGCGCACCGATTCGTAACGGGTGATGCGCGCGTTCTGCGGCGCGGACGGCCCGGTGATGCCACTGTCGTCGTACTTGCCGGTCAGGAGCCCGAAACCCAGCGGCGAATAGGCCAGCAGCGACACACCGAGCCGGTGCATGGTCTCGTCCAGCCCGTTCTCCACCCCGCGATGCAACAGGTTGTAGACGTTCTGCACCGAGGCCACGCGCGGCAGCCCGTGCTGCTCGGCCAGGCACACGAACTCGTGCACGCCATAGGACGTCTCGTTCGACAGGCCGATCGCGCGCACCTTGCCCGCCTTCACCAGGCCGGCCAGTGCCTCGAGCTGCTCGCGAATGGGCGTCTGCGAGATCTCGCGCTTCGGGTCGTAGTACATGTTGCCGAAGGCAGGCACATGGCGCTCAGGCCAGTGGATCTGGTAGAGGTCGATCACGTCCGTCTTCAGGCGCTTGAGGCTTCCTTCGCAGGAAGCCACGATGTCGGCCGCCGTCATCCCACCGCCCTCGCGCACCCAAGGCATGCCGCGCGAGGGGCCGGCCACCTTGGTGGCCAGCACGACCTTCTCGCGCGCGCCGGGGTTCTTCGCGAACCAGTTGCCGATGATGGTCTCGGTGGCGCCGCAGGTCTCCTTGCGGGCTGGCACGGCGTACATCTCGGCAGTGTCGATGAAGTCGACGCCGCGCTCGAGCGATCGGTGGAGGATGGCGTGGGCGGTGGGCTCGTCCACCTGCTCGCCGAAGGTCATGGTGCCGAGGCAGATCGGCGCGACGCGCAAGTCGCTCTGCCCAAGTTGGATCTTTTGCATGCGCGGAATGCTACCGCGCGCCACTGTCCGCTGCCGGACTGCGCGGCTGCCGCAGCCTCCGTATCATCGATCGGCCATGTACCAAGCCCTCCGCCCCTCCCGCAGCGAATCCGTCCCCGTGCGCACCCTGCGCTACCACGTCCGCACCTGGGGCACGCCCTCGCCGTCCCGCCCACCGCTGGTGCTGCTGCACGGCTGGATGGACGTGGCCGCATCCTGGCAGTTCGTGGTGGATGCCCTGGCCGCCGAGCGCCACGTGATCGCCCCCGACTGGCGCGGCTTCGGCCAGAGCGAGGGCGGCCCGGTCGACAACTACTGGATGCCCGACTACCTGGCCGATCTCGACTGGCTGCTCGACCACTACGCCGGCGACACGCCCGTCGACCTGGTGGGCCACAGCATGGGAGGCAACATCGCGATGCAGTACGGCGGCGTCCGGCCGCAGCGCGTGCGCCGCCTGGTCAACCTCGAGGGCTTCGGCATGCCGCCGCTGCAGCCGGCCGAGGCGCCGGGGCGCTACGGCAAGTGGATCGACCAGCTCAAGCGGCTGCACAAGGGCGAGATGGCCCTGGCGACCTATGCCGGCCCCGAAGGCGTGGCACGCCGCCTGATGAAGACCAACCCCCGCCTCTCGCAGGACAAGGCCGACTGGCTGGCCAGCCACTGGTCCGTCGCCCGGGCCCAGGCCGACGGCGGCGCGCGCTGGGAAATCCTGGGCGACCCGGCCCACAAGATCATCAACGCCAACCTGTTCCGGGTCGACGAGATGCTGGCCCTCTATGCCGCGATCGAGGCCCCGGTGCTGGCCGTGGTGGCCTCCGACGACAGCCTGGACGGCTGGTGGAAGGGCCGCTACACGCTGGCCGACTTCCGGGAACGCCTCCAATCGGTGCGCGATGTCCGCCTCGCGCGCGTGGACGATGCCGGCCACATGCTGCACCACGACCAGCCGAAGCAGGTCGCCGCCCTGATCGAGGCTTTCCTGGAGAGCGAAGGGCCTTGACGGGCATGAGAAAATGCGAGGTTTCCCCGAACACCGTCAGGATTCCCCATGGATGCAGAGCAAATCAATCAAATCGGCGCAACCCTCGCGGACCTGAGCGCCAGGACGGTCGACCTACGGAGGTATCTTTGACTACGATGCCAAGTCCGAACGTCTGAGGACGGTCAACGCATCGCTCGAAGATCCCGCGGTCTGGAACGACCCGAAGAAGGCCCAGGAGCTGGGCAAGGAAAAGAAGTCGCTCGACGACGTGGTGATCACGCTCGACCGGCTGGGCAGCGGCCTCTCCGACAACACCGAGCTGTACGAGATGTCGAAGGAGGAAGGCGACATCGCCGGCCTGCAGGCCATCGCCGATGACGCCGCCAAGCTCGAGGCCGACATCCAGCAGCTCGAGTTCCGCCGGATGTTCAACAACCCGGCCGATCCGCTCAACGCCTTCGTCGACATCCAGGCCGGCGCCGGCGGCACCGAGGCCTGCGACTGGGCCAGCATGCTGCTGCGCCAGTACCTGAAATACGCCGAGCGCAAAGGCTTCAAGACCCAGATCGAGGACGAGACGCCCGGCGACACCGCCGGCATCAAGAGCGCCACCATCAAGGTCGAGGGCGAATACGCCTTCGGCCTGCTGCGCACCGAGACCGGCGTGCACCGCCTGGTGCGCAAGTCGCCCTTCGATTCGTCCGGCGGGCGGCACACCAGCTTCGCCAGCATCTTCGTCTACCCCGAGATCGACGACTCGATCGAGATCGAGATCAACCCGGCCGACGTGCGCGTGGACACCTTCCGCGCCAGCGGCGCCGGCGGCCAGCACATCAACAAGACCGATTCGGCCGTGCGCCTCACGCACATGCCCACCGGCATCGTGGTGCAGTGCCAGGACAGCCGCAGCCAGCACAGCAACCGCGACGTCGCCTGGAAGCGCCTGCGCTCGCGCCTGTACGACCACGAGATGCGCAAGCGCATGGAAGAGCAGCAGAAGCTCGAGGAAGGCAAGACCGACGTCGGCTGGGGCCACCAGATCCGCAGCTACGTGCTGGACAACAGCCGCATCAAGGACCTGCGCACCAACGTCGAGATCTCCGCCACCCAGAAGGTGCTGGACGGCGACCTCGACGTCTTCATCGAAGCCTCGTTGAAACAAGGCGTTTAGAAGTTCCCTGGAGACACTCGATGCATATGCGTGATGCCCAAGCCGAGCCCGTGGCGATTCGCCGCGAGGACTACCGCGCCCCCGCCTACTGGATCGACACCGTCGACCTGACTTTCGACCTGGACCCGGCCAAGACCCGCGTGCTCAACCGCATGCGCCTGCGCCGCAATCCCGACGTGGCCACCGAGCCGCTGCGCCTGGACGGCGACGAGCTCAACCTGGCGCGCGTGCTGGTCGACGGCCAGGGCGCCTCCTTCCGCATGGAGGCCGACCAGCTCCTCATCGACAACCTGCCCGACTCCTTCGAGCTGGAGATCTTCACCACCTGCGCGCCGGCCAAGAACACCAAGCTCATGGGCCTGTTCGTGAGCGAGGACACCTTCTTCACCCAGTGCGAGGCCGAGGGCTTCCGCCGCATCACCTACTTCCTCGACCGCCCCGACGTGATGGCCAGCTACACGGTGACCATCCGCGCCAGCCGCGACGCCTACCCCGTGCTGCTGTCCAACGGCAACCTGGTCGAGCAGGGCGAACTGCCCGACGGCCGCCATTTCGCCAAGTGGGTGGACCCCTTCCGCAAGCCCAGCTACCTGTTCGCGCTGGTGGCCGGCAAGCTGGTGGCGCGCGAGCAGCGCATCAAGGCGCGCAACGGCAAGGAGCACCTGCTGCAGGTCTACGTGCGAGCCGGCGACCTCGACAAGACCGAGCATGCGATGAACTCGCTGATCAACTCGGTCGCTTGGGACGAGGCCCGCTTCGGCCTGCCGCTGGACCTGGACCGCTTCATGATCGTCGCCACCAGCGACTTCAACATGGGCGCGATGGAGAACAAGGGCCTCAACATCTTCAACACGAAGTACGTTCTGGCCAACCAGGCTACCGCGACCGACGCCGACTACAGCAACATCGAAAGCGTGGTCGGCCACGAGTACTTCCACAACTGGAGCGGCGACCGCGTGACCTGCCGCGACTGGTTCCAGCTCTCGCTCAAGGAAGGCCTCACCGTCTTCCGCGACCAGGAGTTCAGCCAGGACCTGTGCGCGGAGCCCTCAGCGCGCGCCGTCAAGCGCATCGAGGACGTGCGCGTGCTGCGCACCGCCCAGTTCCCCGAGGACGCGGGCCCGATGGCGCACCCGGTGCGGCCCGACAGCTACATCGAGATCAGCAACTTCTACACCGTCACCATCTACGAGAAGGGTGCCGAGGTGGTGCGCATGATGCAGACCCTGGTCGGCCGCCAGGGCTTCGCGCGCGGCATCACGCTGTACTTCGAGCGCCACGACGGCCAGGCCGTGACCTGTGACGACTTCGCCCAGGCCATCGCCGACGCCAACCCCGATTCCGAGCTCGCGCGCCTGCTGCCCCAGTTCAAGCGCTGGTACAGCCAGGCCGGCACGCCGCGCCTGTCGGCCCACGGCGTGTACGACGCCGCGCAGCGCACCTACACCCTCAGCTTCGTGCAGAGCTGCCCGCCCACGCCGGGCCAGCCCTTCAAGGAGCCCTTCGTGATCCCGGTCAACCTGGGCCTGCTGGGCGGGGACGGCCGCGAGCTGCCGCTGCAGCTTTCGGGCGAGGACGCGCCGGGCGCGGGTACGCGCACCCTCGTGCTCACGCACGCCGGCGAGCAGTTCACCTTCGTCAACGTCGACGCCGAGCCCGTGCCCTCGATCCTGCGCGGCTTCAGCGCGCCGGTGATCCTCGACCACGACTACAGCGACGCGCAGCTGCTCGCCCTGCTGGCCCACGACACCGATCCCTTCAACCGCTGGGAAGCGGGTCAGCGCCTGGCGCTGCGCGCCGCGATCCAGGCCATCGACGGGCCGGCCGCCGGCCCCGCAGAGGCGCCGCTGGGCGAGGCCTACCTCGAGGCCATGCGCCGCGTGCTGCGTGATCCGCAGCTCGACGCCGCCTTCAAGGAACTGGTACTCACCCTGCCCTCGGAGACCTATATCGCCGAACAGCTGGACGTGGTCGATCCGCAGCGCGTACATGCCGTGCGCGAAGCCATGCGCGCCCAGCTCGCCACCGGCCTCTTCGCCGACTGGGAAGAGGCCTACGAGCAGAACCGCGAGACCGGCCCCTACAGCCCCGACCCGCAGTCCTCCGGCCGACGTGCGCTGGCCGGCCTCGCGCTGGTCTACCTCTGCCTTGCCGCGCGCGGCTCCGGCGATGCGGTCTGGCCCGGCAAGACGCTGCAGCGCTTCAAGGACGCCGGCAACATGACCGACCGCTTCAACGCGCTCAACGCCCTGGTCTCCTCCGGCCATGCGCTGGCGGCGCAGGCGCTCGCGCGCTTCCACGCCATGTTCAAGGACGAGGCGCTGGTCATCGACAAGTGGTTCTCGCTGCAGGCCGGCGCCCCCGACCGCGGCGGCGACATCCTGCCGCTGGTCAAGCAGCTGATGAAACACCCCGACTTCTCGCTCAAGAACCCGAACCGCGCGCGCAGCGTGATCTTCAGCTACTGCAACGCCAACCCCGGCGCGCTGCACCGCGCCGACGCCGCGGGCTACGTGTTCTGGAGCGAGCGCGTGATCGAGCTCGACGCCATCAACCCGCAGGTCGCGGCCCGCCTTGCACGCGCGCTCGACCGCTGGAGCAAGCTGGCCGAGCCCTACCGCAGCGCAGCCCGCGAAGCCATCATGCGCGTCGCTTCCAAGCCCGACCTCAGCAAGGACACGCACGAAGTCGTCACTCGTGCGCTGGCTGCATAACCCATTCAACCCGGAGTCTTTTGAATGCCCAAGAGCATTTCCCTCACCCGCTACCTGATCGAACAGCAGCGCGCCGACGGCCTCATCCCCGGCCAGCTGCGGCTTCTGCTCGAAGTCGTGGCGCGCGCCTGCAAGGGCATCAGCCAGGCCGTCAACAAGGGCGCGCTCGGCAACGTGCTCGGCTCGGCCGATAGCGAGAACGTGCAGGGCGAGGTCCAGAAGAAGCTCGACATCATCGCCAACGAGGTGCTGATCGAGGCCAACGAGTGGGGCGGCCACCTAGCCGCCATGGCCAGCGAGGAGATGGACAGCATCTACGTCGTGCCCAACCGCTATCCGCAGGGCGAGTACCTCCTGCTCTTCGATCCGCTCGACGGCTCCAGCAACATCGACGTCAACGTCAGCATCGGCACCATCTTCAGCGTACTCAAGAAGCCCGAGGGCTCACCCGGCGTGCAGGAGGCCGACTTCCTGCAGGCAGGCACCAGGCAGGTGGCGGCCGGCTACTGCATCTACGGCCCGCAGACCACGCTGGTGCTGACCGTGGGCAACGGTGTCGCCATGTTCACGCTGGACCGCGAGCAGGGCTCCTTCATGCTCACGCAGGAGGACATCCAGATTCCCGCGGACACCAAGGAATTCGCCGTCAACATGAGCAACATGCGCCACTGGGATGCCCCCGTGAAGCGCTACATCGACGAGTGCCTGGCCGGCAAGGACGGCCCGCGCGGCAAGGACTTCAACATGCGCTGGATCGCCAGCATGGTGGCGGACGTGCACCGCATCCTGATGCGCGGCGGCGTCTTCATGTACCCCTGGGACAAGCGCGAGCCCGAGAAGGCCGGCAAGCTGCGCCTGATGTACGAGGCCAACCCCATGAGTTGGCTGGTCGAGCAGGCCGGCGGCGCCGCCACCAACGGCCGCCAGCGCATCCTCGACCTGGAACCCACCAAGCTGCACGAGCGCGTGGCCGTGGTTTTGGGATCGAAGAACGAGGTCGAGCGCGTGACCGGCTACCATCAGGCGCTATAATCGCGGGCTTAGCCGGTGTAGCTCAGTCGGTAGAGCAGCTCATTCGTAATGAGAAGGTCGGGTGTTCGAATCATCTCTCCGGCACCAATAGACAAAAAAGCAAAGGCCGCTATCTCCAGAGATAGCGGCCTTTTGCTCTTTGGGGCATCTCAGGACTCCGCGACCGCCCCCATGCGCGCCGCCAGGTCACCGACCAATGTCAACAGCCGGTACTGCGCGAACGCTTTCTGCGTGCCTGCATCGATCACATTGGCCTGGGCGCGTGCCTCTTCGACGAGCGTGTCTGCCACGTCGAGAAGCGGTCTGACACCGGCCTCGTAGCCTCGCTCGGCAAGGCTGCGCGTATCTGCCGCAACCTCGGCCGCAGACCGGGCCAGGCGCTCGACCTCGATGGCCGTCAGGTACTCCTGCTCCAGCTTGTCGAAGTCGCCGGTCGCCTGCTGCACCACCGCTTGCGTCTGCGCCTCGCCCGCGGCGACCCGCTCGTGAGCCGAGCGACGACGCGCAAGGTCCCCGCCTCCCGAATACAGGTTCCACGTCGCGACCACCCAGACGTTGCGGGACGAATAGTGGTCCGGGGCGCCGGTCGAGTTCATGTTGTGCGCAGCGCTCGCCTGCAGGACCACCTTCGGCAGAAACGCCGACGTGGTCGCGTCGACCTCGCGGCGGGCGGCCTCCACGGCGAGCTCCGCGTCGGCAACATCGAGACACTGCTTCTGACATGCCGCCCTGAGCTTCCCGATCTCGCGTGGATCGAGCTGCCGGGCCGGCATCGATCCGAGCTCGAGGTCCGTGCCCGCAACGCCTGTCACGAGCAGGAAGCGCTGCTCCGCCTGGCGACGAAGCCCGCTGGCCTCGGCAACCGCACGACGCTGATCCAGAAGCCGTGACTGCGCACGGCGCAACTCGACCAGCGGTGCCTGCCCGGATCTCAAGCGCCCCTCCACGATCGAGACAAGGCGCTCGAGGCGACCCTCGACGGCCTTCACCTGGTCGAGCTTGCTGCGCTGGGCCGCCAGATCCAGCGACGCCTGGAGTGCGACGAGGACGCGTTCGTCGATCGTCTTTCTCAGTGCGATCCTCTCCCTGTCGGCTCTCAGTTGCGAGATCTGCACCTGCGCAGAACTCTTGCCGGCATCGAACAGCAGTTGCGAGACCGTCAGCGACGTCGACCTGCCCGGGCGCGAAAGGCCATCGTCGGCGCTGGACGAAGCTGCCCCCCCTACGTCATTGCGCGCGGCCCGACCGGCTTGTGTCGACAGATCCACGGACGGATACAACACCGCTTCACTCGCCCGCCGTTCGGCCTCCGCGGCATTCAGGCTGGCCTGCCGCATGGCGATCTGCGGATCGGTCGCGACGACCTTGCGCAGGACTTCCTGGATCGACACGCGGTCGGCGGCCAACGCCGGCAGGGCCGCACAGACAGACAGGACCACGCATGTACGCACGCACGTAAGGACCCATGCTCGCATTGCGCTACCTTTCCGTGAAGCTTTGGTTCAACCCGCGCACGATCGGCTTGAACAGGTAGGTGAGCACGGTCCGGGTTCCCGTGACGATGTCCACGTTCACCTGCATTCCCGAGACCAGCTGCAGCGCTCGCCCCACCTTGTCCTTGAGCTCGCCCTGCAGCGCGATCTGCACCAGGTAGAACTCCTTGCCGTCCTTCTCCTGGATCGTGTCGGCGCTGATCTCGCGCACGACACCGTCGATGGCACCGTAGACCGCGAAATCGAAGGTCGAGACCTTCACGCGGACCGGCTGGCCCTTGCGAAGAAAGCCCACATCGCCCGGCAGGATGCGCGCCTCGATCTGCAGGACATCCTGCGACGGCACGATGTCCAGGACCACGCCGCCCGGCGGCACGACCTGCCCCTGGTGCCGGAAGTACACCTGCTTCACGAGTCCGTCGATGGGCGCCACGACCCGGCTGCGCGCCACCCTGTCTGCGCGGGCCACGCTTTTCGGGGCGTTGATGTCCACATCGGCGCGGCGATCCGCGAGCTCCCTCTGGAGCCGCGCGCGATAGTCGCCCATCGCCTTGGCGCGATCCGCCCGGTTCTGGGCGAGCGCGCTGGTCAGCTCCACGATCGCGTGCTCCTGCTGGATGACCGCGCTGCGGACGTTGAGCAGCTCCCTCTCCTTGCGCAGCATCTCCGTTTCGGCGATCACCGCCGGCACCAGCGGACGAAGGATGTCGAGCTCCTTCGTCAACAGGTCGGCTTCATCCCGCCTCAGCGCCGACTCCTTGCGGGCGCGCACGAGCTGTTCGCCCTTTTGCCGGCCGACTTCGTCCAGGCCCGTGAGGGTCGCCTCGAGTTCGGCGCGATTCGTCCGCCAGGCGGCCAGCTCGTCGGCGCGGATCTGCGGCTGATCGTCGAGCGCCTGCTGGAAGACGGGGGGGCGGCCGGCCAGCTCGCCGTCGATCCGGGCGATGACGCCCAGGCTCTGGAGCCAGCGACGGCGCGGCTCGGCAAAGTCGGCTTCCAGCGATTTGCTGTCGAATTCGGCCAGCAACTGGCCGGCTCTCACGCGCGTGCCTTCCTGCACATGGATCGCCGAAAGCACGCCTCCGTCCTGGTTCTGCACCGCCTGCACCCGGCCGGCGGGGATCAGCTTGCCCTGGCCGCGCGTGATCTCCTCGATATGGAACATCGCAGCCCATGCGACGGCGATGAGCACGAAGATCGCAACGGACCAGGTGAGAAAGCGCACCGCCCGGGTGCCCGCCTCGCCATCCCGGTCCGGGGTCGCGTCCTTGATCCAGGAACGCAACCTCGGTATCCAGCCTGCGCCGATCATGCGGCCTCCTTCGGCGCAAGCGTATTCATGAGAACCAGCTTAAATGGCCCCCAGTTACAGAAGAGCTACCGATCGCGGAACCTGAGCACTCCCCGCCTACTGCTGCGGCTGCATCTGTGCGGCGAGCACTTCGGCACCCGCGGCCGTGTTGCTGACGGAGACGCTGCGAGCGTTCGGCATCAAGACCTGGGTCGTGAGCGGCAAGGTCCACGCGTACTGCCTGTTGGCGTCGGCGCGCTCCAGGTACTGCAGCTGGCCGAGGCTATCGACATATGCCACCTTCGCAACGACCGACCCTGCGTTGTTGCTGATGGCCAGCGACACGTCGGTGGCGCCGGCCGAGTTGCTCGACGCGATCCACGCGTCCCAAGCGCCGTTGGCGTAGCGCAGCTGCCGCACGATGCCGAGCGGGGCTGCTGTCGCCAGCACATAGGTGTTGGAAGTGGCGGCGTCGACGGCGACGGCGAGCCTGGTCGAGTTGAGCAGGCCCGTCACCTGCTGGAACGGTAGCCAGCGGCCGTCAGACAAGCGTGCCCGGTGAAACACGGGACCCGTGGCCAGGCCGTTGGCGACCACCTGCGCCGCACCGGGTGAGGTGGACGAGTCGCAACAAATGGCGATGGCTGCATCGCGCGCCGCGAAGTTCGCGGCACCGTCGGCGCCGTCCAGCAGGTTCATGCCGGACCAGCTGCCGTTGGCGTAGCGCATGCCGTGGTAAACGAGATCGTCCCAGCCGACGACGACCATCTGCGCGCTGCCGTCCTTGGCGCCGCCAATGGCCACTCGCCTGGCGTAAAAGCCCGCGCTGCTCCCCCCGACGCCGGGAATCGGCGCGTTCGGGGTCCAACTGCCGTCCACCCGCTGTGCACGGTGATAGGCGCGCCCATCCGAGCCCACGCTCACCACTTGCTGAAGCGTCTGGCCCATCGAGCCGTTGTCGGGCATCACGGTGACTGCGCTGGCCGCCGTGTAGGCGTCGGTGTCGCCGGCCAATGCGGCCGGGGTGGACCACTGGCCGCTCGCCAGTGTGGTGAGCATCGCGGTGCGGGGGCGGCGACCCCAGTCCGCCTGCAAGCCGAACTGCGCGACAGTTTGGGGAGATGCGCCTGAGAGAGGTGAGACCACGAGGTTGTTCGAGCCGATCGCGGTCGAGAGAACGCTCGATCCATCCGGAGAGACGCTGGGGTAAGCCTGATTGCAGGTGGAAAGCACCTGGACGGCACTGGATGTGTTCGTTTTGTAGAGGCACCTGGCGCCCGAACCCACGGCGATGGCTGCGTTTGGATGGGGATACCACGACGGCTCCCCGAGCGGCGATGCGCCAGCCGGCCTGAACAACTCCCTGGAGCTGCCGTCGGGGTTGACGCGAAACGTGTCGTAAACGCCGGGCGTGGCCACAAGTTTGCTGAAGACCAGGCCGCCACCCGACCAGCTGATCCGATCGACCTCGAGATCATTCGTGATGAGCGTCCGCTGCGATCCGTCGGCAGCATTGACGACGTAGAGGCCGTTGCTGGACAGCGCGATCCTCGTTCCCTCGTCCGACCAGGCCGGCGCCGAGCCCGGCCCGAGGTCGACGACATTGCTGCCGTCGATATTCACCACGAACACGTGATTCCGTCCGGCCACTGCGGCGTGGTATGCAACCCTCTTGCCATTGGGCGAAACCACCGGGCTGGTTCCGACGGCCAGCGTCACGGGAGTTCCGCCGCCGGGTTGCACCTTCTTGATGTGGCCGCTGGCATCCACATAGACGATGATGCCGCTGTCGCCCGGAAACCCGGCTTGCGCTGCACCTATCGCTCCCCCGACAAGCCCAAGCGCCAGGGCAAGCCGGGCAACATGACGATGTCGCATAGCACTCCTTTGAATTGAGCGCCGCAGGCACCCGGTCTGCCCCTCCTGCAGAGGCCGGTTACCACGATAGAACCCCACCAGTTACGCGCGAATTACCGATCGTGGAACACGGCACGCTCCCGCGTCAGCTCGGCTGCGAGAGCTTCTTCATCACCGCGTCACGCGGGCCGTCCGCCAGAACCTGGCCGGCGTGCATGACGATCACGCGGTCCACCAGGTCCAGCATCGTCATGCGGTGCGTGATCAGGATCAGGGTCTCGCCGGCCGGCCGCTGCGACAGGCGTGCGCGCAGGCTGTTCTCGGCCGCGAAATCCAGCGAACTCGACGGCTCGTCCAGCAGCAGGATGCGGCCTTCGCCGATGAGCGCACGCGCCAGCACCACCGCCTGGCGCTGCCCGCCGGACAGCAGTGCGCCGCGCTCGCCCACCGGCATGTCGTAGCCCATCGGGTGCGTACGCACGAAGTCGTCGACGCCTGCAGCCTTGGCCGCCTCCAGCAGTTGGGCTTCGTCGGCCGTGCTCGTGCCGTGCGCGATGTTGTCCCGAATCGTGCCGTTGAAGAGGAACGGGTCCTGCGCCACCGCGGCGATCGAGCGGCGCAGCTGATGCGGATCGAGCTGGCGCGTGTCCACGCCGCCCACCAGCACCGAACCCTCGCCCGGCTCGTACAGGCCCGTGATGAGCTTGGCGAGCGTCGACTTGCCCGAGCCCGAACGCCCGATGACGGCCACGCGTTCGCCTGGCTTGACGGCGATGCTCACGTTGCGCAGCGCAGGCGCGGGCGCGCCGGTGTAGCTGAAGCTCACGCCGTTGAACTCGACCGTGGCTTCCAGCGCGTCGCGCACGACGAACGACTTGCCCGCCGGCCGCTCCACCGGGCGGCGGAAGATCTGGTCCAGCGTCGTCATCGACTGGCGCGTCTGCTTCCAGCGCGAAAGCATCGACGCCAGCTGCCCGATCGGCGCCACGGCGCGCGAGGCCAGGATCGAACACGCGATCAGCCCGCCCATCGTCAGGTGCTGCTCTGCCACACCGTACACGCCGACCACGATGATGGCCACGCCGGCGATCGACTGCACGAAGCCCACCAGCGACACGCCGATCGTGGACAACAGCTTCGAATGCATCGACGCCATCGCGATCTTCTTCACCGCGCGCTCCCACGTCCCCTGGAACACGCCCTCGCTGGCCGACAGCTTGATCGCTTCGATGCCTGCAAGCACCTCGATGAGCATCCCGTGCTTCTGCGCGGAGGCCTGCATCGACGCCTTGACCGCGCGGTCGATCGGATTCTGCAGGAGCAGCGTCACCCCCAGCATCACCACAATCGCCAGCACCGGCACCAGCGCCACCGGGACGCCGCCCATGAACGCGATGGCGACCAGATAGATGAACACGAACGGCAAGTCGATCACCGCGCTCAGCGTCAGCGAAGTGAAGAAATCGCGCACTGCCTCGAACTCGTTCAGGTGATTGGCGAACGAGCCCGCCGACGCCGGCCGCTGCGCCATGCGCAGGCCGGTGACCTGCTGGAACAGGCGCGACGAGACCTCGAGATCGATGCGCTTGCCGGCGTAGTCGATCATGAAGGCGCGTGCGATGCGCAGGACCAGGTCGAACAGGTAGATGAGCGTGACGCCGACGGACAGGGCCCACAGCGTCTCGAAGGCGTTGTTGGGCACCACCCGGTCGTACACCTGCATGCTGTAGAACGAAGCGAGCATGACCAGCACGTTCGCGATCAGCGACGCCAGCGCCACGTGCGCGTAGGTGCGCCACTGGCTCGCCACCGTGCGCCGCAGCCAGCCGTATCGATCGGGCTGCAACGCCAGATCGGTGCCCGGCGCATGCGCGAGGTAGTCCGGCTGCACGGCCCAGCCGCCTTGCGCGATGGCCGCTGCGAGCATCGCCTCGTCCAGCGGCTCGTGCGCCACCGGCGCCCCGGCGCGGGGCGTCAGCAGGTGCACGCCCTTGGCCAGCTTGCGGATGACCGCGAAGCCGGCGCCGCGCGGGACGATCAGGCTGTCGCCCTGCCGCACCGCCGCGCCCGCGTCGGCGGCATCCACCGCCGACAGGCGCAGGTCTGCACGCTCGGCCGCGCGCGCGTAGGCCGACGCAGCGAGCACGTCGTCCTCTCGCGGCAGGTCGGCGCTGATCGACATGGCGGAAACCGGCCGGCCGCTCAGTGACGAGCACAAGGCCAGGCAGACCTCGAAGGGCACCGCGCTCCCCTCCCCCTGCGGGATGCGGATCACGGCGTCTTCGATGGTCGCTTCGTCAGCGCCCTGCCCGTTTCCGGGCAGGGGCATGGCGAGCTGCTGCGTCATGCGGGCACCGGCGCGGGCTGTGGTTGCGGCCACGCGATCAGATTGTCCAGCGTCGTGAGCCCCGTTCCGGTCTCGTTGTACGCGCCGAGCGAGAGATCCGTCTCTCTGCTGTAGAGGGTGATCGCCACGTCATGTCCGCTCGCCGAATGCCACGTGGTGTCGTACTGCGTCGTGACACCGTCGGCGAGCAACTCGCTCTTGAACCCCGCCACCTTGTTGCCGCCCTCGTAGAAGTACAACTGGCTGACATCGAAGAGATTGTCATCGAGCGAATTGCCGGCGGCATCCAGGAATTCGATGTTCAGCTTGCCGGGGCCGGTTTTGCGTCCAACGTTGTCGCTGATCTCGATCTTGTCCGCGTCTGCGTTGATGACGATCGTCGAATCATGCCAGCCGGCGGAGACCTTGGCATTGCCGGATGTGAGGACCGCACGGAGGTCGGTAAACGCTTCGCCGCCGTCCACGATCACTGCCGGCTCCGATGTCGTTCCAGCCATGTGGATGGTGACGACATCGTTGGCGCCGCCTATCGCTTTGACGCTCACCGCGTTGCCACTCGATGCATAGACCGTCGCGTTCGAGGCGCCGTCTTCCAGGGTAATGATGGCGTTGCCCGCCCCCTCGACCACGCTGAAGCCGTCCTTGTCGATCGTGATCTCGTCAGCGCCGCCATTGCCCACGAACTGCTTCAGCTTCGACGCCCCGTCGACCTCGATCTTGTCGGCCTGGGACGTGCCATAGAGCTGGTCGACATCGGCACTGAAGAAGCCATGGGCCTTGGTGCTGTCCAGCAGATCGGTGACAACGTAGTCGCCAGCGGACACCTCGTGTCCATTCACGGTGGCCGGCGAACCCTGTTTGGTGAACGACAGCCCTGCGCCGCTCCACGCGCTGAAGCTGACGACGTCGGTCGCCAGATTGTGGCCATAAATCTCGAACCAACCGCCACCCGCGGCATTGCTCACCTCGACCCAGTTGCTGTTGGCGCTGCTGAAGTAGTTTTGGAACAACGTGTTGTAGGCCTGCAATGGCAGGGTGTCGGGGAGCAGGTCTTCTGCCGGCTTGTCGGTCAAGTTGAAGTGAACGACGCCGCCGGAGGCCAGTTCGACGGTGTTGTTTCCCGAGCGCAGATCGAAGGTGTCAACGCCGCCGAAGCTGCCGTATGACACTTCCGCAACGTCTGCGGCGGAGCCGCCATAGCGTGTGAAGTGGTCGTCGAAAGCACTCCCCTCGAAGGCGTAGATTCCGTCGTAGGCCGACGCGCCGGAATAGCCGATGCCGCTCTGGATGGTGTAGCCACCACCATGGGTGTCGGTTGACTCGGCGAACTTGAAGCTCACGAGATCAAGGCCTCGGCTCTGGATGCCGTCGCTGATGAAGCCGGCGACGCGGTTCCCCTGGCTGTCGAAGATCGGCGTCAAAGCCTGAAGGAGGAAGTACAGGTCGATTCCCGCGCCGCCACGAATGACGACATTCGGGTTGTAGACCACGAAATGGTTGACCGAGTCCGCTGACGATCCCGACACGTCGATCTCGAGATTGGCTGTCGACACGTGTTGGTGGGATCCTTCCACCTCCATCGATCCAGCGGGGGCGATGACATAGGTGATGGCGTGACCGGTCCGGTTGCTCAGATCGACACCGTTGTCCGCGGACATCTTCAAGGGCGCCTTGTTGGAGAAATTGTCATCCGTGCCGGTGATATTGACGGAGGCATCGTAGAACGCGATCTGCGCCGCGCCAGACACCCCGTTCACCACATGATGGGCCACACCGGCTTTCACCACTTGAATGGGATTGGGGCTGGGGCCGAAGTCGACGATATTGCCCGTGATGAGGTACATGTCCGACACGCCCCACTGCGCTGCTAGGGCGACCGCGGCATCGATGGGGCGATTCGACGCACCCTCCGCATCCAGCGTGGCGAGTCGTTCCGTCGCCGCCTTCTCGTACTCGGTACGCGTCCACGTATTGGGTTGGACGATCAAATCATAGATACCGGCGGCGAGGGCCCCGAGCACCCCCCCAAAGCCTCTGATGGCCTCAGAATAGTAGAGCGCATTGTTGTGTTGCGCCTCTACCGTGCGGCCCTCGGCCTCCAGAAGCTTGGCTTCGCGACCAATTTCGTAGGCGTTCTGGATGCTGATGAAGTTGGGGGCCAGAATCCACGACGCCACCAATATCTGGACAGGAGTCAGCACGCCCAACAAGGAAAGACCCGTCACCGTTGAGCCATACAGGGCAGTGCTGAACGCCCCCCAGTTGGCGCCTTCGGTGAGACCCATTTGCACGGTCTGGTAAACCAGGTCGGTCGCCGCTAATGCGTAGTAGCCTTTTGCCGATATCCCATTAATTATGGAAGCTCTGCCGCTCAATCCTCGATCGACGGAAAACCAACCGATACCGTCCGAGTACACCGTGGCAAACCCCGTGGTAGCCCCCCAGATACCGGTAACCATGGGAAAGATGGTCGAGTAGCTCGGCCCCTTGATCTGAATTGTCTTCCCGTTTTCGGCCACATCCAGGAGACTTGACACCGCGCCACTCCAGTCGGCGGCCTGATAGATCACATTGATTAAATTATGCTTAAGGTTGGCATCAGCAAGAGGCCACAGCGTGAGAGCATCTTTCGGGTGACGATTTTTGATCCATTCCATCAGGCTTGTGCGATCCGGCTTATTGAAGAAGGGATTCGGCAGATCGGCGGGATACAGCTTCTTGGCCAAGGCAGTGTGGGCCGCGAGTGTCCCCGGATCCTTGAAGAAGCCGTAGAAGCCGAAGAGCTGCGATGCAGAAAAAAGGGTCTGGACGCCCCCGAACGCCTTCGAGCTGGCCTTGAATGTGTAGAGATCTCGAAGTTGTTCGGCCTCCGCTGTATTCCCCAGCACGGCTTGAGCCTGCTGATTCAATTGATAGGCGTCTACCCACTTCGTTACGATGTTCGCCGTATTTCCGATCGATGCGTAGAAGCGCATGGCTTGCAAGCCGTTGGAGAGCTCCAGGTCCGCCTTCTGCTGGTTCGCAATGGTCTTCACCTTATCCGAGTGCCGCACTTCCTTTTCAAGGGCGTCCCATGTTGCCTCCGATTGATGGTCGAGCCTTTCAATATCCTTTAGGACACTACGCATGGATTTTTCAATGGCGCTATTCAATCCAGATTGGAAGGCGTCATAATCTTCATCGTTGATATCATTCCCAGCGGTCAAGATCCTTTCCAACTTCGTTTTCAAAGCTGTGATGCGATTTTCTACAGCAGACTCCTTTGTCACCACCTGCATTTCAATTTCGTCATCGTGGGACAACAGCACATCTGCTTTTTGGCCGATTTTTGTTGCCGAAAAGATCACGCTCTCTGTGCCAAGCGAGAGAGATCTCATCGCTTCGGCTAGTTCATCCAGCCTTGCTCTCACCTGTCCCGCGGGGAGTCGAGAGCCCTCCAAATCTCCAATATCATCCAGTATTTCATACGCCTTCTGTTTAAACTTTTGGAGCTTATCTTCCAATTGGTTCGTAAGGATATTTTGAGTAAGAACACCAACTGCGCTTCGCGCACTTTGCATCTGAGCAATGTCATAACCTGGCGGTAAAAGATTCTTGTTGTGGATGTAGTAATCGGAAAGTTGCGCCAGCCATTCCTTTTTTGCATCTGCAGTCAGGTCGTTGAAGCCTTTGAAAATCTTCAAGACGTCGCTTTCATAATGCGTTTGAACTATGCTTGTATCAGTGGCAATGCCGCTGTTCAGCATGTACCTCAGTCGCGTGACCGTCGTGTAGCCGGTCGTCGCGGAGGCCGTGACACTGCTGTAGGTCGAAGGCCTCCAATAAAGTGAAGAGTCGTACGCGCTGTGGTCGGTGCTTGCGGGCAACTCCAGCATGCCGGGGGAACTCAGCGACGCGCTTTGTGCCGCGGCATAGATGTCCGTGGCATACGCACTGGAAATTCCCAGGTCGCTGGCCGTTTCTTTCGACATGACCAGGTGACCTGCGGCGTTGATACCCACCGCGAAGGTGCCCGGCGTGGCCGGGGAAAACAGATCCCAGCTCGCATTGCCGGCGGCGTCCAGCAAGCCGTTCACCAGTTCATACGGCACGCCGGCCGCCCGGAACATCTCGATCCAGTTCGAGGCGTCTCCCGCCAATTCAACCAAGTCGCCGTTGCGAACCTGGATGGCGGTACCGGCGGAGATCAGCTCTTCCGCGGTACTGCTCAGGTCGTGCCCGGCGACCGCGATGGCGCGCTCCGCCGTCGCCGAGAGCGAGGCCCACGTCTCCCTGGACATGAGCAGGTTGCCGTTTTTGTCGGCCACCACCAGGTTGTGGGTTGCCTCGAGCTCGCGGCGCCCGCTGTCGCTGAGCGTGTCGGCATCGATCGACGACGGCGCGATCACCGCGCTGGAAGCGTCGTGCAAGTTGCCCAGAGACAGCCCGAACTGACTCTGCAGGAACCCGGTCATCATCGTGCTCTTGACCTCGACGACGTCGGGCACGGCGGCCATAGGCGTGCCCGCGTTGGACAGCTCAGGAATGCCGCCCATCACGCTGGCCCACGCATCTCGGGTGGCAACGCTCATGACGATGGTGTCGCCATCGTTGCCAAAGAAGTAGGTCGCGCTGCTGCTCAGCTTGGCGCGGCCGTCTTCGGTGAGGTTCTGGCTGTCGACGCCGAACGACGAGAAGCTGATCGCATTGCTCTTGTAGCTTCGGATCTGATCGACCAACGTCGGGTCGGTGATGAGAACCAGCGGCTGCGTGTCGTGTGTCGCGGCATTGTGCAGCGCCGCCCCCACCGAGTCGGCAAAGCTCTTGCGCGCCACCAGCGTGGCGAGCTCCAGCACCGGCTCGATCCTGGCATGGGTGTCGTCCGACACCAGGACATGCCCGGTGCCATCGATCATGTAGCCCATGCTGCCGGAGAGCGTGTCCAGCGACAAACCCTCCAAGGGCAGCTTGGCCAGCGGCAGCTTGGCCTGCGTCAATGCGTCGGCAAAGTGGTCGCCCTGCCCCGCGCTGCGCCAGTAAACGTGCGTTTGGCCGTCGCTGCCGACATACGAGACCTTCTGCCACTCGTTCTGGAACAACGAGGATTCCAGCGCGAACTTCTGCACCGGCAACTGCGCGCTGATGGCCGCGTAGGTTCGTGCATCGATCACCGCTTTGCCGTCGACGATCTGGTAGCTGGACACTGGCGATGCGCTCAGGCTCGCCGTAGTGGCGATCTGATTCATGTCGATGCCCAGGGATTGGACCTCGCCGATGTGGGCCAGGTCGAACTCGTACGTTCCACCGGGGCCTTTGGTGATCAGTACGGAATCCGCCTTCCCGTTGAAGATGGGCGTCAGCGCATCGTAGGCCTGCAGCTGAGCGGAGACGCTGCCGGGAATGTCCATCGCCGGACTGCCCTTCGCATGCAGCGCCGCGCCAAGCTGGGTTTGCAGAAGCGCCGCCGTGTCGCCGCTGATCCAGGCATTGCCCTCGTCATCGACGAAAACCGTTCCGGGCGATGCATCGTTCAACGCACGGTCGAGCTGCGTCGCGTCAGTGAACCTGGTATGCGACTGTCCGTCCGCCAGCAGGTACCGCGCCTCGGACACCTTGATGCCCGCGCCGATCAGGTCGTCGATCAGCGACGCGTCAACGGCTCTCAATCCCCA
The DNA here is from genome assembly GCF_002157355.1 of Variovorax sp. JS1663. Lineage (GTDB taxonomy): Bacteria > Pseudomonadota > Gammaproteobacteria > Burkholderiales > Burkholderiaceae_C > Variovorax. The sequence continues at coordinate 8,945 of NZ_LYMK01000021.1, read as the reverse complement.
CTGGACCGCCGTGCCCGCGTCGGTGATCTTCGATTCGAGCTCCGCCAGCGTTTCCTCGGACATCACGAAGACCGTCTGGCCTCCCGCGGTCGCCGACGCGATCTTTCCGCTCGACCACAACGCGTCGAACTGGTCCTGCGTGGCAGCGCTCAGGGAGCCGATAGTCGACCAGGCCGAGATGAATTGCTTGTCCACGAACGCTTGCATCGTGTCGGCGCTGACGTGCACCGAGACCACGGTTTTCGCGACGGCGGTCTTGTCGGTGGCGTCGTGCGCAACGGCCGACATCGCTTCAACGCGAGAGTTCTGATGGAAGAGGTCGCCGTCGCCCACGACGACAGTGCCGTTGACCACGTCGTCCAGGGCCTTGCTTGCCGCTGCCGTGCTGTGATGAACGATGGCGTCAACGCGCTCCTGGAGCGTGGCATAGGTGTCCGCCGAGACATAGGCGGTTGCACCGCTGATGTAGACCGCGTTGGGCAGCTTGCTCGTGAAGACGGTGGCCGAGTTGCTCGCCACCATGTGCGGGATGCCCAGTGCGTCCAGCAGCGTCAGAATGGCTCCGGCAGGAAACTTCTTGACGCCTGCCGCGCCCGAGTAGTCTTCGGCCTGGCCCAGCGAATCACTCGCCATCTCGGCGAGGCTGGCGCTGGCCACCTGTACGTGCTTCGTCGCTGCGGCAAGGAGGTCATGGCGTGCCTGAGACGACATGACGATGCCGGCTCCGTCCTTCGTCAGCGCATACGAATCGCCCTCCTCGGTGAGCCGGACATACAGATCGAGCATGGCACCGTTCGTCGTGTCGATGGTGACGCCGTCAACCACGTATTTCACCGACTCATTCCGGAAGGACGTGAGATCGTCGGCCTCCTGTGCTGCTCGCGAGATCCTTATCAGCGTACCGGCGTCCACGCCGTGCGAAACGCCGAAAGCGTCCTTGAGCGTGAGCTCGCTCAGCGCCAGGATGTGCTCGTAGCTGGCGGGTAACGTGGACGTGTCGAACTGCAGCAGAGAACCGTCCAGGCGGTCGCCGGTTCCGAAGACCTCCATCATGTCTCGCTCGGCCTGCAGCCCGCTGAGGGCGACGGCCTGTTGCGCGGTGTGCAGAAGCTCGGTCCAGGCGCCTGTGGTCATCACCACCTTGCCACCATCGACGGCATAGTGGCCGTCATCGAGCGTGGCGCCCGTCAGGTCCCTCACGAGTGCGCGATCGTCGAGCCCGAAGTACACCAGGGCGTCCTGGAAGACTCTCATCGTGTCGGCCGTCAGATTCGTGCCATAGGTGTTGCCACCCAGGGCTGCTGTCTGGTTGTCCAGTTGCAGCATCGCGAGCAAAGTGTTGGCGTTGGCCTGGAGTTCGAGCCAATTGGCGTTGCTGGCCGTCGCCGTGACGTTGCGCTTGAGACCTTCGACAGCCGTGTCTTCGTCGGCCGCCAGCAGGCCCAGTGACGCCGCGAACGCGTTGATGCCTCCGGTGCCGTCGCCGTAGTACTCCGACCAGTCGACGCCGGAGTGGTTGTGCACTTGCTCCAGCAGCGCGCCGACCAGGCTCTTGCGCGTCTCGGGGGCCATCAGGACATTGCCCTCGGCATCGATGACCACGGTGTTCGCCCGCCGCAGTTGGCCTTGGCTGATCGCGTCGGACAGTTGCTGCTCTGTCTCGATGTGCAGTTCGTTCAGCTGCAGTCCGAACATCTCGGCCTGGTCCAGCAGGCCGCCGCTCAGGCCGGCGGCGTGCTGCTGCGCATTGCCCACCGGTTCGAATACCCAGGACTTGAAGGTCTGCCACCAGGGGGTGTCGCCGTCGTGCACCTTGTCCAGCTGCCCGAGGTAGGTGAGCGTTTCGGCCGCGGCCTGCAGGTAGTTGCCGGAGTCGGGAGAGAGGCTCCCGGTCGTCTTGCCGTTCGACTTCACGCCGTCGAGCTCGGCCAGCAGGATGCTCATGGTCTCGTTGCTCATGTGGAGCGTGCCGTCCGCGCCGTGCTGGACGGTGCCCAGCGGTGCGTCCCGCAGATTCCCGCGTCCCAGCGCCGTGTCGGCATAGGCGCCGCCATCCCGGAGGCTGAGCCAGCCGTCCGCCAGCGCCAGCCCGGCGCCGGCCGGCACCGCCACGATCCCATTGGGAGAGGTCGTAACGACACGCAGCGCATCCAGCAGCGCCGCCGCGTCGTCTGCGTTCACATCCACATGCAGCGACTCCACGGCACCGATCTGCGACAGCAGGTGCAGACGCGTCAGCTCGGTCAGCGTCACCTCCGACCGGCCGTTGACGGCGAGTTCGCCGAATTCCGGCGCATCGCCGCTGACCAGTCGGCCGGAGCCGCCAAGGCCCAGCCGCATCAGGTCCTGCACCAGCGAGTTGTCCTCCAGCACCAGCCTGCCGCCCTCCTCGCGGGCGGCCAGCAGTTCGTCCACCGCGTGCGCGCACACCGCCTGCCGGGCATCTGCGAGCCGGCCGGCCAGCGCGTCGACGATGTCCTGCCGCGTCTCAGGGGACATCAGGAGCGAGCCGCCGGGCTGCCTCACGATGCCGTAGGGCGCCTCCAGCAGCGCATCGATCGTGCTGGTTGCATGCGTGTCGAGGGCGCCCAGATCCGTCAGTTGCAGGCCACCCAGCTGCGCGGCCAGCGAGGCGATGGTCAAGCCCGCGTCCGCCGCCACGCGCCACAGCGACGCCACGCCGCTGCTCGACGTGAAATCTTCGAAGTTGGAACCCACCAGCAGCGGCGTGAGCTGCGCCTCGATGGCATCGAACGCGCCGACTGACTCGGAGCGGGCCTGCCAATTCACGACCGCAAGCGCTTCGTCCTTCGGATCGAACTGGTGCGAGCCTTCCAGATCGCCGCCCACGGCGGCCGCCGCCGCCGACAGTTGCGATGTCCAGGCCTGCTGCGTGGCCGTGGAGACGACGATCCAGCCGTCCGTCGTATGGGCGGCGGTGTTGGCCTGGGCCGCCAGTGCATAGGTGGCCGGATCGGCCGCGCTGTCGAACGCGCCCAGGTCGGTGATGGTGATGCCGAGCACCTGCTCGATCCTGCTCAGCAAGTCGCTGTCCGGCCGCATGTACACAAAGCCATCGTCGTCGATGGACACCCCCACGCGCACTTCGTTGAGCAGCTGGTTGACTTCGGCCATCCGGCCCACCACGGTGGCGGGATCCAGCGGGCTGGCGCCGGTGGCCGCGTCCTGTACCAGTTCCAGCTGCGTCTGCAGCAGGGTGTGCGTGGCGACGGACATCACGAGCTTGCCATCATCGGCGTCGTGCTGCACCGTGCCGACCTTGGCTTGCAACAACGCAGTCGCCGCGGCGGCGCTGCTGCCATCGAAGTTGCCCGCGTCGGCAATGCCCAGGTGCAGGCGCGCCAGCAGGGCCTCGTCGACGTCGACGCGCACGAGGCCGTGCACCACGTCCGGCACGGCGTGCGTGAGCGCATCCTGCACGGCGGCTGCATCGATCGGGTTGTAGGCGGCCGCTTGGGGATTGCCTGCGTACCGGGCATCGGCGATGGATTGCGGATCGATCGTGTACGCGGTCACCTGCGAGGCCTGCATCTGCGCGGCAACCTGCCGCAGCAGCGCGGTGCGCGTGCCCTCGCTCATGATGAGCGTCTGATGGGCTTCGTCGATCACGAAGCGGCCTTCGTTCGACTGCAGTGCATCCACGTCGGCCGTGGTGGGCTGGGAAGTCCGGGACTGCAGCGTCAGGGAGATGCCGAGCTGCACCAGTGTCGGCAGCAACTGGGCATCGACGACGGCAAGGCCCACGCCCGCGGTCGAGGCCGGAGCGTCGCGCAGCGTGTTGTCGGCCTCATTGAGGATGTTCAGGTGCGCGTCCGGATCGTCGTGCAGCAGCGCCGCCATGGCGCTGTGGGCGAGGTCGGCACGTTCGTGGAAGTACTGCGCGTTGAGCTTCGTGCGCAGCGCATCGATGGTGGCTTGCGAGAGCACCAGCGAGCCGTCGGCCGTGTAGGTCAAGGCCAGCTGGGCCGCGTCGCCCAGCGAGCTTGCCCCGGCGGCGTCGAGGCTTCCGACCGGCCCCAGATTCTTCATTTCGATGCCGGCAGAAGCCATCATCGCGGTGAACAAGTCTGGGTCGATGTCGACGACCATGCCCGGGATCTGGGTCGAAGCCGCGCCGTTCAAAGTCTGCGACGAAGACGGACGGAGCATCGCGCTCAGCGCATGCGCCGTGTCGTTGACCAGTGCCATGGCATCGGTGAGCGGCAGCAAGGACGGATGCTCTGCCTGCCGCTGGTGCGCCGTCTCCAGCGGCGTGAAGTCGGAGAGCTGCGTTTGTTCTGCCGGCAGGACGCTCCGGGTGCCGAGATCGAGCCCGATGTCCTGCAGTTCGCGGGACAGCTCCTTGGTCAGCGCACTGACCGCGGCCGGGGCCATGAAGAGCGCACCGTCGAGCTTGAACACCTGCAGCAGACCGGATTCCGACTCGACGCGCCCGGGCACGATGGCGTCGCGCTGAGCCTGGGTGTAGTTGCTGAAGTCATCGATCTGGAAGCCCTGCGCGACCAGCATTTCCAGCAGATCGTCCGAGGCTCCAACTTGCTGCAGCGGCTTGCCGTAGAACGAGGTGTCCACCGCGCGCTGCAGCGATTCCAGCACCGGCAGGAGGTCACCCACCGCACCGCCCTCGGCCTGCAGCGGATCGGCCTGGAGCTGCAGCACGCTCAGTTGCGCCAGCAGCGAGGCACGCGTTGATTCATTGAAGAAGACTGGCGCATCGGGCCCGCTTCGCGAAACCTCGCCCGCCAGCGGCGTACCGCTCAACGCCTCGACGGCGCGGAACGAAACGCCCGAGTCCTGCAGCAGTTGGGCCTGCTGGGCGGTGAGGGTGTAGATGCCATTCGTCGCCGTCGCTGCCTGCAGCAGATCCAGCAGGCCGCTGACCGGGGAGTCGATCCCCTTGCCGTCGGCCATGGCATCGGCCAGCGACCGCGTCAGCTTGTCGATCGTCATGGGCGACATGGCCAGCTTGCCGTCGCTCGTATAGGCGAGGGAGCCCACCGCGAGCAGGTTCTGCACGAGGTTGGCGCCGCTGGCCAGCTGTGCCGGCGCCTGGTGCTCGATGCCCAGCTTGTCGAGCAGGTCCAGCAGCGCGCTGTCGACCGTCCACACGCCGCCCTCCGGCCTGCACTGCGTGAGCAGGTAGGAGGCCATCTCGACGTAGGGAGAGTGCTTGCCCATCTCGGCCACGCGGTGCTGGTCGAGATCCGCCAGCAATTGCAGGAACGTTTCCTTGGTGGCCGACAAGGTGCCCGATGCATCCGTCGCCAGTTGGCCTGTCTGCGTCACGCCGACCGAGTTCAACCAGGACACCAGCCACGCCGCATTGGGCACTTGCCATTCGTCGGCCGTGCCGTCGCCTTGCACTGCTTCGGCCAGGGCGTCGACGACTTCGGCGTACTGGCTCAACCGCATCGACTCGCGAAGCTCGCCCATCTTCATCAAGAGAGCGAACCGGTACTCCTCAGACAGGCGCACCGTGCCGCGCTCGGCGTCGGCGAACAGCGCTCCCGGCTGCTCGGACACATCGATCGACGGGTTGGCCGAGCGCTTGTCGTAGTCCACGCCCAGCACGTCCAGCGCCTCCGTGAGGCTGCCGCCCAGCTCGACGACGCCGCCCGTGACGGGGGCCTTGGAAAGCGCCTTCCGCACCGCATCGGCGAGTTCGCCGCGGCGGTGTATCCATTCCATCAGGCCCTGCTGCTGGTCGCTGGCGAACGAATCGACCGATACCGTCGTCGGCTGCGAGACGAAGCCGGCGATGACCTGCTTGCTCGCCTCGATGGCGCGCTCGATCTCGCCGAAAGTGCTGGTGACCTGGACGGAGGCCAAAGCGGCGTTCGAACGCACGCCGTACTCGTCCACGATCTGCACCATGAACTCACGTGTGCCCTCGTCCATGTTGGGGCTCTCGGTGTGGAACACCAGCGAGTCGATGAGCGCCTGCGCCACGGCGATGGAAACCGCAGTGGAGCCGTTCTCACCCGAGAAGGTCAGCGCGTAGCTGTTCTCGCCGGTGGAGGCGATGTTCACCGTGGGTGGGGTGCCGCCTGCGCCCAGCTGCTGGTAGGCATCGGCGAAGCGCACCATGTCCACCGCCCAGCTGTCGCCGGCATGCGGCTGCGTGACGGTGAGATTGACCGTGGTGATGCCCGCGGGGTTGGTGTCCACGTCGGTGATGACGACGTCCGTTGCGAGCTGTCCTTTCGGTTGCTGCGCCTCGTTGAAGGTGGACTCGTCCAGGGCCAGCACCGGGGCATGGTCGACGTTCAGCGACATCGTGTGCGGGGCAGACGTGTCCTTGCCGCCGTGCGCCGTGCCGCCGTCGTCCTGCACCTCGAAGGTGAAGCTGGTGGAATCCTGCGGGGTGCCGGAGTTCGCCGGCGTGAAGACGAACTTGCCGTCAGCGATGTCCTGCGCCGACACGAACGCGGCCACGCCATTGACGAGGAACAGCGGCACGCCGTACACAGTCAGTTGGCCAGACCCCGGCAGCGCGGTGATCTTGATGCCAGCCAGTTGGTTGTTGCTGTCCACCGACTCGGCGAAGGGAAACTCGGCCATCGTGAAGACATGCGGCTGATGCTCTTTGACCGTGATGGTGGCATCCCCGCTCTCGGGCGCGTGGTTCACCTCCAGGATGTTCAGCGTGTAGGTCGCCGACCCCTGTTCGTCGTCCGTGCCCCCCGTGCCGCCCTGGCCTTCGGCGCCGGGGTCCACGCCCCTGCCACCGCTGTCGCTGACGACGATGTGCAGCTGGGCCGGGCCGGTGGCCAGCAGATCCGCGGTGTAGGTGAGCTTGCCTGCTTCGATGAAAGCGTTGAGGTCGCTCAGCGTGCCAGCCAGGTTCACTTCCTCGACTTCAACGCCATCCGAATTCACGCCGCTACGCGTGGTGACGGTGACGCCACCGGAACTTACAGCCTGCAGGGTGCCATCGGCCGCCCACATTTTGACCTTCATGAGGTTGTCGCCGACATCGGTGTCGTCGAACCTCACCTTGACGACGGTGGCCTCGCCCTGGTAGACGTCCAGACTCGAGCCAGGCAGTTCGATGGTGGGCGCTTCGTTGACATGGGTGTCCGATGCCGAAGGCTTGAACGTGAGAACCAGGGGCAGGATGACGCCCAGTCCCAGACCGAGCAAGACAGACAAGGCCTGGATGAACGGTACGGCCGGTGGCAGCGGCGGCGTCGTTGGCGGCGTCGTCGGCGTCGTCGGCGGCGTCGGCGGCGTCAGATCGTTCAACGGGCTGTCTACGCTGCTGTCAAAGCTATCGTTGTCGTTCAGTATCTCTTTCGCATCGAGAAAATCATTCACTGCCTCGAACTGCGAATACTCTGCATCGGAGGATTCCACGAGCTCCACCGCTGTTTCGTCGGTGAAGGGGGGTTCATCCGCAGTTGGCGCGCCGCACAGGATCTCGGAGAGCCATTTGAAGAATTCTTCGATCGTGCGCGCCCGGATGCCAGAGTTTGCACCGACCGTCCCCGCCAGCAGCAGCGGCGTGCCCACCGCCATTCCGGCAATCGTCGTGGCGCTCAGCCCAGGGCCGTTGTCGGGCGAGCCTGCGACATACGACGCCCGCAGATCGTGCCCTTCCGGCACCACCAACAAGCTGGTGAATGAATACGCCTTCTCATTGTTGGCCTCGCCGGTCAGGCCTGGATCCTCGCCCGCGTTGCCGTTGTCGTTGATGCGCACTTGCAGCAGGGTACTCTGGGCGGCCTGCGAATGCGTGACGTCATGCTCGAGGTAATCGCTCAGCACGCTGGCTCGACCAACGACGGTGAGCGTGCCGGTGCCATTGCCGGTGACCATGATGCCCGCCCTCTCGTTGGCATTGAAGGTGCCCTGCGTCGCATTCATCACGATGCGCACCGCAGGATCGGCCTGGGCGTCCAGCCGCTCAATGGTGGAGTTGATCTCCGGCTTGGCATAGGTCTGCGGCGCGCCATAGTGCACGCCGTCGCCATTGGCAACGAAGTCGTTGATGTCGCCCAGCGCACCGGTGAGCACGATGGTGTCGCTGCCGTCGCCCTCCACTTGCACCAGGCTGGTGCCGTTGGAACGCATGATGCCGGCATTCACGTGCAGCTTGACCGTGACGGCGTTGCTGCCCGCGTCCGCGTCGCTGAAGTGCAGCCCTTCCAGCCGTGTCAGGCCACCCTCTCGCACATCCTGCGAGACGACCTGGTCGATGATGGGCGTGTCGTTGACCGGCGTGACGTTGATGGTGAAGGTGCCCGGCGCGGGCGAGAAGGCGCCCGCCGCATCCTGCATGCTGTAGCTGAAGCTGGTGGCGCCGTTGAAGTCGTGAACTGGCTTGAAGACCAGGTTCTGCAAGTCCGCGACGGCGATGATTTGCCCTGATTCCACGACGTAGCCGTTGAGCCCCAGCTGGCCATGGCTGGGCAGCGTATCGATCCGCACACCCTGGATGCTGTCGCCGCTGTCCACGTCCGTGTACCCGAAGGACTGCAGGTTGAACAGGTTCTGCTTGAACTCGATGTTCTCGACATCGTCGACCTTGACCATCTGGCCCACGGCCAGTGGCTGGCCGAAGAGCGTCATCACGCCTTGCGAAGGCAAGGTGTCGATGCGCACGGCCGGCGCCAGACCATCATCGAACTGCACGCTACCCATCGTGGTGGCACGGAAGTTGACGTAAGAGTCCTCGGCCATGGTGATCGAGCAGTCGGTGGCCACCGGCGCTTCGTTGACATCGGCCACGCGCACCTTGATGGTCTGGTCCTTGGACAGGCCCGCGCCGTCGGTGACGCGCACGACCAGTTCGTGGCTGGTGTTCGCCTCGTAGTTCAGTACCGGGCCGCCGGCCACGCTGACCACGCCGGTGGTGGCGTCGATCGTGAAGCGGCCGCCGGCGTTGTTGACCAGGCTGTAGGTGAAGGTCTCGCCCGCATCCA
>NZ_LYMK01000020.1 GCF_002157355.1 Variovorax sp. JS1663 | reverse complement strand
GTAGCGAAGTAAAGGAGGAGGCGGCCGCAGGCCGCCGGGGGACATGAGCGGAGCAGCGCACCCCGCCGGCCTGATCCCGCCCGGACTCGAACTCGAACCGAGCTTCAGAACTTGTCCAGCACCGCCCCCGAACTCGCGCTGGAAGCGTTGAAGGCGAACTTCGCCTGCACCCCGCGCGTATAGCGCGGCGCCGGCGCCTTCCAGCCCGCGCGGCGTTTGGCAATCTCGGCTTCGGGCACGTTGAGCTCCAGCTTGAGCTGGTGCGCGTCGATGGTGATCGAGTCGCCCTCGTTGACGAAGGCGATGGTGCCCCCGGCCGCCGCTTCCGGCGCCACGTGGCCGACCACCATCCCCCAGGTGCCGCCGGAGAAGCGGCCGTCGGTGATCAGGCCCACGCTCTCGCCCAGTCCGGCGCCGATCAGCGCGCCGGTGGGGGCCAGCATCTCGGGCATGCCCGGGCCGCCCTTGGGGCCGAGGTAGCGCAGCACCATCACGTCGCCGGCCTTGATCTTGCCGTCGAGGATGGCCTGCAGGGCCGACTGCTCGTCGTCGAACACGCGCGCCGGGCCGGTGATGACCGGGTTCTTCAGGCCGGTGATCTTCGCCACCGCGCCCTCGGGCGAGAGGTTGCCCTTGAGGATGGCCAGGTGGCCCTCGGCATACATCGGATTGTCGATGGTGCGGATCACGTCCTGGTCCGCGCGCGGCTGGTCCGGCACGTCCTTCAGCACCTCGGCGATGGTCTGGCCGGTGATGGTGATGCAGTCGCCGTGCAGCAGGCCCGCATTGAGCAGCACCTTCATCACCTGCGGGATGCCGCCGGCCTTGTGCAGGTCGACCGCGAGATACTTGCCGCTGGGCTTCAGGTCGCAGATCACCGGCACCTTCTTGCGCATGCGCTCGAAATCGTCGATGGACCACTCCACTTCGGCCGCATGGGCAATCGCCAGGAAATGCAGCACTGCGTTGGTCGAGCCGCCGGTGGCCATGATCACGGCCACCGCGTTCTCGATCGCCTTCTTGGTCACGATGTCGCGCGGCTTGATGTCCTTCTTGATCGCCTCGATCAGCACCTTGGCCGATTCCTTGGCCGAGTTCTGCTTCTCGTCGTGCGGGTTGGCCATGGTGGAAGAGTAGGGCAGCGACATGCCCAGCGCCTCGAAGGCCGAACTCATGGTGTTGGCGGTGTACATGCCGCCGCAGGAGCCGGTGCCGGGAATGGCGCGGCGCTCGATCTCCTTCAGGTCCTCGTCGCTCATGTTGCCGGCGGCGTTCTGGCCCACGGCCTCGAACACGCTGACGATGTTGAGGTCCTGGCCCTTGTAGTGGCCCGGCAGGATGGTGCCGCCGTAGACGTAGATCGCCGGCACGTTGGCGCGCAGCATGCCCATCATGCCGCCGGGCATGTTCTTGTCGCAGCCACCCACGACCAGCACGCCGTCCATCCACTGGCCACCGACGCAGGTCTCGATGCAGTCGGAGATGACCTCGCGGCTGACCAGCGAGTACTTCATGCCCTCGGTGCCCATGGCCATGCCGTCCGAAATGGTGGGCGTACCGAACACCTGCGCGTTGCCGCCCGCTTCCTCGATGCCGGCAATGGCGGCGTCGGCCAGCTTCTGCAGGCCCGAGTTGCAGGGCGTGATGGTGCTGTGGCCATTGGCCACGCCGACCATCGGCTTCTTGAAGTCGCCTTCCTCGTAGCCCATGGCGTAGAACATCGAGCGGTTCGGGGCGCGCGACTTGCCCTCGACGATGTTGGCGCTGCGGCGGTTGATCTGGATCGGTTTGGTGTCCATCGTGTCTCTGCTCGTGGGGAATCGGGAGCGTCAAGTATCGGACGATTGACTGATTGCTTCCAATCCGATCTTCGTGGCCGATTGATATGCTCGGCATATGAAAGAAGCCTGGATCGACCTGCGCGCCTGGCGCCAGTTCCTCGCGGTGGCCGAGGAGTTGCATTTCGGCCGCGCGGCGCAGCGCCTGCACATGACGCAGCCGCCCGTCACGCAGGCCATCGCACAGTTGGAAAAGACGCTGGGCGTGGTGCTCTTTGACCGCACCCGGCGCCGGGTCGCCCTCACGCCGGCCGGCGAGGCGCTGCTGCCCGAGGTGCGCGAGCTGCTCTCTCGCGCGCAGGCGCTGCCCTTGCGGGCCCGGGCGGCGGCGGCGGGGGAGGTAGGGCGAGTGCGGCTGGCCTTCGTGTCCACCATCGGCTTCGAGCGCCTGCCGGCCTGGGTGCGCGAGTTCCGCCTGCAGTGCCCGGAGGTTGCGCTGGAGTTGGTGGAGGCCACCGGCGACGTGCAGCTGGAGGCCTTCGCGCGCGGCGAGATCGATGCCGGCCTGATGCTGCATTCGCCCGGCTTTGCGCCGCCCGCCCTGGAGCGGCTGGCGGTGTCGCAGGAGCCGCTGGTGCTGGCGCTGCCGTCGAAGCATCCGCTGGCCCGCGCGCCGAAAGTGCCGCTGGCAGAGGTGCTGGCCGAGCCGCTGGTGATCTTCCCGCGCCGCATCGTGCCCTCGCTGCACGACGCGATCCTGGGCCTCTACCACGGCGCCGGCCGTGTTCCGCGGATCGCGCAGGAGGCGATCCAGATGCAGACCATCGTCAACCTGGTCTGGGGCGGCCTGGGCCTGGCCTGGGTACCCGAGAGCGTCACCCAGTTCCGGCGCAGCGGCGTGGTCTACCGCGCTGCGGCCGAGTTCGCGCCGGTCGCCCGCCGCCGCCCGCCGGCCCTGCCGGGTTGCGAGACCAGCCTGGTCTGGCCCGCAGAGACGGGCAACGCAGCGCTCGGTCGCTTCGTGCAATTCATTCGGGCGCAAGGGGCTGTCACGGTCAGCCGGAGTGCCGTTGGCACAATAGGCTGATGCTCATGTATCCGCAGATCAACCCGGTTGCCTTGCAACTGGGCCCGATCGCCATCCACTGGTACGGCCTGACCTACCTGGCCGCCTTCGCTCTCTTCTATTTCCTCGGTACGCGCCGCCTGCGGCACGAGCCCTTTCGCTCCATCTCCGGGCCGGGCGCCTGGACCCGCAAGGACCTGGAGGACATCCTTTTCCTCGGCGTGATGGGCGTGATCGTCGGCGGCCGGCTCGGCTACTGCCTGTTCTACAAGCCCGGCCACTACCTCACGCACCCGCTGGAGATCTTCTTCGTCTGGCAGGGCGGCATGAGCTTCCACGGCGGCCTGCTGGGCGTGATCGCGGCCATGGGCTGGTTCGCGCGCAGCCGGTCGCGGCCCTTCTGGCAGGTGATGGACTTCGTCGCGCCCTGCGTGCCCACCGGCCTGGCCGCGGGCCGGGTCGGCAACTTCATCAACGGCGAGCTGTGGGGCCGCTTCAGCAGCCCGGACCTGCCCTGGGGCATGGTGTTCCCGCAGAGCGGCTCGATGCTGCCGAGGCACCCGTCGCAGGTCTACCAGTTCCTGCTCGAAGGCCTGCTGCTCTTCGTCATCCTCTGGCTCTACGCGCGCAAGGAGCGGCGCGAGCGCCGCGTGTCCGCCGTGTTCCTGATCGGCTACGGCGTGATGCGCTTCATCGCGGAGTTCTTCCGCGAGCCCGATGACTTCCTGGGCCTGCTGGCGCTCAACATGAGCATGGGACAGTGGCTCTGCGTGCCGATGATCGCGTTCGGGATCTGGCTCTACGCCAGCGCACCGGCGGCGCGGGTGCCCGCGGCGGCGCGCGGCTGACGCATGAGGCCGGCGCCGGCAAAGTCCGCGCGCCGTCCCCCGGGTAACTACCGGGGAAAAAACACTTGGCTTCGGCCACCCGTATTCTCAGAATTACGCGTAATTATCGAAAATCACGGCGCCGCCGCGCGCCTGCCGCCGCCTTCGATCTGTCCATGCGCATCGTTCACAACTCCCTGCACCACGAAGTCGCCGCCACGCTGCGCGAGGAGATCTTCTCCGGCACCCTGGCCCCCGGCAGCTTCGTCGACGAGGCGGCGCTGTGCGAGCGCCTGTCGATCTCGCGCACCCCGCTGCGCGAGGCGCTCAAGGTGCTGACGGCCGAGGGCCTGCTGCGGCACGAGCCGCGGCGCGGCTGCTTCGTGGCCGAGGTCACGCAGAAGGACCTGGACGAGATCTTCCCCGTGATCGCGCTGCTCGAGGGCCGCTGCGCCTGGGAGGCGGCGCGCAATGCCAGCGATGCCGAGATCGACGCGCTGGAGGCCCTGCACGACAAGCTGGCGCGCCATGCGCGCGCCAAGCGCATCAACGAGTACTACACCACCAACTACGCCATCCACGAGGCCATCATCATGCTGGCGGACAACCGCTGGCTGGCGCAGGTGATTGGCGACCTGCGCAAGATCCTCAAGCTCGCGCGCCTGCAGCAGCTGCACGCGCCGGGGCGGCTGGAGCAGAGCCTGTCGGAGCACCTGGCGGTGTTCGCTGCGCTCAAGGCGCGCGACAGCGACGGCGCCGAGGCCGCGATGCGCACCCACCTGAACCGCCAGCGCGAGGCCCTGCGGGCCGTGGCGCTGCAACAGAAAGCGAAACTGATCTCATGATGACCAATGCCTCCGATTGGATCACGCGCAACGTCTCGCGCCTGCGCCCCGCGGCCGATGCCAAGGCGGAGGCCGGCAAGCGCGCCGGCGACGGCACCAAGGCGCCGAAGGCCGCGAAGACGGCCCCCGGCCCGCGCCCGCTGGCGGAGCGGCTCGACGCCACGCTGCGCCGCCATGGCGAGGCGCTGGCGCCGCGCGCGCTGCGCCGGGCGATGGCCGACCTGCAGGCGGTGATCGACCCGCGCGTCAGCGAGGTCGAGGCCGGCCGCCGCGCCCATGCGGTGGTCCAGTGGTATGCCGGGCGCGAGCTCGACGAGCGGCGCGACGTGTGGCTGCTGATGAGCGAGCGCTTCGCGCCCGACGTGAAGAAGGTCAGCAGCGCGCGCGACCGCCACCAGGCGGCCATGGGCACGTCCGAGGAGGCCCAGGCCGAAGTGCACCTGCGCCGCGCCCTGGTGTCGCCGCGCGCGCGCCTCCTGCAGCGCTTCGCCATCGACCCGGAGGGCATGCGCTTCCTGGTCGACCTGCGCGCCGAGTTGCTGCCCTACCTCAAGAGCGACCGCCGCCTGCTGCCGCTGGACGCCGAGCTGGAGCACCTGTTCTCCACCTGGTTCGACGTGGCCTTTCTCGACCTGCGCCGCATCAGCTGGGACTCGCCGGCCTCCTTGATCGAGAAGCTGATCCAGTACGAGGCGGTGCACGACATCAAGAGCTGGGCCGACGTCAAGAACCGGCTGGACAGCGACCGCCGCTGCTACGGCTTCTTCCACCCGCGCCTGCCCAACACGCCGCTGATCTTCGTCGAGGTCGCGCTGGTGGACCGCATCAGCGACGGCATCGTGCCGCTGCTGGACGAGGCGGCCGCGCCGGTCAAGGCCGACCGGGCCACGACCGCCATCTTCTATTCGATCAGCAACACGCAGGACGGGCTGCGCGGCGTGAGCTTCGGCGATTCGCTGATCAAGCGGGTGGTCGAGACGCTGCAGGAGGAACTGCCGCGCCTGAAGATCTTCGCCACGCTGTCGCCGATCCCCGGTTTCCGCGGCTGGCTGGGCAAGCAGGCCGACGCGCTGATCCAGCGCCTGGACGAGAAGCGCCAGGCCGAGCTGGGCCGCGTGATCGGCTCGCTGCCGCCCACGGCCGAGCGTCTGCTGGCCGCCGCGGAGGAGGGCGCCGCGCTGGATGCCAAGTCGCCGGTGCGGCAGTTCCTGATGAACGCCGCCGCCGAGTACCTGGGCCGCGCGACGGCCGACGGCAAGCCGGTCGACCCGGTCGCGCGCTTCCACCTGGGCAACGGCGCACGGGTGGAGCGGCTCAACTGGGCCGGCGACCCCTCGCCCAAGGGCGTGAAGCAATCCTATGGTTTGATGGTGAACTACCTCTACGATCTCAAGCGGCTCGACAAGCACCGCGCGCTGCTGGCGCAGGGCAAGGTGGCCGTGTCAGGCGACGTGGACGATCTCTTTCTCAAGGGCTGACAAACTGTGCACCCTGAGGGGCCATGTCCCGTGCGCCGTGGGCCCCGGCGCTTTCGATACCACCCGTAGCAGGAGACAAAAGATGACCCCAAGCTTCCAGCGGCGCGACGTGCTGCGTTTCGCCGCAGCCGGCACTGCGGCCGCCATGCTCGGCGTTCCCGCGCGCGCGCAGTCGGGCTGGCCCACCAAGCCGGTCACGCTGATCGTGCCTTTCCCGGCGGGCGGCGGCACCGACGCCTTCGCGCGGCCGCTCGCGGCCCAGTTCGCCAAGGTGGCGGGCCAGTCGCTGGTGATCGACAACCGCGGCGGCGCCGGCGGCACCCTGGGCGCGAGCATCGCGGCCAAGGCGCAGCCCGATGGCTACACGCTGTTCATGGGCGCGGTGCACCATGCCATCGCGCCATCGGTCTATCCCAAGCTGGACTACGACATCGAGAAGGACTTCGTGCCCCTGATGCTCCTGGCCAGCGTGCCGCAGGTGGTGGTGGTCAATCCCAAGCGCGTCAGCGCCACCACCCTGAAGTACTTCGTCGCCGAGGCCAAGCGCAATCCGGGCAAGCTCAACTACGCCTCGGCCGGCGCCGGCACCTCGCACCACCTGGCCGGCGAGCTGTTCAAGCTGCAGACCAACACCTTCATCACCCACATTCCCTACCGCGGCGCCGGGCCCGCGCTGTCGGACCTGATCTCCGGCAACGTCGACTGCATGTTCGACGGGCTGGGTTCTTCGGCCCAGCACATCAAGGGCGGCCGCATCAAGGCATTGATGGTGGCCGGCGGCAAGCGCAACCCCGCCTTCCCCGACGTGCCCAGCGCCACCGAAGTCGGCCTGCCGGACTACACGGTGACCACCTGGTACGGCCTGTGGACGCCCAAGGGCACGCCGGCCGAGGCGCAGGCGAAGATCGTGGAGGACATGAGGAAAGCGCTGGCCACCGACGAGCTCAGGGTCATCTGGGCCAACAATGGTGCCGAGATTCCGAATCTCACGATGGCGGCCTACGGCGGCTTCGTGAGCTCGGAGGTCAAGCGCTGGGCCGCCGTGGTGAAGGCCTCGGGCGCGAAGATCGAATGACGCCTGATGCCGTCAGGCTGGAGCGCGAGGGTGCGATCGCCCTCGTGACCCTTTCCAACCCCGGCCGGCTCAACGCGATGTCGCGTGCCATGTGGCGCCTGCTGCGCGCCCTGTTCGAGACGCAGATCGCGTCCGATCCGGCGCTGCGCTGCGTGCTGGTGCGCGGGGAAGGGGGCCAGTTCTGCGCCGGCGGCGACATCTCCGAGTACCCGGGCTTCCGCTTCGGCGAGGCTTCGCTGCGCGAATTCCACGAGAACGAGGTCTGGGCCGCGCTGGCGGCGATGCGGGCCTGCGAGCTGCCGCTGGTGGCGCAGATCGAGGGCGCCTGCATGGGCGCAGGCCTGGAGATCGCCAGCTGCTGCGACATCCGGCTGGCCGGCGAGAGCGCCAAGTTCGGGGCGCCGATCGCGAAGCTGGGCTTCCCGATGGCGCCACGGGAGGCCGACCTGGTGCGCGGCGCGGTCGGTGACGTGCTGGCGCGCGACATGCTGCTGGCTGCCGGTGTGCACGGCGCACGCCGCCTGTACGACGCCGGCTTCCTGCTGCAGGTGCTGCCCGATGCGGAACTCGCCCCGAAGGCGCTGGCGCATGCGCAGCGCATCGCCGCGCTGGCGCCGGAGGCGGCCCGCGCCAACAAGCGCACACTGGCGGCCGTTTCCGTCGAAAGTCTGCTCGCGACGGCCTACGATTACGCCGATTCGTCCGAGCACCGCGAGGGCATCGCGGCCTTCCTGGCCAAGCGCCCGCCCGTCTTCTGAAACCGACGCCATGACCGATCCGAACAACGCCAACCTCTTCGCCGCGCTGCGTGCCGCCTTCCCCTCGGACCTCGACGCCATCGCGGTCGAGACCGACGACGGCCTCTACTACTCCTGGCGCGACCTCGACCGCGCGAGCGCGATGATCGCCAACCTGCTCGACGCGCTGGGGCTGAAGGCCGGCGACCGCGTCGCGGTGCAGGTCGAGAAATCGGTCGAGGCCATGATGCTGTACCTCGCCACCCTGCGCGCCGGCTACGTCTTCCTGCCGCTCAACACCGCCTACCGCGAGGCCGAGATCGAGTACTTCATCGGCAATGCCGAACCGGCAGTGGTGGTGTGCACCAGCGCCAACGCCGGCTGGGTGGCCCCGATCGCCACCGCGGCCGGTACGCCCCACGTGTTCACGCTGGACGACGACCGCAAGGGCACGCTGCTGGAGGTGGCCGCCCAGTGCAGCGACCAGCACCGGGTGGCGCAGAAGCAGCCGGACGACCTGGCCGCCATCCTCTACACCAGCGGCACCACCGGTCGCAGCAAGGGCGCGATGCTCACGCACCGCAACCTGCGCTCGAACGCCGAGGTGCTGAAGGACTACTGGGGCTGGCGCAAGGGCGCCGACGTGCTGATCCACGCGCTGCCCATCTTCCACGTGCACGGCCTCTTCGTCGCGATCCATGGAGCGCTCATCAGTGGCAGCCCCATGATCTGGCTCAACCGCTTCGACCCCAAGCGTGTGGTGGCGCGGCTGCCCGACGCCACCGTGTTCATGGGCGTGCCCACGCTCTACGTGCGCATGCTGGCCGAGCCCACGCTCACGCGCGAGGCCTGCAACGGGATGCGCCTGTTCATCTCCGGCTCGGCGCCGCTGCTGCTGGAGACCTTCGAGGCCTGGCGCGAGCGCACCGGCCACACCATCCTGGAGCGCTACGGCATGAGCGAGACGGTCATGCTCACCTCCAACCCCTACAGCGCGGTGCAAGGCGAGCGCCGCGGCGGCACGGTCGGCTTCCCGCTGCCGGGCGTGCAGCTGCGCGTGCGCGACGACGCCGGCGAGCCCTGTCCCCGCGGCGAGATCGGCCACATCCAGGTCGCCGGGCCGAACGTGTTCGCCGGCTACTGGCGCATGCCCGAGAAGACGAAGGAGGAGTTCACGCACGACGGCTTCTTCAAGACCGGCGACGTCGGCCAGGTCGACGGCCTGGGCTACGTCACCATCGTCGGCCGCAGCAAGGACCTGATCATCAGCGGCGGCTACAACGTCTACCCGGCCGAGATCGAGGGCTACATCAACGAGATGGCCGGCGTGGCCGAAAGCGCCCTGGTGGGCGTGCCGCATCCGGACTTCGGCGAGGTCGGCGTGGCGATCGTGGTGCCCAAGCCCGGCGCGGCGCTGGAGGGCGAGGCGGTGATCGGGGCGCTGAAGTCCAAGCTCGCCAACTTCAAGATCCCCAAGCGCTGCTTCGTCGTGCCCGAGCTGCCGCGCAACACCATGGGCAAGGTGCAGAAGGCGTTGCTGCGGGAGCAGCACAAGAAGCTGTTTGCCTGACGACGTGGCAGGCAGCCGGGCCTCAGCCCTTGCACGAGGCCTGCAGGTCCGTGGCGATCTGGGCGGTGAGGTCGGTCAGGGCGCGGTCGAAGGCTTCCTGGATTTCGGCCTCGGTGTTTGCCCAGTTCATGCTCGCGTCGGCTCCACGGTAGATGCGTGCATCCGATGCTTTTCCTTCCCGCGCGCTTTGCACGCGGACGACGAGGTGGGCCGACTTCAGCGTGGCGAGGCCCTGGATATAGGCCTTCAAAACCGTCACCTTGACCGTTCGAGTCGTTCGTTCGTGGGTGTGGCCGGGCATCGCTGCCATGGCATCCGCGAACCATCGGGTGAACCCTTCGCCGCCGATGCGCGTGCGGCCCATCTGGCCCAGCTCCGTCGTCTCACGGCGATCCTCGATGTCTTCGAGGTTGAACGCGCAGGCGGGAGCGGGAGCGCCCACGGGGCTTGAGTTCGGATGAGCCGCCCTGGGAATGCCGGCAACGTGATCGGCGGCGCAACCGGCGAGCGCCAGCACCGCCACCCCGATGCACAGGGCAGCGGCATGACAGGCCGGCCGCTTCAACGTGGCGTGGCGTTGGTGGCCGAGGTCGCGACGGCGGCGCGCGCCGTGCGGGTGGCATCGAAGGCCGCCGCCGCAGCTTCCAGGCTTGCATGGAAGTGCAGGGACCCGTCGGGCGCGCGGTACAGCGAGCCGCTGTCGTCCTGTCGGATCACGTCGGCCCCGACGCTGACACCGTTGCCGATGGCGATGTCGAACTTTTCCGCCACGATCGGCTCCGCAACGGTCTGGCGCTGCAGGTCATCTGCCAGCAGGCGGGCGGCCTGGTCAATGCCGCCGTGCAGCGCCGCGCGCAGCAGCCGGGCGTTGTCGGCCTTCCAGGTGGCGACGTTCTGCGGAATGTCCGCGCCGGGCGCTGGCAGCCTCGTGCGGTAGTGGATGCTGGCACGGTACACCGCATTTTTCGGCGCCAGCACCGGTTCGGCAGCGCTGCCCGGGGCAGGGGTCTGCGCCGTCGCCGGAAGGCCGGACACCGTGCGCGCCTGAGGGCTGCGCGGATAGATCATGCTGCGCGCGGACAGTTCCAGCGCGGAGAAGTCCGGCGACAGGCGGTAGTCGACCGTGACGAACATCACCGCATTCGAGGTGGACGCCTTGAACAACTCCTCGTAGGCCTTGTCGCTGACGGACTTGGTCACGGCCAGATCCGCCAGTTGCATCCGTGGCGACGATGTCAGCGACTGCTGCACCGAATCACGCATCAGTGGATCGAAGCCAAGGTCGACGAGTTCGTCCTTGAGCGGACGCACGCGTTCCTCGGCTTCCTTCGCCCGCTGGGCGTTGACGCCGGCATCCACCGCGCCGAAGGCGCCGCCGCAGGCCGCGGCCAGGAGAATGCCGATCCCTGGAACGGCACCGCATCCGGCGGCGCCGGCCGCGCCGGCATTGGAGCGGACGAAGCTCGCATACAGCTCGGACTGCGTGACGCCGATCTTCACGTCCATGGGCTGCATGGCCGCCAGGACGTCGCTCTTCACGGGCTGGGTCAGGGGCATGCGGGCACAGCCCGCGAGCACAAGCATCAACCCCGCCGACAGTGCGGCGGCATGGAACACCTTCATGACATCTCCTCCCTTGAGATGGTTTTTTGACGGTCGCGATTATTCGCGTTCGCCGATGGGGAGGAGCGCGGTATTCCCTGCCGGGGCTGAAATTTTTTCCGGTGCTAAGGAATTAGTTCGTGTGCTCAAGACGCCGGCCGGCTCAGACGGACAGTCCGTTGAGCAGCCCCGTGCGCGGGTGGCAGTTGATGTACTCGTAGCGCTGCTCGTCCGGCTTGAGCACCGAGACCTCGTGGTACACGCGCAGCTGCAGCTGGAAGTTCAGCGCCTGCACGTAGCGCATGAAGCTGCCGAAGATCGCCACGTGCGTCGGGTGCGATTCGGCCCAGCGTTCCATGTCGGCCAGCGAGCGCCAGAAGCTCAGGCCGAAGGACTTCTGCAGGGGCGCGCCGGTGGGATCGAGGTGCTGCATGTAGCGGTTGCTGTAGCAGCCGATGCCAAGGCCCTGGTCGCGCAGGAAGTCCATGCCCTCGTGCAGCACCGGCTCCATCTCCTCGAGGTAGAGCTTGCGCTCCTGGCCCTGGGTGTCGGTCCACTCCTGGCCGGAACGGATCATCGCGATGTTTTGATGGCCGCCGACGCGTACGCGCTGGCCCGGTGCCGACCGGCCGGCCAGGACGGTGCGCGTGCCCGCGGGCGCCATCGCGTCGGTCTGCGACAGCGGGATGCGGTCGCGCATCGAGCCCCAGTAGGCGTGTTCCTGGATGTCGCTGCTGACGCCGCCCATCACCACGCCGATGCCCTCGAGCCGGTCCGGCGTGTTGAACAGGGTTTCGTAGCGCTCGCTGCGCGGCAGGGCGATCTCGCGGAAGTAGCCGATGCCGTCGGACAGCCGCTCGTCGGATTGCCACCAGGCGTCGATCCCGGGCGTGGCGCTCCAGCGTTCGAAGCGCTGGGGGTCGTCCCAGTAGGCGATCGCGATCATGTTGTCGTAGCCATCGGCATCGACGTGATGCGCGAGGTCGTGATGCCCGGGGCCGTCCGCCCGCGTGAAGCCGCGCGCGATCTCCAGCAGCGCGGCGCAGGCGCGGCCCTGCATCTCGCGGCCGCGCGACTGCACGCCGAAGAAGCCCATGACCACCTGCCCGACCCCCTGGGGTGCGCGTGCCGACCAGGCGGGGTAGGGCGGCGCGTAGTCGTCCTCGATGCGGCGGTGTCGCGTGCGCGGGCATTTCAGGTGCTCGGCGATGGCGGATTCCATGGCGCGCCCCCCGTCCTCAAGCCGCGATGGGCTGGCGCGCCGGCGTGGCGGCCGGCTCGGGGCTGGCGACCACCGTCTCGGGGGAGGCGGGCTCGGCCTCCGACGGCTGCCGGAACACCACCGGCTGGCGGCGCGTCCTGTCGAGCAGCAGCCGCGTCACGTCGGGCCGCGCATAGTGTCCGCTCGGGTCGGCCGCCGCCTTGGCCAGGGAGATCATGCCCAGGTCGATGTCCGCGACCACCAGCCCTTCCTGGTCCTCGGGCAGGGGCGTGCCCAGCGGCGATCCGTCCGGTGCGTAGATGCGGGCGAAGCCGCCGCCCACCCGCAGCATCTGCTGCTTGCCCGGGTCGGTGCACAGCAGCTCGCTCATCGCCGGGGAGACGGTGGCGCAGGGCGCGATGACGAAGCACTGGCCCTCGGCGGCGTAGATCTGGCTGGCGGCATTGTTGACCTCCGGCCCGAGCGCGTAGGCCGCGCCGCGGTAGAGCGAGAAGCTGGGCCACGCGGCGCAGTGGATCTGCTCGTTCTGCGCGTACATCGCGTACTTGCTGAGGGGCTGCAGGTGCTCCCAGCAGGAGAGCGAGCCGACGTTGCCGATCGCCGTCTCGCACACGGCCAGGTCCGAGCCGTCGCCCTCGCCGAAGACCGTGCGCTCGACGTGCGTGGGCTTGAGCTTGCGGCGCGTCTGCACCGTGCGGCCCTGGTCGTCGATCAGCGCCTGCGCGATGTAGAGGCTGCCGGCCGCCTTCTCGCTGTAGCCCAGCGAGACCCAGATCCCATGCTTGCGCGCCGCCTCGCGGATGCGGTCGAACTCGGGCGAGCCGACCACCAGCGAGTTGTCGTGGTAGCGCTGCACGAACTGCATGCCCCAGGCGGGCGAGTCGAGCCAGATCCACCAGGGGTAGCCGGGCGCCCAGGTTTCCGGGAAGGCAATGAGCTTGACGCCCTGGCCGGCGGCCTGGGCCATCAGGTCGATGGTCTTGTCGAGGGTGCCGTCGAGGTCGAGAAACACGGGTGCGGCCTGCACCGCGGCGACGCGAAGGCGGGGATGGGTCTTGCTGGACATGGTGGGCTCCGAAGCGTTGAACGAAGGGCGCCGCACGCCGCCGCGCATCGGGTTAGCGCTGTGGCATGCGGGTTGCTTCCAGCGTAAGTTCGCGACCTGAAATCCTCTTGCCCGGATGTCGCGGCGTTCTTGTTCCAGCGTCGCATCACCAAGCGCCCACCATGCAAGTGCTCAGCACCGATGCCGTTCCGCGCGACCAGCGGCTCGCCTACTGGACCGACATGATCTGCAACGTCTACGTGCAGCTCGGTTGCGATCCGGTGCGCGGCGCCCGCGCGGCCACCTTCGAAGGCAGCATCCGCCGCCACAGCCTGCCCAGCCTCGACGTGTCGGTGGTGCGTTCGGGCGCGCAGAGCGTGATGCGCACGCCCGGCCACATCGCTCGCGGGACGGACGACTACTTCCTGGTGGGCATCCAGACCGCCGGCCAGGGCGTGGTGCGGCAGGACGGGCGCGATGCGGTGCTCTCGGTCGGCGACTTCGCGCTCTACGACAGCACGCGGCCCTACCAGCTGCTCTTCGACGACGACTTCGAGCAGATCGTGCTCAAGCTCCCCGGCGAGCGGCTTCGCAGCGAGCTGCGCGACACCCAGGCGCTGACGGCCACCACTGTCTCCGGCCGCGAGGGCGCGGGCCATCTGCTGATCAGCATGATCCGCACGCTGCGCGAGGACATCGACATGCTGCAGCCGGCCTCCGCCCTGGCGGTGGCCAACGGCGTGCTGAACATCCTGGTGGCCGGGTTGCAGACGCTGCCGGCGGCGCATGCGCCGGGACTGAGCCAGCTCGCCGCCTTTCACCTCGCACGCATCAAGCGCTGCATCGACGAGCAGCTCGGCGATCCTTCCCTGTCCGTGAGCAGCGTGGCGGCGCGGCTGGGCCTGTCGGTGAGCCAGGTCCATCGCGTCTTCGGCAGCGATCCGCTGACGCCCGCGCAGTACATCTGGGAGCGCCGCCTGGAAGCGTGCAGCCGCGACCTGCGCGATCCGCGCCTGGCCGGCCGTACGGTGGCCGAGATCGCCTTCGCCAGCGGCTTCAACGACGCGGCGCATTTCAGCCGGGCGTTCCGGGAGCGCTTCGGCTGCTCGCCACGCGCCTGGCGGCAGACCTGATTCAGGCTTCCCCTGCTCGCCACTGCGCCAACGCGAAGTCCTGGGCGACCAGCTTCTCGGCCAGCAGGAAGCGCTTGACCTCGTCGAGCAGCGCCAGCCCCTCGGCGGGAAAGGCGGTCTCCGGAAACTGGCCGAGCGGGTGCGAGACCTTCACCACCTCCAGCGGGAAGCCGCTGACTTCGGCGTGAAAGGCGTAGTAGCGCTCGCTGTCCTGTCGCATCTCGGCCAGGGCGCGGCGCCGGGCGCGCGTCCAGGCGGCCGGTAGCGCCGGTGCGGCGGCCAGCAGCTTCTGCGAGGCCACGATCACCGAGCTGCCGCGCAGGTGCGGATGGTGGCGCGCCTCGTCGATCACCGGGTAGCCGCGCGAGGCGAGCAGGGGGCCGACGTCGATCTGCGCGGCGAAGGCGGCGATCGAGCCCTGGTCCAGTGCCGCCTCCCCGTCGCGCGGGAACATGTGGATCACCTTGACGGACTGCTGCAGGCCTTGCTCCTTGAGCAGGCCCAGAACGTAGCGGTGCATGTAGGAGCCGCGCGCCACGCCGATGGCCTGGCCCTCGAGCGCCTTCACGCTGCGCGCGCCGCCGCGGGGCGTGAGCAGCCAGACGTTCATGCCGACGGAGTCGAAGCCGATCAGCCGCGCATCCAGGCCGCGCGATCGCGCCACCACCGCCGGCGTGTCGCCGTAGATGCCGACGTCGAGCGCGCCGGAGAGAAAGGCCTCGTTGAGGTCCGGCCGTTGGGGAAGTTGCGCGTCGCGATCTCGCGGATGCCCAGCGGCGCCAGTTCGCGCAGCAGGTGGCCTTCGCGCAGCGCCCAGCCGGTGGCGGTGGCCGGCTTCTTCGCCGGGCCGATGTAGCCGAGCCGCAGCACGGGCGGCGTGCCCTGGGCGAAGGCGGGCAGGGCGCAGGCGGCGGCACCGGCGAGGGCGGTGCGCAGGAGCCGGCGGCGTACGGGGCTGGATGGGGAGAGGGGCATGGGAGTACCTTCGGAGCGGCCGGGCGGGGGGCTCATGCTCAATGCGCCCGCCGCAGCAGTTCGAAGCTGGCATCGGCCGAGGCGGTGGACTGCCGGCCGCGGCCCCAGCCGATCGCGCTGCGGTAGCTGCCCATCAGCGCGGCCGTGGCGGGTTCGGCCTCGTCGACCACCGCGCTGCCGTCGGCGATCGGCGCGACGTAGAGCGCGTCCTCGGGGCAGTAGAGCTCGCACATGAAGCAGGTCTGGCAGTCTTCCTGGCGCGCGATGCGCGGCGGCGCGTCGGGCACGGCCTCGAACACGTTGGTCGGGCAGGCGCTGACGCAGATGTTGCAGGCGGTGCAGCGCGCGGTGCTGACGAGCTCGATCATGCCAAGGCCTCCTCGTTCTCGCGCACGGCGTGGCGCTGCACCCAGACCCGGTCCAGCCCGCCGCTGAGCAGGCGATGGCGCTGCGCCGGGTCCTGGGCCTGGTGCTCGCGCCGGCGGTGCATGCCGCGCGTCTCGGTGCGCCAGAGGGCGCTGGTGTACATCCAGCGGGCGGTCGCCAGCATGGCGGCGGCCTCGCGGGCGCGCATGGCCTCGGCGGCGCCGGCGGCCGGCGCGGCGGCACGCAGGCGCTCCCACAGGGCGTCGAGCCGCGCCAGCGAGTCCTCCAGGACGCCGCCTTCGCGGAACCAGTTGCGCTCGTAGGGAAAGACCTCGGCCTGCACCGCGCGCACCACCGCCTGGCTGTCGATGGGCGTGGCGCCGCGGGTGGCGAGACCCACGCCGCCCGCACGCCGCACGGTCTGCTGGCGCGACAGGGCGCGCGCCTGCACGCCGAAGTCGGCCGCGCCGGCGCCGGCCCAGAAGCCGGAGGACAGGGCCCAGGCAGCGTTGTGGCTGCCGCCGCCGGTGAAGCCGCCGCAGATCAGCTCGCGCGTGGCGGCGTCGCCCGCGGCGTAGAGGCCGGGTACGGTGGTGGCGCAGTGTTCGTCGACGAGGTGCAGTCCGCCGGTGCCGCGCACCGTGCCCTCCAGCCGCAGCGTGACCGGGAAGTGCTGCGTGAAGGGATCGATGCCCTGGCGGTCGAAGGAGACGAAGAAGTTCGGCTGCGCCGTGCGCATCCAGGCGCGGATCTGCGCGTCGGCGCGGTCCAGGCAGGCGAGCACCGGCTGCGTCTGCAGCGTCTGCGCGATCACGCTGCGCCCGCGCGAGGAGCCCGCACCCTCGATCGCCCGGCCCTCGCGGTCGTAGAAGGTGGCCCAGTTGTAGAACAGCGACTTGGTGACGGAGGAGAACGCCGGTCCCAGGCCGTAGGCATTGGAGAACTCCATGCCCGAGAGCGCGGCGCCCACCTCGGCGGCCATCAGCTGGCCGTCGCCCGTCAGCACGTTGCAGCCCAACGCCTTGCTGAGAAAGGCGCAGCCGCCGGTGGCGATCACCACCGCGCCGGCGCGCACCACCCAGCTGTCGCCGCGCTGGCGGTTCACGCCAGCGGCGCCGCACACGGTGCCGTGCTCGTCCACCAAAAGCTCGAGTGCGGGGCTGTGGTCGAGGATGCGCACGCCCGAGGCCTTGGCCTGCTTGCGCATCAGCCGCATGTATTCGGGGCCCTGCAGCGAGGTGCAGCGCAGCTCGCCCTCTTCGTCGACCGGGAAGGGGTAGCCCCATTCCTTCAGGCGCTCGACGTTGGCCCAGGTCTGGGCGAGCACGCGGTCCATCCAGGCATGCTCGGCCAGTTGCCCGCCCATCGCGTAGCGGCTGGCCTTGGCCTCCTCGCGCGCCGAGCCTTCGGGGGAGACATGCCACAGTCCGGTACCGGAGGGCGCGGTGGCGCCCGAGGTGCCGCAGAAACCCTTGTCGGCCAGCACCACGCGCGCGCCGCGCGCCGCCGCGCTCACCGCGGCCCAGGTGCCGGCCGGCCCGCCGCCGATCACCAGCACGTCTGCTTCGTGCCGGCTGGAACCCTCGGCGCCCGACAGCGCCTGTCCCTCGAAATCTCTTGCGCCCATGATGGTCGTTGCCCTCGTTGCAAAGAGCAGCGACCGTACCAACGCGGCGCGCGCGGCACAAAGAAGGAATGCGCGGATGGATATGCGCTTTGCGCAGCGCTCCGCGCAGGCGGCGCTGCTACTGGACCAGCAGGACCGAGATGTCCGTCTCCGCGACGACCTTGGTCGCCACCGAGCCCATCAGCGCGCGTCCGAAGATGCCGTGGCCATGGGTGCCCATCACGATCATCTCGACGCCAGCCGCATTGGCCGTCTTCAGGATCTCCTCGGCGGCATGCCCGTGGCGCGCCTCGACGCGGTAGTTGGCGATGCCCTTCTCGGCGAGGAAGGCCTTGACCGGGTCGATCACCTTGGCGCTTTCCTCCGTGTAGTAGCCTTCCACCAGATCGCGGCTGAGGTGGCGGGTCACGTGGCCGGGAACGCCGGTGGTCACGTGCACCACCACCAGCTCATTCCCCTCGACGAACATGCCGCGATGGGTCACCAGATAGTCGAGAGCCTTGCGGGTATGGGTACTGCCGTCCACGGCGATCAGGATCTTCATGCACTGCCTCTCTGTGTGTCAGGAGCGCGGCGACGCTGCCGCAGCCCGAGCTTATACGGGGCCGCGTCCCGATCGTGGAGAAGCCTATGCGGCCCGGGGGCCATGCTCAGCCGTGCAGGCCCTTCCAGAGCATGTAGGCGGCCAGCGCGTACAGCACGCTGGCGAACACGCGCTTGAGCTTGGCCACCGGCAGGCTGTGCGCCGCCTTCGCGCCCATGGGGGCAGTCAGGAAGCTGCAGACCGCGATCACCGCCAGCGCCGGCAGCCAGATGTAGCCCACGGATCCGGCCGGCAGGTTCTGCACCGCCCGGCCGCTCGCGACGTAGCCGGCCACGTTGGCCACGGCGATCGGGAAACCCAGGGCCGCGCTGGTGGCCACCGCGTTGTGGATGGCGACGTTGCACCAGGTCATGAAAGGGACGCTGATGAAGCCGCCGCCCGCGCCCACCAGCCCCGAGACGAAACCGATCGAGCCGCCGGCCGCGAGCTGGCCGGCGGTGCCGGGCATCTGGCGCGAGGGCTCGGGCTTCTTGTTGCGGAACATCTGCGTGGCCGAAAAGCCGACAAAGAGCCCGAAGATGATGGCCAGCGCCTGGCCCTTGAGCAGCGCGAACACGCCGAGGCTGCCCGCCAGGCTGCCGATCACGATGCCGGGCGCCAGGCGCGTGACGATGTCCCAGCGCACCGCGCCGCGCTTGTGGTGCGCGCGCACGCTGGAGATGGAGGTGAAGATGATCGTGGCCATCGAGGTGGCGATTGCCATCTTCACGGCCAGGTCGGATGACACCCCGCGATGACCCAGGATGATGGTGATGAAAGGCACCATCAGCATGCCGCCGCCGATGCCCAGCAGGCCGGCGAGAAAACCGGTGCCGACGCCCAGCAGGGCGAGCTCGGCGACCAGCAAGGGGTCGATCGTCATCGGGGTCCTCGGAAAAAAGCCACGGCCCCGATGGCGGGGCCGTGGCCTGGAATAGGTGTCTGCGAGTGGGGCCAGACTCGCGTCCTGAACCGGGGTTCAGGTGGGCGAGGGCAGCAAGGCTTCGGGTTCATCTGACGCGAGATGATCACACCCGCCAAGCGATATACCAAGCCCTGCTCCAAGGAGCATTGGTTCAAGGAAATTAAAGCCTGACCAGCACCGCAGACCCGTTCGATTTTACGCGCCCCGCGCATTCCGCGGGAGACTTGACATTCAAAGCAGATGGCCGTCACCAGCCAAAGCCTGGTCGAGGCGCTGGATCAATTGGGAGGCCCGGGCGTCGCCGACGTCGTCGTTCCCGGTGCCCGCGGACGGGGCGGGTGCGACTGGTGCGACCGCCGCGGGGGCGGGCTGGGCGCTGGCGAGGGAGGCCTCGCGCTGGGCCAGGTCAAAGGCCAGGTTCAGCGAGGCCAGCACCGCGATGCGGTCGCGCGCCTTGACCTTGCCCGCATCGCGGATCTTGCACATGGCGGCGTCGACGCGCTCGACGGCCTCGCGCAGTTGCGGTTCGCCGCCTTCGGGGCAGCCAAGCAGGTAGCTCTGGCCCATGATCTGCACTTCGATCTGCTTCATCGATGATGGTTGTTGGACGTCGAGGCGTCTTGGGAGGGATCGGCCGGCAACTGCTCGAGCAGTGCATCAAGCCGGGTGCGCGCGGCGGCCAGGCGCGACTTGAGCGCATCGCGCTCGCGCGTGAGCGCATTCACCTGGTCCTGCAGCAACGCGTTGGTGCGCTGCACTTCCTCATGGCGTACGAGCAGGCGCTCGACACGTTCGGCGATCTGTTCAATACGGCTGGGTGCAGGCATGGGTCGCGATTGTAGTTTCCGGAAGTTCCCGGGTTTACAACTAAAATCCGCCGCGTTGGTGCTCGCGCCGTGGTTCACGCGGCGCAGTTCAACGGGAAGCAGGAGTCGAAGCCCATCGGGCCCAGCCAGCCTGCGCTGCCCCCGCAACGGTCAAGCAGCCGGCACCTCGTGTGCCACTCTCGTCAACAGGCCACTGGGCGCCCTGAAACAGGCACCTGGGAAGGCGGCGAGGGATGCGCTGCCAGCCCGGATACCGGCCAACGAGGCGGCGTGCCGCCTGCGCGAGCAGGCGAGACGCCATGAGGTCCAAGCACTGGCGGGGAGGCCGGTGGCGGACGTTGAACTCCTGTGTTCCATGATGATTTCCCGCGTTCTTCCTGCGCATGCCGGCCGTGCCGCGCCGCGTCCCCGTCCCCTGCTTGTTTCGATCGCCGCAGCCCTCGGCGGCCTGGCCGCCGTGCCGGGCCTTGCGTTCGCGCAGGGCGCCCCGGCACTTGGCGAAACCGTCGTGACCGCCACCCGGACGCCCACGCGCGCCGACGAGCTGGTGTCGGACACCGTGGTCATCGACCGTGCGCAGATCGAGCAGCAGGCCAACCGCACGCTGCCGGAGATCCTGCAGCGCGTGGCCGGCGTGCAGATCACGTCCAACGGCGGGGCGGGCAAGGCCAGCAGCGTGTTCATCCGCGGTGCCGAGGCGCGCCACACCATCCTGCTGATCGACGGCGTGCGCTACGGCTCCGCCACGCTGGGCACGCCGGTGTGGGACAACATTCCGGTGGAGATGATCGAGCGCATCGAAGTGGTCAAGGGCCCGGCCTCGGCGCTGTACGGCAGCGAAGGCGTGGGCGGCGTGGTGCAGATCTTCACGCGCAAGGCCCGGCCGGGCGAGTCCCTGTTCAGCCCGCGCGCCTCCACCACCATCGGCAGCGAAGGCTACAAGCAGATCACCGGCGGCTTCACCGGCGCCTCGGGGCCCTTCACCTACTCGCTCGACGCCTCGCGCACGATCGACAAGGGCTTCTCGGCCACCAATCGCCGCGTGCCCTTCGGCAACTTCAACGCCGACCGCGACCCTTTCCTCCAGAGCGCCCTCAACGCGTCGTTCGGCTTCCAGATCAACCCCGACTGGAAGATCGATTCCGGCCTGCTGTATGCCGAGGGCCTCAACCACTACGACGACGGCCCGGGCCGCGACACCCGCGGCCGGGTGCGCACACAGCTCGCCTACATCGGCGTGAGCGGCAAGGTGATGTCGAACTGGAACACGCAGCTGCGCTATGGGCGCAGCGAGGACTACACGCGCAACATCGTTGCCTCGACATTCAACCTGCCGGGCCTGTTCGAGACCACGCAGGACCAGTACCTGTGGCAGAACGACATCGCGACGCCGATCGGCACCGTGGTCGCCGGCCTGGAGCGCCGCGTGCAGGAGGTGAACAGCGACACCCGCTACACGGTCAACAAGCGTGACATCGACTCGGCCTTCGTCGGCCTGAACGGCAATGCCGGCGACCACACCTGGCAGCTCAACACCCGCTACGACCGCAACTCGCAGTTCGGCCACAACAACACCTGGTTCGCGGGCTACGGCTACCGCATCGCGCCGAACTGGCGCGTCAATGTCTCGCACGGCACCAGCTTCGTGGCGCCGTCCTTCAACCAGCTCTACTTCCCGAGCTTCGGCAACACGGCGCTGCAACCGGAGGAAGGCAAGAACACCGACGTGGGCATCACCTGGAGCCAGGACGGCCACAGCGTGAAGCTGGTGCGCTATGACAACAAGATCCGCGGCTTCATCACCAATGCCACGCGCCCCGAGAACATTCCGCGGGCCCGCATCGAGGGCTGGACCCTGGGCTACGAGGGCCAGTTCGACCCATGGACGCTTCGCGCCAGTGTCGACTCGCTCGACCCGCGCAACGAGGGCACCGGCAAGCAACTGCCGCGGCGCGCCAAGAACCAGGCCTCGGTCGGGATCGACTACGCTGTAGGTCCGTGGAAATTCGGCGCCTCGGCATTGCATGTGGGACGGCGCTTCGACGATACGCTCAACACGATCAAGCTCGGCAACTTCACCACGGTCGATCTCTATGGGGAGTACAGGGTCGCGAAGGACTGGACGGTGCAGGCCCGCCTCACCAACCTCAACGATGTCACCTACGAAACCGTTGCTGGCTACAACCAGCGTGGACGCTCCCTCTACCTGACCCTGCGGTGGCAACCGAAGTCCTGAAGCCCACCGTCCGCCGCGAGCTGATCCTCGGCGGGCAGCGAAGCGGCAAGTCGCGGCGTGCCGAGCAGTGCGCGGCCGAATGGCTGGCGCTCGCGCCGTCGCACCGGGCCGTGCTGATCGCGACCGCGACGGCGCACGACGAGGAGATGCGCGCGCGCATCGCCCGCCACCGCGCCGACCGGGCGCTGCGCGTGCCGGCCCTCGCCACGGTGGAGGAAAGCCTCCGCCTCGGCGCGGCGCTGGCCCGGCACAGCGAGCCCGGCACGCTGGTGCTGGTCGATTGCCTGACCCTTTGGCTGACCGAGCTGCTGATGCCGGCCACTGCCGACGCCGCGCCCCACGACGCCGAGACGGCGCAGGCCGCGCTGCTGCACGCCCTGCACGACGTGCGCGGCCCGGTGGTGCTGGTGAGCAACGAGATCGGGCTGGGCGTGATCCCGATGGGCCGCGAGGTGCGCGCCTATGTCGACGCCCTGGGCCGTCTCAACCAGGCGGTGGCGGCGGCCTGCGAGCGCGTGACCCTGATGGCGGCCGGCCTGCCGCTTTCCCTGAAGGAGCCTTCATGAAGCGCCTGTTCGCCGGGCTGCTGGCCGCGCTGGCCTTCGCCGCGCAGGCCTACGTCGTGACCGATGAGCGCGGCGTGCGGGTGGAACTGCCGCGGCCGCCGCAGCGCATCGTGACGCTGCTGCCCTCGCTGACCGAATCGATCTGCACGCTGGGCGCCTGCGATCGCCTGGTGGGCGTGGATCGCTACTCGAACTGGCCCGACTCGGTGCGCGCGCTGCCGCAGATGGGCGGTGGCATCGACCCGAACGTGGAAGCCGTCGTCGCGCTCAAGCCCGACGTGGTATTGCTCGCGCGGTCCTCGCGCGTCACGCAGCGGCTAGAGGCGCTGGGTCTGAAGGTGCTGGTGCTCGAGCCCAAGAACCATGAGGACATGCGGCGCGTGCTCGACGCGCTGGGCCAGGTGCTGGGCACGCCGGATGCGCAGCGTGTCTGGCGCGACATCGACGCCAGCGTCTCCGCGGCGGCCATGTCACTGCCTGCATCCGTTGCGCGCACGCGGGTCTACTTCGAGATCAACAACGCGGTCTACGCGGCCGGCGAGAGCTCTTTCATCGGCGAGACCCTCACGCGCCTCGGGGTGAAGAACATCGTGCCGGCCTCGATGGGCCCCTTTCCCAAGCTCAACCCCGAGTACGTGGTGCGCGCCGACCCCGACCTGATCATGGTCAGCGTGCGCAGCGCGCAGGGGCTGGAGCAGCGCCCGGGCTGGGGCGGCATCCGCGCCGTGCGCGAAGGCCGGATCTGCCGATTCACGGCCGACGAAGCCGACGTGCTGGTGCGGCCGGGCCCGCGCATGGGGGAGGCCGCCCAGCTGATGGTCCGCTGCCTGCAGCAGAAAGCGCGTGGAGGCACGGGTTGAAGAGCGAGTATCGGCGCGCGCTCGCGCTGGGGCTGGTGCTGCTCCTGTCGGGCGCCGGGCTGCTGGCGCTCGGCGCGGGCATCGGCAGCACCGGCTTCGAAAGCGTGCTCGCTGCGGGCAGCGACCCGGTCGCGTGGCAGATCGTGTGGGACATCCGCCTGCCGCGCACCATGGGCGCCTGGCTGGCCGGCGCGCTGCTCGGCCTGGCCGGCGCGGTGGCGCAGGGGCTGTTCCGCAATCCGCTGGCCGACCCGTACCTGCTGGGCAGCGCCTCGGGCGCCTCGCTGGGCGTGGCCATCGCGCTGACCCTCTTCGGCGTCTCGCCGACCAGCACCGAATGGGTGGTGCGCCTGGGCCTGACCGGCGCCGCCTTCCTCGGCGCGGTGCTGGCGGTGCTCTTGACCCTTCTGCTTGCGCGCGGCGTGCAGCAGACGCTGCGCCTGCTGCTGGCCGGGGTGATCGTCGGCGTGGTGCTGGGCGCTGCCAAGGACCTGATCAGCATCGCCTCGGCCGACATCCTGCAGGCCCTGCAAGGCTTCATGCTCGGAAGCACCGGCCTGGTCGGATGGGGCGCCTGCGGGGTCATGGGCGTGCTCGGCGTCGCCTGCCTGCTGCTCGCCTGGATGCTGGCGCCGGTGCTGGACGGCCTGGCGCT
Organism: Variovorax sp. JS1663; assembly: GCF_002157355.1. Classification (GTDB taxonomy): domain Bacteria; phylum Pseudomonadota; class Gammaproteobacteria; order Burkholderiales; family Burkholderiaceae_C; genus Variovorax. Next base: position 91,708 of record NZ_LYMK01000020.1, on the reverse strand, counting down.
CGGCGAGGCCACCGCCAGCAGCCTGGGCTTGCCGCTGCCCGCGATGCGGGCGGCGCTGGTGGCGGTGCTGGCCCTGGCCACCGGCGCCGCGGTGGCGCAGACCGGGCTGATCGCCTTCGTCGGCCTGGCGGCGCCGCACCTGGTGCGCTCGGCGGTGAAGACCACGCATGCCCGGCTGATCGTGCTGTCCGCCGCCATGGGCGGGCTGCTGCTGATGGCGGCGGACCTGCTGGCGCGCTGGCTGATCGCGCCGCAGGAGCTGCCGGTGGGCGTGCTGACCGCGGTGCTCGGTGGCAGCTACCTGCTGTGGCTCATGCACCGGCGCAGCGCGCGCGGAGCCTGGCGATGACGCGGCAGCTGCTGCACGGGGTGGCGCTGGAGGCGCGCCAGGTCAGCGCCGCGCTGGGCGACGCCGAGGTGCTGCACGGCATCGACCTCGCGCTGACCGCCGGCCAGTGGACCAGCATCGTCGGCCCCAACGGCGCCGGCAAGTCCACGCTGCTCAAGGTGCTGGCCGGCCTGCTGGCCCATCGTGGCGAGGTGCGTCTGCATGGCCAGCCGCTGGCCGGGCTGGGCGCGCGCGCCCGGGCGCGCCGGCTCGCCTGGCTGGGGCAGGGTGGGGCCGGCGAGGGCAGCGCCGACGACCTGATGGTCTACGACGTGGCCATGCTCGGCCGCCTGCCGCACCAGCGCTGGCTGGCAGCGCCGGGCCCGGCCGACCGGGCCGCGGTCGAGCACGCGCTGCGCAGCACGCAGGCCTGGGAGTGGCGCGAGCGGCCCCTCGGCCAGCTGTCCGGTGGTGAGCGGCAGCGCGTGCTGCTGGCGCGCGCACTGGCCGTCGAGGCCGAGCTGCTGCTGATGGACGAGCCGCTGGCCAACCTGGACCCGCCGCACCAGGCCGACTGGATCGCGCTCGCGCGCTCGCTGGTGAAACAGGGCCGAACGGTGGTCAGCGTGCTGCACGAACTCAACGTCGCGCTGGCGGCCGACGCGATGGTCGTGATGGCCGGCGGCCGCGTGCTGCACCATGGCCGCTGCAACGACCCCGCGAGCCACCAGGCGCTGGAGTCGGTGTTCGACGGCCGGGTCGTCGTGCACCGCGTGGCCGGCCAGTGGATCGCCATCCCGAAATGACGCTCTCCCCCAGGCTCCCCCACTTCGTGTGGTCCGCCAACCCCCTCACCGGGGGCAACACCAGCGGCCCGGCAAAGCCGGTTCCGCGGTGTTCCCCGAATGTCCGTGCACGCATCATGCGTCGCGGGTCGCGCGAAGCGCGGTGAAGCAACTGAGAAAGACAAGATGCAGATCGAAACCCCGCCCACCGAGAAGCCGTACGAGAAGCCCGAAGGCGAGCGCCGCGGCCTCGTGATCGTTCACACCGGCGATGGCAAGGGCAAGAGCACGGCAGCATTCGGCCTGGCGCTGCGCGCGCACGGGCGCGGCAAGCCGGTGAAGATCTTCCAGTTCATGAAGGTGCCGAGCGCGCGCTTCGGCGAGCACCGCATGTTCGAGCAGATCGGCATTCCCATCGAGGGCCTCGGCGACGGCTTCAGCTGGAAGAGCCAGGACCTGGAGCGCTCCGCGCAGCTCGCGCGCGATGGCTGGGAGAAGGCAAGGGCGGCGATCCTCTCGGACGAGCACTTCCTGGTGGTGCTGGACGAGATCACCTATCCGCTGATCTATGGCTGGCTGCCGCTCGAGGGCGTGCTCGAGACCCTGCGCGCGCGGCCGCGCGAGGTGCACGTGGTGCTGACCGGCCGCCGCTGCCCGCCGGAGATCGTCGAGCTGGCCGACACCGTGACCGAGATGAAGATGGTCAAGCACGCCTTCCAGGCGGGCATTCCCGCGCAGCGCGGCATCGAAGACTGACATGTCCCCGTTCTGGCTCCCTCCCCCTCTGGGGGAGGGCTGGGGTGGGGGCAGCACGGCCCTTGTCCACGCCGCATCCCTGTGCCTGGCCCTGTCCATCGACCGCTGGTTCGGCGAGCCGCGCGCGCGCTGGCACCCCGTGGTGTGGATGGGGCACTACCTCGCCTGGGCCGGCCGGCGCGTTGCACCGCGGACCGATGCATCGACATCCCGCAGGGTCCGGCCTTTCGCAGCCGGCATGCTGGCGTGGTGCGCGGGTGCGGCCGGGGCCGTCTCCCTTGGCTGTCTCGTGGCCCTGGTGGCGGCCCGCCTGCCGGCCTGGGCCCAGGCCGTGGTCCTGGCCCTGGCCCTCAAGCCCTTGCTCGCCTGGCGCATGCTGCGCGACGAGGTGCTCGCAGTCGAGGCCGCGCTGGCCCGCTCCCTCGACGAAGGCCGCGACCAGCTCGCGCGCCTGGTGAGCCGCGACGTGCGGCTGCTCGACGAAGGCCAGGTGCGCGAGAGCGCCATCGAGTCGCTGGCCGAGAACCTCAACGACTCGGTGATCGCGCCCCTTTTCTGGTTCCTGCTGCTGGGACTGCCCGGCGCCGTGCTCTACCGCTTCGCCAACACGGCCGATGCGATGTGGGGCTACCGCGGCGTGCGCGATGGCCGTGTCTGGGAATGGGCCGGCAAGTGGGCCGCGCGGGCGGACGATGTCCTGTCCTGGCTGCCGGCGCGCCTGACGGCACTGCTGCTGTGGCCGCCCGGGCTCGCCGCGGCGCGGCGCGAGGCCGCGCGGACCCCTTCGCCGAACAGCGGCTGGCCCATGGCCGCCATGGCGCTGCGGCTGGGCGTGCGGCTGGCCAAGCCCGGGGTCTACGTGCTGAACGCGGCGGGGCGCGAGGCGGCGGCCGCCGACACCCGGCATGCCGCGGCGCTGGGCGGCAGGGCGGTGGGCTTGATGACCCTCATGGCGGCTGCGGGGCTTGTCGCTCTGGCAGCATGGCATCGAGCATGAATGCATCGCGGGAACCCGATGACGAGCCGGCCCGGCACGGCGGACCCGATGCCCGGGGCGCGGCGCCGCATGACTTCTCGACCAACGCCAATGCCTGCGGCCCGTGTCCCGTCGCCTGGCGCGCGCTGCGGGAGGCCGACGCCAGCCGCTATCCCGATCCACGCTACACGGCACTGCGCGAGACGCTGGGCCGCTTCCACGGCGTGGCGCCGGCGCGCATCGTGATCGCCGCGAGTGCCAGTGAATTCATCGTGCGGATCACCGCGGCGGTCGCGCAGCAGGGCGGCCGCGCGGCCTGGCTGCCGGCGCACAGCTATGGCGATTGCGAGCGCGCGGCGCTCGCCTGGGGACTCGAGGTGAAGCGCGGGCCCGACATGGCAGACGGCGACGCGCTGGTCTGGTGCTGCGATCCGTCCAGCCCGCTGGGCCAGGCGCAACCCGGCCTGGCCCAGCGCGTGGCCGCCTTGACCGACGCGTCCACCTGCGTGCTCGACCTGGCCTACGAGCCGCTGCGTCTTGAAGCCAGCCTGGACCTCGATCCTGTGCAGCGGGACCATGTCTGGCAGCTGTGGACACCCAACAAGGCGCTGGGCCTGACCGGCATCCGCGCGGCCTATGCGATCGCGCCGCGCGAGGCTGCCGGCATGGTTGCGCGGCTCGACCGGCTCGCGCCGTCCTGGCCGCTGGGCGCACATGGTGTGGCGCTGCTCGACGCGTGGACCCGCGCCGAAACGCAGGACTGGCTCGCGCACAGCCTCGACCGCCTGCGCGAATGGAAGCACGCCCAGCAGGCCCTGTGCGAATCGCTGGGCTGGTCCGTGCTGCCAAGCGTCGCCAACTACTTCTGTGCGCGCCCCGAGGCGCCCTATACGCCGCGGGCGGCCCCGCTGCGCGCAGCCGGCATCCAGTTGCGCGACACCGCTTCCTTCGGCCTGCCGGGCCATGTGCGCCTGGGCGTGCTGCCGCACGCCAGCCAGGCCGCGCTGGGGCAGGCCTGGCGCGCGATGGCCTGAAGGGAAGCGCTCAGCGTCGCTGCAGCGCCGGATTCCTCGAGAACAGGTCCGCCGCCCAATCCACGAACACCCGCACCTTGGCGCTCAGGTGCCGGTTGGGCGGGTACACCACGTGCACCGGCAGCGGCTCGCGCGTCCAGTCCGGCAGCAGCCGGACCAGCTCGCCGCTCTCGATGTGCGGATCGGCCATGAAGCCGACGCACTGCGAGATGCCGAAGCCGCCGAGCACGGCGGCCAGGTGGGCGTTGGCCTCGTTGACCGAGACGCGGTAGGGCCCCGAGATCTCGATGTGCTCCTCGCCTTTGCTGAACTCGTGCGGGTAGATCCGGCGCGAGCCGGCCGCGAAGTAGCTCACCACGTGATGGCGCTTCTCCAGGTCGCTGGGATGCTGGGGCATGCCGTAGCGCTTGACGTAGGCCGGCGAGGCCACGGTCACGAAATCCAGCGAGCCGATGCGCCGTGCCACCAGCGACTGGTCGGTCAGGTCGCCGGCGCGGATCACGCAGTCCACGTTGTCGCTGATCAGGTCCACCGGCCGGTCGCTCACGCCCAGGTCCACCTGGATGTCGGGATAGCGGTCGCAGAAGCCGGCCAGCGCCGGCAGGATGATCATGCGCGCCGTCGAGGAGCCCACGTCGATGCGCAGCCGCCCGGTCGGGTTGGCCTGCGCGTTGGTCATGCTCGCCTCGATGTCGTCGAAATCGTTGAGCAGCCGGGCGGTGCGGTCGTAGTAGGCGGCGCCGTCGGGCGTGACCGTGACGCGCCGCGTGGTCCGGTTCAGCAGCTTGACGTGCAGGCGCGACTCCAGCGCCTGGATCTGCTTGGTGACCGTGCCCTTGGGCAGTCCGAGCGAGTCCGCGGCACGGGTGAAGGTGCCGGCTTCCACGACGCGGACGAAGATCCGCATGGCCTGGATCTGATCCATTTATGGTGCTCCTGGGGAAAACCCGCCCATCTCTGGGGCGGGGCGGGATTCTTGCATGCCCCGTCTTAGGCCATTGTTAGTCGATTGGAAACAGAGTGGGGTTTGTGGGGCCGTTGTAGCCGCCAATGAGGCCCTTAATATTCAACCATCGTCCACACACCGAGCCTGTGCCATGTCATCCCGTCCCATTCCGCGTCCTGCCGAAGCCGTTGCGGCCACGCCGGCCGCTGCTGCGTCGGGTACCGAAACCGACATCAGCATTCCCCTGCCGGACCGTGAGCCCGTACAGGCCCGCCTCTATGGGCAGAAGGCCAAGGGCGCTTCGACGCCGCTGGTGGTGCATTTCCATGGCGGCACCTTCGTGAGCGGGGGCCTGGATGACGGCCGCAACGTGGCCCGGATGCTGGCCGGCGCCGGCGCGGTGGTGCTGTCGGTGGACTATCCGCTCAAGCCCTTCCCCGAGCCGATCGAGGTCGGATTCGCGGCGCTGGAATGGGCCTACAAGCAGCGCGTCAAGCTGGCCGGGAAGGGCGCTCGCCTGTACCTGGCGGGCGAAGAGGCGGGCGGCAACGTGGCGGCCGCGGTCGGCGTGATGGCGCGCGATCGCGCCCATCCGCCGCTGGCCGGCCAGATCCTGCTGTCGCCGATGCTGGACCCCTGCGCCGGCACGCTGTCGCTGCGGAATGCCTCTGCCGATGTCGTCCGCTGCCGCTGGGCCTCGGGATGGCAGGAATACCTGAGCAGCCCGATGAACGCGACGCATCCCTACGCGGTGCCGGGCGCCGCGTTGAGGCTGGCCGAGCTGGCGCCCACCCTGGTGCTGGTCGGCGAGGACGATGCGATGCGCGACGAGGCCCTGAGCTTCGCGCGGCGGCTGCATGAAGCGGGCATTCCGGTGACGAAGGCGGTGCTGCCTTCGTCCGCCAAGTGTCCGGACGAGTTGTATGACCCCGCTTCCGGGGACTGCGCGTGCACGGAGACAGTGGGTGGGCATCTGCGCGCGTTCTTCGCTTCCACGGTGCCGCCGCTGCCTCCCCCGGCCTAGGCACAGCCGGCTGCGCCGGTAGACCTTTCTCGAAGTTTCGCTCGGCTTGCCGGTATCACCGGCAGGGCCGGTTGTCGCCTTCCTGCCGCCACCGCGGCGGGCCGGGTTGTTGTTTTTTCAAAGTCATCACGAGGACCTTCACCATGCTGCCAACCAACAACAAGTCGAACCTCCGCCGCCGCGTCTGGCCTGCCGTGACCGGCGTCACCGCCCTGGTGGCGATCGCCTCGGCGATCCTGCTCGGCTTCCCCAGCTTCAAGGCCGAGGCCAACGACGCGCCTGCCGTCGCCGCGCCGCGCGCCACGCCGGTGTCGGTGGCCGTGGTGGCCGCGACAGAGGTCAACACCTGGGACGAGTTCTCCGGCCGCCTGGAAGCGGTGGAGCGCGTCGACGTGCGCTCCCGCGTTTCGGGCGCCGTGCAGTCGGTGCACTTCCGCGAAGGCGCGCTGGTCAAGCAGGGCGACCTGCTGGTCACCATCGACCCGGCGCCGTACGCCGCCGAGGTGGAGCGGGCCGAGGCGCAGGTCACTTCGGCCCAGGCCCGCGCAGCCTTCACGCGCAGCGAGCAGGAGCGTGCGAAGCGCCTGTGGGACGACAAGGCCATCGCCCAGCGCGAGCTGGACGAGCGGGTCAACGCCGGCCGCGAGGCCGAGGCCAGCCTGCGTGCCGCGCAGGCCCAACTGCAGAGCGCGCGCCTGAACCTGGGCTACACACAGGTGAAGGCGCCGGTCTCGGGCCGCGTCGGCAAGCTGGAAGTGACCGTGGGCAACCTGGTCGCGGCCGGCCCCGGCGCGCCGGTGCTGACGACCCTGGTGTCGGTCAGCCCGATCTACGCGAGCTTCGACGCCGACGAGCAGGTCGTGGTCAAGGCGCTGAGGGAACTGCCCGCAGGGGCTGCCGCGCGCGGCAAGCTGGACGGCATCCCGGTGCAGATGGGCACCGCCGGCCTCGAAGGCACGCCCTACGAAGGCCGGCTGCAGCTGATCGACAACCAGGTCGACGCCAGGAGCGGCACGGTGCGCGTGCGCGCCGCCTTCGACAACAAGGAAGGCACGCTGATCCCCGGCCAGTTCGCCCGCATCCGCATGGGCCAGGCCAAGAGCGACACCGCGCTGCTGGTCAGCGAGCGCGCGGTCGGCACCGACCAGAACAAGAAGTTCGTGATGGTGATCGGCGAGGACAACAAGGCCGAGTGGCGCGAAGTCACGCTGGGCGCGCCGGCCAACGGCCTGCGCGTGGTGACCAAGGGCCTGAAGGCCGGTGAGCGCGTGGTGGTCAACGGCCTGCAGCACATCCGCCCGGGCGCCCTGGTGGCACCGACGGCAGTGAGCATGGACGGCAAGACCGAAGCGCAGGCCCAGAGCGTGGCCAGCGCCGCCAAGTCCTGATGGGCTGCGGCATCCCGAGGGAAACATCATGAATCTATCGAAGTTCTTCATCGATCGGCCGATCTTCGCGGGCGTGCTCTCGCTGCTGATGCTGATCGCGGGCCTGATCGCGCTGCGCGGTCTGCCCATCTCCGAATACCCCGAAGTGGCGCCGCCCTCGGTGGTGGTGCGCGCCCAGTACCCGGGCGCGAACCCGAAGGTGATCGCCGAGACGGTGGCCACGCCGATCGAGGAGCAGATCAACGGGGTCGAGGGCATGCTCTACATGTTCAGCCAGGCGACCACCGACGGCGTGATGACGCTGACGGTGACCTTCAAGCTCGGCACCGACCCCGACAAGGCGCAGCAGCTGGTGCAGAACCGCGTCACGCAGGCCGAGCCGCGCCTGCCCGAGGAAGTGCGCCGCCTGGGCGTGACCACGATCAAGAGCTCGCCCGACCTCACGATGGTGGTGCACCTCGTGTCGCCCAACGAGCGCTACGACATCAACTACCTGCGCAACTTCGCGGTGCTGAACGTCAAGGACCGGCTCGCGCGCATCGAGGGCGTGGGCCAGGTCAACATCTTCGGCGGCGGCGACTACTCCATGCGCGTCTGGCTGGACCCGCAGAAGGTGGCGCAGCGCGGCCTGTCGGCCGGCGACGTGGTGGCGGCCATCCGCAGCCAGAACATCCAGGCCGCGGCCGGCGTGGTCGGGGCCTCGCCGGGCCTGTCGGGCGTGGACATGCAACTGTCCATCAACGCCCAGGGCCGGCTGCAGAACGAAGAGGAGTTCGGCGACATCATCGTCAAGAGCGGTGCCAACGGCGAGGTGACGCGGCTGCGCGACCTCGGCCGCATCGAACTGGGCGCTGCCGACTACTCGCTGCGCTCGCTGCTCAACAACGACCAGGCGGTCGGTATCGGCGTGTTCCAGGCGCCGAACTCCAACGCGCTCGACATCTCGGCCAACGTGCGCAAGACGATGGACGAGATCAAGAAGAACATGCCCGAGGGCGTGGAATACCGCATCGCCTACGACCCGACGCAGTTCGTGCGTGCCTCCATCGAATCGGTGGTGCACACGCTGCTGGAGGCCATCCTGCTGGTGGTGCTGGTGGTGATCGTGTTCCTGCAGACCTGGCGCGCGTCCATCATCCCGCTGCTGGCCGTGCCGGTGTCGGTGGTCGGTACCTTCGCCGTGCTGCACGTGCTGGGCTTCTCGATCAACGCGCTGTCGCTGTTCGGGCTGGTGCTGGCGATCGGCATCGTGGTGGACGACGCGATCGTGGTGGTGGAGAACGTCGAGCGCAACATCGAGGCCGGGCTCACGCCGCGCGAGGCGACCTACCGCGCCATGCGCGAAGTGTCAGGGCCGATCATCGCCATCGCGCTGGTGCTGGTGGCGGTGTTCGTGCCGCTGGCCTTCATCAGCGGCCTGACGGGCCAGTTCTACAAGCAGTTCGCGGTCACGATCGCGATCTCGACGGTGATCTCGGCGATCAACTCGCTCACGCTCTCGCCCGCGCTCGCCGCGCTGCTGCTCAAAGGCCACGACGAGCCCAAGGACGCGCTCACGCGCGGCATGGATCGCGCGTTCGGCTGGTTCTTCCGCGGCTTCAACAAGGTCTTCCACCGCGGCTCGGAGGCCTACAGCGGCGGCGTCAAGGGCGTGATCTCGCGCAAGACGCTGATGCTCGTCATCTACCTGGCGCTGGTGGGCGTGACCTTCGGCCTGTTCAAGGCCGTGCCCAGCGGCTTCGTGCCGACGCAGGACAAGCAGTACCTGATCGGCTTCGCCCAACTGCCCGACGGCGCCACGCTGGACCGCACGGAAGACGTGATCCAGCGCATGGGCGAGATCGCCAAGAAGAACCCGAACGTGGAGGATGCGGTCGCGTTCCCGGGCCTGTCGATCAACGGCTTCACCAACAGCTCCAACTCGGGCATCGTGTTCACCACGCTCAAGCCCTTCGACGAGCGTCGGCGTGCCGACCAGAGCGGCGCCGCGGTGGCGGGTCAGTTGAACCAGCAGTTCGCCGGCATCCAGGACGCCTTCATCGTGATGTTCCCGCCGCCGCCGGTGGCGGGCCTGGGCACCACGGGCGGCTTCAAGCTGCAGCTGGAGGACCGCGGCTCGGTCGGCTACGAGCAGATGGATGCGGCGGTCAAGGCCTTCATGACCAAGGCCCGCCAGGCACCCGAGCTGGCCGGCATGTTCACCAGCTGGCAGGTCAACGTGCCGCAGCTGTACGCGGACATCGACCGCACCAAGGCGCGCCAGCTCGGCGTGCCGGTGACGGACATCTTCGAGGCCATGCAGGTCTACCTCGGCAGCCTGTACGTGAACGACTTCAACAAGTTCGGCCGCACCTACACCGTGCGGGTGCAGGCCGATGCGCCTTACCGCGCACGCGCCGAGGACATCGGCCTGCTGAAAGTGCGCTCCAACACCGGCGAAATGGTGCCGCTGTCGGCGCTGATGAAGGTGGACTCGAGCTTCGGCCCCGAGCGCGCGATGCGCTACAACGGCTACCTCTCGGCCGACGTCAATGGCGCGCCGGCGCCCGGATTCTCATCGGGCCAGGCGCAGGACGCGATCGAGCGCATCGCCGCCGAGACCCTGCCCAAGGGCGTGAGCTTCGAGTGGACCGAGCTGACCTACCAGGAGATCCTGGCCGGCAATTCGGCGGTGCTGGTGTTCCCGCTCGCCATCCTGCTGGTGTTCCTGGTGCTGGCTGCCCAGTACGAAAGCCTGACGCTGCCGCTGTCGATCATCCTGATCGTGCCCATGGGCCTGTTGGCCGCGATGACCGGCGTGTGGATCTCCGGCGGCGACAACAACGTCTTCACGCAGATCGGGTTGATCGTGCTGGTCGGGTTGTCGGCGAAGAACGCGATCCTGATCGTGGAGTTCGCGCGCGAGCTCGAATTTGCCGGGCGAACGCCTGTCCAGGCCGCGATCGAGGCCAGCCGCCTGCGGCTGCGCCCGATCCTGATGACCTCGATGGCCTTCGTGATGGGTGTTCTGCCGCTGGTGCTGGCCAAGGGCGCGGGCTCCGAGATGCGCTCGGCGATGGGCGTGGCGGTGTTCGCCGGGATGATCGGCGTGACGGCCTTCGGCCTGTTCCTGACGCCGGTGTTCTACGTGGCCCTGCGCAAGCTGACGGGCAACAAGCCGCTCAAGCTGCACGGCGAGGTGCCGCACCTGGCGGACGACGACAGCTTCGTCTCGGCCGAGCACCCGGCGCCGCATCACGATGCCGGCGGCTCCTCCGGTGGCGCGGGCGGCCTGCGGCCCCTGCCTGCCGCGCCCCTGAAGGCACATGACTGAAGAACGAGGGCGCAAGCCTTCCTGAAAGAAGAAAGCGGATCATGAAATTCGATCGAAGCACTTTCACCCGGCCCCTGCGCGCGGCGCTGGTGCCGCTCGTGGCGGCCCTGGTGCTGGCCGGCTGCGCCACGGCAACGCCGGAGGCGCCGAGCGTCCAGACCCCGGCCCAGTTCAAGGAACAGGCCGCGGCGCCGGCCGAAGGGCAGTGGACGCGCGCCAAGCCGGCCGAGGCGCAGCCGCGCGGCGAATGGTGGCGCGCCTTCAACGACCCGGTGCTCGATGCGCTGGTCGCGCGTGCCGATGCCGCCAACAACAGCATCCAGGCCGCGGCGGCGCGGCTGGCCGAGGCGCGTTCGCTGGTGCGCAGCGCCGACGCGAACCGGGCGCCGCAGCTCGGCCTGGGCGCGGGCGCCAGCCGGCAGCGCGGGCTGGACCGCAACCAGAGCACGCAGCCGTCCACGCTGATCAATGCGGGACTCGACTTCTCCTACGAGCTCGACCTGTTCGGCCGGCTCTCGAAGGCCAGCGATGCCGCGCGGCTCGACGCCGAATCGCGCGAAGGCCTGCTGCAGAGCACGCGCCTGCTGGTGCAGGCCGAGACCGCGCAGACCTACCTGTCGCTGCGTGCCATCGACGACGAGCGCCAGCTGGTGCGCGAGACCGTCGAGGCCTACCGGGACACGCTGCGCCTCACGCAGCAGCGCCACCAGGCCGGCGACATCGCCGAGCTCGACGTGGCTCGGGTCGAGACCGAGATGGCCTCCACCGAATCGGATGCGCTCACCCTGGACCGCCGCCGTGCCGAGCTCGAGCATGCACTGGCGGTGCTGACCGGCGAGGCCGCGTCCAGCTTCGAGATGAAGACCGACCGCTGGAACACCGCACTGCCGGTGATCCCGGCCGGCGTGCCGGCGACGGTACTGACGCGCCGGCCCGATGTCGCGGCCGCGCAGAAGAGCGTGCTGGCGGCGCAGGCCCGCGTGGGCGTCGCGCAGACGGCCTGGTTCCCGGACATCTCGCTGACCGGCGGGGCCGGTTATGCCTCGTCCGAACTGGGTGACCTGTTCAAGTGGTCGGCGCGCTCCTGGGGCATCGGCGCGCTGCTCTCCCTGCCGCTGCTCGACGGCGGCCGGCGCGAGGCCGGCGTGCAGGGCGCGAATGCCCAGCTCGACGGCGCACTCGCGGGCTACCGGGAGCAGGTGCTGGGCGCCTTCCGTGACGTGGAGGACCAGCTGTCCTCGCTGCGCATCCTGGAGGCGCAATCGGAAGTGCAGGGCAAGGCGGTGGCCTCGGCCACCCGGGCCACGCAGCTGTCCGACACGCGCTACCGCAACGGCTACATCAGCCAGCTCGACCTGCTCGACGCGCGCCGCAGCGAACTGCGCAACCGGCGGCAGGCGTTGCAGGTGCGCTCCGCGCAGTACCAGGCCACCGTCGGCCTGATACGCGCATTGGGCGGCGGCTGGACGACGGGCGATGCCGTGGCTGCCGCGCAGCCTGCGGCACAGGTGGCCGTTCGCTGAGCGGCAGCCTCACGGCTGCGGCGGATCGGCGGGCGGCCGCGCCTGTGCCAGCCGGCGCAGCGCGGCCGCGCCCAGCGCGAGCGCACTCGAATAGCTTTCCTGCGGCGTGGCGGCCGATCTGACGCGTCGGTAGTGCAGGACCTCGGATCCGTCATCCTCGAAGGCTTCGATCAGCACCCAGTAGAACTTCCCTTTTGTGCGCTCCTCGATGGTGAGCGCCATGTCGCGTAACGAAGCCATCAACACCTTTTCTTTTGCTTATTGAGCAGAAAAGGCTACGTAGGCACTGCGGGTCGGATGCAGGTGCATCCAAATGCAACCCGCCAAAATGTGATGAACTGCGCATTTGGCGCGACCGACCCCCCTGTGCGGGGCCGTGCACGACAATCGCCCGCATGAAACAGAGGACCGGGCGTGACAAGGCCCGCAGCGTCATGGTGCTGGGCACCACCAGCGGTGCCGGCAAGAGCTGGCTCGCCACCGCCCTGTGCCGCTGGTACGCGCGGCAGGGCCTGATGGTGGCGCCCTTCAAGGCGCAGAACATGAGCAACAACGCGCGCGTGGTGGCCGGCGGGGAGATCGGCAGCGCGCAGTATTTCCAGGCCCTGGCGGCGCGCGCCGTGCCCGAGGTGCGTATGAATCCGCTGCTGCTCAAGCCTGAGCGCGACACCCACAGCCAGGTGGTGCTGATGGGGCAGGTGAGCGCCGAGCTCACCGCCATGCCTTGGCGCGGCCGCAGCGAGCGCGTGTGGCCCCAGGTCGCCCAGGCGCTCGATGAACTGCGCGCCGACAACGACGTCGTCGTGATCGAGGGCGCCGGCTCGCCGGCCGAGATCAACCTGATGGACAGCGACATCGTCAACCTGCGGGTCGCGCGGCAGGCCGATGCACGCTGCCTGCTGGTGACCGACATCGACCGCGGCGGCGCCTTCGCCCATCTCTACGGCACCTGGGCGCTGATGCCCGAAGCTGACCGCGCGCGGCTGGCGGGCTTCGTGCTCAACAAGTTCCGTGGCGATGCCGCGCTGCTCGCGCCCGCGCCCGAGCGCCTGCGCGAGCTGACCGGCGTGCCCACCATCGCGACCTTGCCCATGTGGTGGCAGCATGGCCTGCCCGAAGAGGACGGCGTGTTCGACGAGCGCGGCGGCGCGGCCGGCGAAGTCCGCCTGACGGTGGCCGTGGTCGCCTATCCACGCATCAGCAACCTCGACGAGTTCCAGCCGCTCAAGAACATCGAGGGTGTGCGCCTGCGCTGGGCGCGCAGCCCGGCCGAGCTGGCCGGCGCGGACTGGATCGTGCTGCCCGGCTCCAAGAACACCAGTGGCGACCTGGCCTGGCTGCGCGCGCAGGGCCTGGACCGTGCGGTCGCGGCGCATGCGGCGCAAGGCGGCGCGGTGCTGGGCATCTGTGGCGGGCTGCAGATGCTGGGCGAGGCCCTGATCGACCCGCACGGCGTGGACGGCAACGGGCCGGGCCTGGGGCTGCTGCCGCTGGTCACCGTGTTCGCGCAGGACAAGACGGTGCGTTTGCGCGAGACGCGCTTCGGCGCGCTCGAGGGCTGCTGGGCCGCGCTGTCCGGCGTGGCGCTGCGGGGCTACGAGATCCACCACGGACAGACCGCGCCGCATCCCGCGATGGCCGCCGCCGGCGATCATGCGCACCCGGCCATGCCCGAGGACCTGGCCTGGCGCAACGCGCGGGGCAATGTGCTGGGCCTGTACCTGCATGGCCTGTTCGAGGACCCGGCCGTGCTGCAGGCGCTGTTCGGCGCGCGTGCGCGCACGCTGGAGTCCGTGTTCGACGGCCTGGCCGACCAGATCGATTCCCACTTTGAAGCCGGCGCGTTGCGCGCCCTGATCGAATGACGCTTGAACTTCCCGCCATCGCGGCGATCGACGATGCCGTGCTCGCCGGCCGCCTGCAGCACCTGCTGGACCACAAGACCAAGCCGCTGGGCGCGCTGGGCCGCCTCGAGGCGCTGGCGCTGCGTCTGGGGTTGATCCTCGGCAGCGAGGCGCCGGTGCTCGAGGCGCCGCAGATGCTGGTCTGCGCCGGCGACCATGGCCTGGCGGCGCGCGGCGTCTCGGCCTATCCGAGCGACGTGACCTGGCAGATGGTGGAGAACTTTCTCGCCGGCGGGGCGGCCGTCAGCGTGCTGGCGCGGCAACATGGCTTGGCGCTGACGGTGGTGGATTGCGGCGTGCGGCACGACTTCGTCCCGCGGGAGGGCCTGCGCATCTGCAAGATCGCGCCGGGCACTGCCGATGCGTCGGCCGGACCCGCGATGAGCGCCGCGCAGTGCGAGCAGGCCATCACCAACGGTATGGCGCTGGTGCGCGAACTGCGGGGCAATGCGCTGCTGCTGGGCGAAATGGGCATCGGCAACACCTCCGCCGCCTCGTTGCTGCTGGCGCGGCTCGCGGGGCTGGACATCGACGCCTGCACCGGCAGCGGCACCGGCCTCGACCCGGCCGGTCTGGCGCGCAAGCGCGCGCTGCTGCGCGATGTGCTGGCGCTGCATGCCGATGCGGGCACGCCGCTGGGTGCGCTCGCTGCCTTCGGTGGCTTCGAGATCGCGACGCTGGTCGGCGCCGTGCTGCAGGCGGCCGAGGAGCGGCGTGTGATCGTGGTCGATGGCTTCATCGCCAGCGCGGCCGTGCTGGTGGCCGGCGCGCTGCGGCCGCACGCGGTGCAGCGCTGCGTCGCGGCGCATGCCTCCGCGGAGCCGGGGCATCGGCTGTTGCTGGAGGCGCTGGGCCTCTCGCCCCTGCTGGCGCTGGACCTGCGCCTGGGCGAAGGCTCCGGCGCCGCGCTGGCCTGGCCCCTGCTCGAATCGGCCTGCCGCATCCTGCGCGAGATGGCCAGCTTCGAATCGGCCGGCGTGTCGCAGCGGGACGCATGATGCAGGGCCTGCGCCATTTCCTGCTGGCGCTGCAGTTCTTCACGCGCGTGCCGGTCACGGGGCGGCTGGCCGGCTGGGTCGGTTTCAGTCCCACGATGCTGCGGGCGAGCGCGGCGCATTTTCCGGGCGTGGGCTGGCTGGTCGGTGCGGTGGCGGCGGGGGTGTTCCTGCTGGCCCAGTCGGCGCTGCATGGAGTGGCGGGCGCCGCCGCGGCGGCGCTGCTGTCGACCATCGCGACGGTGCTGCTGACCGGCGCCTTTCACGAGGATGGCCTGGCCGACGTCGCCGACGGCCTGGGCGGCTCGGCGGACCGCAGGCGGGCGCTGGAGATCATGAAGGACTCGCGCATCGGTGCCTTCGGCGCCATCGCGCTGGTGCTGGCGCTGGGCCTGAAGATCGCGCTGCTGGCCGTGCTGGCGGGTCAGGGCGCAATGAGCGCGGCGACCGCGCTGCTGGCGGCGCATGTGCTGTCGCGGCTGGCGCCGCTGTTCCTGATCCGCTGGCTGCCCCATGTGGGCGACGAAGGCACGAGCAAGTCCAAGCCGCTGGCCGATGCGATCGGCGGCGGGGCGCTGCTGGTGGGCGTGCTGTATGCATTGCCGGCCGCGGCATTGCTGCTGGTGGCGCATCCGCCGGTGCAGGCGGCGGTCGCGCTGGCGATCTGCGGGCTCGGTGCGCTGTTCATGGCGCGGCTGCTGCTGCGCCGGCTGCAGGGCTTCACCGGCGATGGGCTCGGCGCGACGCAGCAGGTGTGCGAGCTCGCCATCTACCTGGCGCTGGCGTGGCAGGCATGAGCCGCACGGCCGTTCCGAAGGCGAATAGCGCCGCAGCCGAAGGCGGAGGTACTCCAGTGAAGCTGGGCCTGGTGCGCCACCCCGAGACCACCGCGGTGGCCGGCTCCTGCTACGGCCGCAGCGACGTGGGCGTGCCGCCGGAAGCGACGCGGGTCATTGCCGAGCGCATCGCGCCGGCGCTGCCAGCCGGCATCGAGCTGGTCTGCTCGCCTCTCCAACGCTGCGCCATCTTGGCCCAGGCCCTGGTCGCGCTTCGGCCGGCGCTGACGCTGCGCATCGATCCGCGCATCGCCGAGATGGATTTCGGCAGCTGGGAGGGCCGCGCCTGGAGCAGCATCGGGCGCACCGAGCTCGATGCATGGACCCGCGCCTTCGCCGACGCGCCCGCGGGCGGCGACGGCGAGAGCACGCGCCAGTTCATGCGGCGGGTGGGCGAGGCCTTCGACGAATGGCGCGACCGCGGGCGCGATGCGCTGTGGATCACGCATGCCGGCGTGATCCGAGCGGTCTGGGCCCTGCGCGACGGACAGCGCTGCATCGAGCGCGCCGACCAATGGCCTTCGCGCCCCGTTGCCTTCGGCGAGTGGGTCGTGGTCGAGATCTGAGCTCAGGGCGCCGGCGTCTTCGGCTTGTAGTCGCAATACGGAGCGACCGCGCATTTCCAGCACATCGGCTTGCGCGCCACGCAGACGTAGCGGCCGTGCAGGATCAGCCAGTGGTGCGCATGCAGGCGGTAGGCCGGCGGCACGCGCTTTTCCAGCTTGAGCTCGACCTCCAGCGGCGTCTTGCCCGGCGCCAGGCCGGTGCGGTTGCTGACGCGGAAGATGTGCGTGTCGACCGCCATGGTGGGCTCGCCGAAGGCCACGTTGAGCACCACGTTGGCGGTCTTGCGGCCCACGCCGGGCAGTGCCTCCAACTCGGCGCGCGTGCGCGGCACTTCGCCGCCGTGCTGCTCGATCAGCATGCGGCAGGCCTCCATCAGGTGCTTCGCCTTGCTGCGGTAGAGGCCGATGGTCTTGATGTAGTCCTCCAGCCCTTCGAGGCCGAGGTCGAGAATGGCCTGCGGCGTGTTCGCGACCGGGAACAGCTTGCGGGTGGCCTTGTTCACGCCCACGTCCGTGGCTTGCGCCGACAGAAGCACCGCGGCCAGCAACTCGAAGGGCGTGCTGTATTCGAGCTCTGTCTCGGGCTCGGGGTTGGCCGCCTGCAGCGTGGCGAAGAAGGGCTCGATGCGTTCTTTTTTCATGAGGGCTGGACGGTGGGGGATTCGCTGGAGAAGCGCGCACGGTACTCGGTGGGCGAGACGCGCAGGTGGCGGATGAAGCTTCGGCGCATGACCTCCTCGGAGGAGAAGCCGCATTGCTGCGCCACGGCCTTGATCGCGATCCGGCGTGACTCCATCAGGCGGCAGGCCTGCTCGAGCCGCATCCGTTCCACCGCGTGGGCAGGCGTCGTGCCGGTCTGCCGGCGGTAGAAGCGGGCGAAGGTGCGCGGTGTCATGTCCAGGCGTTCGGCCATCTGCCCGACCGTGAGCGCCTGGCGCAGGCGGCTCGCGATCCAGCGGTGGAGTTCGGCGATGCGCGTGTCGCCGGCCGCCTGCTCCAGCAGGGCACTGCTGAACTGCGACTGGCCGCCGGGCCGCTTGTAGAAGACCACCAGCTTCTTGGCCACGCCCATCGCGATGTCGCGGCCCATGTCGGCCTCCACCATGCCCAGGGCCATGTCGATGCCCGCGGTGACGCCGGCCGAGGTCCAGTAGCGGCCGTCGCGGAAATAGATGGCGTCCTGCTGCACCTCGATCGCAGGGAAAAGCGTGGCCAGCTGTTCGCACGCGGCCCAGTGCGTGACGGCGCGGCGGCCGTCGAGCAGGCCGGTGCGCGCGAGCACGAAGGCACCGGTGCAGACCGAGGCCAGGCGCGCCACCCGTGGCGCGGCGCGGCGCGTCCAGGCCACCAGCTCCTGCTGAGCCGCGGCCCGGCCGGCTTGCCAGACACCCGGACCGCCGGGAATGATCAGCGTGTCCGGCATGCGCGATGGCCGCCGGGGCAGGGCGGCGGCCTCGAGTGCGGCGCCGCTGGAGCTGTGCACCGCGCCGGCGGCAAAGGCGCGGACGCGCGTGTCGTAGCGGGCCGGGCGGCCCGCCAGCGCCAGTTCGTCATTGGCGGTGGGCGAAGACCTGCAGCGGCCCGCAGACATCGAGCAGCTGGAAGCGCTCGTAGGCCAGGAACCAGACGTGATGAACGTCGTCGGTGCGCCCGGAGGTGCGTGCAGCCGGCATGGAGGCGTTGGCAGGAATCGTGGGGAGATTGTCGCAAAGGACAGGAGGACGAATCCTACACTGCGCCCACCTTCAAGACCTGCAGGAGCGAACGACGCCATGAACATCGGCATGCTTGTATTCCCCGACATCACCGCCATCGACTACGTGGCCCCGGCCGACCTGCTGGCGCGCATCCCGGGCGCGCGCCTGCAACTGGTGTGGAAGCACCGGGACCCGATCCGCACCGAGCTCGGGTGGGAGTTCCGCGCCACCTCCAGCTTCGACGACTGCGGGCCGCTCGACATGATCGTGGTGCCGGGCGGCCCGGGTGTCGGCGCGCTGATGCAGGACGAGGAGGTGCTGCGCTTCCTGGCACGGCAGGGCGCGCAGGCGCGGTGGGTCGTCGGCATCTGCACCGGTCCCCTGGTGCTGGGCGCCGCCGGGCTGCTGGACGGCTACCAGGCCACCTGCCACTGGGCTTCGCATGCGCTGCTGCCGCTGGTGGGCGCGACCGCGGTGGACCGGCGTGTGGTGGTGGACCGCAACCGGATTACCGGCGCGGGGATGACCTCGGGCATCGATGCCGCCCTGCAGGCCATCGCGGAGGTCAGCGGCGCCGAAGTGGCCCAGGGCGTTCAGTTGTTCGCCGAGTACGACCCGCAGCCGCCCTTCGATACCGGCACGCCGCACAAGGCGCCTGCCGCGATGGTGCGGGCGGCGCGGGAGAAGGTCCGCGGCATCGTGGAAGAGCGCCGCGCGATCCTGGCCGCGCGCCCAGCGCAAGCGCCCGTGTTGAGCTGATCGGGGAACAGCATGCCAACGTCCTCCTCCCGCCGCGCACGGCGGCTGCTGCTGGCATCGCTCGCCGCCTGCGCGTTGATGTCATCCTCGATCGGCCAGGCGCAGGAGCACCGGGGCGCGATCCGGCTGCTCGTCGCATCCGAAGACCGGCGCCAGGACGCTGGCCGAGCTGAAGACCTGGTTCGCGGCGCACCGGGCGGATGCCAGCATCGGCGTGCCGGCACCGGCCAGCGCGCCGGAATTCGTGGCCGGAAGGATCGCGCGGGCCTTCCAGGTCGACGCGGTGCCGGTGGCCTATCGCGGCGCGACGCCGATGGTGCAGGACCTGCTCGGCGGCCAACTCGCGGCGGGCGTCTCGGGCATCTCCGACTTCCTGCCGTACCACGAAGGCCGCAGGCTGCGGATCCTGGCCGTCTCCCGCGCTACTTCCCTGCTGACCGGCGTGCCTTCGTTCGCGGATGCGGGCCTCGGCGGGCTCGAGGCCACGGACGTGTTGGGCCTCTACGCGCCGGCTGCGACGCCAGAGGCCACCGTCGCGCGCTACAACCAGGCGCTGCAGCGCGTGCTCGCCATGCCCGAGGTGGCGGCCAGGCTGCGCGGCCATGCCATGACCGTGCTCTCAGGCACGCCCGCCGAGCATGCGCAGCGGCTGGCCCAGGTCTCCCGTATGCTGGCGGGCCTCGTGCAGGAAAGCGGCTTCGTCCCCCAGTGAATGGCCGGATAGCTGCGCTTCGGCCTTGCGACAATACATGCCCCTGAAAGAGAGAGCAGCCATGCAATTCGCCACCCGCCTCGACAACGTCGAAACCTCTGCCATCCGAGAACTCTTCAAGCTGCTGGGCAAGCCCGGCATCATCAGCTTCGCAGGCGGCTTTCCGGACAGCGCGATGTTCGACGTCGAGGGACTGCGCGAAGCCAGTACCAAGGCCCTCGCGGAAGAGCCGGGGGGCGCGCTCCAGTACGGCGCCACCGAAGGCTACGAGCCCCTGCGCGCGCAGCTCTCGGCCTTCATGAAGGGCAAGGGCGTGGAGGTCGACCCGAACGGCCTGATCGTCACCACCGGCAGCCAGCAGGCGCTGGACCTGCTGGGCAAGACGCTTGTCTCGCCCGGTGACAAGGTGATCGTCGAAGGGCCGACTTTCCTCGCGACCATCCAGTGCTTCCGCCTCTATGGCGCCCAGTTGATCAGCGCGCCCGTCGACGCCGACGGGGTGCAGGTCGATCAGCTGGAACAACTGATCGTGGAGCACAAGCCCAAGTTCGTCTACCTGATCCCGACCTTCGGCAATCCCAGCGGCGCCACGCTCAGCCTGGAGCGCCGGCGGAAGGTGCTGGAACTGGCGGTGAAGCATCGGACCGTGATCGTGGAAGACGATCCCTATGGCGACCTCTACTTCGGCAAGGCGCCGCCGCCCTCGCTGATGGCGCTCACCCGGGAAGTGCCGGGCAGCCGCGAGCTCGTGGTGCATTGCGGCAGCCTCAGCAAGGTGCTGAGCCCGGGCCTGCGTATCGGCTGGATGATCGCGCCGCCCGAACTGCTGGCGAAGGCCACCATGTGCAAGCAGTTCAGCGATGCCCACACGAGCACTTTCTCCCAGGCCACCGCAGCGCAGTACCTCAAGAGCGGGCGCATGCCCGACACGCTGGCGCACGTGCGCAAGGTTTACGGCGAGCGTGCGGCCGCCATGGGCGCCGCGCTGAAGCGCGAGCTGGGCGATGCGATCACCTTCACGCAACCGGGTGGCGGTCTGTTCTTCTGGGCACGCTTGACCGGTGCGGGCGGCAAGCTGGCCGATGCGAACGTGCTCGCGCAGCGCGCGATCGAGAAGCTGGTGGCCTTCGTGCCCGGCGCGCCGTTCTACGCAGAGAAGCCCGATCTGGCAACCCTGCGCCTGAGCTTCGCGACCGCCAACGTCGAGAAGATCGAAGAGGGCATCCAGCGCCTGGGCGCGGCGCTCTGAGCCTGCCTCAGCGCAGCGCGTCGGCCAGGCGCAGGCCGTAGCGCTGCTCGGCCTCCTGCAGCGAGGGCGCGATCGACGGGTGCAGGCGCACGCCGCCCGCGCGCTGTTCGGCACGCCGCTGCAATCCGCGCTCGCCCGGCATGCGCACCGGCCTGCCGGCATCGGCGGGCGGGTTCGTACGGCATTGTTCGGCCAGGTGGTCCATCTGCCGCAGGAAGGCTGCCTTGCCGCCGAAGGCACTCAGGTCGTGCAGTGTGAGGTGCACGGTCGCACCCCAGCCCTCGGGTGCATCGGCGCGGCCGTGGCCGGCCAACCCCGCCGTGAGCGCTTCGACCAGCAGGGCGAACCCGTAGCCCTTGTGACCGTGGCTCAGGCCGCCGACCGGCAGCAGCGTGCCGGGCGGATTGGCGAACAGTACGGCGGGATCCCTGCTGGGCCGGCCCTGGGCATCGATCAGCCATTCCTCGTCGAAGCGCTCGCCTGCCTTGTGCTTGCGGTTGCTCATGCCGTTGGTGGTGATGGAGGCCGAGATGTCGACCATCACGCCGCCGTTGCCGAGCGGAAAGCCCAGCGCCAGCGGGTTGGGCGTGAACACCGCCCGCGTGCCGCCGAAGGGCGCCACGCTCGCGGTGTTGGGATCGGAGCAGGCGAGCACCAGCAGCATGTCCTCCTCGAGCGCGCGCAGCAGGTAGACGGCCAGGCAGGCGATGTGGTGGCTGCGCCGGATCACCAGCGAGGCGGTGCCGAGTTCGCGCGCCCTCGGCACCAGCAGGTCCAGACCCTGGTGGACCAGCCAGGGGCCGGGCAGGCGCTGGCCGTCCCACAGCACGGCGGCGGGGCGGTCGGAGACGACGAGCGGCGCGCCGTCGCGCGTCATCCGGCCGCCTTCCAGCTCCTTCAGATAACCCGCCAGCAGCGCGAGGCCGTGCGTGTCGTGGCCGAGCAGGTCGCCCTGCACCAGCGTGTCGGCGACGGTGTCGGCGAGCGGCTCAGCCAGCCCGGCACGCTGCAGCAGCCCTGCGGCATAGCGGGTGAGGGCGGTGGCGTCGTAGCGGGGCGATGTGTCGTTCATGGCGTCAGTGTGCTCTTGCCGGCTGCTTCAGCGCAGCACTTCGAGCAGCCGGTCGAGGCCGCCCTCGTCGATGGCCACCATGGCCTGCTCGCGCACCTTGGGCTTGGCGTGGTAGGCCACGGAGAGGCCGGCCTCGCCCATCATCGGCAGGTCGTTGGCGCCGTCGCCCACCGCGATGCACTCGCCGGGCGAGACGCCCAGCAGCGATGCGACTTCCAGCAGCGTGCGGCGCTTCTCGGCGCCGTCGCAGATGTCGCCCCAGGACTGCGTGACCACGCGTCCGGTCAGGTGGCCGTCGGCCTCGTCGAGCAGGTTGGACCGCGCCAAATCGATCCCCAGGCGATCCTTCACCCGGTTGGCGAAGAAGGTGAAGCCGCCGGAGACCAGCAGCACCTTGAGGCCCGCGGCCTTGCAGGCCGCCACCAGCGCCTCGGCACCCGGGTTGAGGCGCAGGCGCCGGTCGTAGACCTCCTGCAGCGCCGTCACGGGCACGCCCTGCAGCAGGGCGACGCGGCGGCGCAGGCTTTCCTTGAAGTCCTTGATCTCGCCGCGCATCGTGGCCTCGGTGATGGCCGCGACCTCGGCCTTCTTGCCGACCGCATCGGCGATCTCGTCGATGCACTCGATGTTGATCAACGTCGAGTCCATGTCGAAGGCGATCAGCTTGAAGTCGGCGAGGGCGAGAGGCGGTGTGAAGCCTTGGACGACGAGGCCGGGGGAGAGGGGCAGGGCGGGATTCATGCCGGTTCGGCTTCCTGTACTTTCGGTTGTCCAAGGCTGCGCAGCACGTCGCGCACCATCTGCGCCCGGTCCTTCGGCTCCTTGAGTTCGCGCTCGATGCGCAGCTTCTCGTTGCCGGCCAGCTTGATGTGCCGGTTCTTCTGGATCAGCTGGATGATGGCCATCGAATCGACCGGTGGATCCTTCTTGAAGCTGATGTTGATCACGCCCGGCGCGGCATCGACCTTGACCACGCCGTAGGGCCGCGCCAGCACGCGCAGGCGGTGCACGTCGATCAGCGTCTGCGCCTGCGGCGGCAGCTTGCCGAAGCGGTCGACGATCTCCTCGAGCAGGGCGTCGATCTGGTCGGAGGTCCGGGCGGTGGCGAGCTTCTTGTAGAAGGACAGGCGCAGGTGCACGTCGCCGCAGTAGTCCTCTGGCAGCAGGGCGGGCGCGTGCAGGTTGATTTCGGTGGTGACCGACAGCGGCGCCAGCAGGTCGGGCTCCTTGCCTGCCTTGAGCGAGCGCACGGCCTCTGCCAGCATCTCGTTGTAGAGCTGGAAGCCGATCTCCATCATGTTGCCGCTCTGGTTCTCGCCCAGCACCTCGCCGGCGCCGCGGATCTCCAGGTCGTGCATGGCGAGGTAGAAGCCCGAGCCCAGTTCCTCCATCTGCTGGATGGCGTCGAGGCGTTGCGCGGCCTGCTTGGTCAGGCCCTCGATGTCCGGCACCATCAGATAGGCATAGGCTTGGTGATGACTGCGGCCGACGCGGCCGCGCAGCTGGTGCAGCTGGGCCAGGCCGAACTTGTCGGCGCGGCTCATCACGATCGTGTTGGCGCTCGGCACGTCGATGCCGGTCTCGATGATGGTGGAACACAGCAGCAGGTTGTAGCGCTGGGCCACGAAGTCGCGCATCACGCGCTCCAGCTCGCGCTCGGGCATCTGGCCGTGGGCCACGGCGATGCGCGCCTCGGGCAGGATCTGCTCCAGCTTCTGGCGCCGGTTCTCGATGGTCTCGACCTCGTTGTGCAGGAAGTAGACCTGCCCGCCGCGCTTGAGCTCGCGCAGCACGGCCTCGCGGATCACGCCGGTGCCCTCGTTGCGGACGAAGGTCTTGATGGCCAGGCGGCGCTGCGGCGCGGTGGCGATCACGCTGAGGTCGCGCAGGCCTTCGAGCGCCATGCCCAGGGTGCGGGGGATGGGCGTTGCGGTGAGGGTGAGCACGTCCACCTCGGCGCGAAGGGCCTTCATGGCCTCCTTGTGGCGCACGCCGAAGCGGTGCTCCTCGTCGATGATCAGCAGGCCCAGGTTCTTGAACTGGACGCTGGAGGACAGCAGCTTGTGCGTGCCGACCACGATGTCGACGCTGCCGTCGGCCAGGCCCTTGGCGGCGGTGTTGATTTCCTTGGTCGAGCGGAAGCGGCTCATCTCCGCCACCTTGACCGGCCATTTGGCGAAGCGGTCCACCAGCGTCTGGTAGTGCTGCTCGGCCAGCAGCGTGGTGGGTGCGAGGAAAGCCACCTGCTTGCCGCCGGTCATCGCAACGAAGGCTGCGCGCAGCGCCACCTCGGTCTTGCCGAAGCCGACGTCGCCGCAGACCAGCCGGTCCATCGGCCGGGGCGAGATCATGTCCTGGATCACGGCATGGATCGCGGCCTTCTGGTCGGCGGTCTCGTCGAAGCCGAAGTCGTTGGCGAAGACCTCGTAGTCGGCCGCCGAGAAGCGGAAGGCATGGCCTTCGCGCGCCGCGCGGCGGGCGTAGATGTTGAGCAGCTCGGCGGCGGCGTCGCGCACCTGCTCGGCCGCCTTGCGCTTGGCTTTTTCCCACTGGCCGGAGCCCAGCTTGTGCAGCGGGGCCTCGTCGGCGCTGACGCCGGTGTAGCGGCTGATCAGGTGCAGTTGCGCGACCGGCACGTAGAGCGTGGCCTTGTCGGCGTACTCCAGGTGCAGCATCTCCTGCATCAGGGGCTTCCCGTCAGGGCCGGTACCCTGGCCCAGGTCCATGTGGACGAGGCCCCGGTAGCGGCCGATGCCGTGCGCCGAATGCACCACCGGGTCGCCGACCGCCAACTCGCTCAGATCCTTGATCAGCGCCTCGACGTCGCTGACCTGCTCCTGCTTGCGGTTGCGGCGGCGGGTGCTGGGGGCGGTGGCAAAGAGCTCGGTCTCGGTGACGAAGTCGATGCCCTGCTCGGTCCAGGCGAAGCCGGCGGCGAGCGCGGCGGTGGCGATGCCGGTCTTCTCGTCGGCCGCGGCCTCGAACTCGGCCAGGGAGTCGAAGGCCGGGGGATTGAGGCCGCTGGCGCGCAGGAAGTCGAGCAGGCTCTCGCGGCGGCCGTCGCTTTCGGCGATGAAGAGCACGCGGTGCGGCGTGGCGGCGATGTGGGCCTTGAGCTTGACCAGCGGATCGTCCGCGCCGCGCACCACCGCGAAGGGCGGGAGCGCGTCGAACTCGGCGTAGGGCGTGCCTTCGGCGGATCGGATCGCCAGCTGCGCATGCGGCTTGGCGCGCTGGTAGAACTGCTCGGCGTTGAGGAACAGCGCTTCCGGCGGCAGCGCGGGCCGCTCCGGGTCGCCGCGCACCAGGCGGTAGCGCTCGCCGGTGTCCTGCCAGAAATGCTGGAAGGCCGGCTCGAGCTCGCCGTGCAGCACCACGGTGGTGTCGGCGCCCAGGTAGTCGAAGACGGTGGCCGTCTCCTCGAAGAAGAGCGGCAGGTAGTACTCGATGCCGGCGGTCGCGACGCCGTTGCCCATGTCCTTGTAGAGGCGGCTGCGCGTCGGGTCGCCTTCGAGCAG
The DNA here is from genome assembly GCF_002157355.1 of Variovorax sp. JS1663. GTDB lineage: Bacteria > Pseudomonadota > Gammaproteobacteria > Burkholderiales > Burkholderiaceae_C > Variovorax. Next base: position 66,327 of record NZ_LYMK01000020.1, on the reverse strand, counting down.
CTCACGCCAGCGATGGCGGAAGCGCGCACGGGCGTCGTCGTCCATCGGGAACTCGCGGCCCGGCAGCAGGCGCACCTCGGGCACGGGGTAGAGGCTGCGCTGGGTGTCCGGGTCGAAGGTACGAATGGAGTCGATTTCGTCGTCGAACAGGTCGACCCGGAACGGCACCTGCGAACCCATCGGGAACAGGTCGATCAGGCCGCCGCGCACGGCGTATTCGCCTGGGCTCACGACCTGCGTGACGTGGCTGTAACCTGCCAGCGTGAGCTGGGCCTTGAGCTTGGACTCCTCCAGCTTCTGCTTGACCTTGAAGTGGAAGGTGTAGCCGGCCAGGAAGGACGGCGGCGCGAGGCGATAGAGCGCGGTGGTGGCCGGCACCAGCACCACGTCGGCCTCCTTCTGGCTGATGCGCCAGAGCGTGGCCAGGCGCTCGCTGATGAGGTCCTGGTGCGGCGAGAAGCTGTCGTAGGGCAGCGTCTCCCAGTCGGGGAAGAGGGCGCAGCGCAGGGTGGGCGCGAAGAAGGCGAGTTCGTCGATCAGCCGCTGCGCGTCGTTGGCATCGGCGGTGAAGACGGCGGTGGCGCGGCCTGCTGCGCTTTCGCGGCCGGCGAGCTGGCCCAGCAGCAGCGCATCGGCGGAGAGGGCGGGGCGTGGCAGCGTGAAGCGCTTGCCTGGCGTGAGGTGGGGGAGGTCCATGGGATGCCGGAGAAATGCAGAACACCCCGCGCCGCGCGGCGAGGGGTGTGAGGCCCGATTCTAGAATGGCTGCCTTTTGGGCGCAGCCTACCGATCCATGATCGCTTCCCGTCTTTTCGTGTTGATTCCCTGCGCGGGCTCGGGCAGCCGCGCCGGCGGCGTCGGTCCCAAGCAGTACCAGCGCGTGGCCGGGCGGCCGATGGTGCGGCACACGTTGGAAGCCTTCCGCGCGCTGGCCGGGCGCTTTGCCGGCATCGCGGTGGTTGTGTCGCCGCAGGACCGCGAGATCTCGGCCGCGCTGCCGCTCTTTCCGGCGGCGGGCGAGCACCTGCTGCAGGTCGGCGGCGCCACGCGGGCGGCGAGTGTTCGCAACGGCCTGCAGGCCTTGAAGCAGGTGGCCGGTGCGGGCCCGCACGACTGGGTGCTGGTGCACGATGCGGCGCGCTGCCTGGTCACGCCGACCCAGATCGAGGCCTTGATCGCGGCCTGCGAGCACGATGCCGTCGGCGGCCTGCTGGCCCAGCGTCTGGCGGACACCCTCAAGGCCGCCTCGCCGGACGGCCGGGTGGCGGACACGCTGACCCGTGCCGACAAGTGGCTGGCGCAGACGCCGCAGATGTTCCGCATCGGCATGCTGCTCGACGCGCTCGAGCGCACCGGCGACACGGTGACCGACGAGGCCAGCGCGATCGAGGCGATCGGCCTGGCGCCCCTGCTGGTTCCGGGCAGCGCGCAGAATTTCAAGCTGACCTTCCCCGAGGACTTCGCGCTGGCCGAGGCGCTGCTGCAGACTCGGCGCGCCGCATCCACATGAGCGCTTTCAACATCCGCATCGGCGAAGGCTGGGACGTGCACCAGTTGGTCGCCGGACGCAGGCTGATCCTGGGCGGCGTCGAGATCCCGCACACCACCGGCCTGCTGGGCCACTCGGACGCCGACGTGCTGCTGCATGCCATCACCGACGCCCTCTTGGGCGCGGCGGGGCTGGGCGACATCGGCCGCCATTTCCCCGACACCGATGCGCAGTTCCGCGGCGCCGATTCGGCGGTGCTGCTGGCCGAGGCGGCGCGCCGCGTGCGCGCCGCGGGGTGGGAGATCGGCAACGTCGACGGCACCGTGATCGCGCAGGCGCCGAAGCTGGCGCCGCACATCCCGGGCATGTGCACGCGGATCGCCGCTGCGCTCGGGATCGAGGCCGGCCAGGTCAACGTCAAGGCCAAGACGGCCGAGAAGCTGGGGCCGGTGGGCGAGGGGCGGGCGATGGAAGCGCGCGCGGTGGCGCTGCTGCATCGCTGAGGCTCGGCTACTTGGAGGAAGTCGCCACCGGGCCTTCGACCTTGGCCGAGGCGGCGCGCGGCATCCGGATGTGGGCCGCGAGGCCGCGGCCCGGCGTGCTGGTGAGGGCGAAGGTCCCGCCCATGCGCTCGATGTTCTTGGTCACGATCGACAGGCCCAGCCCCGCGCCGGCCGCGGAGGTGCGGGCCGTGTCGCCGCGGAAGAAGGGCTTGCTGAGCTGGGAGAGCAGGGCGGGCGCGACGCCGGCGCCATGGTCGCGCACCTTGATCAGCACGGCATCGTTGTGCGCCTGCGCCTGGATCGTGATGTCGGCCACGCCGCTGGAAGGCGTCTTGCCGTAGCGCCGTGCGTTCTCGACCAGGTTGGAGATCACGCGCTGCAGCTCCACCTCGTCGGCCATCACGCGTAGGTCGGCGGGCACGTCGACCGTGATCTTGATGTCCTCGTGGTCCTGCACCGCGTAGACGCAGGCGTCGACCACGTCGCGCAGCAGCACCGGCTTGAACTCCACGTGGTCGGGCCGCGCGTAGTCGAGGAACTTGTCGATGATGGCGTCCAGCTGGGCGATGTCGGCCGCCATGTGCTCGCGGGCGTCCTCGTCGGTCACGCTCATCTCGGTTTCCAGCCGCAGGCGCGCCAGCGGGGTGCGCAGGTCATGGGAGATACCCGCCAGCATCACGGCGCGATCCTGCTCGATCTTGGCCAACTGGTCGGCCATGCGGTTGAAGCCGACGTTCACCGCGCGAATTTCGTTCGTGCGGGCGCGCTCGTCCAGCCGGTGCGCCTCGTATTCACCTTCCCGTACCTGCATGGTGGCGCGCGACAGCTGCTTGAGCGGCAGGTTGATCAGGCGCGTGATCAGCGCCGCCCCGGCCAGCGAGAGCGCCATGGTCGTCACCAGCCACACCAGCCAGGTGCGGCTGCCCAGGCGGGTGAAACGGGTGGGGTCGAGCAGCAGCCAGTAGGCGTCACTCTCGATGGTGAAGCCGATCCAGAGGCCGGGCTCGTCGTTCACCCGGCTCGCGACCGTCGTGCCCTCGCCGAGCCGGTCGATCAGCTCCTCGGTCACACGCTGGTCCAGCGCGCCGGTGGTGTAGGGCATGAAGCGGTCGTTGGGCTCGCGCGGCAGGATGCGCACGCCTTCCTGGTCGGCCAGGGTCTTGATCAGCGACACGCGGGTGATGGCGTCGGAATACACCAGCGCGGCGCGCGTAAGGTTGACCAGCGAAGCGATCTGGTGCGCGGTCTGGATGGCGCGCGGCTCGTATTCGAGAGCGCGGAAGGTCTGCAGCCAGGCGACCGTGCAGCCGATCAGCAGGAGCACCAGCAGGAAGAAGGTGCGCCAGAACAGGCTCAGCCCGAGCTGCAGCCGTGGCTTGCGCTTCGGCTGGCCGAGGCCCTCCAGCGGGCTCGGCAAAGTGACTTGCGGGCCGTCTTCGCCGAAGGGGGTGGGCGATGTCGTCTTGGGGCCGAAGGTGGCGGCCACGGAAACTCGGTGCCTCAGGTCGTGCCGTCCGGCACGAACACGTAGCCGACGCCCCAGACGGTCTGGATGTAGCGTGGCTGCGCGGCGTCGGATTCGACCAGCTTGCGCAGGCGCGAGATCTGCACGTCCAGGCTGCGGTCGAAGGGCTCGAATTCGCGGCCGCGCGCCAGCTGGGCCAGCTTCTCGCGTGACAGCGGCTGGCGCGGATGCCGCACGAGGGCCTTGAGCATCGCGAACTCGCCGGTCGTGAGGGACAGCTCCTCGCCGTCCTTCTTGAGGGTGCGCGAGCCGAGGTCGAAGCTGAAGGGGCCGAAGTTCACCGTCTCGTTGTCCGTGGAGGGGGCACCCGGCGCCTCCAGTGGCGGGCGGCGCCGCAGCACCGCGTGCACCCGGGCCAGCAGCTCGCGCGGGTTGAAGGGCTTGCCCAGGTAATCGTCGGCGCCGACCTCCAGGCCGACGATGCGGTCCACGTCCTCGCCCTTGGCGGTGAGCATGATGATGGGCGTGCGGTCATTGGCGGCACGGAGGCGGCGGCAGACCGAGAGGCCGTCTTCGCCGGGCATCATCAGGTCGAGCACGATCAGGTCGACCGTGTCGCGCAGGAGGATGCGGTTGAGCGCCTTGCCGTCTTCCGCCACGATGACCTCGAAGCCTTCCTGGGTCAGGTAGCGACGCAGCAGGTCGCGGATGCGTGCGTCGTCGTCGACGATCACGATCTTGTCTGTGCGAGCGGGTGATTGATTCATTTCTACAACGCCAAATTTGTAACAGTGCCGATTTTGAAGGGGATGAGGAGCCATTGAGGCCTCTTTTCGTACTCGTTTGACACTAAGTTACAAAACTTGCGGGCGCTAGCCCTCTTGACGCTTGCCACATATGTGGCGGTGGCACAGTCGTCCCGAGCCCGCCAATTCCCATCCATGAAATCCGCTTTTGTCAGTTCCTCCCTCCTGCTGCTGTGCTGCGCCCTGTCTGCGCAAGCGGAACCTTGGGGATTCATCCGGGTCGGAGACCAGCGGCGCAGCGAAGTGCGCGCCGAGGTGCGCGAAGCGGTCGAGGCCCATCGGGCGGCGAAGCGGGAGGAAATCCGGCGGGAAGAGGCCGCCGTCGGCCGCCGGCTAACGCCGGCCGAGCTCGTCGAATTGCGGCAGCAGGTGCGGCAGCAGTGGGTGCCGAGGCAGGATCCCCGGCAGGAACTGATCCACTCGGCAGAATCACAGCCGGCCGAGCGCTTGATGCCGCCCCCGGGCAGCAACCTGCTGACGGCACCGCGCAGCCAACGCCCGTGAGCGCGGCCCGCAAGGGCCGGTCGTTCTTTTCTTTATTCCATCGGGAAGATACTCAGCTTGAAAAAGATCAAGAAGATCGCGGCGTGCGCCGCATTGATGAGCGCCGGCGCTGTGATGGCCCAGAGCGCACCCTGGACGCCGCCGCAGAACGTGCTTCAGCTGTCGGCCGACGGAACGGTGGAGGTGCAGCAGGACCTGCTGTCCATGACCCTGAGTACCACGCGCGACGCAGCTGACGCGGCAACGGTGCAGACGCAGCTGAAGACCGCGTTGGACGCCGCGCTGGCCGAGGCGAAGAAGAATGCCCAGGTGGGTTTGCTCGACGTGCGCACCGGCAACTTCAGCCTGGTGCCGCGCTACACGCGCGACGGCAAGATCACCGGGTGGTCTGGCACCACTGAACTGGTGCTGGAAGGCAAGGACTTTCCGCGCATCACGCAGACGGCCGGCCGCATTTCCACCCTCACCGTGGGAGGCATCGGCTTTGGCCTGAGCCGCGAACAGCGCGCCAAGGTGGAAGCCGAGGCGCAGACCATCGCGATCGAGAACTTCAAGCAGAAGGCCGCAGAGCTCGCCAAGGGCTTCGGCTTCGGCGGCTACACCTTGCGCGAGGTCTCGGTCAATGCCAACCAGGGCGGGCCGATCCGGCCCCGCATGATGGCGGTGGAGGCCGCGTCCTCGAAGATGGCCTACGACTCGGCCGTGCCGGTCGAGGCTGGCAAGACCAGCGTGGTGGTCAACGTCTCGGGCTCGGTGCAGCTGAAGTAGTCGGCTGCCCCGGGCCGGCCCAAGGCGGCCGAGCCTCCCCTCGGGGGGTACACGCAGCGAAGCGCAGTGAAAAGCCGGGGGGCTCTACTACTGGGCGGTCCAGCCGCCGTCGACCTGCCAGGCCACGCCGCGCACCTGATCGGCGGCTGTCGAGCACAGGAAGACCGCGAGGCCACCCAGTTGCTCGACCGTGGTGAACTGCAGCGACGGCTGCTTTTCGCCGAGCAGATCCTTCTGGGCCTGCTCGACCGATATGCCTTCGCGCGCCGAGCGGTCATCGATCTGCTTCTGGACCAGCGGCGTCAGCACCCAGCCCGGGCAGATTGCATTGCAGGTCACGCCGGTGGTGGCGGTCTCCAGCGCCACTGCCTTGGTGAGCCCGACGATGCCATGCTTGGCCGCCACGTAGGCCGACTTCTGCGCCGAGGCCACGAGCCCGTGGGCCGAAGCGATGTTGATGATGCGGCCCCAATTGGCTTCGCGCATGGCCGGTACTGCCAGGCGCGTGGTGTGGAAGGCGCTGCTGAGGTTGATCGCGATCACCGCGTCCCAGCGCTCCGCCGGAAAGTCCTCGACCTTTGCGACGTGCTGGATGCCGGCATTGTTGACGAGGATGTCGATGCGGCCGAACTTCGAGGCGCCGAACTGCATCATGTCCTCGATGTCCGACGGCTTGCTCATGTCGGCACCGTGGTAGTCGACCTTCACGCCCAACGAGGCGATCTCGGTCTTCGACCCCTCGGCGTCGCCGAAACCGTTGAGCACGATGTTGGCGCCCTGTTGCGCCAGCGCCTTCGCGATACCGAGGCCGATGCCACTGGTGGACCCCGTGACAAGCGCGGTTTTGCCTTTGAGCATGATGATCAATCTCCGGATGAATTAGGATGCGACGAGCCCATTATCTTCATCGCCTTTTGCTCCGTTTCATGATCGAGCCCGTCGTCCGTCACGCCGCCCGGGAGGGGGCGATCGAGTGAAGCGCGATCAACCCGGCCTCTCGATGTCCGGCGCTTCCGTGGTCGACTATCCGCTGTCGGCCGCGACCGCCGAGCGCACGCCCGTGCAGGCGAACATGCTTGCGCGGGCCCGCGCCTTCGCCGAGCCGCTGATCGCCGACGAGACGCTGGACACTGGCGAGAACACGCTTGCGCATGCCGACGCGGTCGCCGCGATCGTGGCCGCGATGGGCGGCTCGGAGGCGATGCAGGCGGCCAGCTACCTGGTCTATTCCTGCCAGCACCTGAACCGTCCGCAGGAGGTGATCGCCAAGGTCTTCGGCGACAACTTCGCCGCGCTCGCGGTGGAGACCACCAAGCTCGTGCACGTGCAGAAGCAGGCACGCACGGCCACGGCGAGCGCGCACCTGGCGGACGGGGCCGGCACGCAGACCGAAAACGTGCGCAAGATGCTGCTCGCCTTCTCGCGCGACCTGCGCGTCGTGATGCTGCGGCTCGCTTCGCGGCTTCAGACTCTGCGCTATGCGGCGGCGAGCAAGCAGCCGGTGCCGGAGGGCGTGGCGCGCGAATCGCTGCAGGTGTTTGCGCCGCTGGCGAACCGGCTGGGCATCTGGCAGGTCAAGTGGGAGATCGAGGACCTGTCCTTCCGCTTTCTGGAGCCCGACACCTACAAGCTGATCGCCCGCCTGTTGGACGAGAAGCGCATCGAGCGCGAGGGCTACGTCGAGCAGTTGCGCTCGAGGCTGGAGCGCGAGCTGGCCGGGGAGGGCGTCAAGGCCACCGTGCAGGGGCGGCCGAAGAACATCTACAGCATCGTCAAGAAGATGCGCGGCAAGTCGCTGGACTTCGCGCAGGTCTTCGACATCCTGGCGCTGCGCGTCGTGGTGGCCGACGTGAAGGACTGCTATGCGGCGCTGGCCTGGGTGCATTCGCACTTCCAGCCGATCACCGAGGAGTTCGACGACTACATCGCGCGGCCCAAGCCGAACGGGTACCAGTCGCTGCACACGGTCGTGCGCGAGGTGGTCGGCGGGCATGTGGGCAAGCCGATCGAGATCCAGATCCGCACGCAGGAGATGCACGACCATGCGGAGCATGGCGTGGCGGCCCACTGGGCCTACAAGGAAGCGGGCCAGAAGGGCTACGCGGGCGTGTGGGCGAGCGGCGAATACGACGCCAAGATCGCCGTGCTGCGGCAACTGCTGGCCTGGGAGCGCGACCTGTCCGGCGGCTCGCAGGGGCAGGGCCTCTTCGATGACCGCATCTACGTGCTGACGCCCGATGCAGCCATCGTCGAATTGCCGCAGGGTGCGACGGCGGTCGACTTCGCCTACTCGGTGCACACCAGCCTGGGTCATCGCTGCCGTGGTGCGCGCGTCGACGGTGCGATGGTGCCCTTGAACACGCCGCTGCAGAACGGGCAGACGGTGGAGATCATCGCGGCCAAGGAGGGCGGTCCGTCGCGCGACTGGCTCAACGCGGAGTTGGGCTATCTCGCCAGCCATCGGGCGCGTGCCAAGGTGCGTGCCTGGTTCAATGCGCAGATTACGCATGAGACGGTGGCGCGCGGACGCGAAGCGGTCGAGAAGGTGCTGCAGCGCGAGGGCAAGACCGCGCTGAAGCTCGATGACCTGGCTTCGCAGCTGGGGTTCAAGTCCGCCGATCAGTTGTTCGAGGTGGTGGGCAAGGACGAGTTCTCGCTGCGCAACATCGAGATGCTGTTGCGTCCGCCGCCGGAGCCCGTGCAGGCACCGGATGACGGCGTGGTCATCAAGAAGGCGCGTGCCGGTACCAATACCGGCAAGGGCGGGGTGCTGGTGGTCGGCGTCTCATCGCTGATGACCCAGCTCGCCAAGTGCTGCAAGCCGGCGCCGCCCGATCCGATCCGCGGCTTCGTGACGCGCGGGCACGGCGTCAGCATCCACCGCGCCAACTGCAGCAGCTTCCGGATGATGGCAGCCCGCGATGCCGAGCGCGTGATCGACGTGGAGTGGGGCGAGCCGCATGGCGGCGGCGATGCGTCGGTGTATGCGGTCGACGTGGCGGTCGAGGCGGCAGATCGCCAGGGCCTGTTGCGCGACATCTCCGACGTATTTGCGCGCGAGAAGATGAACGTGATCGGCGTGCAGACGCAATCGGTCAAGGGCACCGCATGGATGACCTTCACGATCGAGATCGGTGACGCGGCGCGGCTCGCGCAGGTGCTGGCCGTGGTCGCGGTGGTGCCCGGGGTGCGTTCCGCACGACGCCGCTGAAAAAGTGCATCACGCGGCCTGCTATACTCCCATCTCTCGAACGAACTCAGGCGCGTAGCTCAGCTGGTTAGAGCACCACCTTGACATGGTGGGGGTCGTTGGTTCGAGTCCAATCGCGCCTACCAATCCTTTCCCGAAGCGAAGCAGCCGACAACCAGCGGCTGCCCCTCCGCGACGGCGTTTCTTCCCCCGCATGGCCTACGGCCTTCGTCGACTGGCGAATACGTCGACAGTTGTGGTAACTTGGCCGCTCGCCATCACCACCACACCCCGCAATCCGGAGAAACGATGACCACGCCTGAGACTGAGACCGGTCCGGCACTCGAGGAACTCCGCTTGGCAGCGTTGCTGCGCCAGGCCCCGCTGGAGTTCGCACGCGTGGTCTATGGGCTGAATGACCGGGCCAATGGTCGGGCCGGCACCATGGCCGCCGAGGACGTCGCGCGAACGGTGCGGCAGGGGTCACCCGTCACGCGGGAACGGGCCGAGCAGCGCGCACGGGGTTACCTGCCGCTGGCGGGCCATGAGCACTGCCCGCGCTGCTGGGTCTTCAACGGCGTCAAGAGTCCCTTGCACTTTCGCGACAGCACCGAGGAGCGCCCCGAGTCGGCGGTCTGCAAGGTGTGCGGCGCCGAGTACGCCACGACGCTGGATTGACGGCGCTGGCCGGTCAGGGTAAACCTTGGCGCGGTGCAGCAAACCCGCTCCCTAGAATGGTTTGCGCTTGAAGCGCCAAACCTCAAGGAGTCCGTAGTGCAGAGCAAGAAGTCCGCTGGTGACAAGCCGGCGCAGCGGGTCATCAAGAAATATCCGAACCGCAGGCTCTACGACACGGAAACCTCCGCCTACATCACCCTCACCGAGGTCAGGCAGCTGGTGATGGACAAGTCGCCCTTCGTGGTGCGGGATGCCAAGAGCGGGGACGACCTGACGCGCAGCATCCTGCTGCAGATCATCCTGGAAGAGGAGGCCGGGGGCGCACCGATGTTCACCGAGCAGGTGCTCGCAAACATCATCCGCTTCTATGGCCATGCGATGCAGGGCTACATGGGGCCTTATCTGGAGAAGAACATCCAGGCCATGGCGGAGGTGCAGGCGCAACTGGCCGAGAAGGCACAGGCGCTCACGCCCGAGATGTGGTCACGCTTCATGACCCTGCAATCCCCGGTGCTCCAGGGCCTGATGGGCAGCTACGTTGAACAGTCCAAGAATGTCTTTCTGCAGATGCAGGAGCAGATGCAAAAAAACACCGAGCAGGTGCTGGGCGCCTTCGGCCTCAAGCGACCCCAAAACGGGCAGACCGACCGTTAGCGCTGACAATAGGGGGCTATGAGCGAAGTAGCTTCCCCCGAACCCACGACCGTGTCGGCCGCCGCGCCCAAGGTGGGCTTCGTCAGCCTGGGCTGCCCCAAGGCGCTGACTGATTCCGAATTGATCCTGACCCAACTGAGTGCCGAGGGCTACCAGACCTCCAAGACCTTCGAAGGCGCCGACTTGGTGATCGTCAACACCTGCGGCTTCATCGATGACGCGGTCAAGGAGAGCCTGGACACCATCGGCGAGGCGCTGGCCGAGAACGGCCGCGTGATCGTCACCGGCTGCCTGGGCGCCAAGACCGGCGAGGCCGGCGGCAACTTGGTGCGCCAGATGCATCCGAGCGTGCTGGCTGTCACCGGCCCGCACGCGACGCAGGAGGTGATGGACGCGGTCCACGCCAACCTGCCCAAGCCGCACGATCCCTTCATCGACCTGGTGCCGCAGGCCTTCGGTGTCGCGGGGTTGAAGCTGACGCCGCGGCACTACGCCTATCTGAAGATCAGCGAGGGCTGCAACCACCGCTGCACCTTCTGCATCATTCCCTCGATGCGCGGCGACCTCGTGTCGCGGCCTGTGGGCGATGTGCTCGGCGAGGCCAAGGCCCTGTTCGAAGGCGGCGTCAAGGAACTGCTGGTGATCAGCCAGGATACCTCGGCCTATGGCGTCGATGTGAAGTACCGCACCGGCTTCTGGGACGGCAAGCCGGTCAAGACCCGCATGCTGGAACTGGTGCATACGCTGGGCGAGATCGCCGAGCCCTACGGCGCCTGGGTTCGTCTGCACTACGTCTATCCCTATCCGAGCGTGGACGAAGTGGTTCCGCTGATGGCGAGCGGCAAGGTGCTGCCGTACCTCGACGTGCCGCTGCAGCATAGCCATCCCGATGTGCTGCGACGGATGAAGCGCCCCGCCAGCGGCGAGAAGAACCTGGAGCGCATTGCGCGCTGGCGCGAGATCTGCCCGGACCTGGTGATCCGCAGCACCTTCATTGCCGGCTTTCCCGGCGAGACGGAGGCGGAGTTCGAGCACCTGCTCGACTTCATCCGCGAGGCCGAGATCGACCGCGCCGGCTGCTTCGCCTACAGCCCCGTCCAGGGTGCGGCCGCCAACGAGCTGCCAGGCATGCTGCCGGAGGCCGAGCGCGAGGCGCGTCGTGCGCGTTTCATGGAAGTGGCCGAAGCGGTGTCTGTTGCCAGGCTGCGGCGGCGCATCGGCGCGACCATGCAGGTGCTGGTCGATTCAGCGCCGGCTCTCGGACGCAAAGGTGGCGTGGGTCGGACCTATGCCGATGCACCCGAGATCGACGGCACGGTGCGCCTGCTGCCGCCGGAGAAGATCAGCAAGACGCTGAAGGTCGGCGAGTTCACGCGCGCCCGCATCGTCGGCGCCGAGGGGCACGACCTGGTCGCGCTGCCCATCTGATGCTGTCTGGAACGGACAAGAAAAAAGCCACCGGAGACCGGTGGCTTCAATCGAAGAATACCCAGAAGGGTTGTCTAAACTTGGTGCCCAGAAGAGGACTCGAACCTCCACGATGTTACTCGCTAGTACCTGAAACTAGTGCGTCTACCAATTCCGCCATCTGGGCCCACTTGCTGCTTGGGGTTTGACCCCTCGCAACAGGTTTGAATTTCAGGAAAGAAAGAGAGTATATATCAAAAATTTGAGCCACTCCGGCGGTCTGCTGGACGAAGTCGAAGGCACGGTGCAAGGTCATCGCGATGGGCACGGTTTCGTGCAGCGCGACGATGGTGAAGCCGACATCTATCTGCCCCCCAACGAGATGCGCGCTGTGTTGCACAAGGACCGCGTCAAGGCGCGCGTCGTGCGCCAGGATCGGCGCGGCCGACCCGAGGGTCGCGTTGTCGAGATCATCGAGCGGCCGGAGCAGCCGATCATCGGTCGCTTGCTGCACGAAGGCGGCATCTGGCTGGTCGCTCCCGAAGACAAGCGCTACGGCCAGGACGTGCTGATCCCCAAGGGTGCGACAGGCACGGCCAAGGTCGGCCAGGTGGTCGTCGTGCAACTGACCGAGCCGCCCGCGTTGTTCGGCCAGCCCGTCGGCCGCGTGAAGGAAGTGCTTGGCGAGATCGACGATCCGGGCATGGAGATCGAGATCGCGGTGCGCAAGTACGGCGTGCCGCACGAGTTCTCCGAAGCCTGCCTGGCCGAGGCCAAGGCCTTGCCCGACAAGGTGCGGACCACCGACAAGAAGGGCCGCGTCGACCTGACCGATATCCCGCTGGTCACCATCGATGGCGAGGATGCGCGCGACTTCGACGATGCCGTTTACTGCGAGCCCGCCAAGGTGGGCCGCGGCAAGGGCTGGCGCCTGCTGGTCGCGATCGCGGACGTCAGCGCTTATGTGCACACCGGCTCGGCCATCGACATCGATGCCTATGACCGAGCGACCAGTGTCTACTTCCCGCGCCGCGTGATCCCGATGCTGCCGGAGAAGCTGTCGAATGGCCTGTGCTCGCTCAACCCCGAGGTGGAGCGGCTGTGCATGGTGTGCGACATGCTGGTGGCGGCTGATGGCGAGATCTACGCCTATCAGTTTTACCCCGCGGTGATGTGGAGCCATGCACGCTTCACCTACACCGAGGTGGCAGCGATCCTGGCCAACACCCGCGGCCCCGAGGCGGCCAGGCGCAAGGAGCGGGTGAAGGACCTGTTGAACCTGCACGACGTCTATCGCGCGCTCCTGCAGCAGCGCGGCAAGCGCGGCGCGGTGGACTTCGAGACCACCGAGACCCAGATCATCTGCGACGAGGCCGGCCGCATCGAGAAGATCGTGCCGCGCGTGCGCAACGAGGCGCACCGCCTGATCGAGGAGGCCATGCTCGCTGCCAACGTCTGCAGCGCAGACTTCATCGCCGAGGGCAAGCACCCGGGGCTCTACCGTGTGCACGAAGGTCCGACCCCCGAGAAGAAGGAGATCCTGCGCGGCTACCTCAAGGCCATGGGCGTGGGCCTGTCGATCACGGACGATCCCCGGCCCGGCGAGTTCCAGGCGATTGCCGAGGCGACGAAGGAGCGGCCCGATGCGCAGCAGATCCACACCATGCTGTTGCGCTCGATGCAGCAGGCTATCTACACGCCGATCAACAGCGGCCATTTCGGCCTGGCCTACGAGGCCTACACCCATTTCACCAGCCCGATCCGTCGCTACCCGGATCTGCTGGTGCATCGCGTGATCAAAGCCATCCTGAGCCGGACCAAGTACCAGTTGCCGATGCTGCCGACGCCGGGCGAGGCCCACGCCAAGCTTGCCAAGCGGCTGGCCTCGCGCGTGAAATCGCCCACTGCCAAGCCGCAGAAGACCAGCGTGGCGCCGAGCAAGGAAGTGCTGGCCTGGGAAGCGGCAGGCTTGCACTGCAGCGCCAATGAGCGGCGTGCCGACGAGGCCAGCCGCGACGTGGAGGCCTGGCTCAAGTGCAAGTACATGCGTGAGCACCTGGGCGAGGAATACGGGGGCGTGGTCACGGCTGCCACCACCTTCGGCATCTTCGTCACGCTCGATGCGATGTACGTGGAAGGGCTTGTGCACATCACCGAGCTCGGCGGCGAGTACTTCAAGTTCGACGAGCAGCGGCAGGAGCTGCGCGGCGAGCGCACCGGCATCCGCTACGCGATCGGCACCCGCGTGCGGGTGCAGGTCAGCCGGGTCGACCTCGATGGCCGCAAGATCGACTTCCGTCTCGTGCGCGAAGGCGAGGAGCTTGCGGCGCGCGCGATGAAGGACAAGGGCGTGGCCGCCGCCGGTGTGCCGGCCAAGGCTTCGACCAAGCGCAGCGCGCGGAAGAAGCCCGAGGCGGTGGCGGCGGTGGAGCGTGTGCCGGGGGCAGCGCCGCAATCCGCGATGCAGGCTTTTCGCTCGGCCGTCAAGAAGGCTGCCAACAAGATGAAAGGGCGCAAGACGCGTCGCTGAAGGAGAAACGAAGATGAGTGCAGACAAGAAGAGCCGCATCGCGATCGTGACGGGCGCCGGCACTGGCATCGGCCGCGCAGCAGCGCTGGCCCTGTTGGGCGACGGATGGAGCGTGGTGCTGGCCGGCCGCCGGCTGGAGCCTCTGGAGCAGGTGGCCGACGAGTCCGGCGCCGGGGGCCGTGCGTTCGCGGTGCCGACCGACGTGGCCAATCCGGAGTCGGTGCAGGCCCTGTTTGCTGCCGCGGTGGAGCGCTTCGGGCGGGTCGACCTCCTGTTCAACAACGCCGGCGTCGGCAACCCGCCGGGACCCTTCGAGGACTGGACGCCGGAACAATGGCGCGGCGTGGTCGACATCAACCTCAACGGGATGTTCTATTGCATCCAGCAGGCCTTCCGCACGATGAAGGCACAGACGCCGCGCGGCGGCCGCATCATCAACAACGGATCGATCTCCGCCACCGCGCCGCGACCCAATTCGATCGCCTACACCGCGACCAAGCATGCGGTGCAGGGGCTGACCAAGACGGCTTCGCTCGACGGCCGCAAGCATGACATCGCGGTCGGCCAGATCGACGTGGGCAACGCGCTGACCGAGCTGGCCGCGCGGATGGCCAAGGGCGTGCCGCAGGCCAATGGCGAGATCGCGATCGAGCCCGTGATGGATGTGGCCATCGTCGGCCAGTCCGTGCTCTACATGGCGAACCTGCCGCTGGAGGCCAACGTGCTGTTCCACACAGTGATGGCGACCAAGATGCCCTTCGTCGGGCGCGGGTAGACGGGCTTCAACCTCGTGCCAGTGCGCCGGCCGTGAGGGGCAGGCGTGCCGGCCAGCGCTCTGCCCGCGCGCCATGCTCCCAGGCGGCTTCCCAACTGGCTGCCATCGGCGGGCGTCCGGCTGCGAGTGCTGCGCCGATCATGCCGGCCAGCACGTCACCCGTGCCGGCGGTGGCGAGGCGCGCATTGCCTGTGGGATTGATCAGCGGCGTTTCGCCCGGGGCTGCGACGATGGTGCCCGATCCCTTGAGAACAACCGTGGCACCGAAGCGTCGCGCGAGTTCGCACGCCGTGCGCAATCGGTCGGCCTGCACCTCGGCCGTGCTCGTGCCCAGCAGGCGCGCGGCTTCCAGGGGATGCGGCGTCAGGACCGTGGGCCGGCCGGCGCGGGCGGCGAGCTGGCGTTGCAGCACATCGTCGGCGGCAATGGCATTGAGCGCGTCGGCATCGAGCACCAAGGCTTGGGAGGCGCCGAGCACCTTGGGAAGCAGGTCACGCACGGCCTCGCCGCCACCGCAGCCGCAGACCACGCTCAGATCCGGCAGCGCCAGCGCGACGGGGAGCCGGAACATCAACTCGGGCTGTGCAGCGGCCAGGGCTGGAAGCTCCGCATCGAGCGATGCCACGTACACCCGGCCGGCGCCGGCATGGAGTGCCGCGGAGGCCGCCAGCAAGGCGGCCCCTGCCATGCCGGGCGCCCCGCCGATCACCGCTACATCGCCGTAGCTGCCCTTGTGCGTGGCATGGCGCCGGGCCATTGCGCCCGGCGCGCCGGGCAGGCGAGCAGTGGGCGGCTCGGCGCCCGGCGAGGCCTCCAGGTCATCGAACCACAGCTCGCCGGAGGCGTCGCGTCCTTGCCCAGTGAAGAGTCCGGGCTTGAGCGTCAGCAGGCTCAGGCACAGCCGGCGGGTCTCCTGGACGCGGTCGGCGGTGGGTGCCAGGAAGTCCAGTGAGAGGGTGCCCGTATCGGCATTCAACCCGGCGGGCAGATCGATGCTCAGCACGGGCGCGGTGCCCATGTGCATGCGCCGCAGCCAATCCGCCATCAGGCCGTCGGGGGCGCGGCCGGCGCCGAGGCCGAGCAGGGCATCGATGGCCAGATCGGCGTGCGCGGGCGGCGCGTCGGCGAAGCGCACGCCGGCGTCCTGCGCTCGTTGCAGCGAGGCGCGTGCATCGGCCGGCAGGCGGGCGTCGTCGCCGATGCGCGTGACGACCGGTGTGAAGCCGCGGCGCTGGAGCTGGGTCGCCGCCTCGAAGCCATCGCCGCCGTTGTTGCCTGGGCCGCAGGCGACCCAGATCGTGCGGGCATGCGGCGCCACGGCCATCGCGAGCCGTGCGACCGCCAGCCCGGCGCGCTGCATCAGGGTGTGGGCCGGCAGGATGGCCGCGGCGGCCTGTTCGATCCGGCGCGAGGCGGCCGTGCCGAACAGCGGTGCAGCGGTGGCGGCGGTGATGCGTTGCATGCGGGGCGTTCCGGTTTCGGAGAGGCTGCGGAAGCCGCTAGTGTTGCAGCAAACGCTCGATGCCCAGCCCCTCCAGGTCGATGCCGGCGTCCCGCCCGCCCATCAGGTCCGCGAGCACCCGCGCGCTGCCGCAGGACAGCGCCCAGCCGCTGGAGCCATGGCCGAGGTTCAGCCACACGCCAGGCACGCCGCTCGGGCCGATGATGGGCGGGCCGTCGGGCAGCATCGGCCGCGCACCCTTCCATTGCTGGACGCCGGCCTGCAGCGTGACGGCCCCCGGAAACCAGTCCTGCAGCACCTTGTAGAGCGTGCGCAGCGCATCCGGATGCATGTTGCCGAGCGAGCCACCGATCTCGGCGCTGCCTGCCACCCGCACGCGCAGGCCCAGGCGCGAGATCGCAACCTTGAAGCGCTCGTCCATCACCGCGCTGCGCGGCGCGTTGAGCGGCTCGCGGATCTGGGCGCTGATCGAATGACCGTAGACCGGCGCCAACGGGATGCGCAGGCCCAGCGGCTTCAGCAGTTCGGCCGACGCCACGCCGGCGCACACCACCACCGCGTCGAAGCGCAGGCCCTCGGAGCCGCTGGCCAGCCGCAGTTCGGTTGGCGCGGCGCGGCTGAAGGGTGCGAGGTCGCAGTTGAAGTGGAATTGCGCGCCCAGCGCCTCGGCCTCCCACTTGAGCAACAGGGCGAACTGGCGGCAGTTGGCGACTTCGTCGTCCGGCAGGTGGATGGCGCCGGCCAGTGCGGTCTCGGTGCTCAGCGCGGGCTCGATCCGGCGCGCCTCGTCGGCGTCCACCTCGCGGAAGGTGCTGCCCGTCTGGCGCAGCACCTCGAGTCCCGCCTGCACCAACTTCTTGTCCCGCTTGGTTCGCAACAGCACGAGGTAGCCGTCGCTGCGCTCGTAGATGAGCTCCCGCGCCTCGGTGATCTCGTGCAGCCGGGTGCGGCTGTAGAAGGCCAGGCGCTGCATCCGTGCCCGGTTGGCCAGGTAGCTCTCGAGCTTGCAGGCACGCTGCCAGCGCGACATCCAGCCGAGGTCGCGCCCGGAGAGCGGCCAGCGCAGCTTGACCGCGCCATGCGTGGAGAGCAGCGATCGCAACACCTTGCCGCGCATGCCGGGTCCGGCCCAGGGCGTGACGTAGCCGGGGGCAACCACGCCGGCGTTGGCGAAACTGGACTCCTCGGCGGCGGCGCCGCGGCGCTCGAAGACCATCACTTCATGCCCGTCCGAGGCCAGCTCCCAGGCTGTGGTGACGCCGATGATGCCGGCGCCCACGATCGCGATCTTCATTCGATTCTTTGCGGTGAAAAAATGAGCCTGCCCGCGGGTGGACAGGCGGTCACTGGCTAGTGGGGTGCTTGCAACTCGCGTTCCACCTGCAGCGCGACGGCCAGGATGGCGTCGTCGTGCAGGGCCGCATGCCAGAGCATGAGACCGACCGGCAGTTCGCCCTCGGCGTGGCATGGCAGCGAGATGGCGCAGCCGTCGAGCATGTTGACCACCGACGGGTTGCGCAGCAGCAATGCGTTGATGCGGAAGAAAGCCTCGTCGCGCTCGGTACCCGGCGCGACCTCGGCGATGGCCGGCGCGACCATCGGCACCGTGGGCGAGAGCAGGGCGTCGAAGGGGGCGAGAGCCAGTTCCATGCGCGCGATCCAGTCGCGCCGCGCGTGGACCAGGTCGATGTACTCGTGCGCCTTCATGGTCGCGCCCTTGAGGATGCGCTGGGCCACCCGCGGGTCGTAGCCGGCGCCGCTGCGCTCCAGCAGCAGGCGGTGCCAAGCGTAGGCCTCGGCGGCGGAGAAGCCGCCGGTCGCGTTGATGGTGCGCAGCTCGGCCAGCTCCGGCAGGGCGATCTCGTCGATCCGGGCACCGGCGGTCCGCAGGGTGCGCAGGGTGCGCTCGAAGGCGGTCGCCACGGCGGGTTCGAGCTCGTCGAGGAACAGGCCCTTGACCACCGCCAGCCTGTAGACGGCGAGGGGCGCGGTTCCCGGCGTCACGCGGCGGGCGGCCAGGACCTCGTGGGCGACGACCGCATCGCGCACCGAACGCGTCATGGCGCAGACCGTGTCCAGCGTCGTCGAAAGCGGCAGGGCGCCGTCCGCCGGCACCAGCCGCGCCGTGCTCTTGAAGCCCACGATGCCGTTGAGCGCCGCAGGAATGCGGATGGAGCCGCCGGTGTCGGAGCCCAGCCCGATGAAGGCGGCACCGCTGGCCACCGAAATGGCGGCGCCCGAGGAAGAACCGCCGGGAATGCGCGGCGTTGCAGGATCTGCGTGGTTGGCCGGCGTTCCGTGGTGCGGGTTGACGCCCACGCCCGAAAAGGCGAATTCGGTCATGTTGGTGCGACCGATCAGGGCGCCGCCTGCGGCACGGAGGCGGGCGACGGCGGCCGCATCGGACCGGGCCGCAGGTGCATGGGCCAGGACCACCGAGCCGGCCGGGGTGGGCTGGCCGGCCAGGTCGAACAGGTCCTTGACCGAAAAGGCCAGGCCCGCCAGGCGCTGCGCCGGCTGGCCGGCCGCGGCCGCCAGGCGCCCGTCCTCGAACAGGGGCCGGGTGAAGACGTGGTCGCAGGCCGGGGAGTCCGCCGTGGCGATGGAGTGCTCCATCTCGGTGCGCGCATCGGAAGCGCCCGCCAGCAGGGCGAGGCGGGTGGCGTGCAGGTCAGGGCGCATGGTGTGAGGTGGCTGCGAGGGAAGGCGAGGGGGTGGTGCGTGCTATACTCAACGGGTTTCACTCTGGGTGCTTTTCCCGGCGCAAAACATATCCGCAAACCAGCCCATTCAAGGTGTTGCGGCCCTTTACGAGGGACGCAAAACGGGCTGGATTTTAGACCCAACCTTTGGAGAATTTCTTATGTCGACGACCATGCGCGAAATGCTGGAAGCCGGTGTCCATTTCGGGCACCAGACCCGCTTCTGGAACCCCAAGATGGCTCCGTACATCTTCGGCCATCGCAACAAGATCCACATCATCAACCTGGAAAAGACGCTTCCGATGTTCCAGGAAGCGATGAAGTACGCCAAGCAACTCACCGCGAACCGCGGCACCATCCTGATGGTGGGCACCAAGCGCCAGGCCCGCGAGATTGTGGCAACCGAGGCGCGCCGCGCCGGCGTCCCCTTCGTCGACACCCGCTGGCTCGGCGGCATGCTGACCAACTTCAAGACCGTCAAGACCTCCATCAAGCGCCTGAAGGACATGAAGGCCCAGCAGGAAGCCGGCCTCGACAACCTCAGCAAGAAGGAACAGCTGACCTTCAACCGCGAGATCGAGAAGCTCGAGAAGGATATCGGCGGCATCCAGGACATGAGCGCGCTGCCGGACGCCATCTTCGTGATCGACGTGGGCTTCCACAAGATCGCTGTGGCCGAGGCCAAGAAGCTGGGCATCCCGCTGATTGGCGTGGTGGACTCCAATCATTCGCCTGAGGGCATCGACTACGTGATCCCCGGCAACGACGACTCGTCGAAGGCTGTCACGCTGTACGCCCGCGGCATCGCGGACGCGATCCTGGAGGGCCGTGCCAGCGCCGTGGCCGACGTGGCCAAGGCCGTGTCGGAAGGCAATTCCGATGAGTTCGTCGAGGTCGAAGAGGGCGCTTCCGCCTGATTCGCGCCTGCAAGCGCCTGAAGAAGGGGCTTCGATGCCCCTTTTTTTTAACTTGATTTTCGCGGCGCCCGGCGTGGGTGGCCGCAACTGCTAAACCGAACGGAGAAACGACATGGCAACAATCACCGCAAGCATGGTCGCCGAGCTTCGCGCCAAGACCGACGCCCCGATGATGGAGTGCAAAAAGGCACTGACCGAAGCCGACGGCAACATGGAAAAGGCCGAGGAGCTGCTGCGCATCAAGCTGGGCAACAAGGCCGGCAAGGCTTCCAGCCGCATCACGGCCGAAGGCGTGGTCGCCGCGTATGTCCAAGCCGGTGTCGGCGCCATGGTCGAGATCAACTGCGAGACCGACTTCGTTTCCAAGAACGACAGCTTCCTGGCCCTGGCCAACGCTGCCGCGAAGCTGGTCGCCGAGCGCAACCCGGCCGACCTGGCCGCGCTGGGCGCGCTGCCTTACGAGCAGGACAGCTTCGGCCCCACGCTGGAAGATGTGCGCAAGGGCTTGATCGGCAAGATCGGCGAGAACATGAGCTTCCGCCGTTTCAAGCGGTTCGCCGGCAACGGCAAGCTGGCCTCCTACCTGCACGGCACGCGCATCGGCGTGATGGTCGAGTTCGAAGGTGACGACACTGCCGCCAAGGACGTGGCGATGCACGTGGCCGCCATGAAGCCGGTCTCGATCGCTGCGTCGGACGTGCCGGCCGAACTGATCGAGAAGGAGCGCGCCGTGGCGGCAGGCAAGGCCGAGGAAGACCGCAAGACGGCCGAGGCCGCCGGCAAGCAGCCGCAGCCGGCCGACATCGTCGCCAAGCGCATCGAAGGCGGCGTGCAGAAGTACCTCAAGGAGGTTTCGCTGCACAACCAGCCTTTCGTCAAGAACGACAAGCAGACCGTCGAGCAGATGCTCAAGGCCGCCAACACCACGATCAAGGGCTTCACGCTCTATGTGGTCGGTGAAGGCATCGAGAAGAAGGTCGACGACTTCGCCGCCGAAGTGGCGGCGCAGGTCGCGGCAGCCAAGGCGGCGGCTGCCTGAGCGGCATCCCCGGGCGGCGCGAGGGCGCCGCCGCTTCTTCACCTCCACGTTTTACACTCGCCCCGCCCACCTCAAAGGAAACCCCCATGCTCGAATCCCGTCCGGCCCACAAGCGAATCTTGTTGAAGCTGTCGGGCGAGGCATTGATGGGTGACGACGCCTTCGGCATCAACCGCGCGACCATCGTCCGCATGGTGGAAGAGGTGGCGGAAGTGGTGAACATGGGCGTGGAAGTCGCCGTCGTGATCGGCGGTGGCAACATCTTCCGTGGCGTGGCCGGCGGCTCGGTGGGCATGGACCGCGCCACCGCCGACTACATGGGCATGCTGGCTACCGTCATGAACGCGCTGGCACTGGCGGACGCCATGAACAAGCAGGGACTGACCGCGCGGGTCATGTCGGCCATCGCCATCGAGCAGGTGGTGGAGCCCTACGTGAGGCCGAAGGCCCTGCAGTACCTGGAAGAGGGCAAGGTCGTGATCTTCGCGGCCGGCACCGGTAACCCCTTCTTCACGACCGACACCGCCGCCGCGCTGCGCGGCGCCGAGATCGGTGCGGAGTTGGTGCTCAAAGCCACCAAGGTCGATGGCGTCTACACCGCCGACCCCAAGAAGGATCTCGGCGCCACGCGCTATGCGCGCCTGAGCTTCGACGAGGCCATTGCGCAGAATCTCGGCATCATGGACGCCACGGCCTTCGCGCTGTGCCGCGACCAGAAGCTGCCGATCAAGGTGTTCTCGATCTTCAAGAACGGCGCGCTCAAGCGCGTCGTGATGGGCGAGGACGAAGGCACGCTGGTGCATGCCTGAGGAGTAAGAGAAGATGACCATTGCCGACATCCGCAGCACGACCGACGCCAAGATGAACCAGTCGATCGCGGCGTTCCAGAACAACCTGACGAAGATCCGTACCGGCCGTGCCAACCCGGCGCTGCTGGACTCGATCCATGTCGAGTACTACGGCTCCTCGGTGCCGCTGTCCCAGGTGGCAAACGTGGCGCTGATCGATTCGCGCACCATCAGCGTGCAGCCCTGGGAGAAGGGCATGGGCGCCAAGATCGAGAAGGCCATCCGCGAGAGTGACCTGGGCCTGAATCCGGCTTCGATGGGCGATTTGATCCGCGTGCCGATGCCGCCCATGAGCGAAGAGCGCCGCAAGGAAATGACCAAGCTGGTGCGCACCGAGGGCGAGAACGCCAAGATCGCGACCCGCAACCTGCGCCGCGACGCCAACGACGCGATCAAGAAGCTGGTCAAGGACAAGCTGGCGTCGGAAGACGACCAGAAGCGCGCCGAAGCCGAGATCCAGAAGGTGACCGACCGCCACATCGCGGAGATCGACCGGCTGGTGGCGGCCAAGGAAGCGGAGATCCTGGCTGTCTGAGATGAGCAGCCAGAGCTCCGGCGTCCCCCACCACATCGCCATCGTCATGGATGGCAATGGGCGCTGGGCCACGCGCCGCTTCCTGCCGCGCGTGGCGGGACACAAGCAGGGCGTCGAGTCGCTGCGTCGCTGCGTCAAGGCCTGTGTCGACCGGGGCGTCGGGGTCCTGACGGTGTTCGCCTTCTCTTCCGAGAACTGGAACCGCCCTGTCGAAGAGGTGTCGGGGCTGATGGACCTGATGGTCATCGCGCTCGGCCGCGAGGTTCCGAAGCTCACCCAGGACGGCGTGCGCCTGCACTTCATCGGTGAGCGCGGCGGCCTGTCCGACAAGATTGCCGCTGGCCTGATACAGGCGGAGACCGCCACCGCGCACAACACGCGGCTGGTGCTCAACGTGTGCTTCAACTACGGCGGGCGATGGGACATCGCGCGTGCCGCGGCCCAATTGGCCGCACGCGGCGAGCCCTTGACGGAGGCCAACCTGGACGCCGCAATGGCCCTGTCGCACGTACCCGATCCGGATCTTTTCGTTCGTACGGGCGGGGAGCAGCGCCTGTCGAACTTCCTGCTGTGGCAGAGCGCGTATGCCGAGCTCTTCTTCAGCGACCGCCTTTGGCCGGAATTCGATGAAGCCGCGCTGGACGAGGCCATCGAGGCCTTCAGGCGCCGCGAGCGCCGCTTCGGCCAGACGTCCGCGCAGGTGGCAGGCGGCGAGCGGCGCGATCCGCAGGCTGCCTGAGCGCGATGCTCAAGCAACGCATCATCACCGCGGTCGTCCTTCTGGCGATTCTTCTGCCTGCGCTCTTCTATCCGTCGCACGTTCCCTTTGCCTGCGTGATGCTGGTCCTGGTGGCGGCCGCTGCCTGGGAATGGGGGCGCCTCAACGGCTACAGCTCGCGCATGGCGCTGTTCCTCGGCGCAGAGACGCTGGCGCTGTGCGGCCTGTCCTGGTGGCTCGGGCTGCTGGACCGTTCACTGCTGACGGTCTGGATCGTGGCAAGCGCGGCCTGGGTGCTGGGCGGTGCCGCCCTGTTGCGCGTCGCCGTGCCGGGCTGGCCGCGGCTGCCTCGAGCGCTGCGCCTGGTCGGCGGCCTGCTGATGCTCTGGGTAGCCTGGCTGGCCGCAGTCCAGGCACGCATGGTCGGCATCAACTTCCTGCTGTCGATCCTCGTGCTGGTCTGGGTGGCGGACGTGTTCGCCTATTTTGCCGGCCGCGCCTTCGGCCTGCGCTTCACCCATGGCAAGCTGGCGCCGAGCATCAGCCCTGGAAAGAGCTGGGAGGGCGTTTGGGGCGGCATGCTCGGGGTCGTCGTTCTGGCCGTCGCCTGGGTCTGGGCAGACGCGGCCGTCCGGCCCGCCGTGGTCAGCCTCTACACCCGACTGGCTGAACGCGGCTGGTGGCTGCTGCTTATCGGCGTGATCTTCCTGGCGGCCATGAGTGTTGTCGGCGACTTGGTCGAGTCCCTGATCAAGCGCAGCGCCGGAGCCAAGGACAGCAGCGCATTGTTGCCGGGCCACGGCGGCGTGCTCGACCGGGTCGATGCGCTCCTGCCCACGCTGCCCATCGCGATGATGCTGGCTCTTCTATGAACGGCATGAAACGACAACGCATCACCGTGCTCGGTTCGACCGGTTCGGTCGGCATGAGCACGCTGGATGTGATCTCGCGGCACCCCGAGCGCTTCGAGGTGTTCGCGCTGTCGGCCTCCACCAAGGTCGATGAGTTGCTGGCGCAGTGCTTGCGCTTTGCACCCCGCTTCGCGGTCATGGCCAGCGCGCCGCATGCGAGGCTGCTGGCCGACAGGCTCAGGCAGAGCGGCCTGCGCACCGAGGTCATGCAGGGATCTGACGCCATCGCGGCCATCGCTTCGCACGAGGACTGCGATGCCGTGATGGCTGCCATCGTGGGCGCTGCCGGTCTCGGGCCCTGCCTGGCCGCTGCCCGCGCCGGCAAGCGACTGCTGCTGGCCAACAAGGAGGCGCTCGTGGTGGGCGGCGAGCTGTTCATGCACACGGTGCGGGTGGGCGGAGCGACGCTGCTGCCCATCGACAGCGAGCACTCGGCCATCTTCCAGTCGCTGCCGGAGGATCCGTCCACCTGGCCCAGGCGCATCGACAAGATCATCCTGACCGCCTCGGGCGGGCCGTTCCGTACCCGCTCGCCGGAGACCTTGGCGGGGGTGACGCCGGAGCAGGCCTGCGCCCACCCGAACTGGGTCATGGGGCGCAAGATTTCGGTGGACTCCGCGACCATGAT
The DNA here is from genome assembly GCF_002157355.1 of Variovorax sp. JS1663. Classification (GTDB taxonomy): domain Bacteria; phylum Pseudomonadota; class Gammaproteobacteria; order Burkholderiales; family Burkholderiaceae_C; genus Variovorax. The sequence goes on along the minus strand of NZ_LYMK01000020.1, from coordinate 41,798 downwards.
GAACAAGGCACTCGAGGTGATCGAGGCCCGGCACCTGTTCGGCGTCGCGCCCGAGCAGATCGAGGTCGTGATCCATCCGCAGAGCGTGGTGCACTCGATGGTGCAGTTCACCGACGCCTCCGTGATCGCGCAGCTCGGCACGCCGGACATGCGAGTGCCCATCGCAGTCGGGCTGGCCTGGCCCGAGCGCATCGAGAGTGGCGCGGCTTCGCTGGATTTTCGGCAGATGGCCGCGCTGACCTTCGACGCGCCTGATGCGCGGCTCTTCCCCGGCCTGGACCTGGCCTGGCAGGCGCTGCGCGCGGCGCCTGGAACGACCGCTGTGCTCAATGCGGCCAACGAGGTGGCGGTCGACGCATTCCTCCACCATCGCCTGCGCTTCGACCGCATCCACGCGGTCAATCTGGAAACTTTGGAGGCGGTGCTGCCCTCCAACCCGGCCTCGCTGGCCGACCTGCTGGCGCTGGACGCCAGTGCGCGGGCGGCGGCCAACGCGGCCGCGCTGCGCTTTGCGGCCTGACATCCGAAACAGGGGATATCCATGCTCACCGTCGTTGCCTTCATCGTCGCGCTGGGCCTCCTGATCGCCGTGCACGAGTACGGGCACTACCGCGTTGCGGTGGCCTGCGGGGTGCGGGTGCTGCGCTTCTCTATCGGCTTCGGCCACACGCTCTACAGCTGGAAGCCGAAACGCCAGCACCCGGGCCAGGACACCGAGTTCGTGATCGCGGCCTTTCCCCTGGGCGGCTACGTGAAGATGCTCGACGAACGTGAAGGCCCGGTGGAGCCGGAGGAGCGGCACCGTGCCTTCAACACCCAGCCGCTGCGCTCGCGTGCGGCCATCGTGGCCGCGGGACCGATCGCCAACCTGCTGCTGGCCGTCGTGCTCTACACCGCGGTCAACTGGATCGGCGTCGAGGAACCGGTCGCACGGATCGCGCGTCCGGCTGCGGCGTCGCTGGCTGAGCAGGCTGGCCTGCGCGGCGGCGAGTTCGTCGCGCGCGCCGGCTTCGACGGCGAGTTCGAGCCGGTGCAGTCCTTCGAAGACCTGCGCTGGCGCATCACCCGCGGTGCGCTCGATGGCCGCGACCTCTCGCTCGAGATTGCGGGTGAGGCCGGGCGCCCCGGGCGCGAAGTCGTACTGCCGCTCAGCCGCATCGGCGCCAAGGATGCCGACGCGCAGATGTTCCGCAAGATCGGGATCGTCGCGCCACTCACGCGACCAGAGATCGGCGAGGTGATGGCGGGTGGCGCGGCCGAGCGGGCGGGCCTGCGCAGCGGCGACGTGGTCCGTGCGGTGGGCAGCGCCGCAATCGTCGATGGCCAGCAGTTACGCGACGCAATCCGGGCTTCGGTCGACGGCGACCAGCCGCGCACCCAGGCCTGGCAGATCGAGCGCGCCGGCCAGCCGGTGCTTGTCGAGGTCACGCCCGAAGTGCGTGAGGAGGGCGCGAACAAGTTCGGGCGCATCGGTGCCTATGTGGGCACGCCGCCCGAGATGACCACGGTGCGGCAGGGCTTGGTGGATGGGGTGTGGCGCGGCGTCGTGCGTACCTGGGAGGTGTCGGCGCTGACCGTGCGCATGCTGGGCAAGATGCTGATCGGCGAAGCCTCGATCAAGAACCTGAGCGGACCGCTGACCATCGCCGACTACGCCGGCAAGTCCGCCAGCATGGGGCTGACCCAGTACCTGGTGTTTCTGGCCCTCATCAGCGTGAGCCTCGGCGTGCTGAACCTCATGCCGCTGCCGGTCCTCGATGGAGGACACCTGATGTATTATCTTTGGGAGGGCCTGACCGGCAAGAGCGTCTCCGAGGCATGGATGGAACGGCTCCAGCGCGGCGGCGTCGCGCTACTGCTGGTCATGATGTCGATTGCACTCTTCAACGATGTGACTCGACTCTTTGGTTAACTATCTGTCGGCCCTTTCCGCGCCGGCTCAAATCACAGATGAACAATAAACTCAGTCGCTTTCGCCTGCGCAGCGTAGCCGTGGTGGTCGCCAGTGCGCTTTCAGCCACGATCGCCTGGGCCGTCGAGCCCTTCACGGTACGCGACATCCGCGTCGAGGGCCTGCAGCGCGTGGAGCCGGGCACCATCTTCGCGTCGCTGCCCCTGCGCGTGGGCGACACCTACAACGACGAGCGCGGCAGCGCTGCCATCCGTGCGTTGTTCGACCTGGGCCTGTTCAAGGACGTGCGCATCGACGTCAGTGGCGACGTGCTGGTGGTCATCGTGGAGGAGCGCCCCACCATCGCCGACGTCGACTTCGTGGGCACCAAGGAATTCGACAAAGCCGCACTGCAGAAGGCGCTGCGCGAAGTGGGCCTGGCCGATGGCCGCCCCTACGACAAGGCCCTGGCCGACCGCGCCGAGCAGGAGCTCAAGCGCCAGTACATCAGCCGCAGCCTCTACAACGCCCAGGTGGTCACCACCGTCACCCCCATCGAGCGCAACCGCGTCAACCTGACCTTCACCGTCACCGAGGGCGAGGCCGCGCGCATCCGCGAGGTGCACATCGCGGGCAACAAGGCCTTCAGCGAGGGTACCCTGCTGGACCTGTTCGACCAGGACGCCGGTGGCTGGATGAGCTGGTACACCAAGAGCAACCAGTACTCGCGCGCCAAGCTCAACGCCGACCTGGAGACGCTGCGCTCGTACTACATCACGCGCGGCTACCTGGAGTTCCGCATCGACTCCACGCAGGTGGCGATCTCGCCGGACCGGCAGGACCTGAGCATCACGGTGAACATCACCGAGGGCGAGAAGTTCGTGGTCTCCGGGGTCAAGCTGGAGGGCAACTACCTGGGGCGCGACGAGGAGTTCAAGTCGCTGGTGACGATCCGCCCCGGTGAGCCGTACAACGGCGAGCAGGTGACGGAGACGACCAAGGCCTTCAGCGACTACTTCGGCACCTTCGGCTATGCGTTCGCGCGGGTGCAGGCGGAGCCGGAAGTCGATCGCACCAACAACCGGGTGGCCCTCACCTTGAAGGCGGAGCCGTCGCGGCGGGTGTACGTGCGGCGGGTGGCCATCGGTGGGAACAACAAGACGCGCGACGAGGTGATCCGGCGGGAGTTCCGCCAGTACGAGGCGTCGTGGTACGACGGTGACAAGATCAAGCTGTCGCGCGACCGGGTGGACCGGCTGGGCTTCTTCACGGACGTGAACGTGGAGACGCAGGAGGTGCCGGGCTCGCCGGACCAGGTGGACCTGGCGATCAACGTGACGGAGAAGCCCACGGGTACGCTGCAGCTGGGCGCCGGCTTCTCGAGCGCCGAGAAGGTGTCCTTCACCTTCGGCATCGCCCAGGAGAACGTGTTCGGCTCGGGCAACTACCTGGGGCTGCAGGTCAACACCAGCAAGTACGCCCGCACCTTGTCGCTCACGACCACCGACCCGTACTTCACGAAGGACGGCATCTCCCGCAGCTTCAGCCTCTACCACACCACCACGCGGCCCTACTACAGCGTTGATGGCGACTACCGCCTGGTCAACGAAGGGGGCACCATCCGCTTCGGCGTGCCTTTCAGCGAAACCGACACCGTCTACTTCGGCATTGGCCTGGAACGCTATCGCTTCGATCCGGGCGGCAACGTCGCCTACCTGACGCCGCAGTCCTACCGGAGCTACTTCGGCTGTACCACCAACGCGCAGGGCATCGTCACGGAGTGCAACAACGACAGCGTCTGGGGCGTTCCCTTGTCCGTGGGTTGGTCGCGCGACGACCGTGACAGCGCATTGGTCCCGACCCGCGGCCGCCTGCAGCGGGCCAATCTCGAGATCGGCACTGGCGGCGACATGAAGTACTGGAAGAGCAGCTACCAGTACCAGCAGTTCTTCCCGATCAGCAAGCAATACACCTTTGCGATCAACGGCGAGGTGGGCTACGCCAAGGCGTACGGCAGCAAGCCCTTCCCGATCTTCAAGAACTTCTACGCCGGCGGCCTGGGTTCGGTGCGGGGCTTCGAGCAGAACTCGCTGGGTCCGCGCGATGTGCCGCTGTTCGGCCAGACCGAGGGCGCCGCGCTTGGCGGCACCAAGAAGGCGATCTTCAACATGGAGTTGAGCACGCCCTTCCCGGGTGCGGGCAATGACCGCACATTGCGCCTCTACGGCTTCTTCGACGTGGGCAACGTGTTCGCCGAAAAGCGCGATCCGACCATGACGGATGCGCAGTGGAAGGCACAGAAGAAGCTGCGCGCCTCGGTCGGCTTGGGCATCAGCTGGATCTCACCGCTGGGACCGCTGCGCCTGGCATACGCGTTCCCGGTGAAGCAGCAGAAGGAAGACGTGACCGATCCGCTGCATCCCATCCCGAAGGATAGAATTCAACGCCTGCAATTCCAGATCGGAACCTCCTTCTAATGACTCCTTTGCTTCGTGCCGCCGGTGCGCTGCTGATCCCCGCTTTCGCGCTCGTGGGCCTGCCCGCGCAGGCGCAGGAAACCTTCCGCATCGGTTTCGTCAATCCCGATCGTGTGCTGCGCGAGGCGCAGCCCGCCAAGGCCGCGCAGGCGAAGCTCGAGGCAGAGTTCCTGAAGCGCGAGAAGGATCTGCAGGCACAGGGCGAGGCGCTCAAGGCGGCTTCCGAGAAGTTCGAGCGCGAGGCGCCGACCTTGTCGGAAAGCCAGCGCACCAGCCGCCAGCGCGCGCTGGTCGACCAGGACCGCGACTTCCAGCGCCGCCGGCGGGAATTCCAGGAAGACCTCAATGCCCGCAAGAACGAGGAGCTGCAGCAGGTCTACGAGCGTGCCAACCGGGTGGTCAAGCAGGTCGCCGAGGCCGAGAAGTACGATGCCATCCTCCAGGAGGCGATCTACATCAATCCCAAGCACGACATCACCGAGAAGGTGATCAAGGCGCTGAATGCGTCCATTACGGGCGGCAAGTGACGCCGAAGCGGCGTGGCACTGCGGCTAGGCGCGATCGTTGAAGCCCTCGGGGGCGAACTGCAGGGAGACCCTGCGCTGTCGATCGAGCGCCTCGCGCCGCTGGCGACCGCGCAGGCCGATGGGCTCAGCTTCCTGAGCCATCCCAAGTACCAGAAAGAGCTTGCGGCCTCGAAGGCCGCCTGCGTCATCGTGTCGCCTGCGATGCGGGACGTGGCTGCGCAGCGCGGCGCCTTCATTCAGACCCCCGACCCCTACCTCTACTTTGCCCGGCTGACCCAGCTGTGGAAGCAGGCTCACGCCAGGCCGGAGGGTGCCCGCATTCATCCGAGCGCGGTGGTTGATCCCGATGCGCTGATCGACCCCACCGCCCGCATCGGCGCGCTGTGCGTGATCGAACGAGGTGCCCGCATCGGCGCGCAGACCGTGCTGAAGTCCCGGGTGACGGTGAGCGAGGACTGCGTCATCGGCGCGCGCTGCCTGCTCCACCCCGGCGTGGTGATCGGCGCTGATGGCTTCGGCCTCGCGCCCCACCAGGGCGCCTGGGTCAAGATCGAGCAGCTGGGCGCGGTGCGCATCGGCGACGACGTGGAGATCGGCGCCAACACCTGCATCGACCGCGGCGCGCTGGAAGATACGGTCATCGAGGACGGCGTCAAGCTCGACAACCTGATCCAGATCGGCCACAACGTGCGCGTCGGCAGGAACACTGCCATGGCGGGCTGCGTTGGCGTGGCCGGCAGCGCCGACATCGGCGCGAATTGCACCATCGGCGGCGGCGCGATCGTGCTGGGCCACCTGAAGATGGCGGACGGCGTGCACATCTCGGCCGCGACCGTGGTCACGCGCTCCATCCTCAAGCCGGGCCAGTACACCGGCATGTTTCCCATCGACGACAATGCCGCCTGGGAGAGAAACGCCGCCACCCTCAAACAGCTGCACGCCCTGCGGGAACGCCTCAAGGCGCTGGAGAAATCGGCGCTGCAGGACCGACAACCATGACGCTCGACATTCATCAAATCCTCAAACTGCTCCCTCACCGCTATCCCTTCCTGCTGGTGGATCGCGTGCTCGAGATGGAGAAGGGCAAGCGCATCACTGCGCTCAAGAACGTGACGATGAACGAGCCCTTCTTCAATGGCCACTTCCCGCACCGCCCCGTCATGCCAGGCGTGCTGATGCTCGAGGCGATGGCGCAGGCCGCGGCGCTCCTGTCTTTCCACTCGCTCGACATCGTTCCCGACGACAACACCGTGTACTACTTCGCGGCCATCGACGGGGCGCGCTTCAAGCGTCCGGTGGAGCCGGGCGACCAACTGACGCTAGAAGTCGAGATTGAGCGCATGAAGGCCGGCATCTCCAAGTTCAAGGGGCGCGCCCTGGTGGGCAAGGAACTCGCCTGCGAGGCCAGCCTGATGTGCGCGATGCGCCAGATCAACTGATCCCGGAATGACGCAGGTTCACCCGACCGCCATCGTCGATTCCGCGGCGGAGCTGGACCCGACGGTCATCGTCGGTCCGTACGCCGTCATCGGCCCGCACGTGCGTGTCGGCGCAGGCACCACGATCGGCTCGCATTGCGTGGTCGAGGGCCGCACCACCATCGGCCGCGACAACCGCATCTTTCAGTTCGCCTCGCTGGGGGCGATCCCGCAGGACAAGAAGTACGCCGGCGAGCCGACCGAACTGGTGATCGGCGACCGCAACACGATCCGCGAGTTCTGCACCTTCAACATCGGCGTGCCGGGGGCAGGTGGCATCACGCGCGTGGGCAGCGACAACTGGATCATGGCCTACACCCACATCGCGCACGATTGCCGGGTGGACAACCACACCACGCTGGCCAACAACACCACTCTGGCCGGGCACGTGCACCTGGCAGACTGGGTGACGGTGGGCGGTCTGACGGGTATCCACCAGTTCGTTTCGGTCGGCGCCCATGCCATGGTCGGTTTTGCCAGCGCGGTGGCGCAGGATGTACCGCCCTTCATGCTGGTCGACGGCAATCCGCTCGCGGTGCGCGGCTTCAACGTGGTAGGCCTGCGCCGGCGCGATTTCTCTGCCGCACGGATCGCCGCCGTGAAGCAGATGCACCGGCTGCTGTACCGCCAGGGCAAGACCCTGGAAGAGGCGCGCGTCGCCATCCAGACCTTGGCCGCCGAGGTGCCCGAGGCGGCCGCCGACGTGGCCATGATGACCGACTTCCTGGCCAGCGCCACGCGCGGCATCGTTCGCTGAGGAGCCCCATGGCACAGGAGGCGGTGCGGCGCTTTGCCATGGTCGCGGGCGAGGCCTCGGGCGATCTGCTTGCGGGCCTGCTGCTCGACGGACTGCAGGCCCGTTGGCCGGGCGTGCCGGCGGTGGGCATCGGCGGCCCGCAGATGCTGGCGCGCGGATTCCAGAGCTGGTGGCCGCAGGAGAAGCTGGCCGTGCGCGGCTACGTCGAGGTGCTGCGGCACTATCCCGAGATCGCGGGTATACGGCGTCAGCTCAAGGCACGGCTGCTGGAGGAGGGGGCCAGCCTCTTCATCGGCGTCGACGCGCCGGACTTCAATCTCGACCTGGAAGCGGGACTGCGCGAACGCGGCATGAAGACCGCCCATTTCGTCTGCCCCTCGATCTGGGCCTGGCGGCCGGAGCGCGTGCACAAGTTGCGCGCGGCGGCCGACCATGTGCTGTGCATCTTCCCCTTCGAGCCGGCCCTGCTGGCGAAGAACGGCATCGCGGCCAGCTACGTGGGGCACCCGCTCGCCAACGTGATTCCCATGGCACCCGATCGTGCCGCGGCGCGCGCGGCGCTGGGCCTGCCGGCAGACGCGCCGGTCGTAGCGCTGCTGCCCGGCAGCAGGCGCTCCGAGCTGCGCTACCTGGCGCAGCGCTTCTTCGACGCCGCGGCACTGATGCACAAGGCGCAGCCGGCGCTGCGCTTCGTGCTGCCTGCGCTGCCCAGCCTGCGCCCCGAGCTCGAGCAGATGCTGGCCGCCAGCGGAATGCAAGGCCGCGTCCAGGTGCTCGACGGCCGCTCGCACGCAGCGCTCGCCGCCTGCGACGTCACCCTGATCGCCAGCGGCACCGCTACTCTCGAGGCCGCGCTCTTCAAGCGCCCGATGGTGATCGCCTACAGCATGAACGCGATGTCCTGGGCCCTGATGCGCCGCAAGCAGCTGCAGCCCTGGGTCGGCCTGCCCAACATCCTGTGCGCCGACTTCGTGGTGCCCGAGCTGATCCAGGAAGCGGCCACGCCGGCTGCGCTGGCCGAGGCGACGCTGGCCTGGCTCGCTTCCCCGGGTAAGGTTCACGCCTTGCAACAACGTTTTGACGCGCTGCATGCCGAACTGCAGCGAGATACGCCGACACTGTGCGCTGATGCGATCCAGAAAGTTCTTGAAGGCTGAACAGGCGACGCTCGCCTGGGATGCGCCGGGTCTGGTGGCCGGCGTGGACGAGGCCGGCCGCGGCCCGCTGGCTGGGCCGGTGGTGGCCGCGGCCGTGATCCTGGACGACCAGCGCCGCATCCGCGGCCTGGCCGACTCGAAGGTCCTGACGCCGCTGCAGCGCGAACGGCTGAACGACCAGATTCTCGCCAAGGCGCTGTGCTGCTCGATCGCCCAGGCGAGCGTCGAGGAGATCGACGAGCACAACATCCTCGGCGCGACCATGCTGGCGATGAAGCGGGCGGTCGAGGGCTTGCGGCTGAAGCCGGCCAAGGTGCTGGTGGACGGCAACCGGCTCCCCCGGCTGGATGTGCTGGCCGAGGCCGTCGTCGGCGGCGATGCCACCGTGAAGGCCATCTCCGCCGCCTCGATCCTGGCCAAGGTGCATCGCGACCGGCTCTGCGAGCAGTTGCACGCCGAGTTTCCGCACTACGGCTTTGCCGGGCACAAGGGCTACAGCACGCCGGAGCACCTGGAGGCGCTGCTGCGCCATGGCGCCTGTGTGCACCACCGCCGATCGTTCAGTCCGGTGGCTGCTGCGCTGGCGCGCGCGGCCGGCCCGGAGGTCCCGCTCGTCACCGCATCGAGCGAGCTGCTCATCGAGACGGTTCAAATCGAGACGGTGCAGGTCGAGCTGCGGCCAGCGCCATGACCACGGCCGACCCCAGCCACATCAGCTCCCGGGACAATCCGCTCCTCAAGGAACTGCGCAAGCTGGCGCACGACCCGGGTGCCTATCGCAAGGCGGGTCGCATCTGGCTGGAAGGTGATCACCTGTGCCGGGCGGCACGCGACCGGGGCATGCGCGCGGCCATTGCCGTCTTCACCGAGTCCGCGTGGCCGATGGCGCGTCACGAATGGGCCGGCGCGGCGGACAAGACCGTGGTGGTCGCCGACGCCCTGCTGGCCGACGTGAGTGCGCTGGAATCGCCTGCGGCGATGGGGTTCGTGCTCGACCTGCCAACGCACCCGCCAATCGCCCCGGACGCGCCCACCGTGGTGCTCGACCGGCTGCAGGACGCCGGCAACGTCGGCTCCATCCTGCGCAGCGCGGCTGCCTTCGGCTTCGCGCAGGTGATCGCGCTCAAGGGCACGGCGGCGCTATGGTCGCCCAAGGTGCTGCGCGCCGGCATGGGCGCGCATTTCGGGCTGCGGTTGGTGGAGGGTGCGGGCATCGAGGCGCTGGACGCGTTGACGGTGACCTGCATCGCCACCAGCTCGCACCGCGGCGAGTGGCTGCACCGAACCCGGCTGCCGCATCCCTGCGCCTGGCTGATGGGTCACGAAGGCCAGGGACTTTCGGCCGCGCTGGAGGCCCGCGCAGGCCTGCAGGTGCGCATCTCCCAGCCAGGCGGCGAGGAGTCGCTCAACGTCGCCGCGGCGGCCGCGATCTGCCTGCACGCGAGCGCTTCCGCAGCCGAGGGTTGAGCCGTCGCAGGCTATAATCAAGGGCTTTCCCGCTCACACCCCGCCCATAGCGCACGCAAGCCAACTCCTCGACGAAAGTCGCGACCCAGAGTCCTCTCTTGGGTACGCCTTGGGCGTCATCCATTCGGAGATCCCAGTGCTTTTGTCTCTCAAGGGAAATTTCCCGCCCGCCATCCTGGCGCTTGCAGACGGCACGGTCTTTCTCGGCAACTCGATCGGCGCCCAGGGCGCCACCACCGGCGAAGTGGTGTTCAACACCGCCATGACCGGGTACCAGGAAATCCTGACCGACCCCAGCTACTGCCAGCAGATCGTGACGCTCACGTATCCGCACATCGGCAACTACGGCGTCAACGAGGAAGACATCGAGGCCGACAAGGTCCACGCCGCCGGCCTGATCATCAAGGACCTGCCGCTGCTGGCATCCAACTTCCGCAAGACCGCCACGCTCACCGAGTACCTGGCGCGCAGCAGGACGGTCGCCATCTCCGGCATCGACACCCGCAAGCTCACCCGCCACCTGCGCACGCATGGCGCGCAGAACGGCTGCATCCTCGGCCTGGCGGCCGGCGAGGTGGTCTCGCAGGCCCTGGTCGACAAGGCCGTGGCCGCCGCCAAGGCCACGCCCAGCATGTCGGGCCTGGACCTGGCCAAGGTGGTGTCGGTCAAGGAAACCTACGAGTGGACCCAGACCGAGTGGAAGCTGGGGCAGGGCTATGGCGTGCAGATCACGCCGCGCTTCCACGTCGTGGCCTACGACTACGGCGTCAAGAAGAACATCCTGCGCATGATCGCCCAGCGCGGCGCGCGCATCACGGTGGTGCCGGCGCAGACGCCGGCGGCCGACGTGCTCAAGCTGCGTCCGGACGGCATCTTCCTGGCCAACGGCCCCGGTGACCCGGAGCCCTGCGACTATGCGATCGCCGCCACGCGCGCGCTGATCGAGACCGGCATCCCGGTCTTCGGCATCTGCCTGGGCCACCAGATCATGGCCCTGGCCTCCGGCGCGAAGACCTTCAAGATGAAGTTCGGCCACCACGGCGCCAACCACCCGGTGAAGGACCTGGACAACCGCCGCGTGAGCATCACCAGCCAGAACCACGGCTTCGCGGTCGACGAGAAGACGTTGCCCGCCAACCTGCGCCCCACGCACGTCAGCCTGTTCGACGGCACGCTGCAGGGCCTGGCGCGCACCGACAAGCCCGCCTTCTGCTTCCAGGGCCACCCGGAAGCCTCTCCGGGCCCCCACGACATCGGCTACCTGTTCGACCGCTTCACCGCGCTCATGCAAAGTCACAAAGAAGGGCAGAAGAATGCCTAAGCGCACCGACCTCAAGAGCATTCTCATCATCGGGGCCGGCCCGATCATCATCGGCCAGGCCTGCGAGTTCGACTACTCCGGCGTGCAGGCCTGCAAGGCGCTGCGCGAGGAGGGCTACAAGGTCATCCTGATCAACAGCAACCCCGCGACGATCATGACCGACCCGGCCACGGCCGACGTCATCTACATCGAGCCGATCACCTGGCCCACGGTCGAGAAGATCATCGCGAAAGAGCGGCCCGATGCCATCCTGCCCACCATGGGCGGCCAGACGGCGCTCAACTGCGCGCTGGACCTCTGGCGCAACGGCGTGCTCGACAAGTACAAGGTCGAGCTGATCGGCGCCACGCCCGAGGCCATCGACAAGGCCGAGGACCGCCTGAAGTTCAAGGACGCGATGACCAAGATCGGCCTCGGTTCGGCGCGTTCGGGCATCGCCCATTCGCTGGACGAGGCCTGGGCGGTGCAGAAGACGGTCGGCTTCCCCGTGGTGATCCGCCCCAGCTTCACGCTGGGCGGCACCGGCGGCGGCATCGCCTACAACCCGGAAGAGTTCGAGACCATCTGCAAGCGCGGCCTGGAAGCCTCGCCCACCAACGAGTTGCTGATCGAGGAATCGCTGCTCGGCTGGAAGGAGTACGAGATGGAAGTGGTCCGCGACAAGGCGGACAACTGCATCATCGTCTGCTCGATCGAGAACCTCGACCCGATGGGCGTGCACACCGGCGACTCGATCACGGTCGCGCCGGCGCAGACGCTGTCGGACAAGGAATACCAGATCCTGCGCAATGCCTCGCTGGCCGTGCTGCGCGAGATCGGCGTCGACACTGGCGGCTCCAACGTGCAGTTCTCGATCAACCCGAAGGACGGCCGCATGGTCGTGATCGAGATGAATCCGCGCGTCTCGCGTTCCTCGGCGCTGGCCTCCAAGGCCACCGGCTTCCCGATCGCCAAGGTCGCGGCCAAGCTGGCCGTGGGCTACACGCTCGATGAGCTGCGCAACGAGATCACCGGCGGCGCCACGCCGGCGAGCTTCGAGCCCAGCATCGACTACGTGGTCACCAAGATCCCGCGCTTCGCCTTCGAGAAATTTCCCCAGGCCGATTCGCGCCTGACCACGCAGATGAAGTCGGTGGGCGAGGTGATGGCCATGGGCCGCACTTTCCAGGAGTCTTTCCAGAAGGCGCTGCGCGGCCTGGAGGTCGGTGTGGACGGCCTCAACGAGAAGACCCAGGACCGCGAAGTGCTCGAGAAGGAACTGGGCGAGCCCGGCCCCGACCGCATCTGGTATGTGGGCGATGCTTTCGCCATGGGCCTGTCGGTCGACGAGGTGCACGCGCTGACCAAGATCGACCCGTGGTTCCTGGTGCAGATCGAGGAGATCGTGAAGATCGAACTCGAGCTGGAGACCAAGTCGCTGAACGACATCGACCGCGACACGCTGCTCGCGCTCAAGAAGAAGGGCTTCTCCGACCGCCGCCTGGCGCGCCAGCTCAAGACCACCGACACCGCGATCCGTGAAAAGCGCCGCACGCTCGGCGTGCGCCCGGCCTACAAGCGCGTGGACACCTGCGCGGCCGAGTTCGCGACCAACACGGCCTACATGTACTCGACCTACGAGGACGAGTGCGAGGCCGAGCCGAGCAGCAAGAAGAAGATCATGGTGCTCGGCGGTGGGCCCAACCGCATCGGCCAGGGCATCGAGTTCGACTACTGCTGCGTGCATGCGGCGCTTGCGATGCGCGAGGACGGCTACGAGACCATCATGGTCAACTGCAATCCCGAGACCGTCTCGACCGACTACGACACCAGCGATCGGCTCTACTTCGAGCCGCTCACGCTGGAGGACGTGCTCGAGATCGTCGACAAGGAAAAGCCCACCGGCGTGATCGTCCAGTACGGCGGCCAGACGCCGCTGAAGCTGGCGCTGGACCTCGAGGCCAACGGCGTGCCGATCATCGGCACCAGCCCCGACATGATCGACGCGGCCGAAGACCGTGAGCGCTTCCAGAAGCTGCTGCACGACCTGCAGCTGCGCCAGCCGCCGAACGCGACAGCGCGCACCGAGGCCGAGGCGCTCGAGAAGGCCCAGCAGCTGGGCTACCCGCTGGTGGTGCGCCCGAGTTACGTGCTGGGCGGCCGCGCGATGGAGATCGTGCACGAGCAGCGCGACCTGGAGCGCTACATGCGCGAGGCGGTCAAGGTGAGCAACGATTCACCGGTGCTGCTGGACCGCTTCCTCAACGACGCGACCGAATGCGACGTGGACTGCCTGCGCGATGCCGACGGCGCCACGCTGATTGGCGGCGTGATGGAGCACATCGAGCAGGCCGGCGTGCACTCGGGCGATTCCGCCTGCTCGCTGCCGCCTTACAGCCTCAAGCCCGAGACCGTGGCGGAGCTCAAGCGCCAGAGCGCGGCCATGGCCAAGGCGCTCAACGTGGTGGGGCTGATGAACGTGCAGTTCGCGATCCAGGAGAAGGATGGCAAGGACGTCATCTACGTGCTCGAAGTGAACCCGCGCGCCTCGCGCACCGTGCCCTATGTGAGCAAGGCCACCGGCATCCAGCTGGCCAAGGTGGCGGCGCGCTGCATGGCCGGCCAGTCGCTGGCGGCGCAGGGCGTCACGAAGGAGGTCACCCCGCCTTACTTCAGCGTGAAGGAAGCGGTGTTCCCCTTCGTCAAGTTCCCCGGCGTGGACACCATTCTCGGCCCCGAGATGAAGTCCACCGGCGAGGTGATGGGCGTGGGCAAGACCTTCGGCGAGGCCTTCGTGAAGTCGCAGCTGGGCGCCGGCACGCACCTGCCGAAGTCGGGCCGCGTCTTCATCTCGGTCAAGAACAATGACAAGCCGCGCGCGGTCGAGGTCGCTCGCGGGCTGGCTGCGCTGGGCTTCGAGCTGATTGCGACCAAGGGCACGTCGGCCGCCATCAACGCAGCGGGCATCGCCTGTGCCACGGTCAACAAGGTGACCGAAGGCCGCCCGCACATCGTGGACATGATCAAGAACAACGAGATCGTGCTGGTCATCAACACGGTGGAAGAGCGCCGCAACGCGATCACCGATTCGCGCCAGATCCGGACCTCGGCCCTGCTGGCCCGCGTGACCACCTTCACCACCATCTTCGGCGCCGAGGCCGCGGTGGAGGGCATGCGCCACATGAAGGCCCTGGACGTGATCTCGATCCAGGAGATGCACGCGCAGCTCGCGCTGGCTTGACGCCATGGAAACGCAGCTCGTCGAACTGGACCTGGCCGACTGGAATGCGGCCACGCCCAACGAGGCGTGGATCGCCGAGCTCGAGGCTGGCAAGGTGCTGTACTTCCCGAAGCTGGGCTTCGAGCTGCTGCCGCAGGAGCATGAGCTGCTGGCGCCCTCGGTGCTGGCCGAGGGCGTCCGCAACATCAGCCTGGATGCCGAGGGCCGGCTCAAGGGCGCGGCGGGTGACGAAGCGCGACAGAAGGCGGTCGCCGAGATGGTCGGGCGCTTCCGCACGCAGGCCCGGCAGCTGATCCACGGCCTGCTGCCGCACTACACGTCGGCGCTGCGCTTGGCGCCGACCAGCTACCGGCCGGTGCAGGTGGAGACGCGCGTGCAGTCCTGGCGGGCGGACGACCGGCGCCTGCATGTCGACGCCTTTCCGTCACGTCCGAACTACGGCGAGCGCATTCTTCGGGTTTTCACCAACGTCAACCCGGAAAACGCGCCGCGCGTCTGGCGCGTGGGCGAGCCGTTCGAGACGGTGGCGCGGCGCTTCCTGCCGCGCGCCAAGCCGTACTCGCGCTGGCAGGCCCGGTGGTTGCGGACCCTGCGGGTGACCAAGTCTTTCCGCAGCGAATACGACCACCTCATGCTGCAACTGCACGACGGCATGAAGTCGGACCTTGAATACCAGAAGAATGCCCCGCAGGAGACCGTACCGTTCCCAGCTGGATCGGTCTGGGTGTGCTTCTCGGACCAGACCTCGCACGCCGTGATGTCCGGCCAGTACATGCTGGAGCAGACGCTGCACCTGCCCGCCGCAAGGCAATACAATCCCGATTCGAGCCCGCTCGCCATCCTGAGCCGGCTGACCGGACGCACCCTCGTCTGATCATTTGTCCATCCATGAACCGCCGAACGGCAGCGTTCGGCGGTTTCGCTTTCTGGAGCAACAAAACATGGCCAACACCATTCCGATTACAAAGAAAGGCGCGGAGAAGCTGCGCGACGAGCTGCAGCGGCTGAAGTCCGTGGACCGGCCCGCGGTCATCACGGCTATCGCCGAAGCGCGCGCCCAGGGCGACCTCAGCGAGAACGCGGACTACGATGCCGCCAAGGAGCGCCAGGGCTGGATCGAGGGTCGCATCAAGCAGATCGAGGGCATGCTGTCCAACGCCCAGATCATCGACCCGGCCGAACTCGATGCCGGCGGCCGGATCGTCTTCGGCTCCACCGTCGAACTGGAAGACGAGAACACCGGCGAGGCGCTCAAGTACCAGATCGTGGGCGAGGACGAGGCCGACCTGAAGCTGGGCCTGATCAACGTCTCCAGCCCGATCGCGCGCGCGCTGATCGGCAAGGAGGAGGGCGACACCGCCGAGGTGCAGGCGCCGGGCGGCGTCAAGCGCTACGAGATCGTGGGCGTCAGCTACCTCTGAGCCCGGCGCGGTGAAGGATCGCATCGCGTTGCTGGTGGCGGCCCTCTGGTGGGGCAGCCTGACGACGATCGGCTTCCTGGTCGTGCCGATGCTTTTCGCCCAGCTGGGCAATCCCGCCATAGCGGGCAACTTTGCGGGGCGGCTGTTTTCGGCCCAGAGCTGGGTGGCGCTGGCCTGCGGCCTGGCGCTGCTGACCTATTTCAGGTCGAAGATCCACGAGCACGTGGACACTGCCACGCGCGTGGCGATCGGATGGATCCTCGTGGCGCTGCTGCTGGCGCTGCTGCAGGAGTACGCGGTCGCGCCCCGCATCCTGGCGCGCGACAACCTCCGGCTCTGGCATTCGCTGGGCAGCGCCATGTACCTGGGCCAGTGGCTGTGCGCCGGCGTGCTGCTTTGGCGCATGGGGCGCCAGCCCGGCTGATCAGGCGTTCCAGAACTGCGTGATCCAGCGCGCCGGCCGGATGAAGCGGAAGCGCCGGTTGCGCCGCCCCGCCAGCGCATCCGGCGGATTGCATTCCCCATGAAAGACCATGATGCGCGCCCCCTCCGGCACGAAGGGCTCGCGCCAGTAGTTGGTGGGCCAGGTCGGGATGCCGTGGTACTTGAAGCTGGGGCACCACTCGGCCGGCCAGTAGGCCAATGTTCCCTTGCGGTGCATGAAGGCCGACAGGTAGGTCTGCTCGTTGCGGTAGCGGGCCTGCACCTCGTCCATGTTCTGGCGGAAATGTGCCAGCACGTCCGGATGCGCGCCCAGCTCGAAACGGTAGACCGAGGAATTGCCGGTGATGCGCCGGCGCCGCCAGGGGCGGGCGTAGTCGTGGATGATCAGGAACTCACCCGGGTACTCGAAGAAGGCGTCCAGGCTGCCGACGATCACCACGTCGAGATCGATGAAGAGCGCACGGCCGCGCAGGCCGTGCAGATCCGCCTCGAAGGTGGTCAGCTTCTTCCAGGCCCGGTCGACCTGGCCCGGCGCCAGCTCCAGGGCCAGCGGCGGGATCGGAAAGCATTGCACCTCGCTGCGGATGCCTTTCGGGTCGTCCGTCAGGCAGACGAAGCTGAAGTCGCCGGTGAGATGCCGGCGCACCATCGCGTAGAGGCGGTTGACATACTCGGGGCCGTACTTGGTGCCCCATTTCATGCACAGGATGTGGCGCTGCGGGCTGGCCGCCGGATCTTGGCTCGCCATTCCTCAGTCCGCCTGGTGGCGCTTCTTGACGGACAAGGCCTTCTTCGCCTTGGCACGCTTGATGTTGCCTCCAGGGGTGAGCCGCTGGTTGCCGAGCACGCGCAGCGTCTTGATTTCGGGCCGTTGGCCACCGCGTTTGCTGTACTTGATCACCTTCACGTCGCGTGGGCCGGGCATGCGGTCGTCGTCTGCGGCGCGCTCCTTCTCCGGGATCGGGCGCCAGAGCACGAGCAGCTTGCCAATGTGCTGGATCGGGGCAGCGTCGAGCGCGTCCGCCAGGGTGTTCAGCATGGCTTCGCGCGCTGCGCGGTCGTCGGAGAAGACGCGGATCTTGATCAGGCCGTGAGCCTTGAGCGCGGCGTCGGCTTCCTTCGTCACGGCAGGTGTCAGCCCGTCGCCGCCGATCATCACGATCGGGTTCAGGTGGTGCGCGTCGGCGCGGTGCGCCTTGCGCTGTGCAGGGGTCAGTTGAATGGCGGGCATCCCCGTATTATCGAGCGTCGATGAAGTCCAAACCCAAGAGCAGCAAGGTCAACCGCGCGTGGCTGCACGACCATGTGACCGACCCCTACGTCAAGCTGGCGACGAAGGAGGGCTACCGCGCGCGCGCCGCCTACAAGCTCAAGGAGATCGACGAGGCGCTGGGGCTGATCCGGCCGGGCCAACTGGTGGTCGACCTGGGCTCGACGCCGGGCGCCTGGAGCCAGTACCTGCGCCGCCGCCTCTCGCCCGGTGGGGCCGCCGTGGGGCAACTGGAGGGCTGCATCATCGCGCTCGACATCCTGCCGATGGAGCCCATCGAGGGCGTGACCTTCCTGCAGGGCGATTTCCGCGAAGCGGAGGTGCTCTCGCAGTTGGAGCAGGCCATGGCGGGCCGCCTAGCCGATGTGGTCGTCTCCGACATGGCGCCCAATCTTTCCGGCATCGCCTCGGCCGATGCGGCCCGCATCTCACACCTGATCGAACTTGCGATCGACTTCGCCCGCCACCATATGAAGCCGAACGGCGCGCTGGTCGCCAAGCTGTTCCATGGCAGCGGATACGCCGAACTCGCGCAGCTATTCAAGCAGAATTTTCGAGTCGTGAAACCGGTCAAGCCAAAAGCCTCTCGCGACAGGTCGGCCGAGACCTTCATGGTCGGCATTGGCCTGAAGCCGGCCGAAACGAATTGATACCCGCCGGCCTCGGCATTTCGCCCTCAAAACCGTGCCCGTCCTATGGCTGCTATAGGGAAAATCCGGCATTTCGCAGGTTGAAAAGCCTAAAATGGGCGCCAATTGCGTGCCCTGGCGCGTATTGTTTTTATTCCCCCATGTCACGCGCTATCGACTGGAGCTTCGTTTGAACAATCAGTGGTTTTCCAAGGTTGCCGTCTGGCTGGTCATCGCGATGGTGTTGTTTACTGTGTTCAAGCAGTTCGACACTCGCGGCGTCGCCGGTGCCGGCAGCGTCGGTTATTCCGACTTCCTGGAGGAAGTCCGCAACAACCGCATCAAGAGCGCCACCATCCAGGAAGGCCAGGGCGGCAGCGAGATCGTTGCGATCACTACCGACGACCGCAAGATCCGCACCACCGCGACCTACCTCGACCGCGGCCTGGTCGGCGACCTGATCAACAACAACGTCAAGTTCGACGTCAAGCCCCGCGAGGAAGGCTCGCTGCTGATGACGCTGCTGGTGAGCTGGGGGCCGATGCTGCTCCTGATCGGCGTCTGGGTCTACTTCATGCGCCAGATGCAGGGCGGCGGCAAGGGCGGCGCCTTCAGCTTCGGCAAGAGCAAGGCGCGCATGCTCGATGAGAACAACAACCAGGTCACCTTCGCCGACGTCGCGGGCTGCGACGAGGCCAAGGAAGAAGTCAAGGAAGTGGTCGACTTCCTGAAGGACCCGGCCAAGTTCCAGAAGCTCGGCGGCCGCATTCCGCGCGGCCTGCTGCTGGTGGGCCCTCCCGGTACCGGCAAGACCTTGCTGGCCAAGGGCATCGCGGGCGAGGCCAAGGTTCCGTTCTTCTCCATCTCCGGTTCCGACTTCGTCGAGATGTTCGTCGGCGTGGGCGCGGCTCGCGTGCGCGACATGTTCGAGAACGCCAAGAAGAATGCCCCCTGCATCATCTTCATCGATGAAATCGACGCGGTCGGCCGCCAGCGTGGCGCGGGCCTCGGCGGCGGCAACGACGAGCGCGAGCAGACCCTCAACCAGATGCTGGTCGAGATGGACGGCTTCGAGACCAACCTGGGCGTGATCGTGGTCGCCGCGACCAACCGCCCCGACATCCTGGACGCCGCACTGCTGCGTCCGGGCCGCTTCGACCGTCAGGTTTACGTGACCCTGCCCGACATCCGCGGCCGCGAGCAGATCCTCAACGTCCACATGCGCAAGGTCCCGCTGGGCCAGGACGTGAACGCGAGCATCATCGCGCGCGGAACGCCGGGCATGTCGGGTGCCGACCTGGCCAACCTGTGCAACGAGGCCGCGCTGATGGCTGCGCGCCGCAACGCACGCGTGGTCGAGATGCAGGACTTCGAGAAGGCCAAGGACAAGATCTTCATGGGCCCCGAGCGCAAGAGCATGGTGATGCCGGAGGAAGAGCGCCGCAACACGGCCTACCACGAGTCCGGCCATGCGCTGATCGGCAAGCTGCTGCCCAAGTGCGACCCGGTGCACAAGGTCACCATCATCCCGCGCGGCCGTGCGCTGGGCGTGACCATGAGCCTGCCGGCGCAGGACCGCTACAGCTACGACCGCGAGTACATGCTGAACCAGATCAGCATGCTGTTCGGCGGCCGCATCGCCGAAGAGGTGTTCATGCACCAGATGACCACCGGCGCCAGCAACGACTTCGAGCGCGCCACGCAGATCGCGCGTGACATGGTGATGCGCTACGGCATGACCGAGTCCCTGGGCCCGATGGTCTACGCCGAAAACGAAGGCGAGGTCTTCCTCGGCCGCTCGGTCACCAAGACCACCAACATGAGCGAATCGACCATGCAGAAGGTTGATGCCGAGGTGCGCCGCATCATCGACGAGCAGTACGCCCTGGCGCGCCGCCTGATCGAGGAGAACAGCGACAAGATGCACGCCATGGCCAAGGCCCTGCTCGAATGGGAAACCATCGACACCGAGCAGATCGACGACATCATGGCCGGTCGCGAGCCGCGTCCGCCCAAGGACTGGACGCCGCGCACGCCTCCTTCGGGCAGTGGCGGCAGCGGCGGCACGCCGGCGGTGAATCCGGACCCGACTCCCACCGCCGCCTGAGTCGATGACGCTTTGCCAAACGACGGGGCCTCTGGCCCCGTTTTTCGTTGATGCAGGAGCTGCCGCATGAGCCGCCGGGCCGCTTTCAAGGCGAATACCGCTGCCGAAGGCGAAGATGCTCCAATGACCGCGGTCTGGCGTACTGCGCGCTTCGAGATCGACCTGGCGCAAGCGTGCGTGATGGGCATCGTGAACGTCACGCCTGACTCCTTCTCCGACGGCGGTGCCCACGCGTCCACCGAGGCTGCCGTGCGCCATTGCGCCCAGTTGATGGAGGAGGGGGCCGACATCCTCGACATCGGCGGCGAATCCACCCGGCCCGGCAGCCCGGCCGTGTCGCTGGACGAGGAACTGGCACGCGTCATCCCGGTGGTGCGCGAGGCCGTCAAGCTCAACATGCCGGTTTCGGTCGATACCTACAAGCCCGAGGTCATGCGCGCCGTACTGGACCTGGGCGCCGACATCGTCAACGACATCTGGGCGCTGCGGCAGCCGGGCGCGCGCGAGGCAGTGGCCGCCCACCCATCCTGCGGCATCTGCCTGATGCACATGCACCGCGATCCGCAGACCATGCAGGCGGCGCCGATGGAAGGCGACGTGGTGCCGGTGGTGCGCGAGTTTCTGTCGGAGCAGGCCCACGCGCTGCGGGCGCTGGGCGTCGCGCGCGAGCGCATCACGCTCGATCCGGGCATCGGCTTCGGCAAGACCGTGGTGCAGAATTTCGCCTTGCTCGCGCGCCAGCGCGAACTGCTCGCTGCAGGCATGCCGCTCCTCGTCGGATGGTCGCGCAAGTCCTCGATCGGCGCCGTCACCGGCATCGAGGCGGCGATCGAGCGCATGGCGCCCAGCGTTGCAGCCGCGTTGCTCGCGGTGGAGCGCGGTGCGTCCATCGTGCGCGTGCATGACGTGCGCGAGACCGTGGCGGCGCTGGCCGTCCGGCGGGCCATGATTTCACAACAACAGGGACAGGAGCTCCAACCATGACAAGAAAGTATTTCGGTACCGACGGGATCCGCGGCACGGTCGGCCAAGCGCCGATCACGCCCGACTTCGTGCTTCGCCTCGCGCACGCGGTGGGCCGAGTGCTCAAGAAAGCGGAGTCGCGGCCGGCCGTGCTGATCGGCAAGGACACGCGCATCTCGGGCTACATGCTGGAGTCGGCGCTGGAATCGGGCTTCAACTCCGCCGGTGTGGACGTGGTGCTGCTGGGGCCACTCCCCACGCCCGGCGTTGCCTACCTCACGCGGGCCCAGCGCGCGAGCCTGGGCGTGGTGATCAGCGCGAGCCACAACGCTTTTCCGGACAACGGCATCAAGTTCTTCAGCGCCCACGGCACCAAGCTCAGCGACGAGTGGGAGTTGGCCGTCGAGGCCGCGCTGGAAGAAGCGCCCGCCTGGGCCGAATCGGCCCAGCTCGGCAAGGCCCGTCGCCTCAACGACGCGTCGGGCCGCTATATCGAATTCTGCAAGAGCACCTTCGCCAACGACCTGACGCTGCGCGGCCTGAAGCTCGTGGTCGACGGTGCCCACGGTGCGGCCTACCAGGTGGCGCCGCAGGTCTTCCACGAGCTCGGCGCGGACGTGACCAGCATCGGTTGCGCCCCCGACGGCCTGAACATCAACAAGGACGTGGGCGCTACGCACCCCCGGGCGCTGATCGAGGCGGTGAAGGCCCAGGGCGCGCACTACGGCATTGCGCTCGACGGTGACGCCGACCGGCTGCAGTTGGTGGACGCGAGCGGCCGTCTCTTCAACGGCGACGAGTTGCTCTACCTGATGGCGATGGAACGCACCGCGCGTGGCGAGAAACTGGCCGGCGTGGTGGGCACGCTCATGACCAACAAGGCGGTCGAAATGGCGCTGCGCGCCCAGGGCATCGAGTTCGTGCGCGCCCGCGTGGGCGATCGCTACGTGCTGGAGGAGCTCGAGAAGCGGCGCTGGCTGCTGGGTGGCGAGGGCTCGGGCCACTTGCTGGCGCTGGACCGCCACACCACCGGCGACGGCATCGTCAGCGCGCTGCAGGTGCTGCAGGCCTGCCAGCGCAGCGGGAGGAATGTCGGCGAACTGTTGTCGGACCTCCGGCTGTTTCCCCAGACGCTGATCAACGTGCGCCTGGCCGCCGGGCAGGACTGGAAGGCCAACAAGGCATTGGCCGCCGAGATCGAGCGCAGCGAGGCGGAGTTGGGCGATGCCGGCCGCGTGCTGATCCGTGCCAGTGGCACCGAGCCGCTGCTGCGCGTAATGGTGGAGGCGCGCGATGCCACACAGGCCGAGGCCTGCGCGAAGCGCCTCGTCGCGGCGGTAGAAGCCGGCTGAACGCATGATCCAGGTCCTGCTCGCCGACTATCGCGATCCGATCCACGCGCAGGCGGTGGTCGGCTTGCTCGACAGCTATGCCCGCGACCCGGCGGGCGGCGGCGCGCCACTGGCTCCCGACGTCCTGGCGGGGCTGCCCGTGGCGCTCGCGGCACGGCCCCAGGCCTTCAGCGTGCTGGCCTATGACGGCGACCAGGCGGTCGGCCTGGTCAACTGCATCGAAGGGTTCTCCACCTTCGCCTGCCGGCCGCTGGTGAACGTGCACGACGTGGTCGTGCTGCCCAGCCACCGCGGGCGGCGCGTCACGCAGCAGATGCTCGCGCGCGTGGAGGAGGAAGCCCGTGTCCGGGGCGCCTGCAAGCTCACGCTCGAAGTCCTCTCGGGGAACCACAGCGCGCTGCGTGCCTACGCGCGGGAGGGATTCGCCGGCTATCAACTCGATCCGGCCTTCGGCCAGGCCGTGTTCCTCCAGAAAAGGCTATAGGCAAAAAAAGACCGCCGGCGCTCGAGGCGCGCGGCGGTCCTGTGACCGAAGCGGCAGGTCAGAAGCGGGTGACGGGCATCGCGTCGTCGCCCTTGCCTGTGCCGTATTTGCCCAGCTCCCACTTGGCAATGGCGTTGCGGTGGACCTCGTCCGGACCGTCTGCGAAGCGCAGCGTCCGCGCGCCCGCATAGGCGTAGGCCAGCGGGAAGTCGTCGCTCATGCCGCCGCCGCCATGCACCTGCATGGCCCAGTCGATGACCTGGCAGGCCATGTTGGGCGCCACCACCTTGATCATCGCGATCTCGGTCCTGGCCACCTTGTTGCCCGCCACGTCCATCAGCCAGGCGGCCTTGAGCGTGAGCAGGCGCGCCATGTCGATCTTGCAGCGGGCCTCGGCGATGCGTTCCTGGGTCACGGTCTGCGAGGCCACGGTCTTGCCGAAGGCCACGCGCGAGGAGGCGCGCCGGCACATCAGCTCGAGCGCACGCTCGGCCAGGCCGATCAGGCGCATGCAGTGGTGGATGCGTCCCGGGCCAAGGCGGCCCTGGGCGATTTCGAAGCCGCGGCCTTCGCCCAGCAGCATGTTGGCGGCCGGCACGCGCACGTTCTCGAAGTACATCTCGACGTGGCCGTGCGGCGCGTCGTCGTAGCCCATCACGTTGAGCGGGCGCACGATGCGGATGCCCTTGGCATCGGCCGGGACCACGATCATGCTCTGCTGCGAATGCTTCGGCGCCTCGGGATCGGTCTTGCCCATGGTGATGAAGACCTTGCAGCGCGGATCGGCCGCGCCGGAGATCCACCACTTGTGGCCGTTGACCACGTATTCGTCGCCCTGGCGCTCGATGCGCGTGGAGATGTTGGTCGCGTCGCTCGAGGCCACATCGGGCTCGGTCATCGCGAAGGCGGAGCGGATCTCGCCCTCCAGCAGCGGCTTGAGCCAGCGCGACTTGATCTCGTCGGAGCCGTAGCGGGCAATGGTCTCCATGTTGCCGGTGTCGGGCGCCGAACAGTTGAAGACCTCGGAAGCCCATGGCACGCGGCCCATGATTTCGGCCAGCGGCGCGTATTCCTGGTTGGTGAGGCCGGCGCCCTTGTAGCCCGAGACCTCGGCGCTGTCGACCGGCAGGAACAGGTTCCACAGGCCCTGCGTCTTGGCTTTCTGCTTGAGCTTCTCGACCGTCTGCAGAGCGCTCCAGCGCTTGCCGGCCGCGGTGTTCGCCGCCAACTCGGCCGCGTATTCGGCCTCTGCGGGGTAGATGTGGGTTTCCATGAAGGCGCTGACGCGCTTCTGCAAGTCCTGGGTCTTGGCCGAATAGTCGAAATCCATGGGGGTGTCTCCGGGTGGGAAAAGGGGTCAGGCGCCGTCACGCGCGTTGAGCGAACTGCCAGGCCATCGCGGCCATGGGCCGAGCGCCGCGGGCCGAGGCCACCGCCTGCTCGCTCGAGGCGGTGCCCGCCTCGACGCGCTTGGCGATGCCCTGCAGGATCGCGGCCATGCGGAACAGGTTGTAGGCCTGGTAGAAGTTCCAGTCGGGCGCCAGCGCCTCGGGCGTGCTGATGCCGGTGCGTGCGCAGTAGCGGCGGATGTATTCGCCCTCGGTGGGGATGCCCAGCGCCGCCACGTCCACGCCGCCGATGCCGCGGCCGGTGCTGGGCGGCATGTGCCACGACATGCAGTGGTAGCTGAAGTCAGCCAGCGGATGGCCCAGCGTCGACAGCTCCCAGTCGAGCACCGCGATGATGCGCGGCTCGCTGGCGTGGAACATCACGTTGTCGAGCCGGTAGTCGCCATGCACGATCGAGACCTTGCTCTCGTCGCGCGCGCTCGCGGGCATGTGCGCGGGCAGCCAGTCGATCAAGCGCTCCATTTCGTCGATCGGCTGCGACAGCTCGCCGGCGCCGTCGGCGGAGGCCTTGTACTGCTTGCTCCAGCGCCCGATCTGGCGGTCGAAGTAGTTGCCGGGCTTGCCGTAGTCGGCCAGGCCGCGCTCCGCGAACTTCACCGTGTGCAGCGCGGCGATGACGCGGTTCATCTCGTCGTAGATGGCGTCGCGCTCCGTGTTGCTCATGCCGGGCAGGGACTGGTCCCAGAGCACGCGGCCTTCCATGAACTCCATGACGTAGAAGGCCCGGCCGATGACGCTCTCGTCCTCGCACAGGCAATGCATCCGCGGCACCGGCACGTCGGTGCCGGCCAGTCCGCTCATGACCTTGAACTCGCGCTCGATGGCGTGTGCCGAGGGCAGCAGCTTCGCCACGGGGCCCGGCTTGGCGCGCATCACGTAGTTCCGTCCCGGCGTGATCAGCTTGTAGGTTGGGTTGGACTGCCCACCCTTGAACATTTCGACCGTGAGCGGGCCCCTGAAGCCGTCGAGGTTCTTCTCGAGCCAGTCGGTGAGCGCGCCGACGTCGAAGAGGTGCTGCTTGGAAACGGCGCGGGTGCCGACGAAGTTGTCGAAGTCCTGGGTCATGTCTCTGCGTTCTGTTATTGGTCGTCGGCTTCCGAGATGCGCATCAGTGCGGCGCGGTCCAGCACCACCAGACCGCCGGGCTCGATGCGGATCACTTCCTCGCGTTCCATGGCCTTGAGCTCCTGGTTGACGCGCTGGCGCGAGGCGCCCAGCAGCTGGGCCAGCTCCTCCTGCGCCAGGTGAAGGCCGATGCGCATCTGGCTGCCATCCGCCAGGTTCGGCACGCCGTAGCTGCGCACCAGGTGGATCAGCTGCTTGGCCAGCCGCGCCCGCAGGGGCAGGGTGTTGAGGTCTTCCACCAGCCCGAAGAGCTGGCGCAGCCGCCGCGCCTGCAGGCGCATCAGCGCCTCGTAGAGCTCGACGTGCGTGGCCAGGATCTTCTGGAAGTCCGCCCGCGCCACGCAGACGATCGTGGTGTCGCCATGCGCGTACGCGTCGTGCGTGCGCCGGTCCCCGTCGAACATCGCGATGTCGCCGAACCAGATGCCGGGCTCCACGTACGTCAACGTCACCTGCTTGCCCGACACCGCTGTCGAACTCACGCGCACCGCGCCCTTGGCGCAGGCGATCCACTGCTCGGGCGGGTCGCCGCGCGCCGCGATCAGCTCGCCGTCCTTGTAGCGCTTGACGAAGGTGCATCGAAGAATGTCGTGACGCAGGGAAGGTGAAAGAGAAGAGAACCAGCGACCACCATTGATCGCTTCTCGTTCTTCGATGGTAAGAATGGGCTCGTCCATGGACTGTCCTGTGCGTGACTGAAATGCCGGGCCTTGTCGCCCGAGCGACGCGCCGCTATTCGTAGCGCGGCTTTTCCTTGGCCAGGAACGCGTTGATCCCGATGGCCGCGTTGGGGTGGTGCAGGTTGCGCACGAAATGGTCGCGCTCCTGCGAGAGCTGCGCACTGAGGGTGGCGCCTCGGCCTTCGCTCAGCAGCTCCTTGATGCTGGCCAGCGAGTTGGGCGCGCGTTCGCCCAGGCGCTTCGCCAGCGCGAGCGCGGCCGCCAGGGCCTGGCCGTTCTCGGTGATCTCGTTGACCACGCCGAGGGCGTGCAGGCGCGCGGCATCGATGCGCCCGCCCAGCATCAGCCATTCGCTGGCGAGCTGGCGCGGCAGCATCTGCGCCAGGTGCCAGCTCAGTCCACCATCGGGCGACAGCGCAACGCTGCTGTAGGAGGCGGCGAACACGGCGTCGCGGGCCGAGACGATCAGGTCGCAGGCCATGGCGAGCGAGAAGCCGGCGCCAGCGGCCGCGCCCTCGACCGCCGCAATCACCGGCTTGGGGAAGGTACGGATCGAGTCGATCCAGCTGTGCAGCGCCTCGATGCTCTCGGCCTGCACCGCGGGCTCGCGCTCGCGGTTGCCCAGCAGGCGCTGCAGGGAGCCGCCGGCGCAGAACCAGGCGCCTTCGCCCACGAGCACCACGCTGCGGATCTCGTCGCTGTTCTCCGCGCCGTTGAGGGCCTCGACGCCCGCAGCGTACATCTCGGGGCCCAGCGCGTTGCGCTGCGAGGGGTTGGACAGGGTGAGCACCATGGTGCTGCCCTCGGTCGTGCTCTTGAGTTCTGCGGTCATCGGGTCGGGTCTCTCGTCCTTGCGTCTCTCTACTCTTCGGGATGGGTGAGGCTCAGGCCCAGCGCGCCGCGACGGCGCAGCCAGGGGCTGGGACGGTAGCGCGGGTCGCCGTACACCGTCTGGATGTTGAACAGCACTTCCAGGATATTGGTCGGGCCGTACAGGTCGCCCATCGCCAGCGGCCCCTGCGGATAGCCCAGGCCCAGCTTCACTGCCAGGTCGAGGTCGGCCGGCGTGCAGACCTGCTGCTGGCACATATCGGACGCGATGTTCACGATGGTGCCGACCACGCGCTGCGTGACGAAGCCGGCGCTGTCGCGGATCACGCTGACGGCCTTGCCGTCGCGCGCGAAGAGCGCATGGGCAGCGTCGCGCATGTCGGGCCGTGTTGCCGGGTTGGTGGCCAGAACGCGGCGCTTCGTGGCCGCGTCGTCCGCCATCAGGTCGATGCCGACCGTGCGCGTGGCGTCCAGCCGGTCGACCGCCGCGACGGTGGTGACATCGAAGCCCAGCGGCGCGACCAGGATGAGTGCGGCGGAGGAGGGCGTCGCACCGCTTTCGAGCTGGGCGCCCAGCGCATGGACCAGGCGTAGCAACTCCGGCCGCCGCGCCGCCCGAGGCGAGATCCAGACCGAGGGATGGCCTTCGAGCGCCGGCGTGGGCGGCTCCGGCGCCACCTGCGCCGCGCCGTCGATATAGCGGTAGAAGCCTTCGCCCGTCTTGCGCCCGAGCGCGCCGGCGGCGAGCCGCTGCGCGGTGATGACGCTCGGCCGGTAGCGTGGTTCGTCGTAGTACTGGCGGTAGATCGACTCCATCACCGGGTGGGAGACGTCCAGCGCCGTCAGGTCCAGCAGCTCGAAGGGGCCGAGGCGGAAGCCGGCCTGGTCCTTGAGGATGCGGTCGATGGTGGCGAAGTCCGCCACGCCCTCGCCCGCGATGCGCAGTGCCTCCGTGCCGTAGCCGCGCCCCGCATGGTTGACGATGAAGCCGGGCGTGTCCTTCGCTTGCACCGCTGCGTGGCCCATCTCGGCCGCGTAGGCAGCGAGCCGGCGGCAGACCTCGGCCTCGGTTTTGAAGCCTGCCACGACTTCGACCACTTTCATCAGCGGGACCGGGTTGAAGAAATGGAAGCCCACCATTCGCTCCGGCTGTGCCATCGCGGCCCCGATGGCCGTCACCGAGAGCGAGGAGGTATTGGTCGCGAGGACGGCAGAGGGCGCCACCACCGCCTCGAGCTCGCGAAACAGCTTGCGCTTGACCTCGAGGTCCTCGACCACCGCCTCGACCACCAGGTCGCAGCCCGCGAGCGCCTGCATGGAGTCGGCAGCATGGATGCGGCCCGACAGAAGGTCGCAACGGGCGGGGTCCAGCTTGCCCTTCTCCAGCAGCTTGCGCCACTGGGCGACGATGGCATCCCGGCCGCGGGCGGCCGCGCCCTCGAAGCTGTCGAGCAGGAACACCTCGCTGCCGGCTTGCGCCGCGATTTGCGCTATGCCGCGGCCCATGGCGCCCGCTCCGACAATTCCTACATTGGAAAACTGCACAGTCATTTGATAATTGTCTCTCCGAGAAAAAGGCACGCCTTCGGGCATGCCAGAATGCGTCTACTTTCGAATACTTTCGTAACTAGTCATTTTGCAACCACCACGTTTGGCTGCGGCCCTGTTTCTTGTTGGGCTCGCATTTGAATCGTTTGCCTTGACGATCGGACGGCCGCAAGGCGCTGTCTGGATCGGCAAGCCGTTGGACGTGGTGATCCCGCTTTCGCTGGACGAAGCCGAGGCCGGTGGCGCGCTGTGCCTCGAAGCCGAGGTCATGCAGGGCGATGTCCCGATGCCGAACAGCAGCTTGAGGGTAGCGCTCGAGCCGGGGTCCAGTCCCTCCAATTCGCGCATTCGCATCCGGTCGTCCGCCACCGTCGACGAGCCGGTGATCAACGTGAGCGTTCGTGCCGGTTGCGAGATGCGCTCCACGCGCAGCTACGTATTGCTGGCAGATGTGCCGGCGCAGTCCTCCCTGCCAATCATTGCGCAGCCGCAGCCCGCCGCGCCTGTCCGAGCATCGCAAGGCACTCCTTCTTCGCGAACCGCGGGAGCGGGCTCTTCGTTCGACCCTGAAGGCAGCGCACCGGTCCGACGCCAGGCGGCTGCTGCGTCCCGCGCATCGACCGAGGATGCGACGCCGCCGCGCCGCAGCGCTGCACCGGCACCCGCACCACGCCGTCCGGCTGCGACACCGCCGCCGGCCGTTGCGCGAGCCGCGGCGCCGCGCACACCGCCGGCCACGCCGGCTGCCGCCGAGGCGCCCCGACGCGACGCGACGGCAGGTGGTTCCCGCCTTCAACTCGAGGCGCTGGAGCCCGTTCCGGTGGCTCAGCCCGGTCTCAAGACGACGACGCAATTGGCCTTGCCGGCGACGGAGGATACGGCCCGCCGCGCTGCTGCCGCAGCGGACTGGCGCGCGCTCAGCGCCGAACCCGGCGCCGCGCAGCGTGAAGCCCAGCGCGAGAGCGAGCGGATCCAGACGCTGGAGGCCACGCTGACCGCGCTGCGCGAACAGACGGCGCAGAACCAGCGCGCCCTCCTGGAATTGCGTACCGAGCTCGCCCAGGCGCGGGAAAGCCGCTACAGCAACCCGCTCGTCTACGCCCTGGTCGGCCTGCTCCTGCTTGCGCTGATCGCCATCCTGATGCTGTGGCGCCTGGCCGCGCGGCGCGCCGAGCCGGTCTGGTGGCGCGAGCCGGCAGCCAAGAGCGAAGAGGGGCCGACCCGTCCCGACGCCTTCGGCGACATGCTCGACGACGATCTGGCCCAAAAGTCCAGCCGGCGGGACAGCGCGAACGCCACCAACTTTGGCACCACCACCTTCACCGGCCTGGCGCCCGAAGAGGAGGAAGAGGCAGAGCCCCCACCTGCGCGCACGCCCGACGGCATGCCGGTGCGGCCGGTCAACACCGAGGAGCTGTACGACGTCCAGCAGCAGTCCGACTTCTTCCTGTCGCTGGGCCAGCAAGACCAGGCGATCGCCGTCCTGCGCGAGCACATCGCCACCAACCCCGGCACCAGTGCGCTCGCCTACCTGGACCTGCTGCGCATCTACCATTCGCTGGACCGCAGGGAGGACTACACGCGTCTGTCGGAGGAGTTCGAGCGCGCCTTCAATGCCGATGTGCCGGCCTTCGAGCATTTCAACCAGACCGGCAAGGGCCTGGAACATTACCGCAGCACGCTGGCGCGTATCGAGTCGCAATGGCCCGCGGCGGGCACCCTGGCGTTGATCGAGGAGCTGATCTTCCGCAAGCCCGGCATGCACGAAGACGAGCCCTTCGACCTGGCCGCCTACCAGGAACTGCTCCTGCTCTATTCGGTGGCGAAGGAGGTGATCGATCCGGACAGCGCCCCGCCTGCGCCGGTCACGCCGCAGTCCTTCGTCGACACCTTCGGGCACGAACAGATGATGACGGCGCCAGCGCCAATCGAGCCGGAGAGCCCGCCCGATGTCATCGATGCCGGGCCGACGCTGCCGCCCTCGCTCTACGCCGCGATCGACGACAAGCTGGACCACGAGACCGTTCTGTCGCCCGAAATCCCTTCATCGGCTCCGCACGTTCCGGACCGCGATTCGGTTCGCGTGCAGCCTGATGTCAGCCTGGACCTGGAGGACTTCGATCGCACCGCCTTCGAGACCATGCGGGCGCCGATCGAAACGCCCACGCCGCCGCCGGCGCCTTCCACTGATCCGCATGTGATCGACTTCGAGCTCTTCGACCCGGACACTGAGGCCGAGATCGCGCCGAAGCCGATCAAGAAGCGCTGAGCATCGGCGAGCGGCGCTGGGCTCGGTCGACCGCCAGGCTCAGTACCAGGGCACACACCAGCATCGCAAAGCCGGCCCAGCTCATCCAGGCGATCGCGTCGTGGGCCAGCAGCCAGCCGCCGGCCGCGGCGCCCACAGCTTGCCCCACGTAGATTCCGGAGCTGTTGAGTGCCACCGAGCCGGGCGCGAGCGCCGGTGCCATCGACACCAGGCGCGCCTGCTGGGCCGAGTTGGTGGCGAAGCAGCCCAGGCCCCAGGGCACCAGGATCAGTGCCAGCATCGCGAAGCTGACGCCAAGCGGCCAGAGCAGCAGGCTCAGGGCGATCAGCGAGCTGGTGAGCAGCACCATGCGCGAGGCGCCGACGCGGTCGATGGCGCGGCTCACCAGCATGTTGCCTGCGAGGCCGCAGATGCCGAACCAGGCCCACACCAGGCCGAGCGCGGTGGCATTCGCGCCCACGGTCTGCCGAAGCACGGGCGCGAAATAGCTGAACAGCACGAACTGGCCGCCGCCCTGCAGCGCGGTGACTGCCACCACCCCCATGAGCATCGGGCTGCGGAGCACCTGGGCCCAGGCGGCCCGCGTCAGCGCGGGCGGACGGATTCCGGTGGGGAGCTGGCGCCAGATCCAGGCGGCGCTCAGCAGCGAGAGCACGGTGATCATGCCGAACGCGGTGCGCCACCCGAAGTGCCCGCCGATCAAGGCGCCCAGCGGCAGGCCGAGCACGGACGCCATGGACCAGCCGAGAAAGACGAAGGTCACGGCGCGGCCGCGCTGCTCCACTGGCACCAGCAGGCCGACGCAGGCCGCCGCCTGGGGCGTGAAGATCGCGGGGGAGATGACCGTCAGCATGCGCACCGCGAGCAGAGTGCCGAAGCTCGGCATCAGAGTCGAGATCAGGTGGCCCGCCGCGTACCACAGCATCGTGCAGGCCAGCAGCACCCGCCGGTCCCAGCCCGCAACGACGGCCGCGAGCAGGGGCGCACCGAAGCACACCACCGCTGCCGCCGCGGTGATCAACTGTCCCGCGGTGGCAGCGCTGACCTGCAGCGAACTGCTGAGCTCGTTGAGGGTACCCGGCACCACCATGACGCCGGTGCCGATCACGAAATTGCCTGCCAGCAGCGCCCAGAGGGAGGCCGGCAAGGCGGGGCGCTTCAACGTCGCACCTGCAGCGCGCCCGGATTGACGATGTTGGTCGGGCTGCCCTTGATGAAGCTCACCACGTTGTCGAAGGCCTGGCCGAAGTACATCTCGTAGCTGTCCTGCTCGACGTAGCCGATGTGCGGCGTGCAGATGCAGTTCTCCAGCCGCAGCAGGGCATGGCCTTGCAGAGGCGGCTCACTCTCGAAGACGTCGATGGCTGCCAGGCCGGGTCGCCCGCGGTTGAGCGCCGCAAGCAGCGCGTCCTGTTCGACCAGTTCGGCGCGCGAGGTGTTGACGAAAAGCGCGGTGGGCTTCATGCGCAAGAGGTCCTCGAGCGTCACGAGGCCACGGGTTTCGTCGGTCAGGCGCAGATGGACGGAGAGCACGTCGGCTGCGGTGAAGAACGCCTCGCGGTTGGGCGCTACCTGGAAGCCGTCGGAACGCGCACGGGCGCAGCTCTCCTCGCGGCCCCAGATCACGACCTGCATGCCGAAGGCCTGCCCGTAGCGCGCGACCAACTGGCCGATGCGACCATAGCCCCAGATGCAGAGCGTCTTGCCCTTGAGCACCGAGCCGAGGCCGAAGTTGGGCGGCATCGACGCGGACTTGAGCCCCGACTGCTGCCAGGCGCCGTGCTTGAGGTTGCTGATGTACTGGGGCAACCGCCGCATGGCCGCCATGATCAGCGCCCAGGTGAGCTCGGCCGGAGCGAGCGGCGAGCCCGTTCCTTCGGCGACGGCCACGCCGTATTCGGTGCAGGCATTGACGTCGATGTGGTGCCCGGCCCGGCCGGTCTGCGAGATGAGCTTGAGCTTGGGCAGCTTCTCGATCAGTTGGCGGGAGATCTGGGTGCGTTCGCGGATCAGCACGATGACGTCGGCGTCCTTGAGTCGAACGGACAGTTGCCCGATCCCCTTCACGGTGTTGGTATAGACCTTGGCGGCGTACGCATCGAGCTTGGAAGCGCAGCGCAGCTTGCGCACTGCATCCTGGTAGTCGTCGAGGATCACGATGTTCATGGCATGCCATTGTGCCTCGCACCATCCGCGGGGCTGCGCGCTGGCGACAGAAGCGCAGGATGCCCGTGGGTTTAAGTCCGCGCGCAGGGGACGCGCGCGGGCGTGGGTTCAATGCAGGTGGCTGGAGGACACTGATGTGCCGGCCGCTTCCAGCGCGGCCAGACGGTCGAGCTCGGCGCAGACATCCGCCATGCGGCCCGAGATCACGACCCGGCCGGTGCCACGGCCGCTGGGCTGCGCATCGACCGTGCGCACCACACGCAGCGGGCGGGCCGGGGAGGACAGGCGAGAGGCTGCGGGTGCGCCCGGTCGGGCCGCGCAACTGGGCCGAATGCCCACGTAGCGAAGCCCCGACGTGCGCCTGCGGCGCGAGGTCATCCAGCGGGTGGCCAGCGATTGCAGCGGCATGAACAGGTCGGCGAAGCTGAGCAGAGCGATTCCCATGTGAAACTCCATGAAGGTCAGAGGTTGAACACAGGCAGGATTGCTGTCGTCGGCCACGGCAGGGTGATGGCCCTTCAGCCATACGCCCGCCACCTGTCGCGGCTGTTGGTGCGGGGCGCGCGGAGCGCCCCGCCTTGTCAGGGCTACATCAGCATCGTGTTGCGGATCAGGCCGACGGCCAAGCCTTCGATCTCGAAGGGCTCGCCCGGCTGCACGATGATCGTGGGGTAGTCGGGGTTTTCGGCATGCAGCTCGATGACCTGCTTGTTGCGCTTGAGGCGCTTGACCGTGACCTCGTCGCCCAGGCGGGCGACGATGATCTGCCCGTTGCGCGCCTCCTTGGTGGCCTGCACGGCCAGCAGGTCGCCGTCCATGATGCCGGCGTCGCGCATGGACATGCCACGCACCTTGAGCAGGTAGTCGGGCTGGCGCTGGAACAGGGTGTTCTCGACGTAGTAGGTCTGGTCGACGTGCTCCTGCGCGAGGATCGGCGAGCCGGCGGCGACGCGGCCGATGAGCGGCAGCGCGAGCTGGGCCATGCCAGGCAGCGAGAGCGAGTATTGGTTGTTGCGCGATTCGTTCAGCGACCGCAGCGCGTCCCCCTTGAGACGGATGCCACGGGAGGTGCCGCTCACCAGCTCGATGACGCCCTTGCGTGCCAACGCCTGCAGATGTTCTTCAGCCGCGTTGGCGGACTTGAAACCCAATTCGGCAGCGATTTCGGCACGCGTGGGCGGTGCGCCGGTACGGGCGATGGCGCTCTGGATCAGGTCCAGAATCTGCTGCTGGCGGGCGGTAAGCTTGGCGGCGAACTGCATTTGCGACTCCTGCGATACTGGTTGAACATCCAGTATCTGTATTTTTAACCAGTTTTCGGAGCTTTGGCAAGCCATGGCGGATTCCACGAGAGAAAGCAGGCGCCGGGTGATCGTCCTGGGCACTGGCGGCACCATCGCCGGCCGCGCGGCCTCCGTCGGCGACAACATCGGTTACACGGCGGGCCAAATGGGCGTGACCCAGTTGCTGGAGGGCATCGAGGCACCTGCGGGCGTCGTGTTGCACACCGAGCAGGTGGCGCAGGTCGACAGCAAGAACATGAGCTTCGCGATCTGGCGCCGGCTGGCCGAGCGCTGTGCCCATTGGCTGGCCGAGCCCGACGTGGTGGGCCTCGTGCTCACCCACGGGACCGACACGCTGGAAGAAACCGCCTTCTTTCTGCAGTCGGTGCTGGCACCTGCCAAACCCATCGTGCTGACCTGCGCCATGCGGCCCGCCACCGCGCTGACGCCCGATGGGCCCCAGAACGTGCGTGACGCCATCGCCGTTGCCGCCAGCGTGGGCGCGCGGGGCGTGGTGGCAGTGTGTGCGGGCGCGGTCCACGGCGCCTTCGACGTGCAGAAAGTGCACACCTACCGGGTCGACGCCTTCGGTTCCGGCGATGCCGGGCCAGTGGCCTATGTGGAGGAAGGTGCTCTGCGCGAGCTTCGCCAGTGGCCGTTCTTGCCGGCTGAGCAGGCACGACTGGCTTTCGAGCGTATGACCCTGGCGGCGCGCTGGCCGCGCGTGGAGATCCTGCTGAGCCATGCGGAAGCGGACGGCGGCATCGTCGATGCACTGGTCGCGCAGCGGCAGGCCGGTGCGCCCGGCGCGGTGCAGGGCCTGGTGCTCGCAGCCACGGGCAACGGCACGCTGCACGAGGCGTTGGAAGCCGCGGCGCTGCGGGCGCAGGCGGCGGGAATCGCCGTGGTGCGCGCGACGCGCTGCATGCAGGGCCGCATTCTCCCGACGCCCGATGCGACGCTGCGCGATGCGGGTGCGCTGACGCCGGTCAAGGCGCGCATTGCCCTGGTGCTGGAATTGATGGCAACCGAGGCCGGCGGCGCCTGAGCGCATGTTCGCCGCGCTGCAGTCGCACGCCTGGGTCTATCCGGCGTTGGAGGTCGTGCATATCGTCGGCATTGCGCTGCTGCTCGGCAACCTCGTCGCACTCGAGATGCGGGTGTTCGGCCGCGCCGCCGCCTTGCCGGTGGCGGCGATGGCCAGGCTGTCGCTCTCAATCGCCTTGGTCGGCTTCGGGCTCGCGGCGGCCAGCGGCTCGATGATGTTCGCTACCCAGCCGACGGACCTGCTGGCCAACCGCGCCTTCATCATCAAGATGGGCCTGCTGCTGGTCGCCGGCTGCAACGCCGGGTGGTTCCACGCCCGCGGCTCCCTGCGCAAACTCGATGCGCTGGCGCGGATACAGATGCTGATGTCTACTTCGATCTGGCTGGCCGTCGTGTTCTGCGGCCGCTGGATCGCGTACTGAATGGAATGAAGAAGGAGCCGTCCTGATGAAACGTCGTCGCATCCTCGTTGCCGCCGCATCCGTTCCCCTCGCAAGCCAACTCGCCTGGGCGCACCATGGCTGGAGCAGCTTCGACCAGGACCGCCCGGTCTATCTCGAGGGCAAGGTGGTGCGCACGAAGTGGCAGAACCCACATGCCGAGCTGGTGATCGAGGTGCCGGCGGGACTCAAGCTGCCGGCTGATCTGGCGAAGCGCACGCTGCCGGCGCAAAGCGCGCCGGTCGATGGCGCGGCCCTGCTGGCGCGCGCCGCGCTGCCTCGACGCAGCGAGCGGCAATGGGAACTCGAGTTGGCGCCGCTGACGCGCATGGAAGCCTGGAAGGTCGCGGAGATCAAGCCAGGCACCACCGTCTCCGCGGTGGGCTTCACGCACAAGGACGAGCAGGACGCGGTGATGCGCGTCGAGTACCTGTTCGTCGAAGGCAAGGCCTACGGGCTGCGTTCCAGCCCAGCCTGATCAGCTCCCCAGCGCGGCGAGGGCCCGCTGGGTGATTTCCTCGACCGTGCCGACGCCGCTGATGGCGCGGTACTTCGGCGCCGCCTCCGGCTCGGCCTTGGCCCAGGCTGCGTAGTAGTCGACCAGCGGCCGGGTCTGCCGGCTGTAGACGTCGAGGCGGTGGCGGACCGTCTCTTCCTTGTCGTCATCGCGCTGGATCAGGTCTTCGCCCGTGACATCGTCCTTGCCGTCGACCTTCGGCGGGTTGAACTTGACGTGGTAGGTGCGCCCCGATGCCGGGTGCGAGCGGCGCCCGCTCATGCGCTCGATGATGTCGGCGAAAGGCACGTCGATCTCGAGCACGTAGTCGAGCTTGACGCTGGCGGCGCGCATCGCATCGGCCTGCGGGATGGTCCGGGGAAAGCCGTCGAAGAGGAAGCCGTTGCCGCAGTCCGGCTGCGTGAGGCGTTCCTTGACGAGGTTGATGATGAGGTCGTCGCTGACCAGTGCTCCGGCATCCATGACGGCCTTGGCCTGCAGGCCGAGCGGGGTGCCGGCCTTGACGGCGGCGCGCAGCATGTCGCCGGTGGAGATCTGGGGGATGCCGTACTTCTGGCAGATGAAGGCGGCCTGTGTGCCCTTGCCCGCCCCGGGGGCGCCCAACAAAATCAGTCTCATGGTGTCCTCGGACGGTTCTTCGATTTCTGGCGCGCCTGCCTGTCGCAGGCGACGGCAGCAAGGGCGCAATCAGGTCGAGGATAGCACGCACCCCGGTGTACGCCGTGCACTCGGCCGCCGGTGTCAGCCCGTGGCGAACAGGGCGCGCACGCGCTCGAGGTCTTCCGGTGTGTCGATGCCCGGCCCGGGTGCATGCGTGCTCACGTGCACGGCGATGCGGTGCCCATGCCAGAGTGCGCGCAGCTGTTCCAGCGCTTCGGTCGCCTCGACCGGGGCCGGCGGCAGGCTTGGGAAGCGGCGAACGAAGCCGGCACGGTAGCCGTAAATGCCGATGTGGCGCAGGGGCGCGGGTGCGGTCGGAAGGGCGTTGGGCGTACCCTTGGCGAAACCGTCGCGCCACCAGGGGATGGGCGCACGGCTGAAGTAGAGCGCGTTGCCCTGCGCGTCGAGCACGGTCTTGACGACGTTCGGATTGAGGAAATCCTCCAGCGAATCGATCGCGTGCGCAGCCGTGCTCATCGCGGCGTCCGGATGTGCGGCCAGCGTCCGGGCCACGGCGTCGATCAGCGTCGGGTCGATCAGCGGCTCATCGCCCTGGACGTTGACCACGATCTCCTCGTCGGCCAGACCGAGCAACTTGCAGGCCTCGGCC
The DNA here is from genome assembly GCF_002157355.1 of Variovorax sp. JS1663. Lineage (GTDB taxonomy): Bacteria > Pseudomonadota > Gammaproteobacteria > Burkholderiales > Burkholderiaceae_C > Variovorax. Next base: position 4,248 of record NZ_LYMK01000020.1, on the reverse strand, counting down.
AGCCGGTCGCTGCCGCTCGGATGGTCGGTGTGCGTGAGCAGGACCTGGATACCGTGCGCCTCGCAGGCGGCGACGATGCGCGCATCGTCGGCGGCCACCGCGACGCGCCCGGCTCGGGACTGCAATGCGCGCTGGGCGACGCGCACCACCATCGGCAGGCCGGCGATGTCGGCCAGCGGCTTGTCCGGCAACCGGGTGGAGGCGAGCCGGGCCGGGATCAGGACGGTGAAGCGCAAGTCCACTGCAGGCTCACAGTCCCAGTTCTTCGTCGGAGAGGGTGCGGGCCTCGGTCTCGAGCAGCACCGGGATGCCATCTCGCACCGGATAGGCCAGGCGCGCGCTGCGCGACACCAGCTCCTGCTTCTCGCGGTTCCAGGTGAGCGGTCCCTTGGTCACGGGGCAGACGAGCAGTTCAAGCAGCTTGGGGTCCATCGGGCGATGATAGCTTCGCGTCCAGCGCGCGGAAGAAGGCGGGCTCGGGCTCGAACAGCAGCGGAACGGCCAATGCGTCGGGCGCGCGGCGCCACAGCTTGAGCGCATCCTTCTCGGTGCACAGCAGTGCATAGCCGTCGCCCGGTGGGGCGCGCCAGTCGGCGAAGTCGTCATGGTCGGGGAGGGCGATGCATTGCTGCGGCACCAGTCCGCGCTCGCGCAGCATCTGGAAAAAGGCCTCCGGTTTCGCGATGGCGGCGACCGCCACCAGCGAACGGCCGGCCAGGTCGGCGAGTGGGACCGGCGTGCCGTCCTGGCGCAAGGCGTGGCCGGCCAGCGAGCGGCGGGCGGAGAAGCCCGCGAAAGCGGGCCGGGCGCCGGTGTGCAGCACCAGGTCGCAGCGCCGCGGCCAGGACTCGCGCAGCGGGCCCGCCGGCAAAAGCCAGCCGTTGCCCGTGCCGCGATCGTCGAAGACGCAGATCTCGATGTCGCGGGCCAGCGCGAGGTGCTGGAGGCCATCGTCACTGACGATGCAGCACGTGTCCGGGTGGTGCGCGAGCAGCGCGCGCGCCGCCTGCGCGCGCCGGCGCGCCACGAAGACGGGCGCGCCTGTCGCGCGCCGGATCAGGGCCGGCTCGTCGCCAACGTCGCACGGATCGCTGTCTTCGTCGACTTCCCGGCAGTCGTCGGTGATGCGGCCATAGCCGCGCGACACCACGCCCGTCTGAAGCCCACGGGCCTGGAGATGGCGCACCACGGCCATCACGACCGGCGTCTTGCCGGATCCGCCGGCGATCACGTTGCCGACCACGATCACCGGCACGCCGATGCGCTCGGCTTTCAGGATCTGGAGACGGTAAAGAGTGCGCCGGACCGCGGCCAGCGCCCCGAAGACGAGCGAGAGAGGCCACAGCAGCCGCACGAGCGCCCCGCGCCCGAGCCAGGCCTGCTGCAGGCTCAAGGCTAGCGGCCGGCCTTGGCGGCCGATTGGGTGGCGAAGGTGATCTGCACGAGGCCGGCGCGGCGCGCGGCTTCCATCACCGTGATCACCGACTGGTGGGCGGCGTTGGCGTCGGCGCTGATGATCACCACGCTGTCCTTGCCGCCGGTGGCCGCGGCGCCCAAGGCGTCGGCCACGGCCTCCACGCTGCGCTCGGCCAGCGGGGTCTTGTTGACCGAATAGCGGCCATCGGCGGAAACGGCCACGATGACTTCCTTCGGATAGTCGCGCTGGGCTTCCACGTCGGCCACCGGCAGCCGCAGCTGCATCTCGGTGAACTTGCTGTAGGTGGTCGAGAGCATCAGGAAGATGAGCACGACCAGCAGCACGTCGATGAAGGGGATCAGGTTGATCTCCGGCTCCTCCTTGGAGCCGTGGCTGAAGTGCATTCGTCTCATGACCGCAGCGTGTTCAGGTGGCGCGCAAAGCGTTCGCCGGCCAATTCGAGGTTGAGCAGGTATTCATCGACCCGCGTGCGGAAATAGCGCCAGAAGATCAGCGCCGGGATCGCGACCATCAGGCCAAAGGCCGTGTTGTACAGCGCGATCGAGATGCCGTGAGCCAACTGCGCGGGATTTCCGGAGCCGACCGCGCCGGTGCTCGGCGATTGCGAGCCGAAGATCTCGATCATGCCGATCACCGTGCCCAGCAGGCCGAGCAGGGGCGCGGCCGACGCGATGGTCGCGAGCGCGGGCAGGTAGCGTTCCAGCCGGTGCGCGACGATGCGGCCTGCGGCTTCCATGGCCGCGCGCAGATCGTCTTCGGTCGACTGGGGGTTGGAGTTCAACGCGCGAAAGCCGGCGGCCAGCACCTCGCCGAGTCCTGAATTCCTTTCCAGCTTGGTCACCACTTCCGGGCCCGGTATGGCGTTGCGCGAGACGCCGATGGCCTCGTCGAGCAGTTTGGGAGGAAGGACCTTGGCGGTCTTGAGACTGCTGAATCTTTCGATGACCAGCGCCAGCCCAACCACCGAACAAGCAAGCAATGGCCAGATCGGCCAGCCCGCAGCAACTATGATCGAAAACAAAGAAACCCTCCGGCCCGTGGACTGCAAATGCGCGGCGATTATCCACCGTCGGCGGCAGATGTTCCGATTTGTATTCGCGTGTCGGCGACGACGCACAGATTCTGTGGATAACTTTGTGGCTAACCCACGGGGCAACTCCGCTGCAGCCCCATTCCACGGGCCTCGCCTTGGAACGACTGAATTTTGAGCAGCACTTTCTTCAATCAAATCAATGTGTTGCACGTGAACTCGTGCATGTGGTGTCCATGGCTGGCCGCGCCGGTGCGTGGCATCTCCGTTGTGGACGACTGGGCCTCCTGTTGACGCTGCCTGGAAATGAACGGACCTGAAACACCGGCTGCCGGACCCCGCGTCTGGGCTGTGGGCGCGCTGTGCCGTGCCGTCGCGGATGCGCTCGAGGCCCGCTTCAATCCGGTGGCCGTGCGCGGCGAGATCAGCGGGTTCTCGCGCGCAGCCAGCGGGCATTGCTACTTTGCCCTGAAGGACGAGGCGGGGCAGCTGCGCTGCGCCATGTTCAGGCGCGCAGCGGGGCTGCTCGATTTCTCGCCGCGCGATGGCGATCAGGTCGAGGTCCGCGGGCGCCTGGCCGTGTACGAGCCGCGCGGCGACCTGCAGCTGGTGGTCGAGAGCTTGCGCCGAGCCGGGCAGGGCGCGCTGTTCGAGCAGTTCATGCAACGCAAGGCGCGGCTGGAGGCGGAAGGCCTGTTCGATCCGGCTCGCAAGCGGCCGCTGCCTGCCATGCCGCGTGCGGTCGGGCTCGTGACCTCGCTGGGCGCCGCGGCGCTGCACGACGTGGTGACAGCCCTGCGGCGGCGCGTGCCCCACATTCCCGTCGTGCTGGCGCCGGCGGCGGTGCAAGGCAACGGGGCGCCGGCGGAACTGGTGCGTTCGCTGCGGGCGCTTTACGCACTGCAGCCGCCGGTCGAGGCGATTCTGCTAGTGCGCGGCGGCGGCTCGATCGAGGATCTGTGGGCCTTCAACGACGAAGGCCTGGCGCGAACGATCGTTCAGAGTCCGGTGCCGGTCATCAGCGGTGTCGGCCACGAGACCGACTTCACCATCGCCGACTTCTGCGCCGATCTTCGTGCACCGACGCCCACCGCCGCCGCCGAGTTGGTGGCGGCCCCGCGTGAACTCTGGCTGAGCGCGCTGGTGCTGCTGGAGGAGCGGCTGCGCGGTGCGCTGTCGGGGCGTCTCGATGCGCTGCATCAGCGCGTCGACGATGCGGCCGGGAGGCTGGCGCGACCTTCGACGCTGGTCCTGCGGCAGCAGTTGCGGCTGGCGCAGCACGCGCAGCGGCTGCGCTATGGCGCGCAGTCGCGCATCCAGCGGCTCGCGCAGGCGCAGCAGGGTCTGGAGGCGGTGCTGCCGCAGCGGTTTGCGCGCGCGCTGCTGCAACGCAGGGAGCGGCTCGAGCGTGCGGCGCTGCGGCTGCAACTGCTGGATCCAGCCCTGGTCCTCGAGCGCGGCTATGCCTGGCTCACGGACGCGGACGGCAAAGCAGTCACCAGCGTTCAGCAGATGGCACCGGGCGACGCCGTGCGGGCGAGGCTGCTCGATGGCACGGCCGACATGACAGTCGGGCGGACGGATACGACGGGACTGCGTCCGACGCGAGCGTCTTGATTCCTTTCTAGAATGCGTCGTCCCCACAACCAACCTGCGAGAAAAGACATGGAACACGTCCTCCCACCCCTTCCGTACCCCCTGGACGCGCTGGCCCCCGAGTACTCCAAGGAAACGCTGGAGTACCACTACGGCAAGCACCACAACGCCTATGTGGTGAACC